>NZ_JBVJIF010000008.1:132121-563220 GCF_055586425.1 Streptomyces sp. NPDC050806 | reverse complement strand
GTCCCCCCGTAGACGACGAGCTTGTCCGGATGCTCGGCCACCTCCGGATCCAGGTTGTTCTGCAGCATCCGCAGGGCGGCCTCCTGCTGCCACCCCCGGGCGCTCAGTTCCGTACCACGCGATGCTCGCACGGGTCGCGGTCCTGACATGCCCTGCCTCCTGCCCTCGGCGGTGCCCAGCACCGAGCCCGGCACTGGATCAATGTATTCACATATTGGCTTGGATGAATATAGCTAGTCAATGGCGCCATGGCGGACCCGCGCGGCAGGTGGTGGAGTGGCGTCATGACCTTCACGGGCGGTACCGGAGGCGGGACGGAACGGGCCGCGCGACGGGAGCGGGCCGTCGCGGCGGCGGTGGCGCGCGGCCTGGTCGGGCCCGACGCGCCGATCATCGGGCTGCTGGACGTGGCGGGCATCCGGTCGGGCGCCGCCGCGCTGCGGGCCGCGTTCGCCGCCGTCACCGACGCGCCGGTACTGCATGCCTTCGCCGTCAAGGCGACCCCGCTGGTCCCCGTCCTGCGACTGCTGCACGAGGCGGGCATCGGCGCCGAGGTCGCGAGCCCCGGCGAACTGGCGCTGGCCAGGGCCGCCGGGGTACGCCCCTCGCACACCGTGCTGGACTCCCCCGCCAAGACCCCGGCCGAGCTGCGCGAGGCGCTCGCGCTGGGCATCGCGGTCAACGCCGACAACCCGCAGGAGCTGGCCCGCATCGACGCGCTGATCTCCTCGGCCGCCACCCTCCCCCATGGCCCTAAGGGCATGGGAGGTGCCCCCATACCGCTCGGGCTGCGGGTGAACGCGCAGGTCGGCGCGGGCAGCATCGAGGCGCTGTCCACGGCGACCGAGACCTCGAAGTTCGGCGTCGCACTGCGGGACGAGGGCGCCCGGCAGTGGGTGGTCGACGCCTGCCGCGCACGGCCCTGGCTGACCCGGCTGCACACCCACTCCGGCTCCCAGGGCGTGCCGCTGGAGCTGATGGCGCGGGGCGTGCGGGCGGCGTACGAGCTGGCCGAGGAGATCAACGCAGCGGTGGGCCGGCCGCAGATCGACACCGTGGACATCGGCGGCGGGCTGCCGGTGAACTTCGCCTCCGAGGCGGACGAGCCCACCTACGAGGAGTACGCGCGGGTCCTGAAGGAGCAGGTGCCGGGGCTGCTGGACGGCAGGTACGGCCTGGTCACCGAGTTCGGCCGGTCGCTGCTGGCCAAGCACGGCACGGTGCTGGCCCGGGTGGAGTACGCCAAGACCTCCGGCGGCCGGCCGATCGCCGTCACCCATGCGGGCGTACAGGTCGCCACGCGTACCGTCTACGCGCCCGCGGCCTGGCCGTTGCGGATCGCCGCGTTCGACGGCGCGGGGCTGCCGAAGGGCGGCGCGCCGCTCGCGCAGGACGTGGCGGGCCCGGCCTGTTTCGCGGGCGACCTGCTGGCCGAGAACCGCGCGCTGCCGCCGCTGGCGCAGGGCGACCACGTGGCGGTGCTGGACACCGGCGCCTACTACTTCGCGCACCACTACGGCTACAACAGCCTGGCCAGGCCCGCCGTGTACGGCTTCGCCGAGGACCCGGACGGCACGGCCGTCTTCGCCACCGTACGGAAGGCCCAGTCGTCGGAGGACATCGTGCGGGAGGCCGGCGGCCCGGAACGCGACGCGCTGTCGCGGCTCTGAACTTCCTCAACCGGCGCTTCCGGGCGGCCGGTGGCGGGCAGTAGCCCCCGCAATCGACTCTCGGGGGAGGTCCTGATGACGGACACCACCAATCCGGGCTCCACCGCGCCACCCGAAGAGACCGGCCTCAAGCGCGCCATCGGCCCCAAACTGCTGATCCTCTTCGTGATCGGCGACATCCTCGGCACCGGGATCTACGCCACCACCGGCAAGGTCGCGGGCAAGGTCGGCGGCGCGGTGTGGCTCCCGTTCGTGATCGGCTTCGTCGTGGCGCTCCTGACGGCCGCCTCGTACGCCGAACTGGTCGGCAAGTACCCCCGGGCGGCCGGTGCCGCGCTCTACACCCAGAAGGCGTTCAAGGTTCCCTTCCTGACCTTCATCGTGGCCTTCATGGTGATGTGCTCGGGGCTGTCCTCGGCGAGCGCGGCGGCCCGCGCGTTCGGCGGCGACTACCTCGCGGAGTTCACCGACGCGGTACCGCCCACGGTGGTCGCGGTCCTCTTCGTCCTCGCGCTCGCGGCGCTCAACCTGCGCGGCGTCTCGGAGTCGGTGAAGACCAACGTCGTCCTGACGCTGGTCGAGGTGACCGGCCTGCTGGTGATCCTGGCGATCGGCGCGTACGCGGTCCTCACCGGTGCCGGCGAGCCGGCCCGGCTGACCGACTTCGAGGCGTCCGGGAGCGGCGGGTACGCACTGGTGACCGGCGTACTGGGCGCCACCGCGCTCGGCTTCTTCGCGTTCGTCGGCTTCGAGGACTCGGTGAACATGGCCGAGGAGACCCGGGACCCGGTCCGCACCTTCCCGCGCGCGCTCTTCATCGGCGTGGCCGTGACGGGCACGATCTACGTCCTGGTCGCGCTCGCCTCGTCGCTGCTGGTGGACCACCGCACGCTGGAGAAGTCCAGCGGGCCGCTGCTGGAGGTGGTCAAGGCCGGCGGGCTGGACTTCCCGCCGAAGCTCTTCGCACTGATCGCCCTCTTCGCCGTCACCAACTCGGCGCTGATCAACATCATGATGGCCTCGCGGCTCTGCTACGGCATGGCCAACGAGCGCATCCTCCCCAGGGCGATGGGCCGGGTCCTGGCCCGGCGCCGTACCCCCGTCGCGGGCATCGTCTTCGTCTCGCTGCTGGCCGTCGGCCTGGTCGTCACCGGCGAGATCGAGGGGCTGGGCGACACCACGGCGTTCCTGCTGCTGTGCGTCTTCGCGGTGGTCAACATCGCGGTGCTGGTGCTGCGGAGGGACCGGGTGGCGCACGCCCACTTCCGTACCCCGACGGTGCTGCCCGTGCTGGGCGCGCTCGCGGCTCTGGTCCTCGCCGGTCCGCTGGCCGACCGGCCGCTCGACGTGTACGTCCGGGCGGGGGTGCTGCTGCTTATCGGCGTGGCCCTGTGGGCGGTGAACAAGCTCGTCCTGAAGGCGCGTGGCGAGGACTGACCCACGGCGGTGCGGCCGGCGCCATCGGCCATCAGATTTCGGTCACCCGATCCGATCATGTGATGACATGCTCCGGTCGCACCGTTGCCCATAGCGTCGGCTTGCACCATGTTCCGACAGAGTTCGCCCATACTCCCCGCTTCGTCCGGCCCGGTACGTAATCTCGCCGCCTCAGCCGCACATTTGGGCGCCGCACACCGTCGCGGGGAGAGGAGTCGGCGTGCCCGGGATCGACAAGTGCCTGCTCCATGCCATGGAGCTGCCGGGCGCCCGCGGGGCCGCCATCGTGGACTGGACCAGCGGGCTCGCGCTCGGCACGGTCGGGGAGCCGTCCGGGAGCGACTTCGAGACCACCGCGACCGAGACGGCCGAACTGGCCCGCATGGCCGCCGAGCACTCGGTCTTCGCCCCGGCCCCCGCGGACCCCGCGGACCTCCCGGGCAAGGAACCGCCCGTGGAGGACCTGATCGTCACCACCCGCACGGGCTTCCACGTCATGCGGTTCGTCGCGACCACCTTCGACAGCAGCGTCTTCCTCCACCTCTGGCTGGACCGCGACACGGGCAACCTGGCGCTCGCCCGCATCCGGCTCCAGAGCATCGCCGAACGGCTGGTGCTCGGATGAGGACTGCCGTCTCCCCGATGCTCGTACGGCTGGCCGACGAGCGGGCCACCGGCGTACTGATCCGCGAGCGCGGCACGCTCTACCTCGCCGAGGGACAGGTCGTGCACGCCGAGAGCCCGGCGGCGCCGGGCATCGACGTCCTGCTGTCCGCCACCGGGCGGCTGCCCAGGGCGGGCTGGGAGGAGGCCCTCGCCCGGGCCGGCGCCCGCCAGGAAGTGGGGCGCTTCCTGGTCGACAGCGGCCGGCTGGCCGGCGGCGAGCTGGAACTCTGCCATCTGGGCGCGCTGTTCGACGCCGCCTTCTTCGCCCTCGCGCCGAGCAGCGGCCCGTCCCGCTTCCGTTACGGCGTCTCGCACTGGATCGGCCCGGTCCGGCCGGTACCCGCGGCGGTCGTGGCGCACGAATCCTCGCGCCGCCGGGCCCTGCTGGCCGCCGTCTGGCCGTATCCGGACGTCGACAGCGCCCCCGTGGTGCCCCGTGCCCCGACCGCCGGCCGGTGGATCCCCCTCCGGCAGCGCGTCGTCCTGAGCCTCGCCGACGGGGTCCGCACCCCCGAAGCCATCGCCCGGGCGCTGGGCCGCCCGGCCTTCCACACCCTGCTGGAGGTGCGCCGGCTGGCCGCGGGCGGGCTGGTGGAGACACCCGCCGCCCCCGCGCCCGCGCCGGCGTCCCCGGCTCCCGACTGGGCCGCCAGGCAGTACGCCGCCCCGGACATCACCCTGCTACGCCGGCTCCGCGACGCTCTGGAGGAAAGCCTGTGACGACGCACGACACGAACCCTTGGGCCGTCCGCTCGCCGTCATGAGGCGCGCTCTGAGGCAGCGCGCCGAGAGGAGACAGCTGATGACGACGGAAGCCGACGCGCTCGGTGAACTGATCGGACTGCGCGCCCGCGTGCCGCAGTTGACCGGTGCCCTCGCGGCCAGCACCGACGGACTCGTGCTGGCCCACGACACCGCCGGCACCGAGGCGGAGAGCGTTGCCGCGCTCACCGCCGCGGCGCTCGGCGTCGCCCTGCGACTGGCCGAGACGACCGGCCAGGGCGAATTCCGCGAGCTGCTGTTGCGCGGCGAGGACGGCTACATCGCGCTGTACGCGGCGGGCTCGTCAGCGGTCCTGACCCTGATCGCCGAACCTCGCGTCAACGTGGGCCGGCTCCATCTGGAGGCCCGCCGGTCCGGCGCGCGCATCGGCGAAGTGGTCGACAGCGCTCTGGAACGTCTGGAGAACACCTGACCCATGACCGCCACCCCTGCACGGAAACCCACCCGACGGAAAGGAAGTGCGCCTCTCATGGCCAACACCGAAGCCGTACTGAAGGAAGCGATGACCTCCATCGAGGGCGTGCTCGGCGTCGCCCTCGTCGACTACTCCAGCGGCATGGCCCTGGGCACCATCGGCGGCAGCAAGGATCTCGACCTGTCGGTGGCCTCGGCGGGCAACACCGATGTGGTCCGCGCCAAGGTACGCACGATGGAACAGCTCGGCCTGAAGGACGAGATCGAGGACATCCTCATCACGCTGGGCACGCAGTACCACCTCATCCGGCTGCTCAAGGGCCGGGGCAACAACGGCCTCTTCCTCTACCTCGCACTGGACAAGGAGCGCTCGAACCTGGCGATGGCCCGGCACCAGCTGAAGCGGATCGAGGTGCAGCTGGACGTGTGATTCCGGGGCCCGGCCGACGCCGGGCCCCGCCGGTCACTCCACGAACAGCCCCCGGGCCACCGCCTTCGCGTCGAACGCCTCCAGGCTGGCCTGGGCGTGCGGGAGCGCGTCGCACATGGCCTCCAGCAGGACCCGGCCGAGGAGCATGGGGGCGCAGACCGTGTCGAAGGCCAGCCCGGTGCCGACCGCGGCGGGCAGCATGAGGTCGGTGTGGCGGGCGACCGGCGCGAAGGCGCTGTCCGCGACGGTGACCACGGTCAGGCCCGCGGCCCGGGCGTACTCCAGCGCGTCGAGCACCTCGCGGGGATGGCGGGGCAGCGCGAAGCAGAGCAGGACCGTGGCGCCCGCGCGCACCGCCCCGTCGATCCGGTCGGCGAGCATCGAGCCGCCCTCGTCCAGCAGCCGCACGTCGGGGTGGACCTTGCGCGCGAAGTAGGCGAAGCCCGCGGCCTGGGCGACCGCGGCACGCAGCCCGAGCACCGGCAGTACGGGAGACGCGGCGAACAGCCGGCCGGCCTCCTCGACCGGTGCGGGGTCGGCGAGCGCGGCCGCCAGCTCCTGGAGGTTGCCGATCTCCTCCTGTACGGCCTGCTGGTACTCGTTGAGGGAGTCGGCGGCGGCCGTGCCGCGGTCGGGGGTGACGTCCCGCAGGTGGCGGCGGAGCGCCGGGTAGCCGTCGAAGCCGAGGGCGACCGCGAAGCGGGTCACCGAGGGCTGGCTGACGCCGGCCAGCTCGGCCAGCTCCACGCTGGAGAGGAAGGGCGCGTCGGCGGCCCGGCGCACCATGCAGTGCGCGATCCGGCGCTGGGTCGGCGTCAGCCGGTGCCCCTCGAAGAGCTTCTGCAGTCGCGCCGCCGCCCCGGCGGCCGCCTCGGTGGCGCCCTCGCCCCCGTTGTCCGCGCTCATCGTGTCCTCTCGGTCCGCTCCCCGGCGTGTGCTGCCCGACTCTACGTAATCCCGGGCCCGGCCCGCCGGGCCGAAGCAGTCACCAGCGTCTTCGCTCCAGACTATTGCATTTTCATTCACTTGCGCTTGATGCTGAATGAATTCATGCAGCGAGAGAGGGACGGGCCATGGCCGGAGTGGTGGAACAACGCTCGATCGATGTCGTACCGGACGCCGAACGGCACGGCACCGCGTTCAGTCAGTTCACCCTCTGGCTGGGCGCCAACCTGCAGATCACCGCGGTGGTCACCGGCGCGCTCGCCGTCGTGTTCGGCGCCAACGCCTTCTGGTCGGTGCTCGGCCTGCTGCTCGGCAACCTGCTGGGCGGCGCGGTGATGGCCCTGCACTCGGCGCAGGGGCCGCGGCTCGGCCTGCCGCAGATGATCTCCTCGCGGGCCCAGTTCGGCGTGCGCGGCGCCGTCGTCCCGCTGGCCCTGGTCATCATCATGTACATCGGCTTCTTCGCCAGCGGCACCGTGCTCGCCGGCCAGGCGGTCGGCCACCTGACCCACCTCGGCGACACCACCGGCATCATCGCCTTCGGCGCGATCACCGCCTTCGCGGCGGCCGTCGGCTACCGCCTCATCCACGCCCTCGGCCGGATCGCCGGCCTGGTCTGCGCGGTGGCCTTCGTCTACCTCGGCGTACGCCTGCTGGAGCGGGCCGACCTGGCGGCGCTGCTGCACGACCGCGCCTTCGACTTCCCGGTCTTCCTGCTGGCCGTCTCGCTCTCCGCGTCCTGGCAGCTGGCCTTCGGCCCGTACGTCGCGGACTACTCGCGCTACCTCCCGCGCCACACCTCGGCCCGCGCGACCTTCTGGTGGACGCTCTCCGGCTCGGTGCTCGGCTCGCAGTGGTCGATGACGTTCGGAGCGCTGGCGGCGGCCGCGGCCCCGGCGGCCTTCGTCGGCCACGAGGTGTCCTACATCGTCGGGCTGGGCGGCGTGGGCCTGATGGCCTCGGTGCTCTACTTCGTCATCGCCCTCGGCAAGCTGACGATCAACGTCCTGAACACCTACGGCAGCTTCATGTCGATGGTGACCAGCATCAGCGGCTTCCGCGGGCAGCACACGCTCTCGCCGCGCGGCCGCAGCCTCTACTTCGCCGGGATCATGGTCGTCGGTACCGCGGTGGCCCTGCTCGGCAAGACCTCCTTCCTGACCTCCTTCAAGGACTTCCTGCTCTTCCTGCTGACGTTCTTCACGCCCTGGTCGGCGATCAACCTGGTCGACTACTACCTGATCTCCAAGGAGCGGTACGACATCCCGGCCCTGAGCGACCCGGCGGGCCGGTACGGCGCCTGGAACGGCAAGGCGCTGCTGGTCTACGGGGTCGGCCTGATCGCCCAGCTGCCGTTCCTGGTCACGCACTTCTACACCGGGCCGCTGGTCGCCCCGCTCGGCGGCGCGGACGTCTCCTGGATGGTCGGCCTCGTGGTGCCGGCCGCGCTGTACTGGTTCGCCGCGCGCCGGGACACCGACCGGATCCCGGCCGCGGATACGGGGGCTGTCCCTACTGCCGAGGCGGCTCCCCGTCCGTAGCCTTCGAGCATGGCGACTGGTGACCCTGAGCTGAGGAAAGAACTCGACGCGACGCTGCACGCGCGCAGGGAGCTCGGTCCGGACTACGAGACCGAGCTGCTGGACTCCTTCGTGGAGAAGCTCGACCGGACGGTGGACCAGCGGGTCCGGCGCCGCCTGGCGGAGCGGCAGATGCAGGTGGCCAGGGGGGCGCGCCCCCGGCAGGAGGGCCTGCCGGGCGGGTTCGGCGAGCGCTTCGGGTTCGCGGCGCTCTCGCTGGTGCTGGCCGTGCCGCTCTCCGCGATCGGCGTGACCCACGCCGGGCTGGTCGGCCTGCTGGTGACCTGGGCCGGCATCCTCGGCGTGAACGTCGTCCAGGCGGGCCACGCCACCGGACGCTTCCGCCGGGCGTGGGCGGACCGCGACGACGAGTAGCCGGGCGGGCGGCCGGCGGACGGGGGTTCCGGCCCCCGGCCGCGTGGGCCGGGGGTCCGGACCGCTCCGGGGGAGCGAGTCCACGGAGGAACGTTCTTGCGGGGACCGCCGCACCCCGGCTCGCGCCGGGGGCGGGACGACGGCGGTCCCCGCGGGGGACGCGGACCGGGCGAACCGGTCGGACGCGTCCTGGCGATCGGGAGGTCCGGGAGCCGCTCCGGTCGTCCTGTTCGCCGCACTGACCAATCTGCCCGACCCGTGTTAAGTCCGTGCTGCGTCCGCGTGACACATGCGTACACCTTGCGTCGACCGGGCTTTTCCTTACGGTCACTTGATGCCGCGTCGGCTCTCGCGCCCCGCTGACCTGCGGCTCCCCTCCCGTACGCGCGACGCGGTCAGCGTGCTCCGCGGGCCAGGAAGGCCAGCAGGTCCTGCCGGCTGACGACCCCGGTCGGCTTGCCCTCCACGAGCACGATCGCGGCGTCCGCGCGTTCGAGCACGGCCATCAGGTCGGCTACCGGCTCGCCCGCGCCGACCTGCGGCAGCGGCGCGGACATGTGCTTCTCCAGCGGGTCGGCGAGCGAGGCCCGCTGCGCGAACAGCGCGTCCAGCAGCTCGCGCTCCACCACCGAGCCGATGACCTCGGCGGCCATCACGTCCGGGTGCCCGGCGCCCGGCTTCACGATCGGCATCTGCGAGACGCCGTACTCGCGCAGCACCTCGATGGCCTGGCCGACGGTTTCCTCGGGGTGCATGTGCACCAGTTCGGGGATGCCGCCGTGCTTGTTGTGCATGACGTCGGCGACCCGCTCGGTGTCCCCGGTCTCCAGGAAGCCGTAGTCGTTCATCCAGTCGTCATTGAAGATCTTCGATAGGTAGCCGCGGCCGCTGTCGGGCAGCAGGACCACCACCACGTCGTCCGGGCCGAGCCCCTCGGCGACCTTCAGCGCGCCCACCACGGCCATCCCGCAGGAGCCGCCGACCAGCAGGCCTTCCTCCTTGGCGAGGCGCCGGGTCATCTGGAAGGCGTCCTTGTCGGACACCGCGACGATCTCGTCGGCGACGGTGCGGTCGTAGGCGGAGGGCCAGAAGTCCTCGCCGACGCCCTCGATCAGGTACGGGCGGCCGGAGCCGCCGCTGTAGACCGAGCCCTCCGGATCGGCCCCGATGACCTTGACCTTGCCGTCACTGACGTCCTTCAAGTACCGCCCGGTCCCGCTGATGGTGCCGCCGGTGCCCACGCCCGCCACGAAATGCGTGATTCGGCCGTCGGTCTGCTCCCACAGTTCGGGCCCCGTGGACTCGTAGTGCGAGCGCGGGTTGTCCGGATTGCTGTACTGGTCCGGCTTCCAGGCACCCGGCGTCTCGCGTACCAGCCTGTCGGAGACGTTGTAGTACGAATCGGGGTGCTCGGGGTCGACGGCCGTCGGGCAGACCACGACCTCGGCGCCGTAGGCCCGCAGCACATTGATCTTGTCCGTCGACACCTTGTCGGGGCAGACGAAGATGCACTTGTAGCCCTTCTGCTGGGCCACGATCGCCAGGCCGACGCCGGTGTTCCCCGAGGTCGGCTCCACGATGGTGCCGCCCGGTTTCAAAGCGCCCGAACGTTCCGCCGCCTCGATCATCCGCACCGCGATCCGGTCCTTCACGGATCCGCCCGGATTGAAGTACTCGACCTTGGCCAGGACGGTTGCCCGTACGCCGTCGGTGACGTTCTTGAGCCTCACAAGCGGGGTGTTGCCCACGAGGTCAATCATCGATTCATAAACCTGCACGGTGGTCTCCGCGGTAAGGGGCGCGCTGTCCTGCGCCCGTCCGGCCAGCCTATTGCGCTCACCCCTGAAGGGCAGGTGCGTTGCGAGGAGCGCCCCGCGGGGCAAGACGTTCTTGACACGAGTTTCGCGAGTCCGCGGGGCGCGCGCCGGCATTCACGCCCGACGCGCCCCCGTACACGCACTGCGGGGAGGTGCCCGGCCGATGCCGATGACGATGTCCAGGGCGAGAGTGGCACGCCGGATCGCTACGGCCGCCGCGGTCGGCAGCGGAGGCATCGGGCTGCTCGGCGTCGCCGCGGTCGGCCTCCTGCTGACCGAGGTGCGGCTCGCCCGGCGGACGGTCGGCGGCTCCAGCGAGCTGCCGCCGCCCGCCGACGGCCGCTACGGCGCCGCCCTCTGGTACCGCACCGACCGGCCCGCGCTGCGGCTCGGCTTCCTCGGCGACTCCACAGCCGCCGGGCAGGGCGTCACCCGCCCCCGCCAGACGCCCGGGGCGCTGCTGGCCTCCGGGCTGGCCGCGGTCGCCGAGCGCCCGGTCGACCTGCGCAACGTCGCACTGCCCGGCGCGCAGTCCGACGACCTGGAGCGGCAGGTGACGCTGCTGCTGGCGGACGGTCCGGCGCCGGACGTCTGCGTGATCATGATCGGCGCGAACGACGTCACGCACCGCATGCCGCCCGCCCGCTCCGTCCGCATGCTCTCGGAGGCGGTGGCCCGGCTGCGCACGGCGGGCAGCGAGGTGGTGGTGGGCACGTGCCCCGATCTCGGCTCGGTCGAGCCGGTGTACCAGCCGCTGCGCTGGGTGGCCCGGCGGCTGAGCCGGCAGCTGGCCGCGGCGCAGACCATCGGGGTGGTGGAGAACGGCGGGCGGACGGTGTCACTGGGTGACCTGCTGGGACCCGAGTTCGAGGCCAATCCGCGCGAGCTGTTCAGCTCGGACAACTACCACCCCTCGGCCGAGGGGTACGCCACCGCCGCGATGGCCGTGCTGCCCACGCTGTGCGCGGCGCTCGGCCTGTGGCCGGAGGAGGAGAGCCCGGAGCCGGAGCGGCGCGAGAGCTTCCTGCCGGTCGCCGAGGCGGCGGCGCAGGCGGCGTCCGAGGGCGGTACGGAGGTCACCGGCAGCCGGGCGCCGTGGGCGCTGCTCAAGCACCGCAGGCGGCACCGGATCCCGGTGCACGACGCGGAGGCCACGGCGGCCGAGGCCGAGGAGGAGGCGACCTCGTAGCGGTCGTGGCGGCAGTGCGGACACGGCGCCGTGCCGGACGGGCGGCGCCGCCCCCTTGCGCGCGGCCCGCCGGATGGGTAAGCATCCGCTCAGTACGGAGGTAAGCAGTCGCTTAGAAAAGAGGCCCGCATCACAGCGCAGGAACCGTGACCTTCGCTGTACGTGCAGGTAGCTTCCCTCAGAGTCCTGAGAAGCCTTTTCCCCTTGGAGCCGCGTGATGCCCGAAGCCGTGATCGTCTCTGCCGCCCGCTCCCCGATCGGCCGCGCCTTCAAGGGCTCGCTGAAGGATCTGCGCCCGGACGACCTGACCGCCGAGATCATCAAGGCCGCGCTGGCCAAGGTCCCCGAGCTGGACCCGAAGGACATCGACGACCTGATGCTCGGCTGCGGCCTGCCCGGCGGCGAGCAGGGCAACAACCTGGGCCGCATCGTGGCCGTGCAGATGGGCATGGACCACCTGCCCGGCTGCACCATCACCCGGTACTGCTCCTCGTCCCTGCAGACCTCCCGGATGGCGCTGCACGCCATCAAGGCGGGCGAGGGCGACGTCTTCATCTCGGCCGGCGTGGAGACCGTCTCCCGCTTCGCCAAGGGCAACTCCGACAGCCTGCCCGACACCCACAACCCGCTCTTCGCCGAGGCCGAGGCCCGCACCGAGGCGGTCGCGCAGACCGAGGGCTCGACCTGGCACGACCCGCGCGAGGACGGCCTGGTCCCCGACCCGTACATCGCGATGGGCCAGACCGCGGAGAACCTCGCCCGGCTCAAGGGCATCACCCGCCAGGACATGGACGAGTTCGGCGTACGGTCGCAGAACCTCGCCGAGCAGGCCATCAAGAACGGCTTCTGGGAGCGGGAGATCACCCCGGTCACCACCCCGGACGGCACGGTCGTCAGCAAGGACGACGGCCCGCGCGCGGGCGTCACCCTGGAGGGCGTGCAGGGCCTCAAGCCGGTCTTCCGCCCCGACGGCCTGGTCACCGCCGGCAACTGCTGCCCGCTCAACGACGGCGCTGCCGCGCTGGTGATCATGTCCGACACCAAGGCGCGTGAGCTGGGCCTGACCCCGCTGGCCCGCATCGTCTCCACCGGCGTCTCCGGCCTCTCCCCCGAGATCATGGGCCTGGGTCCGGTCGAGGCCTCCAAGCAGGCGCTGCGGCGCGCCGGCCTGTCCGTCGGCGACATCGACCTGGTCGAGATCAACGAGGCGTTCGCCGCGCAGGTCATCCCCTCCTACCGGGACCTGGGCATCGACCTGGACAAGGTGAACGTCAACGGCGGCGCCATCGCGGTCGGCCACCCCTTCGGCATGACCGGCGCCCGGATCACCGGCACGCTGATCAACTCGCTCCAGTGGCACGACAAGCAGTTCGGTCTGGAGACGATGTGCGTCGGCGGCGGCCAGGGCATGGCGATGGTCATCGAGCGGCTGAGCTGAGCTGCAGCGGAGGGTAGGGGTCGGGTGCGAGGAACGAGTGCCCGGCACCTGCCCGCAGCGGAAGCGAAGCTCAGCGCGACCACAAGCACGAGCGGCTGAGCTGAGCCGCGAGCCGGCCGTCACCGTCGTCCCGGCAGTGCGTTTGCGGACCGTATGTGTCAACTCAGGCACCCTCCGCGACGCTTGGTGACTCCCGTCACCCGGTGACAAGATCGTTGCGCTAACTCCCCCAGGATTGTGATGAATGCCCTGGGGGAGTCGCGTTTTCCCAGGTCGAGCGGGGGTCACCCGAACGTACGAGGCCCAAGGCCACCAGCATTTGGGGACATAGCGCACTGCAAACGGTCGCCGACCCACGGCAGGCTGAGGTAGGAAGTCGGGGGGACATTCTGCTACCGGGAGTACGCCAGTGACCGCCATCACCATCCTCCTGCTGCCGGCCGCGGCCATCGCCGTGGCACTGGGAGCGGCCTCCCTGCACACCACTCGCACCCTGCGCCGCGAGGTCGCCGGGCTGCGGGCCGAACTCCGCACCGCCCGCGAGGACGGCGCCGCCGCCCTCGCCGCCATTCCCGCCGCCCGCCCGGCACCCGCCGCCGAGACGCCGCTGGAGGACATACGTGCCGCGGTGGCCGACGCGCTGGCCGAGGAGCGGGAGCGCGAGCTCGCCGAGGCCCGCGCCTTCTGGGCCGCCCAGGAGGCCCGCGACGCCGCCGACTCGCCCTCGCTCATGACGGGCCCCGCCGTACCGGGCGAGGAGACCGCACCCGGCGACGGCTTCGACCGCTTCTACCTGCCGCGGCAGGCCGACTTCGCGGGCCTGGACCCGGACGTGCTGGGCTCCGAGCCGCTGTTCGGCATGGACGAGATCGACCTGGAGCCGGTGGAAGCGCCGGCCGACGGGGCCGTCGAGGAGGCGGAGTCCGCCGAGCTGGCCGCCGCGCGCCGGCGCCACCCCTCGCACCCGGACTTCTCGCCCTCCCCCGCCATCGGTGACCACGAGCGCACCGTGGCGCGCCTGGAGGAGCTGGCCGAGGACCGTACGCCGCTGGCCGACGTGCGCCCGGGCCCGCTGGGCACCCTGGACGTCTACGTCTTCGCCGACGGCACGACCGTCTGCATGACCCCCGGCCACCGCGAGACGGCCGAGCGGGTCGCCGAGGCGCTCCGCGAGGGACACACCACCGTGCTGCTCGGCGGCTCGGGCGTCTCCGGCGCGTACGCGCTGACCTTCGCCTGGGGCGAGGGCCGCGACGACAGCGTCTACGTCCTCGCCGACCGGGTCATCGCCTCCCTCTGAGGCGTCCCGCCCGCCGCCCCGGCGGCGGCCCCCGTGGACCGGGCCCAGTACCCGCCCGGTCCGGGACCGCTCAGCAGCGCGCCGCGGTCCGCCGTACCTCTTCCACGGCCTGTGCCACGTCCTCGGCACGGGCCGTTTCCGCGTCCCGCAACGCATACGCCAAGTCATGGCCGGAAACCGCCACTTGGTCGCCGACCGAGAACGGCCCGGCGTCCGGCAGCTCGCGCGGCTCGGTGCCCGGTTCCTCCAGGCGCTGCGCGCGCAGCACGAACTCCCTGGCGAGGGCCATTCCTTCGGCGGCGGCGCCCCGCGTCAGGGCGCTCTGCGGGAGGGCCCTGAGCCGGTCGGCGAGGGCGTCCACGGCGGACAGCAAAGGCATCACGTCAAGCACGGCGTGAGCCTATGCGCCACTCCCGGGTGGTTGCCAACGCCGGAACGCTCAGGCACGGTGTGCTGAAGGACCAGCATCGAACGCGTCCGGAGGCGCCGATGTCCCAAGTCTTCTCCGAAGAGACCCACCGGAACCTGCTCTCCCGTATCCCCCACTGCACCGGCCGCGAAGTCTCCGAGTGGCTTCGCACGGTCGAGGAAGGCCCCGCTCTCTTCCGCTTCGAGGAGAAGGTCAGCTGGCTCCGGGGCGCGCACAACCTCGCCTACGGACACGCCAAGGCGATCGTGCACGAGTACGACCTGCGGCGCGCGGCCCGGAAGTTGTTCTAGCGGACGTTCCCGTGCATGGTCCGGTCCCGTGACCGGGCCGCGCCGGAAACCCGAAGGGCCCGCGAGAGGCATACCTCCCACGGGCCCTTTGCCGTGTCCGGGACCGCGCGGCCCGGACCGGCAGGCGCTAGTCGTCGCCGTTGAGGATGGCGACCAGGCGCAGCATCTCCAGGTAGATCCACACCAGCGTCATGGTGAGACCGAAGGCCGCGAGCCAGGACTCCTCACGCGGCGCGCCGTAGGCGATGCCGTCCTCGACCTGCTTGAAGTCCAGGGCGAGGAAGAGCGCGCCGAGCAGCACGCCGGCGATGCCGAAGACGATGCCGAGGCCGCCGCTGCGGAAGCCGAGGCCGTCACCGCCACCGAACGCCATGAAGAGCAGGTTGACGACCTGCAGCAGCAGGAAGCCCATGGCGGCGATGATCACGAAGCGGGTGAACCGCGCGTTGACCCGCACGATGCGGGTCTTGTAGGCGATCAGCATCACGGTGAAGACCGCCATGGTGCCGAGCACCGCCTGCATGGGCGCGCCGGGGGCCACCCACTGGTTGATCGCGTTGCTGATCGCGCCGAGGAAGAGGCCCTCGAACGCCGCGTACGCCAGGATCAGCGGCGGCGACGCCTTGCGCTTGAACGACTGGACCAGGCCGAGCACCATCGCGATCAGCGCGGCGCCGATGGCCAGGCCCATGGAGAGGTCCATGATCCATGCCACGGCGGCGCCGACGACGACGGTGCCGAGCGTGAGGCCCGTACGGACGACGACGTCGTCCATCGTCATCGGGCGGGTCTGCGGGACGTACGGCGGGGCCTGGGTCGTGTCCTGCTGACCCTGGGCGTAGGGGTTACCGCCCGCGTACGGGTTGGCGTCCGCGTAGGGGGCCTGTCCGGCGTAGGGGTTCGTCCCCGCGTAAGGGTTGGCGGCGCCCCCGGCCTGCGGCGGCGCATTGAAGCCGGCGTAGCCGTTTCGGCTGAACCCCCGTCGCGAGAAGACCGGGTTGCTGCTCCTCATCTCACTCCTCCATGGCCGCCCTGCGCGGCCTTGGCCTCAAGGGTAATGGCTTGGCAAAGCCACGTCCCTACTCCTCAAGCAGGATCTTCACGGAAATCCCTCATCGCTGTGGTGCAGGACCGGACTCGGAAGAGGGTGCCCGGCGGGCCGCGGGCGACACATGGTGGAAGAGCAGATTGAGGACGAACGCGGTGAGCGCGGTGCAGGTGATCGCGGAGCCGAAGACGATCCGGACCCCGGCGGGCAGCCCGTCGTAGATGTGCGGCGCGGTGACCGGGACCATCCCGGCGGCCAGCGAGACGGCGACGACCAGCAGGTCGGGGCCGTCCCGGAAGTCCACCCGCTGGAGTATGCGCAGCCCCACGGCCGCCACCATGGCGAACATCACCAGGGCCGCCGCGCCCACCACCGGGTCCGGCAGCGCGGCCACGACCGCGCCGAGCCGGGGCAGGCAGCCCAGCACGATGAGGACCGCCCCGGCGGCGGCCGTGATCCACCGGCTGCGGACCCGGCTCATCTCCACCAGGCCGAGGTTCTCGGCGAAGAGCGTGTCGGGGAAGGAGTTCATGCCACCGGCCAGCACCCCGGAGAGGCCGTCGGCGGCCAGCCCCCGGGCGAGGTCCCCGGAGGTCAGCGGCCGGTCCGTCATCTCGGCCACCGCCAGCATGCTCGCGGTGGACTCCGTGAAGATCACCAGCATCACGACACACATGGCCGCCACCCCGGCCACCGGGAACTCCGGCGGCCCGAAGTGGAACGGCTCGGGCACCCCGGCCCAGGCCGTCCCCCCGGCCCGCGAGAAGTCGGTGAGCCCCAGCGGCACCGCGGCGGCGGTGCCGGCCACCAGCCCGAGCAGCACCGCGATCTGCCCGAGGAACCCCCGGGAGAGCCGGGTCAGGGCGATGATCACGAAGACGACCCCGGCGGCGAGCAGCAGCCGCTCGGGCGCGGCGTACCCGGGCGCCGCTGGGTCCTCGCCCGCCACCAGCTGCGTCCCCACGCCCATCAGGGACAGCCCGATCACGGTGATCACACAGCCGCCGACCAGCGGCGGGAAGAAGCGCACCAGCCGCGCGAACGGCACCGCCACGAGCAGGCCGAAGACCCCGCCCGCCAGCATCGAGCCGTAGACGGCGGGCATGCCGTACTGCTGCGAGATCAGGATCATCGGAGTGATCGCGGCGAAGCCGGCCCCGGCGACGACGGGCAGCCGCACGCCCAGGAGGCGTCCCGCGCCCACGCTCTGCACCACCGTGATCACCCCGGCGATCAGCAGGTCGGCCGTGATGAGCAGGGCGATCGTGTCCTGCGGCAGGTCCGCCGCCGCCCCGAACAGCAGCGGTACGGCGAGCGAGCCCGTGTACATGACCAGCACGTGCTGGAGGGCCAGGACGAGCGTCCGGCCGAGCGGCGGCACCTCGTCCACGGGGTGGCGCGGGCGCTCCGCCGCCGCGGTGCGCACGGCCGCCATCAGGCGCCCGCGCTCTCCGACGCCGACCGCAGCCGTGCGGCCTCCCGCGCGGCGTCCTCGTTGGGCCGCAGCGCCCGCGACCCGGCGAGCTTGGCCGCGATGTGCTCTCCGATGGTGACCGGCTCGTACAGCGGCCGGGCGCCCGGCTCGACGCAGCCGGGCAGCGCGCTGATGACGGCGTCGTGGTTGCCGTCGTGGAAGTACGCGGCCGACCGCCGCCGTACGAGGCGCCCGTCGGCGTCGGTGGGCGGCAGCACCCGGTGCAGGGTGGAGCGCCACCGGTCGTCGGTCCAGCGGGCCAGCGCGTCGCCGAGGTTGACCAGGACGGCGCCCTCGGCCGGTACGACGTCGTGCCAGGTGCCGTCGGTGGCCAGGATCTGCAGGCCGGGCACGCGGTCCGCCCACAGGACGGTGACGATGCCGTAGTCGGTGTGCGCGCCCATGCCCATCTGGCGCTTGTCGACCACGCTCTCGCCGGGCGGCAGCGCGTAGTTGTTCATCCGCAGCACGTCGACCGAGCGGTGGGTGTACGGCGCGAAGTAGCCCTCCTCCAGGCCGAGTGCCACGGCGAACACCTCGGTGAGCCGGCGCGCGAGCGCCCCCGCCTGCGCGAACCACTCCTCGACCGCCGCCCGGAACCCGGGCACCGCCGCCGGGTCGGGCCACAGGTTCGCCGGGAAGTGCTCGGCGGGCAGCGCGGCACCGGCGTACGGGCCGTGCGGCGCCCCGGCGTCGACGCCCACGTTGAACGCCTCGAACAGGTCCTCCGGCGAGGCCACCCCGAGGCTCAGGCTGAGCTTCTCCGCCTTCGGCGGGGTGTACCCGCGGTTGATCTCGGGCGGCGCGCACAGCGCCCGCTTCGCCGCCGGCGGCAGCCCGAAGAAGGCGTCCATCGCCGCCGCCAGCCCGGCCGCCGCGCTCTCGGGGATGCCGTGCCCGGTGATCTGCATGAATCCGACGGTGCGCGCGGCCTCGTCCACGGCCGTCGCGACCGCCGCCCGGTCCTCGGCCGTCCCGTACCGCCAGCCGGACAGGTCGATGACGGGGACGTCGAGTGCGCCGCCGGTGCCCTGTGCCTCGCCCATCGCGTGCGTCCTTCCGCAGCTTCAACAGTTTGTTGCGGCATGGTGCACCCGTGCTGACGCTTCGTCAATTACCGTCCGTATGACGGGAAACGGCGGGGCGCACGAGGGCGCGGCGAGGGGCGGACGCGGCGGAAGGCAGGCCGGACGGGGGCGCCGGCCTGCCTTCCGGGCGTGTCCCGCCGGGCGCCGGAGCGCCGGCGGCGGGACACGGCAGGCGACGGGGGACGCCTGCGGGAGAGTGGCTCAGGAGAGTTCGCGCAGCACGAGCTGCCGCGCCTCGGCGAGCAGGTCGGCGCAGCGGTGCCAGTCCGGCACGGGGGTGGTGAAGACCAGCTGCTCGGCGCCGGCCCGGACGAACTCGGTGAGCTGCTCGGCGACCTGCTCGGGGTCGCCGGTGACGGCCAGGCCGCCGGCGGTCTCGAGGTCCAGTCCGTAGGACGCGACGAGCGAGGCGGCGTAGCGGTCGCGCAGGCCGTCGGTGGCGCCGCGCGGGGCGAGGGCGCCGTGGATCATGGTGGCCAGCCGGGGCGCGGGGCGCTTCTCCTCGGCGGCCAGCTCCCGGAGCCGGTCCCCCGTGGCGCGGAAGGCGTCCGGGGTCTGCAGGGCGCCGAGCCAGCCGGTGCCGTACCGCGCCGTGCGGCGCAGCGCGGAGTCGGCGAAGCCGCCGATCCACACCGGCGGGACGGGGACGGCGGGGGCGAGCGTGCACTCCGGGGTGCCGGGCACGTCGGGGAGGCGTGTCGGGCGGCCGGCCAGGAGCTGCGGGAGGAGGCGCAGGAAGGCGTCCGTGCGGCGGCCCCGGTCGGCGTCGGTGGTGCCGGCCGCGTGCCATTCCGTTCCGCCGCCGCCCACGCCGATGCCCAGGTCCAGGCGGCGGTCTCCGGCGAGGTACTGGAGGGTGCCGACCTGGCGGGCCGCCCAGGAGACGGTGCGCAGCGAGGGGAGGTAGACGGACCAGCCGATGCCGATGGTCCGGGTGGCGGCGGCAGCGGCGGCCAGGACCAGGCCGGAGTCCAGCGCGGGCGCCTCGCCGAGCGTGAGGTGGTCGCCCGCCCAGAGTCCGTCGAGACCGGCCTCCTCGGCCCGGCGGGCGGCCTGCGCAACATCGGGCAGGACATCGCCGGGCGCGCCGATCGAGGGCAGGGTGATGCCGATCCGGGGGATGTTCACGGGGCCTCCAAGCGGCGGCCCGCCGTGCCCCGCTGCGCGGTCGGCACAGCGGGGCAGGGACCGGGCTGCGGGGTTCGGTACGGGCGGGTGTTCAGGCCTGGTAGGGGGAGTCGGCGCGGGCGGTGCGCAGCGCGCGGCCCCACCAGGTCAGCTGGTCCAGCAGCTTCTTGGCGGCCACCTCGGCGCCCTCGGGCGCGGCACCGTCCTCGAAGGCGCCCCAGGGGTTGTGGAAGCTGATCATCTCGCGGATGGTCATGGCGTGGACCTCGGCGAACACCTGGCGCAGGTGCTCGGCCGCGCGCAGGCCGCCGCCCATGCCGCCGTACGAGACGAGCCCGACGGGCTTGGCGGCCCACTCGCTCAGGTGCCAGTCGATGGCGTTCTTCAGCGAGGCCGGGAAGGAGTGGTTGTACTCCGGGGTGATCACGACGAAGGCGTCGGCCGCCTCCAGGCGCGGGGTGATGCCGTCCTTGATCTCCTGCGTGGCGGAGTCCAGTTCCTGGCCGAAGCCGGGGATGGCCAGCGGCAGCGGGTGCTCGATCACGTCGATGACGTCGACCTCGACGTCGGGGTGCTGGGCGGCCTGCCGGACGAACCAGTCGCCGACCTTGGCGCCCAGGCGGTTCTCGCGCACGCTCCCGATCACGACGGCGAGCTTCAGGGGTGCAGTACTCATGGGTTCTCCATGTTCAGAGTGGGTGCGGAATGCGGGGGCGGGGCCGGTGCGCACAGGGCGGGGCCCGGTGCTGCCGCTGTCTGCCGGCCACGCTACTGGCGGGATGTCACGCGCGGGCGGCTCGCGCCCTCACCATCAGCGGCTTTGGCAAGTCACTTGGCGTTCCCGCCGGTTACGCGGTGCGCGCGCCGGCCAGCAGCCGCTCGAACGCGGCCGGGCTCTGGTCGCCCACGAGGGGGGTGGTCCCGTCGGCGAGGAAGACCGGTACGGCGCGTACGGCCAGGGCGCGGGTCCGCTCCAGGCGGCGCGTCAGCTCGGCCTCGTCGTCGGCGTCGGGGGCGCTGTTCAGGCCCGCTTCGGCGGCCAGCCGGGCGAGCGTCCCGGTGTCGGCGATGTTCAGGCCGTCGGTGAAGTGGGCGCGGAAGAGGCGCTCGGCCACCTCCTCGCCGCGGCCCTGCCGCTCGGCGTGGGTGAGGAGGAGGTGCGCGGGGCGGGTGTTGGCGTTCACCGCACGGTCGTAGTCCAGTACCAGTCCCTCGCCCGCCGCCTTCTTCGCCATGGCGGCCGCGGAATCCAGCGCCGCGGGGCCGAACTTGCGCTGCAGGACGGTCTTGAGCGGCTCCGGCGTGTGCGGCGCCGCGGGGTCGAGCTGGAAGGGGAGGAAGGTCACCTCGGCGCTGCCGCCGGCCGCGCGGTGGCTCCGCAGCGCCTGCTGCAGGTGGTGGTAGGCGAGGTAGGAGTGGGCGCAGATGACGTCCAGGACCAGGGTGATCTTCATCGGAGCCTCCGGGGCGTGGTTCGGTAGCGGGCCGCGGGTCAGCGCACGGTGGCGGTCTGCGGTGCGGACTGGGTCTCGGCGGTGTCGGACGGGTCGGTGTGGGCACCGCGGCGGGCGGTGCGGGCGAGCAGGAGGGCGGCCAGGGCGAGCGCCGGCACCCCGGCGACCAGGATGAAGCCGGCTTCGAAACCGATGGCGGCCAGCAGCGGGCCGACCAGCAGCGGCGAGACGAACTGCCCGGCGAAGGTGGCGGTTCCCGACAGCGAGGTCGCCTGGCCGCGGACGGCCTCGGGGACGCCCTCGCCGATCAGCACGGTCACCACCGGGAAGAACACGCCCTGTCCCAGGCCGAAGAGGACCGGAACCAGGAAGAGCAGCACCGGCTGGCTCGTCACGGCCAGGAGAACGAAGGTCACGACCCACAGGGCGACGGCGGTGTGCAGCAGGGTGCGCTCGCCGAACCGTTCGCGCAGCGGGGCGTAGCCCAGGCCGATCAGGCTCATCACGGCGGACATGGCCACGGTGTAGAGGGAGACCAGCATCGGGCTCTTGACGCCCGCCTCGGCCAGCTGCTGGGGCAGGAAGACCATCAGCGCGTACAGCAGCAGGGAGGAGAGGAACTGCAGGCCGTACCAGGCGAGGAGGATGCGGTGGCGGCGCAGCAGGGCCAGGGCGCCCATGGGCCGGCCCGCCCGGCCGCCGGCGGGGGCGGTGTGCTTGGGGAGGACCGCGACGGTGGCGAGGCCGAGCGGGACGGCGATGAGGTAGATCGCGAAGGGCAGGTGCCAGGAAACGCCGCCCACGGCGCCGGCGGCCAGCGGCCACACGACCCCGCCGAGGCTGGTGGCGGTGGAACGCCAGCCCATGGCGCGGTCCTTGGCGCGGCCCTGGTAGAGCGAGAGCAGGGCGACGGTGGTGCCGGCGAAGACGAAGGAGGCGCCCGCGCCGAAGATCAGGCGGCTGACGATCAGCGCCGGGTAGCTGTCGAGGAGCGCTCCGGCACCGCCGGCCACGCCGTAGACCAGGAGGCCGACCGCGAGCGGCAGGCGGGTGCCGAAGCGGTCCAGGAGACGCCCGGCGAACGGGCTGACCAGGGCTATCCCGAGGCTGTGGACGGTGACGACGAGCCCGGCGGCGGTGCCGCTCACGCCCAGGTCGCCGCGGAGGACCTCGATGACCGGGGAGAGCACCGAGCCGGCCATGACGGTCAGGGTGGAGGCGAAGAGCAGGAGGGGGAACACGCCCGTGCGGGGCGAGCTGGTGGCGGCGGTCATCGGGCCACTCCGATCGCGAGGGGGCGCACGGTGGCGCGGGTGGGCAGGCCGTGGTTGGTCAGGCGCAGGACGCGCCCGTTGAAGGCCATGAGGGGCTGGATGAGGCCGTCGACGCAGACGAGGAAGGCGAGGGTGCCGATGCCGACCGGGCCGCCGAGCAGCCAGCCGAGGGTGAGCAGGACCCCCTCGATGCCGACCTTGGCGAGCCAGAACGGCACGCGCAGACGCTGGTTGAAGCTGATGACGAGCAGGTCCATGGCGCGGATGCCGGTACCGCTCATGATGATCAGCGCGGAGCCGTAGGCGCACAGCAGGACCGCGACGACCAGCGCGGGCACCGGGGCGAGCCAGCCCAGGTCGGCCAGGCGCATCAGGTCGATCAGCGAGCCGCAGAGCAGGAAGGTCACGAAGGGCATCACGACCGGACGGCGGCGGTTCCACACGGACCACACCAGGATGCAGACGGCGGCGATGGCGGCCTGCGCCAGCCCGATCGTTCCCGGCAGGTGCTCCAGCAGCCCGAGGGAGAGGACGTCGAGCGGGTCCACCCCCATCCCGGCGTGGATGAAGAGCGTGGCTCCGGCGGCGAAGACGACACAGCCGACGAGGTAGAGCGCGAGGCGCGGGAGCCGGTTGTGGAGGGTGGCGGGGGCTTCGGTGCGAGAGGGGGCGGAAGTGCTGGACACGACGGTCTCCCGGGGCGAGGTGTGGGGATCCGGCTGCCGCCCGCTGCCGCGGGCGGCGGGCGCTCAGGCGTTGACGAAGATGAGGTTGTTGCCCTGCGGGTCGGTGATCTCGAAGCGCTCACCGGTCTTGTGCGGGGCGATGTCGGTGACGCCCAGGTCGGACAGGGCCTCGTGGGCGGCGGGGATGTCGACCTCGGTGAACGCGATGCTGATCGGCTGGTCGCCCTTGGTGTTGGTGACGATCAGCTCGCCGCCGTGCCCGGTGTCGAAGACGACGGTGGTGCCCGGGTACTCCTGCAGGACCTTCAGGCCCAGCCGGTCGCGGTAGAAGGCGACCATGGCGTCCAGGTCGTCGCAGAAGAGCTTGGTGACCGTGAGCTTGCCGAACATTGTGGTGTCCTTTCGGGAAGGTCCCGGGCCGGCCGGGGAGTGCCGGCGGAGCGAGAGGAGGTGGGACGAGGAGCGGAGATCCGCGGGCTTCCCCGGCGGCTCCGACACGAAGTAAACTACACCGTGCAGTTCACCTTGTAAACCGCCCAGTGCAATTTGAGGAGTCCGGCCTGCCATGACGCCTGCCGCCGCCCCCCGTACGACCCCCGAAAACGCCCCCACCGGCCGCCCCGGAAAGCGCGCCGCCATCGACTGCGCGGCCCGTACCGTCTTCGGGAGGGAGGGCTACAGCCGGGCCAGCGTCGACGCCATCGCCGCCGAGGCGGGCGTCTCCAAGCGCACGATCTACAACCACCACCAGGACAAGGAGCACCTCTTCCGCGCCGTCGTGCAGCAGAGCTCGCAGGCCGTCGCCGAACACCAGGAAGAGCTGATCGACCGCCACCTGGGCGACCCGGGGACGGACCTCGCCGCCGCGCTGACCGCCCTGGGCCACGCGCTGGCCGTCCCGCAGACCGACTTCGAGAGCCACTTCGCCCTGGTCCGCGTGATCTTCGCCGAGGCGCCGTACCTGCCGCCCCACGTCCTGGAGAGCTGGCGCGGCACGGGCCCGCACCGGGTGCGCGCCCGGCTGGCCGAACGGCTCGGCGGGCTGGTGAAGGCCGGCGTGCTGCGCGACCGCGTCGCCCCGGAGACGCTGGCCCTGCAGTTCACCCAGCTGGTCACCTCGGAGGTGTACGAGCGCTCCTTCCACGGGGCGCTGCCGCTGGCGGCGGACGAGACGACGGCCCTGGTCGAGTCCGGCGTCGCGGCCTTCCTCGCCCTGCACGGCCCCGCCTCCTGAACCGCGGGGCGGGCTCAACCTAGGTGCTATCGACCGTCCCGCGCGGACGTCGGCGTGCCACTGTGCTCTGGGCAGCGCCCGGGGGGCGCATCGACGGGGGTCATGCCCGTACTCCGTCGTACGCACGGGCGGAACCGCAGCGCCGCGGCCGCGTCCGCACCCTCCTCGCAGCCCGCGTCCGCCCGCGAACTCAGGAGGAGCCCGTGTCACAGACGGTCAGAGCACTCCCCCACCCGGAGCTGCCGTCACCGGTACGCCCCGGCCCGCCGCCACTCACCGCACAGCCGGCCGGGCCGTGGCGGGTGCTCGTCGTCGAGAACGACGCCCGCACCGCCCAGACCCTCACCCGGAGCCTGGAGCGCCACGGCCACCAGGTCAGGACCGCCGCGACCGGCGCCGCCGCGCTGCGGGAGCACCACCACGCCGACGTGATCCTGATCGACCTCGAACTGCCCGACGTGGACGGGCTGGAGATCTGCCGGTCCATCGCCGCCGTGTGCGACACCCCGCTGCTCGCGGTCACCGCCCGCGACAGCGAGGTCGACCGGGTGCTCGGGCTCCAGGCCGGTGCCGACGACTACCTGGTCAAGCCCTACGGATTCCGTGAACTGCTGGCCCGTATGGGCGCGGTGATGCGCCGGGCCCGCCCCGCGGCCACGGCCGGCGCGGTCCTGCAGCTGGGGCCGCTCGTCGTCGAGCAGACCACCCGCACCGTGCAGCTGCACGGACGGCCCGTCCCGCTCACCCGCAAGGAGTTCGACCTGCTGCTCCTGCTGGCCTCCCGGCCCGGCGCCGTGGTCACCCGGCGGCAGATCCTCCAGCAGGTGTGGCAGGACACCGACACCCCGCGCAGCCGGACGCTGGACACCCACGTCAACGGATTGCGCCGCAAGCTCGGCTCCGGCGACTGGATCGTCACCGTGCGCGGCGTCGGTTTCCGGCTCGGCCAGCCCCGGAACGTCCTCTCCGGCGAAGTGAGGTCCCCCGCATGAGCCCCACCGGTACCGGCCTCGTCCTGCGCCGCTGTCCCCGCCCGCGCGCCACGGCCGTCGTCCGGCCGTGCACGACCGCCGCCCGTACACCCGTGACGGTCACGGTGCGGCGACGGCCACGCGGTACGGCTTCCCGGCCACGGGGCGGGCCCGGCCGGGAAGCCGCCGGCTATCCGTGCGAAGCGGACGCCGGCTCGTCCTCCGCCGGGCGGGCCGCGCCGGACGGGACGGGCCGGGTACCGGTCCGCCGGCCGCGCGGGGCGGCGACGGCGCAGGCGGCCAGCGCCCCGGCCAGGCAGACCGCGCCGGCCACCCACAGGCCGCTGCGGGCGCCGGCGGCGCCGGCCAGCCAGCCCGTGAGCAGGGCGCCGATCGGGGTGGTGCCCTGATAGATGACGGTGTAGAGCGCCATGACGCGCCCGCGGTAGGCGGCCTCGGTCCCCAGCTGCACGCGGTGGTTGGCCGCCTGCGAGAAGACCATCATCGCGAAGCCGGTCAGGGCCAGCGACAGCAGCGCGACGGGGAATGTGGGCGCGAGCCCGGAGCAGATCTCCGTGACGCCGAAGGCCACCGCCGCGGCCAGCACGAGCCGCTGCCCCGGCCGGCCCCGCCGCACGGTGGTCACCAGCGCCGCGAGCAGGGAGCCGGCCGCCATCGCCGCGGTCAGCAGTCCGAAGGTGCCGGCTCCCGTGTCGAAGACCGTCCTGGCCAGCAGCGGCAGCGTGACCTGGAAGTTGAAGCCGGCCAGGGCCAGCAGGGCGACCAGGGCGAGCGGCAGCAGCAGGTCGCGCCGCGCGGCGACGTACCGCAGCCCCGCCACGACACCGCCGCGGGCCGCGCGGGCGGTGCCCCGGTGCAGCTCGTGCGGGCGCATCAGCGCCAGCGCGGCCACCGTACCCAGGTAGCTGGCCGTGTTCAGCACCAGCACGGCCGGGGAGCCCCAGACGCTGATGAGCCCGCCGGCGGCGGCCGGCCCCAGCACCCGCGCGGTGTTGAAGTACGCGGCGCTCAACGCCGAGGCGTTCGGCAGCAGTTCACCGCCGACCATCTCGCTGACGAAGGACATCCGGGCCGGGATCTCCACCGCGTTGACCACGCCCAGGGCCGCAGCGCAGCCGATGATGTGCCACAGCCGCAGGCCGCCGGTGAGCGCCGCGGCCGCCAGCAGGCCGGCCAGGAGGGCGGCGGCGAGGTTGGCGGCCAGCAGCAGGCGGCGCTTGTCGTAGCGGTCCGCCAGCCGTCCGCCCAGCAGCGTCAGCAGCAGGACGGGGGCGAACTGGGCGGCGGTGACGGCACTGAGCGCGGCGGCCGAGTCCCCGGTGAGCCGCAGCACGAGCCAGTCCTGCGCGGTGAACATCATCCACGTACCGGTCACCGAGGCCAGCTGCCCCAGCGTGAACAGCCGGAAGTTGCGCACCCGCAGCGACGCGGTCATGCCGCGGAGCACGCCGCCGCCGGTCATCGGGCGCCCGCCCCGGCACGCGCCACGCACTCCTCCAGGAACGCCAGGACGCCCAGGTGGTAGCCGCGTGCCGTCCGGCCCAGGCTGATGTTGTGGCCCGCGTCGGCCAGCCGCTCGACGCGGACGAGGGGCGAGGCCAGCCGGGCGGTCATCGCGTCCACGGTCCACCGGTCGGAGCGCCACCACTTCTCGTGCTCGGCGAAGGTGAAGCGCACCGGCACCCGGACGTCGCGGGCGACCGACGGATAGGTACGCGGCCAGCAGGGCACGTCCCGCAGTTCGTTGCGGGGTATCGGGCCCACCAGGGGCTCGGCCATGCGGAACGTGCCCGGCGGGTAGAGGGCCAGCGGGCCCCAGTGCAGCCGGTGGCCGCGGCGGCCGACGGGGTCGGCGAGCCGGTCGGTGCCGACGGCCCAGCGGTCGCTGATGCCGGACACGTCGACGCCGAGCAGCTTTGGCCCGCCGTCGCCGCCGTCCCGGGCCGCGGTCATGAGGGCGAGCTTGCCGCCCATCGAGTGCCCCAGCAGGAAGAAGCCGGCGCCCACCGGGTGCTCGCGCGCGTGGCTCTCCAGCGCCGCCCGGACGTACCCGGCCTGCTCGGCGAGGGGCAGGCCGTCGGGCAGCGCGGCCGCCGAAGCGCCGTAGCCGGGCCGGTCCAGGGCGAGTGCCGCGTAGCCGCAGGAGGCGGCGAGGGAGAGCATCGAGGTGGCCGGGTCGGCCCGGCCGTGGAAGTAGCCGGCCCGCATGCCGCCGCCGTGCAGCGCGACGAGCACGGCACGCGGCGGGCCGCCGGACGGCAGGGCGAGCAGCCCGGACAGGCGGAACGGGCCCGCCGCGACCTCGACGGGCCGGACCGGATCGTCCGGCGGGGTGGCGGGCGGTGCCGCGGGCGGCGAGAGCTGGGGCATGGCGGGACTCCAAGTCGGGTGGGTGCCCGGCGGTGGCACGGAACGCGGAGGGCGGGCCGGGGGCGGTGCGGAGGCGGACGTGCGCGGGCGGGCGCCGGGAAACGGCGCCCGCCCGGGATGCGGCCGGTCAGTCCGTACCGCGGATGATGTGCGGTTCGGCGTCGAAGTCGTCCTCGGCCTCCAGGGGCGGCAGCGGCCACCCCGTCCGTCGCGGACCGGTGTCCTCGACGGGGCCGGGGGCTTCCTGTGTCACGGTCACGGTGTTTCCTCCTCGTACGGCACGGCGTCAGGCGGCCAGCGCCTGCCAGCTGCGCGGCCCGGAGCCGCGCTCCACGCGCTCCAGGCGGCGCCAGCCCGCGGTGACGGGCCGGACCGGCGCGGGGTCTTCGGGAGCGGCGGCCATGACCCTGAGCAGGACGGCGGTGACGGCCGCCAGCTCCTCGGGGGTGGGCGAGCCCTTCTCCACGCGGATCACGTCGCGTGCTGCGTCCACTGCGTTCTCCTCACTGGGGCGGGTTGCCGTGCTTGCGGGCGGGCAGGCCGGCGTGCTTGCTGCGGAGCATCGCCAGCGAACGGACGATGACCTGTCGCGTGCTGCGCGGGTCGATGACGTCGTCCACCAGGCCGCGCTCGGCGGCGTAGTAGGGGTGCATCAGCTCCTCGCGGTACTCGCGGATCTTCTGGGCGCGGGTGGCCTCCGGGTCGTCGGCGGCGGCGATCTCCCGGCGGAAGATGACGTTGGCCGCGCCCTCCGCGCCCATGACGGCGATCTCGTTGCTGGGCCAGGCCAGCGCGAGGTCGGTGCCGATCGAGCGGGAGTCCATGACGATGTACGCGCCGCCGTACGCCTTGCGCAGCACCAGGGAGATCCGCGGGACGGTGGCGTTGCAGTAGGCGTACAGCAGCTTGGCGCCGCGCCGGATGATGCCGTTGTGCTCCTGGTCGACGCCGGGCAGGAAGCCGGGTACGTCCACGAGCGTGACGAGGGGGATGTTGAAGGCGTCGCAGAACTGCACGAAGCGCGCGGCCTTCTCACTGGCCTCGATGTCCAGGACGCCGGCGAAGTGGGCGGGCTGGTTGGCGACGATGCCGGCCACCTCGCCGTCGAAGCGGGTCAGGGCGCACACCACGTTGCCCGCCCAGCCCGGCTGCACCTCGAAGAACTCGCCGTCGTCGGCGATCTCCTCGATCACCCGGCGGATGTCGTACGTGCGGCCCGGCTCGGCCGGCACCACGTCCAGCAGCTCCTCGCACGACCGGTCGACGGGGTCGGTGGCCGGTGCGGAGGGCGGCAGTTCGCGGTTGTTGGACGGCAGCAGCGAGAGCAGATAGCGCACCTCTTCGAGGCAGGTCCGCTCGTCGTCGTACGCGAAGTGGGCCACGCCGGAGGTCTCGGCGTGCACGTCGGCGCCGCCCAGCCCGTTCTGGGTGATCTCCTCACCGGTCACCGCGCGGACCACGTCCGGCCCTGTGATGAACATCTGCGAGGTGTCGCGGACCATGAAGACGAAGTCGGTCAGCGCCGGGCTGTAGGCGGCACCGCCGGCGCACGGGCCGAGCATCACGCTGATCTGCGGGATGACGCCCGACGCCTTGGTGTTGCGCTGGAAGATGCCGCCGTAGCCGGCGAGCGCGGAGACGCCCTCCTGGATCCGGGCGCCCGCGCCGTCGTTCAGCGACACCAGCGGGGCGCCCGCCTGAAGGGCCATGTCCATGATCTTGTGGATCTTCTGCGCGTGCGCCTCGCCCAGCGCGCCGCCGAAGATCCGGAAGTCGTGCGCGTACACGAAGACGGTACGGCCGTGCACGGTACCCCAGCCGGTGATCACACCGTCGGTGTAGGGCCGCTTGCCCTCCAGGCCGAACCCGGTCGCCCGGTGCCGGCGCAGCGGCTCCACCTCGGTGAACGAGCCCTCGTCCAGGAGCAGTTCGATGCGTTCGTGCGCGGTGAGCTTGCCGCGGGCGTGCTGGCGCTCGGTGGCCTTCGGATCAGGTCCCTGCCGGGCCATCTCCTTGAGTGTTTCCAGCTCCGCCAGATGGGCCTCGGGCGGCAGCACGGTCGGGGTGACATCGGTGACGGTCACGGAGATCTCCTCTTGCGGGTCGGTGGGGTACGGCCGGTCGCCGCCGCGCCGGTCAGCCGGCGGGCAGCGGGGCCGGGGCGCCGGTGCCGGCCGGCACGGACGCGCCGCCGGGCAGCAGGACGGCGGCCGGCAGCCGGTGCACGGCCCGGGGCGCTTCGGCCGCGCCCCGGTAGGCGACGGCCCCGTCGTGGTGCGGGCCGCAGTCGATGTCCAGGACGGACCAGCCCGGCGGCCGCCGGGCGGCGTCCGCGCCGAGGTAGTCGGCGGCCGGCGAACGGCTGAGCCCGGTGCCCAGCGCCTTCAGGTACGCCTCCTTGCGCGTCCAGACGCGGCCGAAGGCGGCGCAGTGGCCGGGCGGTGGTACGTCCTCGATCTCGGCGCGTTCCGCCGGGTGGAGCGAGCGGGTGCACACCTCGACGGTGCCGGGACGGGGCCGGCGCTCCACGTCGGCGCCGACGGTCTCGGAGGCGACGGCGACGAGCACCATGCCGCTGCTGTGCGAGAGCGAGAAGTGCAGCGGCGGGTCGGGGTGGGCGACGGCGGGCCGCCCGTGCGGGCCGCCGCAGCCCGGACACGGTTCGCGGACGAACGGCACCCGGTCCGGGGCGAGTCCGAGGTAGTGGCCGAGGACCCGGCGCAGGGCGATGTGCGCGGAGACGTACAGCACCCCGTCGTGGGGCCGGGTGAAGGAGCGGCCGCGCGCCTGCTCGCGCTCGTCCAGTTCGGAGCCGTCGAGCAGTGGTCCGAGCTGTTCGGGGCGGGGCAGGCGGAGCAGCCAGACGTCGAGGAAACCGTTCATGCGGACTGCCCGGTGCGGTGGCCGTGGCCGAGGGGTCCGAGCTGTCCGGCGAGGCAGTCGATGAGCTCCTGGGCGCTGTTGGCCAGGAGCAGCATCTGGAGGTTCACCTCCACCTCCAGGGCGCGTTCGATGCGGTTCTGGAGCTGGAGCCCGGCGACGGATCCGATGCCGAGGCTGTTCATCGTGCGCCCGGCGACGCCGATGTCGCGGGGCGCCACGCCCAGGACGCGGGCGAGCTCCCGGCGTACGTAGGCGTCGATGATCCGGGTGCGCTCCGCCAAGGGCAGCGTCACCATCACGGACCGGCCGGGGACCGCGACCTCCGGTCCGAGGAGGTCGTCGTCTGCCTCGTCGTCGAACTCCCAGCCGTCGACGTCCCACGCGTCGACGTCCCAGGTCTCGCTGTCCCACGTACCGACGTCCCAGGCAGCCGGGGTGTCTTGGACGGTCATCTGACTTCCTTCTGTGAGGCGTGGACGGGGGCGGGAACAGCGGTGCGCGCGGGCGCCGGTGCCGCGCCGGCATCGGGCCCGGTGGTGCGGCGGCGGAGGCCCGCCAGTGCCGTGACCACGCCGAGCAGGCCGACGGCGGCGACGAGCAGATGCGCGGGCCGCTGGTCCGGTGTCCCCGTGCCGGTCGTCAGCAGGGCGGCGGCCAGCGCGGGCATGAGGACGGCACCGGCCTGGACGGCCGTCTGGTACGCCGCTCCCGCGACCGCCTTGTCGGCGTCGGCCGCCTCCGAGACGGCCTGGGTGTTCAGCGCGGTGAAGGCCAGCACGAAGCCGGCGCCCACCAGCAGCAGGCTGGGCAGCAGCCCGGTGACGTACGAGGTGTCCTCGCGCAGCAGCAGGAGGTGTCCGGCGAACGCGGACAGCGAGCCGAGGGCGATCAGCGGCCGGGCCCCGAAGCGCTCGACCATCGCCCCGGAGTGCAGTGCCGTCAGGGCCAGCGGCACGCTCGCGGGCAGGAAGGCCAGCGCGGCCCCCAGCGGGCCGGAGCCGAGCTCGTCCTGGAGCTGGAGCGTGGCGATGAACAGCATGCCGAGGTAGGACCCGTTGAGGCAGGCGGCGCCCAGGGCCGACCGGCCCAGCGCCGTGCCGCCGCGGACGGACCGGGGCAGCAGCGGGGCTGCCGACCGGCGTTCGCTCACCACCAGCAGGGCCAGCAGGACCGCGGCCGTCAGGAGCAGTCCCGTCGTGCGCGGGCCGGTCCAGCCGCCGCCGGGCGCCCAGGCGAACGCGCCGGCCAGGGCCGCCGTACCGCCGGTCAGCAGCAGGACGCGCCCCAGGGGCAGCGGCTGCCGCTCCTCCGGTGGCACGGGCGCCTGCGCGGGGATGAGCCGCAGCCCGGCCAGGAACAGCACGGCCACCACCGGGGCGGGGAAGGCCAGCGTGAGGCGCCAGTCCCAGCCGGTCAGCACGCCGGAGAGGACCAGGCCCGCGGTGAAGCCGCTGGCGCCGAAGAGCGTGTAGACGGAGATCGCGCGCCGCCGCACGGGCCCCGCGGGGAAGACGGACATGATGATGGCGAGCCCCATCGGTGCCGTCAGCGCGGCGCAGCCGCCCTTGACGAAGCGGGTGGCCACCAGCAGTACCGGGTCGGTGGCGACGCCCGCCACGAGGGACGCGACGGCGAAGACGGCCAGCGCGCCCAGGTACAGGCGCCGCCGGCCCCAGCGGGCGGCCAGCCGCGGCCCGAGCAGCAGCAGACCGGCGAAGCCCAGGGCGAAGCCGCTCATGGTCCACTGCGTTCCGGCGGGCGGCAGGTGCAGGTCGGCGCCGATGGCGGGCGCCGCCACGACCAGTACGGACACCTCCAGGGCGTCGATGAGCATGTTGCCGGCGAGGACGGTCAGCAGGCCCCACCGCCGGGAACCGGCGGCGGCCGGCTCGGAGCGGGGCACGGAAGGAGTCGTTGGCGTCATGGTGGTCTTCCCGAGGCGAGAGGGGGCTGGTCCTGGGGGCGCGGGGTCCGGACGTCCGGGTGTCCGGACCCCGCTGCCGGCGCGTGCGGCCGCGCCGGCCCGTCCGGTTCAACCCAGCAGGGTGCCGCCGCTGGCGTCGAGGAAGGCGCCGGTGACCCAGCGGGCGTCGTCGGTGGCGAGGAAGGTGACGACGTCGGCGACGTCCTCGGGCTCGCCGACCCGGTTGAACGCGGAGAGCTGTGCCATCTGCTCCACGGCCTCGGGGATGTCGAACACCGGGTTGCCGTTGCGGGTGATGCCCGGCGCGACGCTGTTGACCGTGATGTTGCGCGGCCCCAGGAGCTTGGCGAAGTGCAGCGCGAGCTGCTCGACCGCGCCCTTGGTCATCGCGTAGGCGATCTCCTCGGGGTTGGCGAAGTGGGTCAGCCCGGAGGAGATGTTGATGATCCGGCCGCCGTCCGGCATGTTCTTCAGCGCGCGCCGGATGAGGAAGAACGGCGCCTTGGCGTTGACGGCCACCAGCCGGTCGAACTTCTCGGGCGTCGTGTCGTCCACGGAGACGCCGCCCATCTCACCGGCGTTGTTGACGAGGATGTCCAGATCGGTCGTGCCGGTGCGCTCCTTCAGGCCCGCCTCCAGGCCGAGGAACAGCTCGTGCACATCGCCGGGCACGCCCAGCTCGGCGCGGACCGTGAACGCCCGGCCGCCGTCCTTCTCGATGAGGGCGACGGTCTCGGCGGCCGCCTCCTCGTTGCTCGTGTAGTGCACGGCGACCAGCGCGCCCTCGTGCGCCAGCCGCCGGGCGGTGGCCCGCCCCATGCCGCGGCTGGAGCCGGTGACCAGTGCCGTCTTTCCGTTGAGCCTGCCCATGGTGTTCCCTCCCTGTGCGACCGCCGGCGCGGCCGTGTTCGTCAGTGGTGCGTCGGCCGGCCGGGTCAGGCCGAACCAGCGGTGCAGTGCGGTGTCCAGGCCGTCGGCCGTCCGCCCGGTCCAGGCGACGTGGCCGTCGGGCCGGACCAGGACGGTGCCGGCCCCGGCCAGCGGGTGGCCGTCCGTTCCGCCGGCGAGCCGGGCGGACAGCACGGTGAGCCGGTCGGTACGGCCGGCGGCCGCCTGCCGCAGCGGCGCTTCGGCGTCCTCCTCGCCGGACAGGTCCAGCAGCAGGCCGCGGCCGGTGCGCAGCAGTGCCGCCGCGGTGGTGGCGCCGCCGTCGGCGCGGACCAGCGGGGTGTGCGGGAGCCGGGCGCCCAGCAGCGGGTGGCTGCCGGGGCCGACGTCGTACCGGATGTCCAGGCCGGAGATCATCCCCGCCAGGTGGGCGCGTACCGGCTCCTTGGCGATCAGTTCGGCGACGACGGAGCGCAGCGCCTCCACCTCGGGGCCGCCCAGCAGCAGCATGGCCTGCGCCTGGATGTTGGACCGTACGCGGGCGCCGACCGCGTGCCGTTCGTCGTGGTAGCTGTCCAGCAGGCCCTCGCTGCCGAGCCTGCGGACCTGGATGGCCAGTTTCCAGCCGAGGTTGACCGCGTCCTGGAGACCCAGGTTCAGTGCCTGGCCGCCGATGGGCATCTGCTGGTGCGCGGCGTCGCCGGCCAGCAGGACGCGCCCGTCGCGGTAGGCCGTGGCCTGCCGGTCGGCGTCGCCGAAGGCGTTGACCCAGAGCGGGGTGCCGCCGCTGATGTCCTCGCCCGTCACCCGCCGCCACACCGTGGCGACCTCGGCGAAGTCCGGGTCGCCGGTGCGCCCGCCGGCCGGGCGGCCGAACTCGTGCACCATGACGCGGGTGACGCCGTCGTTCCGCCGGGCGGCGATGGCCAGCCCCTTCTCCAGCCGCTCGAAGCGCCGGTCGGGGATGTCCAGGCCCGCCACGTCCGCGCGCAGCAGCTCGCGCCCCGCGTCCCGGCCGGGGAAGTCGGAGCCGGCCAGGCGGCGCACGGTGCTGTCCTCGCCGTCGCAGCCGACGACGCACAGCGCCGAGACGGTGACGGTCCGGCCGTCCCCGGTCACCGCCTCGACCTCGACCCGGTCGTCGAGGACCGACAGACCGCGCACCTCGTGGCCGCGGCGTACGTCGGTGCCGAGCGACCGCACCCACTCCCCCAGCAGTTCCTCGGTGCGGTGCTGCGGGACCTTCCACTGGCCGGGGTGGCTGCTGTCGAGCGTCAGGTCCAGCGGGATGCCGCCGAAGTGGCCGCGCGGTTCGCGGGGCGGGGTGCCCAGCTCCTCCAGCAGCCCGCGGGAGTCGAGGATCTCCATGGTGCGGGCGTGCAGGGTGGAGGCCCGCGACTCGGTGGTGGGGGCCGTGCGCTGTTCCAGCACGACGACCTCGGCACCGCCCAGCCGCAGTTCTCCGGCGAGCATCAGCCCCACGGGTCCCGCGCCGACGACGATGACCTGGGTGTCCAGTGCGGCCATGTCAGCGACGCGCCTCGGCGTAGTCCTTGGCGTGGCCCAGGGTGGCCCGGCTGTTGGTGCTGAGCGCGGTGCGCACGTACTCCTTGGCCTCCGCGACGCCGGCGTCGGCGCCGAGGATCCTGGTGATGTTGGCGGTGTTCAGGACGACGGTGTGCTGCGAGGTCGCGGCCACGCCCTCGTCGGTCTCCTCGAACGTCCACCGGCCGGTGTGCAGGGTCATCAGCGCCGGGAGCGTGACCTGCTTGTACGCGATCTTCTGCGGCGGGAAGCAGACCCGGTACGACTTGGTGGTGTGCGTGGAGCCGTCCTTGGCGCGGGTGTCCATCTCCAGGCTCTGCAGCCCCGGGACGTCCTCCTCCAGGCGCACCGACGCGACGTGCGGGAGCCGCTCCTCCCAGAGCTGGGCCTCGTTGATGAAGTCGTAGGCGTCCTTGGCGGAGCCCGCGATGTGGACCGTGTCCTCGAAGGAGAAGGTCAGCTCCGCCGACGCGTGGGCGAGTTCGACGTTCTCCTTCAGCGCGGCCAGCTCGGACCGCGAGTTGCGGTCGACGGCCTCGTCGATCCACTCCAGGGAGGACGGGTCGTCGTCGATCGCGCGGTAGTCGTGCAGCAGCCGGATCCTGGACTCGCCCTCGCCCAGCGGCTCGATGATCCAGGTGCCGCCCATGGCGGCGACCGGCGGCGCGGAGACCTCCTGGCGGAAGGTGATCCGCAGGGCCTCGGGGTCGAGGGTGCGGCGGGACGTCCAGTTCTTGGCCGTGCCGTTGGCGGTGGCCCAGATCCGGATGCGCTCCTCGTTGCCGCCCTGCTCGACGTGGTCGACGTAGAGGGTCGGCGGGAAGATGCGGGGCCAGTTCTCCACCTCGGCGAGCAGGCGGTAGACCTCGGCGGCGGGGGCCTGCACGGTGATCTCGTGCTCGACCTCACGGACCGTCATGGTGAACTCCTTGGGGAAGTCGGTAAGGGGGATCAGAAGTTGCCGAGGCCGCCGCAGACGTTGAGCGCCTGCGAGGTGATGGAGGCGGCGGTGTCGGAGGCGAGGTAACCGACCAGGCCCGCGACCTCCTCCGGGGTGGAGTAGCGGCCGAGCGGGATCTTGGACTGGAACTTCTCGAGGATGGCGTCCTCGGTGGCGTTGTACGCCTCGGCGTAGCCCTGGCGCACCCGCTGGGCCATCGGGGTCTCGACGTAGCCGGGGCAGACGGCGTTGACAGTGATGCCGGTCGGGGCCAGCTCGTTGCCCAGGGCCTTGGTGAAGCCGACGACGCCGTGCTTGGAGGCCGAGTACGGGGCGCCGAGGACGACGCCCTGCTTGCCGGCCGTGGAGGCGATGTTGATGATGCGGCCGCGGCTCTTGTGGCGCATCCGGCCCGTGGTGAGCACCTCACGGGTCAGGCGGAAGACGCTGTTGAGGTTGGTGTCGATGACGTCGTGCCACAGCTCGGTCGCGATGTCGGCGGTCACGCCGCCGCCGCTGCGGCCGGCGTTGTTGACCAGGACGTCGACGCTGCCGTGCCGGTCGACGGCGGCCTGCACGAAGGCGTGCACGCTGGCGTCGTCGCGGACGTCCAGCTCGGTGCCGTCGGCCTCGATGCCTTCCTCGCGCAGCTGCTTGACGGTCCGGGACACGTTCTCGGCGTTGCGGGCGCCGAGGAAGACGGTGTGGCCCTGCTCGCCCAGCAGGCGGGCTGCGGCCAGGCCGATGCCGCTGGTGCCACCGGTGATGAGGGCGAGACGCCCGGAGGTGCGGGACATGGAGAGGCTCCTTGGGTCGGGTCCGGCCGGTGCCGGGAAGGGGGAGAGGAACCGCCCGGGGCGGCCGCGGCGGGGGCGGCCGCCCCGGCACGGGGTCAGGCGGCGGCGAGGGCCAGGTGGGCGTTGACCACCTCGACGAGCGCGCGCGGGGTGGTGGCGTCGGTCAGCGCGGAGTCGTCCAGCGTGATGCCGTACTCGCGCTCGATGCGGCCGCCGGTCTCCAGCAGGGCCAGCGACTCGTAGCCCAGCTCCTCGAACTCGGTGTCGAGGATGTCGCCGTTGAGGTCGACGCCCTCGTCGGCGCCGGCGCCCTCCAGGAGGATGCGCTTGAGGTCGTCCAGGGTGAAGACAGCAGACATGTGCGTTCCTTCGGGTTCGGAGTTCGGGTGTGTCCCGCGCCGTTGCGGGACACGGCAGGTGGTCAGCCGTCGGCGCGGAGCACGACGGCGGAGTTGAAGCCGCCGTGGCCGCGGGCCAGCACCAGCGCGGTGCGGACCTCGGCGGTGCGCGGCTGGCCGACGACCAGGTCGAGGTCGTAGGCCGGGTCGGGGTCGGTGTGCACGGTGGGCGGGATGAGCCCCTCGTCCATCGCCAGCAGGGCCGCGGCGACGTCCAGCGGCGCCGCGCCGGAGTACAGGCGGCCGGTCATGGTCTTCGGTGCCGTCACCGGGACGCCCCGGGCGCCGAAGACGGTGCGCAGCGCGTCCGCCTCGATCCGGTCCAGCTCCACGGTTCCGGCGGCGTCGGCGAAGACGACGTCCACGTCCTGCGGGCGGCAGTCCGCCTCGCGCAGGGCCAGCTCGATCGCGCGGCGCAGGCCCGGCTCCCCGCCGGTACCCGGCTTGGGGTCGAACGTCGCGGCGTAGCCGACGAGTTCGCCGTAGATCCGGGCGCCGCGGGCGCGGGCGGCCGCGGTGTCCTCCACGACGAGGAGGGCGCCGCCCTCGCCCGGCACGTGGCCGCGCGCCGCCGCGTCGAAGGGCACGTAGGCGCGGTCGGGGTTGTCGCTGGTGGACAGCCGGCCGCTGGTCAGCTGGGCGGCCCAGCCCCACGGGCAGATCGAGGCGTCGACGGCGCCCGAGACGATCAGCGGGGTGCCCTTGCGGATCTGCCGCCGGGCCTGGGCCAGCGCGTCGAGGCCGCCGGCCTGGTCGCTCACGAGGACGCCGCTGGGGCCCTTCATGCCGTTGCGGATGGAGATCTGTCCGCTGTTGACGGCGTAGAACCAGGCGAAGGACTGGTACGCGCTGACGTACTGGCTGCCTTGGCTCCACAGCTTCTGCAGCTCGTTCTGGCCGAACTCGAAGCCGCCGGAGGAGCTGGCGGTGATGACGCCCATGTCGAAGGCGGGCTGCGCGCCGGGGTCGATGCCGGCGTCGGCCAGCGCCCAGTCGGCGGCGACCAGCGCCAGCCGCGTCATGTGGTCGGTCTGCGGGATCAGCCGGCTGGGCAGGTGGGCCGCGGCGTCAAAGCCGGGCACCTCGCCGGCCAGCGTCGCCGGGTAGGACGAGGGGTCGAAGCGGGTGACACGGCCGATGCCGCTCTTGCCGATCCGGGTGGCCGCCCAGAAGTCCTGGGTGCCGAGGCCGTTGGGAGAGGCGACTCCCAGGCCGGTCACTGCCACGGAGGTGGTCATGCCTCGCTCCTCTCGGGCCGGGCGAGCACCATCGCGGACTGGAAGCCGCCGAAGCCGCTGCCCACGGTCAGCACGGCGTCGGTGCGCTGCTCGCGCGCGGTGACCGGGACGTAGTCCAGGTCGCATTCGGGGTCGGGGGTGTGCAGGTTGGCCGTGGGCGGCACGACGTGGTGCTCCATGGCCAGCGCGCTGGCGGCGATCTCGATGGAGCCGATGGCCCCGAGCGAGTGGCCGACCATGGACTTGATGGAGCTGACCGGCGTGGCGTAGGCGTGGTCGCCCAGGCTCTTCTTGAACGCGGCGGTCTCGTGGCGGTCGTTCTGCTTCGTGCCGGAGCCGTGCGCGTTGATGTAGTCGACGTCCTCGGCGTTCAGCCGCGCCTCGGCCATGGCGACGCGGATGGCCTCGGCCATCTCCGCGCCGTCCGGGCGCAGGCCGGTCATGTGGTACGCGTTGGAGCGGGTGGCGTAGCCGGCGATCTCGGCGTAGATGTGCGCGCCGCGCGCCTGCGCCGCGGTCAGCTCCTCCAGGACGAAGAAGGCCGAACCCTCGCCCAGCACGAAGCCGTTGCGGGTGTTGTCGAAGGGCCGGGAGGCCGTCTCGGGGCTGTCCTGGCGGGGCGTGGTCGCCTTGATCGCGTCGAAGCACGCCATCGTGATGGGCGAGATGGGAGCGTCGGAGGAGCCCGCGATCATGACGTCGGCGCTGCCCTCGCGGATCAGCTCGACGGCGTGGCCGACCGAGTCGATGCCGGACGTGCAGCCGGTGGAGACGACGGTGGCCGGGCCCTGCGCGCCGGTCGCCCAGGCGACCTCGGCAGCGAACGAGCTGGGCACGAGGAAGTCGTACAGGTGCGGCACGCCGTAGGTGTGGTCGACCAGGTCCAGCCGGCCGCCGTCGCTGACGGTGCGGTACTCGGTGTCCAGGCCCATGGTGGCGCCGACGGCGCTGCCGACGGTGACGCCGGTGCGGAACGGGTCGAGGTCCGCGAATTCCAGGCCGCTGTCGCCGACGGCCTCGCGGGCCGCGACGACGGCGAACTGGGCGGCCCGGTCCATCCGGCGGATCTCCTGCGGGGACAGGCCGTGCAGCTCGGGGTCGAAGTCGATCTCCGCCGCCACCCGGGAGCGGAAGGAGGAGGCGTCGAAGAAGGTGATGCCGCGGGTCGCGGTGCGGCCCTCGCTCAGCAGGCTCCAGAAGTTCTTGGTGCCGACACCGCCGGGGGCGAGGACCCCGATGCCGGTGATGGCGACGCGTCGGGCGCTCACGCGGAGGCCTCCCAGTTGTAGAAGCGGGTCGCCATCGCGTCGGCGGGCGAGCGCCAGGTGGCCGGGTCGTACGCCTCAATGAAGGGCTTGAGGTCGTCGCTGATCTGCACGAAGCGGGGGTCGGTCTTCGCTTCCTCGATGAGCTCGCCGCCGTTGTCGGCGTCGAAGTCCTGAAGGTGGAAGTAGAGGCCCCGGTACGAGAACAGCTGGCGGCGGCGGGTGCCCATGCGGTGGGGCATCTCCGTGCCGTCGAACTCGCCGAAGAGGCGGGCGACGTCCTCCGCGGACTGCGGGTTCATCCGCGCGACGATGAGGGTGCTGTGCATGAGTGGGTTCTCCTTGTCGGCCGGTGGGAGTCCGGCGCTGCGGTCGGTGCGGAGGTGCTTCAGCGGGCGGGGCCGAACCACCGCTCCAGGGACATGGGCAGGTCGTGGTGGCTGCCGGGGGCCGCCCAGGCCACGTAGCCGTCGGGGCGGACGAGGACGGCGGCGGTGCCGGCCAGCGCGCTGCCCGGGGCCGGCTGTCCGGTGGCGGTGACGATGTCGACGCGGTCCGCCCAGCCGGCCGCGCGGTTCCGCAGGACGGCGTTGTCGGCCAGGTCGAGGAGGACGCCGCGGCCGGGGTGGAGCAGCGCGGTGCTGCTCGTGGTGCGGCCGTCGGGGCGGGTCAGTGCCAGGTCGGGCATGCGGCGGCCGAGCAGCGGGTGGGTGCCGCCGCCGGCCTCGTACCGGATCTCCAGGCCGCTGACCATCGCGGCGAGGTGCTTGCTGACGTCCTCGTAGCCGATCAGCTCGTTCAGCACGTCGCGCAGCGGCTGGATCTCGGCGCCGGAGAGGAACAGCAGGCCCTGGGCCCGGGTGTTCATCAGGAGGCGCCGGCCCACCGCGTGCCGCTCGTCGTGGTACGTGTCCAGCAGGGCCTCGGGGGCGCGTCCCTGGGCGACGGCGGCGAGCTTCCAGCCGAGGTTGACCGCGTCCTGGATGCTGGTGTTCATGCCCTGGCCGCCGGCCGGCAGGTGGATGTGGGCGGCGTCGCCGGCGAGGACGACGCGACCGCGGCGGTACTGGGTGACCTGGCGGGTGGCGTCCCCGAAGGAGCTGACCCAGACCGGCTCGCCGTGCGAGATGTCCTGGCCGGTCACGCGCTTCCAGCCGGCCACGACCTCTTCGAAGGAGGGGGCGCTGCCGCGGCGCTGCGGCGGGGTGCCGCGCTCGCAGAGGATCAGGCGGGTGATGCCGCCGGGCAGCGGGCCCACCATGACCATGCCGCCCTCGAAGGTCTCGCCGATCATGCGCGGGTCCAGGTCCAGGCCCTTGACGTCGGCGAGGAACATCTCCAGCGTCGACGCGGTGCCGGGGAAGTCGAACCCCGCCGCCTTGCGGACGGTGCTGCGGCCGCCGTCACAGCCGACCAGGTAGCCGGTGCGCAGCGTCTGCGTGTCCCCGCCGGGCGTCCGGACGGTGACCTCGACCGCGTCGCCCTTGTCGGTGAAGGAGACGAGTTCGTGGCCGCGGCGCAGGTCGGTGCCCAGCTCGCCGACCCAGGCCTCCAGCACCTCTTCGGTCTGCGACTGGGGGATGGTCTTGGCGGCCTGGTGCGCGCCCTCCAGCACGCCGAAGTCGACGGGCAGGCCGCCGAAGTGGCCGACGTTGCTGGTCTCGATGTCTCCGAAGCGGGGCAGCAGCCCGCGCTGGTCGAAGATCTCCATGGTCCGCGCGGTGAAGCCCAGGCCGCGGGACTCACCGGTCCGCTCGGGCAGGCGCTCCAGGACGATCACGTCGACCCCGGCGAGCCGCAGCTCTCCCGCGAGCATGAGACCGGCCGGGCCGGCCCCCACAACTATCACTGCAGCGTCCATTGCCTCTTTCTCCTTGGGTGGGCGAGTGGTCCCGTCGGGGCGCGACGGTCCGTGCCGTGGTGCGGCGGCCGCGGTCACGCGTCGGCGAAGACCGGCAGCAGGGGGGCGGGGAAGACTCCGGTGCCGGCGGCGGTGGTCACCAGGCGGCGGCACAGGGTGGTGAGCCGGGCGACGCCTTCGGCGCCCAGGTGTGCGTAGGGAGCGGCGTCCAGGCGGTCGGTGTCCCGCTCGACCTGTGCCCGCAGCTCCAGACCGCGGGCGGTCAGCGCCCCGGCCGTGTCCATGAGGCCGCGGCCGCGCAGCCGTTCCTCGGCGGCGGTCCAGTCCTCGTCGGTCCAGCCGCGCTTGGCCATCACGAAGGCGCGGGGCATGCCCCCGGGCCCTGCGGAGTGCGAGACCAGCCCGTCCAGGCCGGCCAGTCCCGCGTGGCTCAGTACGGCGAAGTGCCCGTCGCCGCGGTACTCCCGCAGCAGCGTCGCGGCGTGCCAGAGGGCCAGGTGCGGCCGGTCCGGCACAGGCAGGTCGGCGTGGGCCGCGAAGAGCGGACGGCCGGCCCGTTCGCACCCTTCGGTGGCGCGCAGGGCCAGCTCGGCGGCCTCGGCGGTCTCGGGTGCCTCGGCGAACTCCTCGCCCAGGCAGCGGCGCAGGGTCGTGTCGGCGGCGCGCAGGCGCTCCGCGAGCACGACGGCCGGGGGCACCCGGTCCCAGAGTGCCGGGAAGTGGCCCGCGATCAGCCGGTGGGCGAAGCCGTTGGTGACGGCGGTGAGGGTGCCAGGGCCCGCCGGGCCCAGGGCCGCGGTCCGGGCGGCGAAGTAGCCGGCCATCGGGTCGTCGACGCCGTGGGCCGCCAGGTTCTCGTCCAGGTCCGGGGTGAAGTAGAGGAGCGAGTGGAGGGAGTTGAGGTAGAACTGGCAGCGGTTGGCCGGGGTGGCGTCGATGGTCACGGGCGCACCGCGCTGTGGTGGAGGTGGTAGCGGGTGTAGCCGATGGGCCGCACCCCGGGGATGGCCTCGTAGGCCGCGCGGGCCCGGCCGGAGCAGGCGTCCCGCAGGAAGGTCTCGTGCGCCTCGTCCGAGGTCCACTCCGCGTAGTTCAGCACCCGGGTGCCGTCGACGCTGGTGTGGAAGTGCGTACCGAGCAACCCGTCCTTGGCGTACGGGCCTTCGCGCCCGACGGTGCCGGTGATCTCCTCGATCACATGGCGCTGGCGCAGCGGGCCGTCGGTGTCGAAGGACGCCGCGACCATGCAGCCGGGGGGCTCGGCGGCGGCACCGTCCGGCACGAAGCTGCGGTACAGCCGGTACTCCACCGGCTCCGCGCAGGCGGCCCCGGCCAGCGAGCGGGTGAAGGGGCGGTAGGCGGTGGCGGAGGCGCACTGGGCGTAGGTCAGTACGGTGTCGCCGGCGGCGCTGAGGTAGCTGCTGAAGGAGAGGATGTCGTCCGGCCACTCCGCGGTCTCCCACTGGGCGGTGACCTCGTCCAGGTCCTTCAGGGCCGTGGTGCGGTCGGGGGTGTACCAGTGGCTGACGAACACCGCCACGGCCCCGGCGTGACGTACGTCCGGGAGGGTCGGATGGCACAGCAATTTACTGCCCTCTCTTCTGGCGGTGGTCCAGGAACGGCTTGGCGATGGTCCGGGAGCGGCGCGGGCTGCGGTGCGCCGGGCGGCCGACCGGGCCGGCCCCGTAAATTCGCTCCGGATTTCCCGGGAAAATGCCGGGTTAATTCTTCTCGACCGGCCGGAGGTTTTCCCTGGCGGCTGATATCTCTATTCTCGCCGCCCGGCCCGCACCGCTCAAGGCATTCCGTGTCAGATGAATGTCAACTTGCGTCAGGTCTTCGCGCCGGTACCGGTGCGGCTTTTCAGTCCTTGATTTCGCAGATGACGGCGCCCGCGGTGAGGGAGGCGCCGACCTCGGCGGTGAGGTCCTTGACGGTGCCGGAGCGGTGGGCGTTCAGCGGCTGTTCCATCTTCATGGCCTCCAGGACGACGATCAGATCGCCTTCCTTGACCTCCTGGCCGTCCGCCACCGCGATCTTGACGATGGTGCCCTGCATCGGGGAGGCCAGGCTGTCGCCGGAGGCGGCGGAGCCGGACTTCTTGGCGGCCTTGCGCTTGGGCTTGGCGCCGCCGGCGACCGCGGCGCGCGCCAGCGGCATGCCGAGGGAGGAGGGCAGCGAGACCTCCAGGCGCTTGCCGCCGACCTCGACCACGACCGACTCGCGGTTGCTCTCCCCGTCGGCCTCGGCGTCGGCCGGGACGGCGAAGGGCTGGATGTCGTTGACGAACTCGGTCTCGATCCAGCGGGTGTGCACGGCGAACGGGTCCGAGGTGAACGCCTCGTCCTTGACCACGGTGCGGTGGAAGGGGATGGCGGTGGCCATGCCTTCGACGGTGAACTCCGCCAGGGCGCGGGCGGCGCGCTGCAGGGCCTGCTGGCGGGTGGCGCCGGTGACGATGAGCTTGGCGAGCAGGGAGTCCCAGGCCGGGCCGATGACGGAGCCGGACTCCACGCCGGCGTCCAGGCGGACGCCGGGGCCGGCGGGGGCCTCGAACTTGGTCACGGTGCCGGGCGCTGGCAGGAAGTTGCGGCCCGGGTCCTCGCCGTTGATGCGGAACTCGAAGGAGTGGCCGCGCACCGGCGGGTCGTCGTAGCCCAGTTCCTCGCCGTCGGCGATGCGGAACATCTCCCGGACCAGGTCCAGGCCGGTGACCTCCTCGGTGACCGGGTGCTCGACCTGCAGGCGGGTGTTGACCTCCAGGAAGGAGATGGTGCCGTCCTGGCCGACCAGGAACTCGCACGTGCCGGCGCCCTCGTAGCCGGCCTCCTTCAGGATCGCCTTGGAGGCGCGGTAGAGCTCGGCGTTCTGCTCGGCGGTCAGGAACGGGGCCGGGGCCTCCTCCACCAGCTTTTGGTGGCGGCGCTGCAGGGAGCAGTCGCGGGTGGAGACGACGACGACGTTGCCGTGCTTGTCGGCCAGGCACTGGGTCTCCACGTGCCGCGGGCGGTCCAGGTAGCGCTCGACGAAGCACTCGCCGCGGCCGAAGGCGGCGACCGCCTCGCGCACCGCGGAGTCGTACAGCTCGGGGACCTCTTCCAGGGTGCGGGCGACCTTCAGGCCGCGGCCGCCGCCGCCGAAGGCGGCCTTGATGGCGATGGGCAGGCCGTTCTCCTCGGCGAAGGCGACGACCTCGTCCGAGCCGGAGACGGGGTCCTTGGTGCCGGCGACCAGGGGGGCGCCGGCGCGCTGGGCGATGTGGCGGGCGGCGACCTTGTCGCCCAGGTCGCGGATGGCGTGCGGCGGCGGGCCGATCCAGATCAGTCCGGCGTCCAGCACGGCCTGGGCGAATTCGGCGTTCTCGGAGAGGAAGCCGTAGCCGGGGTGGATGGCGTCCGCGCCGGAATCGGCGGCGGCGGCCAGGACCTTGGCGATGTCCAGGTAGCTGGTGGCAGGAGTGTCACCGCCCAGGGCGTATGCCTCATCCGCCGCACGGACGTGCAGGGCATCCCGGTCCGGCTCGGCGTAGACCGCTACGCTTCCGATCCCGGCGTCCCGGCATGCACGGGCAACGCGGACAGCGATTTCGCCACGGTTGGCGATGAGCACCTTGCGCACGATGATTCCCTCCTCAACGGGAATTGTCATACCCGGTGTTCCGCGCCTTCGGGGTCAGCGGTTCCAGATCAATGCACCGGACGTGCCACCCACCTTTCTTCACAGGAATGGCGCCGCACAAGGTTTCCTTTTCAAGAAGTCGGTCAGGGATCTCAAGAAAGCGCGGAGAATGTCAGCGGAATGACAAGTGCGGTACCGGAAGCCGTCATGCCGCCCGGACCGTCCACTGGCGCCCGGCACCGCCGGGCGGGTCCGGCAGCGGCGCGGGACCGGCCGGGCGCTCCGGCGCCGGCGGCCGGGCGGCGCCCGGCGCGCTGATCAGTCCGGCGGCGAGCGCCTTGGCCACCGCGTCGAGCCGGGACACGGCGTCGAGCTTGCGGAAGGTGGTGTGCAGATGGCGCTTGACGGTGCCGGTGGTGATGCCCAGCCCGCGGGCTATCTGCTGATTGGTCATGGCGGCCGCCGCGCCGCTGAGCACCTCCCGCTCGCGCCGGGACAGCGCGGCGTGCGGGGCGCGCCCGGCGCCGGGCACCGCGGCGGGGAACAGCGCCCCGAGCACGTCGAGCAGCGCCTCCCGCCCCGCGTCCCGCGGCAGGTAGCCGTGCACACCGGCGGCGCGCAGGGCGTGGTGGTCGGCCCGGGTGCCGCCGCCCGGCAGGGCCAGTACGACGGTGTCGGGCACCAGGCGGCGCAGCGAGCGTACGGTGCGTACGGCGCTTCCCGGTGCCGACCAGGGCTCCAGGAGGATCACTTGGGGGCGCAGGGCGACGGCCTTGCGCAGGGCTTCGTGCTCGCCGGTGGCGTGGCCGAGGAGGCGGAGGCCGGGCTGGGCGTGGAGCAGGACCGTGAGGGCGTCGCGCAGCAGGGCGTTCTCGCTGGCGATGACGGCGGTGATGCGTGGCATGGTCGGTTCCCCTTCTCTTTCGGCGGTCAGCCGGCCTGGTAGCGGGGCAGGTGGACGTCGACTCGGGTGCCGTCGCCGGCGCGGCTGGTGACCGCCAGCCGCCCGCCCACCGATTCGATGCGCTCGGACATGGCCCGCAGTCCGTGCGCGGGGCGCGCGGAGAGCGTGTGGGCGACGTCGAACCCCCGTCCGTCGTCACAGACTTGGGCATGCGCCCACCTGCGGGTCGTACGGACGGTGACGGTCACGGTCCTCGCCGCGGCGTGGGTACGGGCGTTGAGCAGCGCCTCCCGCAGTACGAGCAGGAGTTCGCGCCGGAAGAGTTCGGGCAGGGTGGTCTCGTCCCCGGACAGGTGCCAGCGCACCTCCGGGCCGTCGGGCAGCCCGCGCAGGAAGTCCTCCAGGGCTTCGCGCAGGCGGGGTACGGGGGTACGCGCGTGCAGCCCGGCCACGAGGTCGCGGCCGTTCTCGGCGGCCTGCGCGATCAGGCGGTACGCGGCCGACAGCCGCTCGGATCCGGGCGCGGTGCCGGTCCGGGCGCGCAGGTGGTCCAGCGCCGTGGCCAGCGGGGTGACGAGGCGGTCGTGGACGTCCCGGGCGAGTTCCCGGCGGCCCTGCCAGGCGTCGACCGCCCGGGGGCGGGGGCCCGCCGCGTCGGCGAAGGTCTCCCGGACGGCCCGCAGGAGCGGAGCCGTCGCCTCGGGGCTCATCCCCTGCGTGAGCAGGCACTCGGTCAACAGCGTCGCCGCAGCCAGCAGTTGATCGGGCGGGAGGTCGGCGACGGCCGGGGCCGCGGGGTGTTCCGGGGCGCCTGCGTCCGGGACCGCGGAGAGCGCGGGCCGCTGCCGCGCGGGCCGGCCGGCGCCCCGGTCGAGTGCCTGTCGGGCGAGCGTCAACAGGGCCCGGAGCGCGCCGTCTTCGGGCGGCGCGCCCGGCAGCCGGCCGGGGCGGGAGCGCAGCAGGACGGCGAAGCGGTGCAGTGCGGCGTCGGCCGGGTCCGCCGCCGGGCCGCCGCTCCGGTGCTCCCGGCGCGGCGCGGCCGCATCGTCGGGTACGGCGCCGAGCGGGCGGACGCGCGTGGCGGTCGCGCGGCTGAGCCCTTCGTTGAGGGCGCTGGTGAAGACGTCCGCCAGCAGGGTGGATGCCGGGTCCATCAGCGGTTCTCCTCCGGAACGGACGGGCCGGACCGGTCGGCGCACCACTGGGTGGTCTGCGCCGGCGCACGGTGTGGACGTGCGGTCATTGCTGCTCCTCGTGCACGACGGGCTGAACGCCAGTGAAACAATGCGAACAACCTCTATGTTTTTAGGAGAGAAAAATGCCCAGGGCGTCACCACGGCCGCGGAGCGCGCGGGCATCCGCCCCGGCAGGGGCGCGGCGCGGTCCGGGCAGCGGTGACGGCGTCCTGGTGCGGGCCTCCGCGCACCCCCTCGCCACGGGAAAGGCACAGGGAAAAGGGGGTGCACGGGTGAAAGGCGCGGAACGTCGCGGTGGGCGGACGGCGGCGGCTGCGCCGCGGGCCGGCCGGTCAGACGAGGGCGGGAGCGGCCTCGCGCGGAGCGAGCACGGGCAGCGGGAAGGAGCCCGGCGCCCGCTCCACGGCGATGTCGGCGGCGAAGCAGACGGTGCCGTGCTGACGCATGTTCACCCGCACCCGGCAGCGGCCCGACGGGTCGGCGGGCAGCGCCTCGACCTCGACCCAGCAGGGGGCGTCCAGTTCGACGTAGCGGTGGAACTCGGTGTGCATCGTCACCGGGACGACCGGCAGCGGATCGGCCATGGCCTGCGTCGCCTGGCGGGCGGCCTCCAGCAGCAGCATGCCGGGCACGTGGTCGACCGGGTGATCGAACAGGACCGGGTGGCCGGTGTCGACGCACAGCTGCCACCGGCCGGTCGCGGCGTCCGGGGAGAGCACCACGTCGTAGGGCGAGACACGGCCCACCCGCCGGGCCGGCAGCGGCAGGCCGGGAAGGACGGCGTCGGCCATGGCGCGGTGCGCGTCGGCGTAGGAGCCGCGCAGCCGCCGGTAGACGGCGGCGCTGTGCACGGTGAAGCGGGTACGGGCCTCGCCGAGCCGGCGGCTGCCCTGGTACGCCTCGGCGTGCAGGACGATGGCCGACGCGTGGCTGCTGCGGCGGGTGACGGCGGTGCAGCGGACGACCAGCCGCACCGGTATCTCGGGCCCCGCGGCCTCCATGGCGGCGGCGTCCATGCTGTAGGTGAAATCGTCCCAGATCAGCTGGTGTCCCAGCGGCACGCCGTAGGCGGCGTGGGAGAGCAGGGGGAGCAGCTGACGGACGGTCTCGGCGAACAGCAGGGGGTCGTAACTCCCGTTGCCGCTCAGGTAGAAGCTGTGCGCGTGGGGCCGGCGGGCGAGCACTTCGTAGGTGTCGGGGCCGGTTTTGCGCCACCCCGTGAGCAGTACTTCGTCCGCGTCGAGCTTGTGGACGAACTGCTGCGGAATGGCTTCGTAGTGAGTCGCGGCGTGTGTGACGGTGGCGAACCGGGGCACGTCAGCATCCTTTCCCTCGTTGTGCTGGACGCACAAGGCAGCTGGGTCGTGGCACGCCATAACATAGAGGGCATTCTTTTTTTTGTCGACCACCGGCCGCCCGCCGGATCGCTTCAGCCCCACCCGCACCAGCAGTGACCAGCAAGCCTGCTGTCCGAAGACTTTCGCCCGCGCATTTCAGGAACGAGTCATTCCGCCCGTACAGCAGGTAAATCACGCCGAACTGTTCGCTCCGGAGCCCCGCCACGGCACGCCACGACCGGCGGGGCGCAGCGTCAGCGCACCACCGCCGCCGACGCGCGGATGCCCCGCATGACCGCCGCCCAGATGTGCGCGAGGGCCGCCGACTCACCGGAGTCGGGCCGGGCGTGCAGGGCGACGGCGGCGCCGTTCAGCAGGTGCGCGGCGAGCTGCACCACGGTCTCCACCTCGACCTCGGCGGTCAGGTCCCTGCGCCGCCGCGCGGACTCCAGCATGGCGCGCACCGCGGGCTCCCACACCGCCTGCCACCCGCCGGCGGCCACGACCCGCTCCTCCTCCAGCCGCACCGTCGCGCGGACCGTGGCACTGCGGGCCAGCAGATCGGCCAGGTCGCAGGCCAGGCCGGACATGGCGGCCAGCGGGTCACCGCCCCGCTCCCCCGCCTCGGCCACCACGGCCCCGGTCTCGGCGGCACCCTCCTCCGCGACCGCCTCGGCCAGCTCACTCTTGGCCCGGAAGTGGAAGGTCAGCGCACCCATGGAGACGTCCGCCTCCTTGCACACGCCCTGCAGCGACGTACCCGCGTAACCATGGCGGGCGAACTCCCCGGCCGCCGCACGCGTCAGGCGTCCACGGGTGACCACTGCGCGTTCCTGCTTCATCTGATGCCACCAATTCGACAGACCTCACCCGGCAGCCGCCGTCCGGGCGGCCGGGCCTGAAGGGGATCGGGGGCTTTCGGACGGAGACACCGCGAACACAGCGACGGCCCCTCGGCCGCACGTCCTCACCGCAATCCCCGTGGAAAGAGACGTTAACCCGCTGTACATGCCACGAAACACCCCGCGACGTCGCGCCGTGACGGCTTTGGCAGGTCACCGGCCGTGGAGCAACGCTCCCGTGCGACCTGCGCAGGCCCCCTTCAAAAAAATAGAGGTTGTTCGCTATTCTTTTGGCCCGGACAACTCTGCCCGCATGTTCGAAGGGAGCCGCCATGACCGAGCATCACGGGAGCGGCCCGGTACGGCCGGTGCCGCACCACCCGGCCGACGACCTGGCTCGGCACCTGTTCCAGGACCTCCCGCGCGCCGACCAGCGCCGGTGGGCCACCGCCTATCTCCGGGGCCTGTGCTCCACTCCGGGAAAGAAGTCCGTACGCAACATGGCCTGGACGGTGAGCACTTCGGACACCGCGTGGCAGTCGCTGCACCAGATCGTCAACGCCAGCACCTGGCGCTGGGAGCCGGTCCGCCGGCGCCTCGCCGACTGGTGCGTACGCCAGCTCCCGCCGCGCGCACTGGTTCCGGCACCCGTGCTGATCCCGAAGCGCGGGCAGCACTCCGTCGGCGTGCACCGGCGCTTCGACCCCGCCAGCGGCCGGACCCTGGGCTGCCAGTGGGCCTTCGGGCTGTTCCTGGCCACCGAGTACGGCACCACGCCCCTCGACTGGCGGCTGCACCTGCCGGGCCGCTGGAGCGAGGACGCACGGCTGCGCACCCGGGTCTGCGTACCCGAGTCCGAGCGCTCGCGCGCGCCGCACGACCTCACGCTGGACCTGCTCGACCACCCCGCGGCGCCCGAGGTGCCGGTCCTGGCGACCGCCGCCCATCACACGGGCGTACAGCCCCTGTTGGCGGCGCTCACCGCACGCGGCCACGGCTTCGCGCTGCGCGTCCCGGCCACCACGCCGGTCACCATCGGACTGCTGCGGCCCACCCGGCACGTGCGCGGGCCGCAGCCGACCGGCGCGCTGCCGGCACGCCAGTTCCTCCAGCGGCTGGGCCGCGCCGCCACCGCGCCGCTGGGCCCGGCCGCCGCACATCTGCGCCTCGCGCCCGCGATGGTGCACGTCCCGGGCAGCCCGCGCCCGCTCCAGCCCGTCGCGACCTGGCAGCCCGAGGGCGGGCCGCGCCACATCTGGCTCACCGACCTGCCCGCCGCGCGGCTCGCCGCCCTCGCCGACCTGCTGACCGTCCCCTTCGCCCCCGCGGCCGACTCGCTCGTGAACCACGGGCTGCACGATTTCGAAGGCCGGTCCTACCCCGGCTGGCACCGCCACATGACGCTGGTCTCCGCCGCCCACGCGCACCACGTCCGGACGGCCGCCGCCGCCTGGCAGCAGGCGGCCTGAGCGCCCCCCGTACCGGGCTCCGCGGACCGCCGCACCGGCCGTCCGCGGACGGCCCGCCGCGCGGCTCAGGCGTCGGCGCCGGCCGCCGCTCCGGCCAGGTGTGCCCCGTACCAGGGGGCCGACTCGGCGAGGCGGTGCAGCGGGCCGGGGCCGGCCGGCACGCCCGCCAGCCGCCAGATCTCCTCGCTGCGGTACCAGTGCTCGCGCGCGAACAGCTCCAGCTGACGCTCACTCATGGCACCTGGCTGCGCGCGCAGTTGGTCCACGCAGCGCTCCCAGTCCCAGCTCTCGCGCGGCACGGCGGGGAGCACGCCGAGACCGGCGAGGGTGTCCAGTACGGCACCGATGCGCACCGGCTCGGGGTGGGCCGCGTGGTGCACGCCGCTCGCCACCTCCGTGTCACCGCAGGCCAGTCCGGCGATGAGCGCCGCGAGGTCCCGCACGTCGACCAGCGACAGCCGGGCGTCGCCGCCGTCCCACCGGGCCGGGACCCGGCGGACCAGTTCGGCCAGCGCGGGCACGACCCACCGGTCCCCCGCGCCCGTGATCAGGTACGGCCGCAGCACCACGGCGCCCGCGTCCAGCGCCGCCCGCTCCCCGGCCAGCCGGGTACGGCTCGCGGCGGACACCGGGGCCGGCGCGATCCCGTCCACGGCGATCCCGCGGTGCGGTCCCAGCCCGTACACCGCGGCCGTCGAGAGGTGGACGATCCGCCGCACCCCGGCCCGCCGCGCCTCCCGCAGCAGCGCCCCGGTGCCGACGATGTTCACCGCCCGGCACGCCGCCTCCTCGCCCGACACCCGGGAGGCCAGGTGCACGAGGACGTCGGCCCCCTCGGCGGCGCCGTGCAGGGAGTCCGGTGCGGTCAGGTCGGCGCGCACCGCGCCGGGGCCGCCCGTCCGGGAGAGCGCCCGTACGGTGATGTCCTCGCCGCGCTCGCGCAGCGCCGCGCGCACCGCGGAGCCGATGAAACCACTGGCCCCGCTCAGCAGTACCGTGCGCGTCACGCCGCGGCGCCCGAACGCCGCGCGACCTCCATCAGCTCCGGCAGGCTGTCGGGCTGGGCGATGCCCGGGAGGATGTAGCGCCACATCCGGCCGATCCGCTCCGGCAGGTCGGCCCGGTCGGGGCCGGTGAGCAGGTTCGACATCACCTGCGACCCCGTATACGCGGCGACGAGCAGCTGCGCCACGTCGGCGACCTCCACCTCGTCCCGCAGATCGCCCTTGCCGCGGGCCGCCTCCAGCTCCCCGCGGAACAGGTCCGCCCACATGTCGTACGGGCTGAAGTCCCGCAGCCCGACCTGGCCCTGCTCGACGGCCAGCGTCACGCCCGCACGGAAGAGGACGTTGCTCTGCATCTGGCGGGCCAGGAAGAACGTCAGCTCGATCAGCTGCGCCAGCCCCTCGGGCCGCTTCGGCAGCGCCAGGTCGGCGGCCTGCTCGTTGATGACCGCGCGGGCGAGGTTCTCCTTGGACTTGAAGTGGAAGTACATCGCGCCCTGGGTCGTGCCGGCCGCCGTCATGATCTTGCTGATGCTGGAGCCGGCGAGACCGTACTCGTCGAAGACCTGGGCGGCGGCACGCAAGATGACACCTCGCGTACGGATCGCTCGGTCCTGCATTGCTCGCGCCACTGGTACTCCAGCCCACTCAGTAAAGAAAACGACTGACCTCTATGTTACCGCCCGTCCACTTCACCGAAATGACCGCGGAGCACGTCGACACGGCATCCCCACATTTCCCGGCGCCCGCTTCGGGGCGGTTCCGGTGAACGGAACGGGCCGGGCACACCCCCTTCCGGGAGGCGTGCCCGGCCCGTCCGTCAGGCCACCGTGTCGTGGGCCAGATCGATGTCGAACCCGGTACGGCCGCCGTCCTCCAGCCGCAGCGACGCCACGGCCGGCGCGTATCCGCTGGCGATGACCGTGTACTGGCCGCCGTCCAGGTCGGTGAAGGCGTACGCGCCGTCCTCACCGGTGATGACGGAGCCCACGGTGTTGCCCGCCGGGTCCAGCAGGGTCACCCGCGCCTCGGCGAGCGGCCCGCCCTTGGGCGACCGCACGGTCCCGGTGACCCGGGCACAGGGCGCGAGCCGCGCCTCGTACCAGTTGGCCTCGCCGGAGCCGACCTCGGCCTGGAGCGCCGCGGGGCGGTGGCCCGCCGCGCTGACGGCCAGCGTGTAGCTGCCCGGGACCAGGTCGGCGAAGACGAAGCCGCCGTCCTCGCCGGCCACGGCCGTGGCGACCACGTCGCCCCGCAGGTCCGTTGCCACGACCAGCGCGCCCGGCACCGGGGCCGCGCCCCGGCTGTCGCGCACCTGGCCGGTCAGCCCGGCCGCGCCCTTCAGCGCCAGGTCGTACTGGACCGGCTCGTCCCCGACCACCACGGTCGCCGCCTGCGGCTGGCGGGTGCCGGCCGACGCGATCAGGACGTACGTCCCGGCCCCCGGAGCGGACAGGCCGTAGCTGCCGTCCTGCGCGGTACGGGCGTGGCCGAGCTGGCGGCCGCCGATGTCGATCAGCGTCACCGCGGCGCCGGCCAGCGGGTCCCCCTGGCCGTCGCGCACCTGCCCGGCGATGCCGGGGCCCGTGACCGGGCCGGCACTGGCCGCAAGCGCGGCGGCCGGCGTCGGCGCGGCATCGGCCGCGGTTTCCGTAGCGGCGGCGGGGGCCACCGCGGCAACGGCGGCAGCCGTTCCGGTACCGGCGTCCGCAGCGGCGCCGGCCGTCTCGCCCGCTTCTTCGGAGGCGCGCGCCTGGAGGCCGGAGACCTGCCGCAGCGGCACCTCCTTGACGAAGAGCACCAGCACGAACGCCACCGCGATGATGATCGCGCCCAGCAGGAACACGCCGTGCATCGAGTCGGTGAAGCCGCGCTTGAACGGCTCGGCCAGCCGCGGGTCGAGGTGCTGGATGAACGAGGAGTCGTTCAGGACCGACGGCGAACCGCCGCCGCCCGAGCCCTTGAACATCTCCAGCACCGGCTTGTTGGCCGGGTCCCGCAGGACCGCCGGGTCGTGCAGCGCCGCCTGGAAGCTGTCGGTGGAGACCGCCGACCTGAAGGCCGAGGAGATCTTGTCGCCGACCGTGCTGAACAGCAGGGACAGGAAGATCGCGGTACCGGCGGTGGCGCCCATCTGACGGAAGAACGTGGACGAGGCGGTCGCCACGCCCATGTCGCCCGGCGGCACGGCGTTCTGCACCGCGAGCACCAGCGTCTGCATGCAGGAGCCCAGGCCCAGGCCGAAGACGACCATGTAGACCATGGTCTGCCACAGCGGGGTGTCCCACTGGACCCGGAAGTGGAAGAGCAGCAGGGCCGCCACCATCAGCAGGGTGCCGATGACCGGGAAGATCTTGTACTTGCCGGTCTTCGAGGTGATCTGGCCGGTGACGATCGAGGCGATCATCATGCCCGCCATCAGCGGCAGCATCTCCAGGCCCGACTTGGTGGGGCTGGAGCCCTTCACGATCTGGAGGTACTGCGGGATCATCATCATCCCGCCGAACATGCCCATGCCGATGAACACGGACAGCAGGCTGGTCTTGCTGAAGGTGCCGTTGCGGAACAGCCGCATCGGGATGAGCGCGTCGTCGCCGATCCGCCGCTCGACGAAGATCCAGGCGATGATGCCCACCACGCCGATGACGTAGCAGCTGATGGACCGCGTCGAGTCCCAGCCCCACTCGCGGCCCTGTTCGGCGACGAGCAGCAGTGGGACCACGCCGATGGCGATGGTGAGCGCGCCCCACCAGTCGATCCGCCGGTCGCGGCGGGTGTGCGGGATGTTGAGCACCTTGGCGACCACGAAGAGCGCGATGATGCCCACCGGCACGTTGACCAGGAAGACCCAGCGCCAGCCGGTGATGCCCAGCAGGGTGGCCTGGCCGGCCAGCGCGCCGCCGATGAGCGGCCCGGCCACGCTGGACGTGGCGAACGTACCGAGCATGTAGCCCTGGTACCGGGCGCGTTCCCGCGGCGGGACGATGTCACCGATGATCGCCAGGGCCAGCGACATCAGGCCGCCGGCGCCGAGGCCCTGGATCGCCCGGAAGACGGCCAGTTCGGTCATCGAGGTGGAGAAGGTGCACAGCACCGAGCCCACGACGAAGATGGTGATCGCCGCGAGGTAGTACGGCTTCCGCCCGTGCAGGTCGGAAAGCTTGCCGTACAGCGGCGTGGCGATCGTCGAGGTGATCAGGTAGGCGGTGGTCGCCCAGGCCTGCTGGCTGAGACCGTGCAGATCGTCGGCGATGGTCCGGATGGACGTGCTGACGATGGTCTGGTCGAGGGCGGCCAGGAACATGCCCAGCATCAGGCCGCTGAGGATGGTCAGAATCTGCCGGTGACTGAGGGCCCCGGTCCCGGCCTTCGGCGCCGCCCCGGATATGTGGGGGGATGTCGTGGTGCTCACGCTGCTGCGTCTTTCTCCTTCACGGCGGTGTCCCGGCATTCCGCGGGTTCGGACGAGGGGCGGACGTGCCGCGCCTCCTCCAGATCGTCATTGAGGCGGCCCATGAGCCGGACCAGATGCTCCCGGTCCTCCTCGGGCCAGGGCTCCAGTACCGCGGCCAGCTTGCTGTCGCGCTGTCGCCGGTACTCGCCGAAGGCCACGTGCCCGGCGTCGGTGGCGCGCAGGAGTGTTCCCCTGCGGTCCTCCGGATCCGGGTAGCGCTCGACGAGTCCCCGGTCCACCAGCGAGCGCACCTGGCGGCTCACGGTCGAGAGGTCGAGCAGGGCGTCGGCCGCCAGGTCGGTGGCGCGCCGGTCCCCGTTGGTGACCAGCTTGGCCAGCAGGACGCGGTCGGCGGCGCCGGCGTCCGTCTTGGCGCTCCGGCGCCACGCGGTGACCAGCCGTCCGAACCGTACGATCTCCGAGCCCAGCCCGGCGGCCGCCCGCTCCAGCCGCGCCGCGGTCTCCGCGGCGCCGGCTTCCTCTTCCTCCCGGGCGCGGACGGCGTCATCCATCGCCCCTCCCCCTTGTATTCATGGTTGCTTGTAGCTACCAATGGAGTCTCCCCGATGTTGCTTGTATTCAGCAAGCCGGGGCCGCGGCGCCGGGACGGGCGCCGCCTCGCCTCCGTAAAGGGGTGGACGGAAAAGCCTCAGCAGGCGGTCAGGAAAAGGCAAACAAGAAATAAAAGGACATCTGAAACCGGCAGCAAACGCCGAGATTGTCGACCACACAGGCCGTGTGGCGACTTGGTGAGTTTTTACCCTTGAGATCCGCTCGCCGTCGCACGGACCCGGCGCCTACGGGTGCGCCGCGCGGCCGCCCCGCGTCGCCGCCACGACGGCAGCGGCGCTCGCACGCTCGGGAGAGGCGTGCCCGGAGCCGGACTTGAACCGGCACGGCCCGAAGGCCAGCGAGGTTTAAGCTCGCCGTGTCTGCATTCCACCATCCGGGCCCGAAACCCCCCACGCCGTCACGAAGACGGCACCACGAGCCTAGCCCGCGACACCACTCGAACAGCGGCGGGAGGCCCTGAGGTTGTCTTATTTTATTGGCAACTGAGGGTGCATCAGCACGTGGTACTCGCCTTCGGCACATGCCCAGGGCCGAACCGCCCCGCTCACGTGTCAACGGTGCCGTCGCCCCCGGATTGACGGAAACTCGCTGTCCTCCGCCCCCTGCTCCCCAGTCTCCCCGGGCCCCCGCCGTCGCGTCAGCGCCTCAGGGTCGCCCTCATCCCCAAGGAGGACCCAGGGGCTCACGGGTCCGACCGCAGTCCCCCCGAGAGACCGGCGCAGGGGCTGACGCCCGGCCCGATCCGCTCCCGGACGATGGAATCCGACCGTTTACACGGCCCCTACGTCCCGACAGGAGCACCATCCCGTGACCACCACCCACACCGGCGTCCCCACCGCCACCCGCGCCACCGCGGTGGCCGCCCGCGCCACGGATCTCACCAAGGTCTACGGACAGGGCGAGACCCAGGTGGTCGCCCTGGACGGCGTGAGCGTCGAGTTCCGGCAGGCCGAGTTCACCGCGATCATGGGCCCCTCCGGCTCCGGCAAGTCCACGCTGATGCACTGCATGGCCGGCCTGGACACCATCTCCCGCGGTTCGGCGCGGATCGGCGAGACCGAGCTGACCGGCCTGAAGGACAAGAAGCTCACCCAGCTCCGCCGGGACAAGATCGGCTTCATCTTCCAGGCGTTCAACCTGCTGCCCACACTCAGCGCGCTGGAGAACATCACGCTGCCGATGGACATCGCGGGCCGCAAGCCCGACAAGCAGTGGCTGGACCGGGTCGTGGAGACCGTCGGTCTCTCCGGGCGGCTCAAGCACCGCCCGAGCGAGCTCTCCGGCGGCCAGCAGCAGCGCGTCGCGGTGGCCCGCGCGCTGGCCTCCAAGCCCGAGATCATCTTCGCGGACGAGCCCACCGGCAACCTCGACTCCCGCTCCGGCGCCGAGGTCCTGGGCTTCCTCCGCAACTCCGTGCGCGAGCTGGGCCAGACCGTGGTGATGGTCACCCACGACCCGGTGGCCGCCGCCTACGCGGACCGGGTGGTCTTCCTCGCCGACGGCCGGATCGTCGACGACATGGCCGCCCCTACCGCCGAGAAGGTGCTGGAGCGCATGAAGGGCTTCGACGCCAAGCGCCGTACGAGCTGACCCGCCCGTACGTGCCCCGCACCGCCGCCCCGTCCTCCGGACCTCACCTTCAGGACTGACCCACTCATGTTCCGTACCGCCTTGCGCAACGTCTTCGCGCACAAGGCCCGGTTGCTGATGACCGTGCTCGCCGTGCTGCTCGGCGTCGCCTTCGTCTCCGGCACCCTGGTCTTCACCTCGACCGTCTCCGACGCCTACCAGCGCTCCTCCCAGAAGGGCTTCGACGACGTCGACGTCGCCGTCACACCCGCCTGGTCCGACAGCCCCTCCGCCAACCCCGGCGAGTCCCCCCGGCTGAGCCAGGGCCTCCTGGACAAGGCGGCCGGCGTCCCCGGCGCCGCCCGCGTCACCGGCGACGTCTCCGGCTTCGCCGCCGTCGCCGGCGAGGACGGCAAGCTCCTCGGCGACGGCTTCAGCAGCCAGGGCCACAACTACTACCCGGGCAAGGACGGCCAGGACCACCGCTACCCGATGCGGGACGGCCAGGCACCGGCGAACCCGGGCGAGATAGCGCTCGACGCGAAGACCGCCGACCGCGCCGGCTTCCACGTCGGCGACACCGTACGGCTCTCCGTCGACGGCCCGGTCCGCAAGGAGAAGCTCACCGGCATCTTCACCACCGACGACGGCAACGCCGCGGCCGGCGGCAGCCTCGCCCTCTTCGACACCGCCACCGCGCAGAAGCTCTACGCCGCGCCGGGGCAGTTCGACCAGATCCACGTCAAGGCCGCGGCCGGCACCTCCCAGGCCCAGCTGAAGGACCGTATCGACGCGATCCTGCCGAAGGACCGGGCCGAGACGACCACCGGCGAGAAGCTGGCCGACGACCAGGCGAAGTCGATCGCCGAGAGCATGAGCTCGATGCGCTCCAGCCTGCTGGTCTTCGCCGGGATCGCGCTCTTCGTCGGCATCTTCATCATCGCCAACACCTTCACCATGCTGGTCGCCCAGCGCACCAAGGAACTGGCGCTGCTGCGCGCGGTCGGCGCCAGCCGCCGCCAGGTGACCCGCTCGGTCCTCATCGAGGCGTTCGTCGTGGGCGCGGTCGCCGGGGTCGCCGGACTCGCGGCCGGTGTCGGCATCGGCGCCGGGCTGCGCTCCCTGATGGGCGCCACCGGCCAGACCCTGCCCGACGGCCCGCTGGTCGTCTCCCCCGGCACGGTCCTGGCCTCGCTCGCCGTCGGCATCGTGGTGACCATGCTGGCCGCGTGGCTGCCCGGCCGCCGGGCCGCGAAGATCCCGCCGGTGGCCGCCATGAACAGCGTGCACGCCACCGCCTCCACCAAGTCGCTGGTCGTCCGGAACACCCTCGGCGCGGTCGTCTCGGCCGCCGGCGCGGCCCTGGTCCTGCTGGCCACCGGCATGGGCGACGGCGGCAAGGCCCCGATGGGCGGCGGCGCGGCGCTGCTGCTGGTCGGCGTCTTCATCCTGACCCCGCTGCTGTCCCGGCCGCTGATCGCGGCGGCCGCCCCGGTCCTGCGCGTCTTCGGCATCTCCGGCAAGCTCGCCCGGCAGAACGCGGTACGCAATCCGCGCCGCACCGCCGCCACGGCCTCCGCGCTGATGATCGGCCTCACCCTGATCACCGGCCTGACCGTGATCGCGGGCAGCGCGCAGCAGGCCGTCGACAAGATGGCCACCGACTCCATGAAGGCGGACTACGTCGTCAGCATGGTCAACAAGGGCCCGCTCTCCCCGGACGTCGCCGCCGAGCTGGCGGACAACCCGAAGGTCACGGCGTCCAGCCCGATGCGCAACGCCCCGGCCCGCGTCGACGGCGACATCGAGTACCTCACCGGCGTCAACGGCAAGGACCTCGCCGAGCTGACCCGGCTGGACCTCAAGGCCGGCTCCCTCGACGGGCTCACCGCGGACAAGACCGTCGTGGACAGCGACACCGCCAAGGAGCACGGCTGGCACGTCGGCTCGACGCTCACCACGACGTACGAGGACGGCAAGCGCGGCCGGCTCACCGTCGGCGGGATCTACGAGGGCAACGAGCTGATCCGCGGCATCCTGCTGGACACCGCCACCCTGGACCCGCACCAGAGGAACGCGTCCGACATGCAGGTCATGGTCAAGACCGCGGGCGGCCCGTCGGAGGCCACCCAGGACGCGCTGGCCAAGGCGCTCGGTGACAACCCGGCCATCGCGGTCCAGGACAAGAAGGACGTCTCCGAGGGCATCGCGCAGATGATCACCCTGATGCTGAACATCCTGTACGGGCTGCTGGCCATGGCGGTGATCGTCGCGGTCCTCGGCGTGGTCAACACCCTCGCGATGTCGGTGTTCGAGCGCTCGCAGGAGATCGGCATGCTGCGGGCGATCGGCCTGGACCGGCGCGGCATCAAGCGGATGGTCCGCCTGGAGTCCCTGGTGATCTCCCTCTTCGGCGGGGTGCTCGGCATCGGCCTCGGCGTCTTCTTCGGCTGGGCCGGCGGCAAGCTCATCGAGGGCGACCTGGCCACGTACGAAATGGTGCTGCCCTGGGGCCGGATGGCGCTCTTCCTGGCGCTCGCCGCGGTGGTCGGCGTGCTGGCGGCGCTCTGGCCGGCCCGCCGCGCGGCCCGGCTGAACATGCTGGCCGCGATCAAGTCGGAGTAGCCCGCACCGCCGCACACGGCGGGAGCCCCGGTCCCTGCGGACCGGGGCTCCCGTCGTGTCACGGCCGGGCGTTCAGCCCCGCCACTCCCGTGCCCGCAGGGGCATGCCGGAGGTCCCGCCCTCCGGCGTGCGGACCGCGAGGACCTGGTTCACGCCGATGCGGTTGCGCTCGAAGGAGAGCGCCGAGGCGGCCATGTACAGCCGCCACACCCGGGCCCGCCCCGGCGTGGTCAGGCGCACGGCACGGTCCCAGTGGCGCTCCAGGTTGGCCACCCACTGACGCAGCGTCAGCGCGTAGTGCTCGCGGATCGCCTCCACGTCACGCACCTCGAAGCCGGCGTCCTCCAGCGCGCCGACGGTCCGGCCGACGGGGGCCAGTTCGCCGTCGGGGAAGACGTACCGGTCGATGAACTCGTCGACGTGGTAGCTGTCCTCGTCGGCCATCGGTCGGCGGCCGATCTGGTGGTTGAGCAGCCGGCCGCCGGGCTTGAGCAGGCCGTAGAGGTCGGCGGCGTACTCGGCGTACCGGGCCCGGCCCACGTGCTCGGCCATCCCGATGGAGGAGATCGCGTCGTACGGGCCGTCCTTGACCAGGCGGTAGTCCTGCACCCGGATCTCGATGCGGTCGGTGAGCCCGGCCTCGGCGACGCGCTTGCGGGCGTACGCGGCCTGCTCCTCGGAGAGGGTGACGCCGACCGCGCTCACGCCGTAGCGCTCGGCGGCGTGCAGCACCATCGAGCCCCAGCCGCAGCCCACGTCCAGCAGCCGCTCGCCCTCCTGGAGGTTCAGCTTGCGGCAGATGAGGTCGAGTTTGTCGCGCTGTGCCTCTTCCAGGGTCGCGTCCGGACTCTCCCAGTAGGCGCAGGAGTAGACCATGGACGGGCCGAGGACCAGCTCGTAGAAGTCGTTGCCGACGTCGTAGTGGTGGCTGATGGCCTGCTTGTCGCGGCGCAGCGTGTGCAGCGGGCCGTGGCTCTTGGGGGCCTCTTCGGCGGGCGGCCGGGGCGGGATCGGGGCGCCGGCGAGCGAGAGGAGTTCGCGGGCCGCGCTGCGGACCTCGGGGCGGGCCAGCGCGCGGAGGACGGCGGCGCGCTGCGGCTTGGCGTCCTCCTCGGGGCCGCGCTCCCAGATCATTTCCGCGAGACCGTCCAGGGCGGCGTAGAGGTCGCCGTCGACGTCGAGGTCACCGGCCACCCAGGCGCGGGCCAGGCCCAGTTCGCCGGGCTTGAAGAGCAGGTGGCGCAGGGCGCGCCGGTTCCGGAAGACGAGGGCCGGGGCTCCCGGGGGACCGGACTCGCTGTGGTCCCAGGCCCGGATGCGTACGGGGAGCGGGGCGCCCAGTACCTCCTCGGCGAGCTTGGTGAGCCGTCCAGCGGCGTCGGCCATGTCGCACACCTCCGTATTGACGAGTCGGGGCGAGATAGTTTCACCCACCACGTAAACGCCTGGCGGGGCCCGGGTAGTCCCGTTCGTTCGTAAGGGAACAGCAAAGCCCGGATCCGGCGCCATTGTGAATACGCCGAAGGGGCGGCGCGCGCGGCCGGTCTGCGCACCGGCGTACGGCCCCTCACCACGGATACGCCGAAGGGCGCCTGCCCCACGGATGGCAGGCGCCCTTCGGCGTATGTGTGCGGCCGGCTTCCCGGCGAGGGCCGGGAAGCCTGAGCTCAAGAGGCCTTGGCGGCCGTCTTGTCGTCCTTCTTCTCCTCGGCGGCGGCAGCCGGCTTCGGAGCGGGCTTGGCGGCCTCGTAGAACTCCTCGCGGGGGTTCTCCATGGCGCCGAGCGAGGTGATGTCGCGCTTCTGGAACACGTTGAGCGTCCACTCGGCGATCACACGGACCTTGCGGTTCCAGGTCGGCATCGCCAGACCGTGGTAGCCGCGGTGCATGTACCAGGCGAGACGGCCCTTGAGCTTGATCTTCATCTTGCCCATGACGATCATCGCGACGCCCTTGTGCAGGCCGAGACCGGCGACCGCACCCTTGTTGGCGTGCTTGTACTCCTTCTGCGGGAAGCCCCGCATGCCGGAGACCACGTTGTCGCCGAGCACCTTGGCCTGGCGCATCGCGTGCTGGGCGTTCGGCGGGCACCAGGCGTTCTCGTTGCCGTTGGCGCGGCCGACCAGGTCCGGCACCTGGGCGTTGTCGCCCGCGGCCCAGATGTAGTCGGTGCCCTGCACCTGAAGGGTGGCGGCCGCGTCGACGTGACCCCGCGGGCCGAGCGGGAGACCGAAGCGCGCGAGCGCCGGGTTCGGCTTGACGCCGGCCGTCCACACGACGGTGTTGGCGTCGACCTCGAGGCCGTTGCTGAGCACCACGTGGCCGTCGACGCAGGACGGCATGGTGGTCTTCAGGTAGACCTCGATACCGCGGGACTCCAGGTGCTCCTTGCCGTACTGGCCGAGCTCGGGCCCGACCTCCGGCAGCACCTTGTCAGCGGCGTCGACGAGCACGAAGCGCATGTCCTCGCGCTTCACGTTGTTGTAGAACTTGGCAGCGTCGCGCGCCAGGTCCTCGACCTCGCCGATGGTCTCGGCGCCCGCGAAGCCACCGCCGATGAAGACGAAGGTGAGCGCCTTGCGGCGGATCTCCTCGTCGGTCGTCGACTCGGCCTTGTCGAGCTGCTCAAGCACGTGGTTGCGCAGGCCGATGCCCTCCTCGACGCCCTTCATACCGATGCCCTGCTCGGCCAGGCCGGGGGTCGGGAAGGTGCGGGAGACCGCGCCCATGGCGATGACCAGGTAGTCGAAGGGCAGCTCGTACGCCTCGCCCACGAGCGGGGCGATCATGGCGACCTTGCGGTCCTGGTCGATGGTGGTGACGCGGCCGGTGAGAATCTCGGCACCCGGCACAGCGCGTCGCAGCGGGACGACGACGTTGCGCGGCGAGATGCTGCCGGCGGCAGTCTCGGGGAGGAAGGGCTGGTACGTCATGTACGAGCGCGGGTCGACGACCGTGACGGTCGCCTCGCCGTACCGCATCTTCTTGAGGATGCGGCGTGCCGCGTACAGGCCTACGTACCCACCGCCTACTACGAGGATCCTGGGACGCTCCGTGGTGCTCATGTCATCGAGTATCCACCCCCACTTGGGGGGTCGCTCGTGAGGGCCTTCACAAGCAAGGAAGAGGGGTCTGCTACACTCCGCGCCTTCGTGATCGACGCCATAGTCACGCGGGGGAACCACAGGGTCCCGCCGAGCGTTGCACACCCCTCCTCATCAGGGCTTGCGGCCCTTTGTGAGGCTGGACCACGCGTCACATAAGCGCGTCTTTAAGCCCGCCGAAACCGCACATTCCCCGGTGCGCGCTCACAGGTGAGCCCCGAAGGGACGAGTGCGGGTCGACTTGTTGCCCCATCGGGCGCTTTTTTCATGTGAAGAGTTTCACGAACATTTTCTCCGGCACGCCACGAAGGGGCTCCGGAACGCGTCACTCACGCGCCCCGAAGCCCCTCCCCGTACCTTCCAGAAGCCCTCAGCGGGCCTCTCGGGCAACGCTCCAGGCGATGCCGTCCAGGATGTCGTGCTCGGAGACGACGACCTCCTGAGCGCCCGTACGCTCCATGATCGAAAGCAGTACGAGGGCACCCGCAGCGATCACGTCGACCCGGCCCGCGTGCATCACCGGGATCGCCGCGCGCTCGTCGTGCGTGGAGCGCAGCAGCCGCTCGGTGATCTCCCGGACCTCCGTCAGCGGGATCCGCGCGTGGTGGATGGCGGCCGAGTCGTACTCCGGCAGCCGCAGGGCGATGCCCGCGAGCGTCGTCACCGAGCCCGCGAGCCCCACCAGGGTGTGCGCCCCGTCCAGCGGCACGGTCTCCGCGGCCTTGTCCAGCGCCGCCGCGATGTCCGCCGTCATCGCGGCGATCTGCTCGGCCCCCGGCGGGTCGATGACCTCGCCGTCCCGGACGAGGTGCCGCTCGGTCATCCGGACACAGCCGACGTCCACGGAGCGGGCGGCCTGCACGGAGCCGGCACCGAGCACGAACTCCGTCGACCCGCCGCCGATGTCCACGACCAGGTAGGGCTCCTCCATGTCGGCGCGGCCCGTCAGCTCCTTCGTCGCGCCCGTGAAGGAGAACTCCGCCTCCTGGTCGCCGGTGATGACCTCGGGCTCGACGCCCAGGATGTCCACCACGCCGCGCACGAAGTCGTCCCGGTTCTCCGCGTCGCGCGAGGCCGAGGTCGCCACGAAGCGCAGCCGCTCCGCGCCCAGCTCCTCGATCACGGCGGCGTACTCCCGGCAGGCCGCGAAGGTCCGCTCCAGCGCCTCCGGCGCCAGCCGGCCCGTACGGTCCACGCCCTGGCCGAGCCGGACGATCTTCATCCGGCGGTCCAGGTCCTTCAGCTCGCCGGTCTCCGGGTCCAGGTCCGCGACGAGCAGACGGATGGAGTTGGTACCGCAGTCGATGGCGGCGACGCGCTTCACTCGGAGGCTCCCTCTTCCTGGTTTCCCTCGTTCCCGCACGGGCCCACGCAGGGGCCCTTCCGCCACCACTCCGGCAACATGGCGATGGCCTCGTCGCCCAGCGGGTTCACGCCGGGCCCCGCCGCCAGCGAGTGGCCGACCAGGACGTGCAGGCACTTCACCCGGTCCGGCATGCCGCCCGCGCTCGGGAAGCCCTTCAGCTCCTCGATGGCGTCGCGGCGCCGGATGTAGTCGTCGTGGGCCGCGCGGTAGGCGTCGGCCAGCTCCGGGTCGGTGGCCAGCCGGTCGGTCATCTCCTTCATCACGCCGTTCGCCTCCAGCGTGCCGATCGCGGAGGCCGCGCGCGGGCAGGTGAGGTAGTACAGCGTGGGGAAGGGCGTGCCGTCCTCCAGGCGCGGGGCCGTCTCGACGACGTCCGGGTTGCCGCAGGGGCAGCGGTGCGCGATGGCGCGCAGGCCGCGGGGCGGGCGGCCCAGCTGCTCCCGGAACGCCGCGACGTCCGCGTCGGTGGGCTCGGTGGGCTCGGTCTGGGGAGGCGGCGTGTCCATGCAGGCTTCTCTTGTCGTCAGGGTTGTACGGTCGGCCGCCCCATCATCCCCCGGCGGCGCGCCCTCGCGCGTCGGCGGAGTCCAGGCCGGACCAGATCGGTTCGTACCACGGGCGCTGCACGGCGCCCTGTCCGGCGCGCGGCCGGCTCGCGCCGGTGCCGTCCACGACGGTGTAGCCCGTCTCGCCGGGCAGTACGTAGTGCAGGTGGCGGCGGGCCTGCTGGCGCACGTACGCGGGGTCCTGCCAGCGGGCCTTCTCCTGGCGCAGCCGCTGTACGGCGTCCTGCGTGGTCTCGGCCTGGCGGCGCTGGTCGTCGATGTCCGAGCGCTGGGAGACGTAGGCCCTTATCGGGTACGCCAGGGCCACGACCAGCGAGCACAGGACGAGCGCGAGCAGCGCGGCGCGGCCGGTGAGCCGGCTGCGGCGCGGGGAGCGCGCGCGGTAGACCCGGGCCGCGGCCTGCTCGCCGAGCGCCTTGAGCCGGGTCGCGGTCGAGAAGCGTTCCGCGGACACCTGCCGCCTCCCCTGCCTCGCCTCGTACATACGTCCCCGGCAACGGTACGGGACCGCTGCCGGGGACGTACGGAAGCCGGGGCTTTCCGGCCGCGGGGCCGTCAGCACTCAGCCTTTGAGGCGCGGGGTGTCAGCCTTTGAGGCGCGGGCGTCAGCCCTTGAGCCGCAGGGCCGACTCAGCCCTTGAAGCGCGGGAACGCGCTGCGGCCCGCGTACACCGCGGCGTCGTCGAGGATCTCCTCGATGCGCAGCAGCTGGTTGTACTTGGCGACGCGCTCGGAGCGGGCCGGGGCGCCGGTCTTGATCTGGCCGCAGTTGGTGGCGACGGCCAGGTCGGCGATGGTGACGTCCTCGGTCTCACCGGAGCGGTGCGACATCATGCACTTGAAGCCGTTGCGCTGGGCCAGCTCGACGGCGTCCAGGGTCTCGGTCAGCGAACCGATCTGGTTGACCTTGACCAGGAGGGCGTTGGCGGAGTTCTCCTCGATGCCGCGGGCCAGGCGCTCGGGGTTGGTGACGAACAGGTCGTCGCCCACGAGCTGCACCTTGCTGCCGAGCTTCTCGGTGATGACGTTCCAGCCGGCCCAGTCGTCCTCGAACAGCGGGTCCTCGATGGACACGAGCGGGTACGAGGCGACGAGCTCCTCGTAGTACTCGGTCATCTCGGCGGCCGAGCGCTCCTTGCCCTCGAACTGGTACTTGCCGTCCTTGTAGAACTCGGAGGCGGCGACGTCCAGCGCGAGCGCGATGTCCTGGCCGGGGGCGTAGCCGGCCTCCTTGATGGCCTCCAGGATGAGGTCGAGGGCCTCACGGTTGGAGCCCAGGTTCGGGGCGAAGCCGCCCTCGTCGCCCAGGCCGGTGGCCAGGCCCTTGGCCTTCAGGACCTTCTTGAGGGTGTGGTAGACCTCGGCACCCCAGCGCAGCGCCTCGGAGAAGGACTCCGCGCCGATCGGGGCGATCATGAACTCCTGGATGTCCACGTTGGAGTCGGCGTGCGACCCGCCGTTGAGGATGTTCATCATCGGAACGGGCAGCACGTGCGCGTTCGGGCCGCCGAGGTAGCGGAACAGCGGCAGGTCGCTGGCCTCGGACGCGGCGTGCGCGACGGCCAGGGAGACGCCCAGGATCGCGTTGGCGCCCAGGGAGCCCTTGTTGTCGGTGGCGTCCAGGTCGAACATCGCCTGGTCGATGAGGCGCTGCTCGGTGGCGTCGTAGCCGACCAGCTCGGGGCCGATCTGCTCGATCACGGCGAGGACAGCCTTCTCGACGCCCTTGCCGAGGTAACGGTTCGGGTCGCCGTCACGCAGCTCGATGGCCTCGAAGGCGCCGGTGGAGGCGCCGGACGGCACGGCAGCGCGGCCGGTGCTGCCATCGTCGAGGCCGACCTCGACCTCGACCGTGGGGTTGCCTCGCGAGTCGAGGATCTCGCGAGCTACGACGACGTCGATCGACGGCACGTTGTCTCCTTCATGGGTGTCATCTGGAGTTCTGCAACACGAGCCTAACGGCCCGGGGACCGTCCGCCTGCCCCTAGCCCCTTCCGTGAGACGAAAAAGGACCCAAAGGCCCTCAATACGGGAGGTAAGAACCGGTTTTCATGGCGGACATATCTGCCATAACGGGCACTACGCATCTGAGCGGCGGCCCGCCCGGATGCCTGCGCGCCAAAGCCGCCCCGCAAACGTGAAGCCCCGCCGTGACGCGCTCGGGGGCTTCGCGTCGCGGCGGGGCGGTCACACGGGCCGGGCCGCACGCCGATCGTGCACCGATCGGACGGCGGCCCCGGCCGGGGGGGCTGTCAGGACCCGTCAGTGAGGCGGATCAGACCTCGAGCTTCTGGCCCGGGAAGATCAGGTCGGCGTTGTCGCCCACGGTCGACTTGTTGTTCTCGTAGACCGTCTTCCAGTTCTCGCCGTGCGCCTTGGCGATCTTGCCCAGGGTGTCGCCGGACTTCACGGTGTAGTTGCCGTGGCCCTGCTTCGGGGCGGCCTTGGGCTGCACCGACTGCGGCTTCGGGGCGGCCTGCTGCTTCGGCGCCTCCTGCTTGGGGGCGGCCTGCTGCTTCGGCGCCTCCTGCTTCGGGGCCTGCTGCTGGGCCTGGCCGGAGCCGGTGTCCACCTGCGCGGCCGGGCCACCGGCGGTCAGGCCGCCGGCACCGGCGCAGCCCCAGGCACCCGGGCCCTGCATGGCGAGCAGCTTCTCGGCGGTGGCGATCTGCTGGTCCTTGGTGGCCAGGTCGGCACGCGGCGCGTACTTGGTACCGCCGGCGGCGGCCCAGGACTGGTTGTTGAACTGCAGGCCACCGTAGTAGCCGTTACCGGTGTTGATCGACCAGTTGCCGCCGGACTCGCACTGGGCGACCTTGTCCCAGGTGGCGACCGAGGCGGCGTTGGCGGAACCGGCGGTCATCAGCGGAACGGCCACGGCGGCGCCGGCGACACCGGCGAGCGTGACGACGCGGACGGCCTTCGAGGGGCGGCGGTGCTTGCCCTTGAGCATGGTTGTTCTTCCTCACCGACGCCTGCGAGGTGAGCTGTCGGGTTCGGGCTGTGAGTGGCCCGGCCGGACGCGCTTCCGCACACCCGGCTTCACCCCAAGCCGCCCGCTGCGTTTCCACTGCGGTGACGGCACTTACCTTGGGTCCCCCGCTCCTGCCTACGGCGCTTGCGCGACGGTTGTCCGACCGATCACCGGCAGGATTCGGCGAATGATCGGCGGGCCCGCTTGGTGCGAGCGGTGAAGAACGTAAACACACACCCCTCGGCGGTTCAAACCACCCTTTCGTAGGACAGTTGACCGTTTTCGATCATCGAAACCATCCGTTTGCGCAGGTCGAACACGGTATGGAAACAACGGATACGGCGGGCGGAAACGCTCCGGGACGAGACCCATGTCTCACTTTCCCCAATTGGGTACAACCCGGCCGCACTTATGCCGCCCGCCCCCTGCGTCACTGCCCCAGATCGAGCCGCTGACCAGGGTGGATAAGGTCCGGATCGGTCCCGATGACGCCCTCGTTGGCGGCGTACAGGCCGGTCCAGCCCCCGGTCAGCCCGCGCTCCTCGACGATCGCGGACAGGCTGTCGCCGGGCCGCACCGTGTACGTGTCGTCGCCACCCGAGGTACCGCGGTGCGCGTCCCCGCCGCGCGAGGCGTGCCGCCCCGTGGAACGGCCGTCCTTCCCCTTGCCGTCCGCCCTCTCGCCCGCACCGTCGCCCGCCGAGCCGCGGTGGCGGCCGGTACCGGGGGCCGAGGGGTCGCCGGAAGGAGCGGACGCGTCGCCGGACGGCCGGTCGGCGGAGCCGCCCGCATCCCGCCCCGCGGAGTCCTCACCGGAGTCCGCGCCGGAACCCTTGTCGGCGTCCGTGGCGCCGTCGGACGGCTTGGCGGTGGCGTCGCCGGACGGCTCGGCGTCGGGCTCGTCCGCCGGCGGGGTCGTGGCCTCATCGGAGGGGTCGGTCGTGGCGTCGCCGGACGGCTCGGAGGAGGCACCGTCGGACGGCTGCGCCGAGTCGCCGCCGCCCTCCTCGCCCGTACCGGCGGACGGGCCGCCGGAGGCGTCGTCGCCGGACTCCGAGGGCTGCGGGGCGGGCGCCTCCGACCCGCCCGGGTCCACGTCGGGTATCAGGCCGTCCACGTCCAGGCGGGCGTTGACGGCGCAGCTGGGCCAGGCGTCCGGGCCACGGTCGTTCAGGATCGACTCGGCGACCGCGATCTGCTGGGAGCGGCTGGCGAGGTCCGGGCGCTCGGCGTAGGACTCGCCGCCGTAGTCCCGCCACATCTGGAGGGTCAGCTGGAGCCCGCCGTAGAAGCCGTTGCCGGCGTTGGCGCTCCACATGCCGCCGCTCTCGCACATGGCGACGCGGTCCCAGGTGGCGGTGTCGGCGGCCTGCGCGCCGCCCGCCGTCAGCAGCGGCAGGGCCAGGCCCGCACCCGTGACGGAGGCCGCCACCAGGAGGGCGGGGGCCTGGCGGGGGCGGCGGTGTCTACCGTTGCCGGAGCGCATGCGAATGCCTTTCGAGCGGCGGCTTGAGTTGTCGCACGCAAGGTAGCGGGGGCCCGGTCCGGTCTCAAGCCGGTGTAGCGGAGATCACGCGTGGATCACGCCGCTGACGCCACGTCAGTTCAGGCCCTGTTCCGCACCCTTGTCTCGTTCCGGTACCTGCGGGAATGCCCTTTCTGACACCCCGTCCGAAGCGCCCGGCTGCTCGGGCGTGAACCGCACCGGCAGGGCCCGGAGCCCGCGCATGATCAGGCCGCCGCGCCACCGCAAATCGTCCGGATCCGCAGCCGGCTCCAGATCGGGCAGCCGGGTCAGGAGGGTCGCCAGCGCCGTACGGCCTTCGAGGCGGGCCAGCGGCGCGCCCAGGCAGTAGTGGATGCCGTGCCCGTACCCGAGGTGCTGGTTGTCGCGGCGCCCGAGGTCCAGCGCGTCCGGCTCCTCGAAGCGCGCCGGGTCCCGGTCCGCGGCCGCCAGTACGACCAGCACAGGGTCGCCCGCGGCGACCGTCTGCCCGCCGATGGTCAGCTCCTGCGTCGCGAACCGCCAGGTCGCCAGCTCCACCGGCCCGTCGTAGCGCAGCAGTTCCTCGACCCCGGTGGCGAGCAGTTCCTCGTCGCCCGCGGCCAGCGCGGCCTGCAGCCGCGCCCGCTGTCCGGGGTTGCGCAGCAGGGCGTAAGTACCGTTCCCGATCAGGTTGACCGTCGTCTCGAACCCGGCGAAGAGCAGGATGAACGCCATCGCCGCCGCCTCGTTCTCGGTGAGGTGCTCGCCATGGTCGGAGGCGCGGATGAGGGCCGAGATCAGATCCTCGTCCCCGGTCTCCTGCGCCGCCAGCGACTCCCGCTTGCGGTGGATCAAGTCGGCCAGATACGCACGCATCTTCTTCACGGACCGGGCGACTCCGCCGCGCGGTCCCCCGCCGTGCCGGATCATCATCCCGGCCCAGTCCCGGAAGTCGTCCTGGTCCTCGCGCGGCACGCCCAGCAGGTCGCAGATCGCGTAGATGGGGAGCGGGAAGGCGAACTCATGGATGAGGTCGGCCTCGCCGCGCGCCGCGAAGCCGTCGATCAGCTGGTCGGTGAGCTCCTGCACGCGGGGCGCGAACCGGGCCACCGTACGCGGGGTGAACGCCTTGGCGACGAGGCGGCGCAGCCGGGTGTGGTCCGGCGGGTCGATGTTGAGCAGGTGCGTCATCAGGTTGGCGCTGCGCTCGCCGGGGATGCCGACCTTGCCCTTGCCGTGCGCGGCCTCGCTGTGGTGCTGCGGGTTCTTCGACAGCCGGGGGTCGGCCAGCGCCTCGCGCGCGTCGGCGTAGCGGGTGACCAGCCACGCCTCGACGCCGCTGGGAAGCGTGGTCCTGCGCACCGGCGCGTGCTCCCGGAGCCAGGCGTACGCGGGATACGGATCGGCGGCGAACTCCCAGGTGAAGAGCTCGGGACAGGCGGAGGGGGAGGTGGAGGTGGAGGTGGAGGTGGAGGGGGTTGTGGAGGCGGAGGCGGTGGTGTCGTGCACGCTTCGACCGTATCCGGTTGTCCACCGGCCCTATCCGGTTGTCCACAGGGCCCGGTCACTGTCAGTTGTCCACAGGGCCCGGTCACTGTCAGTTGCGGCCGGTAGCGTTTGTGGGAGTGCGGTGGAGGTGGGGGAGGGGCTTTCGCCGTGGGGGTGGGGGTGGGGGTGGGATTGGCGCCGGCCCCCGACTCGACTCCCTGTGGTTGGGGAGAGGGAGGGGCCCTGCCAGGAATCAGCTAGACCGCCCCCTCCGCCCCCTCCGCCGCCACAATCGCGTCCCGATACGTACGAGCCGCCGCCCGCAAGGCGGTTTCCGGGTCGGTGCCCTCTTCCTGGGCCCGCGCGGCCAGCGCCAGCAGTTCGTAGCCGATGCCCTCGCCCGTGACCGGCACGTCGAGGCCGGCGGTACGGGCCCGGGACGCCAGCTTCGCGGCCAGCGCCAGGGCCGGCTGCCCCAGCGGCACGCCCTCCGTCACGGACTCCCGCTGCTTCTCGGCGGCCTTGGTCCGCAGCCAGTGGGCCCGGACCTCCTCCGGCGTCGCGGCCTCCTCGTCGCCGAAGACGTGCGGGTGCCGGTTGATCAGCTTGTCGACGATGATGCCCGCGACGTCGTCGACGGAGAACGGCTCGTCGGGGTCGTCCTGCGCGATCCGGGAGTGGAAGACGACCTGGAGCAGCACGTCGCCCAGCTCCTCGGCCAGCGCCTCCCGGTCGCCCTCCTCGATCGCCTCGACCAGCTCGTACATCTCCTCCAGGCCGTACTTCGCCAGGTCCTCGTGGGTCCGGACGCCGCTCCACGGGCAGGCGACCCGGATCCGGTCCATGACCTGTACGAGGTCCAGCAGCCGGGCGCCTGGCAGGTCGTACGAACCGGGCAGCAGCTCCAGGTCGGGCATCGCCTCACGCCCCGAACCGGCGAGGCGGGCGAGCCCGTCGGTCAGCGCGCTCTCCCCGGCGGCCGAGGTCAGCACGACGGCCGTGCGCCCGCCGGCCACGCAGTAGTCGACCAGCTCGCGGGCGGTGGGCTCGGCGGTCTCGGCCGCGATGCCCGCCTCGGCGAGGTAGGGCAGCTGCGGGTGGTCGGGGTCGCCGCACAGCACGCGGTCGGCGGTGCGCAGCGTCTGCCACGCGGGCCAGGACAGCAGGCCGGGTGCGACCCGGTGGCTGGTGGTGAGCAGGACCAGGCGGCCGGTGGCGGAAGCGTTCACCCGTCGAACGTAACGCACGGGGGCGGGTGGCCGGGCGGCAGGCCGGACGCCTGCCGCCCGGACGTCACACCTGCTGCTTCTGCTCCGTACGCACCCACGGGGTCTTCGCCTCGCCGAGCATGACCTGGCGGTCGTTCCACTTGCCGAAGCGCGGGTTCACGTCGATGCCGAGGTCACGCGAGCTCTTGGCCAGTTCTTCGGCGAGCTTCTGCTGCCCCTGCGGCGTCTGGCGGTTCACGCCGAGCTTCTTCGCGATCCCGTCCATCAGGATCTGGTTGCGGGCCATGCCGTCGATCTCGCCCGGCGCGATGGCCTGCTGGAGCGACATCGCCTTCAGCCGCTCGGCGCCACCGGCCCGCCGCTCGGCGGTGTTCCGCCACTTCTGTACCTCGGACCGGCTGGCCTCGACGCCGGCGTCCTTCGCGCTGCGTGCCAGCACCCGGTCGAAGATCATGCTGTTGAGCATGGTCACGCTGAGCCGTCCGGTGTTCTGGATCATCTGCGCGCCCTGCGGGGCGCCCTCCTGGGCGGTACGGACGTTCTTCACCCGCGCCTGGAGCTGCGCCACGGTGATCCGCTCGCCTCCGACGACGGCCGCGGCACCGGGGTGCGCGTCGCTGCCGCAGGCGGACAGGAGCGGGGCCGCCACGAACGCGGCGGCGGAAACGGCGAGCGCAGTCCTACGGCGGAGCATTCGGCCTCCCGGCGAAGATCATGAACGCAGCGGGGGGCCTTCAGCACCTCGCGGGCGTATCGGTCCTGGCGTTGATCGATGGTATGGAGTCCGCGCGACACGGACCAGCAATTCGACCAACGATTGCGGCACTTTTGTGTTTCGTACCCCGCGTCCGGCAGGTGTCCCCGCGTACGAGGGCGCTGCGCCCCGACTGCTGCCCCTGTGTACGAGGGACCGTACGAGGGACGCCGCGCCCGGCGTCACCGCCCCGTTCAGCGGACGCGGGCCAGCCACTCCAGGGTGCGGCGTACCTCGGCCGGGAACGCGTGGTGCGCGCCGTGCACCCGCTCCGCGTCGTACAGCAGCCGGGCGAGCGTCTCCTGCGCCGCACCGCGCTCGCCGAGCGCCAGCAGCAGATGGCCGATGGAACGGCGTATCTCCAGCGGGCGTACGGGGTCCTCGGGCGCCGCTTCGAAGTGCGGCAGCAGCGTGCGGTACTCCTCCAGGGCGGCCGCGGCCTCGCCCAGCTGCTCCAGGCACTGGGCGGCCTCGAAACGGAACTGCAGCGCCTGGCGGCCCGCGCGCGGGCCGGAGTCGCGCGCGAACTCCTCGGCCAGCAGCCGTAGTTCCGGCAGTGCGCGGCGGTACTGCCCGTCGTCCATGAGCGTGGCGGCGTACTGCTTGCGCAGGGTACGGACGACCGGCGAGTGCGCGCCGTGCCGTGCGGCCGCGGCCGGCAGGATGCCGCCGAGGATGTCCACGGCCTGGGTGATCCGCCCGTGGTCGAGCAGTCGCTTGACCTCTTCGACGGCGGCGGCGACGTCCACGGTGGCGGCGCCCGGCCCGCCGGACACGGCCGCGGGGGCGGGGACGGAGACGGGTACAGGTACGGGCGCCGGTCCGGAGGTGCGCGGGTCCGTGCCCACGGCCATCGGGGACGGGACGGCGGCGGCAGCGACGACCGGGACGAACGGCGCGGGGACGGCGGTGGCGGGCGGCGCGGGCGGGGCGAGCGGATATGCCTCTGCCGGGGCTTCCTCCGCTGCCGTACGCGGCGCCGGTACGGCTGCGCTCGGCGCCGGTACGGCCGTGACCGCCGTCCGTGCGGCCGTGACCGCCGCCCGGGGAGCGCCCGACGGGCGGCCCGCCCGTCCCGGCCACGGTGCGTGCGGCAGCAGGAAGGGCCGGGTCGGGTCCATGGGCGCGACGGGCAGCGGCAGCCCGCCGGCCCCTTCGCTCCCGGCTACCGCTCCCGCGTCCGCGCCCGCGCGGGGAAGGAGGGGAGCCAGCGCCCGGTACACCTCCTGCGCGTCGGCCGGGCGGTGCTCGGGGTCCTTGGCCAGCAGCCGCAGCACGACCGCCTCCAGCTCCGCCGGGACGTCGGCCCGCAGTTGCCGCACCGGTACCGGCTGTTCGTACAGATGCCGGTGCAGCACGCCGAGCGCCGTGGAACCGGCGAACGGTACGGATCCGCTGAGCAGTTCGTGCAGCAGCACCCCGAGCGCGTACAGGTCGGTGTACGGGCCGACCGTGCCGCCCATGGCCTGCTCGGGCGCCATGTACGCGGGACTGCCGATGGGCGAGCCGGTGTGGGTGAGGCGGGTGGTGTCGGTGTCCAGTGCCGAGGCGATGCCGAGGTCCAGGACGGTGACCGTGCCGTCCGCCTTGACCATGACGTTCCGGGGCTTGAGGTCGCGGTGCACGATCGGTACCGCGTGCACGGACGCCAGCACCGCGCAGAGCTGGGCGGCCACGCACACCGCCCAGGTCCAGGGGTACGGGTCGTGCTCGGCGAGGTGGTCCGCCAGGTCGGCCCCCTCCACGTACTGCATGACCAGGTACAGGTCGTCGCCGTCGCTGCCCGCGTCGTGCACGGTGACCAGGCCCGGGTGGTCGACCTGCGCGGTCACCCGGCACTCGCGCGCGAAGCGGTGGCGCAGCTCCTCGGCGTCCGGGGCGCCGGCCAGCCGGTCGGGGCGGAGCAGTTTGACGCCGACGCGGCGGTCCAGGCGGCGGTCGTAGGCGATCCAGACCTGGCCCATGCCGCCCTGGCCGAGCAGTGCGGAGAGTTCGTACCGCCCGGCGATGACTCTGCCGTTCACGGCCTCCCCTCCTCGTGCGGCCCCTGACCCCCGCGGCCGTCACCCGGGGAGCCGTCGCTCCGCCGGAGGTAGTCGCTCAGCTCGTCCAGTTCGGCCCGCACCTGCTCGATGCGCTGCGGCCTCCCGGGTGCGGCGTACGCCTGCGCTCCGTGCGCCGGAGTTCCGTACGCCTGCGCTCCTTGGGCCGGTGCTCCGTAGGCCTGTGCTCCTTGCGCCTGTCCTCCGTGCGCCGGTGTCCCGTAGGAGGGCACGCCGTACGCGGGTGCCCCGTAGGCGGGGGCGGCGCCGTACCCGGGGGCGCCGTACGGCGGTGTCCCGTGCGGCTGCGTGGTCCGGCTGTGGTCGGGCGGGTACGCCGTGAGGGAACGGGCACGGGCGCGGATGTCGACGACGAGGTAGTACGCCACGGCGCCTGCCATCTGGAGGAGGATCACCGCCATCGCGGCGTCCCCGCGCCAGTCGCTCTCGGGCACCGAGCCGACCACGGCCAGCAGCGGGACGGTGACCACCGCGTCCACGCCGAAGAGCCACCAGGCGACCGGGCTCCGCCGCACCAGCGCGGCGCGCAGCAGCGTCACCCAGGCGAGCATGCCGAGACTGAGCACGGCGACGCCCACGAAGACCACCCGCAGCAGCGCGACCGTGCCCGGCCGGAGGGAGCGGGGCGGTGGCGGAGCCGGGGCTGGGCCGTGCATTGCTGCTCCTGGTCGGTATGGCCGTCGTGGCGGTTTTTTTCGAGCGTATATACCGACACCGACAGTGCCGCCGGGGTTGTACGGGTCCGCATCGCGGTCCGGTCACAACCGCCGCCCGGCCGCCGGACGGAGCCGCCGAGTGCCCGGGGCGCCCGCCCCGAAACCCACCGCGGGCCTCACCCCGGGGGCAGGGAACCGTCCGTCAGACCGTCGTACAGGCCCTGTGTCAGCCGCTCCCCCAGGCGGGCCGAATCCCGCAGCGCTTCCTCGAAGGCGGCGAGCGCCCGGAAGCGTTCGCCGTACGCGCGCTGCTCGGCCGGGGGCAGCCGGGGCAGTTGGAGGCGGCGGACGTCGAGCCGGGTGGCGGTGGAGGCGTAACTGCTGGCCTGGCGGTTGTTGGCGGTGCCGCGCAGGAACCCGGCCAGGAACCACGGGTCCAGCGCGGCCTGGTCGGGCCGCAGCAGGAAGAGGTTCCGGCCGAGCGCCGCGCCTTCGGTGGCGGCGTCGACGACCCGGGCGATGGCTCCGCCGCCCAGCACGGGCACGACGACGTCGCCCGCGCGGAGGAGGACGGGCTCCTCGGGGGCGTCACCGGTGCCCGGTTCGGGGAGGGTGCCGGAGGGCGGCGTGCCGCCGATGACGTCGTGCTCGGTGAGCTGGACGGGGCCCTCGCCCGGCGCCGCGGTGCCGGGTCCGCCGGCCCGCAGCAGCAGCGCACCGGCCCGGGCCAGCTCGCCGACCGTGGTCAGCGGCCAGCGCGCGGGCGCCGCCCGGCCGGCGGGTGCGGGGGCCGGGGCGAGGTCGGTCGTACGGGCGAGGGCCGCGGTCAGCTCCTCGTGCGCCCGGGCCAGTTCGGCGGGGCCGCCGGCCGCGGCGGGCGGCGGGAGGTGCCGGGCGGGGGCGAGGTCGACGTCGTCGTCGAGCAGGTCGATGGCGGCCAGCGAGCGCCGTACGCCCGGCCGTTCCTCGATGCCGCCCTCGTGGTCGAAGGCGCGCCAGGCGTCCAGGACCGTGCCGCGCACCGTTTGCCAGTCGAGCTTGTCGCGGCCGCCCGGGGCCAGTTCGGCGGTGTCCACGACGAGGAGGTGCGGGGCGGGCGGCGGGGCGCTGCCCGGCCGGTGCAGCACCCAGAGGTGCAGCGGGATGCCGTACGGCGGGGCCGCGCCGGCGGGCAGGGCGATGACGGCCCGCAGCGCGCCGCGGCGCAGCAGGTCGGCGCGGATGCGGCGGCCGGAGCGGCGGGAGGCGGCGGCGGGCGGCATGAGCAGGACGGCCGTACCGCCGTCCCGGAGACGGGCCAGCGCGTGCTGGACCCAGGCCAGCTCCGATTCCGTACGGGCGGGGAAGCCGTACTCCCAGCGGGGGTCGTAGGCGAGGGCGTCGTGCCCCCAGTTGCGCTCGTTGAAGGGCGGGTGACTGAGGACGGCGTCGACCGCCAGGTCGGGGAAGGCGTCGGCGCGCAGGGTGTCCGCGGCCTGCACCCGGACCTGGGTCTCCGGTGACTGCAGGGCCAGGCGCAGGGCGGTGAGCGCGGCGAGATCGGCGTCGGCCTCCTGCCCGTACAGCGCGGCGGGCCCCCGCGGCGCCCCGGCTCCGCCGCGGTCCGCTCCGCCCGTACCGGGCGGGGTGTGTCCCTCGCCGAGGGGCGCCGCGTCGTCCGGGCCGTCCCCGGCGGCGGGCTCCCGCAGGGGGTACAGCAGCGTGCCGGTGCCCGCCGCCGGGTCGAGGACGGCCGTGGCGGGGCCGGCCAGCTCGGCCATGAGGGCGGCGAGGCCGGGCGGGGTGAGGGTGTACTGCCGGGGGTTGGCGTCCAGGTGGCGGCCGAGCAGGAACTCGTAGGCGTGCGGCGCGCCTTCGGCCTCCTCGGCCAGCTCCGCCGCCGCCCGCACCAGGGCGCTGGAGGGGGCGAGGGCCTCGCGAGTGAGACCGGTGACGGGGTGGGCGGGGCCGAGCCGGGCGGTCAGGACGGCGTCCAGGGCGGGCGGCAGAAGGCCGGTCAGCTCGGCGTCGTCACCGGCCTTGGCCAGTCCGCGCCAGACGGCGGGGCGGTCGCGTACGAGGAGGAGGACGGCACCGACGTGCCGCAGGGCGGCGGCGGCGCCGGCCGGGTGGCCCGTGACCTGCTGCCACACCCGCTCGCGCAGCGGGACTTCGGCGAGCTTGCCCTGATCGCGCAGCCACTGCTCGACGGCGGTCAGCGCGAAGGCGGGGCTGGCCTCCGTCCCGCCGACCGGTTTGGGGAAGTCGGCGTGGCGGCGGCGCCAGTTGCTGACCGCGGCCCGTCCCACGCCGGCCAGGCGCGCGATGCCCGCAGCGGTCACCTCCGCCGCGACCACGGCTTCCAGCGGGGTCTCCGCCGGGGTCTCCGGTGTTGCGTTGTCCGGCACCTGACTGGCTCCCGTCCCGTCGCTCCGTCGCGCGCTGTGACGCCTGTGTCAGCGAGCATACCCACGACGCCACCGCCAACCCATTCACGCCGTGAATACACACTTTCCCGTGAATCGTGTTGACTCGGTTCACAGCCTCTGGTGTTATTGAGCCATCGCGGTACCTGCTCCACCTTTCTCAGCTTTCTCGGCTTTCTCCGCTCTCTGCGTTTTTCTCCTCTTTCTCCTTCAGGTCGCTTCGCCAGAACCGATCGAGACTCCCGGAAGGGACCCACAGTCATGTCCCAGCAGATGCAGTTCCCGCCCGGCCCGCCGGTTCCGATGGGCGCTCCGGCGCCGCAGACCGCGCGCAACGGCCTGGGCGTCGCAGCCCTCGTGCTCGGCGTGATCGGCGTGCTGTCCGGCCTGATACCGCTGCTGTTCTGGCTCGCCGGCACGCTCGGTCTGCTGGCGCTGATCTTCGGTCTGGTCGGCCGCGGCCGCGTCAAGCGCGGCCAGGCCACCAATAAGGGGGTCGCGCTCGCGGGCCTGCTGCTGGGCATCGCCGCGATGGTGGTGGCGGTGATCGGCGCGGTGATCACCTTCACCGCGGTCAAGGGTGCGGTGGACGATATCAACAAGTCGCTGGAGTCGTCGGCGCAGCCGAAGACCGGCACGACGGGCGAGGACGCCGCCGACACCGAGGGCGGTGCGAGCGGTTCGGGGAGCGAGGCGCTGCACGCCGGTGACACCGCCGAGTACGACAGCGGGCTGAGCGTCACGGTCTCCAAGGCCACGTCGTACAGCCCCGACGACTTCGCCGTCGGCCACAAGGGCAGCAACAAGGCCTACAAGATCACCGTGCAGCTGGAGAACAAGGGCAAGGAGAAGTTCGACAGCACGCTGACCCTGGTCGAGGCGCGGGCCGGCGAGGACGGCAAGAACGCCGAGCAGATATTCGACGGCTCGGTGGGCAAGGGCTTCACCGGCAAGATCCTGCCGGGCAAGTCCGCCTCCGTGGAGTTCGCCTTCGACGCCCCGGCCACCGCGAAGAACCTCGACGTCGAGGTGGCGCCGGGCCTGGAGCTGGACGCCGCCCAGTGGGAGCTGAAGCTGTAACCCCCGGAGCAGTTCCGCGACGGGGCCCGGCCACCACGGCCGGGCCCCGGTGCATTCCCGGGAAAGGAGGACGCTACTTCGCGTGGAAGCGGGGCGGGGCCGCGGTGGGGTTGCCGCCGGCGGGGAGCTTCTCGGCCGGGCAGGTGCGCAGGACCTTGCCCATCGCCGCCTTCTCCGCCCGGGTGACCCACAGGCCGTACTTCTTCTTCACCGCGACCTGGTGGGCGACGTAGTCGCAGCGGTAGCTCTTGTCGGCCGGGAGCCAGGTGGCCGCGTCGCCGTCGCTCTTCTGCCGGTTGGCGGAGGCACCGACGGCGATGAGGTTCAGCGGATCGTTGGCCAACGCGATGCGCTTGGCGGCCGGCCACTGACCGGCGCCCTTCTGCCAGGCGTCCGACAGCGCCACCACATGGTCGATGTCGACCAGGCTGTCGCCGCGCCGGAAGAACACCCGCTGCCCCGTGTACGGATCCTTCGTCAGCTCGCCCGAGGCCACCTTGCAGTGCCCGTCCTGGAAACGCACCCGCGTCAGGTCGCGCTTGAGGATGTCCTCTCGCGTCGGGCAGCCGTTGCTGTCGGTGTCGGCCCAGGCGGTACCGAACCGCTCCCGCTCGTAGCCGGTCTTCGGGGCGCGGCCCTTGACCGTCAGCGAGCCGAGCCCCGACAGCGCGCTGCCCGGTTCGCCGGTCGCCGAGGGAACGTCCGGGCTTCCCCGTCCGTCTCCCTGGGGGGAGCCGCCCGGCGGGGTGCAGCCGGCCAGGGCGAGCGTCGCGGCCAGGGCGGCAGCGGGGAGCGCGGCGCGGCGCAGGGGAAGCGCGGACCGTATCAAGGGGGCGTCCAATCTTCGGTTGAGGCAGGGCGGGCGGCGGAGCGCGGCGGCGCGTGCCGTCACCGGGTGACCGTACGTCGGCCATCCCGTACGACGGGCCGTCCGACGTGTAGGACGAGCCGTCCGATTCGAAGGTTTCGAGTACCTTTTCGGAAGTCGACAGAGTAGGGATCCGCATGGAAACGGCCGCAGCCACCGCGGCGGGCGACGCCGGCGCCCGGACCCCGGCCGCGGCCGAAGAGCGCCCCGGGCACGGGCCGGGCCGCCTTCGCGGCGCGGCCACCGCGCTCCGCGCCCCGCGCCTGGACCCGTACTGGACGGCCGTCGTCCTCTTCGCCCTGTTCACCACGCTGTCCGTGCAGCGCTACCGCACCCTGGGCACGATCTCCTGGGACCTCGGGATATTCGAGCAGGTCATACGGTCCTACGCGCATCTGCAGGCGCCGGTCGCGGACCTCAAGGGGCCGGGCGCGAACATCCTCGGGGACCACTTCAGCCCGGTCCTCGCCCTGCTCGCCCCGCTCTACCGGCTGCTCCCCTCCCCCGTCACGCTGCTCACGGCGCAGGCCGCGCTCTTCGCGCTGTCCGCCGTCCCCGTCACCCGGTGCGCGGGCCGGCTGCTCGGCCGTCGCGCCGGACTGGCGATCGGCGCGGCGTACGGACTGTCCTGGGGGCTCCAGCGCGCCGTCGACTTCGACTTCCACGAGATCGCGTTCGCGCTGCCGATGATCGCCTTCGCGCTGGAGGCGGTGGTGCGCGGGCGGTGGACCGCGGCGGCCTGCTGGGCGGCACCGCTGGTCCTGGTCAAGGAGGACCTGGGGGTGACCGCTGCGGCCATCGGCGTGATCATCATGATCCGGGCGCGGCGGGCGGTGCCCGCGGGCATCGCGCTGGCCGTCTTCGGGCTCGCCGCCACCGCCCTCACCCTCGGCGTGATCATCCCGGCGTTCAACGGCGCCGGCTCGTACGACTACTGGAGCAAGCTCAGCGGCGACGGCGGCCCGGCCCCCGTCATCCCCTTCGACACGGCCGTCCGCACGCTGCTGTGGACCCTGCTGCCCACCACCGGCCTGCTGGCGCTGCGTTCACCGCTGCTGCTCGCCGCCGTGCCGACGCTCGGCTGGCGGTTCGTCTCGCACGACGACCACTACTGGGGCACCGACTGGCACTACAGCGCCGTCCTGATGCCGGTGGTCTTCCTGGCGCTGATCGACGCGCTGCCCCGGTTCCGTGCGAGCGGCCGTCCCTGGCTGCGCGGTTACGCCGCGCACCTGCCGGCCGCGGCGGCGGCCGCCGCGCTCGCGCTGACCACGTCGCTGCCGCTGGCCCGGCTCACCGAAGCGGCCACGTACCGCGTGCCGGACTCCGTCGCCCAGGCCGAGGCGCTGCTCGCCCGCGTCCCCGACGGCGCGACCGTCGAGGCCGACGTCCGGCCCATCAGCCGCCTCACCGGCCGTACGACGGTGTACTGGATAGGGGACACCCGCGGCATAGCCCCGGACTACGTCGCGGTCCAGCTCCGCGACGGGCGGACCACGCCGCAGGCCGCCACGGAGGCCGCCGACCGCCACCCGGGCACGGTCTACGTACCGGACGGCGAGGCGGGCGGCCTGACCCTCCTCAAGCGGGCCGGGAAGGACTGAGCGATGGCGGGCCCCGGTCCCGCCACGCGCCCCCGGCCCCGGCACCGTCAAGACCCCAGGACCGGTATCTATGACCCCAAGGCCGACGTCTACGACCCCAAGGTCGACATCTACGACCCCATGACCGACGTCTACGACCCCAATGCCAGCGTCTACGACCCCAGGATCGACGTCAGGAACTCCCCGACCCACGACAGCAGTTCGCGGCCGACCACCGGCTTGCCGCCGATCTTGCCGGTGGTCGGGCGGGGCACCAGGACCTGGTGGGTGGCCGGCTTGATGACCGTACGCGGGTACAGCCGCTTCAGCCGCAGCTCCTGGGACTCGCGCAGCTCGACCGGGCCGAAGCGGACGTTGGAGCCCTGGAGGGTGATGTCGGTGACGCCGCAGGCCCGGGCGAGCATCCGCAGGCCCGCGACGAGCAGGAGGTTCTCCACCGGCTCCGGCAGCTTGCCGTAACGGTCGGTCAGCTCCTCGCGGACGGCCTTGATGTCCTCCTCGGAGTTGGCGGAGGCGATCGCGCGGTACGCCTGGAGGCGCAGCCGCTCGCCGGGCGCGTAGTCGTGCGGGACGTGCGCGTCGACCGGCAGCTCGATCTTGACCTCCAGCGGCGGCTCCTCCTCCACGCCGCCCTCCAGGGAGGCGCGGTAGTCCGCGACGGCCTCGCCGACCATGCGGACGTACAGGTCGAAGCCGACGCCCGCGATGTGGCCCGACTGCTCGCCGCCGAGGAGGTTGCCCGCGCCGCGGATCTCCAGGTCCTTCATCGCGACGTACATGCCGGCGCCCATCTCCGTGTGCTGGGCGATGGTGGCCAGGCGCTCGTGCGCGGTCTCGGTGAGCGGCTTCTCCGGCGGGTAGAGGAAGTAGGCGTAGCCGCGCTCCCGGCCACGGCCGACCCGGCCGCGCAGCTGGTGCAGCTGGGAGAGGCCGAAGTTGTCGCCGCGTTCGACGATCAGGGTGTTGGCGTTGGAGATGTCGATGCCGGACTCGACGATGGTCGTGGCGACCAGCACGTCGGACTTCTTCTCCCAGAAGTCGACCACGACCTGTTCGAGGGCCGACTCCGACATCTGTCCGTGGGCCGTGGCGATGCGCGCCTCGGGGACGATCTCACGCAGCCGGGCGGCCGCGCGGTCGATGGACTCCACACGGTTGTGGATGTAGAAGACCTGGCCCTCGCGGAGCAGTTCGCGGCGGATGGCGGCGCCGATCTGCTTCTCCTCGTACGGCCCGACGAAGGTGAGGACGGGGTGCCGCTCCTCGGGCGGGGTGGTGATCGTGGACATCTCGCGGATGCCCGTCACGGCCATTTCGAGGGTACGGGGGATGGGGGTCGCTGACATGGTCAGCACGTCGACGTTGGCGCGGAGCTTCTTCAGCTGCTCCTTGTGCTCGACGCCGAAGCGCTGCTCCTCGTCGACGATGACCAGGCCCAGGTCCTTGAACTTGGTCTCGGAGGAGAACAGGCGGTGGGTGCCGATGACGATGTCGACGGAGCCGTCCTTGAGCCCTTCGAGAGTGGCCTTGGACTCGGTCTCGGTCTGGAAGCGGGAGAGGGCACGGACGTTCACGGGGAACTGGCCGTAGCGCTCGGTGAAGGTGCCGAAGTGCTGCTGCACGAGCAGCGTGGTCGGCACGAGCACGGCGACCTGCTTGCCGTCCTGGACCGCCTTGAAGGCCGCGCGGACCGCGATCTCGGTCTTGCCGTAGCCGACGTCGCCGCAGATCAGCCGGTCCATCGGGACCGTCTTCTCCATGTCCTCCTTGACCTCGGCGATGGTGGTGAGCTGGTCGGGCGTCTCCGCGTAGGGGAACGCGTCCTCCAGCTCGCGCTGCCAGGGGGTGTCCGAGCCGAAGGCGTGCCCTGGCGCCGCCATCCGCGCCGAGTAGAGCTTGATCAGGTCGGCGGCGATCTCCTTGACGGCCTTCTTCGCGCGCGCCTTGGTCTTGGTCCAGTCGGCGCCGCCGAGGCGGTGCAGCGTCGGGGCCTCGCCGCCGACGTACTTGGTGACCTGCTCCAGCTGGTCGGTGGGGATGTAGAGGCGGTCGCCGGGCTGGCCGCGCTTGGCGGGCGCGTACTCCACGAGGAGGTACTCGCGGGTGGCGCCCTGGACCGTGCGCTGGATCATCTCGATGTACCGGCCCACGCCGTGCTGTTCGTGGACGATGTAGTCGCCCGCTTCGAGGGTGAGCGGGTCGATGGTCTTGCGGCGCCGGGCCGGCATCCGCGTGGCGTCCTTGCCGGCCGCCTTCTGGCCCGAGAGGTCGGTCTCGGTGAGCACCGCGAGCTTCAGCTGCGGATCGACGAAGCCGTTGTCGACCGAACCGCAGGAGACGTGCACGACGGACGGGGAGATCTCCGCCAGTTCCGGGTCCAGCCGGGCGGCGATGCCCTCGCCGCCGAGCACCTCGACCGTACGCGCCGCGGGACCGTGGCCCTCGGTGAGGTAGACCGTGCGCCAGCCGTCGGCCAGCCACTGCTTGGTGTCGGCCAGCGCGCGCTGGGTGTCGCCTCTGTACGTCTCGGGGGCGTGCATGCCGAGCTTGAGGGTGTCGCCGTCGTCGGCCCCCGCCTCGTCGGCGGCGAACTGGGAGACCGACCACCACATCATGCCCAGCTCGCGGGCGCGGTCGCGGACGTCGGCGATGCCCCACAGGGAGGCCGCGTCCACATCGATCGGCGCCTCTCCCCCGCCGGCCGTCGCGGCCCAGGACGCCTGGAGGAACTCCTGGCTGGTGGCGACCAGGTCGGCGGCGCGCGTACGGACCCGCTCGGGGTCGCAGACCACGGTCATGGCGCCGGCCGGGAGGACGTCCAGCAGCAGCTCCATGTCGTCGACGAGGACCGGGGCGAGGGACTCCATGCCCTCGACCGCGATGCCCTCGGCGATCTTGCCGAGCAGTTCGCCCAGCTCGGGGTGGTCCTCGGCGAGGGCCGCCGCGCGCTCCCGTACGGAGTCGGTGAGCAGCAGCTCGCGGCAGGGCGGCGCCCACAGGCCGTGCTCGGCGATCTCCAGGGAGCGCTGGTCGGCGACCTTGAAGTAACGGATCTCCTCGACGTCGTCGCCCCAGAACTCGACCCGCAGGGGGTGTTCCTCGGTGGGCGGGAAGACGTCCAGGATGCCGCCGCGTACCGCGAACTCGCCGCGCTTCTCGACCAGTTCGACGCGGGCGTACGCGGCGGCCGCGAGCCCGTCGACGATCTCGCCGAGGTCGGCGGTCTGCCCCGTGCGCAGCGCGACGGGCTCCAGCTCGCCCAGCCCCTTGACCTGCGGCTGCAGTACGGAACGGACGGGCGCCACGACGACGGAGACGGGACCGGCCGCCGGGTCGTCCTTGCTCGGGTGGGTCAGGCGGCGCAGCACGGCGAGGCGGCGGCCGACCGTGTCCGAGCGGGGCGAGAGGCGTTCGTGCGGCAGGGTCTCCCAGGACGGGTACTCCACGACGCCGTCGGCGGGCAGCACGGAGCGCAGCGCGGCCGCCAGGTCCTCGGCCTCCCGGCCGGTCGCGGTGACCGCGAGCACCGGGCGCCGCGCATCGCGGGCCAGCGCGGCGACGGCGAACGGGCGGGCGGCCGGCGGGCCGACCAGGTCCACATGGCGGCGGTGCCCGTCGACGGCCGCCTCGACCGCTTCGGCCAGCGCCGGGTCCCGTACGACGGCGTCGAGCAGTCCTGTCAGGCTCATGAAAAGGCTTCCGTCCCAGGGAGTCGGACAACGCGAACGACCGGCCGCTTCCTTACCGCGGGCTGGGCGCGACGCACGGGCCGTACGTGACGCCGGCAGCCGGTGCGCGGTGAGCGGGCCGGGGTTTCCCAGGGTACGCCCGCCCGCCGACAGCCACCGGTCGTACCGGCCGCCGGCGCCTGTCCGCCCCGGCCCGCCTCTTTCCGCCGTCGCCCGCTCCGGTGCGCGGGCCGTCTCGTTGCACGAGAAGCACCGTTCCGCAATCCGGGCCCGCGTGGAATGGTGTCCCGTACACGGATACGGCGGAGGGGGCACGGTGAGCGGGACCGGTGGAGGCGGCACGGTGAGCGGGGCCGGCGGACGTACGGACCCGGAGCGGACCGCGGCGGCAGCACCGGAGACGGCGGGGACGGACGGCGCGGCACCGAAGGCAGCCGGCACGGCACCGAAGGCGGCCGATACGGCGCGGGCGGCCGGCGGGCCCGGGGGCGCCACCACCCGGCGCGGTCCCGTCGTCGCGGCCCTGATGCTCGGCATGGCGCTCGCCGCGCTGGACTCCACCATCATCGCCACCGCCGTCCCCCAGATCGTCGGGGACCTCGGCGGCTTCTCGGTCTTCTCCTGGCTCTTCTCCGGCTACCTGCTGGCCGTCACCGTCACCCTGCCCGTGTACGGCAAGCTCTCGGACACCTTCGGCCGCAAGCCCGTCCTCGTCACCGGCATCGTGATCTTCCTCGCCGGATCGCTGCTGTGCGCGGGCGCCTGGAACATGGCCTCCCTGATCGCCTTCCGCGTCCTGCAGGGCCTCGGCGGCGGCGCGCTCCAGGGCACCGTGCAGACCATCGCCGCCGACCTGTATCCGATGAAGGAGCGGCCCCGGATCCAGGCCAGGCTCTCCACCGTCTGGGCCACCTCCTCCGTGGCCGGGCCCGCGCTCGGCGGCCTCCTCGCGGCGTACGCGGACTGGCGCTGGATCTTCCTCGTCAACCTGCCGGTCGGCGCGGTCGCCCTCTGGCTCGTGCTGCGCCACTTCTTCGAGGACAGGAGGGACTTTGAAAACAGGAGGGGCCCGGAGAGCAACAAGAAGGGCTTTCGGGGCAGAAGGGGCGGCGAGGGCGCCGGCGACCGGTCCCGATCCGCCCGGCCGGTCATCGACTGGCCCGGCGCGCTGGCCATCTTCGCCTGCGGCGGGCTGCTGCTGACCGCGCTCGTCCAGGGCGGCGTCGCCTGGCCCTGGTTCTCCACGCCCTCGCTGCTCCTGCTGGGCGGCAGCGCCCTGTGCGCGGCCGCCACCGTGCTCATCGAACGCCGCGCCGCCGAGCCGATCATCCCCGGCTGGGTCTGGCGCCGCCGCACCATCTCCACCGTCAACCTCGCGCTCGGCGCCCTCGGCCTGCTGATGGTCGCCCCGACCGTCTTCCTGCCCACCTACGCGCAGGCGGTGCTCGGCCTCGGCCCGATCGCGGCCGGCTTCGTGCTGTCCACCATGACCATGAGCTGGCCGATAGCCGCCGCGCTCAGCAGCCACGTCTACAACCGCTTCGGCATCCGCACCTGCGCGCTGATCGGCATGACCGCGAGCACGCTGGTCCTGCTGGCCTTCCCGCAGCTGCCCTACCCGGGCGCGGCCTGGCAGCCGGCGCTGCTCTCGCTCGCGCTGGGCGCCACCCTCGGCCTCTTCCAGCTGCCACTGATCATCGGCGTGCAGTCCTCCGTCGGGTACGCCGAACGGGGCACCGCCACCGCCTCGATCCTCTTCTGCCGCCAGGTCGGCCAGTCCGTCGGGGCCGCGCTCTTCGGGGCCGTCGCCAACGCCACCCTCGCCGGGCGACTCGCGGACGCGCCCGCCGGCCTCCGCGCCGGGCTGCCGGACGGCCTGGACGCGGTGTCCCGCGCCCTCGAACACGCGGGCGCGCTCACCGACCGCGCCGCCGACTACCTGCGCCGCGCCGTGGACGTCACCGTCGAGCACGTCTACTACGGCGCGGCGATCGCCGGACTCCTGGCGCTGGTCGCGCTGCTCTTCGCACCGCGCCGCTTCCCCGTGCACGCGGACGCACGGGACGGCGACATACGCGACGGCGACGTACGCGACGGCGTGGAGACCGCGCCCGCCAAGAAGAGCTGACGGGCCGCCGGCTCCGGGGAGAGCGGCCTCAGCCCTCCGTGCGCGGCAGCTCGGTTTCGAGCGTGTCCTCCTCGTCCGGGTCCACGCCACGCTTGGCGGGCGCCTCTTCGGAGCCGGCGACGGCGGCCGCCTCGGGGGCGGCCTCCACGCTGCCTTCGTACGCGGGCGCTTCTTCGTACACGGGCGCTTCTTCGTACACGGGGGCCTCCTCGTCCGCGGGCTCCGCCCGGTACGTGTGCGGCTTCTCGTGCGTGGCCCCTTCTTCGTACGAGTCGTGCGTGGCCCCCTCTTCGTACGACTCGTGCGAGGGTCCCTCTTCGTACGACGCCGCGCCGTACGAGGTCTCCGCGTCGTATGTGGTCTCCGCGCCGTGCGACGTCTCAGCGTCGTACGAGGTCTCCGCTTCGTACGAGGCTTCTCGCGTCGCCTCTTGGCCGGCGTTCTCGGCCGTGTCGTGCCGCGCGGCCGGTGCCTCTTCGGTGTGCTCGCGCACGGCCTCGGCGCTGTCCGCCGTCACGTCGTACACATGGCCGGAATCCTGTGCGTCCGCCGTGCCGCCGGCGTCCGGCTCCGGCTCGGCCGCGTCCGGGTCCTTGCCCATGAGGGTGGCCAGGCTGCTGCGTACGTGTGCCATGTGGGAGCGCAGTTCCTCACGCCGCTCCTCGTGCTCGCGCAGCGTCCGCTCCGTGGCGCGTTCGACGCGGGCGGCCTCGGCCTCGGCCCGCGCGATCAGATCGGCGCTGCGGGCCGCGGCCTCCTCGTCGATCTCGCGCGCGGTCTCCTCCATCTTGGCGTAGTAGCGCTGCACCTCCACGATGCGCGCCTCGCCGCGCTCCTCCAGGACCGCGACCCGCTGATCCATGGCCGCGTCCTGCTCGGCCAGCTGCTGCTCGGCCGCCGCCCACTTGTCGGCCAGGCTCTTCTCCTGGTCCTCCAGCACCTCGGCGGTGCGCCGGCGCATCTCGCGCAGCGACTCCTGGGCCTCCTGGCGCAGCTCCTCGGCCTCGTCGGTGGCCTCCGCGACCGCCGTACCGGCCTCGGCCTCGGCCTCCTCCACGGCCCGCACCGCGGCGTCCTCGGTCTCCCGGTGCAGTTCGAGCGCGTAGGTGTCGGCGGCGTCGCCCTGCTCCCGCGCGTACTCCGCCGCCTCGTCCCGCAGCCGCTCGGCGGTCGACGCCGCCTCGGTGCGCAGCCGCTCCGCCTCGGACTCCGTCGTGGTCAGGATCAGCCGTGCCTGCTCACTCAGGGATTCGTAGGTCTGGGGCGGCATCTGGGCGAGGTACTCGCGCAGCCGCTCCAGCTCCGCGGTCATCTCGTTGGCCAGCACGGTGAGGCGGGCCGCCCGTTCCCAGCAGGAGTCGCGGTCCACCGAGAGCCCTTCGACCCTGCGGTCCACGTCCTCCGGACGGTAGCCACGCCCTCGTACGACCTCGAACCCGTGAGGCGACACCGATGCACTCATCCCTCAAAGCCCCTCTCCGACAGTGACGTGGTCCGGCGCACATCTTTGTTGATCCGTCCGAAGCACCCATAACGCGACACTCCGCACCTATCCCTGCCCAAGGATGCGTCACTTTTCGGCAGAAGTCGGAATCGGCTCGTCGGCGCGCACGGCACGGAAGAGCCGCCGGGCCCTCTCCTCGTCCCACACGAGCACGTCCCCCGCGCCCGCGATCTGCTCGCCCGGGCCGGTCACCGGCACCGTCACGGCCTTCCCCGAGCCGTCCGCCACCTGTTTCATCGACAGTCCCATCTGCGTCAGGTCCACCACGCCCGTACGGTCGTCCACCCGCAGTGCGGCCAGTGCCGCGTCGAGCGCCGGCACCACCCGGAAGGGGTTCAGCAGCACCCCGGGGCCGAGCATCCGCGCCGACACCGCGCTGATCAGTGCCCGCTGCCGCTGCACGCGTCCCAGATCGCCCCGTGGATCGCTGTAACGGGCCCGTACGTACGCCAGCGCCCGCACGCCGTTCATGTGCGAGCAGCCCGCCGGGAAGTCCGCGCCCGACTTCTCGTCCTTCAACGGCGCGTCCAGGCACAGCCGGACCCCGCCGAGCGCGTCCACGACCTGGACCAGGCCGAGGAAGTCGACCTCGGCGTAGTGGTCGACGCGCAGGCCCGTGGCCTGCTCGACGGTGCGCGAGAGCAGCTTCGCGCCGCCGATCCCGTACGCCGCGTTGATCTTGTTCTTGCCGTGCCCCGGGACCGTGACATAGCTGTCCCGCGGCAGGCTCACCAGATACGGCCCGCTGTCCCCGTAGTGCAGCAGCATCACCGTATCGGTGTTGCGCCCCGCGTCATGGCCCACGTGCAGCTCCTGCTGCTGCCCGGGGGACAGATCGCGCCGACTGTCGGAACCGACCAGCAGCCAGTTCGTGCCCTTGCCGGAGGACGGCCGCCCCGAGTAGCCGCTCACCGCGTCCATCTGGCGCAGCTGTCCGCCCGCCCAGAAGAACAACGCGACCGCCAGCGCGAGGGCCAGCAGCACCACCACCGTCACCAGCAGCGCGATCCGCCGCGGCCAGGACCGCTTACGGCGGCGCCGCCCGCGCCCGCCGCGGTACAGCGTCGACGAGCTCGGCTGCGGCAGCGACGGAGGGGCCATACCGGCATGATCGTGGCGCCCGACCCGCCTCGCAGGTCGAGCGCCACGTATGACACGTCGTCACCGCCGTACGGGGGACGCTCCCCCGCGGCGGGACCGGGCCGTACCGCCTACAGCAGGCCGTCCCACATCTGCTCCAGCAGGACCGACCACCAGCTCTCGGGCGAGCCGAGCGCCGCCGGGTCCAGCGCCGCCAGCTGCACCTGGAAGTCCGTGGTCCAGCGGCCCGCCTGCTCCGCATTCAGCCCGTACCGCAGCCGCCACATCCGGCCCAGCATCGCCAGGCAGCGCACGAACTCGGGCAGCCCGGTGTTCACGAACTGCGGCGTCGCCGCCTGCCCGCCGGGGCCGGCCTCCAGCGGCACCGCCACGATGTGCGCCGTGCCGTACTGGACGCACAGCTGACGGCCGAAGTCCGTGCCCATCACCAGGTACGAGCCCGCGTCCGGAGCCGGCTGCACGCCCCGCTCCTGAGCCAGCTCCGCCAGTGTCGGCACCGGACGGCCCGGCTGCGCCTGCCCCCAGAAGAACGGGCCGAAATCGACCGGCACACCGGCCCACACCAGGGTCTGCGCCACGACGTCGGGCACGCCCTGCCGGGAGACCGCCCGCTGGTCGAAGCGGAACACCCCCTGCGGCCCGAACGCCTGCTCCAGCTCCTGGCCGATCGCCTGCGGCGGCGCCGGCGGCGCGGGCTGGATCTGCGACGGGTGCGGCAGCGGCACCCGCACCGGAGCCGGGCGGGCCGGGCCGTCCGCCACCTGGTGCAGCTCGCCCTGGTGCTCGACCAGATGACGTACGCCCTGCTGACGCGAGGCGTGGTCGTGGCCGTACGCGGCGGTGTTGCTGATCCGCACCTGCGGCCAGGTCTCCCGGATCATCCGGGCGCAGTAACCACCCGGCAGATCGCAGGACTCCAGCTCGGTGTGGAGCTCCAGCACCTGCTGCGGCGGCACGTTCAGGCCGCGCAGCTCGTGCAGGATCTGCCACTCCGGGTGCGGCGTACCGGGCGCCGAACGCCGGATGATCTGCTGCTCGGAGCCGTCGGGCGCGCGGTACCGCAGCACGGCCATGTAGCCGGGGCCGACGGTCGGCTGACCGGTCGGCGCCTGCGGATAGCCGTACGCGCCGGGCCCGGCGGGCGCACCGGGGTGCTGCCCCATGGGCGGCGCGGGCGGCGGCGCACCGGGACCTGCGGGCGGCGGCGCACCGGGACCGGGCGGGGGCGTACCGGGGCTCGCCAGCATGGTGGCCGCCGCGTGCACGCCCCCACCGGGCGCGCCGGGAGCGGCCGGAACGGCCGGCGGCGCATGGGGAGCCGGGGGCGGCGGCGGAGGCGTACCGGGGCCCGCCGCGCCGGGCGTACCGGGCGGCGAGGGAGGCGGCGGCGTACCGCCACCGGTCCGGCCGGCCCCGGAGTTGCCGGGCAGCGACGCACCGTCGGCCAGCATCGTGGCGGCCGCGTGCACGCCCCCACCCGGAGCGCCGGGCGCGCCGGGGGCACCGGGAGTGCCGGGAGCACCCGGAGTGCCGGGCGCGCCCGGAGGCGGCGTCTGCGAACCGTCCGCCGCGTCCGGGGCGCCGGCGGGTCCCGCCGCATTCGGGTCCAGCTGGGACACCAGCTGCGTCGGCACGTATCCGCCCGCCGGGCCACCGGGCGGCGCCGACGGCGGCGTACCGGGGTCGTGCGGGGTGATCTCGGCCTTGTCGGTCGCCTCGTCCGCGATCTCGGCGGGCGACGGCCGACCGGCCCCGGGAACACCGGGAGGCGGCGGCGTACCGGGCGCCGGGGGCGGCGGCGTACCAGGGGCAGCAGGCGGCTGCGCACCGGGAGCAGCGGACGGCGGCGTACCAGGGGCGGCGGACGGAGGCGTACCGGGAGCAGCGGACGGCGGCATACCGGGGGCAGCGGGCGGCTGCGCACTCGTGCCCGGTGCCGGGGCCGCCCCGGGGGGCGGCGGGAGGTGCGTCACGGGCGGGCCGGACGGGGGCGGCAGCTCCGAGAGCACCGGGCCGGCTCCGGGAGCGGCGGCATGCGGGTCCTCGATGGCGGGCGCGACCGCGGTGGGCGGCAGGTTGCTGCCGCCCGGCAGCAGTTCGGTCTTGGCGTCCGGGCGCACCGAGGGCCGGTCCGACTTCGCGGCCGCGCCCTCCTCCATGTCCAGCTGCGGCGCGAACACGGTTGCGGGCAGCCCCACCGACCGGTCGTCGGCGTCGTCGTCCGCGGTGATGTCCGTGCCCTCCCAGGAAGGCGCGGCGGGCGCGCCGGAAGCCGGCGCGACGGACTCCTCCGGGCCCCGCTCCGCCGCCGTCACCGGCTGCGGCTCCGCCGCGACGGGAGGCGCGGGCGGCGCGGCGGGCGCGGCCGGCGGCTGAGCGGGCGGCGGCACGGCAGCGGCGGCCGACGGCTCGGCGGCCGGTCCCGCGAACGGCTCGGCAGGCGACGCGGCGGCGGGCGGCTCGGCATGCGGCGGCTCGGCATGCGGCGTCACAGCCGACGGCTCAGCGGCAGACGGCTCGACAGGCGGCGCCGCAGCCGGCGGTTCAAAGGCAGGCTCAGCAGCAGAGAACTCAGCAGCAGCCGGCTCGGCAACCGGCTCGGCGGCAGGCTCGGCCCCGGACGGCTGTGCGGCCGACTGCGTCCCCCGTGCCCCCTGTGTCCCCGCCGGCTCCGACCCCGACCGCCGGTCCGGGATGCCGATCGCGTCCGCCGCCTCCTGCAGCCACTCCGGCGGCGTCAGCAGGAACGACGTCTGCTCCAGATCGATGCGCTGCGGCGGCACCTCGGGCGCCGGCGCGGCGTCCGGCACCGCACCGTACTCCTCCTCGTACCGGCGGATCACCTCACCCACCGGCAGCCCCGGCCACAGCGTCGTCTCACCGCTGTCCCGGGCGATCACCAGCCGCTGCCGGCCGCCGTCCCCGGCCGGGCCGCCCTCGCGGTCCTCCGCCCAGGCCACAAAGCCCAGATCGAACTCCCGTACCCGCACCTCACGCTGCTGGTACGCCGGCACCTCGCCGTTGACCCAGCGCTCCGCACGCTCCTGCGCCTGCGCGAACGTCACCATCGCGCCTCACCCCTCCACCGGAACGGCGTGCGCGAAGCCGCCGTCCACCATCAGGTTCGCCACGGTCTCCAGCTCCGGCGGATTGCCCGCGAGGCGCTCCAGGAACTCGTCGAAGTCCGCACCGCACGGCAACAGCAGCCGCTCCACCCGCTCCTGGACCGTCCAGCCGTCCCGGTCCCGCGCGTCGTCGTACGCGCAGAACCACACCGACCCGACCGCGTCCCCCTTCACCTTCACGGCGATCACGCCGCCCTGGACGAACCCGACGCCCAGATAGTCCTTCGTGAAGTGGTCCCGCAGACACTTGTTCACATAGACCAGATCGTTCACGGCCGCGTCGTCCCGCACCGTGAAGAACGGCTGGTCCACCAGCAGTCCCAGCTCCGGATCGAGCGCGGCACCCACGGGCGCGCACCCGCCCGCCGCCTTCAGGAACGCCCGGTACGCGCCCGGAAGCCGGTACCCCAGCGCCTCCTCGGCCTGCAGCACCGCGTCCTCGGTCACGGACACGTCGCGGTACGGCAGTCCGAAGTGCGCGGGCCGCGTCTCCTGCAAGGGCCGCGTGCCGCGCTTCTCGTGGTCCACCGCCGCCGTCGCCAGCCCGCCGTGGTGCCGCAGCAGCGCCTTCACCTCGACCGGCACCAGCTGCAGCCGCCGGGTGCCCGCCACGTGGTGCCACGTCCAGCCGTGCGGCGTCGCCACCGACGGCACGTCCTCCCACAGCTCATGGCCCTCCGCGTGCAGCGCGGCATTGGCCGACACGAAGTCCGTGAGCCGCAACTCGTCGACCCCGAAACCGTCCGGCGGCTCGGCGATCTCCGCCGCCGCCCGCGCGTACGGCGAGAAGTCCGGGAACCCGTTCCCGTCCATCCGCACGCCCCTCGGGAAGCGCGCCGCCCGTACCGGGTCCGGGAAGTGCACGACCTGCCCGGCGTAGGCCGTGTTCGGTGGCGCGGCATGTCCCCCAGCCTGGCGGCTGGGCGGTACCCCCAGCCCACTGAATGGACCTGTCGTCATGGCGGATGCCCCCTGGCTGGAACTGGCTACTGCCGCACAGCCTAAGCGGTACGGCAACCCCCGCCCCCGCCCCCGGCCACCCCCGGCGACCGGCCACCGGGCACCCGTCGGCCGTCCGCGGCAAGCCCGCACACCCGTACTGGCACACCCCCGACCGGCCGACTGTCACGGACCGGTGACAAGGACTGTCACCGACCAGTGACACCCGCACGGCAAGCCCGACTTCCGCAACACCCAGCGCGTTTGGCAGGCTGACCCCCGCAGACGGGGGGATGCAGGGAGGGAAAGCACCGCATGAGCACAACCGCACAGTCCACAGCACAGTCCACCGAGCGGACCGCAGAAGAGCACACCGCACCGACGCCGGCGCACCCCGCCGGCGATCCCCGCATCGGCTGGAGCAGCACCGCCGACCACGACGGACCGCCCACACTCCGGCACCGCCGCGACGGCATCCTCCCCACCGTCGCCGCCGCCCTGTCCGTCCGCGGCGAGACCCTCACCTGCACCGCGAGCAAGTCCGAACAGCCGCCCACGCTCCACCCGCTCGTCCAGGACTTCCTCGACACCCTCAGCACCGCACAGCGCGAGCGCTTCACCGGCCGCTGCCCCGAAGCCGTCCTGCTCTCCCGGCACCTCACCGCCGTCGAGGCCAACCGCTCCAAACGCCAGTCCAAAAAACCCCTCACCAACGGCGAGGCCCGCCGCTCCCTGAAGCACTCCAAACTCACCGCCCGCCACATCCGCGAGGACGGCGACCCCCAGCACGGCCACTACGCGGCACCCTGCCGCTCCTGCGACGCGCTCCTCGCCTTCTTCGGCGTCATGCCCGTCGGCTTCGCCTCGGCAGGGAGCTGAACCGCACCATGACCCCCTCCACCCCCGCCACCACGGCGTACGACCGCGCCGCCGGCGACACCACACGCTTCCCCGTCGCCGTCGACGCCGCCCTGCACGAAGCCGGCTGGCAGCCCGGCCGCTGGGACATCAAGCAGGCCGAACGCTGGGCCGACGCCCTCCGCGAGCACACCTCGCCAGGCGGCCACCGGCACACCGTCTTCCCCGCCGCCGTCGAAGCCTGGGCCGAATTCGGCACCCTGCGCATCAGCGCACCCGGCCCCGGCCGGCACATCGCGCCCACCCCCTTCGAGATCGACCCGCTGTACGGCATCCACCTCGCCCGCACACTGGGCGACCTCGGCCGCGCACTGGACACCCAGGTCGCCCCCCTCGGCCGCGAGGCCGACAGCCAGGCCACCCTCGCCATCGACGCCCAGGGCCGCGTCTACAGCCTCGACCACACCGGCGACTGGTACCTCGGCCACGACCTCGACCAGGCCCTCGGCACCCTCGTCCTCGGCAGCCGCCCCACCCGCCTGACGGTCGCCACGGACTGACCCGGAACACCTGGACCGGCCCGAAGCACCTGGACCGGCCCCGGGGCACCTGGACCGGCCCGAAACACGTGCCGGCCTCGGAACACCTGAACGGACCCGGAACACCTGGACCGGCCCGGGGACAGGCGCCCGCGCCACGCCCTACGGACCTGCCGCCGCAGCGGGGCGAGGCCCTCTCCCGTCACGGCTGCGGCGCCTCGCCCGCGGGGAGCACCGCCGACACCCGGAAACCACCCGCGTCCGTCGGGCCCGAGACGAACACCCCGCCCAGGCCGGTCACCCGCTCACGCATCCCCACCAGACCATTGCCCCCGCTCGGCAGGCCCGCGTCCGCCGCACCACGCGCCGAAGGACCGTTCTCCACCTGCACCGCGACCTCCCCCTCACGATGCGCCAGCCGCACCCGCACCGCCGCCCCCGGCGCGTGCTTGTGCACGTTCGTCAACGCCTCCTGCACCACACGGAACGCCGCCTGCTCCACCCCCGGCCCGTACACCCCCGGCTCCCCGTCCAACGACAGCTCCACCACCGTGCCCGCGGCGCGCGACTGATCCACCAGCGCCGCCACCTCCGCCAGCGACGGCCCCTCCCCCTCGCCCTCCGCCGGCCCGGACGCCCCGCGGCCCGCCTCGGCCCGCCCCCGCACCGCACCCGGCGCACCGCCCGCGGCCGCCCCACCGGCCCCGGCGCCCGCCGGCCCCGCGGACTCCGGCATCCGCGGCACCCGCGACACCTTCGACGCCACCGCCACCAGCCGCTCCGGCTCGTCCGACACCCGCGCCGACGCCGCCGCGCCCTCCCCCGTACGCAGCACCCCCAGCATCTCCCGCAGTTCCGTCAGCGCTTGCCGGCCCATGTCCCCCACCAGACCCGCGTTCCGCGACGCCTTCTCAGGATCCTTCAGCGCCACCGCCTGCAACGCCGCCGCGTGCACCACCATCAGACTCACCCGGTGCGCCACCACGTCGTGCATCTCGCGCGCGATCCGCGTCCGCTCCTCATTGCGCGCCCACTCCGCGCGCTCCTCGGCGCGCTCCGCGAGCAGCATCAGCTCCCGCTCCAGGCCGTCCGCGCGCTCCCGCAGGCTCTCCACCAGCCGGCGCCGCGCCCCCACATACAGCCCCAGCAGCACCGGCGGTGCCGTCAGAACCAGACCCAGCGCCACCGACGACAGCGGCACGAACCACCACGGCGGGTCGAAGTCCTCCTGCGACGCCACGTCCTGCGCCATGTTCAGGCTCGTGATGATCAGCGTGCCGACGACGGACATCCCCGCCAGCAGCACCGTGAACCGCCGCGGCACGTCCGACGCCGCCAGCGTGTACAGACCCACGACCGTCAACAGTCCGCCCAGCTCCGCCGGGGACACCGCGATCGAGACCAGTACGACGACAATCGGCCACTTGCGGCGCACCAGCAGCACCGGGCCGACCAGCAGTCCGAGCACGATTCCCGCCGCCATCGGCAGCCGGGACTCCTGCGCGAACTGCACCCCCTCGAAGACGCACTCCACCGTCGAGGCGACCGCCAGGAACACGTCCAGCACAGCGGCACGGCGGCGTTCCCACCACCACGGCCCGCTGTGCGGTGCGCCCCTGACGCCCCCGGCGTCCCTTACCCCCGTCGTGGTCATACCGCCCACCCTACGGGCGCCCGCCACCGTTTTCCGGCCACGGCCACCACCCTGCAGCACGCCCGTTACGGGCCAGTACCTGCGACTTTCCCCCGAAGCGACGAATCACCCGGCATTTCCGGCGCGTCCGCCCATCCGACCGCCGACGCTTTGCACCGTGACAAACACCCACACGGGCTTCGAGCCCCTGCGCGACGAGGCGGTAGCGCTCCGCCGCGCGGGCCTCAGCCGCCGCCAGATCCGCGACCGCCTCCACATCCACAACAACGACCTCCTCAACCGCCTCCTGGACGGCGTACCGGTCCCGGAATGGACCAAGCGCCCGAACGCCAAGGACGACCTCCGCGCCCGAGCCCGCGAACTCCGCTCGCAGGGCATGACGTACGACCAGATCCAACTGGAGCTGGGCTGCTCCAAGAGCTCGATCTCCCTGTGGGTGCGGGATCTCCCGAAGCCGGAGCGGCGACGCACCCCGGAAGAGGCTTCCGCGATCGCCAGGCGAGGCTGGGAAGCGACACTGCGGCGCCGCGAGGAGGAGCGCCGAGCGACGAAGCAGCGGGCAGCGGAGGAAATCGGCGGACTGAGCGACCGCGAGCTACTGATCGCGGGCGCCGCCCTGTACTGGGCGGAAGGCGGCAAGAGCAAGCCGCACGCGCCGCGGGAGCGGGTCACCTTCATCAACAGCGACCCGAACATGATCCGGGTCTACCTCGCCTGGCTCGGCCTGCTCGGCGTGGAGCGGGACCGGCTGGAGTTCCGCGTGTCGATCCATGAGTCCGCCGACGTGCCGGGCGCCGAGCGCTTCTGGGCCGAGCTGGTCGGGATCGATGCAGCAGAGCTGCACAAAACGACGCTCAAGAAGCACAACCCGAGCACCGTCCGCAAGAACGTGGGAGACGATTACCACGGCTGCCTGACGGTCCGTGTCGCCCGAGGAGCTGATCTGTACCGTCGCATCGAAGGCTGGTGGTACGGCATAGTAGGGGGCGTCCGTGATCCCCGAGAGCGGAAACGGACATAAGGGTAATCCCGGGTCGTCTAAGGGCAAGACGTCAGATTTTGGTTCTGATCATGGGGGTTCGAGTCCTCCCCCGGGAGCCTAAAAGTTCGGGTCCTGACCGCCAGGTCGGGACCCGTCCGCGTTTCGGCTGCAATACGCACCGGTATCCTTCGGGTGTCCACCACCCGAAGTAGCCAAGAAGCCGAAGGGCATCCCCGTGAGCGCCAACCGCCCGGCCGCCGTCGTCGTTCTCGCAGCGGGTGAGGGCACCCGCATGAAGTCGGCGACCCCGAAGGTCCTGCACGCGATCTGCGGCCGCTCTCTCGTCGGCCACGTCGTCTCCGCCTCCCGCGAGCTCGACCCCGAGCACCTCGTCGTGGTCGTGGGCCACGCCCGTGAACAGGTCACCGCGCATCTCGCCGAGATCGACGCGGGCGTCCGCACGGCGGTGCAGCACGAGCAGAACGGCACCGGGCACGCCGTCCGGATGGGGCTGGAGGAGCTGACCTCCGGCGGTTCCGGCGAGGCCGGCGCGCCGGGCGTGGAGCTGGACGGCACGGTGGTCGTCGTGTGCGGCGACACCCCGCTGCTGACCGGCGCGACCCTCAAGGCGCTGTCCGAGACGCACGCCGCCGACGGCAACGCCGTCACCGTGCTGTCCGCCGAGGTGCCGGACGCGACCGGGTACGGGCGGATCGTGCGGGACGAGGCCACGGGCGCGGTCACCGCGATCGTGGAGCACAAGGACGCCACGGACGCGCAGCGCGCGATCCGGGAGATCAACTCCGGTGTCTTCGCGTTCGACGCGCGGCTGCTGATCGATGCGCTGGGCAAGGTGCGGACGGACAACAGCCAGGGCGAGGAGTACCTCACCGACGTGCTGGGGATCGTGCGGGAGGCCGGGCACCGGGTGGGTGCGGCGGTCGCGGACGATCATCGGGAGATCCTGGGCATCAACAACCGCGTGCAGCTGGCGGAGGCGCGCCGGCTGCTGAACGAGCGGTTGCTGGAGGCGGCGATGCTCGGCGGTGTGACGGTCGTGGATCCGGCGACGACGTGGCTGGACGCGGCGGTGACGTTCGAGCCGGACGCGGTGGTGCATCCGGGTACGCAGTTGCTGGGTGCGACGCATGTCGGCGCGTTCGCCGAGGTGGGTCCGCAGTCGCGGCTGTCGGACACGACGGTCGGCGAGGGTGCGGTGGTGTCGTTCACGGTGGCGGACGGGGTGAAGGTCGGCCCGGGGGCGAGTGTGGGGCCGTACGCGTATCTGCGGCCGGGTACGGAGCTGGGGCCGAAGGCGAAGGCCGGCACGTACGTGGAGATGAAGAACTCGAAGATCGGCGAGGGCACGAAGGTGCCGCATCTGTCCTATGTGGGCGACGCGACCATTGGCGAGTACACCAACATCGGTGCGGCGAGCGTCTTCGTGAACTACGACGGTGAGGCGAAGCACCACACGACTGTGGGGTCTCACTGCAAGACGGGGTCGGACAACATGTTTGTGGCTCCTGTCACGATCGGGGACGGTGCGTACACCGCGGCGGGCTCCGTGATCACCAAGGATGTGCCCCCGGGTTCGCTGGCTGTCGCGCGTGGACAGCAGCGGAATATCGAGGGCTGGGTCGCTCGCAAGCGACCGGGAAGCGCCGCCGCGCAGGCCGCTTCGGCTGCTCGCCAGGAGAGCAAGGACGAGCAGTGACCGGGCAACGGGTGCGCCGTGCGGGGCGTACCGTGATAAGCGCACGCAACGTGGACGGCGCACCCCCAGCGCCCTCATGTTTGACAGCTTGGCAAGGAGATTTGCTGTGACCGGGATCAAGACGACCGGCGAGAAGAAGCTGATGCTCTTCTCCGGCCGCGCCCACCCCGAGCTGGCGGAGGAGGTTGCTCACCAGCTGGGTGTCGGCCTGGTCCCGACGAAGGCGTTCGACTTCGCGAACGGTGAGATCTACGTCCGCTATCAGGAGTCGGCGCGTGGCGCGGACTGCTTTTTGATTCAGAGCCACACGGCTCCGATCAATAAGTGGATCATGGAACAGCTGATCATGATCGATGCTCTGAAGCGCGCTTCGGCGCGGAGCATCACGGTGGTCATCCCGTCGTACGGTTACGCCCGTCAGGACAAGAAGCACCGCGGCCGCGAGCCCATCTCGGCCCGCCTGGTGGCGGATCTGCTGAAGACGGCGGGTGCGGACCGCATCGTCACGGTGGACCTGCACACCGACCAGATCCAGGGCTTCTTCGACGGTCCGGTGGACCACCTGTTCGCGCTGCCGGTGCTGGCGGACTACGTGGGTGCGAAGGTCGACCGGAACAAGCTGACGGTGGTCTCCCCCGACGCCGGCCGCGTGCGGGTGGCCGACCGCTGGTGCGACCGGCTGGACGCCCCGCTGGCGATCGTGCACAAGCGGCGCGACAAGGACGTGGCGAACCAGGTCACCGTCCATGAGGTCGTGGGTGACGTGAAGGACCGCGTGTGTGTCCTGGTCGACGACATGGTGGACACCGGCGGCACGATCTGCGCGGCCGCCGACGCGCTGTTCGCGAACGGTGCGGCCGACGTCATCGTCACGGCGACGCACGGCATCCTGTCCGGCCCGGCCGCCGACCGTCTGAAGAACTCCAAGGTGAGCGAGTTCGTGTTCACCAACACCCTGCCGACGCCGGGTGAGCTGGAGCTCGACAAGATCACGGTGCTGTCGATGGCGCCGACGATCGCGCGGGCGATCCAGGAGGTCTTCGAGGACGGCTCGGTGACCAGCCTCTTCGAGGAGCAGTGAGCTGATTTCCGGCTTAACAGGGGCTTCCACGCGGAGCTTCCGTAGATCGATTTTCTGGGCGGCCTCCCCGCCGGGTAGACTCATCGAGTTGCTCGGCGAGGGAGGCCGTACTCATACGTACGGGGCTCCGTTATCGACGCGCTCTTCGTAGCAGGTCTGTCGTGGGCCGGGTGACGGTCTCTGATCCGCGAGAATTACTACGAGGAGTGCACCATGGCCGAGGTGAAGATTTCCGCCGAGCTGCGTACCGAGTTCGGCAAGGGCAGCGCCCGTCGTCTGCGTCGTGAGGACAAGGTTCCCGCCGTTGTTTACGGTCACGGTTCCGAGCCGCGCCACGTGGCCCTGCCGCACCACGACACGCTGATGGCGCTGAAGAACTCGAACGTCCTGATCAGCCTGGACATCGACGGCAAGCAGGAGCTGGTGATCCCCAAGGACGTGCAGCGCGCCACGCTCCGCATGGGCATCATCAACCACGTCGACCTGCTGCTGGTCCGCCGCGGCGAGAAGGTCAACGTCGAGCTGGCGATCCACACCGAGGGCGAGCTGGCCCCGGGCGGCAACCTGCTGGAGCACGTCCTGAACACCCTGCCGGTCCAGGCCGAGGCGACCCACATCCCCGAGTCGGTCACCGCCGACATCGCGGGTCTGGACGCCGGCCAGTCGGTCCTGGCGAAGGACATCAAGCTGCCCAAGGGTGTCTCCCTGGACGTCGAGGACGACGCCATCGTGCTGCAGGTCGTGGCCGCGCAGGCCGAGGCCCCCGCCGAGGACGAGGCCGAGGCCGAGGAGGGCGCCGAGGCCTGAGCCTCGGACCGCCTCTGACGGCCGTCCGTTCCGACGGAGGCCGTCACCGGTTCTTCCGCCGCCGTCCCGTTCGTTGCGAGCGGGGCGGCGGTTTTTCTTACGTACAGGAGTGCAGCTGTGAGTGAGGGCGCGGCGGGGCCGTGGCTGGTGGTGGGGCTGGGGAATCCGGGCCCCGAGTACGCCGGTAACCGGCACAACGTGGGGTTCATGGTGGCCGATCTGCTGGCGGAGCGGATGGGCGGCCGGTTCAAGGCGCACAAGGCGCGGGCGCAGGTGGTCGAGGGCCGGATCGGTCCGCCGGGGCCGGCGAGCCGTCGGGTGGTGGTGGCGAAGCCGTCGTCGTACATGAATCTGTCGGGTGGCCCGGTCACGGCGCTGCGGGACTTCTACAAGGTCCCGGTGGAGCGGATCGTGGCGGTCCATGACGAGCTGGACATCGGCTACGGGGCGCTGCGGCTGAAGCTGGGCGGTGGCGACAACGGGCACAACGGCCTGAAGTCGATGACGAAGTCGATGGGTGCGGAGTACCACCGTGTGCGGTTCGGTATCGGGCGGCCGCCGGGGCGGATGCAGGTCGCGGACTTTGTCCTGAAGGACTTCTCGTCGGCGGAGCGCAAGGAGCTGGACTACTTCGTGGACCGTGCGGCGGACGCGGTGGAAGCGCTGGTCACAGAGGGGTTGGAACGGGCGCAATCCGCCTACAACTCCTGAGCGGGACAGCGCGGGACGACGTCTGACGAACCGTTCTGATCGAGTTGACCGGGCGTACTCGCATGGCCAAGGATCACCGCCATGTCCAGGACAGGTACGACAGGGACCAAGAAGCGCAGCCGTACCCGGCGGGCGGGCGAGAGCGCCTTCGGGTTGCTGCTCGTGCTGAAGAACACGCTGATGGCGCTGCTGGCGCTGCTGCTGCTGGTGGCCGGCGCGTGGACGTCGTGGAACACGGCGCAGTACGCGATGCTCGTGCAGGCCAAGGAGCGCGGCACGATGACGGTCGCGGGATGCGACGACGACCGCTGCTGGGGTCCGTACGTGCCGACGGGCGGGGACGGGCAGCGCCGGGCGAAGGTCGTGCTCGCGGAGACGGCGGCGCCGGAGAAGGGTCAGCGGGTCGAGGTCACGGTGGAGCCGGACACGGACCGCGCGGTGCGTACGGGTCCGGGCGGGATCCTGTACGCGTGGGTGCCGCTGGGCGGTGCGCTGCTGCTGGCGTCGCTGGTGGTGGCGGGCGGCCTGCGCATGCGCAGGACGGCGTGGGCCGTCGGTTTTTCCGGGGCCGCGTTGCTGGTGGCGGCGTTCTTCGCGCTGTAGTCGCGGTGACGAAGGGGCCGGCGCCGGGCGCCGGCCCCTTGTTTGTCCTCAATCGCCGGACGGGCTCAATTCTCAGCCCGTGTTGCGCAGCCCCGCTGCCACACCGTTCACGGTGAGGAGCAGCGCACGTCCCAGCACCGGGTCGGCTTCCTCGCCGCGCGCGGCGGCCTCGCGCTGGCGGGCGAGGAGGGAGACCTGGAGGTAGGAGATCGGGTCCAGGTAGGCGTCGCGGATGCGGAACGTCTGCTGGAGGGCCGGGTTGGACTCCAGCAGCTCGGCCTCCCCGGTGACCCGGAGCACTTCCTGGACGGTGAGCTCGTGCTCGGCCTTGATCACGTCGAAGACGTGCTTGAGCTCGTCGGGCACGAGGGTGTCGACGTAGTGCTGGGCGATCCGCAGGTCGGTCTTGGCCAGCGTCATCTCGACGTTGGACAGGAAGTTGCGGAAGAAGTGCCAGTGCTCGTGCATCTCGCCGAGGACGGCGTCCAGGCCGGCCTCGCGGGCGGCCTTGAGGCCGGTGCCGACGCCGAACCAGCCGGGGACGATCTGCCGGGACTGGGTCCAGCCGAACACCCACGGGATGGCGCGGAGGCCGTCGAGGGAGACGCCCGAGCCGGGGCGGCGGGAGGGCCGCGAGCCCAGGTGCAGGTCGGCGAGCTGGTCGACGGGGGTCGAGGCGAGGAAGTACGTCGGCAGGTCCGGGTCCTCGACGAGCTTGCGGTACGCGGCGTGCGCGGCGTCGGAGACGGTCTCCATCGTGGCGTCCCAGCGGGCCAGCGCCTCGTCGGACTGGCGCGGCGCGGTGTGCAGGGCGGAGGCCTGCAGGGTGGCCGCGACGGTCAGTTCCAGGTTCTCGCGGGCCAGGGACGGCACGAGGTACTTGTCGGAGATGACCTCGCCCTGCTCGGTGACCTTGATCTCGCCTTCGAGGGTGCCGTAGGGCTGGGCGAGGATCGCGTCGTGGGAGGGGCCGCCGCCGCGGCCGACGGTGCCGCCGCGGCCGTGGAAGAGGCGCAGCCGTACGCCGTGCCGGTGGGCGACGTCGCGGAGCAGGCGCTGGGCGCGGTGGATCTCCCACTGGGAGGTGGTGATGCCGCCGAACTTGGAGGAGTCGGAGTAGCCGAGCATGACCTCCTGGACGTCGTCGCGCAGGGCGACGAGGCGCCGGTAGGAGGGGTCGGACAGCATCTCGTCGAGGAGCTTGTCCGCGATCTTCAGCTCGTCGGTGGTCTCCAGGAGCGGCACGATGCCGACCTTGGCCCAGCCGGCGTGCAGGTCGATCAGGCCGGCTTCGCGGGCGAGGACGGCGGCGGCGAAGACGTCGTCGGAGCCGGCACACATGGAGATGATGTACGACTCGATGACCTCGGGGCCGAAGGTCTCCTTGGCCTCGCGGACCGTTTCGAAGACGCCGAGCGTCTTGGCGCCGGCCGCGTCCAGCGGGGCGGGGCTGGGGGCCAGCGGGCGGCGCGAGCGAAGCTCCTTGGCCAGCAGCTTGCGGCGGTAGTCGCGCGGCATGTCCACGTAGCGCCAGGACTCCTCGCCGAGGCGGTCGAAGAGCTGGCCGAGGGCGTGGTGGTGGGCGTCGGCGTGCTCGCGGACGTCCATGGTGGCGAGCTGGAGGCCGAACGCGGCGATCGTCCGGATCGTGCGCTCCAGGCGGCCGTCGGCGACGAGGCCGCCGCGGTGCTCGCGCAGCGAGGTCTGCAGGAGGGCGAGGTCGTCGATCAGCTCGCGGGTACCGAGGTAGTCGCGGCCGGCGACGTGCGGGGTGTCGTTGGCCAGGCGCTCGCGGGTGTTGACGAGCTTCTGGCGGATGCAGGTCGCCTTGAGGCGGTAGGGCTCCTCGCTGTTCAGCCGCTTGTAGCGGGGGCTGATCTCGGGGAGGAGGTCCAGGTCCTGCTGGAGGGAGGCGAGCAGCTCGTCGGTGGCGCCGCAGTTGCGGATGGAGTTCGACAGCGCGCCGCGCAGTTCGTCGATGTGCTCCAGCGCGTCGGTGATGCCGTGCTCGTGCTGGAGGATGAGGACGTCCCAGGTCACCTGGGGGGTGACGTTGGGGTTGCCGTCGCGGTCGCCGCCGATCCAGGTGCCGAAGGTGAGGGGGCGGGTGCCGGCGGGGAGCTGGACGCCGGCCCGCTCCAGCTCGGCGGCGAGGTCCTCGAGGACGTCGCCGACGGCGCCGCGGCCGAGCTCGTCGAGGTAGTAGATGGCGTTGCGGGCCTCGTCGGTGGGCTCCGGGCGCGCCACGCGCAGCTCGTCGGTCTGCCAGATCAGGTCGATGTTCTCGGCCAGCCGGAGGTCGGCGCGGCGGCGGTCGCCGGCTTCGGTGGTCTCCAGCAGCTCGGCGACCTTGCGGAGCTTGGTGAGGACGGAGCGGCGGGCGGCCTCGGTGGGGTGCGCCGTGAAGACGGGGCGCACGGCGAGGTGCGCCGCGGTCTCGCGGAGGTGCTCGGGGTCGGCGTCCTTGAGCATGTCGGCGGTGCGGGCGAGGATGCCGCCCTCGGCGGCGCGCTTGGCGCGCAGCTCGCGTCCGCGGTGCACCTGCTCGGTGACGTTCGCGAGGTGGAAATACGTGGAGAAGGCCCGTACGAGCTTGGTGGCGGTGATCAGGTCGGTGTCACCGAGGAGCTCAGCGGCGGCCTCGCCGTCGGTCCGCGTCAATGCGCGTACCCGCTCCACCAGATCGAGGAGCTCGGGCCCCTCCTGGCGTACGAGGGTCTCGCCGAGCAGATCGCCGAGGCGGCGGATGTCGGCGCGCAGGGCGCCGTTGCCGGCTTCCGCCGTGTCGGGGGCCCCGGAGTGGGGGGCCTGCTGGGCGGCGTCGGTGGAGATGTCGGCACTGCTCACAGGTGCGGCTCCTTGCAGTGTTGAGCACGTCTGGGCTGGTGAGTGTCGTGTGGACACTCCCTGGTGGCGGGTTGCGGACCGCGCTGTCCGACGCCTCAAGAATAGATCTCCGCTTTTCGGGCGGTCACACCGTCCGCTCTGTGAGAGGGGCTGTCGGGCCGGTCACACCCTTGTACGGTGTGGCGGCACTGCCATACTTACGAGACCGTAGGTTACGGAACCGTAGCCCTGCCTCCGACCCCAGCGAGGGACACACATGACCGCTGGCCCCGAAGTCGTCGAGAAAACCGTCAAGTCCGCCGATACCCCACTGCCCTCCGCGACGCTGGGTAGCGACAGCAAACGTTCCGTCGAACAGATCACGCTGCTGCTGTTCATCACCGTGCCGTTCCTGGCCCTGGTGGCCGCGGTTCCGCTGGCCTGGGGCTGGGGCGTGAGCTGGCTCGATCTGGGGCTGCTGGTGGCGATGTACTTCATCGGCTGCCACGGCATCACGATCGGTTTCCATCGCTACTTCACCCACGGGTCGTTCAAGGCGAAGCGGCCGCTGCGCATCGCACTGGCGATCATGGGGTCGCTCGCGGTGGAGGGCCCGCTGGTGCGGTGGGTCGCGGACCACCGCAGGCACCACAAGTTCTCCGACGCCGAGGGTGACCCGCACTCGCCGTGGCGTTACGGCGAGACCGTGCCGGCCCTGCTGAAGGGCCTGTGGTGGGCGCACATGGCGTGGATGTTCGACGAGGAGCAGACGCCGCAGCACAAGTACGCGCCGGATCTGATCAAGGACCCGGCGATCCGCGCGATCTCCCGCCAGTTCGTCCTGTGGACGTCCGTCTCGCTGCTGATCCCGCCGCTGGTCGGCGGGCTGGTGACGATGTCGTGGTGGGGCGCGTTCACCGCGTTCTTCTGGGGCTCGCTGGTGCGGGTGGCGCTGCTGCACCACGTCACGTGGTCGATCAACTCCATCTGCCACGCGGTGGGCAAGCGGCCCTTCAAGTCGCGGGACCGCTCGGGCAACGTCTGGTGGCTGGCGATCCTGTCCTGCGGTGAGTCCTGGCACAACCTGCACCACGCCGACCCGACCTGTGCGCGGCACGGCGTACTGAAGGGGCAGCTGGACTCCAGCGCGCGGCTGATCAGCTGGTTCGAGCGGCTGGGCTGGGCGTACGACGTGCGCTGGCCGAACGCATCCCGGCTCGACTCCCGCCGCCAGGAGAAGACCGCGCCGGGGGGCGCAGCCCGGTCGTAGCCGGGGGAGGCATGATTGTCAGGTGGCGATCGATGGCAGCAGCGTGAGTGGCAGCAAGGACAAGGCGTCTTCCGGTGCGGGCGCGCGGCGCGCGCGGCGGGTCCGCATGACGGGCAAGGAGCGCCGTGAGCAGCTGCTGGACATCGGGCGCACGGTGTTCGCCGAGCGCGGCTTCGAGGGCACGTCGGTGGAGGAGATCGCGGCGAAGGCCGGGGTGTCCAAGCCGGTGGTCTACGAGCACTTCGGCGGCAAGGAAGGGCTGTACGCGGTCGTCGTGGACCGGGAGATGCGGCGGCTGCTGGACATGGTGACGGGTGCCCTGACCGCGGGGCACCCGCGCGAGCTGCTGGAGCAGGCGGCGTTCGCGCTGCTGGACTACATCGAGTCCTACACCGACGGCTTCCGCATCCTGGTGCGGGACTCCCCCGTGGCCCAGTCGACGGGCACGTTCGCCTCGCTGATCAGTGACATCGCGACGCAGGTCGAGGACATCCTGGGCCTGGAGTTCAAGGCGCGGGGGTTTGAACCGAAGCTGGCGCCGCTGTACGCGCAGGCGCTGGTCGGCATGGTCGCGCTGACCGGCCAGTGGTGGCTGGACGTCCGCAAGCCGAAGAAAGCGGAAGTGGCGGCGCACCTGGTGAACCTCGCCTGGCACGGCCTGGACGGGCTGGAGCCGAAGCCGCGGCTGATAGGCCACCGCAAGGCGTGAGCGGGGCCACATCCGCCCCAAAGTTCACCCGAAAGAGTGAGCGGCGCAGAGGGCTTCAGATGCGCCGCGTCAGCACAGGGGTTCGAGGAATTCCAGTCGGTTGCCGACCGGGTCGTGGGAGTGGAAACGACGGTGGCCCGGCAGAGCGTCGTCCCAGGTGACGTCCGCGCCGTGCGCGGCGAGCCGGGCGGCGAAGGCGTCGATGTCCGTGACGAGGATGCCGGGGTGGGCCTTGGCCGCGGGCCGGAAGCCGGCCTCGACGCCGAGGTGGAGACGGACCGTACCGGCCTCGAACCAGCAGCCTCCACGTGCGACGAGAGCAGTCGGCTTGGGCACCTGGACCATGCCCAAGACTCCCTCGTAGAACGCGGTCAGCGTGCGCTCGGAGCCGGGCGGCGCCGCGAGCTGGACGTGGTCGAGGCCGGTGATCATCCGCTATATCTCCTTGCGTGCCACGGCGAAGATCCGCCGGAAGGGGAAGACGGTGCCGTGCGGCCCCGCCGGATAAGCCTTGCGCAGCAGGTCGCGGTACTGGTCGAGGAACTCCTCGCGGGCCTCGGGGTCGTCCTCCAGCTCCGTGAGGACGGGACGCAGGGCGGTCCCCTTCACCCAGTCCAGCACCGGGTCCTCGCCCCGCAGGACTTGCACGTACGTGGTCTCCCAGGTGTCCGCCGCGCAGCCCAGGTCGATCAGCCGCTTCAGGTACTCCTCCGGCTCCAGTACGTGCACGAAGCGCCGCCCCTGGTCTCCCAGTCGGGCCCGCCACCGAGGGGTGTCGCACAGGTCGCCGAGGAGGGCGTGGCTGGGCGAGGTGAAGTTGCCGGGGACCTGGAAGGCGAGGGTGCCGCCGGGGGTGAGGGAGTCGATCCAGGGACCGAAGGACTCGGCGTGGCCGGGGACCCACTGCAGTGCCGCGTTGGAGACGATGAGGTCGAAGGGTTCGTCGGGGGTCCAGGTGGCGGCGTCGGCGGGGGCGAAGTCCAGCAGCCCGCCGCCCGGCGTGGGGCCCTCGTAGGACCGGGCCCTGGCCAGCATGTCGGCGGAGCTGTCGAAGCCGGTGATGTGCGCGTCGGGCCAGCGGTCGGCTATCAGGGCCGTGACGTTGCCGGGGCCGCAGCCCAGGTCGGCGATGCGCGGGCGGCGTGCGGCGGGCAGGTCGGGGATGCGGGCGAGCAGGTCCAGGAACGGGCGGGTGCGGTGGGTCGCGTGGCGGAGATACTGCTGTGGGTCCCAGGTCGGCGCAACGTGCGTGTCGTGCATGGTCGAACCCCTCTGCTGATCGGGCCAGTGCCGGTGGAGCAGGAACTGCTGCCGACGCTGCCCAATCGTCCAGGAAAATATATCTTGACGTCAAGAGACTTCACGTCGACACAACCACTACACTGATCGACATGGAGGACGAGGTCGACCGACTGGTCGCTGCATGGCGCCGCGAGCGCCCCGACCTCGATGTGGAACCACTCGAGGTGCTCAGCCGCGTCAGCCGGCTCGCCCGGCATCTCGACCGCGCGCGGCGGCTGGCCTTCTCCGAGGTGGGCCTCGAACCCTGGGAGTTCGACGTCCTCACCGCGCTGCGCCGGGCCGGCTCGCCGTACCAGCTCTCCCCCGGCCAACTGCTCACGCAGACCCTGGTCACCTCCGGCACCATGACCAATCGTATCGACCGGCTCGCCAAGAAGGGCCTCGTCGAACGGCTGCCGGACCCCAGCGACCGGCGCGGCGTCCTCGTCCGGCTCACCGCGGAAGGACGCGACCGCGCCGATCAGTCGCTGGCCGGGCTGCTCACCCAGGAGCGGGCGATCCTGGCCGAGCTGTCCCGCGCGGAGCGCGGTGAACTGGCGGGCCTGCTGCGGCAGTTGACGGCCCCGTTCGACAACATCCCGGGCTAGCGCCCCGTCAGGGGCGCGGGGAACTGCGCGACCAGCCACAACGGCGCCGCGCCCGGCGACCGGGCCGCATGGAGTACGCCCCCTTGCCCGGAGGGCCCCCGTGGACTTGGATCGCGGCCATGAGCCACCAGCGTGATGCGCCGGCCACGGCGCATCGGTTCCACGGCCGTACGTACCTCGTCACCGGCGCCGCCTCCGGGATCGGCGCCGCCACCGCCGACCGGCTGGCCGCCGAGGGCGCCGGCGTCCTCCTCCTCGACATCGACGACGAGCGCGGCGAGCGCACCGCGCGCCGCATCCGCGCCGCCGGCGGCACCGCCTCCTACGAGCGCTGCGACGTCACCGACGAGGCCGCCTGGCAGCGCGCCGTGGCCGCGGCCAGGGGCCGCTACGGGCCGGTCGACGGCCTGGTCTCCAACGCCTTCACCCACTACGCCGCGCCCGCCGACCGCACCCCGCGCGCCGACTGGGACCACCAGCTCGCCGTCAACCTCACCGGCGCCTTCCTCGGCGTCCGGGCCGCCCTGGACGACCTGCGGGAACGGCAGGGCGCCGTGGTGCTCACCTCCTCCGTGCACGCCCTGGTCGGGCTGCCGGGCCGGCCCGCGTACGCCGCCTCCAAGGCGGGCCTGACCGGCCTCGCCCGCCAGCTGGCCGTCGAGTACGGCCCCGACGTACGGGTGAACTCCGTGCTGCCCGGCCCCGTCCTCACCCCGGCCTGGGAAGGCATCGCCGAGGAGGACCGGCGGGCCACCGCGGCCGAGACCGCGGCCGCGCGGCTGGGCCGGCCCGAGGAGATCGCCGCCACGATCGCCTTCCTGCTCTCCCCGGACGCCTCCTTCGTCACCGGCGCGAGCCTCGTCGTCGACGGCGGCTGGAGCGTCCTGAAGAACTCCTCCTGACCAGCCACGGCCGGCCACGACGAGCACGCGGCCGGCAGCACCGCAGCGACCACGCGACCCGACAAGCCCCCAGGGGGGACCGCGCGATGGGAATCCGGTACGGCGGGGACTACAACCCCGAGCAGTGGCCCGAGGACGTACGGGCCGAGGACCTCGTCCTCATGAAACAGGCGCACGTCACGATGGTGACCGCCGGGATCTTCTCCTGGGCCCGGGTCGAACCCCGGCCGGGCACCTACGACTTCGGCTGGTTCGACCGCGTCATGGACGGCCTGGACCAGGCCGGCGTCGCGGTCTGCCTGGCCACCATGACCGCCTCACCGCCGCCCTGGCTCGCCCACCGGTACCCCGAGATCCTCCCCGAGGACGCCGACGGCACCCGGCGCTGGCCGGGCGCCCGCCAGCACTACTGCCCCTCCAGCCCGGTCTACCGCGAACACGCCGTCCGCCTCGCCGAACGTCTCGCCCACCGCTACGCCGGGCACCCCGCGCTCGCCCTGTGGCACATCGGCAACGAGTACGGCTGCCACACCCGGCAGTGCTACTGCGACGTCTCGGCCCGCGACTTCCGCCGCTGGCTGCGCGAGCGGTACGGGACCGTCGAGGCGCTCAACGACGCCTGGTCCACCGCCTTCTGGTCACAGGGCTACGGCGACTTCGAGGAAGTGCTGCCGCCGCGCGCCGCGCCCACCTCCGCCAACCCGGCGCAGCAGCTGGACTACCTCCGCTTCAGCGACGACGCGCTGCGCGCCTGCTACCTGGCCGAGAAGGAGGTGCTGAACCGCGTCACACCGGACGTGCCCGTCACCACCAACCTCATGCCGGACCACAAGCCCGTAGACGCCTTCGCCTGGGCCCGCGACATGGACGTCATGGCGCTGGACTTCTACCAGGACCCGCACGTCCCCGACGACCACGTCCGCGCCGGCTACAACTTCGACCTGATGCGCTCGGCCCGCGGAGGACAGCCCTGGCTGCTCCTCGAACAGGCCCCCAGCGCCGTCAACTGGCGCCCCCGCAACGGCCCCAAGCCGCCCGGCGCGATGCGGCTGTGGAGCTGGCAGGCCGTCGCCCAGGGCGCCGACGCGGTGCTGTTCTTCCAGTGGCGGCAGTCGCTCGGCGGCGCCGAGAAGTACCACTCCGCGATGGTCCCGCACGGCGGCACCGACACCCGCGTCTTCCGCGAGGTCACCGAGCTGGGGCGGGAGCTGGCCGCCGTACCGGGCATCGAGGGCACCCGCTCCGAGGCGCAGGTGGCGCTGCTCGCCGACTGGGACAGCCGGCGCGCCCTGGAGCTGGACTCCCGCCCCTCCACGGCGCTGGAGGCCCCGGAGCGGGCGCTGGCCCACTACCGCCCGCTGTTCGAGGCGGGCGTCGCCTGCGACATCGTCCCGCCCGACCGGGACCTGACCGGCTACCGCCTGGTCGTCGTCCCCAACCTCTACCTGCTGCGCACCGAGGACGCCGAGCGGCTGGCCGCGTACGTGCACGGCGGCGGGCACGTACTGGTGTCGTTCTTCTCCGGCATCGTCGACGCGCACGACCGGGTGCACCCCGGCGGGTATCCGGCGCCGCTCCGCGAGCTGCTGGGGCTGTGGGTGGAAGAGTTCCGGCCGCTGGACGAGGGCGCCAGGCTGCTGCTGCGCGGGCGGTACTCGGGCCGCGCCGACCTCTGGGCCGAGGACATCGTCCTCGAAGGCGCCGGCTCCGTCGTCGACTTCGTCGGCGAGGACCCGGCGCTGCGGCCCGCGATCACCCGCCACTCCTACGGCCGGGGCACCGCCTGGTACGTGGCGACCCGCCCCGACCCGGGCCTGATGCGCTCCCTGGTGGACGACGTACGGGAGGCGGCGGGTGTCACGCCCGTCCTGCCGGGGCTGCCGTCCGGTGTGCAGGCGGCCGTGCGCTCCGGGGCCCGCGCGCGGTACCTCTTCCTGCTCAACCACGGGCAGGAGCCGGCCGACGTACCGCTGCCGGGGCCGATGACCGACGCGCTGGCGCAGGCCGCGCCGCGGGCGGCGACCGTGCATCACCTCACCCTGCCGGCCCGCGGCGTGGCCGTCCTGACGGAGCCCGGCCCGCAGGCCGGCTCCTGAGCGGCGCCCGCGCCCGGGGGCAAGGCCCGGGCGCGGGGCGGTCAGGGTCTGCCGGCGGCCGGGCCACCGCACCGGCCGCCGGCGGCCGTACCGGCCGGGGTGCGGCGGCCGGCGGCCCTCGCGCCCGTCACGGGACCGACACCGACGCCGTCGGCACCGGCTGCGCCGCCGGGGACGACGGGGGCGGCTCCAGCTCGACCGGCCCCACCCCGGCCCGGCGCGCCAGCGCCACCGCCGCGAGCGTGGAGTGCACGCCGAGCTTGCCCAGCACGTTCTGCATGTGGGTGCGGACCGTGTGCGGGGAGAGGAACAGCCGTTCCGCGACCGCCTTGCGGCCGAGCCCCGCGACCATGCAGCGCAGCACCTCGCGCTCGCGCGGGGTAAGCGACTCCACCAGCCGCTCGCTCTCGGTGCGGTGCTTGCGCGCCGCCGTCAGCTCCCGCAGCACGCCCGTCAGGAGCGCGGGCGGGAGGTGCGTCTCGTCCCGCAGCACGCCGCGGATCACGGCCAGCAGGCGGGAGAGCGAGCAGTCCTTGGCGACCCAGCCGCCGGCCCCCGCCTGGAGCGCGGCAGCGGCCCTGCGCGGGTCGTCCTTCTCCGCGAGCACCACGGCACGGACCATCGGATGGGTGGTGCGGACCGAGGTGACCAGCGAGATGCCGTCCACGGGCGCGCCGTCGGACGCGCCGTCCCGCGGCACCTGGGGCCGCATGGGGACCGCCGCGAGCGGCGCGACGGCCGCGCCGAGGTCGGCGTCGACGAGCATGACGTCGAAGCGCCGGCCCTCGGAGGCCGCTCGCTCCAGACTGCGCAGGGCCGCCGGTCCGCTCCCGGCCGCCGCCACGTCCACGTCCTGTTCGGCCGCGAGGGCGGCCGCCAGGGACTCGGCAAAGATGCGGTGGTCGTCGACCACCAAGACCCGGATGCGTTGCACTGAGGACCCCCTGTCTCGGGGAACGGGCAGGAATGGGTACGCGCGCCCGCGGCGGGGACGCCGCAGCGGCACGGCCGCCGCCGTGCTGCACCGCTTGTCCCACCCCGGGCGCCGTACCCTCCTCCCCGCGCCGCGTTCGGCGGGGAGGGTCCAGCTCGCCCCCTGATCGGCACCGGCCCCCACCGGTGCTCTGTTCAGCGTACGTACGGGGTCCGGCAACGGAAGCCGATTGGCAAAACTGCCCGACCCATGTGTTCAGGGTGGGGCAGTCGGCTCACCACGGGGCGCCAGTACCCGGTGATCGGCTCATTCCGACCGGTTACCGCCGGATGCCGGCGGGGCTCTCGGCCAGTCACGGATACCGGCTGACAGGGGATCACGGGTGTGCGGTGACGGGCGCCCGTGCCCCCGCCGCCGCGTCCGTCACGCCAGCCGCCGGGCCCCCGCGCTCGGCACGGCGGGGAAGATCCGCGGCGCGGCGTACCCGGCCGCCGCGAACGCCTCGGTGACGGCCTTGCCGACGTCGTCCGCCGTCACCTCTTCCACCAGCACGATCGCCGACCCGCCGAAGCCGCCGCCGGTCATCCGCGCGCCCAGCGCCCCGGCCCGGTTCGCGGCGTCGACCACGAGGTCCAGCTCGGCGCAGGAGACGGCGAAGTCGTCGCGGAGCGAGGCGTGCCCGGCGGTCAGCAGCGGGCCGATGCCGCGCGGGTCACCCGCGTCGAGGCGCGCCATGACGTCCTCCACCCGCCGGTTCTCGGTCACGATGTGCCGTACCAGGGGTCGCACGGCCGTCTCGTCCGCCAGTGACTCCAGCGTCTGCGCGAGATCGCCGTACGCCACATCACGCAGGGCGCGTACGCCGAGTGTGCGCGCGGCCCGCTCACAGCCGGCGCGGCGTTCGGCGTAGGCCCCGTCCCCCAGTTCGTGCTGGACGCGGGTGTCGACGACCAGCAGACGGAGTCCGGCCGCCGCGAGGTCGAAGGGGACCTGGCGGCGGGTGAGGTCGCGGGTGTCCAGCAGGAGGGCGTGGCCCTCGGTGCAGCACGCCGAGGCGGTCTGGTCCATGATCCCGCAGGGCACGCCGACGAAGGCGTTCTCGGCCCGCTGCGCGAGCCGGGCCAGCTCCTGCCCGTCCAGGTCCAGGCCGTACAGGTCGTTCAGCGCCAGGGCGGTGGCGACCTCCAGGGCCGCCGAGGAGGAGAGTCCGGCGCCGGTGGGCACGACGGAGTCGAAGTGCAGGTCGGCGCCGCCGCCGACGGGCAGCCCGGCCTCCCTCATCGCCCACAGCACGCCGGCCGGGTAGGCCGCCCAGCCGCCGTCGGACGCGGGTTTCAGCGCCTCCGTACGCAGCTCCACGATGCCGCCCCGGACGTTGCCGGAGTGCAGGCGCAGCACGCCGTCGGTGCGGGGCGCCGCGGCGGCGATCGTGGTGTGCGGCAGGGCCAGCGGCATCACGAAGCCGTCGTTGTAATCGGTGTGCTCACCGATGAGGTTGACCCGCCCGGGAGCGGCCCATGTCCCCGCGGGGGCGGTCCCGAACACCTCGCGGAAGGCGGCGGCCGTGCGGGCCGCGCCGTGCTGCGTGTCTGTCACCCGGACTCCTTCGTCCTATTGCTGCTGGATCTTCTGGGCGAACGCCCAGGCGTCGGCCACGATGCCCGACAGGTCCGCGCGGCGCGGCCGCCAGCCCAGCCGCTCGGTCGCCGTCCGCGCCGAGGCGACCAGGACCGCCGGGTCGCCGCCGCGGCGCGGGGCCACGACCTCGGGGACCGGGTGGCCGGTGACCTGGCGGACGGTCTCGATGACCTCGCGCACGGAGAAGCCGTTGCCGTTGCCGAGGTTGCAGATCAGGTGTTCCCCGGCGGTCGCCGCGTCCAGGGCCAGGAGGTGCGCGTCGGCGAGATCGGCGACGTGGATGTAGTCGCGGATGCAGGTGCCGTCCGGCGTCGGGTAGTCGTCGCCGAAGACGGAGATGTGCTCCCGGCGGCCCTGGGCGACCTGGAGGACGAGCGGGATGAGGTGCGACTCGGGGTCGTGCCGCTCGCCGCAGTCGCCGTACGCGCCGGCCACGTTGAAGTACCGCAGCGACACCGCGGCCAGGCCGTGCGCCGCGCACTCGCCGCTGATCATGTGGTCGACGGCGAGCTTCGAGGCGCCGTACGGGGAGGTGGGGGCCGTGGGGTCGGTCTCCGTGATGGGGGTGTTCACGGGCTCGCCGTAGGTCGCGGCGGTGGAGGAGAACACCAGGGTGCGCACGCCCGCGACGCGCATCGCGGCGAGCAGGTCCATGGTGCCGCCGACGTTGTTGCGCCAGTACTTCTCCGGGTCCACGACGGACTCGCCGACCTGCGAGAACGCGGCGAAGTGCAGCACGCCGTCGAAGGAGCGGTCCAGCCACTTGCCGGCGTCCTGGACCCGTCCCTCGATGAACTCGGCGCCCGCGGGGACGCCCTCGCGGTGGCCGGTGGACAGGTCGTCCAGGACGACGACCTCGTGGCCGGCCTCCAGCAGGTGGGCCGCCACGACGCTGCCGACGTATCCCGCTCCGCCGGTCACCAGGTACTTCTTGCTCACGCGCTCGCTACCTCTCGCAGTCGCTGCGCCGCGGCTTCCGGCGGCACATCGTTGATGAACACATTCATGCCGGATTCGGAACCCGCGAGAAACTTCAGCTTGCCGGGAGTGCGTCGGATGGTGAAGAGCTCCAGATGGAGAGCGAAGTCCGCACGGTGCGGGGCGCGCACCGGCGCCTGGTGCCACGCGGCGATGTACGGCGTCGGCGGCTCCCCCGCTCCGAAGATCCGGTCGAACCGTCGCAAGACTTCCAGGTACAGCTGTGGGAACTCTGTGCGCGCGTCCTCGTCGAGGGCGAGCAGGTCGGGGACGCGGCGGCGGGGGTAGAGGTGCACCTCGTACGGCCAGTGCGCCGCGTACGGCACGAAGGCGACCCAGTGCTCGCTCTTCAGGACGACACGGCTGCCGTCGGCGAGCTCGTCGGCGACGACGTCGTCGAAGAGGTTGCGGCCGCCGGTGCGCTCCCGGTGCGCTTCGGCCGAGGCGAGCATCCGCTCGGTACGGGGGGTCACGAAGGGATACGCGTAGATCTGCCCGTGCGGGTGGCCGAGGGTCACGCCGATCTCGGCGCCGCGGTTCTCGAAGCAGAAGACCTGCTCGACGTCCGGCAGCTGGGTGAGCTCGGCGGTCCGGTCCGTCCAGGCCTCCAGGACCAGCGCCGCCTGCTCCTCGGTGAGGTCGGCGAAGGAGGCGTGGTGGTCGGAGGTGAAGCAGACGACCTCGCAGCGGCCGGTGCCGCCGGCGAGCGAGGGGAAGCGGTTCTCGAAGACGGCGACGTCGTAGTCGGCGGCGGGGATCTCCGAGAGCCGGCCGTCCCGCGAGGGGCAGAGCGGGCACTCGTCGGCCGGCGGGTGGTAGGTGCGGCCCTGGCGGTGCGAGGCGACGGCCACCGAGTCGCCGAGGAGGCGGTCGTGGCGGATCTCGGAGGCGGTGGTGACCCGCGGCAGGGGGCGCTGGTCGACGGCGTCGCGCACGGCGTCGTCCCGGGAGTCGTAGTAGATGAGTTCCCGGCCGTCCGCGAGCCGCGTGGACGTCTTCTTCACTGATGCTCCTCGCCGAGCCGACGACCAAACACAAACAAACATAATGAACCATGAGCCAACAGATCCGTCAACGCGTCGACCGTACGCCGCTTGCCAGGCACGCAGCGTCACTTGATCGGGTGACTCGATCACGATCCAACAAACAAAACAAACAAAAGTGTTCAGTTTCCGAGGAGCCGAGCGTAGCTTTCTGAGCGTTCACGGCAAGGGCGCCCCGCACCAACGGCAGTTTCTGGGGGCGCTGCCCCCAGACCCCCGGAGCACCCATGATCACGTTGGCCGAAGGGCTACGCCTCCCGACGAACGGGCTCGACTACACCATCCTGGCGATCTATTTCGCCGTCGTCCTGGGTATCGGCTTCGCCGCCAAACGCAGCGTGAAGACCAGCCTGGACTTCTTCCTGTCCGGCCGGTCACTGCCCGCCTGGGTCACCGGCCTCGCGTTCGTCGCCGCCAACCTCGGCGCCACCGAGATCCTCGGCATGGCCGCCAACGGCGCGCAGTACGGCGCGTACACCGTGCACTGGTACTGGATCGGCGCCATCCCCGCCATGGTCTTCCTCGGCCTGGTGATGATGCCCTTCTACTACGGCTCCAAGGTCCGCTCCGTACCGGAGTTCCTGCTGCACCGCTTCGGGCCGTCCTCCCACCTGCTGTCCTCGATCATCTTCGCGGTCTCGTCCGTGCTGATCGCGGGCGTGAACCTCTACGCGATGGCGATCGTGCTGGAGGCGCTGCTGGGCTGGCCGGAGTGGGTGGCGATCGTCGTCGCCGGCTTCTTCGTCCTCGCGTACATCACCATCGGCGGCCTGTCCTCCGCGATCTACAACGAGGTCCTGCAGTTCTTCGTCATCCTCGCCGCGCTGATCCCGCTGACCATCGTCGGCCTCAAGCGCGTCGGCGGCTGGGACGGCCTGACCGGCAGCCTGACGGACAGCCACGGTGGTGACTTCCTCACCGCCTGGGGCGGCACCGGCATCGGCGAGTCCAACCCGCTCGGCGCCAACTGGCTGACCATCGTGCTCGGCCTCGGCTTCGTGATGAGCTTCGGCTACTGGACCACCAACTTCGCCGAGGTGCAGCGCGCGCTGTCCGCGAAGAACCTCTCGGCCGCCAAGCGCACCCCGCTGATCGCCGCCTTCCCCAAGATCTTCATCCCGCTGGTCGTGGTCGTGCCCGGCCTGATCGCGCTGGTCATGGAGCCCTCGCTGGGCAAGACCAAGGACGGCCTCCAGTACAACGACGCCATCCCGGTCCTCATGCGCGACCTGCTGCCGAACGGCGTGCTGGGCATCGCGGTGACCGGTCTGCTCGCCGCGTTCATGGCCGGTATGGCCGCCAACGTCTCCTCGTTCAACACGGTCTTCACCAACGACATCTGGGCGGCGTACCTGAAGAAGGGCCGCGAGGACGCGTACTACCTGAAGACCGGCCGGGTGGTCACCGCGGTCGGCGTGCTGATCGGCATGGGCACGGCGTTCATCGCCTCCAGCTTCAGCAACATCATGAACTACCTGCAGACGCTGTTCTCGTTCTTCAACGTCCCGCTGTTCGTGGTGTTCATCATCGGCATGTTCTGGAAGCGCACCAGCGCCGCCGCCGGTTTCTGGGGCCTGCTCTCCGGCACCGTGGCCGCCATGGTCAACTACTTCTGGTTCTACAAGCAGGGCATCATCGCGATCCCCTCCGACCAGGGCGCCAACTTCGTCTCCTCGATCGTGGCGTTCGTCGTCGGCGCGGTGGTGATGTTCGTGATCACCCTGGTGACCAAGCCCAAGTCCGCGGAGTCGCTGGCCGGCCTGGTCTACGGCACCCGCTCGCCCGGCATGGAGGAGCTGCCCGCCGAGGGTGACGACGCCTGGTACCGCAAGCCGGCCCTGCTGGGCTGGGGCGCGGTCGTCCTCGCCGCCCTCTGCTACATCCCCTTCTCCTTCTGAGGCCCACAGGAGCACACACCATGAGTGACTACCAGCACGAGGTCGAGGAGCTGGAGCGCAAGTCCGCGACGGCGGCCCGGCTCTTCGACGTACGCCGCATCATCGGCGGACTCTTCGTCCTCTACGGCGTGATCGTCACGATCGCCGGCCTCACCGCGTCCGACGCGGACCTGAAGAAGGCCCAGGACATCAACATCAACCTCTGGACCGGCCTCGGCATGCTGATCCTCGGCGTGGTCTTCCTGCTGTGGATGAAGCTGCGTCCCGCCGAGGCACCGGCCGTCGAGGAGACCGGCGCCACGGACGGCGCTGCGAGCGGTACGACGGACTGACCCGGCGCGCGATCACTGCGGCGGGGCCTGCTGCGGCCCCGCCGCGTTCGCGTTGCTGACCGCGGCCCGGTCCAGCAGCCCCGTACGGGCCGCCAGCGCCGCCGCCTCCAGCCGCGAGCCCACGCCCAGCTTCATCAGCACCCGCTGCACGTGCGTACGGGCGGTGCTCGGCGCGATGCCCATGCCGGCCGCGATGAGCCGGGTGTCCTCGCCCTCCGCGACCCTGACCAGCACCTCCACCTCGCGCGGGGTCAGCATCTGCAGCAGCCGGGCACCCTCGTCGTCGGGCTGGGCAGCCGGGTGCAGCAGCTCCTCGAAGGCCTGCTGGAGCAGGGCCGGGGCGATCGCCGCCTCGCCCGCCCTGGCCTTCATCATCGCCCGCTCCACGCCCTCGATCCGCTCGTCGTGGCGGACGTAACCGGAAGCGCCGGCGGCGAACGCCGCGGCGATGCCGCGCGGGTTCGGCACCGGGCCGAGCACCACGACGGCCACCTGGGGCCGCTCCTTCTTGATGCGTACCACCGGGTCGAACACCCCGGGCTCGGCGGGCGCTGCCGTCCCCATGAGGCACACTTCCGGCGCTCTGCTCACCACCAGATCCGCCGCCCCGGCACTCGGCGCGGCCGCCGCGAGCACCCTGTGCCCGCGCAACTTCAGTGCCGAGGCGAGCGCCTCGGCGAGCAGGCGGTGGTCGTCGACCACCATGAGCCGCACGCCCATTCAGCAACCCCCCCATTCCCCGGCGATCCCAGCCCCCCGGCCCTTCGCCGGGCCCCTTTGCATCCGGAAGCTACACGCTTGTTCGACATCGTGCGCCCCCTACCGGGCAGAAGCCCGTTGGAATGCTGAAATCCCGGCCATTCTGGGCCACTTGCCGTCCGGTGCCGATCATTTCCGTCCGGAGGCGTACGCGGTCGGTACGGCCACCCGCCGGATCGCGCCCCGCCCGACGCCGGCGCCCCCGCTACCCCCGGTACGACGGCGGCCCCGCCCTACGGTTCGTAGGGCGGGGCCGCCGGGACAGGCCGTGGGCCTGCGGGTCGCTCAGCTGCCGAAGGCCAGGCCCAGGTACTTGTCGTCGCCCAGGCCGTACTTCGTGCCGGACATGATGTCCTGGTTCAGGAACAGCCGGCCGTGCTCGTACACCGCGCGGGTCATGCCCGGGCGCAGGCTGCGGGCCGCGTCGGCGGTCTCCTTCGGGAGGTTGAGGAAGACCGTCTTCTTCCCCTCGTCCGCCGGGTCGATGCTGACGACCTGGCCGCCCTTGTCGCTGTAACCGTCCTGGTAGGCGATGAGCTTGTCGCCGGCCATCCGGATCGGCACGATCTCCTGGTCGACCTCCGAGGGAACCTTCCAGGTCGCGGAGCCGGTCTTCAGGTCGAAGGCGACGATCTCGTTCTGCTGGGAGAAGGAGCGGCCGCCCACCGCGTCGTGCGACTTGGACGGCAGGTAGAGGTACTTGTCGTCCGCGGTCGCCGTGACGCACCGCTCCACGCCGCCGGTGATGCCGCAGTTGGGCTTGTACTTGTCGTCCTGCAGGGAGATCTGTGCCTGCTGCTTGCCGGAGTCGTCGATGACGACCATGTCCGTGATACCGGACTCCCCCGCGGAGATGCCGACCACGACCGGGCCGTTGGTGGACACCACCTCGGCACTCTTCACGCCCTTGGGTGCGTCGTACGTCCACTTGGGCTTGCCGGTGGCCGGGTCGATCTGCTGAACCTGGGTGGTCTGGGAGCCGTACTCACCGCAGCGCACGATCGCGACCAGCTTCTTGCCGCCGCCGATGCCCCGGTCCAGGCACTGCATCGAGGCGTCGTTCCCGTTGTCGCGCCGGTGCCACAGCTCCTTGCCGGAGATGTCGTACGCGACCTCGCCGTTGCCCGGCCAGGAGGCGACGACCGCACCCTCGCTGAAGGTGACGCCCATGCCGATGCTGGAGGCCTGCCGGCCGCCCGGCATCGTCTTCTGCCAGTCGAACTTGCCGGTGTCGATGTCCAGCAGCGCCATCTGGCTGCAGGGCTCCCGCGAGGTCTCGCCCTTGCGCGGGCCGGCCTCGAAGACGACCGCGGCCTTGCCCTCCTCGGTGGCGTACGGCGAGGAGCCGCAGATGATGCCGTCCATCGGGAGCTTGTACTTCGGCTTCTTCGCATCCAGGTCGTAGCCGATGATCTCGGCCTTGCCGACCTTGGCGTAGGTCTTCTCCGTCGCCCAGGCGCCGTTCAGCTGCACCACGGACTTCTCCGGCGGGGGCACCGGGACGTTGAACAGCAGCTTGCCGGTGGACCCGGCGGGCTTGGTCTCCGGGTTCAGCGCGACCTTGCCGCCCTTGAGGGCCACCGGGCCGTCCCCGCCCTGCGAGCCGCCGTCGGAGCCCTGGCTGGAGCCCTTGGCGTCCGGCCCCGGCTCGTCACCGCCCTTGCTGTTGGCGAACCACACGCCGCCACCCACGATCAGCGCGACCGCGACCACCGCCGCGACGACGATCATGATGCGGGTGCGCTTCGGATCGCCGCCGCTCCGCGGCGGCACGGGACCGCCCGGGTACGGCGCGGTGGGCGCGTAGGCGTTGCCGTACGGACCGGGCTGACCGGGCTGGCCCGGGGCCGGGTACCCGTACCCGGGCTGCGCGCCGTACGGGCCGGGCGGCGGGCCCTGCGGCTGGCCGGGGGCCTGCGGCGCCTGGGGGTAGCCGTACGCACCACCGGCCGGCCCCTGCGGGGGCTGTCCCGGAGGCGGCGGGGGAGCCTGCGGCGGCTGAGCCGGGGCATGGGGCGGCTGCGGCGGGGCCTGGGGCGGCTGGTTCGGCGGCTGCGGCGGCTGCTGGCCGGGCTGCTGCGGGTAGCCGTACGAAGGATCCTTGGGCGCGCCGAAGCCGCCGGACGGTGGCTGACCGGGCGGTGGTGGCGGCTGCGGCGGCTGGGTCATCGGGCGTTACCTCTTCACGCCGGCCCATGGCTCCGAATCGGCCTCCCCCGCAATCCCGAGCGGCAAAGCCCCCCAGGATGGAGTGAATCAGACATAAGGCGCGGCAATTAACGGCAGTTGAGCGGGAGTTCTTTGTACCACTCGGCACCGACACCGCACCGGCGCGGTACGCCGCCGTCAGAGGGGCGAGACCGGCCCGGGACACTCCCGCGACGCACCCGTTACGCACGCCGCCGTCCCGGGCCGCACAGGCCGCTACGCGTCCTCCGCCAGCTCCAGCCAGCGCATCTCCAGCTCGTCCTTCTCGTCCGACAGCTCCCGCAGCTGCGCGTCCAGTTCGGCGACCTTGGCGAAGTCGGTGGCGTTCTCGGCGATCTGCGCGTGCAGCTTCGCCTCCTTCGTACCGATCTTGTCCAGCTGCCGCTCGATCTTCTGGAGCTCCTTCTGCGTCGCGCGGTCCACCGCAGCGGACTTCTGCTTGGGCGCGGCGGCCGCCGGTGCCGGCGCCGCGGCCTGCGCCATCCGCTCCCGCCGCTCGATGTACTCGTCCAGGCCGCGCGGCAGCATCCGCAGCGTCGCGTCGCCCAGCAGCGCGAACACCCGGTCCGTGGTCCGCTCGACGAAGTACCGGTCGTGGCTGATGACGACGAGCGAGCCGGGCCAGCCGTCGAGCAGGTCCTCCAGCTGCGTGAGCGTCTCGATGTCCAGGTCGTTGGTCGGCTCGTCGAGGAAGAGCACGTTCGGCTCGTCCATCAGCAGCCGCAGGATCTGGAGCCGGCGCCGCTCACCGCCGGAGAGGTCGCCGACCGGCGTCCACTGCTTCTCCTTCGTGAAGCCGAACTTCTCGCACAGCTGCCCTGCGGTCATCTCCCGGCCCTTGCCGAGGTCCACCCGCTCCCGCACCTGCTGCACGGCCTCCAGGACCCGCAGCGCGGGGCTCAGCTCGCCGACCTCCTGCGAGAGGTAGGCCAGCTTCACCGTCTTCCCGACGATGATCTTCCCGGCGGCGGGCTGTGCCTCGCCCTCGGTGCGCGCCGCGTCGGCCAGCGCCCGCAGCAGAGAGGTCTTGCCCGCGCCGTTGACGCCCACCAGGCCGACCCGGTCGCCGGGGCCGAGCTGCCAGGTGAGGTGCTTGAGCAGCACCTTGGGCCCGGCCTGTACGGTCACGTCCTCCAGGTCGAAGACGGTCTTGCCCAGCCGGGAGCCGGCGAACTTCATCAGCTCGGCGTTGTCCCGCGGCGGCGGCACGTCCGCGATCAGCTCGTTGGCGGCCTCGATGCGGAAGCGCGGCTTGCTCGTGCGCGCCGGGGCGCCGCGCCGCAGCCAGGCCAGCTCCTTGCGCATGAGGTTCTGCCGCTTGGCCTCCTCGGAGGCGGCGATCCGCTCCCGCTCGGCGCGGGCGAACACGTAGTCGCTGTAGCCGCCCTCGTACTCGTGCACGTCACCGCGCTGCACGTCCCACATGCGCGTACAGACCTGGTCCAGGAACCAGCGGTCGTGGGTGACGACGACGAGCGCGGAGCGCCGCGCCCGGAGGTGCCGCGCGAGCCAGGAGATGCCCTCGACGTCCAGGTGGTTGGTCGGCTCGTCGAGGACGATCAGGTCCTGCTCGGCGATCAGCAGCTTGGCGAGCGCGATGCGGCGCCGCTCGCCGCCGGAGAGCGGGCCGATGACGGTGTCCAGGCCCTGCGGGAAGCCGGGCAGGTCCAGGCCGCCGAAGAGCCCCGTCAGCACGTCGCGGATCTTGGCGTTGCCCGCCCACTCGTGGTCGGCGAGGTCGCCGATCACCTCGTGCCGGACGGTGGCCTCCGGGTCGAGCGAGTCGTGCTGGGTCAGCACACCGAGGCGCAGCCCGTTCACGTGCGTGACGCGCCCGTTGTCCGGGGACTCCAGCTGGGCGAGGATCCGGATCAGGGTCGTCTTGCCGTCACCATTTCGGCCGACGACGCCGATCCGGTCTCCCTCGTTGACGCCGAGGGAGACGCCGTCGAGCAGCGAGCGCAGTGCGTACGCCTTGCTGACGGCTTCCAGATTGACGAGGTTCGCGGCCATCTCACTCCTGCGCTTCGCATCGGTCGGCCTTCCAGCCTAGTCCGGCCCGCGGTGCACACCCGCATCACGTCCGTGGTGGTAGCGCACGACGGCACCCGGCGGTCCGGGTCCGGCATCGTCGGCTCCCGGCCGCCCGCCGTCGCGACCTGGGGCCTTGCTAGCGTCGCGCTATGACAGTGGATCTCGAAGTGGATGTCGAACACGGGCTGCCCTACGGGCCGAGCGGCAAGCTCCTGGACGTGTACCGGCCGGCCGGGGCCGCGGTTCCGCCCCCCGCCGTCCTGCTGTGGCACGGCATCGGCCCGGACGAGCGGGACGTCCTGGCGCCGCTGGCCCGTACGGCCGCGGCCCTGGGCGCAGTGGTGTTCGTCCCGGACTGGCGCCCGGACGCCGAGGACCGGGGCCGTACGCACCTGCTGGAGTCGCTGGCGTACGTGCGCGAGCGGGCGGCCGTGCACGGCGCGGACCCGGAGCGGACCGTGCTGGCCGGCTGGTCGACCGGCGCCACCTCCGCGGTCGGCGCCGCGCTGGACCCGGACGCCGTCGGCGGCTGGCGGCCCTCGGCGGTGGTCGGCGTGGCGGGCCGGTTCGACATACCGGACCGGTTCGGCGGGGCGGCCGCGCTGGAGCGGATCGCCGCGGGCGCGGCCCCGGCCGTCCCCGTCCATCTCGTGCACGGCAGCACGGACCCCGTGGTGCCCGCGCAGCACTCCCGCGACCTGGCGGAGGCGCTGCGCGCGCGGGAGCTGCCGGGCACGCTCGACGAGTGCCCGGCGGACCACGCCGGGGTGATCATGACCGCGTACGACCCGGCCGTGAACCGCTGCGTCGCGGCGACCGACGAGGACGTGCTCCGGGCCGGCCGCCGCGCCGCCGAGGTCATCGTCGGCGCCGCGGGCTGAGGACGCGCGGCCGGCCGGCTCCCGGCGCGGCGGTCAGCCGATGACCGTCGCGCCCGGGGCCGGGCTGTCCGCGACGCGCGCCGACCGGCAGGTGCCGGATGCCAGGAGCGCCTCGGCGACCCGCTCCGCGGTCGCGCGGTCGGCGGTGAGGAAGGCCGTGGTCGGGCCCGAGCCGGAGACCAGGGCCGCCAGGGCGCCCGCGTCGGTGCCCGCCTCCAGCGTCGCGGCGAGCGAGGGGAAGAGCGACAGGGCGGCGGGCTGGAGGTCGTTGGAGAGCGACTTGGCCAGCGCCGCGGCGTCGCCCGTGCGCAGCGCCTCCAGCAGGGCCGGGGACGCCTCGGGTGCCGGTACGTCGCTGCCCTCGGTCAGCCGGTCGAACTCGCGGTAGACCGCGGGCGTGGACAGCCCGCCGTCCGCGGCGGCGAACACCCAGTGGAAGGCGCCGCCCACCTCCAGCGGCGCCAGCTTCTCGCCGCGCCCCGTACCCAGCGCGGCCCCGCCGACCAGGCTGAACGGTACGTCGCTGCCCAGCTCGGCGCAGATGTCGAGCAGTTCGGCGCGGCTCGCGCCGGTCCCCCACAGGGCGTCGCAGGCGAGCAGCGCGCCCGCGCCGTCCGCGCTGCCGCCCGCCATGCCGCCCGCGACCGGGATGTCCTTGGCGATGTGCAGGTGGACGCGGGGCTCGATGCCGTGCCGGGCGGCCAGCAGCTCGGCGGCGCGCGCGGCGAGGTTCGTACGGTCCAGCGGGACCTGGTCCGCGTCCGGCCCCGCGCAGGTGACCGTGAGGGTGTCGGCGGGTGCCGCGGTGACCTCGTCGTACAGGCCGACGGCGAGGAAGACGTTGGCGAGGTCGTGGAAGCCGTCGGCACGCGCCGCGCCGACGGCCAGCTGGACGTTGACCTTCGCGGGGACGCGGACGGTGACGGGCTCGGGAGCGGTGCGGGGCGCGGTCACTGGGCTGCGGCTTCCTTGTGCTCGGCGATGCGGGCGAACTCTTCGACGGTCAGCGCCTCCCCGCGGGCCTGCGGCGAGACGCCCGCCGCGACCAGCGCGGCCTCGGCGGCGGCGGCCGAGCCCGCCCAGCCGGCGAGCGCGGAGCGCAGCGTCTTGCGGCGCTGGGCGAAGGCGGCGTCCACCGCGGCGAAGACCTGGTCCCGGCTCGCGGTGGTCTCCAGCGGCTTGTCGCGGCGGACGAGGGAGACCAGCCCGGAGTCGACGTTGGGCGCGGGCCAGAAGACGTTGCGGCCGATGGCCCCGGCCCGCTTGACCTCGGCGTACCAGTTCGCCTTGACCGACGGGACGCCGTAGACCTTGTTGCCGGGGCGGGCCGCCAGCCGGTCGGCGACCTCGGACTGGACCATCACGAGGGTGCGCTCGATGGTCGGGAAGGTGGCCATCATGTGCAGGAGGACGGGGACCGCGACGTTGTACGGGAGGTTGGCGACGAGCGCGGTGGGCGGCGGGCCCGGCAGCTCGGTGACCTTCATCGCGTCGGAGTGGACGAGCGCGAAGCGGTCGGCGCGCTCCGGCATCCGCGCCTCGACCGTCGCGGGCAGCGCGGCCGCCAGCACGTCGTCGATCTCCACTGCCGTGACCCGGTCCGCGGCCTCCAGCAGCGCCAGGGTCAGCGAGCCGAGGCCCGGACCGACCTCGACGACCACGTCGTCGGGGCGCACGTCGGCCGTCCGCACGATCCGGCGGACGGTGTTGGCGTCGATGACGAAGTTCTGGCCCTTCTGCTTGGTGGGGCGCACGCCGAGCGTCGCGGCCAGTTCGCGGATGTCGGCGGGGCCCAGGAGCGGGCCGGGATCATCGGTGCTGCTGTTGGTCACTGGTGAAGCTTACGGCCGCACACCGGCCACGGGCTCGCCCCCCGGCTGACGTACAGCTTCTTGGCCCGGTACGTCTGCTCCTCGGGAGGCGCGTCCTGCGGGGCGCCGCTCCCGCCGAGCGAGTGCCAGGTGGGCCGGTCGAACTGGTACAGCCCGCCGTACGTGCCCGAGGCGTCGACCGCGTCGGGCCGGCCGCCCGTCTCGCACTGGGCGAGCCCCTGCCAGTTCAGGTGGTCGGCGCCGGCCACACCGGAGGGCACGGCCGCGGTGCCCACGTGCACGACCTCGGGGCGCGACGGGCGCAGCACCTCCTGGCGCAGCAGCCGCGGCCGCTGCCGGACCCCGTTGACGGTGCGCAGCTGGTACGTGACCCGGCGCACCCCGGGCCGGCCGGGCTGGACCACCGACTCGGTGCCCTTGAAGAGCGTGGGGTCGTCGACGCGCTGCGTCTGGAAGTCGATCGCCTCGTCCCGGACCTCCCGGGAGCCGGTCACGCGCAGCACCGAGATCGTCTGGCCCTCGCGGGGGAAGCTGTCGAGCGGTACGGAGGCGGTGTCCTCGCCGCGCAGCCGGATGCCGGCCTGGTCGAGCGCGGCACGCACGGTGGCGGCGTTGGTCCGCACCGACCGGGCGCGGCCGTCGGCCATGAAGGTCACCGTGCGCTCGGTGCGGACGGCCAGCTCCATGCCGTGCCGGGCGATGGGCCGCGAGCGCGAAGCGGAGAGGTAGGCCCCTTCGGCGCGCACGCCGAGCTGGCGCAGCGCGCCCTCGACGGTGGTGGCCGTGGTCCACACCCGGCGGCGGTGGCCGTCCAGGGTGAGCACGACGGGCCGGCCGTAGCGCACCGCCACCTCGTCGCCGCTGGTCAGCGGGGCGTCGGCGCCGGGCGCGACAATGTCGTGCGGGCCGACCGGCACGCCTTCGGAGGCCAGCAGCTCGCCGACGTCCCCGGCGAAGGTGTGCAGCCGCCGCGGGTCGCCGTCGACGCTGAGCCGGACCGCCTTGTCGTGCGCGACGAAGGCGGTGGTGCCGCCGGCGAGGAACGCCACGACCAGCGCCTGCGGGACCAGCCTGAGCAGCCCGTCGGGGCGGTCGGCGAACCGCTTCCTGCGGGCCGCGCGCCGGGCGGCGGCGCGTCCCGCGGTCCGGCTCCCGGCCAGGCCGCCGATGGCCGGGAGCCGGTCGTACGACGGCGGCTCGGCCGCCGCCGGGTCCGGCTGCTCCGGTGCGTACGACTGCGCGGCGGGTGCGTACGACTGCGTCTGCGTCGTGGGTGCGTACGACCGGGCCGCGTACGACGGCGCCGGGTGCGCCTCGTACGGCTCGTGCACGTCGTACCGCTCGTGGACCCCGGACGGCTCGTGGACCTCGTACGGGGCGTGGCTCTCGTACCCGTCGTACGACCGGGCCGCGCGCACCGCCGCGTACGTGTCGTACACCTGCGCCTCGTCGGGCGGCCCGTACGGCCCGTACTCCTGGGTCTCGTGGTCCCCCGGCGGATACGCCTGCGGCTCGTACGCCGGGGCGTATCCGTATCGCTGCGAATGACTCACGACGCTCCACGTGCCCGGGACCGGTTGACGGGCCGGAATGTAGCGGAGAGGGGGATCACTCCCCAAAGTCGCGCGACTACGGAACGTGGTGTCCGGCGCCGCCTCAGTACCCGAAAGCCCGGGCGGTGTTGGCCGCGACGGCCGTGGCCAGCGCGTCCTCGCCCATGCCCGTCACCTCGGCCATGGCCCGGAGCGTGACCGGAATGAGGTACGGCGCGTTAGGCCGACCGCGGTAGGGCGCGGGCGTCAGGAACGGGGCGTCAGTCTCGACGAGCACCAGCTCCGGCGGGGCCACGGCCAGCGCGTCCCGCAACGGCTGCGCGTTCTTGAAGGTCACGTTGCCGGCGAAGGACATGAAGTAGCCGGCCTCGGCGCACACCTTCGCCATCTCGGCGTCGCCGGAGTAGCAGTGGAAGACGGTCCGCTCGGGCGCGCCCTCCTCGCGCAGCACCCGCAGCACGTCGTCGTGGGCCTCGCGGTCGTGGATGACCAGGGCCTTGCCGTGCCGCTTGGCGATCTCGATGTGCGCACGGAAGGAACGCTCCTGCGCGGCCATGCCCTCCGGGCCGGTGCGGAAATGGTCCAGGCCGGTCTCGCCGACGCCGAGGACGTGCGGCAGCGCGGCGAGCCGGTCGATCTCCGCGAGCGCCTCGTCCAGCGCCGCGTCACCGCCCGGCTCCCTGGCCCCCTGCCGCGACCATCCGTCGGGGTCGCCCAGCACGATCCGCGGCGCCTCGTTCGGATGCAGCGCCACCGCCGCGTGCACCGCGTCGTACGCGGCGGCGGTCTCCGCGGCCCAGCGCGAGCCGTTCACGTCGCAGCCCACCTGGACCACCGTCGTCACGCCGACGGCCGCGGCCTTGGTGAGTGCTTCCTCGACGGTGCCGTTCTGCATGTCGAGGTGGGTGTGCGAGTCCGCCACGGAGACCCCGAGCGGTTCGGGCAGCGGCGGCGGTGCGTCCTTGGAGCTCATGCCGCGATCCTACGAGGGGTGCGGGCCCCCGCCGCGGCTCAGGCCCTCACCTGCGGTGCTGGAACGGGTGCAGCAGGTCGGACAGGTGCCAGTGGTGGTGGCCGCGCCGCTCCCGCGCGCCGTCACCGGAGTCGCCGGGGTCGCCGCCCTGGCCGGTCGTGGGCTGCGGCTTGCGCGGCGCGTAGAGGCGCTCGGCGGCCGCCGAGACCATGGAAACCTGACCGGCCCGCATGATCCGGACTATGTGCCCGCCGCACTGGCGGCAGGTGGGCCTGGTCAGCGGCGAGGGGACCCGCTCGCCGTCGGCGTAGTAGACGACGCGCGGCTCACCGGACACGTCCACGTGGTGCTCGATGTCGTAGGCCTGCTCCCAGCCGTGCCCGCATTTCATGCAGGCGAAGGAGTAGGCCTCGTGCGCGGAGGGTTCGGTGCGGGTCGTGTGCCGTGTCCCGCTCGTGGTTCCCACAGGTTCAGTCATCGCAGCTCCTCTTGTCCGCCGGACAAGCTCTCGCTCTCGGGACGGAACGTCCCACCTCCAGTGGACGCCTTTCCGAGCTGCGATGCAGCAAAGGTTCTCCCTGTTGGCCCAGATTTGGGCGGGCCGAGGAAAAAGTCCTCGCAGGGCCGACCTCCGCTTTACCTTCCAGACCCGTCATTTACCCGCGCGAGAGTCACCACGCTCCGCGTTCTTTGCCGCCACGACCGCGTCGAAGACCTCCCGCTTGGGTACCCCCGCCTCGGCCGCGACCCCGGCGATGGCCTCCTTGCGCCGCTCGCCGGCCTCCTCACGGACCCGCACCCGGCGCACCAGCTCCTCCGGCCCCACGTCCCCCGGACTCGGCTCGGGCGCCCCCTCCACCACGATCGTGATCTCGCCGCGCACGCCCTCGGCCGCCCACTCCGCCAGCTCTCCGAGCGGCCCCCGGCGCACCTCCTCGTACGTCTTCGTCAGCTCGCGGCAGACGGCGCCGCGCCGGTCCGGGCCGAAGACCTCCGCCATGGCGGCGAGCGCGTCGGCCAGCCGGTGCGGCGCCTCGAAGTACACGAGCGTGCGGCGCTCGGCGGCGACCTCCTTCAGCCGCCCCGTCCGCTCCCCCGCCTTCCGCGGCAGGAAGCCCTCGAAGCAGAAACGGTCCACCGGAAGTCCGGAGACCGCCAGCGCGGTGAGCACGGCCGACGGGCCCGGCACGGCCGTCACCTTCACGCCGCGGTCGACGGCCGCGGCCACCAGCCGGTAGCCGGGGTCGGAGACGGAGGGCATGCCCGCGTCGGTGACCAGCAGCACCCGCGCCCCGCCTTCGAGCGCCTCGGCCAGCTCCGGGGTGCGCGCCGACTCGTTCCCCTCGAAGTACGACACCACCCGGCCCGTGGTGTGCACGCCGAGCGCGGTCGTCAGCCGGCGCAGCCTGCGGGTGTCCTCGGCCGCGATCACGTCGGCGGCGAGCAGCTCGGCGGCCAGCCGCGGCGGAGCGTCCTCGGTGTCGCCGATGGGGGTCCCTGCGAGTACGAGCGTTCCAGTCACGGCCCCATCCTTTCAGGCCCGCCGGCATCCTTCCCGCCGCGCGGAGAGACGGGCCTCTCACAGGGCGCTTCCCTACGATGGCCCGGTGACGAGTGACACCGCGACCAACGACCGGCGCGCCGACGACCGCGGCCGGCCCCCGGCGGCCGCCGCGCGGGCGCCCCACGGCGGCGTCCTGGCGCCGACCGCCTGGCTGCGGCGGCTGCGCCGCTTCGGCTACACCGCACGCGCGGAGCGGGACGTACGCACCCGGCTGCTCGCACCCTTCCCCACCCCGCAGGTCTCCCCCCGCGCGGCCCGCCTCGCCGCCTGGGGACTGCCCCTGCTCGTCGCCCTCCTCGCCGGCATCCTGCGCTTCTGGCGCCTGGGCAGCCCGGACAAGGTGATATTCGACGAGACGTACTACCCCAAGGACGCCTGGTCCCTGCTCCAGTACGGCTACGAGGGGACCTGGGCCAAGAGCGCCAACGACGCGCTGGTCGGCGACCCGTCACGCATCCTGCTGAGCCCCGAGCACTCCTACGTCGTCCATCCGCCGCTCGGGAAGTGGCTGATCGCGCTGGGCGAGTGGGCCTTCGGCATGAACCCGTTCGGCTGGCGCTTCATGACGGCCCTGCTCGGCACCCTCTCGGTGCTGATGATCTGCCGCATCGGCCGCCGCCTGCTGCGCTCCACCGCCCTGGGCTGCCTGGCGGGCCTGCTGCTCGCCGTGGACGGCCTGCACTTCGTCATGAGCCGTACCGCGCTCCTCGACCTGATCGTCATGTTCTGGGTCGTGGCCGCGTTCGGCTGCCTCCTGGTCGACCGGGACCGCACCCGCGCCCGGCTCGCCGCCGCGCTGCCCGTCGGTGAGGACGGACTGGCCCGCCCCGACGAACGGATCGGCGACCGGCTGGGCCTGGGGTGGCGCCCCTGGCGCCTGGCCGCCGGCCTCTGCCTCGGCCTCTCCGCCGCCACCAAGTGGAACGGCCTGTACTTCCTCGCCGCCTTCGCCCTGATGTCGGTCCTCTGGGACGCCGGCGCCCGCCGCACGGCAGGCGCCCGCCACCCGTACCGCTCCGCCCTCCGCCGCGACGTCGTCCCCGCCTTCCTCTCCACCGTGGTCCTCGCGGCGGCCACCTACCTCGCCTCCTGGACCGGCTGGATCGCCACCAAGGGCGGCTACTACCGCGACTGGGCCACCAGCCCCGAGGGCCGCGCCGGCGGCTGGACCTGGCTGCCCGACTGGCTGCGCAGCCTGTGGCACTACCAGCACGAGGTCTACGAGTTCCACACCCACCTGACGTCCACCCACACCTACCAGTCCAACCCCTGGAGCTGGCTGGTCCTCGGCCGCCCGGTCTCCTACTTCTACGAGGACCCGAAGGCCGGGCAGGACGGCTGCACGGCCGCCGAGGGCTGCGCCCGCGAGGTCCTCGCGCTCGGCACCCCGCTCCTGTGGTGGGCCGGCTGCTTCGCGCTGCTGTACGTCCTCTACCGCTGGCTGTTCAAGCGCGACTGGCGGGCCGGCGCCATCGCCTGCGGCATCGCGGCGGGCTACCTCCCCTGGTTCCTCTACCAGGAACGCACGATCTTCCTCTTCTACGCCGTCGTCTTCGTCCCGTTCCTCTGCCTGGCCCTGGCCATGACGCTCGGCGCCCTCATCGGCCGCCCCACCGAACCCACCACGGAACCCGGCATCCTCCTCACCGGCGAACGCCGCCGAGCAGTCGGCATCGTCGCCGCCGGCATCCTGGTCCTGCTGATCGTCTGGAACTTCATCTACTTCTACCCGGTCTACACGGGCCTCCCGATCCCCAAGTCCGCGTGGCAGGGGCGGATGTGGTTCGACACCTGGGTCTAGCCGTCCAGCTGGGTGCGGTGCATCTGCCGTAGCGGGGGCGGGCACTTCCGTGAGTCACGGGTACGTCGGCGGTGCCCTTGTGGCGGGGGCTTTTCCCGACCGGGTTGCCGCGCTCCGAATCACCGTGCCTTGCTGGAACGCAGTCGCAGGGCAAGGGAACGGGGAATGTCGTGCGCGCACCGGGACGGAAGATCCTCAGGAGGATGCTCACATCCTCCGCTGCCGTATGGGTCATCTGTGTCGCGGGGTGCGGGAATCAGCCGGGCGGAGGCGTGGAGACGCCGCCCGGTCCGCCCGGCCACTCACAGGGCCCCAGGGACACCCAGGCGCCGCCCAGTGCGCCGCCCGGGGGTGGGGAGACGGACATTCCACCGGTGTCGCGGCCTGGCCACAGTGCGGAGCGCGATCCGGGAAACGCGGACCGGACCCCGGGAGAGACGGCCGATCCGGGCGTTCGCCCGTCCTCGGTGCAGGGATCCCATGAATCCCCTCCCGCCCCAGGGGGTCAGAACCCCTCCCTCGGCATCGTTCCGCCCGTGCCGTCCACCCCGGCCCCGCGCCGCTGCGAGCAGGCCTCCGCGCCGGCGACGAAGTGCCCGACGGTCACGCCGGACACGGCCGCGCCGGCTCCGGGGCCCACGCGGCCCTGAACGGTGCGATGACCGACGACGCGGCTCCGGAGCCGGGGTCGGAGCCGACCCCGGTTCCGGACGACACCGCTCCTCCCGCTGCCGCTGCCACCGCCCCCGCCGGCCGCGGCATCGAGTTCGCGAACACGGCGCTGGGCGCCAGTTCCCTTTTCCTCGCCCTGATGCTCTACGCGGGACTCATGCACAACGCCTCGTACTACGGCTACTTCCACATCGACACGTTCGCCGTCGGATTCGACGCGCTGGAATTGGCCGTGACGAGCCTGCGCCTGATGACCCTGCCCGTGCTCACGGCGCTGGCACTTGTCGCCTTTCTGCCCCGACTCCCGGAATTCCTGACCACACTGGGCGTGCCCGCCGTCGTCCTCCGCACCATGCGGCGGTCCGGGGCCCTCCTCGCGAAAGGGCATCTCGTCCTCGTCGCCCTCGGAATTGCCCTGCTGTTCTTCTGGCGCCTTCTTCAACCGCACACCTGGGTCGCCCCCCTGATGGTGATGTGCGGGCTGCTGATGGGGCAGACCGCGGCCGCCGCGCCGGGGCCGGGCACGGCGAAGCCGGTCCGGCACCGGGCGATTCCGCTCGCGGTCGCGGGGATCTTCGGGATGTGGCTGATCGCTCTGGCGGCCGGGCGCATGGGGCAGGCGGACGCGGAGGCGGACGCCGCCGGGGTGGCGCGGCGCGTGCCCGTCGTGGTGTTCAGCACCGAGCTGCTGAGCATGACCGGGCCGCCCGGTCTGGACGCGCCCGTGGATCTCGGAAAGAGCAAGCACTACCGGTACCGCTACACGGGGCTGCGCCTCCTCGTGGAGCGCCACGACCGCTACTACCTGATCCCGATGGGCTTCGACCGCGACACCGATCCGACGTACGTGATCAAGGACGACGACTCCGTCCGCATCGAACTGCATCCCGGCGTCACGGAAGGCGGGGCAAGGTAACAGGCCTGGCGGGTGTCCGGCCACGTGTGAGGGAGTTCATTCACTTCCGGCCGGATACACAGGGCTACCGGCCGCCGGGGGCGCGCCGCGGGGTCGATGCGGTGGCGCCGCTGGCCGGGGTGGTTGCGGGGCGGATTCAGGCGTACCGGATGTGACTTTTCCGTGACCGCCGCATCGACTGAGTGTCACCGGACCGATGCCGGAACGAGATGCGCGAGGGTCACTCCAATACCGCGTGTCCCATAGAGTGCGCTGCACGTTCTTGTGTGCGTGTCCCAAGGACGACCAGGCTTCTTCGGGAGGGGAACGTAAGTCATGCGCCGCGAGGTGAGGTACGGGCTGATCGGCGGGGCGATCGCCCTCGTCGCGGGAGGCGTCGGCGGGTACACCCTGATGGGAAGTTCCGGTGACGAGGCCCCGCAGCAGGAAGTCATGGCGGCGGACGGCAAGTCGGGGGACGGCGAGCAGTCGGTGAAGACCGGGCCGCTGTCCGCGCAGGAGGTGAAGACCGCCGCGAGCGGCTTCCTGGACGCCTGGCAGTCGGGCGACGCGGCGAAGGCCGCGAAGTACACCGACGACGCCGAGGCGGCCGCCACCGCGCTGAAGGGCGTCAGCGAGCAGGCCCACTTCACCAAGGTGACGCTCACGCCGGGCGCTCGTAAGGGTGACACGGTGCCGTACGAGGTGGCCGGGCAGATCGCGTACAAGGGGCAGCGGGCCGCCGTCTCCTACAACACCTCGCTGACCGTCGAGCGGGACAAGTCCACCGGCAAGCCGGTGGTCGGCTGGCAGCCCACGCTCGTGCACCCCGGCCTGTCCGAGGGCGACACGCTGCGTACGGGCGCGGGCGAGGCGCCGCCCATCAAGGCCGTGGACCGCAACGGCAAGGAGATCTCCAAGGAGACCAACCCGGAGCTGGCCGGCGTCCTGGACAGCCTGCGCACCAAGTACGGCGACAAGGCCGGCGGCACCCCGGGCGTGGAGTTCTTCATCCAGCGCGCCAAGAGCGACAACAAGGCCACGCAGAAGCCGGACCAGACCCTGAAGGTCCTCTCCAAGGGCACCCCCGGCACGCTGAAGACCACCCTGGACGCCAAGGTGCAGGCCGCCGCGCAGAAGGCCGTCGCCGGGAAGAGCAAGGCCTCGGCGGTCGCGGTCAAGCCCAGCACCGGCGAGATCCTGGCCATCGCCAACTCGCCCACCAAGGGCTTCAACGTCGCCACGCAGGGCTCGCTCGCGCCGGGCTCCACGATGAAGGTCGTCACCTCGTCGATGCTCATCGACAAGGGCCTGACCTCGCCGAACAAGAACCACCCGTGCCCGAAGTACGTGACGTACGGCGGCTGGAAGTTCCAGAACCTCAACAAGACCGAGATCAAGAACGGCACCTTCGCGCAGAGCTTCGCCGCTTCCTGCAACAACGCCTTCATCTCGATGGCCAAGAAGCTCAGCGACGACGACCTGACCAAGCAGGCCCGGGACGTCTTCGGCCTCGGCCAGACCTGGAACACCGGCATCCCCAGCTTCGACGGCAACGTCCCGGTGCAGAGCGACGCGCAGATGGCCGCCTCGCTCATCGGCCAGGGCGGGGTCCGCATGAACCCGCTCAACGTCGCCTCCATCGCGGCCACCGTCCAGTCCGGCAGCTTCCACCAGCCGTACATCGTCTCCCCGGACCTCGACCACCGGTCGCTGGCCAAGGCCTCCCGGAACATGAAGCCGGAGACCGCGTCCGCGCTGAAGTACCTGATGAAGCTGACCGCCACGTCCGGCACCGGCGCCAAGGCGATGTCCGGCCTCAGCGGTGACATCGGCGCCAAGACGGGCTCGGCCGAGGTCGACAACCAGAAGAAGCCGAACGCCTGGTTCACCGCCTACAACGGCGACCTCGCTGCCTCCGCCGTCGTCCCCGCCAGCGGTCACGGCGGCGACAACGCAGGACCGGTCGTCCGCGCCATCCTCGACCAGGGCTGACGGCCCCGGCTTCGCAGCACCTCCGGAAGGGGGCGGTCCGCATTGCGGACCGCCCCCTTTTCCCGGTCGCATGGCCCGTACAGCTTTCGCTAGCGTGCGGGGCATGAGTACTTCTGCCGACGCTCATCCCCTGTTCGCCGAGGCGCTGCGCGAGCTGGGCCTGGAAGTCGCGGTACGCCGCTTCCCCGACGCGACCCGCACGGCGGCACAGGCCGCTGCCGCCGTCGGCTGCGAGCCCGCCGAGATCGTCAAGTCGCTGGTCTTCGCGGCGGACGGGGTGCCGGTCCTGGTCCTGGTGGACGGCTCCTCCCGCGTGGACATGGAGAAGGTCCGCGCCGAGCTGGGCGCGCAGCACGTTGGACGGGCTGACGCCGCGGTCGTCCGCGAGACCACCGGGTACGCCATCGGCGGTGTACCGCCCTTCGGGCACCGCACCCGTACCACCGTCCTCGCCGACCGGGGGCTGCTGGCGCACGGCACGGTGTGGGCAGCGGCCGGCACCCCGCACACCGTCTTCCCGCTCGACCCCAAGTCGCTGATCGAGCACGCGGGCGGCCGCGTCGTGGACGTCCGCGAGCACACCCCGTGACCCCGCTCGTCGTCGCCGCCGTCCTGACCGCCGCCGTCACCCACGCCGGCTGGAACGCGATCGCCCACGGCATACGCGACCAGCTCCTCGCCTTCACCCTCGTCGGCACCGGCGGCGCCGTGTGCGGCGTGGTGCTCGCCGCGGTCTCCCCGCTGCCCGCCGCCGGCTCCTGGCCGCTGCTCCTCGCCTCCGCACTGCTGCACGTCGTCTACCAGGCGCTGCTCATGCGGTCCTTCCGCCTCGGCGACTTCGGGCAGATGTATCCGATCGCGCGCGGCACCGCGCCCCTCGTGGTCACCGTCCTCGCCGCCGTCTTCGTCGGCGAGCTGCCCGACGCCTGGGCGCTGACCGGCGTCGCCGTGGCCTCCGCCGGTCTCCTGGGCGTAGCGCTGTGGGGCATCCGCGGCTCCGGTACGCGGCCGCACTGGCCCGCGATCATCGCCTCCGTCGCCACGGGCCTGGCCATCGCCTCGTACACGACGGTCGACGGGGTGGGCGTCCGCGAGTCCGGCACCCCGCTCGGCTACATCGGCTGGCTGATGCTCCTGGAGGGCATCGCGATCCCGGCGTACGCGCTGGCCACCCGGCGCCGCGCGCTCTTCGCCGAGCTGCGTCCGTTCGCGGCCCGCGGGCTGCTCGGCGGTGTGCTGTCCGTGCTCGCGTACGGCCTGGTGCTGTGGGCCCAGACCCGCGCACCGCTCGCGCCCATCGCGGCGCTCCGCGAGTCCTCGATCATCGTCGGCGCCGCGATCGGCGCCATCTTCCTGAAGGAACGCTTCGGCGCGCCGCGCATCGCCGCGGCGGGCCTGATGGTGGTCGGCATCGGCCTGATGCTCCACACGAGCTAGCCGGGCCACGAGTACGCCGGTGGGGACGGGGGCGGCGGCGCTGCGGCGCCGGCGGCCCGCCGCTTCGGGGGCCCGTGACCGTCCTCAGACGGCCGTGCGGAGCGCGCGGACCAGCGCCTGGGCCCGCGGGTCGGCCGTGACGTTCTTCTGCATGCCGTTGGTGACGTAGCCGAAGGACGTACCGGATTCCGGGTCCGCGAAGGCGAGGGCGCCGCCACGGCCGGGGTGGCCGAAGGAGCCGGGTGCCAGCAGCGGGGCGGCGGGGCCGTGCAGCATGTAGCCGAGGCCGAAGCGGGAGGCGGCGACGAGCGTGCGGTCCGGGCCCGCGGACTCCTCCGTGCGGGCCAGCGTCAGCGTGGCGGGGGCGAAAAGGCGCGGATGGCCGTCCACCGGGCCGATGAGCGCCGCGTACAGGCGGGCCAGCGAGCGGGCCGTCGCGATGCCGTTGGAGCCGGGCAGCTCGGCCGCCCGGAAGGCCGGGTCGTTCTCGTCGGCGTGCGGCGTGATCGCCGCGAAGGCCCGGCGGGTGGGCGACGTGGGGTCCTCGTACGCCTCGGCCACGGCCCGCTTGGGCCGTACCTTCAGGCCCGCCCCCTCGGGGGCCGGCGGCGGGGTGATCTCGGCGAGCCGGCCGGCCCGGCCGCGTGCCGCCTCCGTCTCGGGGAGGCCGATCCACAGGTCCAGGCCGAGCGGCCCGGCTATCTCCTCGGCCACGAACGTGCCGATCGAACGGCCGGTGACCCGCAGCACCAGCTCGGCGAGGAGCCAGCTGAACGTCTGGGCGTGGTAGCCGTGGTCCGTGCCCGGCTCCCACGCGGGCGCCTGCGCGGCGACCGCGGCCGGGCCGCTGACGCCGTCGACGGCCTCGGCGGGGGTGAGCGGGGTGTCCAGGACGGGCACCCCGGCCCGGTGCGAGAGCAGGTGGCGGACGAGCGTGCGCTCCTTGCCCGCGGCCTTGTACTCGGGCCAGTACGTGCCCACCGGCGCGTCCAGGTCCAGCTGGCCGCGCTGGTGGAGGAGGAGCGGTACGACGGCGGCGACGCCCTTGGTCGCGGACCGGACGACCTGCGCGGTGCCCTCTTCCCAGGGCGTCCCGGAGCCCTCGGCACCCTCGACGCCCGCGGCACCCTCGGCAGCGGCGGTGCCGTCGCGGTCGCCCGCCCACAGATCCACGACCTTGCGCCCGTGCCGGTAGGCGGCGACGGCCGCCCCCCGCTCGCCGCGCCGCGCGAAGTTCGCCGCGAAGGCATCGCGGACCGGCTCGTAGCCGGCCTCGACCGTGCCGTGGACGTCCACCACTGTTCCCGCTTCCCACTCATCCGTCGCGTTTGTGACCCATCCATGGTGCAACGCGCCGATCAGTGCTGATGACCAGGAACCCACTGGCCGTGGGGAGGGTCACAGGGGGAAACGGGAACCGTCACACGGGCGCGGTCACCGATCGGGGATCGAAACCGAAGGGCAGTTCGAGCCGGTGCGTGGCCATCAGCTCGGCGTCGCAGAGCAGGTCCTGGGTGCGGCCGTCCGCCGCGATGACGCCGCCGGAGAGGACGACCGAGCGGGGACACAGCTCCAGCGCGTACGGGAGGTCGTGCGTGACCATCAGGACGGTGACGTCCAGGGACCGCAGCACGTCGGCGAGTTCACGGCGGGAGGCCGGGTCGAGGTTGGACGAGGGCTCGTCCAGTACGAGGATCTCGGGGCGCATGGCGAGGACCGTGGCGACCGCGACCCGGCGGCGCTGCCCGAAGGAGAGGTGGTGCGGCGGGCGGTCGGCGAAGCCGGCCATGCCGACGCGGTCGAGCGCCTCCGTGACCCGCTCGTCCAGTTCCGCGCCGCGCAGCCCGGCAGCGGCCGGGCCGAACGCGACGTCCTCGCGGACGGTGGGCATGAACAGCTGGTCGTCGGGGTCCTGGAAGACGATGCCGACGCGGCGGCGAATCTCGGCGAGGTGGCGCTTGGCCACGGGGAGGCCGGCGACGGCGACGGAGCCGGCGCCCGCTTCGAGGATGCCGTTGAGGTGGAGGACGAGGGTGGTCTTGCCGGCGCCGTTCGGGCCGAGCAGGGCCACCCGCTCGCCGCGGGCCACGGTCAGGTCGACGCCGAAGAGGGCCTGGTGGCCGTCGGGGTAGGCGTACGCGAGCCCGGAGACCTCCAGGGAGGGGGCGGCGTCGGGGGTGCGGTGGTGCGGGGTCATAGCGTCCATCCCAGCAGGCAGACGGTGAGTGCGGCGAGCGGGAGCGCGGCGGCGGAGGTCCACTGGGCGCGGCCGGCGGTCACCTCGTCGGTGACCGGCATGGTGCCGGTGTAGCCGCGGCTGACCATCGCGAGGTGGACCCGCTCGCCGCGCTCGTAGGAGCGGATGAAGAGGGCGCCGGCGGACTTGGCGAGCACGCCCCAGTGGCGGACGCCGCGCGCTTCGAAGCCGCGCGAGACGCGGGCGATGCGCATCCGGCGCATCTCGTCGGTGATCACGTCGCCGTACCGGATCATGAAGGACGCGATCTGGACCAGCAGCGGCGGCATCTTCAGGCGCTGGAGGCCGAGGAGGAGCGCGCGGAGTTCGGTGGTGGACGCCAGCAGTACGGAGGCGGCGACGCCGAGGGTGCCCTTGGCCAGGATGTTCCAGGCGCCCCACAGGCCGGACTCGCTGAGCGACATGCCGAGCGCGTGCACGCGCGGGCCCTCGGCCACGAAGGGCATCAGGAGCGCGAAGGCCACGAACGGGACCTCGATGAGCAGCCGCTTGAGGACGAAGCCGGCCGGCACCCGGGCCGCCGCCGTGACCGCCGCGAGGAGCACCGCGTACAGGCCGAAGGCCCAGACCGCCTCGCGCGGGGTGGAGACGACGATCAGGACGAAGGCGAAGACGGCCGCGATCTTGCAGTGCGCGGGGAGCGCGTGCACGGGCGAGTGCCCGTCCCGGTAGAGCTTGTGCGCGTGTCCGGCACCCACGTCAGACCTGCTCGGGGGCGCGCTCGTCGGTGGCGGCCGGGGCCGTGTCCCGGCGGCGGCGTACGACGAGGAAGACACCGCTGCCGACGGCCAGGGTCGCGCCGACGCCGATCACGCCGGCCAGGCCGCCGGAGAGCCGGGCGTCGGTGATGTCCTTGACGCTGTAGTCGGCGAGCGGGGAGTCCTTGGCCGCGTGGTCCTCCTCGTGCCGGTCGATGCCCTTGTCGTGGGCGACCTTCTCCAGGCCGTCGGGGCTGGCGGAGGCGTAGTAGCTGATGCCGCCGGCGCAGACCAGGGCGGCGGCGACGCCCGCGAGCCAGACGCGCTTGGTGGAACGGGGCGCGGGTGCCGGCGTGGCCGTCTGCGGCTGGGCCGGGTCCGCGGGGGCGGCCTCGGACGCGGCGACGGGGGCGGGCTCGGCGGCGGGGGCGGTCACGGCGGGCTCGGTACGGGGCGCGCCCGGGGCCGCCGGGGCGGCGACGGGGGTCACCTTCAGTTCGAGCGGCTTGCTGAGGCCGCGGGCGCCGTACACGAGGTCGGGGCGTACGGCGATGACCGCGCCGACGGTGAGCGCGGTGATGGCGGCCTCGCCGATGCCGATGAGGACGTGCACGCCGACCATGGCGGTCAGCACCTTGCCCGTGGAGACGTCGGCGGTGCCGCCGAGCGCGTAGATCAGGGTGAAGGCGAGGGCCGCGGCCGGGACGGAGAGCAGGGCCGCGACGAAGCTCGCGACGGTGAGGGAGCGGCGCTTGCGCGGCAGGACCTTCACCAGGCCGCGGAAGACGGCGTACGCGACGACCGTGGTGACGATGGCCATGTCGGTGATGTTGACGCCGAGCGCGGTGAGGCCGCCGTCGGCGAAGAGGACGCCCTGCATGAGGAGGACGACGGAGACGCAGAGGACCCCCGTGAAGGGGCCGACGAGTATCGCCGCCAGTGCCCCGCCGAGGAGGTGGCCGCTGGTGCCGGCGGCGACGGGGAAGTTCAGCATCTGGACGGCGAAGATGAACGCGGCGACCAGGCCCGCGAGCGGCGCGGTGCGCTCGCCGCCGAGGCCGTCACCGCCCAGCTCGCGGCGGGCGCCGCGCAGGCTGACCGCGACGGCGGCAGCGGCGACCACGCCGGTGGCCACCGAGACCGGTGCGTCGATGAATCCGTCGGGGACATGCATGGCTGGGAATCTCCGCTCGTGGCCGGTAACCCACTCATGGTGGTCGTACTGCAAATCATGTGCAAGAGCGCTCTTACCGCGGAACTGCCCGTTCGGAGTGGTCGCCACCCCTCCCCGCACTCCCGTGCGCCTCCCCCGTACACGGGCAAAAGGTGGCAACTACGAGCGATTCCGCGAAGCCGAGGCGGTCCGAAACCGTCAGCCGGACCCTGGCGGTGCCGCGGTATGACATCGGCCACCACGACCGCCCGGCGGGACGACGAGAAGGCGGGCGAGTGCGCGCAGGAGCGCACCGCCGCATGAGCTCCGGCGTGCGCCCGGAGGGAACCGTGGGGCAAGGCTCCACTCGCTGTCATCCCTTGGGATGAGATACGCAAGTCGAGTTGCCGCGGCCTGTCCGGGCCGAAACGATGGACGGGTGAGCGACGCACAGGAGGCCGTCGAGCCGCCCTCGGAGACGCAGTCCGCCGCCGCACCGGCCCGTGGCCGCCTGCGGCCCGTCAAGCCGGACGGAGGTTCCACCGGCGGTTCCTACCTCCGCTTTCCCCATATTCACGGGGACACGGTGTGCTTCGCGGCCGAGGACGACCTGTGGGTGGCCCCGGTGGTGCCCGAGGACGCCGAGCCGCCCCGCGCCTGGCGGCTGACGGTGGACCGTACCCGCGTGAGCCACCCGCGCTTCTCCCCCGACGGCGGCGAGATCGCCTTCACGACGTGGCGCAGCCTGGATCCGGAGGTGTACGTCGTCCCGGCCGAGGGCGGCCCGGCCCGCCGGCTGTCGTTCTGGGGCAGCGTGGACGCCCGGGTGTGCGGCTGGACGCCGGACGGCGACATCCTCGCGGTGTCCTCGCACGGCCAGCCGTTCTCGTACTACTCCTGGGCGTACAGCCTGCCCACGGACGGCAGCCCGGGCGGCCGGCTGCCGTGGGGCCCGGTGTCGAACATCGCGGTCGCCGACCTCGCGGGCGAGCGGCAGACGCTGCTGCTCAGCGGCACTCCGCCACACGAGCCCGCGTCGTGGAAGCGGTACAGAGGCGGCGCGACGGGGCGGCTGTGGCTGCACGGCACGCAGCTGGTGCCGGAGGTCGACGGCCATCTGGACTCGCCGATGTTCGTGGGCGGCCGTATCGCCTTCCTCTCCGACCACGAGGGCGTCGGCAACGTCTACTCCTGCCTCCCGGACGGCACGGACCTGCGCCGCCACACCGATCACGCGGACTTCTACGCCCGGCACGCCGCCAGCGACGGCGAGCGGATCGTCTATCAGTGCGCGGGCGAGCTGTGGCTGGTGGAGGACCTGAGCCCGGGGGCCGTGCCGCGCAGGCTGCCGGTCCGGCTCGGCGGGCCGCGCACGGGCCGCCGTACGCACCAGGTGCCGGCGGCCGCCAACGTCACCTCCCTCGCGGTGGACGCCACCGGCCGGGCGAGCGCGGTCGGGGTGCGCGGCAGCCTGTACTGGCTCACGCACCGCGACGGACCGGCGCGCACCATCCACGACGCCCCGGGCGTACGGGTCCGGCTGCCGGAGATGCTGGGCGACACCGGCCGCATCGCGTACGTCACGGACGTGGTGGGCGAGGACGCCATCGAGATCGCCGACCTGCCCAAGGCGTCAGGGCCGGGCGAGCCCCGGCGGCTCGCCGCCGGCCGGCTCGGCCGGGTGCACGAACTGGTCGCGTCCCCGGACGGCGAGCGGCTGGCGGTGGCCGCCAACGACGGTCGGCTGCTCCTGGTGGATGCCTCCGAGGAGGGCGACGGCGAGGTCACCGAGCTGGTGCGCTCGGAGAACGGCCCGGTGCGCGACCTGGCGTTCGCGCCCGATTCGAAGTGGCTGACCTGGTCGCATCCGGGCATCGGCCGGTCGCTGCGGCAGATCAAGATCGCCAAACTGGGCGACGGGCCCGTCGTGGACGTCACCAACGGGCGCTTCGAGGACGAGCAGCCGGTCTTCACCCGCGACGGCCGGTACCTCGCCTTCCTGTCCTGGCGCGGCTTCGACCCGGTCTACGACGTGCACACCGGCGACCTGTCCTTCCCGCTGGGCTGCCGCCCGTACCTGGTCCCGCTCTCCTCGGCCACCCCCTCGCCCTTCGCGCTCTCCCCCGAGGGCCGGCCCGCGGCGGGCGGCCTGGACCCGGTGGACACGGCGGCCGAGGGCATGGTGCTGGTGGAGGTCGAGGGGCTGGCCAGCCGGGTGACGCCGTTCCCGGTCGCCGCCTCGAAGTACTCCGCGCTCGCGCCGGTGGCGGGCGGCGGGCTGGTCTGGCTGCGCTGGCCGATCTCCGGGGCGCTGGGCGAGACCTTCGCCAACCCCGACAACACCTCCGGGCAGCCGACGCTGGAACACTTCGACCTGGTCAAGGCCAAACGTACGGAGCTGACCAGCTCGCTGGACTCGTACGCGCTCAGCGGCGACGGCACCCGTCTGGTGATCAACGACGAGGGCGACCTGCGGTCGGTGCCCGCGATCGAGACCCCGGACGCCGACTCCACGGTCTTCCTGGACCTGCGGCGCATCCTGCACGACGTGGACCCGGCGGCGGAGTGGCGGCAGGCGTTCGACGAGGCGGGCCGGATCGTCCGCGCCTACTTCTGGGACCCGGGCATGTGCGGCATCGACTGGGCCGGCGTCCTGGACCAGTACCGCCCGATGGTCGAACGGGTCGCCTCCCCCGACGAGTTCGCCGACCTGCTCCGCGAGGTGCTGGGCGAGCTGGGCACCTCGCACGCGTACGTCACCGGCGCCCGCCGCAACGAAGGCCCGCCGCACTACCAGCGCGCGATCGGCCTGCTCGGCGCCAACTTCGTCTGCCGCGACGGCCGCTGGATCCTCAAGCGCATCCTGCCCGGCGACTCCTCCGACTCCAAGGCCCGCTCCCCGCTGGCCGGTACGGGCATCCGCGAGGGCTCGGCGCTCACCCACATCGACGGCCGCCCGGTCGACCCGGTCGGCGGCCCGTTCCCGCTGCTCGCCGCGGCCGGCGGCACCACCGTCGAGCTGACCTTCTCGCCCGCCGAGGGCGACGGCCCGGCCCGCCGGGTGGCCGTCGTACCGCTGATCGACGAGCGGCCGCTGCGGTACCAGGACTGGGTGGCCAAGCGCCGCGACGTGGTCCGCGAGCTGAGCGGCGGCCGGTGCGGCTATCTGCACATCCCCGACATGGGCGGGTCCGGCTGGGCGCAGTTCAACCGCGACCTGCGGATGGAGGTCTCCCGGCCCGCGCTCATCGTGGACGTGCGGGGCAACGCGGGCGGCAACATCTCCGAGCTGGTCATCGAGAAGCTGACCCGCACGATCGTGGGCTGGGACCTGACCCGGGACGCGCAGCCGGTGACGTACGTGTCGAACGCGCCGCGCGGCCCGGTCGTGGCGGTCGCCGACGAGATGACCTCCTCCGACGGCGACATGATCATCGCGGCCTTCAAGCTCCAGGGCATCGGCCCCGTGGTGGGCCTGCGCACCTGGGGCGGGGTGGTCGGGATGACCGGCCGGCACCGCCTCGGCGACGGCACCTCCATCACCGTCCCGATGAACGCCGCGTGGTTCGATGCGTACGGCTGGGACGTGGAGAACCACGGCGTGGAGGCGGACATCCAGGCGCTGCGCTCGCCGCTCCAGTGGGCCGAGGGCCGCAACCCGCAGCTGGGCGTCGCCGTCCGTACGGCGCTGGAGCTGCTGGAGCGGCACCCGGCGACGGACCCGCCGGGGCTGGCCGACGTCCCCGACAACCGGCGGCCGGCGCTGCCGCCGCGCGCCGACGGCTGACCGCGGCAACGGCCGGCAGGCAACAGGTGAGGGGCGCATCCGCTTCGGATGCGCCCCTCACCTGTCACCGATCGCGCCTCAGGCCTCCATGCCCTCCTCGGCGGCGGTGCGCGGCCGGGTCGCCGCCTCCGGAGGCCGTTCCGGCACCTCTTTCTCGCCCGCAGCGCGCGCCCGCTCGTCGAGCTCGCGCTGCTTGGCCCGGAACTGGTCTATGAGGCCCATGACGTGTACTCCCGTGGGGTGACGACAGAACTCACCCCAGGGTGCCATATGCGTACATAGAGAGCATTTCGGACATCACGCTCTGTGGGGTGCTCCGCCCCGCCGCGCGGACTACCGCTCGGACCGCGCGGTCTCGTCCGCCGCGCCGCCCGCGCCCACCAGCCCGATCTTCATGCCCTCCAGCCGGTCGCCGAAGCGCTTCATCTCGCGCTGCCCGACCGAGCCGATGATCCCGGGCAGGTAGCCGCGGATCGACTGCATCCCGCGCAGCCACCACTGGCCGTAGACGTGCGCGGAGCGGCGCTCGATGCCCGCCACGATCCGGTCGACCGCCGGGCCGAGCGGGTACGTCTTGTTCGACGGCCAGGGCAGCCGCTGGCGCAGCTCGCGCATCACGTCGTCCTGGTCGGCGCCGCGCACCATGTCGGTGTCGGTCCAGCTCAGGTAGCCGACACCGACCTTGACGCCCTTGTGGCCGACCTCGGCGCGCAGGCTGTGCGCGAACGCCTCGACGCCCGACTTGGACGCGCAGTACGCGGTCATCATCGGCGCCGGGGTGATCGCGGCGAGCGAGGCGATCTGCAGGAAGTAGCCGCGGGACTCCATCAGGACGGGCAGGAAGGCCCGCCCGGTGACGGCGCCGCCGATGAGGTTCACCTCGATCACCCGCCGCCAGGCGACCGGGTCGGAGTCGACGAACGGGCCGCCGGTGGCGACGCCCGCGTTGGCCACCACCGCGTCGACCTTGCCGAAGTGCGCCTTCACCTCCTGCGCGATCCGGGCGAGCGCCTCGTGGTCGGTGACGTCGGCGTGCCAGTGGGCCGCCTCGCCGTGCAGGGAGACCGCGACCTTCTTCAGCTCGTCCGGCTCCAGGCCGACCAGCGCGAGCTTGGCGCCGCGCGCCGACAGCTTGCGTGCCAGCAGCTCGCCGACGCCGCGTGCCGCACCGGTGACGACGACGACCTGGCCCTCCAGGGTCCTGCGTCCGCTCATGCCGACTTCTCCTTCGCTTCCCCGGCGCGCCGCGCCTTCGTCTTCTGCTTCGGGGCGACCGCGGCCGGCTCGGGGGCGGCCGCGGTCAGGTGGTCCCGGACGAGCTCGCGGATGCGGTCCGCGACCGCGTCCGGCGCCTCGATGGGCGTCATGTGGCCCAGGCCCGGCAGCTCGGTCAGGCCCAGGCAGTTGGGCAGTACGGAGGCCAGCCGGCGGGCGAGGACGATCGGGGTGAGCCGGTCGGCCGTGCCCGCCACGATCGCGGTGGGCACCTCCAGCCGGGCCACCTCGCCGGTCAGCTCCAGGCCGGCGAGCACCTTTCCCCACCGGGCGCGCACCCCGGAAGGGCAGGCGTGCACGATGCGGGCGCACGCCTCGATCTGCTCGGGGGTGGCGGCCGGGCCCATCGTGGCGTACTTCAGGACGCGCTTGCCGGGCGCCGTGACGGGGCCCAGCGGGGCGCGCGAGCCGAGGACCGCGCGGTGGGCGAAGCGGCGCGCGCCGGGCGAACGCAGCGGGATGACCATGGCCTCCGCCGCGAGGTCGGCGGCGCCGGTGCTGCACAGCAGGACGGCGGCGGCACGCTCGCGCATGCCGGTGCGGCGGGCCGCGGCCATCGCGGTCATGCCGCCCATGGAGTGCCCGGCCAGTACGGCTCTCTCGCCGGGCTCCAGCGCGGCGGCCAGTACCGCTTCGAGGTCGTCGGCGAGCGCGTCGGTGCTGTAGCCGCCGGGGCCCGCCGCCGGGCTGCGGCCGTGCCCGCGCTGGTCGTAGACGACGACCTTGTGGTCGACGGCCAGTTCGCGGACGACCGGGGCCCAGAAGGCGGTGGAGCAGGTCCAGCCGTGGGCCAGGACCACGGCCGGCGCGCCCTCGGGGCCGTGCACCTCGGCGTGCAGCCGGGAGCCGTCGGTGGAGGTGACCGTCAGCTCGCGGCGGGCGGCGGGCGGGGCGTAGCGCCCGGTGGTGACGTACGGCGGGCGGCTCATGCGACGGCCTCCACGGTCTGCTCGGCGGATGTGTCGTGCTGCGCAGGCGCGCGCAGCACCTCGTACTCGGCGAGGTCGACCCGGCGGGTGACCTTGCGGAACTCGGAGGTGGTGCCGGGCCAGACGGTGGTGTTGCGGCCGTTGGCGTCCAGGTACCAGCTGTCGCAGCCGCCGGTGCTCCAGACGGTGCGCTCCATGCGCTTCTGGACGGCGGCGGACCAGGCGTGCACCGCGGAGGGGCGGGCGTCCAGGGCTGTCCGGTCGCCCAGCAGGTCGAGCTGGCGCAGGTAGTCGACCATGTAGTTCAGCTGGGACTCGATCATGAGGATCATCGAGCTGTTCCCGAGGCCGGTGTTGGGCCCGATGATGGTCAGGAAGTTGGGGAAGCCGGCCGCGCTGCCGCCGCGCAGCGCCTCCATGCCGTCCTTCCACTCCTCGGCGAGGGTGGTGCCGTGGGCGCCGGTCACCCGCGCGGCGATGGGCATGTCGGTCACGTGGAAGCCGGTGCCGAAGATGATCGCGTCGACCTCGGTCTCGGTGCCGTCCGCGGCGACCAGGGTGTTTCCGCGCACCTCCTTCAGGCCGGAGGCCACGACGTCCACATTCGGCTCGGCGAGCGCCGGGTAGTAGCTGTTGGACAGCAGGATGCGCTTGCAGCCGATGGTGTAGTCGGGGGTGAGCCTGGCGCGCAGCGCGGGGTCCTTGACCGCCCGGTGCATGTGCGCCTTGGCCAGCGCCTGGACCACGCCCAGCTCCTTGGGCCGCTTGGTGAACGCGGAGACCTGGAGCTCGCGGATGCCCCACAGCAACTGGCGGCGGAGCGCGCGGGTGGCGGGCACCTTGGTGTGCAGCCAGTGCTCGGCCCGCGTGATCTTCCGGTCGGCGCGCGGCATGACCCACGGGGGCGTCCGCTGGAAGACGGTCAGCCGGTCCACGGTCGGCTGGATCGCGGGCACGATCTGGATCGCCGAGGCGCCCGTACCGATCATCGCGACCCGCTTGCCGCGCAGGTCGTAGTCGTGGTCCCAGCGCGCCGAGTGGAAGACCTTGCCCTCGAAGCCGTCGAGCCCGGGGACGTCGGGGATCTGCGGGTCGGAGAGTGGCCCGGTGGCCGACACCACCATGTCGGCGGTGAGCGTGCCCCGCGCCGTCTCGACCTCCCAGTACAGCCGCTCGGTGTTCCACCGCGCACTCCTGACCTCCGCGTTGAAGCGGAGGTGCGGCCGCAGCCCGAAGGTGTCGGTGACCCGCTCCAGGTACGCCCGTATGTGCGGCTGCCCGGAGAAGTTCCGCGGCCACTCCGGGTTGGGCGCGAAGGAGAACGAGTACAGATGCGAGGGCACGTCGCAGGCGCAGCCCGGGTAGCTGTTGTCGCGCCAGGTGCCGCCGACCGAGTCGGCGCGTTCCAGGACGACGAAGTCGGTGATCCCCTGGCGGCGCAGCCGGACGGCGGCCCCCAGGCCGCCGAACCCCGATCCGATCACCACCACCCGTACGTGCTCGTGCTCGCGCTCGGCCATGCCGCGCCTCCTGTGTCCGTACCGTCGACCGCTCCGAACCGCGCCAGTAATCACTGGCACAGTCGGAGAGTAGGACAGCTCCGTACCGAGCGGTAGGGGTTGAGCGAAAGGAAGTTACCGGCGGTTGCACCTGCCGGCGGCGCCGGGCACCCGGCATAGGGTGAAGCCGTGGAAGCGAACACAGGCACGGAGGACGGCCCGAAGGAACGCGAGTTCCGCATGTCCGAGCTGGCGGCGGAAGCCGGCATCACGGTCCGTACGCTGCGCTTCTACCGCGAGCGCAAGCTCATCCCGCCGCCCCGCCGCGAGGGCCGGATCGCCTGGTACAACGAACACCACCTGGCCCGGCTGCGGACGATCGCGGCGCTGCTGGAGCGCGGCCACAACCTCGGCGGCATCGCGCAGCTGCTCACCGCCTTCGAGAGCGGCCGTGACCCCGGCGAGCTGCTCGGCCTGGACAGCAGCTCCCTCGTGGCGCCGTTCTCCGAGGAGACCCCGGTCCGCCTCACCCCCGAGGAGCTGGCCGACCACTTCAAGGACGACGTGACGGCCGACAACCTCGCCACGTCCCTGGACATCGGCTATCTCGCCGTCGACGGCGACGAGTTCGTACACATCAGCCGACGGCTGCTGGACGCCTCCACGGCCCTGGTCGCCGAGGGCGTACCGCTCGCCGCCGTCCTGGACGCCGGGCGTCAGGTGCGCGCGCACGCCGACGCGCTCGCCGAGCTGTTCATCAAGGTCATCCGTACCCACGTCCTGCGGGACGTGCTGGCCCGCGTGGAGTCCGGCGCCGGCCTCGGCCCCGACGAGCTGACCCGGCTCGCGCAGACCATCGACAAATTCCGCCCGCTCTCCAAGGGCATCGTCGACGCCGAGCTGTCCATGGCCATGGACCGCGCCATCGGCGCCGAGCTGGCCTCCTGGTCGGACAGTCCGGCGCCCCCGGCGGGCGGGGCCCCGGACGACGACTGAGCCCGCCTCCGGCACCTGCGCCGGAAACGGGCTCAGCCCTTGGTGGTGCTGTCGGCTACGCGCCTGCCGGGTGCCCCGCCGCGGGCACGGAGGCCGGGTGCTGACCGCTCTCGTGGTGGCCGGCCGGGTGCTGACCGGTCTGGTGGTGGCCGCCCTGGGGCTGACCGCTCTGGTGCTGACCGGCCGCGGGCGTGGCCGCCTCCGGCTTGGCGGCGGCCTGGTGCTGCCCCGCCTGCGGCTTCGCGGCCTGCGGCTTGGCGGCCTGGGGCTTGGTGCTCTGCGGCTTCGTGCTCTGCGGCTTGGTCGCCTGGGGCTTGGTGGCCTCCGGCTTGCCGGCCTCGGGCTTCGTCGGCTCCGGCTTCCCGGCTTCCGGCTTCGCGGCCTCCGGCTTGCCGGGCTCGGGCTTGCCGGCCGGCTGCTGCACCGGGTCCGGCTTCGGCTTCGACGCAGCCGCCTGCTGCACCGGCTTCAGCTTCCAGATCTGCCGCTGGCTCCGGTCCGAGCAGGGCTTCAGGGCGACCCGGTCGCCCTTCGCGCGGTCGATGACCTCGGTGAGGCAGTACGTCCGGACGGGCGCGCGCAACTGGCTGCGACTGGGGTCCGTGCCGGTTCTCCGGATCTGGTAGCCGTCACCGTGCCGGGTGAACGTCCAGTCCGTCATGTGCTTCGCCGAGCAGGACGGGAACATCAGCTTGCGCGCGGGGCTCGTGCCGAGGCAGCCCTTCTTCGCCTCGCTCCGCAGCTGGAACCGGTCCGCGTGCGGCTTCAGGCCGAACACGTCGGTCGGGCCCTGGCTGCCGCAGGTGATGAGCGACAGGTCGAGCATCCCCTTGACCGCGCGCGGGGCGAGGCAGCGGCCGTCGACGGCACTGGCGATGCGGAAGTCTCCCTTCGCCGGGGCCGCGGGCCGCTCGGCGGAGACGGCCGAAGCGGTCCCCGCCTGAGCCAGCAGCAGCGCCGCTCCGGCCAGGGCGCCGGAGGCGGCCTTGATCCTGTAGGGCATGGTGCGTTTCCTCTCCTGGGTCGCCGCGACCGGAACCGGCTCACGGCATCAATGTCGACAAAACGCAACAAAGCATGAAAACAGGAGAGATGCCGACTAACACGCATGAGTGGGTGAAAGAAACGGCGCGCTGGAGTGCCGCACTCGGACACGCGGGTGAACGTGCGCGGAGCCGCCCGGGGCCCCTCGCCCCGGGCGGCTCCGCGCCGTCTCAGACCTCGTAGACCGCCGTGACCGGAGCGTGGTCGGACCAGCGCCGGTCATAGGAGGCGGCGCGTTCGACGTACGCCTTGCGGGCGCGGTCGGCGAGGCCCGGGGTGGCCATCTGGTAGTCGATGCGCCAGCCCGCGTCGTTGTCGAAGGCCTTGCCGCGGTAGGACCACCAGGAGTACGGGCCCGCCACGTCCGGGTGGAGGCCGCGGACGACGTCCCGGTAGCCGGCCTCGTCCAGGACGCGGGTGAGCCAGGCGCGCTCCTCGGGGAGGAAGCCGGCCTTCTTCTGGTTGGCCTTCCAGTTCTTCAGGTCGGCCTCCTGGTGGGCGATGTTCCAGTCGCCGCAGACCACGACCTCGCGGCCGTCCGCCGCCGCCTTGGCCTTCAGCTCCGCCAGGTACGGCAGGAACTCCGCCATGAAGCGCTCCTTCTCGTCCTGCCGGTCGGTGCCGACCTCGCCCGAGGGCAGGTAGAGGCTGGCGACCGTGACGCCCGGCAGGTCGGCCTCGACGTACCGGCCGCTGGTGTCGAACTCGGCCGAGCCGAAGCCCACCCGCACCCGGTCCGGCTCCCGCCGGGTCAGCAGCGCGACACCGGCCCGGCCCTTGGCCGCCGCCGGCGCGTACGTGGCGAACCAGCCCTCCGGCGCCCGCACCTCCGCCGGGAGCTGTTCGAGTTCGGCACGCACCTCCTGGAGGCAGACCACGTCGGCGGCGGTCTCCGCCAGCCACGGCACGAAGCCCTTCTTGGAGGCGGCCCGCAGGCCATTCACGTTTACTGAGGTGACGGTGAGCATCCGGGCACGATAACCGACCCAGGCACCACACTCCCCTCACCCATCGGACGCACGTACGATTCCAGGAATGGAGATTCGTCCGGTTCGTTATGACCATCCCGACGCCGTGAAGCTCGACGAGCTCGTCCAGCAGGAGTACGTACTGCGCTACGGCGACCCCGACGTGACGCCGCTCGACCCGGAGATGTTCGTGCCGCCGAACGGCATCTACCTCCTCGCGTACGAGGACGGCCGGCCGCTGGCCACCGGGGGCTGGCGCACCCAGGACGCCAACGACGACGGATACGCGGACGGCGACGCCGAGATCAAGCGGATGTTCGTGACGGCCGAGGCGCGCGGGCGCGGGCTGGCGCGGCGCATCCTCGCGGCGCTGGAGGACGACGCCCGCGCGGCGGGCCGGACCCGCATGGTGCTGGAGTCGGGCATCAAGCAGCCGGAGGCGCTGGCGCTGTACGCGTCCAGCGGCTATCTGCCGGTGACGAAGTTCGGGCACTACCGCTTCTACGAGGAGAGCCGGCACCTCGGGAAGTCCCTGCAGCGCTGACCGGCACACCGGCCTCTCGCGCGGCTGATCAGCGGTAACCCCCCTCACCTCACGACCTGTTTGACAGCGGCCGAGGCCGCTCCCCATACTCATTCCACTAATTAACTAGTGGAAGTAGGGAAGGGGGGTCGGCGCATGAGCGACCCGACAGAACAGGGCGGCGGCGGGTCCGGCGGCTGGGCGGTCGAGGCACACGGGCTGGGCAAGAAGTACCGGCGGGGATGGGCGCTGCGGGACCTCTCGTTCCGGGTCCCGGCCGGCCGGATCTGCGCGCTGGTCGGGCCGAACGGCGCGGGCAAGAGCACGTTCCTCGGGGCGGCCACCCGCCTGGTGCAGCCGTCCGCCGGGACGCTGGAGCTGTTCGGCGTGCCGGTCACCGACCCGGCCGTGCTGGCCCGGTTCGCCTTCCTGGCCCAGGACAAGCCGCTGTACAAGCGGTTCACGGTGGCCGAGACGCTGCGGATGGGCCGCGAGCTGAACCCCGAGTGGGACCAGGCGGCGGCCGAGCGGATCGTGCGCTCCGGGGACGTCCCGCTGACCGCAAAGATCGGCACGCTCTCCGGCGGCCAGCGCACCCGGGTCGCGTTCGCGCTGGCCTTCGGCAAGCGCCCGCGGCTGCTGCTGCTCGACGAGCCGATGGCCGACCTCGACCCGCTGGCCCGGCACGAGCTGTCCGGGCTGCTGATGGCCGAGGCCGCCGAGCACGGCACGACCGTGATCATGGCCTCCCATGTGCTCCCCGAGCTGGAGGACATGTGCGACTTCCTGCTGGTGCTGACCGGCGGCCGACTCCGGATGGCCGGTGACACCGACGTGCTGCTCGCCGCGCACGCCCTGGTCACGGGCGCGACGGAGGACGGCACGCTGCCCCGGGCGCTGACCGCGGCCTGCACGGTCGTGGAGAACCGCGTCACGGGACGCCAGTTCACCGCGCTGGTCCGCGGTGACACACCGGGGGTCGAGGTCCCCGAGGGGCCGTGGGAGACCGTGTCACCCGGCCTGGAGGAGGTCCTGCTCGGCTACCTCCGCGCCGCCGACGCACCGCCCCTGATCACCGCCGCCGCCCGGACCGAGACCCGCCTGGAGGCGGCATGAGCACGCTGACCGGTACGAAGAAGCCCGCGGGCACCCCCGCGTCCGCCCGCAGCGGCGGCCTCCTGCACGGCCTGCCCTGGCTGGTCTGGCGCCGCAACCGCACGGCGTTCCTGCTGCTGGCCGCGATCACCGTGGTGGTCTGCGCGTACTGCCTCTACCAACGCGCCGGCGTGGTGGAGTTTGTCGCGCAGTACGGCAACGACTCGCGCTACGCCGAGAAGTTCGACGAGGCGTACAAGCCGGTGTTCGACCGCCTCTACGCGCTGTCCTCCCTGCCCGGGCTCCTCGGCATCTTCCTCGCGGCGCCGCTCATCTCGGGCGAGCAGGAGCACGGCACCGTGCGGCTGGTCACCACGCAGTCGGTTTCGCGTACCCGCTGGATCACCGCGACCGTGCTGCTCCCCCTGCTGATCGTCCTCGTCTGCTCCACCCTGCTCTCCCTCTCCTTCACCGCCCTGTGGTCGCCGGCGAGCCGGCTGGTGAACTACGGCGACTGGCTCGGCGGAACCATCTTCGACATCACGGGCCCGGTGCCGGTCGCCATGGCCCTGTTCCTCACCAGCTGCGGCTTCGCCGTGGGCCTGCTCATCCGCCGCGTGGTCCCCACGATGGTCGTGATGCTCGTCGTCTCGTTCGGCACCTCGGTCGTGTGGGACTGGCTCCGGGTCCGCCTGGTCGCCCCGCACAGCGCCACCGCCCCGGCCAAGGGTGACTACCCGACGATCCCGGACTCCGCCATCAACCACGACCAGTGGCTGGGCACCTCCGACGGCCGCCTGCTCGGCTACGGCAGCTGCGTCGACGCCAAGAGCGAGGCCGCGTGCATGGCCGACAAGGGCATCGTGCATAAGATCGTCGAGTACTTCACCTTCGACCAGATGCCGGGGATGCAGTGGCGGGGCTCGGCCGTCCTCGTCGTACTGACCGTTCTGGTCGTGGCGTTCACCGTGCTGTGGACCCGCCGGCGGCCGCTCTGAAACACCCACCGCAGATCCCCGGGCGAAAGGCCCCGACCATGGTCGAATTCCGCATCGACCGGCGCAGTGGCGTCGCCACCTACCTCCAGATCGTCCAGCAGGTCCGGCAGGCGCTGCGGCTGGGCACCCTCGTGGAGGGCGACCGGCTGCCCACCGCCGCGCAGGTGGCCGCCGCCACGAAGGTCAACCCCAACACCACGCTCAAGGCGTACCGGGAGCTGGAGCGCGAGGGCCTGGTGGAGCCGCGTCCGGGCCTGGGCACCTTCGTGAGCCGTACGCTCGCCCGGCCGGAGTCCGAGGGCGACACGGTGCTCCGGTCCGAACTGGCGGACTGGCTGGACCGCGCCCGCGCTGCGGGCCTGGACCGCGAGGACGTGGAGGCACTCCTCGCGGCCGTACTGGAGGACCGCTTCCCCCGCCCCTGACCCGGCGGCCGGGCGTACGGAGCCCTACGGGGTGCCGGCGGGCGGGTCGAGCGTGCGGAGCACCTCCGCCGTCCGCTCGTCCAGGGGGAAGAAGAGTTCGATGGCCAGCTCGGAGAGGGTGACGTCGTTGGGGGCTCCGATGACGGCCATGGTGCTGAACAGGGCCAGTTCGCCGTGCGGGGTACGGAAGCGCAGCGGGACGACGGCCTCCGAGGTGTGCGGGGCCGCGCCGCCCTCGGAGGACGCGACCGCCGCCTCCTCGGGGGCGTAGGCGCGCACCTCCTCGTAGAGCGCGCGCAGCCCGGGGTCGCCGGTGGCCTCGGCCTGGCGGTGCAGCCGCTCCAGGAAGTGGTCCCGCACCTCGGGCAGGTTGGTGCAGCGGGCGGCCAGCCCTTCGGGGTGCAGCGCCAGGCGGGCCACGTTGGCCGGGGACGCGAGCAGCTCCGGGGGCACGCCGTCGAAGAGGACGCCCATGGCGGGATTGCCGGTGACGACGTTCCAGCCGCGGTCGACGACCACGGCCGGATACGGGCGATGGGCTGCCAGCATCATGTCCAGGGCGCCGCGCACGGACCGCAGTCCCTCGTCGTCCAGCGCCCGCTCCCGGTAGGCGGGCGCGTAACCGGCCGCGAGCAGCAGCCCGTTGCGCTCCCGCAGCGGCACGTCGAGGTGGTCGGCGAGCCGCAGCACCATGGCGCGGCTGGGACGGGACCGACCGGTCTCCACACAGGACAGATGGCGGGCGGAACTACCGGCGAGCAGCGCCAGTTCCAGCTGGCTGAGCCGGCGGCGGCGCCGCCAGTCGCGCAGCATCGTGCCGACCCGCGGCCGGTCCGCCGAAGCGGCGGCCCGGCCGGACACGCCTGCCGCGTGGGTGAGTCGGGCGGTCATGCCGGTGAGCCTAGCGGGGCCGGTCGCGGCGTCCATGACCTCGGAGGTCATTGCCCGCCCCACCCGCCCCTTGCCACCGTTCGGTGCGTACGGACGGCCCGTACGCACCGCCGTAGGCCAAGGAGGCCCGCATGACCACCTCGGCCTCGCCCCGCACCGCTCCGGGCACCGCGAAGAACCCCGCCCGCGACGCGTCCTGGCTGCTGCGGACGGTGCTGCGGACCGACAGCGTCAGCACGGCCGCCTTCGCGGTACTGATGCTGGTGGAGAGCGCGCTGACCGCCACCCCGCTGGGCATGCCGCGCGAACCGGCGGTGGTCTCCGGGTGCGGCATGGTCTGCGGCGCCGTGGCCTTCTGGCTGCTCGCCCGGATGCCGGTGCTGCCGCCCCGCCTCGTGGCCGCCGCGATCGCGCTGAACGCCGTGTGCGGTGTCGCGTTCGCCGTCCTGGCCTGCACCGGCCTGGTCCCGCTGACCGGCTTCGGCCGGGTGTTCCTCGGTGCGGGCGCGCTGATCGTCGCGGTCTTCGCCGACCTGGAGTACCTGGGCCTGCGCCGCGTCCGCCGGTCGGCGCAGGCCCGGGTCCGTACCGCCTAAGAGGTTCCGGAGGCCCCCCGGCCGTTCCGGGAGAGCCGCAGCGTGAGGATCTGGAACGGCCGCAGTGCCAGGGCCACCCGCCCGCCGTCCGTCACGGTGTACGGGGGCGTGTCGGCGAGCGGCCGTTCCAGCAGGTCGGTGGCGTACGCGGCGGTGACGGGGAAGCCCGCCGTGAGCGTGGCTCCGGCCCGGCCGCCGGCCGCTTCGTAGAGCCGCACGACGAGGTCGCCGCCGCGGTCCTCGGCGAGCTTGACCGCCTCCACCACCACCGCGTCGTTGTCCACGCCCACCAGCGGCTCGACCGGCCGCGCGCCCCGCACCGCGCGCTCCGGCAGGTTGATCCGGTGCCCCTCGCGCACCGCGTCCAGCGTGCCGGCGCCGGGCGCCAGCGCGTACCGCAGCCGGTGCCGGCCCTGGTCGGTCTCGGGGTCCGGGTAGCGCGGGGCGCGCAGCAGGGACAGCCGGACCGTGGTGGTCTGGCCGCCGTCGCGGCGCACGTCACGCGTGACGTCGTGCCCGTACGTGGAGTCGTTGACCAGCGCCGCGCCCCAGCCGGGCTCCTCGACCTGGATCCAGCGGTGCGCGCAGATCTCGAACTTGGCCGCCTCCCAAGAGGTGTTGGTGTGGGTGGGCCGGTGGACGTGGCCGAACTGGGTCTCGGCGGCGGACCGGTCGGCCTTCACGTCCAGCGGGAAGGCGGCCTTGAGGATCTTCTCCCGCTCGTGCCAGTCGACATCGGCGGACAGGTCCAGGACCGCGGCACCGGCCCGCAGGGTGAGGGTCTGGGTGACCGTGGACTTCCCGAAGGCGCGCCGCACCTCGACGGTCGCCGCGTCCGGCCCGTCGGCGGCCAGCCGCAGCTCCTCGGCATCCGTCAGGTCGGTGACCCGGTGCCGGTAGAAGGCGTCGAGGTCCCAGGCGTCCCAGAAGTTGGGCAGGTCCGGGTGGAGCTGGAGGAGGTTCGCGGGCCGACCGGGCGCCAGGGTCTCGCGGCGGGCCCGCAGGTCGTACGCGGAGACCAGCAGCCCACTGCCGTCGATCTCGGCACGCAGCAGGCCGTTGGCGAGGACCCAGCCGCCGCCCGGCCGCTCCTCCGCGGTGACCCGCGCCTCGTGGGCCGTGGCCGCGCGGGCCGCGCCGCCGGCCGGTACGCCGCGCCGGGCGTGCGGCGCCGCGTTGAACACGATCTCCTCGTCACCGGAGCCCGCGAGCGCCCGCTGCGCGGCGTCGACGACGTCCCGCAGCTCGGCGTGGACCCGGGCGTAGGTCTCCCGGGCCTCGCGGTGCACCCAGGCGATGGACGAGCCGGGCAGGATGTCGTGGAACTGGTGGAGCAGCACCGTCTTCCACAGCCGCTCCAGCGCGTCGTACGGGTAGGCGTACCCCGGCACGCGTACCGCGGCGGTCGCCGCCCACAGTTCCGCCTCGCGCAGCAGCGACTCGCTGAAGCGGTTGCCCTGCTTGGTCTTCGCCTGCGAGGTGTAGGTGCCGCGGTGCAGCTCCAGGTACAGCTCGCCGACCCATACGGGGGCCGCGTCCGCGTACTCCTCGTGCGCCTTCTCGAAGAAGACGGCGGGACGTTCGACCACGACGCGGGGCGAGCCCTCCAGGTCGCGGCAGCGCTCGGCGCGCGCCAGCATCTCGCGGGTGGCGCCGCCCCCGCCGTCGCCGTGCCCGAAGGGTACGAGGGAGCGGGTGCCGCGGCCCTTCTCGCGGTAGTTGCGCGCCGCGTGCGCCAACTCGTCGCCGCTCAGCTCGGAGTTGTAGGTGTCCACGGGCGGGAAGTGGGTGAAGACGCGGGTGCCGTCGATGCCCTCCCACCAGAACGTGTGGTGCGGGAAGGCGTTGGTCCGGCTCCAGGAGATCTTCTGGGTGAGGAACCACCGGGCCCCGGCCAGCTTCACGAGCTGGGGCATGGCGGCGGTGTATCCGAAGGAGTCCGGCAGCCAGACCTCCTCGGTCTCGATCCCGAACTCCTCCAGGAAGAACCTTTTCCCGTACAGGAACTGCCGGGCCATGGCCTCCCCGCCGACCATGTTGGTGTCCGACTCGACCCACATCCCGCCGACCGGCACGAACTGCCCGGACGCGATCTTCTCCTTCACCCGGGCGAAGACCTCGGGCCGGTGTTCCTTGATCCAGGCGAGCTGCTGGGCCTGGGACATGGCGAACACGAAGTCCGGGTGGTCGTCCATGAGGGCCGTCATGTTGGCGCAGGTCCTGGCGACCTTGCGGACGGTCTCGCGCAGCGGCCACAGCCAGGCCGAGTCGATGTGGGCATGGCCGACGGCGCTGAGGCGGTGCGCCGACGCGCGGGCCGGTGCCGCGAGCGCGGCGGCCAGTTCGGCGCGGGCCCGCCCGGCGGTGCCCGGTACGTCGTCGGTGTCGAGGGTATCCAGGGCACGTTCGAGGGAGCGCAGGATCTCGTGACGGCGCGCGTCGTCCTCCGGGAGCTGCTCCATCAGCCCGGCCAGCACCTCCAGGTCCTGGATCAGCTCCCACACGGCCGGCTCGAAGACGGCCAGGTCCAGGCGGTTCAACTGGTAGAGCGGGGCGTCACCGGAGGTGAGCCGGTCACCTTCGTACGTGGGCCGCTGGACGTTGAGCACCGGATTGGCCGCGGCCTCGACGTACAGCTCGACCTCCTCGCCGCCGGCCACCCGGTCGCCGATCCGCACCCAGGCGTTGCGCGGGTTGAGCGCCTTCACCGCCTCGCCGTTCGCGCGGTACACCAGGCCCTCGCTCTGGAAACCGGGCATGTTCAGGTCGAAGCCGAGGTCCAGTACGGCCTCCACCGCGCGCCCCGCCCACTCCTCGGGCACCCGCCCGGTGAGCCGGAGCCAGCTGGTGCCCCAGGCCGGTCCCCACGCGTCACCGGCCGCGGCCGGCGCGTACGGCGCCGTCAGCCCCTCCGCGACCGGCACCGGCTCGCCCGGCGCGTCCCAGCGGCCCACCTCCAGCGGCACGGAGGCGCTGTACAGGGCGGGCCTGACGCGTTCGTCCAGTACGCGGCGGAGGCGGTGTTCCACGATGCTGCGGTCGTCGTGCATGCGGCGGCTCCGGTGGGAGGCGTGGGGCGGGCCCGGGGCGTACGGCCCTTCCTCCACCCTGCCCGGTGCGCGAGCCCCGGTATGCACGGCGCGCGCCACCCGCACCCGCGACACGCCCGGCGTCCGGCCGGTACCGATCGGTCCACGCCATTGACCCGTGCGGCGGGTTTCCACATTGCAACGGACCGCGGGACACGGTGGGGTCGCCCCTATGACAGCGCTCAAGGAACTGACACTGCTCGGCACGGTGCCCACCGCGATCGCCTCCGCGCTGGTGCTGACGGTCCCTCAAGGCCCCGCCGCGGCCAAGGCCGCCGGCGGCTGGACCCGGCCGATCACCGCGCCGTACTACATCTCCTCCTCGTACGGCGTGCGCGGCGACTGGGCGGCCGGCCACCACACGGGCGTGGACTTCGCCGTACCGACCGGCTCCCGGGTCCGCTCGGTCGGCCCCGGCACCGTGGTCCTGGCGCGGCGCTCCGGTGCGTATGGCAAGGCGGTCACCGTTCGCATGCGCGACGGTCACTACATCGCGTACGGCCACCTCTCCAAGATCTCGGTCCGGCCGGGGCGCTCGGTGGGCGCCGGCTCGCGGCTGGGCTCCAGCGGTGCGACCGGCCGGGCCAGCGGCCCGCACCTGCACTTCGAAGTGCGCAACGCGCGCGGCTACGGAAACGACGTCAACCCGCTCCGGTACCTCTCCCGGCGCGGCGTACACATGAAGTAGGACCGGACGGGCCGCTCTCCGACGCGGACCGGCCCCGGCCCCGGTACGGGTGGTGCACGCGTGCCGTCCGGGACCACCGGATTGGCCGGTCCCCGTCGGAGGGCCCCGCCGACGGCCGCCGACGGCGAATCGCACAACGTACTGCGCGCCGCCGACATTTTCGGGCCGCCACCCGAAAATCGGTATATCGAGCAGGACCCCACTCACCCCCTGCACTCAAATACATTTCACGTTCAGCTGCGCGACCGGGCAGTCGATCGGGGCATTTCCGGGGGCGGCCCGCCGTGCCCAGCGACCGCCGCGGCGCCGGGCAAGTCGGCGGACCGACCGGGTCTACGGAGCGGGCGGGGCCGGGATCTCGCGCCTGTGGGTGACGCCGCGCCACTCCGGACGGGCCCGCTCAGCATATTTACCCAAGGGATTTCTATTGCAGAAAAACATCAGCCGGTAGGCATTCTCGACGGCTGTAAAATCAAACTCGAATTACCCGAATGCCACGTTTCTCCGCGCCAATTTCTTCGTTGACGGAGTATGCCTGAGACAAGCATTCCGCGAATGCGGCGACTCGGTGCCTGGCAGCTGAGTTCAGCGGCCGCCGGACCGGCCGGCGCCGGTCAGAACGTGCACCTGGAGCGTGCCGGGCAGTGCGTGCGACTGGAGCACACCGGCGACCTGCTGGAGGTGCTGCTGTCGGCCCTCGACGGGATCGAGGCCGCCCTGGGACCGCGGGACCGCGCGGAACGCCCGCCAGGCATCAGACGGTAGGGGTCTCCCGCCGGTCCCGGCCGTCCTGCCGTCCGGGCCGCCCCGCCTCGGTCCCGGTCCCCATCGAACCCCACGAGAGCCGACGTGTACGACACTCCCCAGGTCCCCTACCCGAGCGGTTCCGGCTACCCGGACGGCCCCGGTTTCCCCGACGGTGCCGGCTTCCGCGACGGCCCCGGTTTCCGCGACGGCCCCGTCTTTCCGGAAGGCACCGGATACCAGGACGGCTCCGGACGGCACCGGCTGCCGCGCCAGACCGCCGACGAACTCGGCTCCGCTCCCGGCTTCGATCCCGGCTTCGCCGGCATGCCCCTCTTCCGGGACGACGTAGTGCTCGGCAGCACGGCCGACGGCTGGGACGCCGCCGTGGTGGAGGAGCTGGAGGGCGAGCTCGCGCAGCTCCTGGAGACGGCCGAACAGCCCGTGGTGGCACCGCAGCCCGTGCCGGCCCCTCAGCCCACCCCGGCCGTGCCGCCCACTCGGCACCGCAAGACGTCACTCCTCCGCAAGTGCGCCCGCAACTGGTCCTGGCGGCGGGCGCTGAGCATGGCGTCCGTGACGCTGACCGCCCTGATCGTCATCGCGGTGAGCATCCTGGGCGCGCTGGCGTCCTACCCCTCGCTCCGCGCCCTGGCCGGCGGCGTCGCCCCGCGCCACATCGCCGACCTGTGGCCGCTGCTCATCTACGGCCCCTGGATCGCGGCCACCCTCTCCATCCTGCGGGCCCGCGCCTACCGCCGCCGTACCGCGCAGTCCTGGCTCGTCGTCATCTTCTTCGCGGCCGTCGCCATGCTGCTGTGCATCGCCCACACCCCGACGACGCCGGCCGGCATCACCGTGGCCGGGCTGCCGCCGGTGACGGTCCTGCTCTGCTTCCACCAGCTCGTCCGCCAGCTGGACCTCTCCCCCGCACCCTCCGTCGTCGCCCGGCACGCCCAGAACGCCAAGGGCAACCACCGCCAGCGCACGGGGTCCTGACCGACCGCACGGGAGATCCTGACCGACCGCGCCGGGCCGGCCCCCTCCGGTCCGGCGCGTCGGTGCGTCCGGCCTCGGGACAGACCGCCCGTCGCCCCACCGACCGCCCCGCCGTGAGCCGCCCGTCCGCCGCACGACCGATTGCCCCAAGAACGACCAGAGCCCCTGCCGGTGTTCCCCGGCAGGGGCTCTGATGTCGGTGGACCTGAGGGGATTCGAACCCCTGACCCCCTCGTTGCGAACGAGGTGCGCTACCAGCTGCGCCACAGGCCCTTGCGACGAGTGAAACTCTAGCATCCCTCCGGCCGTGCTCGGAAATCGCTTCCCGCGCTGGTCAGGGACGGCGGCTCACTCGTTCGCCGCCCGCGGGCGGTCCAGCCCCTCGTCGGCCGGAGCGGCGTACTGGTCGAAGAGCGGAGTACGGCCGCGACGGCCGCCGGCCGGGCGCTCCCGGCCGGGCGCGTGACGCTGATCGGCGCCGGCGCCGCCCGCACCCGGCGCGCCGGGACCGGACGCCGGTCCGGCCGGGGCGCCGGCACCCGCGGCCGGTCCCGCGCCGCCCGCGGTGCTGGAGCGGGCGGAGCTCCAGGCGTCGTCGGCGCCGAGGTCGACGGGGCCGCCGGAGCGCGGCGCCACGGGAGCGGTGACGTACGTGGGCAGCGGCACCGGGACCGGGTCCCAGCCCGCACCGTCGCCGGCGCCCGTCGAGCGGTGCTGCTGCTCGGGCCGCTCGGCGGGGGCGCGGCGGCTCACGCTCGGCGCGGGCTCGGGGCCCGCCGGCTCAGGTACGGGGGCGGCCGGTGCGGCGGGGCTCTCCTCGCCGGCCGGCCGGAGCCCCGCCCGAGGAGGGCGGGCACGGCCCTCCCGGAGCCGTTGCGCGGCGACCTCCGCCTGCCGCTGGTCCATCGTGAAGGCGAACCGGCGGCGCTCCTGTACGCGGAGGTACACGATGTACGCGCTCAGCAGGACGGCCGGGACGGCGGGCGCCCACAGGTAGGTGATGCCGCCCACGCCGGCGACGACCGCGCCGACGGTGAAGACGAGGAAGAGCACCGTGATCGTGCGGCGGCGGCGCGCGAGCACCCGGGCCCGCTTCGTGCGCTCGGCGGACGAGGGGCGGTGCTGCGCCGGCGACGGGGGCTGGACGGTCGTGGGCGCCTCGCGCTCCTCGGGGGCGCGGGCGTCGGCGGGGTGCCCGCCGGGCGGGCGGTCCTCGTCCACGGGCGTGCTTGCGGACCGGACGCCGGCCTCTTCGGCCTGGACGTCCGGGTCCCGTTCCCCGCTCGCATCGTCGGCCGAGCGCCCTTCCTGCCCCTTGGCGTAACGGCGTTCCATCGCCGCCCGCCCGGACAGGAGCCGGATGGCGGTGCTGAAGCGCTCCGTGGGACGGGCCTCATTGAGCTCGTCCTGCCTACGGAGCCACATCGGCACCAAGTAGGCGGCCCAGGCCCCGACGATGACTGCGTAGATGAGGCCGCTGCTGCTCACGCCTCACACGGTAGAGGGGTTTGAGCGGGGCCATCCGCCAATTGAGCCGGTGTGTCGCACGATCTGGCTGATATCTCGAACTTTTTTTGTGATTGTTGCGATCAACGCACTGCGAATGTGTCGAATTGATGGATTAATTCGAACACATATTTCATTTGTGGGATGTCCCTGAGGTGCCGGGCTTCTCCCGGTGCCACCGCGCGAGCAGCCCGCCCGGTACTTCCTCGGCCGTGAGCGCGAAAACCAGGTGGTCGCGCCAGGCGCCGTCGATGTGCAGATAGCGGGGGCGCAGGCCCTCCTCGCGAAAGCCGAGCTTTTCCACTACCCGGCGACTGGGCACGTTCTCGGGGCGAATGCACACCTCGATGCGGTGCAGACCGACCGTCCGGAAGCAGTGGTCGACGGCGAGCGCGACCGCGGTGGGCATGACGCCGCGTCCCGCGACGCCTTCGTCGACCCAGTACCCGATATGGCCCGAACACATCGATCCCCACGTGATCCCGGCGACCGTCAGCTGACCGGCGAGCCGGCCCCGGTACTCCACGACGAACGGCAGCATGCGGCCCGCGTGCGCCTCCGCCCGCAAGTGCCGCACCATCTGACGGTAGGTCGGCCGCTGGACCGGCGGCGCTCCCGGCGGCGCGGGCGGGATGGTGGCCTCCCACGGGCGCAGCCAGTCGCGGTTGCGCCGGTTGACCTCGCGCCAGGCCCGCTGGTCGCGCAGCCTTATCGGGCGGAGGGCCGTGTCGCCGTCCGCCAGCTCCACCGGCCAGGGCGCGTTCAGTGCGTGCTCCCGGCCGGTCTCGGGTGGTCGCCCCCGCGGAGCTGTTCGACGGCGTGCACGAGGAGCCGTTCCAGTACGGCGAGGCCGTCCCGGACGCCGCCGGTGGAGCCGGGCAGGTTCACGATCAGGGTGCGGCCCGCGACGCCCGCCAGGCCCCGGGAGAGGGCCGCGGTGGGCACCTTGGCCAGCCCCTCGGCGCGGATCGCCTCGGCGATGCCGGGGACCTCGTGGTCGAGCACCCGGCGGGTGGCCTCCGGCGTCGCGTCGGTCGGCGAGATGCCGGTGCCGCCGGTGGTGATCACCACGTCGTGGCCGCCGGCCACCGCCTCGCGCAGCGCGGCCTCCACGGGGTCGCCGTCCGGGACCACCCGGGGACCCTCGACCTCGAAGCCCAGCGCGGTGAGCGCTTCGGCGATCAGCGGGCCGCCCTTGTCGGCGTAGACCCCGGCGGCGGCGCGGTTGGAGGCCGTCACGACCATGGCCCGGTAGCGCGACGGGCCTGCCGGGTCCGTGTGCGCGCTCACGCGCCCGCCTCCGTACGGCCGGCCGCGCCCTCGCGCGTCCAGAGGCCCGACTTGCCGCCGCTCTTCTCCTCCACCCGTACGTCGGTGATGACGGCGCCCTTGTCGACGGCCTTGACCATGTCGATCACCGTCAGCGCGGCGACCGTGACGGCGGTCAGCGCCTCCATCTCCACGCCGGTGCGGTCGGTGGTCTTCACCGTGGCCAGGATCTCCACCGCGTCGTCGGCCACCGAGAGGTCGACCTTCACACCGGAGACGGCGAGCGGGTGGCAGAGCGGGATCAGGTCGGGGGTGCGCTTGGCGCCCATGATGCCCGCGATGCGGGCCGTGGCGAGGGCGTCGCCCTTCGGGACACCCTCACCGCGCAGCAGTTCGACGACGCGCGGCGCGACGAGGACCCGGCCGCTGGCGCGGGCGACGCGCGCCGTGACGTCCTTCTCGGATACGTCGACCATGCGGGCCGCGCCCGCCGCGTCGATGTGGGTGAGGTGTTGCTGACCGCTGCTCATCGTTCTCCCGGTCCGGACCGTGCCGCGCCTGTGCGACGACACCGTACCCGCAGGGGGCGGCCGCCACCCCGGCAGCCGGGCGCTACGGGGACACGGCCGATCCGGACCGGTGCGCTAGCCGAGCAGGAGCACGTCCACCTCGTCGCCCGCGGCGACCTCCGTGACGTCCTCGGGGACCGCGATCAGGCAGTTGGCGTGCGCGAGCGCCTTGATGAGGTGCGAGCCCGCGCCGCCGACGGGGGTGACCGTGCCGGACACCGGGTCGTGGCGGCCGCGCAGGAACTGCCGCTTGCCCTTCGGGGAAGAGGTGATGTCCTCGGTGCACCGGACCCGCTCGGTGAAGCGGTGCACGTCCTGCAGGCCCATCAGGGTGCGGATGGCGGGGCGCACGAACAGTTCGAAGGACACGTAGGAGCTGACCGGATTGCCGGGGAGCGCCAGCAGCGGGGTGCGGTCGGGGCCGATGAGCCCAAAGCCCTGCGGCTTGCCCGGCTGCATGGCGAGCCGCCGGAACTCCACGCTGCCCTCCTCGCCGGAGAGGTCCGCCAGCGTCTCCTTGACCACGTCGTACGCGCCGACGCTGACGCCGCCGCTGGTGACGACGATGTCGGCGCGGATGAGCTGGTCCTCGATGGCGGCGCGCAGCGTCTCGGCGTCGTCGGCGACCGCGCCGACCCGGTACGCGATGGCACCGGCGTCCCGGGCGGCCGCGGTCAGCGCGAAGCTGTTCGAATCGTGGATCTGGCCGGGACCGAGCGGCTCGCCGGGCTGGACCAGCTCGCTGCCGGTGCCCATGACCACGACGCGGGGGCGCGGCCGTACCTTGACGGTGCCGCGGCCGATGGCGGCGAGCAGGGCGATCTGCGGCGGCCCGAGGACCGTGCCGGCGGCGAGCGCGGGCTCGCCCGCGGTGACGTCGCTGCCCCGGGCGCGCACATGGGCGCGCGCCTCCACGGGGCGGTGCACCCGGACCTCGCCGCTCGCGCCCGCGGGGTCGGCGCTGTGGGCGCGCATCGTGGCGGCGGGGCCGCCGCCCGTGCCGCCGTCGGTCCACTCCACGGGGACGACGGCCTCGGCCCCCGGGGGCAGCGGGGCGCCGGTCATGATGCGGGCGGCCTCGCCGGGCCCGACGGTGGGCAGGTCGCCGCTGCCTGCCGCTACGTCACCGACGACGGTGAGCGCGGCGGGGAACTCCTCGGTCGCCCCCGCGACGTCGGCGACGCGCACCGCGTAACCGTCCATGGAGCTGTTGTCGAAGGGCGGCAGCGCGACGGGCACGGTGACGTCCTCGACCAGGACGCAGCCCTGGGCGTCCAGCAGCTGGAGCTCGATCGGCTCCAGCGGGCGGATCTTGGAGAGGACGTCGTCCATGTGGTCGGCCACCGACCAGACGCGGTCGTGGTGGCTGGTCCGGTCGGTGGTGCCGCTCCCGCTCAAAGCCCTACATCTCCTCGGTGACGTAACTGCGCAGCCAGGCCTTGAAGTCCGGGCCCAGGTCCTCACGTTCGCATGCCAGTCTGACAATGGCACGCAGGTAGTCGCCACGGTCACCGGTGTCATAGCGGCGTCCCTTGAAGACGACGCCGTGCACGGGGCCGCCGATCGAGGGGTCGGCGGCGAGCGCCTGAAGGGCGTCGGTCAGCTGGATCTCTCCGCCGCGGCCCGGCTCGGTCTTGCGCAGCACCTCGAAGACGGCGGGGTCGAGCACGTAGCGGCCGATGATGGCGAGGTTGCTGGGCGCGTCGGCCGGGTCCGGCTTCTCGACCAGGTCGGAGACGGTGACGACGTCGTCCTCGCCGGTGGGCGTCGCGGCCGCGCATCCGTAGAGGCCGATCTGGGCGGGGTCGACCTCCATGAGGGCGATGACGGAACCGCCGTGCTCCTCCTGGACCTGGACCATGCGCTGCAGCAGCGGGTCCCGGGGGTCGATCAGGTCGTCGCCCAGGAGGACGGCGAAGGGCTGGTCGCCCACGTGCGGCGCGGCGCACAGCACCGCGTGGCCCAGACCGCGCGGGTCGCCCTGGCGCACGTAGTGCATCGTCGCCAGGTCGCTGGACTCCTGTACGCGGGCGAGCCGCGACTGGTCGCCCTTGCGGCTCAGCGCCTCTTCGAGCTCGTAGTTGCGGTCGAAGTGGTCCTCCAGCGGGCGCTTGTTGCGGCCGGTGACCATCAGGACGTCGGAGAGCCCCGCGGTGACGGCTTCCTCCACCACGTACTGGATGGCTGGCTTGTCGACGACCGGCAGCATTTCCTTCGGGGTCGCCTTGGTGGCGGGCAGGAAGCGGGTGCCGAGACCGGCCGCCGGGATGACAGCCTTACGGATCCGAGTACGCGATTCAGTCATGCGCCACACGATAACCGGAGCTATGTGACGCTTCATGATGGTCCGGTAAAAAGCGCATGAGAGTGGAGCAAGGGCGCACAGTGACCACGAATGACGCTAGAAAGCGCGCGTTGCGACAAGACCTCATCGAGGTGAGGAACTCGTTTCCTAGGGATGACGTGTCGGCGACCGGATCGGTTCTGTCCGAGCGGGCACTGCAGCTCGACGAGTTGGCGGAGGCCCGGACGGTCGCGGCGTACGTGTCCGTCGGCCGGGAGCCGTCCACCCGCGCGCTGCTCGACCGGCTGCGGGAGACCGGCGTGCGCGTGCTGCTGCCGGTCCTGCTGCCCGACAACGACCTGGACTGGGCGGCGTACGAGGGCCCTGAGCGGCTCGTGAAGGCCGGACGGGGGCTGCTGGAGCCGGCGGGGCCCCGGCTCGGCCCGGAGGCCGTCACGGAGGCGGAGGCGGTGCTTCTGCCCGGTCTCGCGGTGGACCGGCGGGGGCTGCGTCTCGGCCGCGGGGGCGGCAGTTACGACCGGGTGCTGGCCCGGCTGGAACGCGCCGGTGCCACGCCGGCGCTGGTGGTGCTGCTGTACGACGGCGAGGTGCTGGCGGAGGTGCCGGCCGAGGCGCACGACCGGCCGGTACAGGCGGCGGTGACGCCGTCGGGGGTGCACCGCTTCACGGCGGCGCCCGCGGAGGGCCGGAACCACGGCCACTGAGGTCCGGAACGACGCCCGCCGGGCCGCCCCGATGTTCTCGGGACGGCCCGGCGGCCGGTTTCGTACGGCCGGCGCGGCACGCCGGCGGCGGCGTCACGGGGACAGCGTCAGCGTGTCCTTCGCCGCTGCCTTGACGGCCTTCTCGGAGAAGGCCCAGGGCAGCAGTTCGCCCTTGACCCACTTGCCGGTCTGGTCGTCGTAGTGGGCGTTGTACGCGTGCCCCGAGGCGCCGGTGAGGTTGATCCACCGCGACTTGTCGAGGTCGGAGAGGTTGACGACCATCCGCATCGAGGGCACCCAGACGACCTGGTAGCCGCCGGCCGCGTTCCAGCCGGTGGCGTCCACGGCCGCCTCGCCGCCGCCGAGGTTCCAGGGACCGCGGTTGAACAGACCCTGCAGCATGCCGGGACCGTCCGTACCGAGGGTCTGGTTCTTCAGCGTCAGCTGGTGCAGGCGGCCCCAGCTCCAGGTGTTGATGTTCTTGCCGAGCTTCGCGGTCAGCTCGTAACGCGCGTCCTGCATGGCGTGCGCGAGGAGCTGGTCGCGGTTCTTGTCACCGGGGCGGCCGGGCCGGTCCTCGGTCTTCCACCAGTCGTTCTCCGGGTCGTTGAGGATCTTCCGTACGACCTCGAACCAGCGGTCGCCGCCGTCGGGCTGGGCGGAGTCCTTGGCGCGCTCACCGCATTCGCGGACCCACTTCTGCAGGTCGTCGGCCGGGCCGGTGGAGTTCGCCGGGTGGACCGTCAGGCACTGGCCGTCGACACGCAGCTCCTTGGGCATCTTGTCGCCGAAGGCCAACTTGAGGGTGTTGCGCCAGACCGCGTTGAAGTACGCGGCCGCCGCCGAGTCGGACTCCTGGGTGTAGTTCCAGCCCTCCAGGAGCTGCTGCGCCTCGCGGACGTACTTGTCCTTGACGTCGAGCTTCAGCAGGTACGGCGTGAGCAGTTCGGCGATCTCGCTGCTGTTGTCCAGCTGCATGGTCTGCATGTCGTGCGTGGAGATCTTGCCGCCGTCCTTGATCTTCGACTTGATCAGGTCGTCGATCCGCTGGCTGCGCGCCCCGTAGCCCCAGTCCCTGGTGAGCAGGTACGGGTACTTGTCCTGGTCGATCACGGCCTGGTTGGCGGTGACGATGTAGCCGCTCTTGGGGTTGAGCTCCCAGGGCAGCGCGGACTGCGGGATGTAGCCGTCCCACTTGTAGGCGGGGTCCCAGCCCGGCGCGGGCAGCGAGCCGTCGCCCTTGCCGCGCACGGGGATGCGGCCCGGCGCCTGGTAGCCGATGTTGCCCTTGGTGTCGGCGTAGATCAGGTTCTGGGACGGCACCTCGAAGTTGCGCGCCGCCTTGCGGAACCCGTTCCAGTCCGACGCCCGGTTCATCTCGAACACGGCGTCCATGGAGCGGCCGGGACTGAGCGCGGTCCACTTCAGGGAGATGGCGTAGCCGTCGCCGCGGTCGGGCGCGGAGTTGCCCACCGGGGCATCCTTGCCGACCTTGGCCAGCTCGTCGTCGCGGTCGGAGACCACGGGCCCGTTGTTGGTCGACCGCACGGTGATCGTCCGGTCGGAGCCGCCGGCGACCTTGATGGTCTCCTTGCGGGTCGTGAAGGGCACCTCACGGTCGTCGTAGAGGTAGCCGTTCTCGCTGACCTTCTCCAGGTACAGGTCGGAGACGTCGGCCCCGAGGTTGGTCATGCCCCAGGAGATGTCCTGGTTGTGACCGATGACCACGCCCGGCATGCCGGAGAACGTGAAGCCGGAGACGTCGTAGTTGCAGTTCGGACTCTGTGATCGGCAGTGCAGGCCCATCTGGTACCAGAGCGAGGGCATCTGGGGCGCCAGGTGCGGGTCGTTGGCCAGCAGTGGCTTGCCGGTGGTGGTGTGCTTGCCGGAGACCACCCAGGAGTTGGACCCGATGCCGTTGCCGTTCGGGCCGAGCAGCGCGGGCACGTCGTCGAGCGTCTTCGAGAGCGAGGAGAGCCGGCTCTGAAGGGCCCCGGCGGCGCCGGCCGCGGACTGGGTGCCGCTCGCGGTGGCCTCGGGGTCGAACTCCTTGGTCGCCGGGTCGACGGCGCCGCCCTGCACGATCGGCTTGTTGCGGTCGTACGGGTACGACGGGTAGAGCTCGGCGATCTGCTTCTGGGAGAAGCGGCTCGTCATCAGGGACCGGTCGATCTCTTCCTGCATGTTGCCGCGCAGGTCCCAGGCCATGGCCTTGAGCCAGGCCACCGAGTCGGCCGGCTTCCACTTGCCGGGCTTGTAGTCGTTCTGCAGGCCGAGCGCCGCGTATTCGAGGGAGAGCGCCGAGCCCTCGTGGTCCTCCAGGTAGGCGTTGACTCCTGCGGAGTAGGCGTCGAGGTACTTCTTCGTGCTGTCCGACAGCTTGGTGTCGTACTCCTTCTGCGCGGTCTCGTGCCAGCCGAGGGTGCGCAGGAACGAGTCGGTCTTCACCTGGCTCTTGCCGAACATCTCGGAGAGGCGGCCGGACGTCATGTGGCGCCGCACGTCCATCTCCCAGAAGCGGTCCTGGGCCTGGACGTAGCCCTGGGCGCGGAAGAGGTCCTCATCGGTGTCGGCGTAGATCTGCGGGATGCCGTTGCCGTCCCGCATGACGTCCACCGGGCTGGAGAGGCCCGGCATCTTCAGGGACCCGGTGGTCTCCGGATAGGAGGCGCGGACGGTGCTCACGCCCCAGAACGTCCCGTAGCCGACGCCCGCCACGAGCAGAAGCACGACCAAGATGACGACGAGGCGGGCGCGCCGCCCCTTTTTCTTCGGAGCGGGGCCGGACTTGTTGGCGGGCATCTCTGTCCTTCGAGGGGCAGGGTGGGAGTGCTGGAGCAACCATAGGCGCACCGGATCGGCGACCCCTACGCGGAGTCACCACCAACGGCCCCGACATTCAAGCAATGGTAAATTGTTAGGGTCAGTAACTAGATATAGTAAGTAAAATCCGGGCCTCCGCCCGGACAGCAACCTGGAAGGACCCGGCCCCTGACTGTCGACCGCCTCAACGAACTCCTGCTGGTCTGCTCCTTCGTGCTGCTCATCGCCGTGGCGGCCGTACGGATCTCCTCGCGCAGCGGGCTCCCCAGCCTGCTCATCTACCTGGGGATCGGCGTCGCCATAGGGGCGGACGGCATCGGAGTCCGCTTCAGCAATGCCGAACTGACGCAGATCCTCGGCTATGCCGCACTTGTGGTGATCCTGGCCGAAGGCGGTCTCGGCACGAAGTGGAAAGAGATCAGACCGGCGCTGCCCCAGGCGGCGTTGCTCTCCACCCTCGGTGTCGCGGTGAGCGTGGGGGTCACCGCGGCCGGTGCGCACTATCTGGTCGGGCTGGAGTGGCGGCAGGCGCTCCTCATCGGCGCTGTGGTCTCCTCCACCGACGCCGCGGCGGTCTTCTCGGTGCTGCGCAGCGTGCCGCTGCCGGCCCGCCTCACGGGCGTCCTGGAGGCCGAATCGGGCTTCAACGACGCCCCCGTGGTCATCCTGGTCGTCGCGTTCTCCACCGCGGGCCCGGTCGAGCACTGGTACGTCCTCATCGGCGAGATCGCCCTGGAGCTGGCCATCGGCGCCGCGATCGGCCTGGCGATCGGCTGGCTCGGCGCGTTCGGCATGCGGCACGTGGCGCTGCCCGCCTCCGGCCTGTACCCGATCGCCGTCATGGCCATCGCCGTCTCCGCGTACGCAGCGGGCGCCCTCGCGCACGGCTCCGGCTTCCTCGCGGTCTACCTGGCGTCGATGGTGCTCGGGAACTCCAAGCTGCCGCACTCCGCCGCCACTCGGGGCTTCGCCGAGGGGCTGGGCTGGCTCGGCCAGATCGGCATGTTCATCCTGCTCGGCCTGCTCGTCACGCCGCACAACCTGGGCGACGACATCCTGCCCGCGATCGTCATCGGGCTGATACTGACGCTGGTCGCCCGCCCGCTCTCCGTAGTGCTCACCCTGCGGCCCTTCCATATGGCGTGGCGCGAGCAGACGCTGCTCTCGTGGGCGGGGCTGCGCGGCGCCGTACCCATCGTGCTGGCGACGATCCCGATGGTCGGCAAGGTCCCCGAGAGTGAACGTGTCTTCAACATCGTTTTCGTCCTCGTGGTCGTCTACACCCTCGTGCAGGGGCCGACGCTGCCCTGGCTGGCCCGGCGGCTGCGGATCGGCGACAAGGAGGAGGCCGCCGACCTCGGCATCGAGTCCGCGCCCCTGGAGCGGCTGCGCGGCCATCTCCTGTCCACCGCGATCGGCCCCAAGTCGCGGATGCACGGCGTGGAGATCGCCGAGCTGCGGCTGCCGGCCGGCTCCGCGGTCACCCTGGTGGTCCGGGACGGCACGAGCTTCGTACCGTCCCCCACGACCGTCCTGCGGCGCGGCGACGAGCTCCTGGTCGTCGCCACCGACCCGGTGCGGGACGCCGCCGAGCGGCGCCTCCAGGCGGTCTCCCAGGGCGGCAAGCTGGCGGGCTGGCTGGGGACGAGCGGGGCGTCGGCACCCCGGCGATGAGGGGGCGCGGGCCGCCCCTCCGAGGCGGCCGGAGCTCTCGCCCTCAAGGGATGGGCGCTGCCCGGACGTTCCCAGGTGTGGGACACATCTCACCAATGGGATCGCAGGCTGCGGCACCCTCTCGCCTGTAGTATGTGAGGGCAATGCACGACACCCACTCTGCCTGATGCAGAGCTGGCGCGACCGCTCGGCGGCCGCGGTCCCCTGCGTGACGCAGCCACCTCTCAGGTGCGGACCCGGTATCACTCGGTCCAGCGCGAGAGGACAGCTCTCGGCGCGTTCCCCGTGATGACCTCACGAGCGCGTCACCAGGCGGCGGAAAGGCCCGGCCGTGGCATCCACGGTCCAGAACGCAGCAACCGTCCAGGACGAGCCGGCGACCACCGGCAGTGCTCCTGCGGGGAACCCCTCCGGCAAGCGCCCCGGATACGGACAGCTCCTGCGCACCCCGGGAGCCTGGGCGTTCGTCCTGCCCGGCTTCCTGGCCCGGCAGCCCTTCGCGATGCTCACCATCGGCATCGTCCTGCTGGTCCAGCACACCACCGGCTCCTTCGGCACCGCGGGCGCGGTCTCCGCCGCGACCGGTATCTCCATGGCCCTGTTCGCCCCGCAGAGCGGCAAGCTCGCCGACCGCTTCGGGCAGCGCGCCGTGCTGCTCCCCGGAGTCGCCGTGCACTCGGTCTCCGTGGCGGCCCTGATCACCCTGGCCCTGCTGCACGCGCCGCTGTGGGCACTGTTGGCCGTCGCGGTGCCCACGGGCGCCTCGACGCCTCAGGTGGGGCCGATGGTGCGCGCACGATGGGCGGCGCGGCTGAGCGACAGCCCTCTGATGTCCACCGCGGCGGCCTTCGAGTCCGTGACCGACGAGTTCACCTTCGTGGTGGGCCCGGTGCTGGCCACCGCCCTGTGCACGAGCGTCCACCCGGCTGCCGGCCTGATCGCCGAGGCCGTGCTGACGCTGGCCGGCGGCCTGCTCTTCGCGTCGCAGCACCGCAGCCAGCCGGCCGCGCACCGCACGCGGCAGCCCGGCGAGACGCGCGCCTCGGCCCTCTCCGTGCCCGGCGTGCGGGTGCTCATCGCCGTCTTCCTCGGCATCGGCTCGGTCTTCGGCGGCATGCAGGTCTCGCTGACGGCCTTCACGGAGTCCATCGGGCAGCCGGGCATCAACGGCGTGCTGTACGGCATCTTCGCGGCGGGCAACATGACCGCGGGCATCGCCTGCGGCGCGATCGCCTGGAAGACCGGCCCGCGCCGCCGGCTGCTGGTCGCCTACGGGCTGCTGGCGCTGGCCACCACTCCGCTGTGGGCGCTCTCCGCGGTTCCGCTGCTGGGCGCGACCGGCCTGGTGGTCGGCCTGTGCATCGCCCCGGCCCTGATCACCGGCTACACGCTGGTCGAGTCCCTGGTGCCGGCCTCGGCCCGTACGGAGGCGTTCACCTGGCTGACCGGCGCGGTGGCGCTGGGACAGGCGGCGGCCGCCACGACCGCGGGACAGCTCGCGGACCGCTTCGGGCCCAGCGCCGGCTTCTTCGTGCCGCTGACCGGTACGGCGCTGGCCTTTCTGGTGCTCGCGGGGCTGCGCGGACGCCTGGTTCCGCCCGGTAAGGGACGGGTCGCGGCGCGTGGAGTCGGTCACCGTGTGCCGGTCACAGTGGACTGACGCGCCGGAATACTGCACTATGGATCGTCGTTAGCACTCATTGAGTGAGAGTGCCAGGAGGAAGACTAGTGCCGACCTACCAGTACCAGTGCACCGAGTGCGGCGACGGCCTTGAGGCCGTCCAGAAGTTCACCGACGACGCACTCACCGAGTGCCCGAACTGCCAGGGCCGTCTGAAGAAGGTCTTCTCGGCGGTCGGCATCGTCTTCAAGGGCTCCGGCTTCTACCGGAACGACAGCCGCGGCTCCTCTTCGAGCAGCAGCCCGGCGTCGGCCTCGACGTCGAGCTCGTCCTCCTCGTCGAGCGGCTCCGACAGCAAGTCGTCGAGCTCCTCCTCGACCACCTCCGGCAGCAGCTCCGCCTCGACCACGTCGAGCAGCAGCTCCGCCGCCTGACAGCTCTCCCCCTGAGGCCCCGCCGGCCCTGAGACCGGCGGGGCCTCAGGCATGAGTGGCCGGCTCCGCGCGCCCGGTCCGCACCCGCCGCCACACGTCATCACTTCGTCATCCGCGCCCCGCCCCCACGGCGGGAAGGCGCGGCTAGTGTGGCCGCCATGGCGGATGCGGAGATCGGTGTAATCGGCGGTTCGGGCTTCTACTCCTTCCTCGACGAGGTGACCGAGGTCACGGTCGAGACCCCGTACGGGCCGCCCAGCGACTCGCTCTTCCTCGGGGAGGTCGCCGGCCGGCAGGTCGCCTTCCTGCCCCGGCACGGCCGCGGCCACCACCTCCCGCCGCACCGCATCAACTACCGCGCCAATCTGTGGGCACTGCGCGCGGCCGGCGTCCGCCAGGTCCTGGGCCCGTGCGCGGTCGGCGGCCTGCGCCCGGAGTTCGGGCCCGGCACGCTCCTCGTACCGGACCAGATCGTGGACCGCACGAAGTCCCGTACGCAGACGTACTTCGACGGGGTGCCGCTCCCGGACGGCAGCATGCCGAACGTGGTGCACACCGCCTTCGCCGATCCGTACTGTCCTGCCGGCCGCCGGGTCGCCGCCGACGCGGCACGCGGGCGCGGCTGGGAACCGGTCGACGGCGGCACGCTCGTGGTCATCGAGGGCCCGCGGTTCTCGACGCGAGCGGAGTCCCGCTGGCATGCCGCGCAGGGCTGGTCGGTGGTCGGCATGACGGGCCACCCCGAAGCCGTCCTGGCCCGCGAACTGGGCCTCTGCTACACCTCGCTGGCCCTGGTCACGGACCTGGACGCGGGCGCCGAGGCGGGTACGGGCGTCTCCCACGAGGAGGTGCTGCGGGTCTTCGCGGAGAACGTCGGCCGGCTGCGCGAGGTCCTCTTCGACGCGGTGGCCGCACTGCCGGCGGGCACGGCGCGCGGCTGCGACTGCGCCGCCGCCCACGGCGACCTGGAGCTGGGGATCGAGCTGCCCTGACGGCAGGCGCCCACCCCCCGCGGGTGACGGGGATGTCCACAACCGGCGGGTAGCGGCCCCGCCCGTCCACAGGCCCCGACGGCCTCCGACGATTTCGGTCAGGGTGATCCCGTCCGACGGCCCGGCGCACCGACGCCGGACGCGTGATCCCCTTTCTCCGGCGGTGACCGAAATGACGCCTTCCCCATACACCAACCCCCCGCTGCCCACACCCCCGTTGTGTGAGGTTCCACACTTCGAGCCATTCCGCATCAGCGGTGCGCGACGCCGGCGTGCACCCCTGCCGAAAACCCGGCGGTACGCCGTTTTCGCTGGCCTGGCGGCCATCGCGGCCGCCCTGGCGATCACCTCACCGGTCGGCGAAACCCGCGCCGAGGGCGGTTTCGGCCATTCCGTTCTACTGGCCGATACGCACATGGCAAGCAAAACTGTGAAGAACGGTGGGGCAGCCACGCGATGTCGCGATGTGGCGATTTCGCCCCGTACGGCGGTAACGCCATGCTGACCCGTACTCACGCTCCGTCCAACCGCCGGTCCGTTGTGACCGCTTGGGCGGCCGTGTCCCGCCGTTTCGTAAGTTGTGCCGACGCCCCGGACGGGCGCGGCGTCCGTAGTACGTGTGGAAAGAGGCTGTCAGGTGAGCGACGAGAAGAGCGGCGTCCTGCAGGGATTCAAGGAATTCCTGCTGCGCGGCAACGTGGTCGAGCTTGCGGTTGCCGTCGTGGTCGGAGCCGCGTTCACCAACATCGTGAACGCCGTGGTCAAGGGCGTCATCAACCCGATCATCGGTGCGCTCGGGTCGCAGAACCTGGACCACTACAAGACCTGCCTGAGCTCCACGTGCAGCCCGGACCCGAAGACCGGCGAGTTCACCGACGGGATCTACATCCTCTGGGGCTCGGTGCTCAGCGCCGCGCTGACGTTCCTGATCACCGCCGCGGTCGTCTACTTCCTCATGATCCTTCCGATGAACAAGTGGAAGGCGCGTCAGGAGGCCAAGAACCCGGTCGAGGAGGGTCCGGTGGACCCGACCGAGGTCGAGCTGCTGGTGCAGATCCGCGACGCGCTGGTCAGCCAGCGGAACGGCTCGGAGCCGGTCACCGGCGCGGGCGCGATCCCCGGCCCCGCCTCGGGCCCCGTCTCCACGGAGAAGTCGGTCTCCACGGACACGTCGCAGAACTGACGCGTACGGCCGTTCCACGCCACGGACACGGCTCTCCGGACAGCCGCGTAAGCGGCGGCTCCGGAGAGCCTCCGGCACCGCTCGGCGGAGCCGTCAGAGGTGGTGGGGCGGCTTCTCGTCCAGGAAGCGCGCCAGGTCGGCGGCGCTTCCGCCACCCGGCCGGGGACGCTCGCCCCAGCCCCGGTCCGTGTCGTCGGACGACTGCTGGTCCAGCGGATCATCGAAGATCAACGCGGCAGCCCCCGGCCGGCTCTCGCCCGCGCTCGGGCGGTCCTCGTTCTCGGTCGCGGCGTCCGCTGTCTCACTCACCCCTCCAGGGTACGACCGGTTCAGTCGGCCGTGAGGGCCTCGTGCCACCAGCGGTCGCGGCCCGGCTGCCAGGCGACGGGGCGCGGGCAGCGGCTCACGACGAGCACCGTCCGTACGTCCGTGCCGCCGCGCGCCAGGGCCCGGTCCAGCACGGACTTCACCGGGCGCACGGCGCCGTCCCAGAAGCCGGCGTCGGCGGTGATCACGACCTTCGCCCCGGAGCTCCTGAGCCGCTCGGCGAGTTCGGGGGCCCGCATCGACACGGGCAGGGTGCTGCGCACCGCGTCGATCCGGCCGCAGGCCAGCGTGACGATCACCGATTCGGGGACCAGGGGCAGATGGACGGCCACCCGGTCGCCGGTGCGGATGCCGGAGCGGGCCAGGGCGGCGGCGGCCCGTACGGACTGGTCGATGAGCTGCTCGTGGGTCAGCTCGTCGAAGCGGCCCGGCTCACCGGTCCAGCTCAGGGCGACCTTCATCGCTTGCGGGGCGAGGCCCCGGTCAGCGGGCTCGGAGGGTACGCGGCGCAACATGTGGCCAGCGTGGCGGCCGTGGATCAACGTTCATTGAACGTGCGATGGATGCCTCTGCCATCGACCTTGCGGAGCCCCCCGGTACCGGCGCCCCGAGCCGGCGCGGAGCGTCCTGGTGTGGCCTCGCCCTCCCACCCTGCCCCTGAGAGCCTGTGGGCAACCCGCCGGGCGGGCTTCCGGTCCCGGTCCGGCGGTGCACACCGCTCACCGACTCAGGAGGCGCAGATGTCCACCTCACCCCACCAGCCGCACGGGCCCTCGTCCCCGTCCGGGGCCTCGTCCGGGGACCGCTCCCGGGTCCACCACGGCATCGTCATCGTCGGTGGCGGCACCGCCGGCATCACCGTGGCCGCACGGCTGCGGCGGGCCGGAGCGCCGGACGTGGCGGTGCTGGAGCCCTCCGGCACGCACTGGTACCAGCCGCTGTGGACGCTGGTCGGCGGCGGCCAGGCGCCGCTGCGGGCGTCGTTACGCACCGAGGCCGAGGTCATGCCCGCCGGCGTGCACTGGCTGCGGGAGTCGGCGGTGTCCGTCGACCCGGCGGCCCGTACGGTCGGCACGGCGTCGGGCCGGACCGTGTCGTACGACCGGCTGGTCCTCGCGCCGGGGCTGCGGCTGGACCCCGACGGCGTGCCCGGCCTCGCGCAGGCCCTCGGCCACGATGGCGTGACCAGCAATTACGTCCCGGAACTGGCGCCGCTCACGTGGGAGCTGATCCGTGGCATGAAGAGCGGCACGGCAGTGTTCACGATGCCGGCCGGGCCGGTGAAGTGCGGCGGCGCGCCGCAGAAGATCGCGTACCTGGCGGCCGACCACTGGCGCAAGCGCGGCGTGCTGGACCGGATACGGATCGTGCTCGTGCTGCCCGAGACGGCGATGTTCAAGGTGCCGGAGTTCGGCCGGGTGCTGGAGGACGTGGCCCTGCGGTACGGCATCGAGGTACGGCTGCGGTCGGAGATGGTGTCCGTGGACGGCGCGGCGCGCGAGGCCGTGATCGTGAACCACGCGACCGGCGACAAGGAGACGATCTCCTACGACCTGCTGCACGCCGTGCCGCCGCAGGCGGCCCCCGAGTGGATAGCCGGCGGACCGCTGGCCGATCCTGACTCGCCCTTCGGTTACGTGAAGGCCGATCCGGCGACGCTGCAGCACCCGGACCACCCCGAGGTGTTCGCGCTCGGGGACGTGGCGAACCTCCCGACGTCCAAGACCGGCGCGGCGGTACGCAAACAGGCCCCGGTGCTGGTCGCCAACCTCCGGGACTCGCTGCGCGGCCGGCCGCTCCGGGCCCGGTACGACGGGTACACGTCCTGCCCGCTGGTCACCGCGCGCCACAAGATGCTGCTGGCCGAGTTCGACTACGAGCTGAAGCCCGCTCCTTCGGTGCCGTTCCTGGACACGACGAAGGAGCGGACGGACATGTGGTTCCTCAAGCGGTACGGACTGCCGCAGTTCTACTGGCACGGGATGCTCAAGGGCCTGGCCTGACCCCGTCGCCCCCGGCGGTCACTCCGCGGCCGGGAGCGTGTCCGCGACGACGCAGCTGACGTTGTCCGGGGCCCCGGCCGCGCGGGCGAGCCCGATCAGGTCGCGTACGGCCTGTTCGGGCGTGCCCCCGGAGGCCAGGACGCCGCGCAGGTCGGCGTCCCGGACCACGCCGTACAGACCGTCCGAGCAGAGGAGGTAACGGTCGCCGGGCCGGGCGTCGTGCAGCTTCAGGTCCGCGACGGGGACCTCGTCGTCCCGGCCGTTCAGCGCCCGCAGCAGCAGGGACCGCTGCGGGTGCGCCGACACCTCCTCCGGGGTGAGGCGGCCCTCGTCGACGAGGGACTGGACGAGGGTGTGGTCGTGCGTGATGCGGAAGAAGCCGCCGTCGCGGAACAGGTAGGCGCGGGAGTCCCCGACGTGCACCAGCGCCAGCCGGGAGCCGGTCCACAGCATCGCGGTGAGGGTGGTGCCGCTGTCCTCGCCCGCGCTCCGCTCCGCGACGGCACGGTTGGCGCGCCCGACCGCCTCGCTGAGGGTGTTGAGGATGTCGCCGGGCAGCGGGGCCGGGGCGTCGCCCAGGCCCCGCAGCGCCTCGATGGCGGCGCTGCCGGCCGCCGCGCCGTCCGCGCCGAAGCCGTCGGCGACCGCGAGCAGGCGGCTGTCCGCGTACGCCGTGTCCTGATTGCCTTCCCGTACCAGTCCGGCGTCCGAAAGGGCCGCATAGCGGATGCCGGTGATCGTCCCGTGGGTCATGGTCGGGTCCCTTCCTCGTAGTTGGTCGATGAGGAAGGCGGCCAGGTCACGTCGGGCCGCGGTGTCCGCCTCGACGCCCGTCCAGTACCTCGCGATCTCCGCGGCGGCCTCGGCGGGGGCCAGGTCGCACACCGTCCGGATGCGGGCCAGCGGCATGCCCAGGCGGCGCAGCCACGCCACCAAGCGGGCCCGTTCGAGCTGGTCCCGGGCGTAGAAGCGGTAGCCGTTGAACGGGTCGACGCGGGCCGGGCGCAGCAGGCCCAGCTCGTCGTAGAGCCGCAGCGCCTTCGGGGACAGCCGGGAGGCCCGTGCGAACGCCCCGATCGTCAGCAGACCGTCCGCCACCATCCGTCGCCCCTCCCCCGTGCGCCGTCATGGCCGCAGCCATAGCCGTGGCCGTGCGGGGTCTTGGCCCGCCCGGCCGCCTTCCACGACCGAGGCTGGGCTCTGCCCCAGGGGCAAGGTCAACGCGGCAACCGGAGCACCCCCACGGGAACGCCCCCGGAGACCTGACGCAGCGGCCCCCGACAGCCGGCAGACGTCAACCGGCAACCGGCCTCAGTCCCCAGGCCTCAGGCCTCTCCGGCCTCAGTCCCCCGCCGCTTCCCTCCCAGACCGGTCAGGGCGGCCGCCACCAGGGCGCGGGTGCCCATCGTCAGGGTGGGCTGCTGGACGGGGGCGAACCGGGCGGAGTGGTTGGACGGGATGTCCTGGGAGATCCGGCCCGCCTCCAGGGCCTTGCGGAAGGCGACCGGGTCCCAGCCGCCGAGCCACCAGTAGTACAGCGGGGCATCCGCCGCGGTCGCGAGCACGCCCGCGTCCTCGCTGCCGGAGGCCGGGTCGTACGGGAACAGCGCCTGCTCGCCGAAGAGCCCGGCGAAGGCCGCGTTGACCTCGCGCAGCGCGTCGGAGTCGTTGCGGGTGACGGGGAAACCGGCGATGGTCTCGGTCTCCGGGGCGTGCGCCGCGCCGGACGCCGCGGCCTCGGCGTGGGCGATGCGGTCGACGGCGGCCAGCACGCGGGCACGCACCTCCTCGTCGAAGGTGCGGATGCTGAGCTGGACGGTGGCGTGGTCGGGGATGACGTTCGGGGCGTCGCCCGCGTGGAAGGAGCCGACGGTGACGACGGCCTGTTCCCGCGGCGCGGTCTCGCGGGCGACGACGGACTGCACGCGCTGCACGAAGGCCGCGGCCATCAGGATCGGGTCGACGGTGGTCTCGGGGCGGGAGCCGTGGCCGCCGGTGCCGTGGAAGGTGATCCGCAGGCTGTCGGCGGCGGCCATGCAGGCGCCGTCGTGGTACGCGATCAGGCCCGCGCCCAGCGGCGCGACGTGCTGGGCGTAGACCACGTCCGGCACCGGGACCCTGTCGTAGAGACCGTCGTCGATCATCTTCTGGGCGCCGCCGCCGTCCTCCTCGGCGGGCTGGAAGAGCGCGACGAGGGTGCCGGACCAGTGGTCGCGTCCGGCGGCGAGCAGCCCGGCGGCGCCGATCAGGCAGGTGACGTGGACGTCATGGCCGCAGGCGTGCATGACGCCGTCGTGGGTGGAGGCGTACGGCAGCCCGGTCTGCTCGGTCACGGGGAGCGCGTCCATGTCGGCGCGCAGCAGGACCGTCGGTCCGTCGCCGTTGCGCAGGACGCCCACCACGCCGGTGCGGCCGATGCCGGTGAGCACGTCGAAGCCGTCGGCCTTCAGGCGCCGGGCGACCTCGGCGGCGGTGCGGGTCTCCTGGAAGGACAGTTCCGGGTGCCGGTGGAGATCTTCGTAGAGGGCTTCGAGGTCCGCCATGCGGGCGTCGAGCGGGGCCAGGACCATCTCTCGCGCGCGATCGCTCATGTGCCGTATTCGATCACGGAAGGGCCATACCGGGACAGCGGACGCGGCGCGTCCGGCGGGTGCCGCGCGTCACTGCCGCGACCCGCGGTGACGAGGCCGTGGGAGGCCGTGGGTGGCCGGAGTTCGCAGGGTGTTCGGGAGGCGCCGGTGACAGGCGGGCCCGGCGCTGCCACGGTGGACCCTCGATACGGGACGACTCAGCCCGGTTCATGTGAGTGACGGGAGGCGGACGTTGACCACATCTTCAGCCGGCCGGTCCACGGAGCGGCCCATGGCCCCGCCCACGGCCCCGCTCGCCGGCCGTCCGGCGAACCCCGCCGACGGCAGGGTGCCGGAGGACCCGGTCGCCTTTCTGATCGAGCACGCACTGGGGCATCTGTTCTCCGCCGCGCTGCGCACCGCCGTGCAGTACCGCGTCGCCGACCACCTCGCGGAGGGGCCGCGTACGGTCGAGCAGCTCGCCGAGGCCACCGGCACGCACGCTCCCCACCTGCGGCGCCTGCTGCGCTACCTCGCCACCCGGGACGTCTTCCGCGAGGACGCGACCGGGGCCTTCCATCTGACGCCGGGCGCGCGGCCGCTCCGTTCCGATGTGCCGCACTCCCTGCGGGACGCGGTGCTGATGATGACCGACGAGACGTTCCGGCGGTCCTCGGCGGCGCTGGCGGAGACCGTACGGACCGCCGGGCCGTCCTTCGACCGGATCTTCGGGGCGCCGCTCTTCGAGTTCCTGGCCGCCGATCCCGGGACGCGGGAGCTGTTCGACACGGGGATGGCGTCCCTGTCCGGGCCGGTGGACGGGCCGGTCGCGGAGAGCTACCCGTTCCCCGAGGGCAGCACGGTCGTCGATGTCGGGGGCGGGCGGGGCGGGCTGCTGCGTGCCGTCCTGGAGCTGCACCCCTCGGTCTCCGTTGTGCTCCACGACCAGGAGCCGGCGATCGCCCGGCACGTGCTGGACGTGCCGGAACTGGCGGGCCGCTGGCGCACCGAGACGGGCGACTTCTTCGCGTCCGTGCCGGAGGGCGGCGATGTGTACGTGCTCAAGCACGTGCTGCACGACTGGTCGGACGCGGCGTGCGTGGACATCCTGCGGCGGGTCCGGGACGCGGTGCCGGCGCACGGCCGGCTGCTGATCGTGGACTCCGTACTGCCGCCGGGCAACGCGCCGCACTACGGGAAGGCGATGGACGTGGCGATGATGGCGGTCGTCGAGGGCAGGGAGCGGACCGCCGAGGAGTACGCCACGCTGCTGTCGGCGGCGGACTTCCGGCTGACGCGCGTGCTGTCCACGCCCGCCTTCCCCTCGATCGTGGAGTCGGTGCCGGCGGCGCGGACGGCACCCCGGGCGACGGGCGGGACGGGCGCCGCGGCAAGCGCCCCGCGGCCCTGACCGGCCGGCCCACGCGGCTCACGGGGCTCACGGGCAACCGCCCGACCCGATTACGGCGGCACCGGACCCGTCACCGCCGTCGCCGCCCCCGTCACGGCGTCGCCGCCCCCGGTACGGCCCGGCCCGGTACGCCCGCCCCCGGTCCCTGCAGCCGCAGGGCGGCCAGCGGTATGAAGCCGCCGGGGCCGCCGCCGGTGTCCGCGGCCCGCCCGTACAGGCTGCGCAGCATCGAGACCGCCAGCCGCTCGCCCTGGCTCTTGGCGCGCTCGGCGCGCGGCCCGGCGTGCAGGCCGTCCACCGTGGCCCGCCACAGCTGGACCCAGCGCCCGAAGTGCGCGGCGGTCAGCGGCCGGGCGCGGTGCAGCCCGGCGTGCACCCCGAAGACATCGCGGCGGTGATCGGCGGTGCGGAACAGCGCCCGCTCCCAGAAGTCGGTGATCACCGGCAGGTGGGCGGTCAGGTCGGTGCCCGCGACCTCGGAGAAGTGCGGGCCGATCAACGGGTCGGCGAAGGCGGCGGTGTAGAAGCGGCGCAGCAGCCGGTCGAGGTCCGGGCGGCCCGCGATGTCCGCGCGCTCCTCCGGGAGGTCGCCCGCCGGTCCCTCGGGCCGGGGTGCGGGCATGGGTGTGTCGGTCACGTCCTCGCTCCTGCCGCTTCTCCGCGCTCCCCCCTGTCCATGGTGCCCCACCCGCAGCCGTGGCTCATCCGGAGCAGAAAAGCGGGGGTTCCAGGGGGCCGGATCCGGTCATCCCCCGGTGTCATGGAGGCAGCGACCGCCCGGGCCGCCGTACAGTACGCGCGCCAACTGTCCGTCGCACGCCGGGGGATGTCCGCGTCCCTGGGGCATCGAGCGCCTCAGGGCATGATGTGCGGATCAGGTGGAAGCAAGGGCCCGGGGAGACTGAGCGCGCCCCGGGAAGGGTAGGGTACGTATTGCCCCTTTTTATGCCCAGCAAGCGCCGTCGCGCGAGGAGTTGTCACACCATGGCAGGCCGGCACGCCCAGCCCAGTGAGCGAATACGCCTGTCCCGACGCGGCAAGGCCGCCGGTGGTGCGGCCGTGGTGGTGCTGGTGGGCACCGCGCTGTGCGCCTGGCCCGCCTCGGGGGACGATCACCGCGCCGACGGGACCTCCGTCACGGCACAGGACAGTCCCACCGCCGGCACGTCGTCGAAGCAGCGGCCGACCGGGCTCAAGCAGGGCTCCCCCGTCCGTTCCGAGCCGGGCCACATCCCCGGGCTCGACGCGTCGATGCGGGACCGCATTCCGGCCAAGTCCCAGCAGGTCCTGGTCGTCACGGGCGAGGACACCGACTCCCACGACTCCACCGTCACGCTCTACACCCGCGCCAAGGACTCCGAGAAGTGGTCCGCCGGCGACGCCTGGCCGGCGCACAACGCCGCCAAGGGCTGGACGAAGGACCACCACTACGGCGACCTGCGCTCCCCCGAGGGCGTGTTCTCGCTCAGCGACGCGGGCGGCAAGCTGGCTCCGCCGCGCGGCACGAAGCTGCCGTACGACCACAACTCCTCCTTCGTGGCCAACGGATCCGGTGTGGAGGGCGAGCCGCTGGCCGGCGCGTTCGACTACGTGATCGCGATCGACTACAACCGCGTCCCGGGCTCCTCGCCGCTGGACACACGGCGTCCCGAGGGCGCGGCCAAGGGCGGCGGCGTCTGGCTGCACGTCGACCACGACGGCCCGACCCAGGGCTGTGTCAGCCTCAAGGCCGACAAGATGCGCGAGCTGCTGCGCACGCTGGACCCGGCCAAGCACCCGGTCATCGTGATGGGCCCCTCGGGCCGCTGAGCCCCGCCCGGCGCGGCCTGCCCCGCGCCGCGCACCCCGTGGTACGCATGACGCATGGCTGACGCACCCGGCGCCCCGTCCCGCACCCCGCACGGCCCCCGTGACGCGCTGACGGACGTACCGGGCCTCCGGGTCGGGCACGCGCAGCGCACCGAGGACGGGTACCTCACCGGCACGACCGTCGTCCTCGCCCCCGAAGGCGGCGCGGTCGCCGCCGTCGACGTCCGGGGCGGCGGGCCCGGCACCCGGGAGACCGACGCGCTGGACCCGCGCAATCTGGTGCAGCGTGTGGACGCCGTCGTACTGACCGGCGGCAGCGCCTTCGGGCTGGACGCGGCATCGGGCGTGGCGGCCTGGCTGGAGGACCGCGGGCGGGGCTTCCAGGTGGGGCCGGAGCCCGCACAGGTGGTGCCGGTGGTGCCGGCCGCCGCGCTCTTCGACCTCGGGCGGGGCGGCGACTGGCGGGCCCGCGCGGACGCGGCGCTCGGCCGTGCGGCCGTCGAGGCGGCGCACCGTACCGCTCCGGGCGCCGCGGTGCCACAGGGCAACGTGGGCGCGGGGACGGGCGCGGTGGCCGGCGGGCTGAAGGGCGGCGTCGGCACGGCGAGCGTCGTCCTGCCCTCCGGGGTGACGGTCGCGGTACTGGCGGTGGCCAACGCCGCCGGCTCGCCGGTCGACCCGGTGACCGGGATGCTGTACGGGCGGCTGTACGAGGGCGGGGCGCGGCCGCCGGCCCCCGAGAACCACACGGCGGCGGTGCGGCGGCTGGCCGCGGCCCGCGCGGAGTCGGCGGCCCGCTCGGCGGCGTCGGCCCGCCCGCCGCTGAACACCACCCTCGCCGTCGTCGCCACGGACGCCGCCCTCACCCGCGCCCAGGCTCAGAAGCTGGCGGGCACCGCCCACGACGGGCTGGCCCGCGCCGTACGCCCGGTCCACCTGCTCTCGGACGGCGACACGGTCTTCGCGCTGGCCACCGGCGACCGGCCGGTGGTGCCGGAGAGCGCGGCGGCCGACCCGGCGTTCGCCGTGCACGCGGAGGCCGGCGCGGTCAACGAGATCCTGGCCGCCGGCGCCGACATGCTGACCCGCGCCGTCGTGAAGGCCGTGCTGGCCGCGGAGAGCGTGGACGGGCCGGGCGGGGTCTTCCCCTCGTACGACGATCTGTACGGGGCGCCCTGAGGGCCCTGAGCGCCTTTCAGACCCTCTCGTGGCAGCCTTTCAGGCCCCCCTCATGACGACGGTCTTGTGGCGGCCTTCCGGGCCCCTTTCGTGGCGCCGGTCTCGTGACAGCCTTTCAGGCCCCTCGTATCAGGCCCCTCGTAGCGCCGGTTCCTCACGCACCCTCAGACGCCCGCCGCAGCGCGAGCGCGGCCTTCTCGGCGTCGCGCCGGGTGCTCACCGAGACGTACTCGGCAGCACGGCGGCGTACCGCGCCGCACCGCTCCCGCCGGATCGCCGCGCGAATCCCGGTGGTAGAAACGGCCTTATGTCCATACCGCCGCCCACACTCGTCCAGCCGGCCCCCGCAGCGCAGCCCGCCACCCGGCGCCGGCTGTGGTGGCACCGGCTGGTCCTGGGGCTGTGGTACCGCCCCGTGGAGGTGCTGGACGAGGCGCGCGACCGCGGCGCGTGCAGCGCTGCCGTGCTCCTGACGCTGCTCGGCGGCGCGCTCGGACTGCTGGCCTCGGGGTCGTTCCGGTCGCAGTGGCGGACCGGGCCGCGCGAGGTGGTGTGGCAGCTCGCCGGCGTCACCGAGGCGGGCGTGCTGGTCGCCAGCCTCGGACTGGGGCTGGTCACGCACGCCATGGCCCGCACGCTCGGCGGCAACGGCCGGCTCCGCCCGACGGTCAGCCTGTTCGTCGTGGTGTTCTGGGTGACGGATCTGCCGCGGCTGCTGCTGGCGTTCCTCCTCCCCGAGCAGCACCCCGTCGCCCAGGCGGTGGCGCTGACGACCTGGGGCTTCGGTTGCGCGCTGGCGGTACTGCTCATCCGGGGCCAGCACCACCTGCCGACGCTGCGCGCGGCGTGCTCGGTGGCGGTCCAGATGCTGGCGTCACTGGCGCTGCTCAAGCTCGGCCCGGTCGGCTGACGTCCCTACGCCGTCAGGCTGACGGGCTCTCACCCGGGAGCTGACAGGCCCTCATCCGCCCTCATCCGGCGGCAGCCGGTGCGGGCCGTCTCAGTGACGCCGGGTCAGCTCGCGCACCAGGCCGGCGAACGCCTCGCGCTCGGCCGCGGTCAGCTCGACGCTCTCCGACGGCGGGACGGCCTGCCGCGGTACGGCCTTCAGCAACCGCTGCGCCGCGCCCGGCGGCTGGGGCGCGGGGCGGTCCCTGCGTACGGTTCTGACCAGTCCGACGGCCCAGGCGAGCGTCGCGAGCAACAGGACGGCCAGGCCGATCTGCTGCAGGGTCGAGACGGAGGGGAGCATCCGGTCCTCCATGACGTACGGGCGCGGCGCCGGCGCGCTGGGCCCCGGCGGCTGACGCGGATCAGTAGACACCACGCCTCGGTACTTATGACAGGTTTTTATAGGACTTAGGCCCTGAAGTGATGCATCTCCCACCACTACCGGACCTTCCCGCATCACTCAGGGTCCTTCCCGCATCACGCCACAACCATCCCTCATCCCACCGCATCAGGTGTGCCCCCCTCAAGAAACGCCGGTGCCACCGCACGAATCCGGCCACGGTTCCGCGCCGCCTCCGCAATGATCCGGCGGGCCACGGCGCGGCACCCCGACTTCCGCCCGTTTCACCGGTATGTCCGCACCACTCCTGCACGGTGGAGTCCGGCGGGGCGCGTTGGACGCATCGGCGGGTTCCGCCCGGCCAAGATCGTCCGCGAGCATGGCGGCGCACCACTCACTCGATACGACAACCGGCCCAGCCGTACGGAAAAGCCGGACAACCGGCCCACCCGACAACTGGACCACCGGACAAGCCGAAAACCCGACGGAGGAGTGCGCGTGGATCGTACGGACCTGCCGAAGCCGCTCGACGGGGTGCTCGTCGCCGACTTCAGCCGGGTGCTGGCGGGGCCGCTGGCCGCCGCGACCCTGGCCGACCTGGGCGCCCGGGTGGTGAAGGTGGAACGGCCCGGCGCCGGCGACGACACCCGGTCCTGGGGCCCGCCGTTCGCGGCCGACGGCACCGCCGCGTACTTCGACGCCGCCAACCGCTCCAAGTACGGCCTCGCCCTGGACCTCTCCGCGCCGGACGACGCCGAGGCCGCCCGCGAACTGACGGCCAGGGCCGACGTCCTCATCGAGAACTTCCGGCCCGGCGCGCTGGCCAAGTACGGCCTGGACCCGGTGTCCTCGCTCGCCGCCAACCCGGGCCTGGTGCACTGCTCGATCACCGGCTTCGGCTCGGGCGAGGGCGCCCACCTGCCCGGCTACGACTTCGTGGTGCAGGCGGTCGGCGGGCTGATGAGCATCACCGGCGAGCCCGGCGGGCCGCCCCTGAAGGCCGGCGTGGCGCTGGTGGACGTGCTGACCGCGAAGGACGCCACGACCGCGATCCTGGCGGCGCTGCGCCACCGGGACCGTACGGGCGAGGGCCAGCACGTCGAGGTGAACCTGCTGTCCTCGCTGCTGGGTTCGCTGGTCAACCAGGCGTCGGGGCACCTGGCCACCGGCCGCGACCCGGGCCCGATGGGCAACCGGCACCCGAGCATCGCGCCGTACGAGACGCTGGCCTGCCGCGACGGGCTGCTGGCCGTCGCGGTGGGCAACGACCGGCAGTTCCGGGCGCTGGCCACGGCGCTCGGCGCCCCGGAACTGGCGGACGATCCGCGCTTCGCGACCAATCCGGACCGGGTGGTGCACCGTTCGGAGCTGGTCAAGGAGCTGGAGGGGCGGCTGGCCGCGGACACCCCGCGGGGCTGGACCGCGCGGCTGAGCGCGGTATCGGTGCCGTGCGGGCCCGTCAACACCCTGAGCGAGGCCGTCGAGTTCGCGACGGATCTGGGGCTTGATCCTGTCGTTCCGGTCGGCGCCGACCGGGTACCGCAGGTACGCAGCCCGCTGCGGCTCTCCCGTACGCCGGTGGCCGAACCCACCGCGCCGCCGCGGCTGGACGAACACGGTACGCAGCTCCGCGAGTGGCTGGCCGGACCTTCCGACCAGCCACTTCCCCCACACGTGTGACATCCGTCACAACATATGGAGAGCTGCAACCAAAACGGCTCACAGTCGCTGTTTAAGAACAGTGGACCAACACTCTTGCCTGGAGCAGCTCGTGACAACGCCGGACAACGCCGCGCCCGCACAGCCCCGCAATTCGCGCTCCGCGCGCTCGCTGCGGCGCGGCCTCGCGGCGGCCGCACTGCTCGCGGCCGGCGCACTGGCCATGACCGCCTGCGGTGGCGACGCCACCGGAGCCGGGAACAAGGACGGACAGGCCGGGGCCGACGCCGCGGCAGCCAAGGACGCTTCGAACGCCAAGATCAAGGTCTCGGCGAAGGACGGCTCCAACGGAGCCAGCATCAACGGCACGAACGTCAAGGTCAGCGGCGGCAAGCTGACCGAGGTGACGCTCACCAGGACCGACACCGGCGAGAAGATCGACGGTTCCATATCCGGCGACGGCGCGAGCTGGAAGCCGGACGCACAGCTGGAGCGCGGTACCAAGTACCAGCTCTCGGCGAAGGCCAAGGACTCCGAGGGCCGCGCCGCGACCGAGAACTCCTCGTTCACCACGGTCTCGCCCGCCAACAGCTTCATCGGCACCTTCACCCCGGACGACGGCAAGACCGTCGGCGTGGGCATGCCGGTCTCCTTCAACTTCGACAAGGCCATCACCGACCAGAAGGCCGTGCAGTCGCACATCACGGTGACGTCCAGCAGCGGCCAGGAGGTCGTCGGCCACTGGTTCGGCAACCAGCGCCTGGACTTCCGCCCGCAGGACTACTGGAAGGCCGGCTCCAAGGTCACGATGAAGATCGACCTGGACGGCGTGGAGGGCGCCAACGGCGTCACCGGCGTCCAGGACAAGACGGTCACCTTCACCGTCGGCCGCTCCCAGGTCTCCACCGTCGACATGAACACCCAGACCATGACGGTCGAGCGGGACGGCAAGACCCTCAAGAAGATCCCGATCTCCGGCGGCAGCCCCGAGAACCCGACCTACAACGGTCAGATGGTGATCTCGGAGAAGTTCAAGGAGACCCGGATGGACGGCTCCACGGTCGGCTTCACCAAGAAGGACGGCAAGGGCGAGTACGACATCAAGGACGTGCCGCACGCCATGCGGCTGTCCGCCTCCGGCACGTTCATCCACGGCAACTACTGGGGCGCGCCCTCGATCTTCGGCCAGGCGGGCACCAGCCACGGCTGCGTGGGCCTGCGGGACGCCAAGGGCGCCAACGGCGACACCCCCGGCAAGTGGTTCTTCGACAACTCGCTCATCGGTGACGTGGTCGTCGTGAAGAACTCCAAGGACGAGACGGTCAAGCCCGACAACGGCCTCAACGGCTGGAACATGTCGTGGGACCAGTGGAAGGCCGGCAGCTCCGCCTGACCGCGCTGACCTGAAAGAACACCACCCCGCTGCCGGGCACTGGCAGCGGGGTGGTGTGTTTTCGGGGGCGGCGCCGTGCGCGGGAGCGCCGGGCCGCCCGCGGCCGCGGACCGGTCAGGCCGCGACCGGCTCCTGCCGGGCCTCCGCGCCCTGCCGCGCGTCCTCGGCGGCGGGCGCCGCCGGCTCCGTACCGGTCTTCCGCAGCCCCTTCAGGACGACCACCAGGACCGTGCTGACGGCCACTCCGGCCACGATCGCCACCAGGTACAGCAGCGGCTGGCCGATCAGCGGGACCACGAAGATGCCGCCGTGCGGGGCGCGCAGGGTGCAGCCGAAGGCCATCGACAGCGCGCCGGTCACCGCGCCGCCCGCCATCGCGGAGGGGATGACGCGCAGCGGGTCGCCCGCCGCGAACGGGATCGCGCCCTCGGTGATGAAGGAGGCGCCCAGCACCCAGGCGGCCTTGCCGTTCTCCCGCTCGGCCTTGGTGAACAGCCTGCCGCGCACGGTAGTCGCCAGCGCCATCGCCAGCGGCGGGACCATGCCGGCCGCCATCACCGCCGCCATCACCTTCAGGCTGCCGTCGTTGGGGTTGGCCAGGCCGCCGACCGCGAAGGCGTACGCGACCTTGTTCAGCGGGCCGCCGAGGTCGAAGCACATCATCAGGCCGAGGATCACGCCCAGGATGATCGCGTTGGCGCCGGTCAGGCCGGACAGCCAGTCGGTCAGCGCCTTCTGGAGCGCGGCGATCGGCTTGCCGATGACCAGGAACATCAGGAATCCGACCACCGCCGAGGAGATCAGCGGGATCACCACCACCGGCATGATGCCGCGCAGCGGCGCGGGCACAGCGACCCGTTGAATGGCCATCACCACCGCGCCCGCGAGCAGACCGGCGATCAGGCCGCCGAGGAAGCCCGCGTCGATGGTCAGCGCGATCGAGCCGCCGACGAAGCCGGGCACCAGCCCCGGCCGGTCGGCCATGCCGTACGCGATGAATCCGGCCAGTACGGGCACGAGGAAGGTGAAGGCCACGTTGCCGATCTGGAAGAGCAGCGCGGCCCAGCTGCCGGTCTCGGTCCAGACGAAGTGCTCGGCGACGGACGGCGCCTTGTTGATCTCGTAGCCGCCGATCGCGAACGCGAGGGCCATCAGCAGGCCGCCCGCGGCGACGAACGGCACCATGTAACTGACGCCGGTCATGAGCCACTTGCGCAGCCGGGTGCCGAAGCCTTCGTGCGCCTCGGCGTCGCGGTCCATCGGCGCGTCGGGGCGTGCGGCCGGCGCGCCGACCTCGCCGCGTGCGGCCTTCTCCCGTACTTCGGCGATCAGTTCGGCGGGGCGGTTGATGCCGGCCTTCACGCCGACGTCGACGACCGGCTTGCCGGCGAACCGGTCCCGGTCCCGTACCTCCACGTCGTGCGCGAAGATCACGCCGTCCGCCGCCGCGATCACCGCCGGGTCGAGGCGGGTGAACCCGGCCGACCCCTGTGTCTCCACGACCAGTTCCACGCCGGCCGTCTCCCCCGCCTTCGTCAGCGACTCGGCGGCCATGTAGGTGTGCGCGATGCCGGTGGGGCAGGAGGTGACGGCGACGATACGGAAGGGAGTCCCGGAGGGCTGCGCGGGCTCTTCCGGTGCGGGGTCCTCCGCTGCGGGCTCCTCCGGTGCGGGGGCTGCCGGCGCGGGGGCTGCCGGTGCGGCCTCGGGCTGCGCGGCCCCGGCCGCCGGCTCTTCGGCCTCCGCGTCCGCGGCTTCCGCCTCCGGCTCGTCCCCCCGTACCAGCGCGGCCGCTCGCGCCGGGTCGTCCGCCGACCGCAGCGCGCCGGTGAACTCCGCGTCCATCAGGTGCCGGGCCAGCGTCGAGAGGATCGACAGGTGGTCGGCGTCGCCGCCCGCCGGGGCGGCTATCAGGAAGATCAGGTCGGCCGGGCCGTCCGCCGCGCCGAAGTCGATGCCGGCGGCGCTGCGCCCGAAGGCCAGCGTCGGCTCGGTGACATGGGCGCTGCGGCAGTGCGGGATGCCGATGCCGCCGTCCAGCCCCGTGGGCATCTGGGCCTCGCGCGCGGCCACGTCCGCGAGGAATCCCTCCAGGTCGGTGACGCGGCCGGCCGCCACCATCCGTTCGGCCAGCGACCTGGCGGCCGCGTCCTTGGTGTCGGCGGACAGGTCGAGGTCGACCAGGTCCGCGGTGATCAGCTCACTCATCGCGGGCTCCCTTCAGAAACCGGCAAATCCAGCCTGTTCAGGCAGACATCCAGCCCGTCCAGGCAAGACCCAGCCCGGCCTGGGGGTACCTCCCAGCGGTTGCTGGGGGAGCTTGAGGACAATCGAACGGCGGGGAGCCCCCGACGCACAGGACCGTTCATGACACGGCCTCCGTCAACGGCCGGTCCATCGGCACCGCGTCGGTCACCGTCACGTCCGACGGCCGCAGATCGTCGGGCGCCGGCATCACGCTCCCCGGCAGCTGCACCGCCGCCGCGCCATGCGCCACCGCTTCGGCAAGCGCACGCGTACCCGCGCCGCCGGCCGCGAGGAAGCCGGCCAGCGACGCGTCGCCCGCGCCGACGTTGCTGCGTACGGCGTCCACCTCGGCGGTGCCGTAGTACGTGCCGGTGGCGTCGACCAGCAGCTGCCCGTCGGCGCCGAGCGACGCGAGCACCGCGCCGGCGCCCAGCGCGCGCAGCTCCTCGGCCGCCTTGACCGCGTCGCCGATCGTGGCGAGCGGGCGGCCGACGGCCTGCGCCAGCTCTTCGGCGTTGGGCTTGACCACGTCGGGGCGGGCGCGCAGGGCGGCCGTCAGCGACGGGCCCGAGGTGTCCAGGGCGATCCGGGCCCCGGCCCGGTGCGCGCGGGCGACCAGGTCGGCGTACCACTCGGGGGCCAGCCCGCGCGGCAGGCTGCCGCAGCAGGCGATCCAGGCGGCGCCCGCCGAGCGCTCCCGCACGGTCTCCAGCAGCGCCTCGGACTCGGCCGGAGACAGCTCGGGGCCGGCCGCGTTGATCTTGGTGAGAGTGCCGTCGGGCTCGGCGACCGCGATGTTGGAACGGGTGGCCCCGGCCACCGGGACCGGCGCGACCTCGATGCCCTCGGCCACCAGCAGGTCGGCCAGCGCCTGCCCGGCCGGACCGCCGACCGGCAGCACGGCGAGCGTCTCGTGCCCGGCGGCCGCGACCGCCCGGGAGACGTTGACGCCCTTGCCGCCGGGGTCGACCCGGTCGGCGCCGGCCCGCAGCACGGCGCCGCGCTCCAGAGCGGGCACCTCGTACGTGCGGTCCAGGCTGGGGTTGGGGGTGACGGTGAGGATCATGCGCGTACTACTTCCGTGCCCGCGCGCTCGATGGCGAGGGCGTTCTCGGGGCTGAGCCCGGTGTCGGTGATCAGGACATCGACGTCGGAGAGGTCGCCGAAGCGGGCGAAGTGCTGCTGCCCGAACTTGGACGAGTCGGCGATCAGCACGACCCGCCGGGCGGCGGCGATCACCGCGCGCTTGACGGCGGCCTCGGCGAGGTCGGGCGTGGTCAGGCCGCCCGCCGGCGAGAAGCCGTTCGTCGCGAGGAAGAGGACGTCGGCGTTGATCTCGCGGTAGGCGCGCAGCGCCCAGTCGTCGACGGCGGCCCGCGTACGGTGCCGGATACGGCCGCCGACGAGGTGCAGGGTGAGCCCGGGGTGGTCGGCGAGGCGGGCCGCGACCGGCAGACCGTGGGTCACGACGGTGACGTCGGACTCCAGGGGGAACTCCGCGGCCAGCCGGGCCGCGGTGGTGCCGGCGTCCAGGATCACGCTGCCGTCGTCGGGCAGCTCGGCGAGCGCGGCCCGCGCGATGCGGTCCTTCTCGTCGGCGGCGACGGTGTCGCGCTCGGCGAGGTCGGGCTCGAAGTCCAGCCGGCCCGCCGGTATCGCCCCGCCGTGTACCCGGCGGACCAGTCCGGCGCGGTCCAGCGCCTTCAGGTCGCGCCGTACGGTCTCGGCGGTGACCTGGAATTCCTCGGCGAGGGAGAGGACGTCGACCCGCCCGCTGTCCCGGGCGAGGCGCAGGATCTCCTGCTGGCGTTCCGCTGCGTACATGCGACCTGGGTCCGTTCCGTTTCTGTCCGCCCGTTGCCCGAACGTGTGGTTTCACTCGCAGACTACGTCTGGATTTCCGCAAAGTAAACAGACTCGGGCACAGGACAGACGCAAACGGGCATTACGAGGATGACAGGGGTGGCGGGGATGACAGGGGTGGCGGGGATGGCGGCGGTGCCCTACGGGCGAGCCCGGGGGGGGCGGGGCCGGGCGCGGGCCGGGCGGGGGCCGGGCGCGGGCCGGGGCCGGGCGCGGGCAGCGAAGAGCCCCGGCGCTCGGGGGAGGGCGCCGGGGCTCGTATGGGGGGGGACACCCGTTGCCGGGGTCCCGGGCATGTCGGGGACCCATCGGGCGGGTCCCGTCGCGGCAGGCGGGAGAAGCGTTACCGCGTCACGCCGCGGCGTCGAAGCCGGTGTCGTGCGCCATGCGCTTCAGCTCCAGCAGCGCGTGCTTCTCTATCTGGCGGATCCGCTCGCGGGTCAGGCCGTGCTGCTTGCCGACCTCGGTCAGGGTCCGCTCGCGGCCGTCCTCTATGCCGTACCGCGCCTTGATGATCGAGGCGGTGCGGCCGTCGAGGCGGTCGATCAGGTCCTCCAGCTCCTCGCTGCGCAGCAGCGTGAGCACGGACTGCTCGGGCGAGGCCGCCGAGGTGTCCTCCAGCAGGTCGCCGAACTGGGTCTCGCCCTCGTCGTCCACGGACATGTTCAGGCTGACGGGGTCGCGGGCCCAGTCCAGGACGTCGCTGACCCGCTCCGGCTTGGCGCCCAGCTCCGCGGCGATCTCCGCGTGCTCCGGGTCGCGGCCGTGCTCGCGGTTGAACTCGCGCTGCACGCGCCGGATCCGGCCCAGCTCCTCGACCAGGTGGACGGGCAGCCGGATCGTACGGGACTGGTCGGCGATGGACCGCGTGATCGCCTGGCGGATCCACCACGTCGCGTACGTGGAGAACTTGAAGCCCTTGGCGTAGTCGAACTTCTCGACCGCGCGGACCAGGCCGGCGTTCCCCTCCTGGATCAGGTCCAGCAGCGGCAGACCGCTGCGCGGATAGCGGCGGGCGACCGCTACGACCAGGCGGAGGTTGGAACGGATGAAGACGTCCTTGGCCTTCTCGGCCTCGTCGACCAGTGCCTGCAGCTCCTCGGGCGTCGCGCCGGCGGCGTTCCCGTCGCTCACCTCGCCGTCCAGGATCTGCCGGGCGTAGACACCCGCCTCGATCGTCTGGGACAGCTCGACCTCTCTGGCGGCGTCGAGCAGGGGTGTGCGCGCGATCTCGTCGAGGTACATGCCGACCAGGTCGCGGTCGGCGATCTCCCCGCCTACGGCGCGAACGCTGTTTGCCCCGTCAGCACCGCTCTTGGTGGGCTGACGACGGGCGACGGCACGGGTTGCCATGCGAGTTGCTCCCTCTGCGATGAGTCGGTCGCGGGATGGTGGCGGCCGGGACACCTGATCCCTGCTGTCTGCGGGCCGGGTGCCCCCGTCTGATGGAAACAACGGCTGGAAACCGGACAGAATTCCCACGACAACCCCTCGTTTTTCTGATCATGCAGTACCCTGCGTTCCCACCGAGGGAGACCACAGCATGTCAGGATGCGGGGAAGTGCAGGTCAGGCCGGGCGCCGAGGTCGACCTCCAGGCCCTCACGGACCTCTACAATCACTACGTCCGTGAGACGGCGATCACATTCGACACCGAGCCGTTCACCCCCGAAGAGCGCCGTCCTTGGCTGCTCTCCCACCCCCAAGACGGTCCTCACCGCCTCCTGGTTGCCCGGGAGGCCGCGCCGGAGGGGCCGGGCCGGCTCCTCGGGTACGCGACCACCAGCCCCTTCCGCCCGAAGCCCGCGTACCGCACCTCCGTCGAGGCCACGGTCTACCTCGCCCCCGAGGCGACCGGCCGGGGCATCGGCACGCTGCTCTACAAGGCGCTCTTCGAGGCCCTGGAGGGCGAGGACGTGCACCGCGCGTACGCGGGCATCGCGCTCCCCAACCCCGGCTCGGCCGCCCTGCACGCCCGCTTCGGCTTCCGCCACGTCGGCACGTACGGCGAGGTGGGCTACAAATTCGGCCGCTACTGGGACGTCGCCTGGTACGAGAAGGAGCTCGGCGAGCACTGACTCCGCGAGCACGGGCCCGACGGGCGCCGACTCCGCGGGCACCGGCTCGGTGGGCACTGACTCCACAGGCACCGGCCCGGCTGGCACTGAGGGGACGCGTCCGCTGGCCTGCAGGGGGCGCCGGTACCGGGCCCGGCTGTTCCGGTTGACGGGGGCCACGGCCGGGTGCCTCCTGGTAGGAGGGCGAGAGAGAGGAGCCGTCATGCAGACGCACGCTCGCACCCGCACCTCAGCCACCACGGCCGCCGCCCCGCGCGGGCATCACCTGGCCGCCTCCACCGGTGTCCCCCTCGTGGGCGGTGTCGCCTACGGCATCTACGCGGGGCTGCTCGACCACAGCACCGGATCGAGCGCCGTCCACGCCTTCCTGCTCGGCCTGATCGCCACCGTGGTGACCGCGGGCCTCGGGCTGGCCCTGATGCACAGCCAGTCCCGCATGATCACCGAAGCGCGGGCCCTCGCGTACGGCGTGCTCTTCGGGGCCACGATGGGCTTCCTCTACAGCCTGGCGGGGACGTCGACGGCATTGAAGGCCTCCGGTGTGGGCGCGGTCTTCGGCGTGATCATGTTCGTCGTCGCCACGTACCTCTTCCGCACCCACGGCGCCCCGGGGGACCGGCGGTAGCCCGCCCTTCGTGCAGCCCGCCCCGCCGGCCTCGGACCGCGTTCAGTCCACGGTCGGCGGGGCGTCGTCGTTGCCGCGCCGGACGGTCCGCACAGGACGGCCCGGACGCCATGTCTCCAGCACCATGTGCGGGTCCTCGACGTGCGTGCGCACCACCTCGGTGAGCTCCACCCGGAAGAGGTGGAAGGGCAGCGGCATCTCCACCTCTTTCGCGTACCGCGCGAGCGTCTCGGCGTCCCCGACCTCCACGGCCCGCCCCGCGATCCGCACGTCGCCGTCCACCATGTCGGCGCCCGAACCCGGGTTGGCGTGCAGCGCGAACCGCGGATCGCGCTGCAGGTCCCGCGCCTTCCAGGAGCCCGGCATCATGCCGAGCCACAGTTCGCCGCCGCGGAAGTCGGCCTCCAGGCCGGTCAGCCTCGGGGAGCCGTCCGTCCGCACGGTCGCGAGCACGTGGTGCGCGTACGCGCCGAACCTCCGCTCGACCCACTCCGCGAGAGCGGGCTCCGCCGCCGCGAACTCCGACCAGCCGACCGCCTTCTTCTGTTCCTGCGCGTGCCGCGCCTCGTGCGCCGTGTTCGTCATGACTCCACCCTGAAGGCCATACCCGACGCCTTCTGTCGGGTTTTTTCGGCTGATCCGGGCGTCGGGGTGATCCGGCTGACCGGGGCGAATCCGGGTGATCCGGCTGATCCGGGTGTCTCCGGAACGGCCCGGCAGCCCGCTGTGGCCCCCGGCGCGACGCGCTCTCAGGCGGGCCCGGCGTCGGCCGAGACCCAGTGCTCCGGCGTGAGGCGGACGGCGACGGCCTCGGAGCCCTCCGAGAGCGCCTGCCGGACGTAGTCCTCGACCCGCTCCGGGGGCACGTACCGCTCGGCCACCTGCTTGACCTCCTCGGGGGTGACCGCCGCCAGCCGGGCCGGCCCCTCCGCCGTGACGTACCGGTACGTCGGCGCGACGCGCTGCACGGCCAGCGAGAAGCGACCCGCCGCCTCGATGAGCCGCGCCTTGCGCGACGACCGGCCGGTGAAGATCAGGAAGTCGCCGCCGGGGCGGTAGCTGTACCAGACCGGCACGGCCAGCGGCGCGCGTGCGCTCCCGGAGTCCACTGCCAGCACGGCGACGTGCGGCTCGGCGAGCAACTGGTCACGTTCTTCCACGGTGAGCGGCATCGCTGCGCCTCCTGGGGGCGTCGATGTGCGGTGGAGGGGCCGGCGAGCGCCCCGTACGACGTCGTACGACTGCTCAACGAAGGGCCGCCGACGGGCTATTCCTCGTGCCGCGCCGGACCCGCCCCACGAAGGCGTACGCCCCGCGGCATAGGGCGGCCGACGTAGGGCGGCCGTTCGAGGGGCATCGGGACCGTGGTCCGTTACGCCCGCTCCCCCGCCTCCCTAGCCTCGGCACATGGACACCACAAGCGGTTCCGCGCACCCCACCGACGGCACTCTCGACGAGGCCCTGGAGCGGCTGCACGCACGCGGCCCGGAGTTCGACGGGTACCTGAGCAACCACGGCCCGATGGCGGTCGAGGCGCTGGTCCGGCACGGCCGGGCCGGCTCCGTGCACCGCTGGCTCGACACCTACGAGGACCGGCTGGAGGACCGTCCGCGCGCCGAGAGCACCATCACCGACGCGAACTGGCGGGAGGCACTGGGCGACCCGCGCCGGGTCACCGACTGGACCGCCTACATGGGCCGTCAGCTCGACGGCCGTCCGTGGCGCGAGGTGCTCGCCGAGTGGTGGCCGCGGCTGCTCCCGGGCATCGCGGGCGCCGCCACGCACCCGGTCATCCGGGTCGGGCACGCCGTCCGCACGCTCACCGAGGACGGCGAGGAGCAGCCGCGCGTGGCGGAGCTGGCCCACGCGCTCGGCTACTGGGCGGCGCGCCACCTCCCCCTCGGCGACGTACCGGCCCCCGCGGGCCAGGACGGCCCGGAGGCCGCGCTGTGGGACGTACCGCCGGTACCGGAGCAGGAGGGCGGCATCCTGCAGCGGCTGGCCCAGCTGGCGGAGACACCGGGCTGGCCCGCGGCGGCGGCGGCACTGCGCCCCGCGGCCGGACCGGCGGACGCGCGGGCGCTGCTCGCCGAGGTCGTCGCGGCGGCCACCGTCCGGTACGCGGTGGACGCGGCCGCCGAGCCGGTGATGCTGGTGCACGCGGCGACCGCCCCGAACGCCGTCCTGCGGACGCTCCCGGCGCTGCCCGAGCACCTGTGGATCCCGAGCCTGTACACCGCCTGGGCCGCGAGCGCGGCGGTGACGGCGGCCTACGCCCCCCGCCGTACCGGCCGCCCGCAGAGCGCCCCGACCGGGACGCCGGCCCCTCCCCGGCCCGACGAGCTGGCCGACGCCTTCGAGCGGGCTGCCGCGCACGGCGACGCGCACGCGATCAAGCTGACGGACACCGCGCTGGACGTGGCCGTCGCCACCGGCCTCCCCGAGGCCCTGCGGGCGGCGCATCAGGCGGTCACGCTGATTCCTTCGGAGAGCTGAGGCCCCGGGGCCCCGAAAGGCTGAGTTTTCCGGCTCCGGAGAGCCGCCCCCGCGGGCCCCGAAGGGCGCACTTCCCCGCCCTTCCCGCCTCCGCCCGCTCTTGTTAAATCTTCAAGAAGCGCGGGAGCAATGAGACAGTGGATGGTATGAGCAACGACATGGCGGGTGAGCCGCGCTGGCTCAACGACGAGGAGCAGTACGCCTGGCAGTCGTACCTGCACGCCACCATCCTCCTGGAAGATCACCTCGACCGTCAGCTGCAGCGTGACGCCGGTCTGCCGCACGTCTACTACGGCCTGCTCGTCCAGCTCTCCCGGGCCCCGCGCCGGCGGCTGCGGATGACCGAGCTGGCCCAGAACGCCAAGATCACCCGGTCCCGGCTCTCGCACGCCATCGCCCGCCTGGAGAAGAACGGCTGGGTCCGGCGGGAGAACTGCCCGTCGGACAAGCGCGGCCAGAACGCCATCCTCACGGACGAGGGCCTGAAGGTCCTCCAGGAGGCCGCCCCGGGCCATGTCGCGACCGTACGGGCCGCGCTCTTCGACCGGCTCTCCCCCGAGCAGGTACGCCAGCTCGCCGAGATCTGCCGCTCCGTGGCGGACGGTCTGCAGCCGCACGGCGCCGACCTCCCCTGGCTGCGCTGAACTCCACTCCCGAAGGTGCGGCGCACGCCGCGTACCGGAAGCACGCACCGCGCACGACGAAAGGGGCGCCCCGAGGGGCGCCCCTTATTCACGTCTGCATCTTCACGTCTGCTGCTTCACGACTGCCTCAGTGCGCCAGCACCGGCACCGGTACCTCCTCGGCGGCGTCCACGCCGTCCGCCGAGCTCGCGGCCGGTGTACCGGCCCCGGGCCGCCCGGTGTTGACGAAGACGAACGCGATGGCCGAGGCGAGGACCAGGATGCCCGCCGCCCACCAGATGGCGGTCGTGTAGCCGTGCACCATCGACTGGAGCCGGAGGACGTCGGCGGAGCGCGCACCGGCCGCGTGGGCGGTCGCGTACGCCGTGGTCGCGCCGGCCGCGATCGTGTTCAGCAGGGCCGTACCGATCGCGCCGCCCACCTGCTGCGAGGTGTTGACCATCGCCGAGGCGACACCGGCGTCCTGCGGCCGCACGCCGTGCGTGGCGAGCGACATGGCCGGCATGAAGGCGGTACCCATGCCGAGGCCGAGCAGCAGGAACGCGGGGAGGATCAGCGCCGGGTAGGACGTGTCCAGGTCGATCCGGGTCAGGGCGAGCATGCCGAGCGCGGCGAACAGGAAGCCGGGGGCCATCAGCAGCCGCGGCCGGACCCGGGTCATCAGCCGCGCGCCGATCTGCGTCGAGCCGGTGATCATGCCCGCGATCATCGGAAGGAAGGCCAGACCGGTCGTGACCGGCGTGTATCCCTTCACGACCTGCAAGTAGTAGGTCAGGAAGAGGAAGAGACCGAACATGCCGATCACGGCGAGGCCGAGGGAGGCGTAGACACCCCCGCGGTTGCGGTCGGTGACCACCCGCAGCGGCAGCAGCGGGGACTTCACCCGCGACTCCACGACCGCGAACGCCACCAGCAGCACGCCGGCCGCCACGAAGAGGCCGACGGTCGCGCCGGAGCTCCAGCCGTCGGACTCGGCGCGCGTGAAGCCGTAGACCAGCGAGACCAGTCCGGCCGTGGCCAGGACGACGCCGGGGACGTCGAGCCGGGAGGGGTTGCGGCCCTCGGCGGGCTCCCGGATGACCAGCAGCGCGCCGGCCGCCGCGACCACGGCGAACGGGATGTTCACGAAGAACGTCCAGCGCCAGTCCAGGTACTCGGTCAGCACGCCGCCGAGGATCAGGCCGACGGCGCCGCCGCCACCGGCGATGGCACCGAAGATGCCGAACGCCTTGGCCCGCTCGCGCGCCTCGGTGAAGGTCACCGCGAGCAGCGACAGCGCGGCCGGCGCCAGCAGCGCACCGAACACGCCCTGCAGCGCGCGGGCGCCGAGCAGCATCGCGGTGCTGCCCGCCGCGCCGCCGAGCGCGGAGGCGAGCGCGAAGCCGACGAGACCGATGACGAAGGTGCGGCGGCGGCCCCACAGGTCGGCGATGCGGCCCCCGAAGAGCAGCAGTCCGCCGAAGGCGAGGGCGTACGCGGTGATGACCCACTGCCGGTTGCCGTCGGAGATCCCGAGGTCCGCCTGGGCGGAGGGCAGCGCGATGTTCACGATCGTCGCGTCGAGCACGACCATGAGCTGGGCGAGGGCAATGAATATGAGCGCTTTCCAGCGCCTCGGGTCCACGTTCTGGACGGTTTTGGACATGGGTGGGTCCACCTAGGGTGCGAAGAAGGAAAAAAGGGGTCGGGTGCCGCACAACGGCGTGGCGCGGAAAAGGCGTTGCGTGAACTGTGAGAGCGGCGTGCGCCGCGGAGGGCGCCGCCTACTGGTGCCGGGTCACCGGTGACCGGCCTTGCGGAGCGGGGAGCGGACGGCCTCTGTCACCGCCGGCATTGCTGCCGGAGGTCGTCCAAGGTGGCCGCCGAACCGGGCAGTTCGGACCTCGCCGGAGCCATCAGGCCGTCCAGGAACAGCTGGAGGTGGCGGTGTACGAACCTGTCGAAGTCGGCGCAGCGGTTGCCCGGCAACGGCCGCGTGAGCTGGGTGATCGCGACCATCAGGTCACCGACGGCGATGTCGGCGCGCAGTAGGCCGCTCTCGCGCGCGGCACCCATGAGGGCCTCGACGGCCCCCTCCAGGCGGTCCCGCGCGGCGAGCAGGTCGGGGTGGTCCTTGTCGACGCCGTCGGAGAGGAGCGGGCAGAGCGCTCCGATGCGCTCCTCGACGGCGGCGTGCACGAAGGTCCGGAGCGCCTGGAACGCGTCGCCCTCCGCCACGAGCGCGCGCTCCGCACGGTCCGCCGTGCGGTCCATGACGGAGAGCGTGACGTGGTGGATCAGGTCGGCGCGGTCCGGGAAGTGCCGGTAGAGGGTGGCATTGCCGACGCCGGCCCGGCGCGCGACCTCGTCGAGCGGGACGTCGGCCCCGTGCTCGACCATGATCTCGCGAGCGGCCGCCACGATCCGCTCCCGGTTGCGCTGCGCATCGGCCCGCAGACGGGGCTGGTGCATCTTCGTGGCGGCGGTGGAGGCGATGGTCACGTCGGCTCACTCCTTTCGGGTACGGCGTACGACGTCGTCTTGAGGTGCTGCGCGGTACGCAGGTCCGCGGACCGGAAACGGGGAGCGGGTCCCCGCTTCGTGCGGACGACTGGTTAAACGGGGACAGGTTCCCCGGTTATTTCCCGCACCGAGTGTGACCTGACCCACACGCGTCCGCCACCGAGAACGCCCGCCGGCACCGGATGACGTAACCCGGCGGGCAGGCGGCCGCTCGCCGCCCCAGGGTGAGCACATGAGGCAGATACCGTCCGCCCTGCTCGCCGCCACGGCCGTCGCGGTCGCGCTGGTCGTGCCGGCCCTCGACACGACGGGGCCCCGCCCCGGTGGCGCCGACCGGCACGGCGACGGCCACCCGGCCGCTTCACCGTCCCCGGAGGCGCGGCGCGGCGCGGCCCTACGGGGGCGGGGCGACGCACAGCACGAGGACGGCGACGGGGACGGCATACGAAGAACCCCTGACGGCCGCCCCCGAAGCCCCGACGATCGCGCGGACGAGCCGCACGCGCCCGGAGCTGCGGCCAGCCGCCCGGCCCCCCGCGGGGCCGCCGCGGCCCTTCCCGCCGGCCGCTGCGCCCTCCCCGGCTCCCTGACCGCGGTGTCCGAGGCGGCGGCCACCCCGCCCGGTTTCGTCCGCGCCACCGGCCGCGTACGGGCCCTCACGGCGCTCATCGACTTCCCCGACGTACGCGCCGGGATCAGCCCCCGCAAGCGCTACGGGGAGTTCTTCCCCGCCGTCCCCCGCTTCTTCCGCGGCAGCTCGTACGGCAGGCTCGACTACCGCTCGACCCCCGTCCTGAAGTGGATCCGGATGTCCCGCCCGCTCGCCTCGTACCGCATCGGGCGCGGCACCTCCTTCAGTCCCGCCTCGAACAACGGCTATTACGCGCTGGCCAAGGAAGTCGTGCGCGCCGTCGACCGCCAGGTGGACTTCCGCGCGTACGACCTGGTGAACGTGCTGGTCACGCCGGAGGCGGGCCCGCCGGCGACCGAGAACGTCTGGTCCGTCACCTTCAGCGGCGGGCCGCTGGGCCTGAAGACGGGCGACGGGACGCAGCTGAAGAACGTGTCGTTCATCTGGAGCCGGCAGACCGGCCCGAGCGCGTACCGGGTCCTCAACCACGAGAACGCGCACTCCTTCGGCCTGCCCGACCTGTACTTCACGGACGGCCGCGCCGACCCGCACCCGGTGGGCCACTGGGACCCGATGGACGTGGACTGGGGCCCCGAGAACGACTTCCTGGGCTGGCACAAGTGGAAGCTGGGCTGGCTGACACCGGGCCAGGTGGACTGCGTGCACCGCCCCGGCTCCGTCACCACCCACCGGCTCACCGCAGCCGCCACCCCCGGCGGAACGAAGATCGCCGTCGTCCCGACCTCCCGGCACCGCGCCTACGTCGTCGAGGCGCGCCGCACCGGCCCGCTCGACCCGACGGCGTGCCGGCCCGGCGTCCTGGTCTACCGCGTGGCCACCGACATCCCGTCGGGCAAGGGCCCGGTCCGGGTCTCCGACGCCACCCCGAGGAGCGCCGGCTGCTACCGCAAGGACCCGAACGTCCGCGCGGGCCTGACGGACGCCACGTACCGCCCCGGCCAGACCTTCCGCGCCGACGGCGTCTCCGTCGAAGTCCTCCAGGACCGCCCACCGACGGGCGGACCCGACAACTCGGCGGACACCTTCCGAGTCCGGATCACCACCCCCGGACGCCCCTGACCACCCGGGACGGGGGCGCACCACCACCGCCCATAGAGGCCCGCCTGTCGCGCGCTTACGAAGACCCGACCTCGACGCCCCAAGAAGGCCGACCCGTCGCACGCCCAAGAAGAAGGCCCGGCCTTGGCTCCCCTCCCCAGAAAGGGCCCAGCCTTATGAGGGGGCCATGAGGGGCTATGCGGGGCGAGGGGGCCATGAGGGGCTATCAGGGGCTCAGTCCCGCCAGTGCCGTCGCCCCAGACTGATGAGCCGCAGCTGCCTGCGCGCCCGTTCGGCGAGCCGTTCGCAGGCGGCCGCGTCGCCGTCGTCCGCGGCATCCAGGATCGCCGATGCGGTCATCACGAGGTGGTCGACGTACATCTCGGCGAGCATCAGCAGATCGTCGTCGCTCCAGCCGTCCGACACCGGCTGCGCCCGCAGCGCGGACGCCACCTCGGCGGCGAACCGGGCCAGTTCGGCGGCTATGGCCCGGCGCACCGCCCGTACGCCGCCGTGCCGCTCCCGCGCGATGAAGCGGATGTGCGCGGGGTTCTCCCGGACGAACCGTTCGACGACCGCGACCGTACGGTCGATCCGCTCCTCGGCGTCCGGCTGCTCGGCGAGGATCGCGCGGACCACGTCGTGCAGGCTGCCGAGCGACTCCTCGACCAGCGCGACGCCCAGGTCGGGGATGTCCCGGAAGTGCCGGTAGAACGCCGCGGGGGCCACCCCCACCATCCGCGTCACCTCACGCAGCCCGATGCTGCTGAGGCTCTGGTCGGCCAGCAGCCGCAGCCCGGCGTCGAGGAGCGCCTGTCGGGTCTTCTGCTTCTGGGCCTGGCGGACGCCGGTGGTGTGACTCATGCCATTCAGTAAACATCCGTTCTCCGACGCGATCCACCCCGGGGGCGCGCTAGACTGGTGAGTCAGTGAACAAGTGTGACACCAACTGTTCACCCAACAGAACGATCAAGGCCACTCACCTCACCCGGAAGGGCCAGAAATGATCTTCCTTGTCGCAGCCTTGCTCCTCCTGGGAGTGCTCGTGGGCACCGCGGCACACCTCCCGCTCGCCGCGACGCTCACCGCGGCCGCGGCGATCGCCGCCTGGCTGCTGATCTTCGCCGTCCGCGAATACCGCGCGAAGGAGGCCCGTCGATGACCACCCTCATCCACCGCGCCGGCACCGAGTCCGCAGAGGCCCGCACCGACGCCGACAAGACCGGCCCCGAGTCCGGCACCACCTCGGCCACGGGCACCACCAGGACCGACACGGCGACGGCCGACACCGCGACGACCACCGACGCCGCCACGGCCGATGTCTCGTCCAGCACCCGCCGCAAGGGGACCCAGGCCGACGGCATGGCCGTGGCCTCCTTCATCCTCGGCCTCGTCGGCCTGCTGGTCATGAACCTCGTCCTCGGCCCGCTGTCCCTCGTCCTGGGCGCCGTGGCCCTTCACCGGGGCACCAGCCGGCGCGGCCGCGCCCTCCTCGGCATGGCCCTCGGCGCCGCTGACCTCGTCGTCCTGGCCGCCATCGTCACCGTCGACGGCGCGGTCAGCTGGAACTTCCCCGTGTGACCCGGGCCCGCCACGGGGCCGCGCCACGCCGCCACGGGAACGGGAGCCCCCCGACCACCCAGCGGCGAGACCGGGCGCGACCCCATCCGCTACCCTGTTCACGGCCAGCCGATGGTGCGTACACCGCCCGCCGCGACCCACGTCCGGGGCGCACCGCACCACCACTGACCGCCCGCCTCCGTAGCTCAGGGGATAGAGCACCGCTCTCCTAAAGCGGGTGTCGCAGGTTCGAATCCTGCCGGGGGCACCAGGCAGAACGGCCCGGACCGATAAAGGTCCGGGCCGTTTTGACGGCAGCAGTTGACGGCAATCACCTCTCTGCGAGCGTTGTACGAGATCCGCGAGCTCAACCGCGAGAAGACCATGCATCAGTGGCCAGTGTTCGAGGCGACGAGCGTATGGATCAGGGTGTGGCGGCTGTGATGGCTGGGCTGGCTGGCACTGTCGGCGCTCCAGTTGGTGCCCTGGCCGGCCTCCGTGGGGCTCAACTAGGGGCGCACAAAGCTGTAGAAGCCGCCAGGATGCAGGTCGAGGGGCAGTCCGAAGCCGAACATCGGCACTGGATTCGAGAGCAGCGCCGACAGGCCTACACCCACACCAATCACATGTACGTCGAGGTTCTCCACAGCCTTCGCGCCTGCGCGGACGCCCTGAGGAACGGACGCATTGAACTGGCTACTGAACGATTGTCGGTTGCGGATCGTGTCGTCATAGATTTGCAGGTAGCAGTCTTCGATCTGCGGCTCTGGGGACCGCGCAATGTGGTGCGTGAGGCCAAGGACCTCCGTCGCGCCGCCAACCGGGCTATCGAGATGCTTAAAGCCTGACACGAAGAGCGTTGCTCCGGTGGAGATCACACAGTTCAGCAAACCGCCTTCAACGAATCCATGGACGCACTGAGCTCCCCCTATGGCGAGTACTTGAGGGCGACAGCTGAAACCCTCGGAACGCTCGACGCCGAGCCCAACGCGCTCGGACAGCGGAACGCACCGAACAACGTCCCCGTTAGGGGGCATACACAAACGGGCGACGGAGTCAGATGCATGCGTATGCGACACCGCCTCGTGGGCACCATTCGCCCGGTCTTTCTTTTTCCGGACCGACACCCGGCGCACATCTTCATGGCCGACCCTCGCCCGGCAAGGGCCCGCGTCCACTACTGACCTAAATTCATGACAGATCAACTTTTATCGAAGCAGGTGGTCGCACGGGATGACGGCACAGCGTCTGCGGCGCTACGACCGGGTACCAGGTGACAGCGTCGAGCCACGACGGGATGTCGCCCCGGGTGAGGGCGTCCAGCGCGTGCTGGGCACGGTGGCCCTGCACGGCCGTCCGCTGGGGCGACGTATCGGTAGCAGCTTACGTTCGCCTACGGAAGAACCACTCGGGTGGCCTCGGAGGGTAGGGAATTTCTCCAGGAATTCGAAGCTCTGCCCGAATGGCCTTCTCGAATCCAAAAAGACACGCACCGAAGTTTTCGTATCGTTGGCGCCAGACTTGTTCATCCCACGCCAGCTCACCGCGGGCGAAATCCTGCAGCTGCCATACCGAACGGTTCAGCAGGTATGCAGCCTCGACTATCGCAGGGGTCGCGAGCAAACGGACGCACTCAACGCTTATATTGCGTTCCATGTGGGCATCCTCAAGTTCCTTCTGGAGCCGCCTACTGTCTTCATCTGTTGGCACGCCGTCCAGAACCATAGTCCTGACGATCGCAACGACGCGCTGGGCGTTGACCAAATGTTTGGAGTAGGCCTGCAACTGCAACTCGCTCCACCGCCTGGACCTGTCGGCCTTGCGGCGATGCCTTTCGATGGTGAAGGTCCCTAGAAATGACATTGCCGCACCAACGACGACGGCAAGAACGGTGACGATCTGCTGCCCAATCATGTGGTGCCTCCCGGAGACGGCATACTGGCCATTACCCACTCGGCCGAAGGTGGACGACCACCGCGCCCGCTCCAGCGCGGCCGCGCGACCCGCCCGCTGTTCAACTGTCCGCCGCAGCACGCTCGGCGGTGAAGCCATCAGCGACGCGCCCCCTGCAGATCTCGCGCGTAGCGGCGTCACCTCGACGCGACCCGCGGCGGATTACGTCTCCGGAGGCTGAAGTTGCGTATTCGGCCCGGCCCCGAGAGTGCGCGGCGATCCTGCCGGGGGCACCAGCGTGAAGGCCCCGACCGGTCCGGTCGGGGCCTTCGGCGTGTGTGGCCGACGGAATGGCTCGGCAATCTCCTCGGAAGCTACGGGTGGTTGAGACGCCTGGTCGGCGGATCCGCGCCATGGAACGGGAGTTCTTACGCCGCTCCAGTGATCTTGCCGGGAGCGGGCACGCCGCTGGCGAATACCCCGGGCCGGCACGGTTAGGTGCATACGTGGCAAGTGAACTCTTGACGCGCCCGCGGGTTTTCGCGGGATCGCGTACGACGTCGTTGTCGGTGATGTAGGTGGAGCACGGGGCCTCCTCGCACCGATCGGTGAGCGGCCGCTCGCGCGGCCGGGTGGCAGTAGGACGACGGCGGTCGGCGGGCAGGAGGTGCGGGTGTCCGCGCTGAGCAGCATGGCCGCGGCCGTGCCCGCTTCGAGCGAGGGCCCCGGCAGCACCGGCAGCGCCTCCGGCCCGGCAAGCGGAGACGCGGGAAGCGGAGACGCGGGGCTGTTCGCGTGGGCGAGGGAACTCGTCACGCCCGCCCTGCGCCGGGCCGTGGAGGGCCTGCCCGCGCCGCAGCGGGAGATCATCGGGTACCACCGCGGCTGGCACGGAGCGGCCGGCCCCGCCGCGGAGGGCGGCGGAAAGGCCGTACGCCCGGCCCTCGTCTTCCTCTCGGCGACGGCGGTCGGCGCGGCGCCCGAGAGCGTGATCCCCGGAGCGGTCGCGGTCGAGCTGGTGCACGACTTCTCCCTCCTGCACGACGACGTCATCGACGCGGACCCGCTGCGCCGCCACCGGCCTGCCGTGTGGGCGCGGTACGGGACGCCGGCGGCGGTGCTGACCGGCGATGCCCTGCTGATCAGGGCCCTCGCCGTACTCGCCGCCGGCCCGAGCCCGTACAGCGCGGCGGCCACGGGGGAACTGTCCCGCATGCTGGAGGACTTGCTGCGCGGCCAGAGCCAGGACGTGGCCTTCGAGAGCACCGCCCGGGTGGCTCCTGAGCAATACCTGGAGATGGCCGCAGGGAAGACGGGTGCCCTGATGGCGTGCGCGTGCGCGCTGGGAGCGCTGCTGACCGGCGCGTCCGAGGCCCGGACGGCCGGACTGCGGGACTTCGGCCGCCACCTGGGCATCGCCTTCCAGTGCGCGGACGATCTGCTGGGCATCTGGGGAACCACCCGGCGCAGCGGGAAGCCGGTGGGCGCGGACGTCGCGGCGCGCAAGAAGTCGCTGCCGGTCGCGGTGGCGCTGGCCGATTCCGGGCCCGCCGGGCGGCGGCTGGCCGCACTGTACGACGGTACGGAGCCGCTCTCGGCCGCGGACGTCACGACGGCCACCGACCTGATCGAGCGGGCCGGCGGCCGGGAGGCGACGGAGCTGGAGGCCAGGCGGCAGGTGGAGGCGGCGATGCGGGCGCTGGCGCGCGCGGAGCCCGTACCGTCGGTGTACCGCCAACTGCACGACCTCACCCTGCTGCTGACGCGGCGGGACAACTGAAGGAGTACGGCGACCAGCAACCAGCGACCATGGATATTCCATTGTGGCATTTCGGGACAGCTGGCACGGCGAATTTTGGCAACAGCGGAACAGCAGAACAGCGGAGAAACGGAACAGCGGCAGCACACCCATCGCACGGAAAAACCGTAGCTCGCCGGACTTTCGGTGATCAGCGTGTACGGCTTCAGATGGCGCGCGGCGAACGCACACTACTTTGGGAAATCCCCTCGAAGGAGGAGAGCGCACCGGAACGATGCCCCAGCAGCCGAAAGTCGCTTTTCGTGAAAGCACAGGAATTCACCCGCTGACCGTTTCCGTGTGTGTCCGGTGGCGAAGTCCGCGCCGACGAGTGAGGCTGTGAGGCGAATAGGACGGTAACGCGTACGGGCGGGAGCGGCAGCGAATGGTCGGGCGGCCGGAAGGGCGAGGAAACATCTCGCGGCGCGAACGGGTACTGCCCCTCGCGGTGCTGTTGCTGGCAATGACCGCAACGGCGGCTGCCGGTGCGCCCTTTTCGTACCCGGCCGACGCTGCCCCGTACCCGGCCGGCACCGCGGACCGCACCGGGCACGCGGCAACCGCGGACCGCATGTCCCTTCCGGACCGCGGCCGTTCGCCGTCTGCCGTCCTGCGGCTCGTCAACGACCGGCGCGCGCAGGCCGGCTGCCGCCCGGTACGCGAGCACCCCGCGCTGACGCGGGCGGCGCAACGACAGAGCGCGCACATGGCCCGCACGGAGACCCTCACACACAGCGGCCCGGGCGGGCGCCGGCCGGGCAGCCGGCTCGCGGCAGCGGGGTACCGCTGGAGCCGCGTCGGCGAGGACCTGGCCCAGGGACAGCCCGATGCGGCCACGGTCGTACGGGAGTGGATGCGCAGCCCCGGGCACCGGCGGACCCTGCTCACGTGCGCGTACGAGCACGCCGGCGTGGGCGTCACCGGCGGCGGCCGGGAGGGGCCGTGGTGGACGATCCTGCTCGCGACCCGCCGCTAGGCACCGCGGACGCCAGGGACCGCTTTCAGGGCTCTTCCTGGCGCTCCCCCGGCGGGTCTTGGCCCTCGTGGGCGCCGGCCGGTCACAGGCCGCCGTACGCCCTCACACACCCAGGGCCGTACGCCCTGGCACCTCTTGCGCTGGGCGACGACGACAGGAAGGCGAACGATGATGGCGCTCAGGCGCCGCCGCCGCGCTAACGGTGTTGACGCTCAGGCGCCGCGCGAACCACATTGACGCTCAGGCACCGGGCGCCTCGTCCGCCGCGCCGCCGCCCTCCCCCGCGCCGCCACCCTCCGCCGGGCCACCCGCGCCCCCCTGACCGGCGTGCTCGCCCCCCTGACCGGCGTGCTCGCCCTCCTGGTTGTCGATCTGCGTGATGGCCCACCGGGCCCAGTCGCGGGACGCGGGGAGCATGTGGAGGCCGAAGCCGGCGGCCAGGTGCCCGAAGGCGAGCGGGTCGGGCAGGACGCCGTCGTGCACATCGAAGCCACCGGACTCGACGAGCGCGGTCAGGGCATCGAGGTCGCGCTGGACCGACGCGGCGTAGTCCGCGAGCACGCTGCGCGCCTCCTTCGGGTCGAGCGCGGAGAGAAGGAAGAGCCGCAGCACGAACTCGTTGCGGACCACAGGGGTGCGGGGCGGGTTCAGCAGCCACTGCCGCAGGTCCGCACGGCCCGCCTCGGTGATCGCGTACGTCTTGCGGCCGCGCGCGCCCTCCTCGACGACCTCGGCGAGACCGTCGGCGGCCAGCCTGTTGAGCTCTTGGTAGACCTGGTTGTGCTTGGCGTGCCAGGCGTAGCGGTCCAGGCTCCGCTCGAACTTCTTGGTCAGCTCGTACCCGCTGCCCGCCTCATCGGCCAGCAGCCCCAGCAGTGCGTACCGCAGCGACATCGCGTCTCTCCGCCCTTCTCCTTGCCACGATCATCCTAGCCCAGCGACATATAGAAGTTGACACGTGCTAGCCAACGTGTCATTTTCTACATGTCGAAGTTGAGTGCAGGCGGCGACATCCAGCGGTACGCGCCGGAAGGCGACGACGGCCACGGATGGCACGCGCACGGAGGGACTGCCCAGGGGGATGAACGACGCGATGACCGACAGGACGACACGGATATCCGGCACCGCCGAACACGGGGCGAAGAGCGCACCTTCGGGTACGGAGGCCCGCCCGCTGACCCTGTCGGGCCATCTCACGCCCGTACCGGACGAGATCGACGCGTACGACCTTCCGGTGAGCGGCACGCTGCCCCCGGAGCTGCGCGGCCGCTACCTCCGCAACGGCCCGAACCCACTGCCCGAGAGGGGCGGCGGGCACTGGTTCCTCGGGCACGGAATGCTGCACGGCATACGGATCGCCGACGGCCGCGCCGAGTGGTACCGGAACCGCTGGGTGCGCACCACCCACCTCGCCGGCATCCCGGCCACCCGCCCCGACGGCACTCGCGACCTGGCGACCAACCCGGCCAACACGCACGTCATCGAGCACGGCGGCAGGCTGCTCGCCCTGTGCGAGAGCGGCCTGCCGCACCGGGTGACGCCCGACCTCGACACGCTCGGGCCGGAGGACTTCGGGGGCCGGCTGCGCACCGCCATGACGGCGCACCCCAAGGAGGACCCGGCCACCGGAGAGCTGCACTTCTTCGGGTACGCGCCGACGCCCCCGTATGTCACGTACCACCGGATGTCGGCCTCCGGGGAGCTGGAGCACAGCCGCGTGATCGACGTTCCGGCGCCGACGATGATGCACGACTTCGCGCTCACCGAGCGGTACGTGCTCTGGCTCGACCTGCCCGTCACCTTCGACGCGGCGCTGCGCGGCAACGGCATGCCACTGCGCTGGAACGACGCGTACGGCGCCCGGCTGGGCGTGATGGAGCGGTCCGGCGAAGGCCCGGTGCGGTGGTTCGACATCGAGCCCTGCTACGTGTTCCACGTCGGAAACGCCCGGGAGGACGCGGCGGGGCGGATCGTGCTGGACGCCGTGCGGTACGACCGCGCCACGTTCAACGGCCTGTGGGCGGCGATCGGCGGCGAAGGCGCCGGCCAGACGCCCCCTGCCCCCGGGACGGGCCCGCCGGGCGCCTCCGGGACGGCGGGGCCGGTGCTGTACCGGTGGACGCTCGACCCGGCGGCCGGAACGGTCGGCGAGGCTGCGCTGGACGATCTCGCGGTCGAGTTCCCGACGCTGCACGCCGGGCACGTGGGGCGCGCCCACCGGTATCTGTACCTGGCTTCGGACGCGCCGAGCGGCGCGGTGGTGCGGTACGACGTGACCACCGGGGAGCGGCACACGCACGACGTCGGCCCGGACCGGGCGGCCGGCGAGGCGGTGTTCGTCCCTGCCCGGAACGCGCGCGCCGAGGACGAGGGCTGGCTCCTGACGATCGTCACCGACCGCTCGGGGGCCGCCTCGGAACTGCTCGTCCTGGACGCCACCGACGTCACGGCGGCCCCGGTCGCCTCGATCCGGCTGCCCCGCGCGGTCCCCGCGGGCTTCCACGGCTCCTGGATCGCCGACGATGACGGGCCCGACGGCGGCCTCGGGAACGGAGCCGGACGATGAACACCTCCCTTCACCACGACAGGCAGCGAGGAGACGGAACAGTGCACACGGGGGCGAAGACCATGGATCCGAACACGGCAGCGGAGCGACCCGAAGAACCCGGCGAGCGGCCGCAGCCGGCATCGGGAGCGGCGGCCGTCACCTCCACAGGGGCGGCGACGGGCGCGCCCGTGGAGGAGACCACGACCGCCGCACGTGGGGGCGAGCGATGGTGGAGCGGTCTCGGGGACATGTTCTCCACGCTCTTCTGGGACGTCGGCCTGTCGATCGCCGTGTACTACCTCCTGCGGGCGTGCGGCGTCGGCGTGTACCCCTCGATGCTGGGCGCCACGGTCGCCGCCGCGCTCCGGGTGGTCTACGTGGCGGTCCTCCCCCGCCGCTTCGACGTGTTCGCGGCGTTCATGCTCTCCGTGTGGGGCGTCGGCCTGCTGCTGTCCTTCGTGAGCGGTGACGCGCGCTTCGTCCTGGCCAAGGACTCGGTGCCGACCGGCCTGGCCGGGCTGATCTTCCTGGGTACGGCGGTGGCCGGGCGCCCGATGATCTACGCGGTCGTGCGGCGCACCCAGGGACGCACGCAGCGCGCGCTCGCCGACCTGGAACGGCGCTGGGCCACGGAGCCGGCGTTCCGGCGCACGCTCACGGTCATGACCTGCGTCTGGGGCATCGGCATGCTGGCCGAGGCCGTCGTCAGGCTCCCGATGATCTACCTCCTTCCGGTCGACGCGGCCACCGGCCTCTCGGGTCTGATGCAGCTGTCGACCTTCGGCCTGCTGACCGTCTACACGGTGGTGCACCGCAAGTGGGCCACCCGCCACCCGCGGCACTGACACCGCGGACACACGGGGCGGCGGGGTACGGCGCGGGGGGCCGTACCGCGTCGCCCTGTGCGCGTTGCGCCACGAGTGGCGGTACCGGGACACGGTCCGCACCTGAATCGCGACCGGGAGGCCACCGCGTGTGCGTCGGGCGACAGCGTTCCGTGACCGTGACGTGCGCGCGCCTCGGCTCGCCCGGGGAGCGGCGGCGGGGGCCGGTTATGACCTCGCTCACGAGGCTTTGGCCAACACCCGGCGTGCTCGGCGGGAGTTGTCCACAGGCTCAGCGGCGGGGTGGTCATGGCTCGTAAGCTGCCAGACATGAACGACGTGGACGGTGGACTGGACGAAGCTCCGGGGGTCGCGGGCGCAGGCGCCGGCCCGGGCGGAGGCGAGGGTGCGCGGACCGGTGGGGCGCCGGGCGGTGAGGCGCTGGAGGTCCTGCACCGGGTCTTCGGCTACGACGCGTTCCGCGGCAGTCAGCAGGAGATCGTCGATCATGTCATCGGCGGCGGCGACGCGGTCGTGCTCATGCCGACCGGCGGCGGCAAGTCGCTCTGCTACCAGATCCCCTCGCTCGTGCGCCCCGGCACGGGCGTCGTCATCTCTCCGCTGATCGCGCTGATGCAGGACCAGGTCGACGCGCTGCGGGCGGTCGGCGTCCGCGCGGGGTTCCTCAATTCCACGCAGGACCTGGAGGAGCGCCGCCTGGTCGAGGCGGAGTTCCTCGCCGGCGAGCTGGACCTCCTCTACCTCGCGCCCGAGCGGCTGCGCGTGGAGCAGACCCTCGGCCTGCTGGAGCGCGGGAAGATCTCCCTCTTCGCCATCGACGAGGCGCACTGCGTCGCCCAGTGGGGCCACGACTTCCGCCCCGACTACCTCGCCCTGTCGATGCTGCACGAGCGCTGGCCGGACGTGCCGCGGATCGCGCTCACCGCCACGGCCACCGAGGCCACCCACACCGAGATCACCTCCCGGCTGCGCATGGAGCAGGCCCGGCACTTCGTGGCCAGCTTCGACCGGCCCAACATCCAGTACCGCATCGCGGCCAAGAGCGAGCCGAAGAAGCAGCTGCTGGAGCTGTTGCGCACGGAGCACGCCGGGGACGCCGGCATCGTGTACTGCCTCTCCCGCGCCTCGGTGGAGAAGACCGCCCAGTTCCTGGTGCAGAACGGCATCGAAGCGGTGCCGTACCACGCAGGGCTGGACGCGCAGGTCCGCGCGCGCCACCAGTCGCGCTTCCTCCGCGAGGACGGCCTCGTGGTCGTCGCGACGATCGCGTTCGGCATGGGCATCGACAAGCCGGACGTGCGCTTCGTGGCGCACCTGGACCTGCCCAAGTCGGTGGAGGGGTACTACCAGGAGACCGGCCGCGCCGGGCGGGACGGCCTGCCGTCCACGGCCTGGCTGGCCTACGGCCTGCAGGACGTGGTCCAGCAGCGGAAGATGATCGACGGTTCGGAGGGCGACGAGGCGCACCGGCGGCGGCTGGCGTCCCACCTCGACGCGATGCTCGCGCTGTGCGAGACCGTGGAGTGCCGTCGAGTGCGGCTGCTCGCCTACTTCGGCCAGGAGAGCAAGCCGTGCGGCAACTGCGACACGTGCCTGGCGCCGCCGCAGTCCTGGGACGGCACGGTGCCCGCCCAGAAGCTGCTCTCCACGGTCGTCCGGCTGCAGCGCGAGCGCGGGCAGAAGTTCGGCACGGGCCAGATCGTCGACATCCTGATGGGCCGCAAGACCGCCAAGGTCATCCAGTTCGACCATGACGCGCTCAGCGTGTTCGGGATCGGCGCCGACCTGCGGGAGGCGGACTGGCGAGGCGTCGTACGGCAGTTGCTGGCACAGCAGCTGCTGGCGGTCGAGGGCGACTACGGCACGCTGGTGCTCACCGGGACGAGCGGCGAGGTGCTGCGCGGCGAGCGCCAGGTCCCGATGCGGCGGGAGCCGGAGAAGCCCGCGCGCGCGGCGCGCACGAAGACCGCGAAGGGCAAGCGGGCGCCGGTGGACCTGCCGCCGGAGCTGGTGCCGGTCTTCGAGGCGCTGCGGGCCTGGCGCGGGCAGACCGCGAAGGAGCAGGGCGTCCCGGCGTACGTGATCTTCCACGACGCCACGCTCCGCGAGATCGCCACGGCCCGGCCGTCCACCGTCGCCGAGCTGGGCACGGTCAACGGCGTCGGCGAGAACAAGCTCGCGAAGTACGGCGAGGCCATCCTGGAGGTGCTGGCCGACGGGCCGAACACCACGGATGCGAGCGCCGAGGGGGCGAGCGCCGCGGGGCCGGCCGACAGTGGTCGGGCCGGCAGCGCCCGGTCAGGTGGCGGTCGCGCCGCCGGCGGTCCGGGGGCGGCTTCCTCAGGCACGGCTGCGGCGGGCGCCGGGCGGTCCGCCGCCCCGGAGGCCGACTGGGACTGGGACATGGAAGAGCCGCCGGCGGAAGAGGACCGTGAGGGCGCCTATGGATGAGTCGCCTCAGGAGGCCGCCCTTGGGTGAGTCGCTTTGGGGGCTGCCCTGGGAGGCGAGGCCGTCCTTGATGAGTCGCCCTTGGTGAGTCGCTCTTGGGTGAGCCGCCCTTGGAGGGGTCGCCTTGGAGGAGCCGTCCTGCAAGAGCCGCCTCGTCGATGAGGCGGGCCGGGGGCGTCAGTCGTCGCAGTGGCCCGGGCGGGCGTAGACCGAGACGCGGGCGCCGGTGACGTCGCGGCTGGTGCAGCGCTCGAAGGCGTCGCGGAGGACCGTGCGCTTGGTGATCTCCCGGGAGTTCTCGTCCTCCGGCTCGCCACGGGGGTCGCCGAGCACGACGATGCGCTCGTCGGCGCGCATCCGGGCCTCGATGCGGTCGGCGGACACCTCCGTGCCGTACAGGGATCCGGAGGCCGCTGGTGACCGGGACAGCGCCAGGTCGGTCAGGCCGCGGAACTGCTCCGGCTCGGACAGCGTCCACACCCGCCGCCGGGCCGGCATGAAGAGCAGCCCGTCGCCGGGCTTCGCCACCTCCCGCACGGCCCGGACGACGGCGGTGGCGTCGTCCTTGCGGCTCGCCGGGTCGCGCAGGTGGACGGAGACAGGCAGCAGCCCGGCCAGTACGGCAACGAGCGCCCATACCGTCCGCCGGCGCACCCGCACCGCCCGGTCGACCTCCGCGCTGTCCTCCGCACTGCCCTCCACGCCGCCACCCGCGGCGGCCCCCACACCGTTCCCCGCTGCGTCCTCGGTTCCGTTCCCCGCTCCGTCGCCCGCGCCGGTCTCCGTGCCGCCCCCGACGCTGTCCTCGGTCCCGTACCCCTCGCTGTTCTCGGTTCCGTACCCCATGCCGTCTTCGGTTCCGTCCCCCGCGCCGTCGCCCGTCAGTGGCCGGAGCGCCCGGTCAAGGGCGGCGCCCGCCAGGAGGGCGAAGCCGACGACGTAGTACAGGACGTAGCGGTCGACGTACACCGGCTTGAGATGCGAGAGCAGCATCAGCGCTGCCTGCGGGACGATCAGCAGCGGGACGGCGAGCGGCCGCAGCCGGACCGGCCCACGGGTCCGTACCGGTACGCGCGCGCAGAGCACGCCCACGACCGCCAGCACCGCGAAGGTCACTAGCTGCACGGGGTCGGGCCACAGGATCCAGCTGAGCTGAGCCGACTGCCCCGCACTGAACAGCGCGAGCGGCGCGAGCCCGACGGCCACCACGCCGCCGGAGACGAGCCAGGTGCGGCGGACAGCGGCGCGCGCGGCGCTCGGTACGCCGGCCAGTACGACCGTCACGCCGTGTGCCGCGAGCACCAGCATCGCGAACTCGTGCAGCAGACAGGCGGCGAGCGTCACGACCGCGTACCCCGCCCACCGGCGCCGCGCGGCCCCGGGCACGCGGAACAGCCCGAGCCACGAAGCGGCGACGGGCCCCACGACAGCACTCGCGTCGAGCGCGCGGACGAGGAGGTATGTGGACCACGTGACCAGCGCGCAGACGAGCGCGTACGACCGGCCCTCCTGCCCGTACTCCTGAACCAGCGGCAGCACCGGGAAGACCAGACCCGCCGCGACACCGGCGCGACGCCCGGCCACCCGCGCCCCCAGGAGCGCGACCCCGGCCGCCGCCGCGGTCATCGCCAGCGCGGACGGCAGTCGCAGGGTCGTCACGCCGCCGCCGAACACGGCGAACAGGCCGTGCATGAAGAGGTAGTAGAGACCGTGTACGGCATCGGCGTGCTGCAACGCGTGCCACAGGTCGGGGAGGCTGCGGTGGGCCATGTCGTACGTGACGGCCTCGTCCCGCCAGATGCTGCCGCCGCGGCGGATGCCCCACAGCCCGAGCACGAGCGCCAGCGCACACGGAGCCGCCACGATCCTCGCCCAGGGCGCCGCTTCGGCACGCGGGAGGCCCGCGGCCGGCCGGGCGTTCAACGCGGTACCGATGACGGGCTCCTGAGTGGCCTTGGCGGCCTTAGTAGCTTTAGCGACCTGAGTGAGGGGGCCGGGACTCGCGCCCCGGGGACCGGACTTGCGTGCCCCGGAAGAGCCTTCGGGCCCGGCAGCGCCGCTTCACATTACCGCCCGGCGGCCGTACCGGGATGAATCACCCGTCCCTCTCGAACGTCCCCGAACGCGGGAGGGGCCGCTCGCAGCTGGTGCGAGCGGCCCCTCCCGGCCGGTTCCGACCCGTCAGCTCACGCGGGTGAGCTTGGCGCCGAAGGTCGGTTCGGCCAGGCTCTTCTGGAGTTCCACGGGCACCTTCACCTGGCCGGGCCCGCTGCCCGCCGTCAGGACGCCGACCTTCGTCCCCGCCTTCGCCTCGTGCGGGATGGTCTTTCCGTTGTCCGACAGCCCCAGCTTCACCGTCAGGCCGTTCCAGCCGACCGCCTTGACGTCCTCGGTCACCACGACCGGCGTGGTACCGCCGAGCCCGTCGTCGACCACGCCGACGACATCGCCCTTCTTCAGGACCGTACGGTCCTCCAGCGCGCCCTGCGTCGTGGTGAGCAGTCCCTTGCTGACGGCGTTGGCGGTGTCGATGATCGGCGTTCGGTGCTGGCCGAGCACCGCGCCGACGATCAGCTGCGTCGTGTCACCGACCTGCTGACGGCCCGCGAAGAGCAGGTTGCCGCCCGCCTTCGAGGTGGAGCCGGTCTTGAGGCCGATCGCGTTGTTGTACGGCGGCAGGGTGTTGTAGTTGCGCCACTGCTTGCCGGACGGGTCCGTCCACGACGGCAGCTTGGTGATGTCGACCAGCGCCGGCATCTCCATCGCCTTCTTGCCCAGCTTCACCTGGTCCTCGGCGGTACTGACGGTGGTCTCGATCAGACCGCTGGGGTCGGTGTACGTGGTGTTCTTCATGCCGAGTTCCTTGGCGGTGGCGTTCATCTTCTTGACGAACGCCTCCTGGGAACCGGCGTCCCAACGGGCCAGCAGGCGAGCGATGTTGTTGGCGGACGGGATCATGACAGCGGACAGCGCGTCCTTCTGCGTGATCGTGTCGCCTTCCTTGACGGTGTCGAGCACCGACTCGTCGCCGTGCCCGGCGCCCTTCTTGCCGTCCTCCTCGGCCTGCTTGTCGATCCGGATCTTCTTCCCCGGCTTACCGGGCTTCAGCGGATGGTCGCGCATGATGATGTACGCGGTCATCGTCTTGGCGACGCTGCCGATCGGCACCGGCTTCTGATCGCCGTACGAGCCGATCGGGCCGAGCCCGGAGACGTCGACGTACGCCTGGCCCTCGGACGGCCAGGGCATCGACGGCTTGCTGCCGTCGAAGGAGTACGTGGCGTCCGAGGTCAGCGTGAGGCCCGGGTCGGGGAGCGGGCGCACGGCCTGCACGATCACGAAGACGAGCAGGAGCAGCAGGGCCAGCGGGGTCCAGATCTTGAACCGCCGCACGATCGTGCGGATCGGGGTCTCCGGCGGCGGCGGAGTGTTGGTGAGCTGCGCCAGCAGGTCGAGCGGGGGCAGCGGCTGCTGCTTCGTACGCTCGGACTCGGGCAGCGCGCCGGGCCCCGCTTCGGGGGCGGCGGGCGACGACTGGGCGGCCGGCGGCTGGGGGCCGGCCGGGGGCACGGCGGCCGGCATCGCGGCGGTCGCGGCCGGGTCGCCCTGCGCCTTGGCGGCTTCCGCCGGGGCCTTGTCCTTGGGAGCGTCCGCGGCGGCGCCGGGCTTGCCGGTGGGCTTGACCACGGGCTTCGGCGACTTGACCGGCCGCTCGTCCGTCGACTTCAGCGCGACGAACTGGCTGGTCCGCTCCGAGTCCCGCTCGGCTTCCTTCTTTTCGCCCTTGCCGACCGCGGCGTCAGCGTTCTTATCGGCTTCGGCCGACTTCTTGCTCTTGTCGGCTTCGGCCGACTTCTTGCTCTTGTCGGCTTCGGCCAGCTTCTTGTCGGTCGACTTATCGGTCGACTTCTTATCGGCTTCGGCCGCCTTTTTGTCGTCAGCCGACTTCTTGTCTTCCGCCGGCTTCTTGTCAGCCGCCGGCTTCTCGCCTTCGGCTGCCTTCTTGCCGTCGGCCTTGTCGTCGGCCGCCTTCTCGGGGGAGGCGGTGGTCTTGCCGTCCGACTCCAGCTCTGCGGCGGGCTTGGCGCCCTTGGGGACGTCAGCCTTCTCGGCGGCGTCCTTGTCCGCGTCCGGGGTGCCGGCCGCGGCCTTCTTCGCGGCATCGGAGCGCTTCGGGATGGCCGCCGCCGTCGCCTTACGGGCCTCGGCGTCCTTCTTGGCGTCCTTCGTGCCCTTGCCGCCCTTGTCGCCCTCGGAGTCCTTCGCGGCGCCCTTGTCGTCCTTCGCGGCGCCCTTGTCGTCCTTCGCGGCGTCCTTGCCGGTGCCCTTCTTGACGCCCTTCGGATTCACGGCAGCAAACACTCGGGTCGCCTCGTCGGCCGGGGGCGACTTCGGGGCCAGCGTGCCGAAAACCGCCGTCGGCTGGTCCACCTGATCGGCGCCCTGCTTGCCCTTGGCGCCCGGCTTCCGTACGGGCAGCCCGGACTCGGCGTCCTCGCCACCCTTCACAGCGTCCTTCGCCGCGTCGTCGGCCTCGGAGTCAGTGGCCCCGGCGACGTCGCCCGCAGGGACCCTCTCGGCGCCGGAGGGGCCTTCAGAGGCTCCGTCGCGCGCCTCCGCCGTCTCCGCGCCCTCTGCGCCCGCCTCGTCCTCCTGGGCGCCCTTGCCCGCCACCCAGGCGGCCACCGCCGCCTTGAGCCGGGCGTCGCCCTTCTCGGGCGCGCGCTGCTCGGCATCAGCCCCCTCGGGGCCCGCCGTCTCCGCGTCCGGCTCCCCCAAGGCCGCGGCTGCGCCCCCCGGCTTCCCCGAAGTCACCTTCTCCGCGTCCGACTCCTCGGCGTCCGACGCCGCCCCCGCGTCCCGCTTCCCGCCTGCGGCCTTCGTGCCGGCGGCCTTCCCACCGCCGGCCTTCTCGCCGCCCGACATCGCGTCGTCCGCCGTCGCGTCGTCCGCCGCCGAAGCGTCCGCCTTCGGGGCCTCCGGATCCGCCGCCTTCGGGGCCTCCGGCTCCGCGCCGTCCCGGTCTGTGTCCGGTGCAACCGAATCCGGCTCCGCCGACGTCTCCGTCTCCGTATCCGTCGGCGCATCGCGGAAGACCGCGAGCCGCGGATCGCGTTCGCTCCCCGCCGTCTCCCCCGACGACTGCTTCTGCTCCGACTTGTCGGGGGACTCGCCCGCCACCGGTGTCTCCTTCGTATGTCGCGCTACTGCTGTGCCCAGTGTTGCCAAGTGTCCTGTGTGCGAGAAGCGCGGCTGCGCCGCCGCGCGGTCCCGGGCCCGCGTCCTGCTCTCGGAGGCTGTCACCCACGCAGTAGACGAGAACGACATACCTACCGGTTCCCTACCGAATCACCCACGCACTCTCGACAGATGAATGTGAGAGGGGTCACCCTGTCATTCATCCACGCGGGGAGGCATGGATGGGCAGGAGCCGCAGAACAATTCCGGAGGAGCTTCTGCTGCTCGCTTTGGACCCGGCCACGGGAACCACAGCGCAGCCGCAGTCGCTCGACCTCGGTCTGGCCGGGGCCCAGCTAGTGGAGCTGGCTCTGGCAGGACGGATAGCCCCTGACGGGGATCGTATCGCCGTGGTACTGCCACGGCCGACTGGAGATCCGACACTGGACTCCGCACTCGAGTTGTTGCGACGCCGCGGCAGCCCGGTACGCGCGGTCCACTGGATCGGCGGGCCCCGGCTGGGGCTGCGCCAGACCTACCTCACGCATCTGGAGCGGTGCGGCATGGTGCATGCCGTGGCGGGTCAGATGTGCGGGGTGCTGCCGACGACTCGCTACCAGGCGACGGACACGGCCATCAGCCGGGAAATCAGGGCCCGGCTGGACAACGCGATCCGCACCGGCGTACCCCCGGACCCGCGGACCGCGGCGCTCGCCGCACTGGCCCACGCGGTCGGTCTCGGCAAGCATCTCTACCCCGGGAACGAAGGGCGCTCGTCGCGCTCCCGCCTCCGGGACCTCATCCGGCACGACCCCATGGGCGGGCTGGTCGCGCACGCCGTCATGGACGTGCAGAACGGCGTCGCGGCGCAGCCGAGGCGCGCACCGGCAGCGGGGCCCGCCCCCGGAGCCGGCGGCCGGCAGCCCGCAGCCCGGGCGACGGACGGGACGCCGGGCGGCGTTCCGGTGCAGCCGCGGCGGGGCAGCATGGCCCGCGTCGGCGCCCGTTAGCCGGACGAGCAGGAGCAGGACGGACAGGACTCGGCAGCGCAGGATCCGTACGACGGGCCCGGACGGACGGGCCGGCCGGACGCGTTCCGGCGCAGTTCGCAGGACGGACAGCAGCAGGACGGACATCGGCAGGACGCCGCCGACCCCAGGGCGGCACCGGCACGAGCGGTGATCGCGCGGCAGCAGCGCGCGACGGCCGCCCGAGCGGGAACCCCCGTCCGCGGCAGCAACCACGCAGCACCCCTCACCCACACCGACACCATCGGCAAAGTAGCGCCCGGCGACGAACCGCCCGCCAACGCGGAGTACCCGCGGAGTACCCGGCGGCGGAACAGCCGGCGACGCAGTACCCGGCACACACCGCAGCACCAGTACCGACACCAGCACCGACAGCACCGTCCCCAGGTCCCGTTCGGGAGCCGCAGCAAGCGCGGGGTGGCGGGCCTGCCGTTCCGGACGACGGCGGACCCGCCACCCCGCGTGCATGTCCGGGGCCGGACGCGACCGGACAGGGCCGGGACGGGACCGGAGAGGGCCGGACGGGGCCGTTCCGGAGCCCGGCGCCCGGACCGGGCCTGAGCGCCCCTGGCCGGGCCGCACGCCCGCGCAGACGGGCCCCGCGCCGCGTACGGATTCGCGCACCGCTCACCGGGGGCCGCGACGCGTCCGTACGCGCTCCCGGTATCCGCCCGTACGTCGCAGTGGCGGGGTCCGGCCCGCCGCATCGCGTAGCGCCTCTCGTACCCGCACCTACCTTGTCCGGCCATTTCCCAGCGCGGCGCCGACCGGTGGTGGCAATCTGCTGAACAGGAAAAAACAGCAGTCCGGAGCCGGAGGTGCACGTCCCGTGGCGTCCAATGTGAATCCGACCGTCAGGCGTCGCCGGTTGGGCCAGGAGCTGCGCAGGCTCCGGGAGCTCAAGGGCATGACCGCGGAGGAGGTCGCGGAGCGGCTGCTGGTCTCGCAATCGAAGATCAGCAGGCTGGAGAACGGCCGTCGCAGCATCAGCCAGCGCGACGTCCGCGATCTCTGCGGCGTGTACGAAGTCGAGGATCACCGCATCGTCGATTCGCTGATGCAGATGGCGAAGGACTCCCGCCAGCAGGGCTGGTGGCACGCCTTCGGCGACATCCCGTACAGCGTCTACATCGGCCTGGAGACGGAGGCCGCCTCGCTGCGGGTGTACGAGTCGCTGCTCGTGCCCGGCCTGCTGCAGACGCCCGGTTACGCGGAGTCCGTGATCCCCGGCACCGTCCCGGAACTGGCCCCGGACCAGCTGGAGAAGCGCATCCAGGTGCGCATGCGGCGCCAGGAGCGGGTCAGTGAACCGCACACCCCGCTGCGGCTGTGGGTCGTGCTGGACGAGAGCGCGCTGCGCCGCGTCGTCGGCAGCCACCTCATCATGCGCGAGCAGCTGGAGCACCTCGTGGAGATGAGCAGGCTGCCGCACGTGACGGTGCAGGTGCTGCCGTACGACACCGGGGCGCACGCCGGGATGTCCGGCACGTTCTCGATCCTGGAGTTCGACGACGCGGCCGACTCCAGCGTGGTGTACATCGAGGGCGTCACGAGCGACCTGTACCTGGAGAAGACCAACGACGTGCACAAGTACACGATCATGTACGAGCACCTGCGCGCGCAGGCCCTCAACGCCGACCAGAGCCGGGAGTTCATCGCCGAGGCCGCCAAGCAGCACGCCGACAGCACGGATTGAGCCGGGCCTCCCCGACGCCCTCGCGGGCTGCCACCCACCGCTGCGACCTGGCCGGAAGGCGCTTGCTCGACGGCCGGGCGACGGGCTCCGGAAAGCCGGACGACGGGTTTCGGAAAGGGAGTGGGGCAAGGTACACCCGCTCCACTTTCCCTGAAAAGAGATCAAGGAATATGCCATACGAATGGGTGACACACCTCTGGCGTCGGTGATGTTGGCGCGTAGCGTCATGCATACCGAATCCGCGCCAAGTCGCGGCAACCCAGAGTGAGTCGGAGTGAACATGGCCATTCAGCCCAATTCCGCGTTTTCCTGGCAGAAGTCCTCGTACTCCGGTGGCAACGGAGCCTGCGTCGAGGTCGCAGTGCCGGCCGTCCAGGCCATCGCGGTGCGCGACTCCAAGGACCCCGACGGTCCCCGCCTGACGTTCGACAGCGCCGCCTGGAGCACGTTCGTGGCCGAGGTCGGCGCCGGTACGTACGACCTGGCCTGAGCGGGTCGTCGTCGCACCTCTCAGAAGTCCGCGTCCTGCACACGCGTACTGCCCCTCAGCACCTCCCCGTACCGTTCCACAACCGCACAACTCCATAAGAGCACCACTGCACCACAGCACCACTGCACGACCGCACCACACACAATTTCATCGCTTCACCGCACCACACCGCACCACCGCAACGAGCCCTCTCGACTGGATCGCCGTCCCGGCCGAGGGGGCTCGGCCCGCTCCACCACCGGCCCGCCTCCCGCGTGAGCTCCCCGCCCGTCAGCGCAGCTGATCCACGTAGCGGTCCGTCCCCGGCACGGTCGGGATGAAGGGCGCGACCAGCTCCACCCTCCCCAGTCCGGATGCCGCCACGTCGGTGTCCAGCCCTTCGAAGGTGTCCGCCCAGCAGTCCCGCGGGTCCGCCTCCAGGAACCACAGCAGTGTCAGCCGGGTGTCCACGCCCGCCACCTGCTCCACGTACGCCATCCGGTCCGCCGGCAGTGGCGTCGGCCGGAAGGCCGTGACCAGCGCCGCCCGTGAGCCCGCGAGCCGGGCCGGCAGCTGTCGCGTACGCAGCCACTCCAGCAGCTCGGCCCGCCGTCCGGGCTCCGCCGCGTCGATCACCTGAAGGACCAGCCCGGCGTACGGGTGGTCCAGGGCGTGGAAGTCGCGCGGTCCGGCGGCGCCGTCCCGGTACACGGTCGCCTCGTGGTCCTGGAAGGCCGTGAAGACGTGGGTACGGGCCTGGTGGACCCGGCCGTCGCGGTTGAGGCGGCGGTTGATGGCCACCGTCCAGCGCATATGGTCGTCGTAGCGGCCCTCGGTGAGCCAGTACGTGGACAGGTAGCAGCCGGCCGTGACCGGGCGGGCCACCGCCGACGGGTCCGGATAGCGCAGGAGTTGCAGGTCGCGGGTGGCGACCCAGCGGCGCCCCGCGAAGATCCACGGCATGGCCATCGCGCCGGCGATGAAGTGGTCGTCCTCGTACCAGCGGTTGTAGGCGTGCTCCTGGCCGGGGTGCGGCTCGACCATGGTGATCAGCGCGTGCCCGGGGCGCACTCCGTACGGTCCGACGGCGGCCAGTTCCCCGTACGCTCCGCTCCTGGTGTCTTCGGTCATGGGACAGGTGTAGCTGACGCAACGTCAGATGGGGAGGGGTGCGTCGGCACCGGAGCGGGAGGGGGCCGCCGCCCGCGGGCGCCCAGGATGTGGAAAGCCGTGCACGCCGGGCGGGCGCCTGCATAAGCTCCATGCCCTCTGCAGCTAACGCCTGTTAACGGCGTTGGCGCGGGACGAGTGATTGGAGTCAGCCGTCATGCCGGAAACCGCCACCGCATCCACCCCCGCCGCCGCGGCGCCCCCTCCCGGGCTTGCCGGGCGGGCGTCGCGGACGGGGGCCTCGCCCGTACGGGAGATCCTGGCGCTGACCGCCCGGCCCGAGGTGATCTCGTTCGCCGGCGGGCTGCCCGCGCCGGAGCTGTTCGACGCGGCCGGCATGGCCGAGGCCTTCGGGCGGGTGCTGGCCGACCGGCCACGGCAGGTGCTCCAGTACTCGACCACCGAGGGCGACCCGGCGCTGCGCGGGATCGTCGCCGAGCGGGCCACCGGGCGCGGTCTGCCCACGGACGCCGGCGACGTGCTGATCACCACCGGCTCGCAGCAGGGCCTGACGCTGTTGTCGACCGGGCTGCTGGAGCCGGGCGACACGGTCGTGGTCGAGGACCCGTGCTACCTCGCGGCCCTGCAGATCTTCTCGTTCGCGGGCGCCCGGGTCGTGCCCGTGCCCTGCGACGACGACGGGCTGATCCCCGAGGCGCTGGACGAGATCGTGGCCCGGGAGCGGCCGAAGCTGCTCTACACCGTGCCGACGTTCCAGAATCCGTCCGGGCGCACGCTGCCCGCCGAGCGCCGGGCCGCGATCGGTTCGGTCGCCGCGCGCCGCGGCATGTGGATCGTGGAGGACGACCCGTACGGCGAGCTGCGCTTCGAGGGCGAGGCGGTGCCGTGGGTGGCGACGTTCCCGGGGGCCGAGGACCGTACGGCGCTGCTCGGGTCGTTCTCGAAGATCCTGGCGCCCGGACTGCGGCTGGGCTGGCTGCGGGCGCCGGCCGTGCTGCGGCGCGCCTGTGTGATCGCCAAGCAGGCGGCGGACCTGCACACCTCCACGGTCGACCAGGCGGCGACGGCGCACTACCTGACCCATGCGGACCTGGCCGGGCACCTGGAGCGGGTGTGCGGCGCCTACCGGGAGCGGCGGGACGCACTGCTGGCGGGGCTCGCGGACGCGCTGCCGGAGGGGTCGCGCTGGAACCGGCCGGCGGGCGGGATGTTCGTCTGGGCGCAGCTGCCCGCCGGGTACGACGCGACGGAGCTGCTGCCGTCGGTGGTCGAGCACGACGTGGCCTACGTGCCGGGGGCGCCGTTCTTCGCCGGGCCGGCCGACGCGGGGGCGATGCGGCTGTCCTTCGTGACGCACTCTCCGGAGGAGATCCGGGAGGGGCTGCGGCGGCTGGGCGCGGCGCTCCGTTGAGGTGACTCCGGTAGCGCTCTGCGCGGCCGCGTTCTGGTGGTACGCACCGGGCGGTGCCGGGGAGGGCGCCACTGGCAGCACCCTTCCGTGACGGTCCCCTCCGGTCCTACGCTGACGACCCGTCAGCACGGGACCGGAGGGGATTCGCATGCTCCTGCAGGGCAAGACCGTGGTCGTGTCGGGCGTGGGGCCGGGGCTGGGGTTCCGGGTCGCGGAGGCCTGCGTACGGGACGGGGCCTCCGTCGTGCTGGGCGCCCGTACGGAGGAGCGGCTCGCGGCGTGTGCCGAGCGCATCGATCCGGCGGGCGGGTGGACGGCCTGGCGGGTGACCGACATCGGGGACGAGGCGCAGTGCACGACCCTCGCCGGGCTCGCCGAGGAACGGTTCGGCGGGGTGGACGCGGTGGTCCACGTGGCCGCGCTGGACGGGCACTTCGGCGGCCTGGGCGACGCGGACTTCGACGAGTGGCAGCGGGTGGTGGACGTCAACCTGTTCGGGACGCTGCGGATGACGCGGGCCTGCCTGCCGTCGATGCGGGCGCGTGGCGGCGGCTCGGTCGTGATGATCGGCACCCAGTCGTCGGTGGCCGCGCCCTCGCAGGTGCGGCAGGCGGCGTACGCGGCGTCCAAGGGGGCGCTGGTCTCCGCGATGTACTCGCTGGCGCGGGAACTGGGCCCGGACCGGATCCGGGTGAACACCGTGCAGCCGGGCTGGATGTGGGGCCCGCCGGTCGAGGCGTACGTACGGATGACCGCGACGGCCGAAGGGGTGCCGGAGGCGGCGGTGCGGGACCGGCTCGCGGAGCGCATGGCGCTGCCGGAGCTGGCCACGGACGGCGATGTGGCCGAGGCGGCGGTCTTCCTCGCGTCCGACCGTGCACGGGCCATCACGGGCCAGTCGCTGCTGGTGAACGCGGGTGAGCTGATGCGGTGACGCGCTTCGGGGCGCGCCGGACCGGCCGGGCGCCCCAAGGGCGCCCCGTACGAACAACCTCCTCTCCGCACCGCACGGGATCCCGCTCCCGTGTGGTGCCGCCGCATGCGCGGAGCCTGGCGAAGCGTCCGCTCATGGTGCGGTCGCCGTCGCCCGCACGACAACGAGGCGCGGGGTCAAGAGAGAGTAAAATCGTTCGGTTAGGTGACCCGAGTTCACATCCGTGACCTACAAACCCTCTTGACCAGCTCCCGTACCGACGGTTCAATCCCGGAAGTCCCCACTCCCGCACGGGGGCGCCGCCGAGGCGAAGTGCTGTTGCGTTCTTGCACGTTCACAAGGCGGACCCCTTGGAGGGGGCATGAACGGTCTCGACTGGGCTGTGCTCATCGGATACTTCGGCGTCATGGTCGGCATCGGCGTGTGGTCGCACAAACGCGTCGACGACGTGAGCGACTTCTTCACCGCGGGCGGCCGGATGCCGTGGTGGCTGTCCGGCATCTCGCACCACATGTCCGGGTACAGCGCCGTGATGTTCACCGGGTACGCGGGCATCGCCTACCAGTACGGCATCACCTCGTACGTCACCTGGTCCTTCCCCATTGCGATCGGCATCGCCATCGGGGCCAGGCTGTTCGCCGGCCGGCTCAACAGGCTGCGTTCCCGGCTGCATGTCGCGTCGCCGCTCGAATACCTCAAATCCCGCTACAACCTGTCCACGCAGCAAGCGCTCGCCTGGTCCGGGGTGCTGCTGAAGATCGTGGACGTGGGTGCGAAGTGGGCCGCGATCGCGACCCTGCTGTCCGTGTTCACCGGGGTGTCGCTCAACCAGGGCATCCTGATCACCGGTGCCGTCACGGCCGTCTACTGCACGGTCGGCGGGCTGTGGGCGGACGCGCTCACCGAACTGGGCCAGTTCGTCATCCAGCTGCTGGCGGGCGTGGCCATGCTGGTGACCGTGCTGGCCGAACTCGGCGGCGTCAGCGCCCTGTGGACCGTCTGGGACGACCTGCCGGACACCCACACCCAGCCGACCGTGGGCCCGTACACGCTGACCTTCCTGCTCGCCTACCTGTTCATCAAGACCTTCGAGTACAGCGGCGGCATGTGGAACCAGGCGCAGCGCTACATGGCCACCGGCAGCGCCCAGGAAGCGCGGCGTTCGGCCCTGTTGTCGGCCGCGCTGTGGTTCGTCTGGCCGGCGGTGCTGTTCTTCCCGATGTGGGTCGCGCCGCTGCTGGTCAAGGCGCAGAAGCCGGACGCGTCGGACTCCTACGCGCTGCTGACCGAGCATCTGCTGCCGCACGGGCTGCTGGGGCTGGTCATCGTGGGCTTCTTCTCGCACACGATGGCGATGTGCTCCTCGGACGCCAACGCCATCGCGGCGGTGTTCACCCGGGACATCGCGCCGGCCGTCTCGGCGAAGGCCAGGGCCTGGTCGCACCGGGCGGGGCTGGTGGCCGCGCGGCTGTCGACGCTGGCCTTCCTCGGGCTGTCGATGGCGATCGCGACGCAGGTGAACTCGCCGGCCTTCGCCGGCATCATCTCGGTCGTGATCAAGTGGGTGGCCGGTCTGGTCGGGCCCATCTCGATCCCGTTCCTGCTGGGCATGCTGCCGGCCTTCCGCAGGTCGGGGCCGGTCGCGGCGCTGACGTCCTGGGCGGCGGGCCTGTTCGCGTTCTGGCTGACGAACTACGGGATCACGGGCGTCTCGCTGCAGATCCAGATCGTCTCGCCGGTCGCCGTCTCGCTCGTGCTCTTCGTGCTGATCGGGCTGGTGAAGCCGGAGGACACCCCGGAGCGGGACGCGGTACTGGCCCGGATCAACTCCGACGGGGACGGCGACGGCCCCGGAGGCGCCGCGGTCCTGCCCCTCCCGGAGCAGGGCGCTCCGCAGGGCCAGGAGAAGCCTGTGTGACGCCGGCCCCCGTGGGGCCGTCGGGGCCCGTCCTACGGGGCCTGCGCCATGCGCTCCCGTAGGGCGGGCCCGCGCACGGCCCGTGAAGCGGGCGGGGCTACGCCCTCGGGTACCGCGCCAGCCAGCCGGGGGCCGAGTTGGCGGGGCCGTGGAGGGCGGGGCCCTGGGTCATCTCCATGGCGAAGTCGTCGGCGAGCTGGAGGACGGTGGCGCGGCCCTCCAGCTCGACCAGCCAGACCGGCGGCAGCGCCGTCTCGCCGTGCAGCGTGCCGAGCAGGTTGCCGCAGAGCGACCCGGTGATGTCGGAGGGGCCGCCGTGATTGACGGCGAGGAGCAGCCCGTGCCGGATGTCCTCGGCGACCAGCGCGCAGTACACGGCGATGGCCAGGGCGCTGCCGGCGTGCCCGGCCTCGCCCAGCGACTCGACCCGGGCGGCGGTGGGCATGCCCTGCCGCACGGCGCCCAGGGCCCGCTTGAGCGCGTCGGTGGTGTCCTCGTGGCCGGGGCGGGTCGCGAGGTGCGCCAGCGCCTTCTGGACGGCGCTGTCGAGGTCCTCGCCGCGGGCGAGGGAGTGGACGACCACGGCGTACGCGCCGGCCGCCAGATAGCCGGTGGGGTGGCCGTGGGTCTGCGCCGCGCACTCCACGGCGAGCTGGAAGACCAGCTGGGGTTCCCAGCCGACCAGCAGCCCGAAGGGCGCCGAGCGCATCACCGCGCCGCCACCGTCGGCCTGCGGGTTGCGCGGCGCGTCCAGGGTGCCCATCACCTGGTCGCCGAGGCCGGTGAGGCAGTCGCGGGCCGGGTCGCGGCGGGCGTACAGCCACTCCTCGCGGGCCAGCCAGCCGTCGTCCGAGCGGCGCTCGTCCGGGCCCCAGTCGTGCTGGGTGACGGCCCAGCGGCGGTACGCGCGGTACAGGTCGGTGGGCGGGTGCCAGGCGCCGGTGTCGCGGCGTACCTGGGCCCGTATGAGGCCGTCGACGGTGAAGAGGGTGAGCTGGGTGGCGTCCGTGACGGCGCCGCGCTGTTCGAAGACGGCCACGTAGTCGGTCAGCCCCTCGGCGCCGTGCGCCTGGCGGAGGGCGTCCAGGGAGGCTCCCGCGGCACCGGCCCCGAGGGCGTCGCCGATCGCTCCGCCCAGGAGGCAGCCGCGTACCCGGCTGCGGAAGTCCTGCTGCTCGGCGCGGCCCCAGATGGCGTTCGCGCTCACTGTGTCCCTCCCGGCACTGCGCCCTCCCGGACCGTGCTGCCGCGCCCGGCGCCCTTTGACGCCCGTCTGACGCAGGGCACTGTAATAGACAAAGATTCGGCCACCAGCGGGCAGGAAGGGAATGCGAAGAGGTACCCATCAGGCGGCTTTTGATCGATAACGGAACTTTCCGTTCACCTGTGCAATATGGGCACAGCAGTCATCCTCCGCCCCTGCCGTGGGCATGCTCCGTCCATGTCCGAGTACGAGTGGGACCGCACGACCATGGCCGTCGTCGCGTGCGCGCTGGCCGGAGACAGCGAGGGGGCGGTGGAGCTGCTGCGGCCGCTCCCGCAGCGCGACACCTGCCACATCGCCGTACGGCTCGCGGCGATGGCGGCCGACGCGCTCATCACCGCGGCCGAGGACGCCGGCGGCGACCGGGCCGAGGCCCTGGCCCGCTGGCAGCAGTGCATCCTCCAGCACGAGACGGAGCACAGCGGCGAGGGCTGAGGCGGCCGGGCCGCCCGGTGTGGCCGGGCGGCCCGGCGCCGCTACTCCAGCACCGGCAGCAGCTCCGGCAGATGCCCGTCGGAGCGCCTGGCCGCCTCCTGGCGTTCCTCGGGCACGGGCCCGTACGTGGTCGTCCGGGCGCGGGCCGGACGCCCCGCCTCCTCGGCGATGGCGACCAGGTCCCGCACCGAGCGGTAGGAGCCGTAACTGGACCCCGCCATCCGGGAGATCGTCTCCTCCATCAGCGTGCCGCCCAGGTCGTTGGCGCCCGAGCGCAGCATTTCGGCCGCGCCCTGGGTGCCGAGCTTGACCCAGCTGGTCTGGATGTTGGGGATGTACGGGTGCAGCAGCAGCCGCGCCATCGCGGTCACCGCACGGTTGTCGCGCGAGGTGGGCCCCGGACGGGCGATGCCCGCCAGGTAGACCGGCGCGTTGGTGTGGATGAACGGCAGCGTCACGAACTCCGTGAAGCCCTCGACGCCCTTCTCCCGTGCCGAGCGCTGGAGGTCGGCCAGCAGCCGGAGGTGGCCGAGCCAGTGCCGGGGCTGGTCCACGTGCCCGTACATCATCGTCGAGGAGGAGCGGATGCCCAGTTCGTGGGCGGTCGTGACGACCTCGATCCAGGTGGCCGTGGGCAGCTTGCCCTTGGTCAGCACCCAGCGCACCTCGTCGTCGAGGATCTCGGCGGCCGTACCGGGGATCGAGTCGAGCCCCGCCTCCTTGGCGGCGGTCAGCCACTCCCGGATGGACATCCCCGTACGGGTCGCGCCGTTGACGACCTCCATGGGCGAGTACGCGTGGACGTGCATCCCCGGGACGCGCTCCTTCACCGCACGCGCGATGTCGAAGTACGCGGTGCCGGGCAGGTCGGGGTGGATGCCGCCCTGCATGCACACCTCGGTCGCGCCCACCTCCCACGCCTGCTGGGCACGGTCGGCGACCTGGTCCAGGGAGAGCGTGTACGCGTCGGCGTCCGTACGGCGCTGCGCGAAGGCGCAGAACCGGCAGCCGGTGTAGCAGACGTTGGTGAAGTTGATGTTGCGCGTGACGATGTACGTGACGTCGTCGCCCACCGTGGCCCTGCGCAGGTCGTCGGCGATGCCGCAGAGCGCGTCCAGGGCCGGCCCGTCGGCGTGCAGCAGGGCCAGCGCCTCGTCGTCGCCGAGCTTCGTGGGGTCCTCGGCCGCCTGCTTCAGTGCGGCCCGTACGTCGGTGTCGATGCGCTGCGGCACCATGCCGGGCGCCGCGGCCTCGCGGAGCGCCTCCCAGTCGCCGTACACCTCGTCGAAGTCGTTCCGGCGGTCACCGGTGCGGCCCTCGGTGTCGATGGTGCGGTGCAGGTCCGTACGGCCCGAGCCGTGCAGCGAGAACTCCTCGTCCGGCTCCTGCCAGGGGTGCCCCTCGACCACCGCGTCCTCGCGCGCGAGGCCCGTCTCGGGGTCGGCGAGCGCCCGTACGTGCGGCACCAGCCGCGGGTCCAGCCAGGGCTCGCCGCGCAGCACGAACTCCGGGTAGACGGCGAGACGTTCCTTCAGCTCGAAGCCGCTCTCCGCGGAGCGCGCGGCCAGCTCCTCGATCTGGGGCCAGGGGCGCTCGGGGTTGACGTGGTCCGGGGTGAGCGGCGAGACCCCGCCCCAGTCGTCGATGCCGGCCCCGATGAGCCGCCCGTACTCCGCGTCCACGAGGTTCGGCGGCGCCTGGAGACACCCCGACGGGCCCATGATGTGCCGCGCGACCGCCACGGTGGCGACCAGCTCGTCCAGCACCGCGTCCGGCATGCCGCGCATCGCGGTGTCCGGCTTGGCGCGGAAGTTCTGGATGATCAGCTCCTGGACGCCGTGGTACGCCCGGGAGACCCGGCGCAGCGCGAACAGCGAGTCCGCCCGCTCCTCGTACGTCTCCCCGATGCCGATCAGCAGGCCACTGGTGAACGGCACGGAGCTGCGCCCGGCGTCCTCCAGGACGCGCAGCCGCACCGCGGGCTCCTTGTCGGGCGAGCCGTAGTGCGGGTTGCCGGGCTCGCTCCACAGCCGCTCCGAAGTGGTCTCCAGCATCATGCCCATCGAGGGCGCGACCGGCTTGAGCCGCTGGAAGTCCGTCCAGGACATGACGCCCGGGTTCAGATGGGGCAGCAGCCCGGTCTCCTCCAGGATGCGGATCGCCATCGCCCGTACGTAGGCGAGCGTGTCGTCGTACCCCTCGGCCTCCAGCCACTCGCGCGCCTCGGGCCAGCGGTCCTCCGGCTTGTCCCCGAGAGTGATCAGGGCTTCCTTGCAGCCCATTTCGGCACCGCGGCGGGCGATGTCCAGGACCTCGTCCGGGGACATGAACATCCCGTGCCCCTCGCGGCGCAGCTTGCCGGGCACGGTGGCGAAGGTGCAGTAGTGGCACTTGTCGCGGCACAGACGGGTGAGCGGGATGAAGACGCTCTTGGAGTACGTGATGACGCCGGGGCGGCCCGCGGCGTCCAGCCCCGCGTCCCGCACCCGGGAGGCGGAGGCACACAGATCGTCCAGGTCGTCGCCGCGCGCCTGGAGGAGCACGGCCGCCTCGGCCACGTCCAGCGCCACGCCGTCCCGCGCGCGCTTCAGTGCCCGGCGCATGGCGTTCGCGGTCGGCGCGGGGCGCCGGTTTCCCTGCGGAGGCTGCTCGGCCCCCTGCGGTGGCTGCTCGGATCCCTGCGGGCTGGAAGTCATTCTCCGAGGATACGAGCGGGCGACGGGGCGACCGGCGGGCCGTCGAGGCCGTTTTGTGTGCTAATGATCACCCCACCCGGAGGTTCCCTCCGGGTGCCGTCCGGGCAGGCGCCCGGCCACCCCGCGCCGCACGCACCTCACCGGCACAGCACCGCGCGCGCCTCCCCCGCGGCCCACCGCACACGTCTCACAGATGCTCCGCGTACGCGTCGAGCGTCCGCAGCACCTCCCCCTCGCCCGCCGGCGGCAACTGCACCACCACCTCGTCCACGCCCAGCTCCTGAAAATGCGCCAGCTTCCCCGCCGAAGGCCGCACCGCGTACGGGACGACCACCGGCTCCCCCTCCCGGCCGGCCTCCGTCCACATCCGGCGCAGTTCCGGCACCGCCTCGGAAAGGCCCCCGCCGCCGATCGGCAGCCAGCCGTCCGCGTACTCCGCGATCTGCGCGAACAGCTTCGGCCCCGCCGCGCCGCCGACCAGGATGCGCGGCGCGCCCTTCACCGGCTTGGGGTGGGCGTGGCTCGCCCGCACCGACCCGAAAGCCCCGTCGTACGCGGTCGGTTCGTCCGCCCACAGCGCACGCATCAGCGCGATCCGGTCCTTGGTGAGCGCCCGCCGCGACGGCCACTCCACACCGTGATCCGCGGCCTCCTCCACGTTCCAGCCGAAGCCGACGCCCAGCGTGAACCGCCCGCCGGAGAGGAAGTCCAGCGTCGCCACCTGCTTCGCCAGGTCGATCGGGTCGTGCTGGGCGACCAGCGTGATGCCCGTGCCCAGCGCCAGCCGCTCGGTGACGGCCGCCGCCTGGCCCAGCGCCACGAACGGGTCGAGGGTACGGCCGTACTCGCGCGGCAGCGGCTCACCCATCGGCGCCGGGGTGTCCCGGGAAGCCGGGATGTGAGTGTGCTCGGGCAGATACAGCCCGGCGAACCCGCGCTGCTCCAGCTCGCCGGCCAGCCGCACCGGCCGGATGGCCTCGTCGGTCAGGAAGATCGTGGTCGCGATCCGCATGGCGTCGCCTCCGCGTCAGCCGTCCTGTTCAGGGGTGTGGTGAGCGCATGTTGCCGCACCTTCGCCGAGTTATCCACAGGCCTTTCCGTCTGTGTCACACCCGCGTACAACAGTTTTCACACGACGCGGGAGAGACCCGGAAGAACCGACGGAGGAGCTGCGATGGACCGGCGCGACATCCTGAGACTCGGTGCCGTCGCGGGCGCCACCGGAGCGCTTACGCTCGGCCCCGTGAACTTCGCAGGCGCCGAGGGGCGCACGGACGGATCCGCCGAGGACGGACCGGCCGAGGAGACCCGGACCGTCTCCGGCCATCTCCCGACCGGCGCGCCCGATTTCGTGTACGTCCCGGTGGAAGTCCCGCGCGGCGTCCGCGAGATCGCCGTCTCGTACCGGTACGACAAGCCGACCGTCCCCGCCGGCACCAACGGCAACGCCTGCGACATCGGCATCTTCGACCAGCGCGGCACGGAGCTGGGCGGCGCCGGCTTCCGCGGCTGGTCCGGCGGGGCACGCGCCGAGTTCTTCCTCCGCGCCGACGCCGCGACGCCCGGCTACCTCCCCGGCCCGGTCCGCCCCGGCACCTGGCACATCGCCCTCGGCCCCTACACCGTCGCGCCCCAGGGCATGGACTACGAGATCACCGTCACCCTGCGGTACGGCGCGGCCGGCACGACACCAAAACCGGTCTACCCGCCCGAGCGCGCCAAGGGCCGCGGCCGGGCGTGGTACCGCGGCGACAACCACCTCCACAGCGTCCACTCCGACGGCAGACGCACCCCGGCGGAGATCGCCGCCCTCGCCAGAGCGGCGGGCCTGGACTTCCTCACCACCACCGAGCACAACACCACCTCCGCCCACGGCGCGTGGGAGGGGCTGTGGGGCGACGACCTCCTCATCCTCACCGGCGAGGAGATCACCACGCGCAACGGCCACGTGGTGGCCATGGGCACCGACCCCGGCGTCTTCGTGGACTGGCGGTACCGCGCCCGGGACAACGCCTTCGGGAAGTTCGCCCGTGCCGTCCGCCGGGCGGGCGGCCTGGTCATCCCCGCGCACCCGCACGCCACCTGCATCGGCTGCAACTGGAAGTTCGGACTGAACGAGGCCGACGCGGTGGAGGTGTGGAACGGCCCGTACACCGCGGACGACGAGATCACGCTCGCGGAGTGGGACAACACGCTGGTCGCCCACGCCCAGGGGCGCGGCGCGTGGCTCCCCGCGGTCGGCCACAGCGACGCCCACCGTGACCCGGACGTGGTGGGCCTCCCGCAGACCGTGGTGCTCGCGGACGACCTCTCCCGGCAGGCCGTTCAGGACGGCATACGGGCGGGCCGCGTCTGGATCGCCGAGTCCGCGAAGATCGGTCTCTCCCTCACCGTCACCGGGGAGCGCGGAGAGCACGCCGGCATCGGCGAGCGGCTGCGGGTGACCGGTACGTCCTCGGTGACCGCCCGGCTGGAGGTGAGCGGCGCCCCCGGCTGCACGGTCTCGTACGTCACCGACCAGGGCCTGCGGTACTCCGAACCGCTGCCGGAGTCCGGCTCCGGCACGGTCACCTGGCGGACCACGGCCGACAACGCCGCCTACATACGCGCCGAGGTCCGCCACCCGGCGACGACACCGGGCCTCCCGGGCCCGATGGCAGCCCTGACCAACCCTGTATTCGTGGGACGGGGGTGAGGGGCGCCGGCGGGGCTTGAGGGGCGGGGGCGGGGCGAGGGCGGAGAGAGCTGCCGTTGAGGGGGTGGGGAGGAGGGGGTGGGGAGGGGGCGGGGGGGGGAGGCCCCCGGGGAGGAGCTACAGCCAGGTACGTGGAGCCTCAGCCCCCCTCACACCCCGCCTCGCCCCGCCCCCTGGCCCGCGGGTCGTCTCCCGACCCCCAACCCCCGGACTCCGGCCCTACCCTCAGTTCAGTCCTCCCTCAGTCCTCCACCACCAGCGCCGGTGTGTTCCGGGTCAGGACCTCGCCGCGGAAGAAGGCCGGGCTGCGGCGCTGCATGACGAGCATGAGGACCAGGCCGAGTGCGAGCAGGCCGACGCCGATGACGAAGACCGAGCCGATGCCGAGGACGGAGCTGCCGGTGCCGTAGGCCGGGTCCCAGATGTCGACGAGCGTCTTCACGAAGACGCCGGTCAGCAGCAGTCCGCCGAGGGCCGGGAAGATGCCCTTGAAGATCAGGTCGCGGACGGAGTTCCGCAGGTCGGAGCGGAAGTACCAGGCGCAGGCGAAGGCCGTGATCGCGTAGTAGAAGCAGATCATGAGGCCGAGCGCGTAGATCGTGTCGACGAGGACGTTCTCGCTGAGGAAGGTCATCACGGCGTAGAAGGCGCCGGTGGCGACGCCGGCCGCGATGGTGGCGCGGCCCGGCGACTGGAACCGCGGGTGGATGCGGGCGAAGGAGGCCGGCAGCGCCTCGTACGTGGACATCGCCAGGACCGTGCGGGCGACCGGGATGAAGGTGGTCTGCAGCGAGGCGGCGGCCGAGGCGAGTACGGCGACGAAGAGCAGCACGCCGAGGGCGGAGCCCATGACCGGTCCGGCGAGGGTCGCGAAGACGTTGTCCGAGGTGTCGGGGTTGCCCAGGCCCAGGCCCTTGGTGCCGACGCCGGAGAACATCTGCGCGGCCACCGCGGTGGTCAGGTAGGAGCCGATGAGGACGACCATGGCGAGCATGGCGGCGCGGCCGGGGGTCTTCTCGCTGCCGGAGGTCTCCTCGTTCACGGTGAGGCAGGTGTCCCAGCCCCAGAACATGAAGATCGAGAGGGAGAGTCCGGCGGTGAAGGACGCGAACGACTTGACCTCGAAGGGGTTCAGCCAGGACCAGTGGAAGTCGATGGAGCCGGGGAAGTCGCCGGCCCTTGCCTTGCCGATGGCCATCGCGACGAACACGACCAGGACGGCGAGCTGCAGTCCGACCAGTGCGTACTGGATGCCTTTGGTGGTGGTCACGCCGCGGTAGCTGATCGCGGTGGCGATGGCGACGAAGGCGAGGCAGGTCAGGACGTGGACGGGTTTGTTGCCGTCCAGGGCGGCGATGGAGTCGCTGCCGGTGAGCTGGCCGAGGAGGAGATAGAAGAACGAGGTGGCGACGCCGGCGAGGTTCGACAGCACGATGATCGTCGCGATCACGAGGCCCCAGCCGCACATCCAGCCGACGCGGGGCCCGAAGGCCTTCACCGTCCAGGTGAAGGAGGTGCCGCAGTCGGGGACGGCCTTGTTCAGCTCGCGGTACGCGAAGGCGACCAGCAGCATCGGCAGGAAGCCCGCGAGGAAGACCGCGGGCATCTGGAGGCCGACCTCGCCCACGGTGGGGCCGAGGGTGGAGGTCAGGCAGTAGACGGGCCCGACGGTGGACACGCCGATGACGGCGCTGCCCAGCAGGCCGACGGAGTTGCCGCTGAGGCCTTTGCTGCGGGTTTCGCCCGATGCGTCGCCATTGACGCTCGTTACCGTGTCTCCGGCCGGTGGCCGAGGGTCTACCTGAACCATGAACAGGACGTTAAGCGCTGCTGTATTCGTATCCGGATGATCGAACTCCGGGGCCTACACCTTCCTTGTGAAGGTGAATTGAGCAGAGTGGCCACTACATAGAAGGTCAATAACAGTCCCTGCCAAGCAACAGCAAGGTCCATTAGTTGAGATCCGGATTACGGGAACCGCAGCCATGTCCGTTTTGTAGCGGTTCAAAATTTTCCCGTCGGTGTCCGTTATTCGGACTCCGGGCCGTCTTCAGACGCCGCGAGCGGCCTCGCGGCGCCTGCCCGTCCCGCTCCGTTCTCCTCACCCGGGCCAGACGAGCGACTGCAGTTCGCTGTACGCACGCAGCGCGTAGGAGCCGACGTCGCGGCCCACTCCGCTCTGCTTGAAGCCGCCGAACGGGGCCTCCATGTTGCGGCCGACGGTGTTGATGCCGACCCCGCCCGCCCGCAGCCGGCCGGCCACCCGGAAGGCCCGCGCGACATCGCCGGACCAGACGTAGTCGATCAGCCCGTAGTCGCTGTCGCCGGCGAGCGCGACGGCCTCCTCCTCGTCGTCGAAGGGCAGCACCGCGACGACCGGGCCGAAGATCTCCTCCCGGACGATCCGCATCCCGGGGGCGCAGTCGGCGAAGAGGGTGGGGGCGACGTACCAGCCGCGGTCCCGCGCCGGGCGCTCGCCGCCTGCCACGAGCCGGGCGCCTTCCTTGCGGCCGAGTTCGACGTAGGACTCGACGCGGTCGCGGTGTGCGGCGGAGATGACCGGGCCGACGACCGTGTCCCGCTCCCTCGGGTCGCCCACCTTCAGGGCCCCGGCGTACCGCGCGAGCCCTTCGACCAGCCGCTCGTAGACGCCCCGCTGGGCGAGCACCCGGGTGGGCGCGGTGCAGATCTGGCCGCTGTAGAAGGAGAAGGTGGTGCCGATGCCGGCCACGGCAGCCGTCAGGTCGGCGTCGTCGAAGACGAGTGCGGCGCCCTTGCCGCCCAGCTCCATGAGCTGGCGTTTCATGCCGCGGCCGCACTCCTCGGCGATGGCCCGGCCGACCGCCGTACTGCCGGTGAAGCTGACCATGTCGACGTCCGGCGCGGCCACCGCCGCCTCGCCCGCCTCGGGGCGCGAGCCGGTCACCACGTTCACCACGCCCGGGGGCGCCCCGGCCTCCGCCAGTGCCTCGGCCATCCGGAAGACCGACAGCGGGTCCTGGGGCGCGGGTTTGACGACGACGGTGTTGCCCATGGCGAGGGCCGGGGCGATCTTGCCCGCCGGGTTGGCCCAGGGGTTGTTGTAGGAGGTGATGCAGGTGACGACGCCGACCGGGCGGCGGACGGCGAGGGCGCCGAGGACAGCCGCCTTGCCCATCGGTCCGGCCGGGTTGACCTGCGGTGGCAGGGGTTCCTCGACCGGTTCCAGGGCGCCGCGGGCGTACCTCTCGAACCGGGCGGCGCCCACCGCGACCTGCATGCCCCGCGCGGTGGCGGTGGTCGCGCCGGATTCCGCGCGGGCCAGTTCGGCGTACGGTCCGGCCCGGTCCCGGATGATCTCCGCGGTGCGGGCCAGGATCCGGGCGCGTTCCTCGGGGGCGGTGCGCGACCAGCCGTCGAACGCCTCGCGGGCGGCGGCGGCCGCCGCGTACACCTGTTCCCGGCTCGCCTCCGGAGCGTGCCCCACGACCTCCTCGGTCGCCGGGTCGGTCACGTCGTAGTGGCCGTGGTCCGGTGCCACCCACCGGCCACCGATGAACAGCCCCTGCTCGTCCGTCACCGGGTGCTCACCGTCTCGGTGTCCCGTCCGGAGCGCAGCACGGTGCCCGGCACCTCCCCGGTCAGCTCGTCGTCGCGCAGGGTCTGTACGCCGTTGACGCGTACGCTCACCACGCCCAGCGCGCGGGAGTCGAGCCGGGGGCTGTCGCCTGGCAGGTCGTGGACGAGGGTGGCGGGCCCCGCGTCGATGCGTGCGGGGTCGAAGAGGACGAGGTCCGCGTGGTACCCCTCGGCGATCCGGCCGCGGTCGCGCAGTCCGAAGAGGCGTGCGGGGGCGTCGGTGAGCATCTGCACGGCGCGTTCCAGGCCGACGAGCCGGCGTCCGCGCAGGCAGTCGCCGAGGAAGCGGGTGGTGTAGGGGGCGCCGCACATCCGGTCCAGGTGGGCGCCCGCGTCGGAGCCGCCGAGCAGGACGTCCTCGTGTTCCCAGGTCTGCCGGCGCAGTTCCCAGCTGTCGGGGTCGTTGTCGGTGGGCATGGGCCACAGGACGGTGCGGAGGTCGTCGGCGGCGCAGATCTCGACGAGGCAGTGGAAGGGGTCGAGGCCGCGTTCGGCGGCGATGTCGCGGACGACGCGGCCGGTGAGCCCTTCGTTGGCGGGTGAGTAGGTGTCGCCGATGACGTAGCGGTCGAAGTGGGCGAGCCGCCGGAAGACGCCGGCTTCCTTGCTGTTGGCGCGGCGCAGCATTTCCTCGCGTACGGCCGGGTCGCGCAGCTTGGCGATCCGTTCCCCCACCGGCAGTCCCAGGACGTCGCCCCAGCCGGGGATGAGGTTGAGGGCGCAGAAGGTGCCGAGGGACATGTTCATGGGCGTGAGGATGGGCATGGTGAGGGCGACGATGCGGCCGCCTTCCTTGCGGGCCCGTTCACTGGCGAGGAGCTGGCGCGGGACCCGTTCCGGTACGGCGGCGTCGATGGTGAGGACGTTCCAGTTCAGGGGGCGTCCGGCGGCTGCCGACATGGCCACGAAGAGGTCGATCTCGGCGTCGCTGAACTGGTCCAGGCAGCCGGCGACGATGGCTTCGATCTGGGTGCCTTCGTGGTCGGCGACGGCGCGGGAGAGGGCGAGGAGTTCGTCGGGGCCGGCGTGCCGGGAGGCGACGGGCTCGCCGTCGCCGTCGGAGTGCGAGGAGGACTGGGTGGTGGACAGGCCCCAGGCGCCCGCGCCCATGGCCTCGTGGAAGAGGCGCAGCATCTCCTCCAGTTGACCGGGGGTGGGCTGTCCTCCGATGGCGTCGGCGCCCATGACGTGGCGGCGGAGTGCGCAGTGGCCGACCATGAAGCCGGCGTTGACGGCGGTCCGTCCTTCGAGGGCGTCGAGGTAGTCGCCGAAGGTGTGCCAGTTCCAGGGGGCGCCCTGTTCGAGGGCGACGAGGGACATGCCTTCGACCTTGCTCATCATGCGCCGGGTGTAGTCGGCGTCCTCGGGGCGGCCGGGGTGCAGCGGGGCGAGGGTGAAGCCGCAGTTGCCGCCGACGACCGTGGTGACGCCGTGGTGCATGGAGGGGGTGGCGTAGGGGTCCCAGAAGAGCTGCGCGTCGTAGTGGGTGTGGGGGTCGACGAAGCCGGGGGCGAGGACGAGTCCTGTGGCGTCCTCGCTGGTGCGGGCTGGTTCGGCGACCGTGCCGGGTTCGGCGAGTACGGCGATCCTGCCGTCGCGGATGCCGAGGTCGGCCGGGTACGCGGGGGCGCCGGTGCCGTCGACGACGGTGGCGCCTTTGATCAGGTGGTCGAGCATGGTGCCGGTCCTCCTCTCGGGCAGGGGGCGGGTCAGCCGGCCGCCCGGCGGAAGCGGGTGGTGCGGTGCACGGGGTCGGTGTCGATCTTCGGGATGACGTGTTCGCCGAGCAGCTTGATGGTGGTGAGGGTGTCCTCGCGGGAGACGCCTACGGGCAGGCCGAAGGAGAGCTGGTCGGCGCCGGCCTGTTCCCAGCGCTTGCACTGCCGCAGTACCTCGTCCGGGTCGCCGCAGATCATCAGTTCCTCGGCGATCAGCAGCTCGATGATCTCCTCGGTGTAGTCGGGGAGGAGTTCGGGCCACTCCGGGATCCCGTCGGGCCGCGGGAAGGTGTCGTGGTAGCGGAAGAGCAGCGACTGGAGGTAGTTCAGGCCGCCGTTGACGGCGATCTCGACGGCTTTCCGGTGGGTCTCGGCGCAGATCGCGGTGGAGGTGACCATGACGTTGTCGTTGACGAAGGCGCCGACCGGTTCGGCCTCCTGGATCGCGGACTTGTAGGACTCCAGGACCCATTCCATGTCGGAGACCTTCTGGACGCTGAAGCCGAGGACGCCGAGGCCCTTCTTGGCGGCCATGGCGTACGAGGAGGGGGAGCCGGCGGCGTACCACATGGGCGGGTGGCCCTTGCCGTACGGCTTGGGGAGGACCTTGCGGGGCGGGAGTTCCCAGTGCTTGCCCTTGAAGCCGACGTACTCGTCCTGGAGCCACATCTTGGGGAACTCCGCGATGGTCTCCTCCCAGAGTTCCTTGGTGTGGTTCATGTCGGTGACGCCCGGCATGAAGCCCAGGATCTCGTGGCTGCCCGCACCGCGCCCCGAGCCGAACTCGAAGCGGCCGCCGGAGAGGTGGTCGAGCATGGCGACCTTCTCGGCGACCTTGACGGGGTGGTTGACCGGGGCGAGCGGGTTGAAGATGCCGGAGCCGAGGTGGATGCGTTCGGTGGCGTGTGCGAGGTAGCCGAGGAAGACGTCGTTGGCGGAGAGGTGGGAGTACTCCTCCAGGAAGTGGTGCTCGGAGGCCCAGGCGTACTTGAAGCCGGACCGGTCCGCCTGGATGACGTACTCGGTCTCCTCGATCAGCGCCTTGTGCTCCGCCTCCGGGTCGGCCGCCGCGCGCGCCGCCGGAACGTATCCCTGTACAAAGAGCCCGAATTCCAAGGGGTCCACCCTCCTCATTTTTCTGACGCTCCGTCAGATTTATTGCGTCGACTGTTCCACCGGCGACCGGTCCGGTCAATACCTGACGGGTCGTCAGTGACGCCCCTCAGAAGAGCCCCACGCCCGCCAGCCAGCCGCCGTCGACGACGAACGGCTGCCCGGTGATGTACGAGGAGTCGGCGCAGGACAGGAACAGCGCCAGCCTGGCCACCTCCTCGGGCCGTCCGGCCCGGCCCAGCGGCACGAGCTTCCGGTACAGCTCGTCCACCGCCTGCTGGGCGGCGGCCGGGTCCGCCGCCGGGTCGAACGCGGCCGGGTTGGCCATCGGGGTGTCCACGGCCCCCGGGCACACCGCGTTCACCCGGATCCCGCGGGGCGCCAGCTCCAGCGCGGCGACCCGGGTCAGCCCGAGGACGGCGTGCTTGCTCGCGGCGTAGGCGCCGACCAGCGCCATGCCGGTGAGGCCGGTGTACGAGGAGGTGTTGACGATCGTGCCGCCGCCGGCCGCCCCGATCTCCGGCGCGACGGTACGGATGCCCAGGAAGCAGCCGGTCTGGTTGACCTGGACGACCTCCTGGAACTCCGCGAGCGGCGTCCTGGTCAGCTCGTTGAAGCGGAGGATCCCGGCGTTGTTGACCAGCCCGTCGATCGCGCCGAAGGCGTCCTTGGCGGCGGCGACGGCGGCCGTCCAGTCGTCCTCGCGCGACACGTCCAGATGCACGTAGCGCGCGGTGTCCTCGCCCAGCTCCTTCGCGAGCGCGCGGCCCTGTTCGTCCAGCACGTCCGCGAGGACGACCCGGGCGCCCTCGGCCGCGAACAGCCGCGCCTCCTGCTCCCCCTGTCCGCGCGCGGCGCCGGTGATCACGACGACCCGCCCGTCGAGCTTGCCCATGCCTGCACTCCTCGGTGGGGTCAACCGGCGAGCAGCGGGGCCACGTCCGCCCCGAAGGCCGCCATCTGATCGGTCAGCTCGTCGCGGCTCCGGCTGCGGAAACGGAGCTGGATCTGATGCACGCCGAGCGCGCGGTACTCCCGCAGCGAGGCGGCGATACGTTCCGGCGGCCCGGTCAGCGTCCACTTGCCGGTGTCCCAGGCGGGCTCGCCCACGTACACGGGCTCGGCGATGGCGCCGATCACCACCGGGTCGGTCACGCCGGCCCGCTCGCGGAGCGCGGCCAGCTTCGCGATCTGCCCCGGCAGCCGGTCCCTGCGGTCGCCCTGCGGCAGCCAGCCGTCGCCTCGCTCGGCGGCCCGGCGTACCGCTGCCGGGGAGGAGCCCCCGACCCACAGCGGGGGGCGCGGCGTCTGGACCGGCCGCGGCGCCTGCCCCAGCTCGGCGAAGGCGAACCGCTCCCCCGCGAACTCCGGGAACTCCTCGGGCCCCAGGGCCGTTTTCAGGGCATCGACCGTCTCGTCCAGCACGGCCCCCCGGCCCTCGAAGTCCACCCCCAGCGCCTCGAACTCCTCCCGTACGTGCCCGGCGCCGACCCCGAGGATCAGCCGTCCGCCCGAGAGCCGGTCGAGCGTGGCGTACTGCTTCGCCGTGAGCAGCGGGTGCCGCAGCCCGACCACCGCCACATGGCTCAGCAGCCGTACGTGCTCGGTCACGGCGGCGAGGTGCGCCAGCGTGGCCACCGGGTCGTACCACACGGTGCTCATCGCCCCGGCCAGCCGGCGCGGGATCGCCACGTGCTCGCAGCAGGCGACGTAGGCGAAGCCGTGCCGGTCGGCGGCCCTGGCGATCTCCACCAGGTCGGCGGGGCCCGCGGCCGCCTCCCACGCCTCGGTGTAGAGCGTGCTCTGCGACTGCACGGGCAGCTGCATGCCGTACACCAGCCGGCCCTCGGGCGGCCGCCAGACCTGCCCGGGTGGCGCCGCCGGGGCGGTCACCGGGCCCCCGGCCCCGGCCAGCGGCCGTCCGCCGTCAGGCCCAGCAGCTCGATGGCGTTGCCGCGGACGATCCGCTCGACGACGTCCGGGGCCAGGTGCCCCATCTGTGCCTCGCCGACCTCCCGGGACTTGGGCCAGGTGGAGTCGGAGTGCGGGTAGTCCGTCTCGTACAGCACGTTGCCGACGCCGATCGCGTCGAGGTTCTGCAGGCCGAAGGCGTCGTCGAAGAAGCAGCCGTAGACGTGCTCGGCGAAGAGTTCGGAGGGCGGCCGGAGGACCTTGTCGGCCACACCGCCCCAGGCGCGGTTCTCCTCCCAGACCACGTCGGCGCGCTCCAGGATGTAGGGGATCCAGCCGATCTGCCCCTCCGCGTACATGATCCGCAGGTTCGGGAAGCGCTCGAACTTGCCGCTCATGAGCCAGTCGGTCATCGAGAAGCAGCAGTTGGCGAAGGTGATCGTGGAGCCGACGGCGGGCGGCGCGTCGGCCGAGGTGGAGGGCATCCTCGACGACGACCCGATGTGCATGGCGACGACCGTGCCGGTCTCGTCGCAGGCCCGCAGGAAGGGGTCCCAGTAGTCGGTGTGGATGCTGGGCAGGCCCAGGTGCGGCGGGATCTCGCTGAAGCAGACGGCGCGCACCCCGCGGGCCGCGTTGCGCCGCACCTCCAGGGCGGCGAGTCCGGCGTCCCACAGGGGGATGAGGGCGAGCGGTATGAGCCGGCCCTGCGCCTCGGGGCCGCACCACTCCTCCACCATCCAGTCGTTGTAGGCGCGTACCCCGAGGAGGCCCAGCTCCCGGTCGGACGCCTCGGTGAACGTCTGGCCGCAGAAGCGCGGGAAGGTGGGGAAACACAGCGCCGACTGGACGTGGTTGACGTCCATGTCCGCCAGCCGCTCCGGCACGCTGTACGAACCGGGGCGCATCTGTTCGTAGGTGATCCCCTCCAGCCTGATCTCGTCCCGGGAGTAGCCGACCGCGGTGTCCAGGCGGGTGAGGGGGCGGTGCAGGTCCTCGTACACCCACCAGTCGGCGAGCGGCCCGTCGTCGCCCGGCGCGCCCATCTTCGGGGCGAACCTGCCGCCCACGAAGGTCATTTCCTTCAGGGGCGCGCGCACGATGCGCGGGCCGGTGTCGTGGTACTTCGAGGGCAGCCGGTCCCGCCAGACGTGCGGTGGCTCCACCGTGTGGTCGTCCACCGAGATGATCCTCGGGAAGGTTTCCGGGGTCTCCGTGTGCATCGCCATGCGCCTCACGGTAGCGCCGATCTGACGAACCGTCAGCTAGTGGGAAGCGGACGATTTCCCTCCGGGGAGCGGCCCGGCGTCCGGCCCTCGCGGCCTTCCGCCCCGGTGGATCACAAGGGGAGGGATTGTGCACAGACCTGACCCCTACTGACGCAGGGGCCGCCGACAAGGCAGACTGGCCGATGCGAACGCGATGCACAGGCAGGGGGAGACCATGGACGAGAGTCCGGGGCAGGGGCAGCAGCTCCGCTTCACCGTGCTCGGTCCCGTACGGGCCTGGCGGGGCGGCACACCGCTCGCGGCCGGCACCCCGCAGCAGCGTGCCCTGCTCGCCGCCCTGCTGCTGCGCGGCGGACGCACCGCGACCGCGGCCGAACTGGTCGACGCCATCTGGGGCGACGAGCCCCCGCACGCGGCCCTGGCGGCACTGCGGACCTACGCCTCCCGGCTGCGCAAGGCACTGGGCGACGACGCCGACGCGCTGGTGAGCGAGTCCGGCGGCTACGCCCTCCAGTCCGACCCGCCGGGCGCCCACGACCTCGACCTGGACCGCGCCGAGGCCTTCGCGGCCGAGGCCGAGAAGGCCCGCGCGAGCGGCGACCGCTGCCGCGCCCGTGACCTGCTGGTATCCGCCCTCACCCTGTGGGACGGCGAACCGCTCGCGAGCGTGCCCGGACCGTACGCGGAGAATCAGCGCACCCGCCTGGAGGAGTGGCGGCTCTCCCTCACCGAGACCCGCCTCGACCTCGACCTGGAGCTGGGCAGCCACGCCGAGGCGGTGTCCGAGCTGACCGCGCTCACGGCCGCCCACCCGCTGCGCGAACGGCTCCGCGAACTCCTCATGCTCGCGCTGTACCGCTCCGGACGGCAGGCCGAGGCGCTGGCCGTCTACGCCGATACCCGCCGTCTGCTCGACACCGAGCTGGGCGTCGACCCCTGCGCCTCCCTCGCCGAACTGCACCAGCGCATCCTGCGCGCCGACGCCGGCCTGGAGGCGCCCAGCCCGCCCCCGGAGGAGCACACCGGCGCGAGCCCCGCCGTCCTGCGCCCCCAACAGCTCCCGGCCACCGTCGCGGACTTCACCGGGCGCGTCCCCTTCGTCGCGGAGCTGGGCGCCCAGCTCGCCACCGCCGAGGGCAGCGTCATGGCGGTCTCCGCGCTCACCGGCATCGGCGGCGTCGGCAAGACCACGCTGGCCGTCCACGTCGCGCACGCGGCGCGCGAGCACTTCCCCGACGGCCAGCTCTACGTCGACCTGCAGGGCGCCGGCCACACCCCCGCCGAGCCGGAGGCCGTGCTCGGCGCGTTCCTGCGCGCGCTCGGCACCCCGGACTCCTCCATCCCCGACGGGCTGGAGGAACGGGCCGCGCTGTACCGCTCCACGCTCGCCGGGCGCCGCGTGCTGGCGCTGCTGGACAACGCGCGGGACTCCGCCCAGGTACGGCCGCTGCTGCCCGGTACGGAGGGCTGCGCCGCGCTGATCACCAGCCGCGCCCGCATGATCGACCTGGCCGGGGCCCACCTCATCGACCTCGACGTGATGAGCCCCGAGGAAGCGCTGACGCTCTTCACCCGCATCGTCGGCGAGGAGCGGGTGGGGGCCGAACGCAAGGCCGCCATGGACGTCGTGGGCGCCTGCGGCTTCCTGCCGCTGGCCATCCGCATCGCCGCCTCCCGGCTCGCCTCCCGCCGCACCTGGACCGTCTCCGTACTGGCCCGCAAGCTCGCCGACGAGCGCCGCCGCCTGGACGAGCTGCGCGCCGGCGACCTGGCCGTCAAGGCCACCTTCGAGCTGGGGTACGGGCAACTGGAGCCGGTGCAGGCCCGCGCGTTCCGGCTGCTGGGGCTGGCCGACGGCCCCGACATCTCGCTGGCCGCCGCGGCGGCCGTGCTGGACATGGACGTCGACGCCGCCGAGGAGCTGATCGAGTCCCTGGTCGATGCCTCGCTCCTCGAATCGGCGGCCCCCGGCCGCTACCGCTTCCACGACCTGGTCCGCCTCTACGCGCGTGCATGCGCCGAGCGTGACGAGCACCCGCCGTCCGAGCGCGCCGCGGCCCTCTCCCGCCTGCTGGACTTCTACCTGGCCTCGGCGGCCCGCATGTACGCCCTGGAGCGTCCCGGCGACCGGCTCGTGGACCACATGGAGAGCACCCGCTACCCCGGACTGGCCTTCGAGGACCGCGCGGTGGCCCTGGAGTGGCTGTTCAGCGAGGCGGGCTGCCTGCTGGCCTGCGCGCAGCAGTCCACCGGCGCCGACACGGTACGCCGCGCCGCCGACCTGCTCCTGCTCACCAAGGACCTGGCCGAGTCCGGTGCCGACGCGCGCCAGCACGACCAGGCCAACATGACCGTCCTCGCCGCCGCCCGGGCCCTGGGCGACCAGCACGCCGAGGCCCGTATCCACACCTCGCTCGCCTACATCCGCACGCTGGCCGGGCGGCTGGACGACGCCGACGACCACGCCAAGTCGGCGATGCTGCTCGGGCTCGCGACGGACGACCCGATCTCCTCCTCGTACGCGCCCAACGACCGCGGCATCATCGCGGGCGCCCTGGGCCGGCACGACGACGCCGAGGCGTACCTCAGCCAGGCGCTGGTGGCCTTCCGCGACGACCGCAACCAGCAGTCCGAGGCCAGCGCGCTGTGCAACCTCTCGCGGGTCCACCTCGACACCGGGCGGGTGGACAGCGCCATCGAGCTGGCCGAGGAAGGCGTCGCGATCTACCACAGAATCGGCGCCACCCGCCGGCTGGCCAACGGCATGTACGCGCTGGCGCTCGCCTTCACCGCCGCCGGGCATCTGGACGACGCGGCGCAGCAGCTCAACGCCGCGCTGACCATCTTCCAGGACAGCCGGCAGCCCTTCTGGGAGGGCATGACGTACTTCCGGCTGGCCGAGGTCGATCTGGCGGCCCAGCGGCCGGCCCGCGCCGCCAACTACGCCGAGCAGGCCCTGACCGCGCTGCGCGGCGTCGGCGGCGAGCTCTGGCGCGCCAACGCGCTGACCACGCTGGGGCGGGCGCTGAGCCAGGTCGGGCACACCGGCCGGGCCCGGGTGTGCTGGCAGGAGGCGCTGAGCGTGTACGAGCGGCTCGGCGCGGCGGAGAGCACGCAGGTGCAGCAGCTGCTCTCCCCGGCCGCCGTCGCCTGACCGGGCATCACCCCAGTTCGGCGACGTAATCGCCGCCGTTTATCGATCGTTCATCGCCGCGCGTCACTCTTCTACGTACCGATCCGCCGCCTCGGGGGGCAAGCGGCTCGGTATCGAGGCCCCACCGTATGGTGTTCGGCCCTTGGTTCACCCGTCCGGCGACCCACGGGGGAGTCGCCGGGCCGGTGGACCGCAAGCGCCCACACACAGGAGTTGATCACTGTGAGCACCGAGAAGAAGGTTCCACGGACAGGCGACAAGGACGTCATCAAGCCGCTCGACAGCCACCGGCCCATCATCGGCGAAGAGGTCGTCGCGATGGGCGACAGCCACCGGCCGATCATCGGTGACGAGGTGCTGGCGGCGCAGGACGCCCCGCGTCCGGTCGCGGCGGACGGCACGATGGCGCCGCAGGACAGCCACCGGCCGATCGCCGAGCCGAAGCTGGAGCACTGATCTCGCGTACGGCCCGCTGAACCACAACCCGGGGGATCGCAGGGGCCGGCTCCGACGGCAAGGAGGGGATGCCGTCGTAGCCGGTCCCTGCGGCATGTCCGGGGGCGGGGCGGCCGGTCGGGGGGCGGCGTGACCGTTCAAAAGGGAGGACGCACTACCTGACGGCCCGTCAGTTCTGCTGCTACAGTCGCGCCACATCCGTCCCGTCCCGACCGTTGCCGGGAGGCGCGCCGTGCAGGAGTTGGCTCGGATACGTACGCTCTGGGAGCTGGTCGAGCGGCGGGCCGCCGCGTCGGCCGACGCGGCGATGTTCTACGAGGCGGACGGGCGGACCGTCACCTTCGGGGAGGCGCGGGAGCGGGCGCTCCGCGCGGCGGCCGGCTTCCGGGAGCTGGGCATCGGCGCGGGGACGCGGGTGGCGTGGCAGCTCCCGACCCGGATCACCACGGTGCTCGCCTCGCTCGCGCTGGCCCGGCTGGGGGCCGTGCAGATACCGGTCATCCATCTGCACCGGGAGCGCGAGGTCGGCTTCGTACTGGCCGAGTCCGGCGCGGAGTTCTTCCTGGTGCCGGGCGTGTGGCGGGACGTCGACTTCGCGGCGCTGGCCCGCCGGGCGGCGCCGGAGGGGACGCGGACCGTCGTCGTGGGCGACGGGGCGGGGCTGCCCGAGGGCGATCCGGCCACCCTGCCGGAGTTCCCGCCGGGCGGCGTCCGGCAGCGGGCGGGCGCGCCGGAGCCCGCCTCCTGGATCTACTACACCTCGGGGACGACGGCGGCGCCGAAGGGCGTGCGGCACACGGACGCCTCACTGATCGCGGGCGGCGCCGGGCTGGCGGCCGCGATCGGGATGTCGGCCACGGACATCGGGTCGATCGCCTTCCCGTACGCGCACATCGCGGGGCCCGACTACGTCGTCGCCATGCTGGTCGGCGGGTTCCCCGCGGTGGTGCTGGAGACGTTCGCGCCGGGCGCGGCGGCCGGTACGTACGCGCGCCTCGGCGTCACCATGGCGGGCGGCAGCACCGCCTTCTACCAGGCATTCCTGGACGAGTCGCGGCGACGGGAGGGCGACGCGAAGCTGATCCCGTCGCTGCGGGTGCTCTCGGGCGGGGGCGCGCCGCTGCCTCCGGAACTGTACGCCGCGGCCGGCCGCGAGCTGGGCTGCGCGGTGCTGCACGGGTACGGGATGACGGAGTGCCCGATGATCACGATGGGCGCGCCGCACGACAGCGACGAGCAGCTGGCGCGGACGGTGGGGCGGCCGGTGCCGGGCGCCGAGGTGCGGATCGCCGGGCCGGACGGCCGGGCGCTTCCCGGCGGGGAGACCGGGGAGGTGACGCTCAAGGGGCCGATGCTCTTCCAGGGGTACACGGATCCGGCGCTGACGGCTGCCTCGTTCGATGCCGACGGCTGGTTCCACACCGGCGACCTGGGGTTCCTGCGCGCGGACGGCCATCTCGTGCTGACCGGGCGGCTGAAGGACATCATCATCCGCAAGGGCGAGAACATCTCGGCCCAGGAGATCGAGGACCTGGTGCACGGCCATCCGGCGGTGGCGGAGGCGGCGGTCGTCGGGCTGCCGGACCGGGAGCGCGGGGAGCGGGTGTGCGCGGTGGTCACGCTCGCGGACCCGGGCGGGCCGCCGCTGACCCTGGAACAGCTGACGGACCATCTGCGGCGGTCGGGACTGATGACGCAGAAGCTGCCGGAGCAGCTGGAGGTCACGGATTCGCTGCCGCGGGGCGGCCCGCTGGGCAAGGTGCTGAAGAACGTGCTGCGGGAGCGGTACGCGGACGAACCCGTTACCGACCAGGAAGGGTTCACAATTGGAAGTTGACATTCCGGGCGTTTCCGACGTGACCGCCGGTAAAACGGAGTGATCTTGTCCACACGGAATGCCGCTTTCCCACTTCCCCGTGCGAAAGGTCACTTGGTGGGTAACATCGCGGCGGCGATCAGGTGTTCGTACACCGTCGCCAAGCCGCCCCCCACACGAGGAACCCGATGACTTCCATACCGGCGACACTGTTCTGGTGCCTGACCGCAGGCACGGCCGCCGCGGTGGTGATGATCTTCTTCCTGGTCCGTGGCCGGCAGCGCGGCCAGGCCCTGCGCCGGCACCTGGCCACGGCCGAGGCCCGCGCCTCCGCCGCCGAGCGCGGTCACACCGAGATCGCCGCGCAACTCCGCGCCACCGAAGCCGAGATCCGTCACCTCGCCGAGGCCCGGCTGCCCGACCTCGCCACCGCCCTCGCCCACCCGCACGTCAAGGTCCGCGGCCTGAACGACCCGCGCTTCACGGGCACCGACCTGGACCAGGCGCTCACCGGGGCCCTGGAGCAGCTCTCGCAGGCGGTCACCAAGGAGCGGGCCCGGGTGGACGAGGCGGCGCAGGCCGCGATGCGCGGCGCCACCACGACCATCCAGGCGCTGCTGTACCGGCTCCAGACGCTCCTCCAGGAGATGCAGCACCGGTACGACGACCAGGCCGTCGCCCAGGACCTGCTGCAGGCGGACTTCCTCAACGAGCAGGCGCTGCGCCGGGTGCAGACCACCGGCGTGGTCTGCGGTGCCTGGCCGGGGCTGACCCGCGACGACTCGCACCTCGCCGACCTCGTGGTCGGCTCCATGTCGCGGCTGCGCGGCTACGAACGCGTCCAGGTCAGCAACCTGCTGCGGGACCCGGTCGGCGTGGTCGCCCGCGCCGTCGAGCCGGTGGCCATCGCCCTCACCGAGCTGCTGGCCAACGCGCTGCACCACTCCCACCACGAACTGCCCGTCGCCGTCACGCTCCAGCAGGGCAACCGCGGCGCCTCCGTCATCGTCGACGACTACGGCATCGGCATGCACCGCGACGAGGTGGAGCACGCCATGCACCTGCTGGGCGGCGGGGAGCGGGTGCTGCTCACGGAGCTGGGCGACCCGCCGCGGTCCGGCTTCGCGGCCGTGGGACAGCTGGTGCGGCAGTACGGCTTCACGGTGCACGTCGAGTCCTCGCCGTACGGCGGCGTGCGCGCGGTCGTGTACATCCCGGGCGACCCGCTGCTGACGCTGATGAACCAGGACACCCAGCCGATGTCGGTGATGGCGCCGCTGCCGCCGCAGATGATGCGGGCGCACTCGACGCCGCTGACACCGCCGCAGGCCGCACCGCTCACGGCACCCACAGCGGGCGCCACTCCGGTGACCGCGGGAGAGCACCTGTCCGCACGCGCCCCGGAGGCTGCCATGGAGCGCACGCCCACTCGTACGCCCGCCGATACGCCCGAGCGCGCGCCGGAGGTCGAGCCTGCGCGTGCGCCGGAGTCCCTGGATGTCCGTACGCCGGACTCCGCGCCCGCTCGTACGCCCGAGCACGGGCCCGCTTCCGCGCCGGACTCCGCGACCGACCCGGCGACCGGACTGCCGCGCCGCCGGCGCCGCCGCCCCTCCGCCGAACCCGAAACCGCTCTCCCCCGTACGGAACCCGTAGCCGAGCGCAGCCCCCAGGAGTCCGCCACGCGCTGGGCCGCCCTGCAGCGCGGCACCCTCTCCGGGCGGGCCGAAGCCGACAACCGCATTCCGCGCCCCGAAGGGAACGACCGAGCATGAGCACCCCCGTCCGCCGCCGCGTCACGCAGGACCAGTCCTGGGTGCTGGCGCCGCTGCTGGAACTGCCGCACGTCCTGCACGCGGCCGTCATCTCCGGCGACGGCTTCATCGAAGGTTCCTCGCCCGGCCTCGCCCGCGAGGCGGCCGAGGGCGTGGCCGCCATGATGTCGGCGCTCCAGGGCGCGGGCCGCGCCGTCACCGCCGCGTTCACCGGCCAGGACGACGCCAAGCTGCGGCAGACCGTCGTGGAGTCCGAGGAGGGCTGGGTGCTCGCCATCCCGGCCGGCGAGAACACCTGCCTCGCGGTCTTCGCCGCGCCCGACGTCAACATGGGCGTCGTCTCGCACCAGATGCAGGTGCAGGTCGCCACGCTCGGCGCGAAGGCGATGAGCTCGCCGCCGCGGGAGACGGGCTCGTCCGCATGACGCCCCGCCAGAGCAACCGGCGTCTCGTACCGGCCTATCTGGCGACCGGCGGCCGCACCCGCCCCAGCCGCAACACCCTGGACCGGCTCACCGTCCTGTACGGCGCCACCGTCACCGCGCCCGCCGAGCTGCGCCCCGAGGCGCTCCGCCTCCTGGCGCTGCTGCGGCCGGGCGCGCTGACCCTTGCCGAGACCGCCTCGCACCTGCGGCTGCCGGTCAGCGTCGTGAAGGTCCTGGTGGCCGACCTCGTCGACGCCGGCCACCTGCACGCCCGTTCCCCCATCCCCGAAGCCGAACAGATCGACCGGCAGATTCTGGAGAGGGTCCTCGATGGACTCCGCACTCTCAAGTCCTAGCGCAGCGGGCGGCACCGACAGCGCCGCCGAGGGCGCCATGTACCTGTCCGGCACCGACCAGACCCTGGTGAAGCTGCTGGTCGCCGGCCCCTTCGGCGTCGGCAAGACCACGTTCATCCGAGCCCTGTCGGAGACCCCGCCGCTGCACACCGAAGAGGTGATGACGCAGACCGGCGCGTTCGTCGACAACCTGGCCGGGGTGCGTGACAAGACCACGACCACCGTCGCCATCGACTTCGGGCGGATCACGCTCGCCGGCGACCTGGTGCTGTACCTCTTCGGCACGCCCGGCCAGAAGCGGTTCCGGCCGCTGTGGCAGGACATCGCGCGCGGCGCGGTCGGCGCGCTGGTCCTGGCCGACACCCGCAGGCTGGCCGACTCCTTCGAGGTCATGGACATCATCGAGGAGGCCGGGCTGCGGTACGCGGTCGCGGTCAACGCCTTCCCCGACGCACCGGCGCACCCCGTCGAAACCCTGCGCGACCACCTCGACCTGCACGACGACACCCCGCTGGTGGTGTGCGACGCGCGCGACCGCGAACAGTCCCTCGACGCACTGATCGCCCTGGTCGGGCACGTCCTGGACCACACGCCCGGAGACACCGCATGACCTCCCCCCATGAGCCCGGGGCCCTGCCGCCCGAGAACCACGCGTACGGGAACGGCGCCCCGGCGCCCGACTACGGGACCGGTGCGCCGTCGCCCGCGTACGGGGCCGGTGCGCTGCCGCCGGAGAACGCCGCTCCCGGCGGGGCCGAGCCGCCCCCCGGCTGCCCGGCGCACGGTGGCGGCCCGGCGCACGGTGGCGGCGCGGCAGCCCCGTTCCCGCCCCAGGCGTCCCACGCCGCGCCCTACGACCCCGCGCAGGACATCGTGCGGCTGTACGGCCCGGACTTCGCGGCCGACCCGCACGGCATCTATGAGGTGCTGCGGCGGCAGGGGCCGGTCGCGCAGGTCGAGATCGCGCCGGACGTGCCCGCGATGCTGGTCACCGACTACCGCGCCGCACTGGAGCTGCTGAACGACGAGGCCACCTGGTCCAAGGACTCCCGGCCCTGGATGCCGACCGTACCTGCGGACTCGCAGGTCATGCCGATGCTGGCCTGGCGGCCCAACGTGTTCTTCAGCGACGGCGAGGCGCACGACCGCTACCGCAAGGTGATCACCGACAGCTTCGCGCTGATCGAGCCGCACGAGCTGCGCTCCTACGTGCGCGGCGCGGCGGACCAGCTGATCAGCCGGTTCGGCGCCGAGGGCCGGGTCGACCTGATCTCCCAGTACGCGCGCAGCCTGCCCCTGATGATCTTCAACCGGGTCTTCGGGCTCCCCGACTCCTACAGCGACCGGCTGATCTCCGCCCTCGCCGACATGCTGGACGGGGCCACCCCCGAGCAGGCCGCGAAGGCCAACGAGAACTTCACGGGCTACATCATGGAGCTGGTGGCCGCCAAGAAGGAGCGCCGCGGCCCCGACCTCACCTCCTGGTTCATGGACCACCCCGCCGGGCTCACCGACGAGGAACTGATCCACCAGATCGTCATCACCATGGGCGCCGGGCACGAACCGACCACCAACCTCATCGGCAACGCGCTCGCCCGCATGCTCTCCGACGACCGGTACTACGGCACCCTGTCCGGCGGCGCGCTCACCGCCCGCGACGCCATCAACGACGTGCTGTGGAACGACCCGCCGCTGGGCAACTACTCCGCGCACTACCCCCGCCGGGACGTCTTCTTCCACGGCACCTGGATCCGCGCGAACCAGCTCACCCTGGTCTCGTACGCCGCGGCCAACGCGCAGTTCGGCACCACGCCGCTGGAGCAGCCCCGCGCGGGCGGCGGCGCGCACCTGTCCTGGGCCGCCGGGCCGCACGCCTGCCCCGTACGCCCCACCGCGCTGCTCATCGCGACCACCGCGATCGAGCGGCTCACCGCCTGGCTCTCCGACATCGAACTCACGGTGCCGTTCGAGCAGCTGGAGTGGCGGGTCGGCGCGTTCCACCGCGCGCTGGCCGCGCTTCCGGCCCGCTTCACCCCCCTCACCCCCGATCAGGCAGGAGCTACCCCATGGGACAGCAGCCCGTCGCCATCGACCCGGCAGGCACCGACCTCCCCGGCGAGGCCGCCCGCCTCCGCGCGATAGGCCCGGCGGCGCTCATCGAGCTGCCCGGCGGTATCCAGGCCTGGTCGGTGGGCGGGCACGGCCTGCTCAAGCGGCTGCTCGCCGACGACCGGGTCAGCAAGGACCCGCGGCAGCACTGGCCGGCCTGGCGCAACGGCGAACACCACGACAGCTGGCTGCAGTCCTGGGTCGGGGTGACCAACATGTTCACCGCCTACGGCACCGACCACCGCCGGCTCCGCAAGCTGGTGGCGCCCGCCTTCACCGGACGGCGCACCGAGGCCATGGCCCCGCGCGTCGAGCGGATCACCAAGGAGCTGCTGGCCGACCTGGAGGCGGTCCCCGCCGGCGAGCCGGTCGATCTCATCTCCTCCTACGCACTCCCCCTTCCGATGCGGATGATCTGCGAACTCTTCGGCATTCCCGAGGAGTCACGGGTCGAGGTCGGCTCGGTCATCGACGAGGTCATGGACACCTCCGCGACCCCGGAGCAGGCCTCCGCCACCGCCGCGAAGATCGCCGCCGTGCTGGGCGACCTGATCGCGCTGAAGCGGCGCGAGCCCGGTGACGACATGACCAGCGTGCTGGTCTCCACCCGCGACGACGACGGCTCCCGCCTGGAGGAGCGGGAACTGCTCGACACCCTCCTGCTGGTGATCGGCGCGGGCTACGAGACCACCGTCAACCTCATCGGCAACGCCGTCCACGCCCTGCTCGTCCACCCCGAGCAGCGCGCCCTGCTGGCCGAGGGGCGGGCCGGCTGGGACGACGTCATCGAGGAGACGCTGCGCTGGGCGCCCAGCATCGCCAACCTGCCGCTGCGGTACGCCGTCGAGGACATCCCGCTGGCGGACGGCACGGTCATCCGGCAGGGCGACCCGATCCTCGCCGCCTACGCCGCGGCCGGCCGGGACCCCGAGCGGCACGGGCCGGACGCGGACACCTTCGAGCTGAGCCGCGCCGACCGCGAGCACCTCGCCTTCGGCCACGGGGTGCACTACTGCCTGGGCGCCCCGCTGGCCCGGATGGAGGCGCGCACCGCCCTGCCCGCGCTCTTCGAGCGCTTCCCGGACCTGGAGCTCGCGGTGTCCGCCGACGAACTGCGGGCCACCGGCTCCTTCATCGGCAACGGCCTCCAGTCGCTACCGGTGCGCCTCAACCGCTGACCGGACCGCCTCAGCCGGTGGCCGGTCCGCCGCAGCCGGTGGCCGGTACGTCTCAGCCGCCGACCGGCCGGCCACGGGTCGCCGGTCCGCCGGTGGCCCGGCCGGCCGCGGCCGTCGGTGTGCGGCGGAGCCGTTCCTTGAGGACCTTGCCGCCCGCGTTGCGCGGCAGTTCGGGCAGGAAGCTCACCTCCCTCGGCACCTTGTAGTTGGCCATCTCCCGGCGCGACCAGACGATCAGTTCGTCCCCCGTCACCGTCGCGCCGGGGCGCCGCACCACGTACGCCCGGCCGACCTCGCCCAGCCGGGCGTCGGGTATCCCGATCACGGCGGCGTCGGCGACGTCCGGGTGCCGGAGCAGCAGTTGCTCGATCTCGGCCGGATAGGCGTTGAACCCGCCGACGATGAACATGTCCTTGATGCGGTCGGTGATCCGGAGATTGCCCGCCTCGTCCAGGACGCCCACGTCGCCCGTGCACAGCCAGCCGTCGGGCGTGACGGCGCGGGCGGTGCCCTCGGGATCCTCGAAGTAGCCCGTCATGACGTGGTAGCCGCGCACCCGTACCTCGCCGGGCCGGCCCGGCGCCACCGGGTGTCCCTTCGCGTCGACCACCGCGACCTCGGTGCCCGGTATCGCCCGGCCCGACGTGCCCGCGACGATCCCCGGCGGGTCGCCGCGCCGGCACATCGTCACCACGCCCGAACTCTCCGACAGGCCGTACGCGGTCAGTACGGTGGCGACGCCCAGCTCGCCGCGCAGCTGCTCGACCAGCTCCAGCGGCACCACCGCAGCGCCCGTCACCACCAGCCGCAGCGTCGAGAGGTCGTGCCGCTCGCGCGCGGGGTGATCCAGCAGCTGCCGGTGGAGGGAGGGCGGGCCGGGCAGGACGGTGATGCGCTCGGCGGCGACGTTGGCGAGGGCGGTGTCGGCGCTGAAGACCGGCTGCGGCACGATCGTGGCGCCCCGCAGCAGGCAGGCGAGGACCCCCGCCTTGTAGCCGAAGGTGTGGAAGAACGGGTTGACGACGAGGTAGCGGTCGCCCTCGCGCAGCCCCGCCAGCTCGCTCCAGACGCCGTACGCGCGCAGCGTCTGGGCGTGGGTGATCACGGCGCCCTTGGGGCGGCCCGTGGTGCCCGAGGTGAACACGATGTCCGAGGGTGCCTCGGGCGGCACGGCGTCCGCGCGCTCCCGTACGGCCGCTGCGGGCACCCGCTCGCCGCCGGCCAGGAACTCCCGCCAGGTGCGCAGGCCGACGGGGGCGTCGTCCGCCAGCACCACCACGTCGCGCAGGTCCGGCAGCCCCGGCAGCGGGCCGCTCCCGGGACCTTCCGCGGTGGCCCGGCGCAGCGAGGCGACGTACGAGGTGCCGAGGAAGGTGCCGGTGACGAAGAGCAGCCGGGCGCGGGTGCGGCGCAGGACGTCCGCGGCCTCGGCGCCCTTGAAGCGGGTGTTGACCGGTACCAGGACCGCGCCCGCCGAGACGGCGCCGAGCGCGGAGACGATCCAGTCCGTGGTGTTCGGCGCCCACACCGCCACCCGGTCGCCGGGCGCGACCCCGGCGGCGACGCAGGCCGCGGCCGCGCGCTCCACCCGCACGCCCAGCTCGGCGTACGAGACACGGGTCCGTCCCTCGGCGACCGCCTCGCGCGCGCCGTAGCGCGCTGCCGCCGCCCGCACCAGCCGCGGAAGCGTCCCGAACTCCACATCGGCACGCGGATCCGCCGCCTCGCCCGCCCCGGCGGCCGCCTCCCCCGGCCCGTCGCCGACGCGGCCCTCGACGCTCTCGACCCGCTCGCCCCCCTCGGGGCTCCGGGCGCCCTCGACGCTCTCGGTGCTCTCGGTGCTTCCGCCGGCCCCGCCGCTCCCGGGCGGGGCACCGGCGCCCTCGTCGTCCCGCTGCCGCTGCACGTCGCCGGGCATCGCCCCTGCCTCTCTCCCCCGGCGGCGGTGCGGGCCGTACGGGGTGTCCGGGAGTCCGCCCGGGGGCCGTGCGGCGCGTACCGGCCGGGAGATCCCTGTGCCAGTTAGCTGACTACCCGTCAGATTAGCGGTAGCCTCCTCGGCTGTCAGTACGGACGACCGAGCACGGAGGTGGCGATGGGGACGGCCCTCAAGGACGCTACGGCGATCGTCGGCATCGGCCAGACGCCGTTCGCCAAGCAACTCCCCGAGTCCGAGAAGACACTGGCCTGCCGCGCGATCACCGCGGCCCTCGCCGACGCCGGCATCGCCCCCTCCGAGGTCGACGCCTTCGCCTCCTACACGATGGAGGAGACCGACGAGGTCGAGGTCGCCAAGGCCATCGGCGCGGGTGACGTCACCTTCTTCGCCAAGACCGGCTACGGCGGCGGCGGTTCCTGCGCCACCGTGACCCATCTGGCCGCCGCCATCGCGACCGGCCAGGCCACCGTCGGCGTCGCCTGGCGCTCGCGCAAACGCGGCTCCGGCCCCCGCCCCTGGAAGAACACGGCCGCTCAACTCCCCACCCCCGCTCAATGGACCCGCCCCTTCGGCCTGCTCCGCCCGGCCGACGAGATCGGGATGCTCGCCCGTCGCTACATGCACCAGTACGGAGCCACCCGCGACCACCTCTTCAACGTCGCGCTGGCCTGCCGCAACCGCGCCAACCAGAACCCCGCGGCCGTCATGTACGACCGCCCGCTGACCCGCGAGATGTACATGACCTCCCGCTGGATCAGTGAGCCGCTCTGCCTCTTCGACAACTGCCTGGAGACCGACGGGGCGCTGGCCTGCGTCCTGGTCTCGGCCGAGCGCGCCCGCGACTGCCGGTCCGCCCCCGTCTACGTCCACGCCGCCGCCCAGGGCCTGCCCGCCCAGCACCACGGCATGGTCAACTACTGGAACGACGACCCGCTCACCGGGCCCTCCTGGACAGCGGCACGTCATCTGTGGAAGTCCGCGGACTTCGGCCCGCAGGACGTGGATGTCGCCCAGATCTACGACGCCTTCACCCCGCTCGTCCCCCTCTCGCTGGAGGGCTACGGCTTCTGCGGGCGCGGCGAGGGCGCGGCCTTCACCGAGGGCGGCGCCCTGGAGATCGGCGGCCGGCTCCCCCTGAACACCGGTGGCGGCGGCCTCTCCGAGGGGTACGTCCACGGCTTCAACCTGATCACCGAGGGGGTCAAGCAGCTGCGCGGCACCAGCACCGCGCAGGTGCCCGACGCCGCGACCTGCCTGGTCACCGCCGGCGAATGCGTCCCGACTTCCGCTCTCCTGCTGAGGAGTTGACCCACTGTGACGTTCATGAAGCCGAGTGTGACACCGGCCGCCGACAGCCGCACCACGCCGGCCCGGCCTGTGGATAACTCTCCCGCAGCGGCCGGGCCCGCGGCCGAACCCGCCGCCACCGCGCCCACCGCCACCGCCGGGGAGCCCCTCACCGCCGACGGCTTCCTGCTCCCCGTCCCCGACGAGGACGGAGCACCGTTCTGGGCGTACGCGGCACGCGGCGAACTGCGCGTCCAGGCCTGCGCCGACTGCGGCGAACTGCGCTTCCCGCCCCGCCCCTGCTGCCCGCGCTGCCAGTCCTTCGCGAGCGAGTGGCGGCGGATGAGCGGCCGCGGCCGGATCTGGTCCTACGTCCGGCCGCACCCGCCGCTGCTGCCCGCGTACGCGGCCCTGGCCCCCTACAACGCGATCGTCGTCGAACTGGCCGAGGCGCCCCGCATCCGGCTGGTCGGCAACCTCGTCAGCGCCCCCGGCGCAGCGCTGGATTCCGTTCCCCCGGAACGGCTGCGCATCGGCGCTGCGGTGAAGGTGGCCTTCCACGAACTGGCGGACGGCGTGACCGTGCCGCGCTGGCTGCTGGAGCGCCCGTGACCGTACATGTCGACACCCGGGCCGGCGCGGGCGTCGCGCTGGTCACCCTCGACCGGCCCGACCGCCACAACGCCATCGACCTGGAGACCGCCGGCGAACTGGCGGACGCCTGGCGTGCCTTCCGTTTCGACGGCACCGTACGCGCCGCGGTGGTGACCGGCGCCGGCGGCCGGGCCTTCTGCACGGGCATCGACCGCTCGGTCCGCGTGCCGCAGCCGCCGTCCCCCTACTCCCTCGACGACCCGCTGCTCCGCATCGGCCCCAAGGCGGCCGACCTGTGGAAACCGGTGATCGCCGCGGTCGACGGCATGGCCTGCGGCGGCGCCTTCTACCTGCTGGGCGAGTGCGAGTTCGTCGTGGCGTCGGAGACCTCGACGTTCTTCGATCCGCACACGACGTACGGCATGGTCAGCGCGTACGAGTCGGTGCTCATGGCGCAGCGGATGCCGTACGGGGAGATCGCCCGGCTCGCGCTGACGGGCACCGCCGAGCGGCTCGGCGCGCGCCGCGCCCACGAGGTGGGGCTGGTGTCGGAGCTGACGCCGCCGGGCGAGGCGGTGCCGGCCGCGCTGCGGGTGGCCGAGACCATCGCGGCACAGCCCACCGAGGCCGTGCAGGGGACCGTACGGGCCCTTTGGGCGGCCAAGGAGGCGACCCGCGAGCGGGCGCTGGCGCACGCCCCGCAGCTGATCGCCCTCGGCAACCTGCCGCCGGAGCGGCAGGCCGGGCTCTTCGAGGAGCGGCGGAAGGGGACGGCCCCTCGGGTGCGGTGATCCGCCGCGGGGTCAGCCGACGCTGCGCACCTCACAGCGTGTGACCTTGCCGGCCCGGTCGGGGTGGGCCATGGGGATACGGAAGACCGGGTCCCCGGCCATGTCGTCCTCGTTGTCCAGGGCGGGGTCGACCGTCCGCTCGCCGGTGTCCACCACGGAGCCGTCCGCGCCGCGGAACTCCACCGTGATCGTCACGTCGGCGTACGGGTCGTTGCCCGTCAGCCGGACCTTCGCGCCCGGCCGCTTCGCCTTCGGGTGCTCCGAGACGCACTCCACGACGGTGCCCAGCGGCGTCGCGGCATCGCTCGGGCTGCTGTCCGAGCCCCCGCTCCCCGAGTAGTCGTCATCGTCGTAGTGGTGGCTGCTGCCGTGGGAACCGCCGCTGCTGGAGTGCGCACTGCAGCCTCCGCCGCCACCGTCGCCGCCGTGACTGCCGTGACCGTGCGGCCGGAAGCCGGTGAGCGTGACGAGAACGACGGCCACGACGGCCGTGAGCCGCAGATGACGGCGTGCCATGAAATCCCCCGAGTGCTTGACGAGCACACGTCACGATACAGCCACCGCATTGCCGTGGCGGGGCCCGGCGGCACGGCGTAGCGTCGGCGGTGGAGGACATCAGCGAAGCGAAACGAGGCGATGCTGGTGGTTCGCAACGTCATCGGCTCCCTGATCGCCCTCATCGGAGCGGCGGCCGCCGTATGGAGCCCCTTCCGTCCTTGGTACGACGGCCGTCACGGCGAGGACTTCCGCGTCGCCGACCTCTTCAACGGCATCACCGGCACCGGCGCGGACGTCATGCGCTCGCTCCTGCTGCCGATGCTGGCCGGGGCCGTGCTCACGCTGCTCGGCGTCCTGCTGAGGTCGCGGCTGCTCGTCACGCTCGCCGGCCTGGTCGTCCTGGGCTTCACCGTCCTGTGGATGGTGCGGCAGGGCCAGGCCGCCGGCAGCCTCACCGCCGGGAGCGGAGGCAGGGGGCTGGGCGTCGGCGTGGCAGCGGCCGTGGGCGGCGGCATCCTGCTGTTGCTGGGCGCCCTCATGATGAGCGGCCGCCGCCGCGTACGCGCCCGCAGACGCCGCAGGAGGGACGAGCAGGACGACGAGCAGGCCTACGGACCGACGCCCTACGGAGAGCCCGAGGGCCGGTACGCCTACGAGGGCGGCGCCCCCGCTCCGTACGAGGGCGGCGCTTCCCCTCCCTACGAGGGCGAGCCGCGGGGCGGCCCCTATGCCTACGGGGAGCCGCCGGGCCCGGGGCCGTACACGGGACACCCGGACGTGCCCTACGGAGGGCCGGGACCGCTCGGCGGCGCCCACCAGGAGCCCTGGCCGCCGACGCACGACGGCACGACGCCGCCGGCCGGTACGCCGCGGGCCGTGCCGCAGGAGCCCCGCCCCGACGGGACGCCGCCGGACGGCCCCTACCGGGACGAGCCCGCCGGGCCCACGCAGCGGCTGCCGCGCATCCCGGGCGACGAGCGGCAGCAGGGCCGCGACCGCCCGCCCGAGGAGCGCTGAGACCTCAGGCCCGGACAGGCGCGGCGCTCCTAGGAGCGCCGCGCCTGTCCGGTCCCTTTGGCCGCGTCCAGCGCGTACACGCAGCGGTCCTTGCTGCAGGCGTAGACGACGCCCGCCGCGGCCACCGGGGTACCGGTGATCTCGCCGCCGGTCGCCAGCTTCCAGCGCAGCTGTCCGCCCATCGCGTCCAGCGTGTACAGGCAGTGGTCGGCGGACCCGAAGTGCACCCGGCCGTCCGCGGCCACCGGCGCGCCGATGACCTCGCCGCCCGCCTGGAAGCGCCAGCGGGGCGTGCCCGTCACCGCGTCCAGCGTGTACAGGGCGTTGCCGCTGCCCAGGTGCACCGCGCCGTCGGCGACCAGCACCGGCTCGGTCGACTGGCGCGCCTCGGTGGCGATCCGCCAGCGGTCCCGGCCGTCGTTGGCGTCCAGCGCGTAGACCGTGCCGAGGTAGTCGGCGAGGTAGATGCCGCCGCCGGTGACGGCGGGCCCGGGGGCGTAGGCGGGCGGCGAGAGGAAGACCGCGGGCGCCTCGAAATGCCAGCGGACGTCGCCGCGGCTGATGTCGATGGCCAGGACGCGGGTGCCGGCCACGACGTAGACCACGCCGTCCGGAGCGGTCAGCAGGCGCACCGGCACCCCGCCGCAGGACGCCGCGTCCCCCACGGGGTACGACCAGCGTTCGGCGCCCGTACGGGCCTCCAGCGCCTTCAGCCGCGCGTCCGCCCACACGTAGACCGTGCCCTCGTGCACGACCGGGCCGGACTCGGCGGTCTCGAAGTCGGTCTGCGCGCCGCCGATCTCCCACAGCAGCTCGCCGTTGGCCGCCTCCCAGGCCTGCACGCCGCCGCCGCGGGTGCCGGTGACGACCGTGCCGCGGTCCACGCCCAGGCTGTAGACCCAGCCCTCGGTGTTCAGCCGCCACAGCTCGGAGCCGTCGGTGGCGTCCAGCGCGTACAGGCTCGGGCCGTCCGAGGCGTGGATCCGGCCGTCCGAGACGGCCATCGCCCAGGCGACCTCGCGGGTCTTGAACTGACGCCGTCCGCTGGCCACGTCCAGCGCGTGCACCTCGAAGGACGTGACGTACAGCAGGTCGCCGGAGACGACCGGGGTGCCCCACACGTCGTTCGACATGCGGAACCGCCAGGGGCGCCAGCGGCCGGGGCCGCCCTGCGCCGCGGGGTCGCCCGGCCGGCCGGGCGCGGGCGCGCCGGGACCGGCCTGCGGGCCCGGTGTCTGCGGGGGCACCGCGGGCGGCGGTCCGGCGGGCCCGGACGGGGCCTGCACGCCGGCCGGCGGCCGCACCCAGTTGGTCGCCCCTCCGGGCTGTGCCTGCGGGGCCGGTGCGTCCGCCCGGGGGCCGGGCCCTATCGGGGCGACGGAGCCGCCGAGCCGCAGGGAGCCGTCCGGGCCCTCCGCCTCCTGGGGCAGCGGTGCGGCGGGCGCGACCGGGCCGGTGGGCGCCCCCTGCGCGAGCGGCGCGCCGCCGCGCGGGTCGCCGATCCGGCGTGCGCCCGGCCCGACCGCCGCGGAAGCGGCCCAGCCGGGATCGCCCGTGGCCGCGGGCATCGGCGCGCTCTCCTGGCGCTGCGGGGCCGGCCGGGAGGCGGGCGGCGCCGGCGGCTGCGCGGGCGGGGCGACGGGCGGCCGCTCCTGCTCGGAGTACGCGCCACGGGCGCCGCGCCCCGAGGAGGCGGCGGCCCGCTGGGCGGCCTGCCGCGCGGCCGCGACCCGGCCGCCACGCCGGCTCTCGATCAGGCCCACGGCGTTCCCGGGGAGCCAGGCCGAGGCCGTACCGCTGTCGTCGGTACCGGATCCGAACAGATGCGGCGCCAGCTGGGACTGCAGGTCGGCGGGGCTGGGGCGGTGTTCGGCGGCCATCTGCATCGTGGACTCGATCAGCGGCCGCAGCTCGTCGGGCAGCCCTTCGAGGTCCGGGCCCTCGCGCAGCAGCATGAAGACCGTCTCGACCGGGTTGGCGCCGTGGAAGGGCGCGTGTCCGGTGGCGGCGAAGACCAGGGTGGAGCCGAGCGAGAAGATGTCGCTGGCGCCCGTGACGCTGCGCGAGTCGCGCGCCTGTTCGGGTGACATGTACGCGGGCGTGCCGACGGCGACGTTCGTCATCGTCAGGCGGGTGTTCGACACCCCGCTGGCGATACCGAAGTCGATCACTCGGGGACCGTCCTCCACGACCAGCACGTTCGACGGCTTCAGGTCACGGTGGACCAGCCCCGCGCCGTGGATGGACTGCAGGGCCTCGGCGACGCCGGCCGCCAGCCAGCGCACCGCCTGGGCCGGCAGCGGCCCGCACTCATTGACTATTTCTTCCAGCGACGGGGCAGGGACGTACGCGGTCGCCAGCCAGGGCACCGCCGCGCGCGGATCGGCGTCGACCACCGCCGCGGTGTAGAAGCCGCTGACCGCCCGCGCCGCCTCGACCTCACGCGTGAAGCGGACCCGGAACAGCTGGTCCTCGGCGAGCTCGGTACGGACCGTCTTGATCGCCACCCGCCGGCCGGACGCCGAGCGCGCGAGATACACCAGCCCCATACCGCCGGCACCGAGACGGCCGAGCACCTCGAACGGGCCGATCCGCCGGGGATCGTGCTGCGTCAGCTGCTCCACCACTTGCCTGCCACCTCCCCGTGGGGCGTCAAAGAGACTCTCAAAAGCCAAGAGCCGCCGAGAGCCACTGCCCCGAGCAGCGTCTCACCGCCTGGCCGATTCGGCCGTACGCATGCTGATTCTTCCTGGCGAAGCCGACGGTTGCGAACCCGGGGGCTTCCCGCCGTGTCCCGTGTCCCGCCGAGCGGTACGCACAGGGGTCGTTACCTGCCGTTACACCCCACGTGCGGAAGCCCGCCGGGTCCGGTTCACACGCCGGTCGCACATATGTCCGGTGACCACCGGGTGGCCGAGGTCACGGCCGTACGCCCCGGCCTGATCTCCCCGGGCTCCGGTCCGTGCACCGGTGTGCCGTCCGTCGTCGCCATTCACTTCCCCGTACGTACTGTTCGTCCCGCTCGCTCAACGGATTCCGCGGAGCCTGCGGACCCGTTGCCGGACCGCGCCGCCCGCGGCCCGGCAACGGGAGCTGCCTCTGGCCCCAATTCTGCTGTGCCGAAAGCCGTTCGGGGGCCATGACCACGAACTAATTGCCGGACGGGCACGCCTACTTGGCAAGAGGAGTGACTTTTTGCGCCGTCTTGACAGGTTATGCACCGCGAGGCGTCAAGCAAACGTTCACACTTCTGAGGCGGGAGGGACGGGTGTGGTGGCCAAGACGGGAGGCGAGAGCGCCCCCGATGGCCGCGCCCGCTGCGGGGCCACCGGCTACCTCGGGGCCATCAGCCCGAAGGCCGCGCCCTGATTGTCGACCACCAGGGCGAGGGGGCCGCCGGGCGTCCCCTGGGGCTCGCTGAGGACCTTGCCGCCCTGCCGGACCACCGTCCGCACGGCCGTCTCCATCTCCTCCACCAGGAAGAAGACGGTGAAGTGCGCGGGCAGCTCGGCCGGCGCCCGCGCGTCCAGCACGATCCGGCAGCCGATCTCGCGCTCCTGCCCCGCGACCCGCCACGGCAGGAACGTCGCGGTGGCCCCCGGGTCATCCGTCACGCCTTCAAAGCCGAAGACGTCCCCGTAGAAGACGTCCACCGCCTCGGGGGCCCGCGTACTGAGGCCCATCCATACGTAGGAGCCGGGCTCGGCCCGCGCCTCGAAGCCCTCGTGCCGGCCGGCCTGCCAGGCACCGAAGACCGCTCCCCCGGGGTCGACGCCCAGCATCATCGCGCCCAGGTCGCCGACCGGCGTGACACCCGTGATCACCTGGCCGCCCGCCTCCCGGACCCCGGCCACGGTGGCGGCGAGGTCGGAGGACGCGAAGTAGACGCCCCACACGGTGGGCATCCGGCCGTCCCTCTTGGGCATCAGCCCCGCGGCCTTCCGACCGTCGAGCAGTGCGGTGGCGTAGCTGCCGAAGTCGGGATCGCTGCCCACGAAGGACCAGCCGAACAGCTCACCGTAGAAGCGCTTGCCCGCTTCCAGGTCGGGCAGCATCGCGTCCGCCCAGCAGGGCGCGCCATCCACAAAAGCCGTCATACGGACAAATTAGCCCGGGATCTCCGCGTGCGCCCCCGGATGCGGCCTCCGGCGATACCCCCGGGAGGTTGTCCATCGAGATTGTCCACAGGCTGTTGATAAGACGATTCACTTGTTCAGGCCAAAGCGGCCGGACCGGATTCGCGGCCCCGAAGTCAGGCGGCAGAAGCCCCTTCGGGGCCCGTTGCGCCCCATCCCCATTTGCAGGCAGCCAAATCGCGCTCCGATCACCCCTCGGTAAGCTGACGGCATGACAGGACAAGTTCGAACCGTCGACGGCAGAGTCGCCGGCCGCCGCGGGCAGGCGACCCGGCAGAAGCTGCTCGACTGCCTCAGCGAGATGCTCAGTTCGTCCCCGTACCGGGACGTCAAGGTCATCGACGTCGCACGCAAGGCGGGCACCTCACCCGCGACGTTCTACCAGTACTTCCCCGATGTCGAGGGCGCCGTCCTCGAGATCGCCGAGGAGATGGCCAAGGAGGGCGCGAACCTGACCGAACTGGTCGCCGGGCGCTCCTGGGTCGGCAAGTCCGGCCGCCAGACGGCCGAGGAACTGGTCGACGGCTTCCTCTCCTTCTGGCGCAAGCACGACGCCATCCTGCGCGTCGTCGATCTCGGTGCGGCGGAGGGCGACAAGCGGTTCTACAAGATCCGCATGAAGATCCTGAACGCCGTCACCAACTCCCTTACGGACTCCATCAAGGAGCTCCAGGCCAAGAACAAGGTGGACAAGGAGGTCAGCCCGGCGGCGATGGCCGGCTCGCTGGTCGCCATGCTCGCCGCGGTCGCCGGCCACCAGAAGGGCTTCACCAGCTGGGGCGTCAAGCAGGCCGAGCTCAAGCCGAACCTCGCGCTGCTCGTCCACCTCGGCGTCACGGGCAAGAAGCCCGCCAAGTAACCGGGGCGCGGCGTGCGACCGCCGCCCCCGGTACGAGGCGACGACGGCCTCGGCACGCCGTGCTGCCGACGCGTCCTCGCCGGTCCGCCCTTCGTCCTGCCATATCTGCACACCGCATCGGGCACCGTCCGGCTCCCATGGGAGCCGGACGGTGCCCGATGCGTATCCGCGCCCGGTACCGAGTGCGCAGCCGATCCCGTACCCGGCGGCGGGGACGCGTCCGTACGCCGTACGGGGTGCGTAGGCGGTCCCTACGGAATCAGCGCCGGACGAGCCGGAACAGCCGGATCTCGCGCGTCACCCGTGACTGGTAAGCGGCGTACGGCGGCCAGAAGGCCAGCACCGCCCGCCAGGCGGCGTCCCGCTCCGGCCCGGTCAGCGGCACGGCACGGACCGGGATGTCGCGACCCCGCCAACTGATCTCGGCATCCGGGTGCTTGAGGAGGTTCGCGGTCCAGGCCGGGTGTCCGGGCCGGCCGAAGTTGCTGCCGATCAGGACCCAGCCGCCGTCCGGCTCCGGCATGCAGGCCAGCGGGGTACGCCGCGGCAGTCCGCTCCGCGCGCCGGTCGAGGTGAGCAGGACGCCCGGCAGCATCCGGGCGCTGAGCAGCACCTTTCCCCGGGTCAGCCGGTGCACGGCGCGGTCCAGGGCCGGCACGAGGTGCGGCGCCGCCCTGGCGAACACCCGGGTCGCCGACACCTTCTGCACCAGCCGCACCCCGAACCGCACCGGTACCGCCGTCCCTCCCGTCGCCCCCATCAGGCCGGCACCGCCGCTCCCGTACGGCGCTCCGCGAACAGGCCGCACATGTCGGCGGCGTGCGCGCGCAACCGGTGCGCCGGGCCGAACAGCAGCTCGTCGCCGGCCGCGCGCCGGGCGTACCGCTGCGCCGCGCGCTCTTCAGGGGAGCCCGTACCGCCGTGCAGCTGTACGGCCTCGGCCGCCACGGCACGCAGCGTCTCCAGCGCCTGCGCCGGGGCGAGGCCGCACTCCCCGGGCGCGCCGCGTCCGGCGTCCGCCTCCCAGGCGGCGCAGTACGCCGCCGCGCGCGCGGACCGCACCGCGGCGTACAGGTCGGCGAGCCGGTGCCGCACCGCGGGGTCGCCGGTGCCGGACCGGACGTGCGCGGCGGCGCGGGCCAGCGCGGCGTCGGCCGCGCCCACGGCCTCGGCGGCCAGCGCGGCGGCAGCCGTCGCCCCCGCAGCGGCCAGCGCGGCGGGCACGCCCGCACCCTCCTCGTCCTCGCCCAGCAACGCGGCGGGCACGTCCCGCAGTTCGAGGCGGGCCTGCGGCCGGGTCTCGTCGAGCGCGGCCGACCGGGTCCGCCGCAGGCCCGGTACGCCGGCACGTACGACGAAGAGCAGCGTGCGGCCGTGTGCGTACGCCCCGGCACGCGCGGCCACCAGCAGCACGTCGGCGCCGTATCCGTGGAGCACCTGATCGGCCTCCCCGTAGAGCCGCCACCCGCCGCTGCCGTCGGCCCGGGCCTGGATGCCACCGGCGCGGCCGCCGCCCGCCCAGTCGCCCGTGTTGGGCCCGGTGAGCGCGAGCGCGGTGGCCAGCCGTGCGCCCGGTACGGCCAGCGTGCCGGTCAGCTCGCCGGCCGCGAGGGCGGGCAGCAGCGCGCTGCGCTGCGCCTCGCTGCCGAGCGCGAGGAGCAGCGGCGCGGCCAGCGCGGCGGTGGGCAGCAGGGGCGAGGGCAGCAGCTCGCGGCCGGCCTCCTCGCAGGCGAGGGCCAGTGCGGTGGCCCCGCGGCCGGCGCCGCCGTACGCGGTCGGCAGCACGAGACCCGGCAGTCCGAGCCGCCCGGCGAGAGTCCGCCACAACTCCTCGTCGTGGTCCCGCGGGCCTTCCCCGGCGGCCCCCGGTCCGTCCGGGCCGTGGTGGGCCCGCAGCAGTGCGCGCAGGGCGCGGCGGCGGTCCTCGTCCTGCTCCTCGGTGAACGCGGCATCCATCGGCGGGCTCCTCCCGGCCGTACGGTGATACCCGTCTGATCTGACGGGCCGTCATGGTAGGGAGCAGCAGCGCACTTTCCCAGCCCCGTGCACCGACCTCCCGGTCGTACGCACCGACCTCCCAGCCGCGTGCACCAACCCGCCCGTCCCCTGCACCGCCCTGCCCGGCCGTCGTTATCTGATGTACCGTCAGATTCATGACTCCAGGGACCGGGACTCCCGCACGTACCCGCAAGGTCGCCGTCGCCGGAGTGGCGCTGGCCGACTGCGGCCGGGTCGACGACGCCACCCCCTACGCCCTGCACGCCCAGGCCGCCCGCCGCGCGCTGGCCGACTCCGGGCTGGACCGCTCGGCCGTCGACGGATTCGCCTCGGCCGGGCTCGGCACGCTCGCCCCCATCGAGGTCGCGGAGTACCTCGGCCTGCGCCCCACGTGGGTCGACTCGACGTCCGTCGGCGGCGCCACGTGGGAGGTGATGGCCGCGCACGCCGCCGACGCGATCGCCGCCGGGCACGCCGACGCGGTACTGCTGGTGTACGGCTCGACCGCCCGCGCCGACCTCAAGGCGCGGCGCCGCACCGCCGACCTCTCCTTCGGGGCCCGCGGCCCGCTGCAGTTCGAGGTGCCGTACGGCCACACCCTGATCGCCAAGTACGCGATGGCCGCGCGCCGCCACATGCACCAGTACGGCACGACGCTTGAACAGCTCGCCGAGGTCGCCGTGCAGGCGCGCGCCAACGCCGCGGCCAACCCGGACGCGATGTACCGGGACCCGATCACCACCGACGACGTGCTGTCCGGCCCGATGATCGCCGACCCCTTCACCAAGCTGCACTGCTGCATCCGCTCCGACGGCGGCTGCGCCGTCCTGCTCGTGGCCGAGGACCGGGTACCGGACCTGGCCCGGCCGCCGGTGTGGATCCTCGGCTCGGGCACCGCCGTCTCGCACAGCGCGATGTCGGAATGGGACGACTTCACGGTCTCCCCGGCGGCCGTCTCGGGACGGCTGGCCTTCGAACGGGCGGGCGTTTCCCCGGCGGAGATCGAGGTCGCGCAGATCTACGACGCGTTCACCTACATGACGCTGGTGACGCTGGAGGACCTCGGCTTCTGCCCGAAGGGCGAGGGCGGCGCGTTCGTGGAGAAGGGGCGGCTGCTCCGGGACGGCGCGCTGCCGACCAATACCGACGGCGGCGGGCTGGCCGCCTGCCACCCCGGGATGCGCGGACTGTTCCTGCTGGTGGAAGCCGTACGACAGCTGCGCGGCGAGGCCGGCGACGGCCGCCAGGTACGCCGGGCCGGCGGGCGTCCGCCGCGGCTCGCTGTCGCCTCGGGCACCGGCGGCTGGTTCTGCTCCTCGGGGACGGTGGTGCTCGGGGCCGATTGACGGGTGGTGCGAGGGGCCGGCTCCGGGGGCGCTGAGCCCTGGGCCGGGGTTGCGTTGGAGCACGCTCCAGCTCGTAGCGTCCGGTCCACGACCCGACCCGAGGGGGAGCGATGCGCTACACACTGTTCGGCAGGACCGGTCTCCGGGTGAGCGAACTGAGCCTGGGCACCATGACGTTCGGCGAGGAGTGGGGCTGGGGCGCCACCGAGGACACCAGCCGCTGCCTCCTCGACACGTACGCCGACGCGGGCGGCAACTTCCTCGACACCGCGAACAACTACACGGACGGCAGCGCCGAACGAATCGTCGGCGGCCTGCTCGCCGGCCGCCGGGACCGGTTCGTGCTGGCGAGCAAGTACACCTGCGCCACCCGCAAGGGCGATGTGAACGCGGGCGGCAGCCACCGCAAGAACCTCGTCCAGTCGGTCGAGGCGAGCCTGGAGCGGCTGCGGACCGACCGTCTGGACATCCTGTGGGTGCACGCGCGCGACAACTTCACGCCCGTCGAGGAGGTCATGCGGGCGCTGGACGACATCGTGCGGGCCGGCAAGGTCCTGTACGTCGGGGTGTCCGACTGGCCCGCCTGGGAGATCGCGCAGGCCAACACCCTCGCCGAACTGCGCGGCTGGACCACCTTCGCCGGTTCGCAGCTGCGCTACAACCTGCTGGAGCGCACGCCGGAGCGCGAACTGCTCCCGCAGGCCCGCGCCTTCGACCTGGCCGTCCTCGCCTGGGCGCCGCTGGCCGCCGGCAAGCTCACGGGAAAGTACCGCCGCGGCGAGTCCGGCCGGCTCACCACCCACGACGGGGACAACCGCACCGACCACACCGAGGAAGCGGTCCTCTCCGCGGTCCTGGACATCGCCGAGCAGGGCGGCTGGAGCCCGGCGCAGGTCGCGCTGGCCTGGCTGCGGCAGCGGCCCGGCAACATCATCCCGATCGTCGGCGCCACGAAGGAGAGCCAGCTCCGGGACAACCTCGCCGCGACCGGCGTGCGGCTGGACGCCGACTCGGTGGCCCGGCTGGACGAGGCGAGCGCGGTGCCCCTCGGCTTCCCCCACCAGTTCCTGCGCGAGCCGGGGATCACCGAGACGGTGTACGGCGACCGCTGGTCCGACATCGACGACCGGCGCTCCACCCACCGCCGCACGGTGCACGAGGTCCGCTAGCGACCGGCCCGCACGGTGTACGGGGCCCGGTAACGCCCGCCCCGCACGGCGTACGTGGCCCGCCGCCGCCCGGCCCGTACGGTGCGCGAGGCACGCCGGCGCCCGGCCCCCCGTCGTGTCACCCGTCGAGCAGCGTCCTGAGGACCGGGGCGGCGTGCGTCCACAGGAGCGTGCCGCCCGTGTCCGGGATCGCGTGGCGCCGCGCGCCGGGTATGCGGCCGGCGAGCCGGGCGCCGTGGTCCGGCGAGTGGGTGGGTGCGGCGTCCAGCGCGCCGTACCAGAGGTCCACCGGCACCCGGATCACCGCCGGGTCGAACGGCCAGTGGCTCATGGTCAGCAGCGTGTCCCGGGCGTACCCGGCCGGGCCCTGGCCGAAGCCCTCGGCCATCGCCTCCTGGAAGGCAGCGGCGAACGCGGGCTGCTCCAGGAGCGCCCGGTCCCGCTCCCCGCTGCCCGCCACGACCAGCTCGTACAGCGTCTCCGGGCTGCCGAACCCGGCGAACGACCGCTCGGCGGCCACCGGATCCACCGCGGCCCGGTCGATCAGATACCGCACCTCCTCCGGCAGCAGCCGGTCGAAGGCGGGCGCGGCCAGCTCGTCCGTACCGGAGACCACCGCGAGCCGGGTCAGCACGCCCGCCGCCGCGCAGGCCAGCGCGAACGGCGCGCCCTGCGAGAAGCCGACGCCGCGCAGCCCGGCGAGCCCGCGCAGCGCCGCGAACTCCCGGACGTCCTCCGCCCAGCCGGTGAGCGTGCGTCCGGGCGACGGGTCGGAGGCACCCAGCCCCGGGCGGTCCACGGAGATCAGCCGTACGCCGAGCCCGTCCACCGCCTCCGCGCCGAAACCGAGCCGCCGGGACGTGGCGGCGCCGGGGCACAGCAGCACCGGCACACCGTCCTCGGGCCCCCACTCCGCCCAGGCCAGCCGTCGTCCGCCGGCGAGCCGGACGGCCCCGAGCCGGGCGGGCGCGGGCACGGCGACGGCCGCCCCGGTCTCGATCGCAGTCATGGCACCACCCTCGGCCGCCGGGACGGGCCGCCGCAACCGAATTGCCGGTGGGGCCACGAGGGACGCGGGCGGCTCCCCGACGTACGCTGCCCGGCATGACCACCACGGACGAAACCCCCGAGGCCCACGCCTTCCGTGACCTGCTGCGCAGCCTGCGGGTCTGGACCGGCGAGCTGCCGGAGTTCGACCCGGACACGGCGCCCGCTGCGCCGCTTCCGCTGTTCCGGCAGTGGCTCGGCGAGGCGGCCGCCGCGGGCGTTCCGGAGCCGCACACGATGACGCTGGCCACCGCGGACGCGGCGGGCGCCCCGTCCGCCCGGATCGTGATGCTGCACGACGCCGACGAGGACGGCTGGCACTTCGCCTCGCACCGAGGCAGCCGCAAGGGCCGTGAGCTGGCCGCCCGCCCGCGCGCCGCGCTGTGCTTCTACTGGCCGCTGGTCGCGCGCCAGGTGCGGGTCACCGGGGAGGTCGTCGCCGGCACTCCCGAGGAGAGCGCGGCCGACCTGCACCGCCGTTCCCCCGGCGCGCTGGCCGCGGCACTCGTGGGGCGGCAGAGCGAGGTCCTGGACTCCCGTGCCGAGCTGGACCGGGCCTCGGCGGAGTCCTGGGAACGGGCGCAGCGCGAGCCGGACGCCGACGTGCCGAGCTGGACGGCGTACGTGCTGCGCCCCGAGGAGGTGGAGTTCTTCCAGGGCGACGACCGCCGCCGCCACCTACGGCTGAGCTACCGGCGGTCGGACGACGGCTGGCAGCGGGTCCTGCTGTGGCCGTGACGCCGCCGGTCGGCCGGGCGGAGCCGGACCGACCCCGACGCCGCTCGTCGGCCGGGCCCGGTCGGGGTCGTTGGGCCCGCAGTGGCCTCGGCGGCCGTCCGGGGCTTCGGCGGCCGTCCGGGGCCTCAGAAGCGCTGGTACATGATGTGCAGTCCGACGTACCCCTTCGTCGGGTGCAGGAAGCCCTCCGGCAGGGTCGTCATGATCTCGAAGCCCAGTGACCGCCACAGCGCCACCGCGCCCGTGTTGCTCTCCACGACGGCGTTGAACTGCATCGCGCGGTAGCCCTCGGCGCGGGCCCAGCGGAGCGCGTACTCGCCCATGGCCCGGCCGACGCCCTTGCCGCCGTGCGCCGGGTCGACCATGAAGCTCGCGCCGGCGATGTGGGAGGCCGCGCCCATGTGGTTGGGGTTCATCTTGGCCGAGCCCAGGACCGTGCCGTCCTCGTCGACCGCCACGGCCGTGTGGCCCGGCGGGGCGAGCATCCACAGCGCGCGGCCCGCCTCCTTGTCGAGGTCGCGCGGGTAGGTGTACGTCTCCCCGGCGGCCACGATCGCGTGGAAGAACGGCCAGACGGCGTCCCAGTCCTCGGTGGTGGCTTCTCTGATCCGCATCCGCCCAGGGTCCCGCCGCCCGCGGCGCGGTGCCACCGAATAACCGCCGGAGTCGCCGACCGGTGGCCGACCCCGGCCGCCGATCGGCGGCCGGGGTCGGCCACCCGGCGACGTCCGAGGACCGCTGCCACCGGCCACCGGCCCGCCGGCTACCGGTCCACCGGTTACCGGTCCGCCGGCCGGAAGACCGGGACGGCGGGCCCGTCCTCGCCGTCGGTGCGGAAGCCGGCCCGCAGCGCCATCCCGATGCGCAGCTCCGCCTCGGGGCAGTCGACGACCTCGGTCATCATCCGCGGTCCTTCGGCGAGGTCCACGACGGCGGCCGTGTACGGCACACGGCCGCCGAACGGCGGCAGGTCGTTCCGGTGCACCACGGACCAGGTGTAGAGCGTGGCGCGGCCGCTCGCCTCCTCCCAGATCACGTCCTCGCTCCAGCAGCGCGGGCAGAACTCCCGGGGGTAGTGGTGCGCCACGCCGCAGTCCGCGGCCCGGCAGCGCCGGATCAGCAGCCGCCCGTCCGCCGCCGCGTCCCAGTAGGGCCGGGTGAAGGCATCGGTCTCGGGCAGGTCGTACCGGGGTGCGGTACCGGTCATCGGAAGAGTCCCATCGCGGCGTCGAGCGACCAGGTCTGCCAGCTCATCGCGCCGAGCGCGACGAGCGAGATGAGGGCCATCATCGAGTTCTGCCCCTGCTCGGCCCAGTCGTGGATCATCAGTACGAGGTAGAGCAGGTTGAGCAGCAGCCCGGCGACCAGCGCGACCGGCGTGAGGAAGCCGAGGACGAGCCCGGCCCCGAGCGCGAGTTCGGCGTGGACGACGACGTGTGCCATCACCTTGGGGCGGGGCCGTACGACCACGTCGAAGCCGCGGCGCACGGCGGCCCAGCGGTGCTCGGCCGCCACGTCGGCGGCCCACGCGATGCCCGTACCCCGCTCGAACCAGGCCTTCTTGTCCTTGTGGCGCCAGCTCTCCAGCCACCACAGGCCCAGGCCGATACGGAGCACGGCGAGCCATTCGGGGCCGCCGAGCCAGATCGTCTGCATCGCACCTCCCGCACGCCGCATATTATTGACGGCTCGTCAGATTCAGTGGGAGGTGACAGTTCAGCGGAGAGCGGGGAGGTACGCAAGAGGGGTCGCAGCATGAGCCGACTCCCGCCGAGTACGGCTTGCGCGGGGCATTCCTGACTGGCCGTCAGTTATGTAACCTGACTGAGCGTCAGATACGTAACGGCGGTCAGACGGGAGCGGCGAAGCGATGCTGGGATCCACTCATGGCACCCTCACCACGCACTCGCGGCCCGCCCGGGTCGTGGCCTGCGACGGCACGACGCCGCGGGCCGTGCACGGGACGGCAGGCCCGGGCACCGGCCCCGGGGCCGGCACGGGCGTCGGCGGCCGGGGCGACACCGGCGTCCTGGACGTGAGCGGGCGTCCGCTCGCCGCGGCCGTACCGGACCTGGACCGCTTCTTCCGGCCCGAGTCCGTGGCCGTCGTCGGCGCCTCGGACAGCGAAGGGCGGCCCCACACCGGCATCACCCGCCGGCTGGTCGACTGGGCCGAACGGGTCGGCGCCCGGCTCCACCCGGTCAATCCGGGCCGCGCCACCGTCTTCGGTCTGCCCTGTCACGCCTCCGTCTCCGACCTGCCGGAGCAGGTCGATCTCGCCGTCCTGCTGGTCGCCGACCCGCTGCCGGTCGTCGAGGAACTGGCGGGCAGCGGGGTGAGGTTCGCGGTCGCCTTCGCCTCCGGCTTCGCGGAGACCGGCGCGGACGGCGCGGCCGCCCAGGAACGGCTGGCCGCGGCCGTCGCCCGATCGGGGATCCGGCTGCTCGGCCCGAACACCAACCTCAACGCGTTCGAGACGTTCCGCGAGGACCTGGACGGGCCGTCGATCGCGCTGATCACTCAGTCGGGGCACCAGGGCCGCCCCGTCTTCGCCCTCCAGGAACTCGGCATCCGCCTCTCCCACTGGGCCCCCACCGGCAACGAGGCCGACCTGGAGACCGCGGACTTCCTCTCCTACTTCGCCTCCCGTCCCGAGGTCGGCGCCATCGCCGCGTACGTGGAAGGGCTCAAGGACGGCCGCAGCTTCCTGCTCGCCGCCGACCACGCGGCGCGCAACAAGGTGCCGGTCGTCGCCGTGAAGGTCGGCCGCACCGAGACCGGCGCCCGTACCGCCGCCTCGCACACCGGCAAGCTCACCGGCGCCGACGAGGTGGTGGACGCTGCGATGCGGCAGTTCGGCGTGGTCCGCGTGGACGGCCTGGACGAGCTGCAGGACACCGCGGCGCTGCTCGCCAGGGCCAGGCCGCCGGCCGCCGAGGGCATCGCCGTCTATTCGATATCGGGCGGCACCGGCGCGCACTTCGCCGACCTGGCGACCGCGGCGGGGCTGCGGCTGCCCACGCTGGGCGAGAAGAAGCAGCGGGAGCTGCACCAGTGGATCCCGGACTACCTCGGCGTCGCCAACCCGATCGACAACGGCGGCCACCCGGTCGGTGACTGGCGCGGCCGGAAGATCATCGACGCGATCCTGGCCGACCCGTCCGTCGGCGTGCTGATCTGCCCGATCACCGGCCCCTTCCCGCCGATGAGCGACAAGCTGGCGCAGGACCTGGTGGACGCGGCGGAGCAGACGGACAAGCTGGTGTGCGTGGTCTGGGGCTCGCCCGTCGGCACCGAGGACGCCTACCGGAAGACCCTGCTCGGCTCCTCGCGGGTGGCCACCTTCCGCACCTTCGCGAACTGCATCACGGCCGTCCGCGCCCACCTGGAGCACCACCGCTTCACCGCCTCCTACCGCTCCCCCTTCGAGGACGCGCCGCGCACCCCCTCGCCCTCCGCGCGCAAGGCGCAGGCGCTGCTGCGCCCGGGCGAGCAGCTCAGCGAGCACGCCGGGAAGCAGCTGCTGCGCGCCTACGGCATCCGCGTGCCCCGCGAGCAGCTGGTGACCAGCGCGGCGGGGGCCGTCCGGGCCGCGGCCCAGATCGGCTACCCCGTCGTCATGAAGGCCTCCGGCCCGCGGCTGGCGCACAAGAGCGAGCTGGGGCTGGTGAAGATCGGGCTGACCTCGGCCAGTCAGGTCCGGGACGCCTACCGCGAGCTGACGGACATCGCGCGCTACGACGACCTGCCGCTGGACGGCGTGCTGGTCTGCCAGATGGTCGAGCCGGGGGTGGAGATGGTGGTCGGCGTGACGCCCGATCCCCTCTTCGGGCCGACCGTGACCGTGGGGCTGGGCGGGGTGCTCATCGAGGTCCTGCGGGACACGGCGGTCGCGGTGCCGCCCTTCGGCGAGGACCAGGCGCGCGCGGCGCTCGGCCGGCTGCGCGGCGGCGCGCTGCTGGACGGGGTCAGGGGGGCGGCCCCGGCCGACACCGACGCGCTGGTCGAGGTCATGCTGCGGGTCCAGCGGATGGCGCTGGAGCTAGCCGACGGACTGGCCGAGCTGGACATCAATCCCCTGGTCGTCCTGCCGAAGGGGCAGGGCGCCGTGGCGCTCGACGCGCTCGCGGTCTGCCACTGAACGCCGCCCGGCCGCAGCCGCCGTACGCCACCGTGAACCCGCTCGCGACCGCATCCGAAGCTGGAGCTGCCCGACCATGACGACCTCCCCCGACGGTCCCGGCGGGACCTCCGACTCCTCCGATTCCTTGATACTCCGCACCACTGACAACGGCGTGCTGTGGATCACCCTCAACCGGCCGCAGGCGCTGCACGCCCTCACCGCCGACCAGCGGGAACGCATCATCGCGCGGCTCGCGGACGCCTCCGCCGACCCGGCCGTGCGCGCCGTGGTGCTCACCGCCACCGGCCGGGCGTTCTGCGCGGGCGCCGACCTCCGCGGCCCGGACGCCGGGACCGCACCGGGCGGCGGTGCCCCGGAGCGGATCGCGGGCGATGTCGCGCGGCTGATCCGGCAGGGTGCCCAGCGCCTGATCGCCGCGGTCATGGACTGCGAGAAGCCGGTCGTCGCGGCGGTGAACGGCACCGCCGCCGGCCTCGGCGCGCACCTGGCGTTCGCCTGCGACCTGGTGCTCGCGGCCGAATCGGCGGTGTTCATCGAGGTGTTCGCGCGCCGCGGGCTGGTGCCGGACGGCGGCGGCGCGTACCTGCTGCCCCGGCTGGTCGGGCCGCAGCGGGCCAAGGAGCTGATGTTCTTCGGCGACGCGGTGCCGGCCGCCGAGGCGGAGCGGATCGGCCTGGTCAACCGGGTGGTACCGGACGGCGACCTGGCGAAGACGGCAGCCGCCTGGGCGGACCGGCTGGCGGCCGGCCCGACGCGTGCCCTCGCCCTGACCAAGCAGCTGGTCAACGGCTCGCTGGAGGCCGACCGCGGCGCGGCCTTCGCCGCCGAGGCCGCCGCTCAGGAGATCAACATGACGACGGCGGACGCGCAGGAGGGGGTGGCGGCCTTCGTGGCGCGCCGCTCCCCCGCGTACCGGGGCCGCTGACCCCGCCCTCGTGGTGCGCCGCCGCGCGCGGTCTCCGCGACGGCGCGCCACGGCACCGCGGCTACGTCTGCTCGCTGGGGCAGAGCGGTACCTGGTGGACGTCGCGGGTGTGGACGGCCGGCAGCCAGCCCTCGGCGCCCTCCATGGACGTCACCCGGTACCAGCGGTTGGCGATGGCACCGGTCCGGTCCCGTACGAGGCGGCCGTCGGTGATGACGCACTCCGTGGCCAGCCGGTCCTTGTTCCAGACCCGGCCCGCCACGTTGCCGGGCGCCGAGTACGCCTGGTGCGGGTCCCGCGCCAGGCGGAGCGCGCACCGGTCGGTACGGGCCTTCTCGCACGTCGGTTCGCTGTTGTAGACGGTGACCTCCAGCCCCGTGCCGGGTCCGGGAGGCGAGGGGCGCTCGCCACTCGTACCGACCATCCGCCACACCCCGAAGGCCAGCGCCAGTGCCGCCACGACGAACAGCGTGGTCATCAACTGCGGCCGCCTGCGCAGGTACGACAGGGGGTTGCGCGGGGCTCCCGGGGCGGGCGCGGACTCGGCGATGCGGGTCCACAGCCCGGGAGGTGGCTGGATTTCCTCGTCGGCGGCACGGAGCCGCTCGCGCAATATCGTTTCAGCAGCGCGCCGCCCCCGGCCGTTCCGATAGCCGGTCCGGTGGTTCCGCTGCCCGCCGCCGGGGCCGCCGCGCGGACCACCCACGGAACCGCCGCCGGTACCGCCCCGGCCGTTGCCCGGCCCCGTGGCTCCGTCCTCCGGGTCCACCGGGCCGTTCCCCGGGTCCACGTGCGTGTTGCCCGTGTCGTTCCGCTCCACGTGTGCTCACCTCCCCGCGAGGTCGTACGGCGAAGCGGCGAGGTACTCCCGTAACCGCTCCAGGGCGCGCCTTCGGTGCCGGACCGCCGTGCACCGCTGCACCTTCATGATCCTGGCGGCCTTCCCGAGGGTGTAGCCGTCCAGGTCGACAAGGATGACCAGGCCGGCCTGGCGGTGCGTGAGCCGGCTCAGCAGCCGTACCGCCTCCAGTTCCGCCTGCCGGCGCTCGCGCCGGCCGTCCCAGCCGGCCCCGGGCAGCTCGCGCATGAGCGCGCCGCTGCCGGGCCCGTCGTCCGGTCCGCCCTCACCGATCAGCGCCTGCCGCCGCTCCCGGCGGTCCGTCTCCCGGGCCACGCTCAGCAGGGCGGTGAAGGCGCGGGCGTACGGCTCGGGGTGGGCCAGGAAGCGGTACGGGCGCGCGGCGAGCTTCAGGTAGGTCTCGTGCACGATGTCCTCCGCCGCCTGCCGGGACCCTGCCAGCAGCACGGCGCGCCGGTAGAGCCGCGGAAGCAGTCCGCTGAAGACGTCGTCGAAGGACGGCGACGGAAAGGGTGACGACGGCATCGCATCGGCCATGAGGTGGAACTCTCCCGAATCCGATACGGGTCCGGCCGTGAGGGAGATACCCGGCATGATCCGCCGCCAACCGGCCGTATACCGACAATCATTCGGTTCGCCGCCGATCCGCCACCGGGCGCCGCCCGCGCAGCCCGCCCAGACCCGCACGCCCCGCCACTACCCATCTGACGGCCCATCAGATTCAATGGGCAGGGAGGAAGGGAGCGCAGCATGATGGGTCATGCCGGCATGGCGGCCACGGCGGTGCGCTATCTGCGCGCGGTGGGCGCCGCCACCTCGGCCCCCGCGGCACCCGGGCCCGGGGCTCCGCCCGATGTCCCGCCCGGCGGCCCGGGAGCGGCCGCCAGGCCCGTTCTGCGGGCCGTGCGCGAGGACGAGCGGGCCCCGGTCGACGGCGCCGAATTCCGGCGCGTGCTGGGCCATTTCGCGAGCGGCGTCACGATCGTCACGGCACCCGGCGACGCGGCGGCGCCCGCGCCCGCCGGCTTCGCCTGCCAGTCGTTCGCCTCGCTGTCCCTCGATCCGCCGCTGGTGGCCTTCATGGTGGCGCGCACGTCGACGACCTGGCCGCGGATCGCCCGGGCCGGCGTCTTCTGCGTGAACGTCCTGGGCGCGGACCAGGGTGCGCTGTGCCGCGCCTTCGCGGTGCGCGGCGCCGACAAGTTCGCCGGGGTCCGGCACACCCCGGCGCCGGTGAGCGGATCGCCGCTGCTGGCGGGCGTACCGGCGTGGATCGACTGCACCGTGCAGGCCGTCCACACCGGCGGCGACCACCTGGTCGTGGTGGGGAAGGTGGACGCGCTCGGCACGGACGAGACCGCGGCCGCCACGGGGCCGCTGCTCTTCCACCGGGGCGGTTTCGGGGAGTTCAGGCCGTTGCGGGACTGACCCTTCGCCGGATCACCAGCGCCATCAGGACCGCCAGGGCGCACAGCGCTCCGGAGGCGTACCAGACCGGGTCGTACGTCCCCAGGGTGTCGCGCGCCAGGCCGCCCACGAAGGCGATGAGCGCCGCGCCCACTTGGTGGGAGGCCAGGACCCACCCGAAGACGATCGCGGCGTCCTCCCCGTAGTGCTCGCGGCACAGCGCAATCGTGGGCGGCACGGTCGCGACCCAGTCCAGCCCGTAGAAGACGATGAAGAAGAGCATCGGCGGATGCACGGCGTCCGAGAGCAGCATCGGCAGGAACATCAGGGAGACACCGCGCAGCCCGTAGTAGGCGGCGAGGAGCCGGCGGCTGTCGAAGCGGTCGGTGAACCAGCCGGAGGCGACCGTCCCGAGGATGTCGAAGACCCCGATGACCGCGAGCAGCGAGGCGGCCAGTGTCATCGGCATGCCGTGGTCGTGGGCCGCGGGCACGAAGTGCGTCTTGACCAGGCCGTTCGTGGTGGCGCCGCAGATCGCGAAGGTACCGGCGAGCAGCCAGAAGGGCCCGGTGCGCGCGGCGTCGGCGAGCGCCGTCAGCGCACGCTTGGCGGCGCCTCGCCGGGGCGCGGGCCGGGGCACGAACTCGCGTGCGCCGTACGGCGCCAGGCCCACGTCCGCCGGGTGGTCGCGGAGCAGCAGCCAGACCAGCGGTACGACGGCCAGGGCGGTCAGCGTGACCGTGACGGCCGCGGGCCGCCAGCCGTGGCTCTCCACGATCCAGGACAGCAGCGGCAGGAAGACCAGCTGCCCGGAGGCGCCCCCGGCGGTGAGGATGCCGGTCACCAGGCCGCGCCGCTCGACGAACCAGCGGCCGGTGACGGTCGCGGCGAAGGCCAGCGCCATGGAACCGCTGCCCAGGCCGACCAGGACGCCCCAGTAGAGGATCAGTTGCCAGGAGGCGGTCATCCCTACGGTGAGCCCGGCACCGGCCGCGATCACCACGAGCGCGGCGGCGACGACCCGGCGGATGCCGAAACGGTCCATCAGCGCGGCGGCGAACGGCGCGGTGAGCCCGTACAGGGCGAGGTTGACCGAGACCGCGAACCCGATGGTGCCGCGCGACCAGTGGAACTCCTCGTGCAGCGGCTCGATCAGCAGGCCCGGGAGCGAAGCGAAACCGGCGGCGCCGACGAGGGTGAGGAAGGTGACCGCGGCGACGGACCAGGCGCGGTGCGGCCCGCGCCGCCGGGTGGGCGGTACCGATGCCGTCGAGGCTTCTCGGAGTTCTGGAGTCTGCGTCACCCGATCAGCTTCCGGCAGCGGGCAGCGCCCGGCGAGTGGCCTGATGGCCACGATCCATCAGGATCGGGCCATCAGCAGGTCGAACGGCCGCGGGTCAGAACAGCAGCAGGTCGGAAGGGCCGCAGGTCAGAAGAGCAGCACCCCGCGCGCCACGCGCCCCGCCTCCGCGTCCGCCACCGCCTCGGCGAAGTCCTCCACGGGGTACGTCCGGGTCACCAGCTCGTCCAGCAGCAGCCGCCCCGCCCGGTACAGCGCGGCATAGCGCGCGATGTCCCGCTGCGGCCGCGAGGAGCCGTACCGGCAGCCCAGGATCGACTTGTCCAGGTACATCGAGGACACCAGGAACGAGGCCTCCGCGTCGGCCGGCGGGACACCCAGCAGGACCGCCTGGCCGTGCCGGTCGAGCAGGTCGACCGCCTGCCGGATCAGCCGCGTACTGCCCACGCACTCGAAGGTGTGGTCGGCCCCCGTCGGCAGGACGGCGCGTACCGCCGCGACGGTGCCCGGCTCGGTCGAGGCGTCCACGAAGTGCGTCGCGCCGAACTGCCGGGCCGCCGCCTCCTTCGCCGGATTCGCGTCGACCGCGACGATCGTGGTCGCGCCCGCGATGCGGGCGCCCTGCAGGACGTTCAGGCCGATACCGCCCGCCCCGATGACCACCACCGACTCGCCGTGGCCCACCCGGGCGCGGTTGAGCACGGCCCCGACCCCGGTCAGCACGCCGCACCCCAGGAGCGCGGCGGAGGCCATCGGGAGGTCATCGGGGATCTTCACCGCCTGGACGGCGCTGACGACGGTGCGTTCGGCGAAGGCGGAGTTCGCGGCGAAGTTGAAGAGCCGGGTGTCACCGCGGCGGAACGGCCTGCCGGGCCTGCCGATCGCCCGCCGGCACATCGTCGGCCGGCCCCGGTCGCACTCCGCGCAGGTCCCGCAGTTGGCGAGCGTGGACAGCGCGACATGGTCGCCCGGTGCCACGTGCGACACGCCGTCCCCCACGGCCTCGACGACCCCGGCGCCCTCGTGGCCCAGCACGACCGGCACCGGAAAGGGGATCGTCCCGTCGACCACCGACACGTCGCTGTGACACAGCCCCGCCGCGCGGATGCCGACCAGCACCTCCCCCGGGCCCGGATCGCGCACCTCCAGGTCCGTGACGACCTGCGGCGCCTTCCCGTCGAAGATCACACCGCGCACGAGGGCCACCTCTCCTCCACCGGACCCTCGGGGGCGCCGGCCGTCCGGCCCCGGCTAGGCATTGGGCCGCTCCCCGGCCGACGCCGCGGCTGCCATCTCCTCCAGGCGGGCCAGCATCGGCATGGGGTCGGTCCCGACCGTCCCCGGGAGGAAGCCGGCGATCTTCTCCGGGGTCCAGGGGCCGTCGGCGTACCCGGCGCGCAGTTCGCGGGGCTGGGCCCAGACCGCGATCTTCGGCCCGGCGACCGTGTACACCTGCCCGGTGATCCGCTCCTCCTTGGCGCGGTCGCTCAACAGGTAGACGACCAGGGCCGCGACGTCCTCGGGTTCGCCGATCTCCGTGAGTTCCATGGGGACGCCGGCGGACATCCGGGTGCGCGCGACGGGCGCCACGGCGTTCGCGGTCACGCCGTACTTGTGCAGGCCCAGCGCCGCGCTGCGCACGAGGGAGATGATCCCGCCCTTGGCGGCGGAGTAGTTGGCCTGGGAGACGCTGCCCTGGTGGTTCCCGCTGGTGAAGCCGATGAGGGTGCCGGCCTTCTGGCGGCGCATCACCGCGGCGGCGGCCCGGAAGACGGTGAACGTCCCCTTGAGGTGGGTGGCGAGCACCGGGTCCCACTCCGCCTCGGACATGTTGAAGAGCATCCGTTCGCGCAGGATGCCGGCCACGCACACCACGCCGTCGATGCGCCCGTACCGGGCGAGGGCCGTGTCGACGATGCGCTGCCCGCCGTCCATCGTGGCCACGTCGTCGGCGACCGCGACGGCCTCGCCGCCGGCCGCCTCGATCTCCTTCACCACCCCGGTGGCGACCTCGCTGCTGGGTTCGCTGCCGTCCATCGAGACGCCGTAATCGTTGACGATCACCTTGGCGCCCTCGGCGGCGGCCGCGAGGGCCACGGCCCGCCCGATGCCGCGGCCGGCCCCGGTGACGGCGACCACCTTGCCGGTCAAGAAGTTCCCCATGCCGCGCCCCTTCCCGCAGTTTCTGACGGACCGTTAGATTTTTGAGCAGACGCGGTACGAAGACAAGCCCCACGGCCGAATCACCCGAGGAGGGCCCATGCCCCTGCCGCAGGAGTTCCACGACATCGCCGGACGCGTGAACAACTGGGGTCGGTGGGGCCCGGACGACGAGCGGGGCACCCTGAACCTGATCACCGCCGACGTGGTGCGCGCCGCCGCCGCGAGCGTCGTCAGCGGCCTGCGCGTCCCGCTCGCGCTGCCGCTCCAGCAGGACGGCGTGCAGACCGGCGCCATCCCGGGGCGGGTCAACCCGCTGCACACGATGGTCGCGGTCAACCATGAGATGTTCGGCCCCGACACGGTCGCGACCAGCGACGACGTGGTGACCATGGGCCTGCAGGCGGCCACCCACTGGGACGGCCTCGCCCATGTCTCGCACTCGGGGCGGCTCTACAACGGCCGCCCGGCCACCGCCGTCACCGCCCACGCGGGCGCCACCGCGCTCGGCATCGAGAAGGTGCCGCCGGTCGTCTCCCGCGGGGTACTGCTGGACGTGGCCCGCGTACGCGACGGCGGCGGCGACCGCCCGCTGGACGGCGCGCACGCCGTCACCCCGGAGGACCTGGCGGCGGCGGAGGAACTGGCGGGCACGGCCGTACGCGCGGGCGACGTGGTGCTCGTACGCACCGGGCAGATACGGCGCTACCTGGCGGGCGACAAGCAGGGGTACGCGTTCCCCTCACCGGGGCTGTCGGTGCGCACCCCGGAGTGGTTCCACGCCCGCGACGTCGCCGCGGTCGCCACGGACACCCTCACCTTCGAGATCTTCCCGCCGGAGATCGAGAACCTGTGGATGCCCGTGCACGCACTGCACCTGGTCGAGATGGGGATGCTGCAGGGCCAGAACTGGAACCTGGAGGAGCTGTCGGCGTCCTGTGCGGCCGAGGGACGGCACACGTTCCTGCTCTCGGCGGTGGCCGAGCCGTTCACCGGGGGCGCGGGGGCGCCGGTCGCACCCGTGGCGGTGCTGTAGCGGCCGGGCCTCGGGGCGCCCGGCCGAGGTGGCGGTGCGCCCATGCGCACCCCGAGCGCGGCACCGCGGACCGCCACCCGGCTCCGGGCGCGACCCGCACTCGCCGAGGGGGCGCCTCCCCCGTACCCTCGGCGTCCCCTCGCGGCGAATCGCTGCCCCCAAGCGTGATCAAGTCGCCACAGCACGTCAACACCTGGTCTGGACTTTTTCCGTTACACCCGGTTTGTGACGGCGCACGGCTGCTCGAACGCACCCACCGCAGCGGGCTCCGCGCCCCTCAGCAGCGAACGGCCGCGGTCCACCTCGCACCAGATGCGCTTGCCGACCCCTTCGGGCTGCCAGCCCCAGCGGTCGGCCAGGCCGTCGACCAGCTCCAGCCCCCGGCCGTTGGTGTCGTCGCCCTCCGCGCGACGCTGCCGCGGCGGGCGGGCGCTGCCGTCCACCACTTCCAGCCGGACGGTTCCGACCACGGGTCCTGTCCCGGAGAAGCGCAGCCGCAGCTCGGCGGGCGAGCCGGCATGCACCACGGCGTTGGTGACGAGCTCGGAGACCAGCAGGATCAGCGTCTCCGCCAGCGGCTCGTCGGCCCCTATGCCGGACCCGGCCAGCCGCGACCGGGCCCACCTGCGGGCCCGACCCACCTCAGCGGGGTCGGGCCGCACTTCCAACTGCACCTGAAGCACCTGCACCGCTCACACCATCCGAACCGGCGGAAACATCGCCTCGCGCCTCCACGGGATCACGGTGCGTGACCCCGGCGAAGCACAGCATGGTTGACGTTCAGTCACCCCAACAAGCGCTTCAGGCATATTCCAGCGGAAGGGAGTATGCGTGCTGCATACTGTGCGACGCGCAGTGCGGGGAGTCGAACGCGGGGGTTTCGCGGGCCCCCGCCCGGTGCCAGCGGCACGCATCCCGCGCCCCGGAGATGCCTCACAGGCAACGCCGGGCCGGTTGCGCCTCAGAACCACTCGCACCCGAGCGAGCGTACCCGAGCGGCACACCGACTCCCCCGCGTAACGAGTCACGCGAAGGACACAACCCGATATCGACGCTGCGTGACCGCTCATGCGTGCGGAGTCCGACATTCCTCCCAACGACGGTCACAGAGCGACATGCCCGGCGGCCAGCGCCCCGGCCAGCAGCTCCGCCCCGTCCGCCGCCCGCTGCCACGCCTCCGCGCGGAGCCAGGCGCGCTTCAGTGCGAGATGCACGTCCGCCTCCCAGGTGAATCCCGTACCGCCGTGCACCTGAAGACAGTCCCGGGCATTGCCCGTGGCGGCCTCGTCGGCGAGCAGCTTCGCGCCCGCCACCTCCGCCGGATCCCCGGTGACGGCGGCCGCATGGACGGCGCTTCGGGCGATCTCCACGCGTACCAGCATCTCCGCGCACAGGTGCTTGACCGCCTGGAAGGAGCCGATCGGCGCCCCGAACTGCTCCCGCTGACCCGCGTACGCCACCGCCGTCTCCAGCGCGCGCACGGCGCCGCCCAGCTGCTGCGCCGCGGTCAGCAGCACGGCGTCGCGGCGGAGCCGGGGGACGTCCACCGCGTACGGCACGCCGGGCCGGCGGTCGAGGACCCGGGCGAGGGGCGTGAGCGGGTCGACCGAGCGCACCGCCGCGGTCCGCAGCTCCCCGGCCGCGTACCGGTGGGCGGCGTCGGCGCCCACCACGATCACCTCGTCGCAGTCGGCCGGGTGTTCCCACAGCACGGGTGCCGCCGTCGCGTCGCACAGCCCCGCGATCCGCTCGCCGGCCGCCGCCCCGTCCACGGCGCCCGCCAGCAGCACCCCCGCCACCAGCGGCCCCGGCAGCAGCGCCCGCCCGGCCTCCTCCATGACCAGCACCGCTTCCTGCGGCCCGAGCCCGGCGCCGCCCGCCGCCTCGGGCAGCAGCAGCGAGAAGAAGCCCGCGCCGGCCAGCTCGCGCCACAGGCCGCGGTCCAGCACGGGCCCGGCACCGGCCGCCTCGTACGCGTCGACCGCCGCCCGCAGCCGCTCCGGGGGGAACCGCCCGGCCAGCAGCTCCCGCACGCCGGCGCGCAGCGCCCGTTGCTCGTCGGAGAGGTGGAAGTCCACGGTCAGCGTCCCTTCGGGAGGCCGAGGATCCGCTCGGCGACGATGTTCCGCTGGATCTGCGAGGTACCGGCCGCGATCGTGTACGAGAGGGACGAGAGCCGGTCGGCGACCCACTCCTCGTCCGCGTCGAGCGCCCCGGCGCCCAGGACCTCGGCGGCCGCGTCGTACAGCTCCTGGCGCGCGTGCGAGAACCGCAGCTTGAAGACGGAGCCGCCGGTGCCGGGCACGCCTCCGCCGCCGCCCCGGGCCCCCGGTTTCGCCCGGCCGCCACGGGTGGCCCGCACGGCCTCGCTGACGTTCCACTGCGTGAGCCGCCACAGCGCGGCGAACTCCGCTGCCAGCCGCCCCAGCCTGCGCCGCAGCACCGCGTCGTCCCAGCGGCCGTTCTCCCGCGCCCTGCGGGCCAGCGCGGCCAGCACCCGACGGCAGGCCACCACCTCGCCCACGAAGGCGGTGCCGCGCTCGAAGGAGAGGGTCACCATCGTCACCCGCCAGCCGTCGTTCTCGGCCCCCACGCGGTTGGCGACCGGCACCCGCACCTCGTCGAGAAAGACCTCGGCGAACTCCGCCGACCCGGCGAGCGTGCGCAGCGGCCGCACGGTGATGCCGGGCGCGTCCATGGGCATCGCGAGCCAGCTGATGCCGTGGTGCCGGGGCGCTTCGGGGTCGGTGCGGACCAGCAGCTCGCACCAGTCGGCGACCTCGGCGTGCGAGGTCCAGATCTTGCTGCCGCTGACCACGTAGGAGTCGCCGTCCCGCACCGCCTTCGTGCGCAGCGCCGCCAGGTCGGACCCGGCCTCCGGCTCGCTGAAGCCCTGGCACCAGATCTCCTCGCCGCGCAGGATCGGCGGCAGCCAGCGGGCGCGCTGCTCCGCCGTGCCCTCGGCGGCGAGGGTGGGCCCGGCGTGCAGCAGGCCGACGAAGTTCGCCCCCACGTACGGCGCGCCCGCGCGTTCGGTCTCCTCCAGGAAGATCAGGTGCTGGGTGGGCGTCGCGGCCCGCCCGCCGGCGTCGGCCGGCCAGTGCAGCCCCGCGTACCCGGCGTCGTACAGCGCCCGCTGCCAGGCCGTGTCGTAGGCGCGGCGGCCGGGCCAGTCGGTCGCCGCGGGCTTCGGGGGCAGCTTCGGCAGCACCTCGGACAGCCACTCCCGCAGCCGGGCCCGGAAGTCCTCCTCCTCGGCCGTGTACGTGAGGTCCATCAGCGGGCCCGGTCGAGGTCCAGGTCCAGCATCCGGATGGCGTTCCCCCGCATCAGCTTGTACGTGGTCTCGTCGTCCAGCCCCTTCACGTGATCGAGCGCGACCTCCTTCGTGTGCGGGAAGGTCGAGTCCACGTGCGGGTAGTCCGTCTCGAAGGTCGCGTTGTCCCGGCCGACCGCGTCCAGCGAGGCGACGCCGTGCTTGTCCCGGAAGAAGCAGCAGAAGATCTGCCGGTAGTAGTAGGTGGAGGGCGGTTCGGGGATCAGGTCGCGCACCCCGCCCCAGGCCCGGTGCTCCTCCCACACGTCGTCGGCCCGCTCCAGCGCGTACGGGATCCAGCCCATCTGGCCCTCGCTGTAGGCGAGCTTCAGCCGGGGGAACCGCACCAGGACGCCGCTGAAAAGGAAGTCCATCATCGAGGCCATCGCGTTGTTGAAGGACAGCGAGGCCTGGACGGCGGGCGGCGCGTCGGGGGAGGCGGCGGGCATCTGGGAGCTCGACCCGATGTGCATGTTGACGACCGTGCCGGTCTCCTCGCAGACGGCGAAGAAGGGGTCCCAGTAGCCGCTGTGGATGGACGGCAGGCCGAGGTGGGTGGGGATCTCGCTGAAGGTCACGGCCCGCACCCCGCGCGCGGCGTTGCGGCGGATCTCGGCGACGGCCAGGCCGATGTCCCAGAGCGGGATGATGCACAGCGGGATCAGCCGGCCGCCGCTGTCGCCGCACCACTCCTCGACCATCCAGTCGTTGTACGCCCGCACACAGGCCAGCGCGACCTCCTTGTCGTGCGCCTCCGCGAAGGTCTGGCCGCAGAAGCGGGGGAAGGTCGGGAAGCACAGGGACGCCTCGACGTGGTTGAGGTCCATGTCCTTCAGCCGTTCGGCCGGGTCCCAGCAGCCGGGGCGCATCTCGGCGCGGGTGATGCCCTCCAGGGTCATGTCGTCGCGGTCGAAGCCGACGGCGGCGATGTTGCGCTTGTACGGGAACCTCAGGTCCTCGTAGATCCACCAGTCGGTGGGCGGCCCTTCGGGATCCATGGTGATGACGTACTTGCCGCCCACGTACTCCAGCTCACCGATGCCCGCGGTCAGCGGCCTGGGCCCGCGGTCCCGGTACTTCTTCGGCAGCCAGGTCCCGAAGAGGTGCGCGGGTTCGATGACGTGGTCGTCGACGCTGATGATGCGCGGTAGCTCCATCGCAGTCCCCTGTCCTTTTCTGATGGACCGTCAGATGACTGTCGCATGCAGGCTAGCCCCGGCCCCCTGGACCGACAAGGTGCGAGCCCTTACGCTCCCGAATGAACCTGACGCTACGTCAGCTACCGGCCCCGGGAGGACGGATGGCAGGCGAGACGCTGTGGGACCTGGTCACCTACCGCGCCGGACGGAGCCCGGACGCCACCGCGCTCATCCAGGCGGACGGCGCTCCCGAGGACGACGTACACCTCACCTTCGGCGCGCTGCACGCCCGCGCGGAAAGGGTCGCGGCCGGGCTGTACGCGCGGGGCGTACGCCCTGGCAGCCGGGTCGTCTGGCAGCTCCCGACCCGCATCGAAACGGTCCTGGTCACCCTCGCGCTGGCCCGGATCGGCGCGGTGCAGAGCCCGGTCGTGCCGCTCTACCGGGACCGCGAGGTCGCCCACGTACTGCGCCGCACCGCCGCGGAGTTCTTCCTCTCGCCCGGCACCCGGCGCGGCGTCGACCACACCGCCATGGCCCGGCGCGCCGCCGAGCGACTGCCCGGCCCGCTCACCGTCCTGGACGTGTACGCGGCGCTGCCCGACGGGGACCCCGGCCGGCTGCCGCCACCGCCCGCCGACGCCGGCGAGACCCGCTGGATCTACTGGACCTCCGGCACCACCGCGGGCCCGAAGGGCGTACTCCACTGCGACCGCGCGCTGCTCACGGCCGGCACCGACCTCGGGCGCGCGCTGCGCCTCACCGCCCGCGACGTCGGCTCGATGGCGTTCCCGTACGCCCATGTCGCGGGCCCCGACTACACCGTGATGCTGCTCCGGCACGGCATCCCGGCCGTCCTCTTCGAACACTTCGCGCTCCCCGAAGCGCTCGCCGCGTACCGCCGGCACGGCGTCACCGTCGCCGGCGGCTCCACCGCGTTCTACCAGCTCTTCCTCGACGCACAGCGGCAGCGGTCCGCGGCCGGGCCGCTGCTTCCCGCGCTGCGCCTGTTGGCGGGCGGCGGCGCGCCCAAACCACCCGGGCTGTACGACGACGTCGTCCGCGAGCTGGGGTGCGCCCTCACCCACGGGTACGCGCTGACCGAGGCCCCGATGGTCACGATGGGCGACCCGCTGGACAGCGACGCGCACCTGGCCACGACCGACGGCCGCCCGCCGGCCGGCATGGAGATCCGCATCGGCCCCGACGGGGAGATCCGGCTGCGGGGCCCTGCCGTGTGCCGGGGGTACCTCGGTGAACCCGACCCCTTCGACGCCGACGGGTTCCTGCCCACCGGGGACCTCGGGCACCTCACCCCCGAAGGGCATCTGGTCGTCACCGGGCGGCTGAAGGACATCATCATCCGCAAGGGCGAGAACGTCTCGGCGCGCGAGATCGAGGACCTGCTCCAGCGCCATCCGGACCTCCGGGACGCGGCCGTCATCGGGCTGCCGGACGCCGGGCGCGGGGAGCTGGTGTGCGCGGTCGTCGAACAGCGGGACGGCGCCGGGACGATGACACCGGAGTCGCTGGGCGCCTGGCTGCGGGGGCGCGGACTCGCCCCGCACAAGGTGCCCGAACGGGTCGAGGTGGTGGACGCGCTTCCCCGCGGCGCGACGCTGCGCAAAGTGCTCAAGGGCGAGCTGCGCGCCCGCTTCACGCCGGGCGCGGGCGGCCAGCCGGGCGCGGGCGGGGTGCCGGTTCGTCCGGTGCCCTCGGGCGGCGGAAGCTCCGCGCCTCAGGGGCAGCGGCTACAGGAAAAGCAACCTCAGGCGCAGGACCCTCAGGGGCGGAAGGACGTGGACGCCTGCTCGTAGCAGCGGTCCACCTGGGCGCGCTCGCGGTCCGGGCCGATGACCAGCACGAGGTGGTAGCGGCCGCCGTCCAGCAGCGCCAGATTGCGCGCGTACGTCGCGGCGTCGCTGTCCTCGCCCCAGGTGAACGTGCCCTCGGCCATGGACGTACGGCCGACGTCGGTACGCCGCAGTCCCGAGGTCGAAGTCCAGCTCGCGTCCCGGAACGGCGCCAGCTCCGCCTCCTTGTCCTGCTGGTACGCCATCGGGTCGGAGCCGAACCGCTTCGCGGTGTCCCGGCCCGGCACCACGATCAGCGTGAAGTCGCCCTTGGTGTACCGCACCTGGCCCTTGCCGTTCCTGGCGTGCCGCTGCCAGCCCTTGTGCACGGCGATCCGGAAGCCCTCGGGGTCGTCGCGCATCTCGAAGCCGTCGGCGAGGCCGGCCGGGGCCGTGGTCTGCGAGTGACTGCTCCCGGAGTCCGTGCCCTCCGGTTGCGACCGCGCCGGGTCGGGCGCGGGCGCGCCGGTCGCGGCGCCGCTGGGGCCGGCGCTCCGCGCGCCCCCCGAGGCACCCGCGTCCGAGCCGGCCCCGGGCAGGAACAGCACGGCGATCAGCACCGCCCCGACGACCAGCAGCAGGACGAGGCCGAGCAGCAGCATGCCCAGCCGCCGGGGGCCGCCGCGGGGCGCGCGGTCCCGGTCCGGCTGCGGCTCCCGCTGCCGCCCGCGGTCGGGGACGCGAGGGCTGTCGTGGTCACGGAAGCCGTCGTGATCACGAACGCCGTCGTGCTCGCGGAAGCCTTCGTAGTGGTGCGGTGGGGGTGGCGGGGGCGCGGGGGCGGAGCGCACGGGAGGCGGCGGCGCGGGCCGCGCCGCGCGGGCCGCGGGTTTGTGCGGGCGCTCCCGGCCCGGACGCGGCTTCTTGTGCCGGCCGCGGCGCACGAGCTCGCCGCGGCGCCGGACGATCGGCAGCCGGCGCGGATCGCCGCTCGGCCCGAGTGCCGGCACGGTCACCACGGCGTGGCCGGCGTCCGGCTCCGGGGCAGTACGGACCAGTGAGCTGAGCCAGCCACGCAGCTCCTCGAAGTCCGGCCGGTCGGTCGGGTCCTGGCGCAGCAGCGACTCGACCACCGGACGCAGCGCACCGCACTCCTCGGCATGCGCGGGCGCGCGTGAGCACACCAGCTGGACCAGTTCGGCGGCGCCGTCCTCGGGGTACGGGGCATGGCCCTGCACGCTGCGGAACAGCAGGGCGCCGAGCGCCCAGAGGTCGGTGGCCGGCCCGACGGGCGGCGCGAGCTGCCAGTTGGCGTGCACGGGGCCCGCCTGTTCGGGCGCCCAGCGTTCGGTGACCGCGCCGACCATGGTGATCCGCGCCTGCCGCGCCCGCTCGGCCGCCGGCCCACTCCCGGAGTACCCACCGGTGTTCGCGCCGGAGTACCCGCCCGGATACGCGCCGGTGGCCGTGCCGGAGTACCCGCCCGAGTACGCGCCGGTGGCCGTGCCCGGCCGCGAGCTGTTCGGCACCTCGGCGCGCGGACCGGGAACGGCGCCCGGCGCGGGGCCGGCGCCCGGTCCGAGGCCGGTGCCCGGACGTGGCACAGGCGTACCCGCGGTGCCGGTGGCCGGACGTGGCGGGGGCGGGCCCGCGGGACCGGCGCCCGGGGTGGTCGAGCCCGGGGGCAGTGCGTGCGTACCGCCCTGGGGTCGGCCTTGGGGTCGGCGCATCGGGTCCGGCAGGCCGCCGCCGTACGTGGCGCTGCCGGGCGGGGCCGGCTGCCGCGCGGCGGGCGGCGTCCCGTTCCCCTGCCGCCGGTCGCCGCCCGGCTGCCCCGGTTGCGGCACCCCGGGCGGGCCGGGCGGCAGCTGCGGAGACGTGGGCGAAGCCCCGGCGGGACGGCCCTGCGGCGCGGCAGGCTGCCCCGGCGGGCCCGGCCGGCGCTGCGGTACACCGGGGGGACCCGGCGGAAGCGCACCCGGCTGGGCGGCAGGGGCTCCGGGCGGCGCGGTGGGCGCGCCCTGCGGGGCGGCGGAACGGTTTCCCTGAGGGGGCCGGCCCTGCGCAGGCCGGTCGTTTCCGGGGGCCGCCGGTCCCGGCTCGCCGCCCGGTCCACCGCCCGGCCCGACATGATCCCCGTACGGGCCGGACCGCTGCCCGTCCTCCCGGCTCCGGCCCTGTTCCGGATCCTGGTCGTGCGGACGGCCGGCTTCGGGCGCGGCGCCGCCCCGGTCGGGCCGGTACGCCGCGTGCGCGTCGTGCGCGGTACGTGCGGCCGCGGCCCTGGCCCCGGCCCGGTAGGCGGCGATCGCCCCGGCCCGCGCCCGCCGCGGATCGTCCTCGGCTCCACGGCCCGGCTCATGCCCCGGCTGCTGCCCCGCCTCCGGCACGGCCCGCGTCACCCCACCGCGTCCCGACCCTTCCGCCGCCGACACCCGCGGCCCCGGCACCCCGGACGCGCCCGCGCCCCCGGCAGCGCCCGCACCTTCGGATGCTCCCGCGCCCCCCGAAGCGCCCGCGCCCGCGTCCCGGCCCGCGCCGGCGCCCTCACCCGCGCCTCCGAAACCGCCCGCACCGCCGGCACCGCCCGCAGCCCCCGGACCACCGGCACCGCCCGAACTCCCCCTCGCAAGCCCCGCGCCCGCAGGACCGCTCGCCCCCGGCGTGCCCCCGCCGGCAGGAGCGCCCCCCGCGCGCCACTCCCGTACGACTCCCGGGTGGACGGCGCCCGGGGGCGGTGCCGACTCGCGCGGGGTCGACTCGTGCGGGGCCGACTCACGCGGTACCGGGTCGTAGCCGCACAGGGCTTCTTCCGCGGCGCCGGCGGCCAGGCCGGTGAGGACGACGCGGCCGTCGTCGCACACCAGGACCGTGCGCGGGGTGATGTTGCGGTGCGTCCAGCCGTGCGCGTGCAGGGCGCGCAGGGCGGTGAGGACGTCGGCGGCGATCTCCGCCGCGCGGTGCGGGGACAGCGTCCGCTCGGCGAGCAGCGCCGACAGCGGCCGCGCGGAGATCCGTTCGCTGACGATCCACAGGCTGCCGTCCTGCGCGAAGACGTCGAAGACCTGGTCGAGCCGGGGGTGGTCGGGGAGGCGCGCGGCGGCCGTCGCGGCCTCCAGGGCGCGCCGCACCACGGGGTCGGACGGATCGCGGTCGGCCCGCGAACCCGCGCCGTGCCCGGCGCCCGCGCCCGGCCCCGTACGCCGGCCCCGGCTGCCACCCCCGTCGCCGTACGCCCGGCCGTACCCGCCGTATCCGCCGTCCGCCTCGTACTCGTCGACCAGCTCCGCGTCCACGACCTCGGGGAGCGGGACCTGACGGACCAGCACCTCCTGGCCGCTGTGCGTGTCCAGCGCGCGGACCAGGGACGGTTCGGGCGCGTCCGGCGGCGGCGCCGGAAGGCGGTAACGCTCGGCGAGCACTCGCCCCGCGTACTCGTCCACGACGCCTCCCCAGTGCGCGCGATCCCGCGGCCACCTGACGGACCGTTCCTACCCCCCGGCGGAGCGGTCCGTGGTCAGTTCCGGTCGCAATACTGCCGATTTACGGCTGCCTACGGTCTATGCGGTGCCACGATACGTGTCCCGGGTGCGCCTGGGGACCGCTCGGCGCAACAGTCCTCACCCGCCCCGGCAGCTTTCTGCCATGGGGGCGGGTGCGGACCGGCGTCACACGCGAAACGGAAGGGTCAGTCCCTCACAGGAGGGATCAGTCCTTCACCTCGAAGGTGCGGAAGGCGGTCTCCCGGAGCTGCCGGCACTGCTTGTCCGACCAGGTGCCCGCCTTGCAGGAGAGCATGATGGCGTAGCCGTGGTCGCCGTCGGCCTTGAAGCCGCGGTTCAGCACGCGCACCTTCTGACCTTGCTGCTCACGGGTGAACGACCAGTCGGCGACGGTCGGGTAGTCCCGCCAGTCGGCCTTCTTGATCCCGATGAGCTGGTAGCCCGAGCTGCTGCCGCGCACCGCGGGCTCCAGGCTCCGCCAGGCCGCCGCCGCGTCGTCCGTCGGCTTGGGGTTGTAATCGACCTGAATGCGCGGGAAGCCGCCGGACGCGCTGTATATGGCGCCCGACCCCTGGCCCGCCGTGGCGGTCTGCTTCCATCCCTTCGGCATCGCCATCGAGAAGTGGAACCGGCCGTTGGAGATGTTCTCGAAGCCCGCCGGGACGTCCTTGCCGTCGCTCTCGTTCTCGTCGGGCTCGTCCTCGTCCGGCTCGTCCTCGTCCCCCGTCGGCTTGCTGCTCGCCGACCCGTCCGGCGAGGCGCTGCCGGTCTCCGGGCTCGGCTTGCCGTCGTTCTTCGGCTCGTCGGAGGAGGCGGGGGCCGCGTCGGCGCTCTTCCCGCCCTCGGCCGCGCCCTTGTTGCCCGTGTCGTCCCCGCCGCTCAGCGCGAAGGCGAGCACCGTGCCGAGCACCGCGAGGACGGCGACCACCGCGACGATGACGAGCGTGCGCTTCGGCACGACGTCGGTCAGCGAGGCCCGGCCGACACCCCCCGGCTCGCGGCCGGACGCGGGCGCCCCACCGGACGCCGGCTCGGAACGGGTCGCGGCGGCGGCCGTCGCGGCGTTGCGCACCGACTTCAGGGCGCCGCGCATCCGCTCCCTGGCCGGCTCGGCGGCCGCGCCCGCGGACGCGGCGGCCGGTCTCGGCGGCGCCGCGGGCTTCGGCGGCAGCGCCATCATGCGCGTCGCCTCGGCGGGCTTCTCGGGCGGCTTGGGACCGGTGTCCTCGGGCGCGTTGACGGCGTCCGTCAGCAGCGCGCGGGCGGCCTCGTCCGACAGCCGCTGCGCCGGGTCCTTCACCAGCAGCCCGTAGATGACCTCCTCGAGCCCGTCGGCGTTCTTCGGCGGGTCCACCGGCTCGGTCATCACCGCGGTCAGGGTGGCGATCGCCGAACCCTTGTCGTACGGGGGCACGCCCTCGACACAGGCGTACAGCAGGCCGCCCAGCGACCACAGGTCGGACGGCGGGCCGGGCTTCTGGCCACGGGCGCGCTCCGGCGCGATGTACGAGGGCGCGCCGACGAGCATGCCGGTGGAGGTGACCGAGGGGTCGCCCTCGACCTGGGCGATGCCGAAGTCGGTGAGCACGACCCGGCCGTCCTCGGCGATCAGGACGTTGGACGGCTTCACGTCGCGGTGCAGGATGCCCTCGCGGTGCGCGGCGCACAGCACGTCGAGGACGGCGAGGCCGACCTCGGCGGCGCGGCGCGGGGTGAGCGCGCCGTCGTCGCGGATGACCTCGGCGAGCGAGCGGCCCTCGACCAGCTCCATGACGATCCAGGGGCGGTCGTCCTCGTCGACCACGTCGTAGACCGTGACCGCGCCGTTGTTGCGGATCCTGGCGATCGCCTTCGCCTCGCGCAGCGTGCGGGTGATCAGGCGGCGCTTCTCGTCCTCCTCGACCCCGCCCGGGAAGCGCAGCTCCTTGACCGCGACCGTGCGACCGAGGACCTCGTCCCGCGCCCGCCAGACCGTCCCCATGCCGCCCCGGCCGAGGACATCGGCCAGCCGGTAACGGCCGGCGAGCAGCCGGCCCGGCTCGCCGTCCTTGGCGCTCTTGGCGTCCTCGTCGCCCACTGAATCCCCTCTGCAATCCAGCCGAGTTGGCAACCTCAACACCAAACTGCCCCAACTCGGACAACCCACCCTGGCAGAGCCTTCATTCTCCCTCATCCGTGGCGGTGGGGAAGGCCCGGGTCCAGCAGGAGTTCGCGCTGGGCACCCGTCATGATGGGCCCGACGACCGGGAGTCCCGATTGACCTTGCGATCCGTGAATTTTAGCCGCGCGGCAGCGCTGACGGCTGCCTTCGGCGTGCTTCTCATGGCCGGATGTGCCGCCCACCACCGTGCCCCGGCGCACACCACGGCGCCGGATGCGCCCGGCGCGCGGCCCCCCGCCGGGGCACGGCCGGGCTCCGGCGCGGCCGCGCCGCCGCCCGCGGCCCGTACGCCGCGCCCCGCTCCGAGGGAATCCGCGTCCGGCCGGGCCACGCCGCCCCGTACCCGGCACACGCCCGGGCCGCCGGCCGAGCCGCGGCACACGGCGCGGCCGCCGAAGCCCGCGACGGCCCGGGCGGTCCGCGCGCTGGCCGCGGGCGAGGCCCCGGGGGCCGCCGCGCTGACGACCCGTGACGGACGCCGGTTGGCCTCGCGATTCACCGCGGCGGGCGTGTCGGACGTGCGGACCGACCGGCGCATCACCCCCGCCGACCATTTCCGCGCCGGCAGCCTGACCAAGACCTTCATCGCCACGGTCGTGCTCCAGCTGACCGCCGAGCACCGGCTCTCCCTGGACGACACCGTCGGCCGGCTGCTGCCCGGTCTCGCGCCCGGCGCCACGGACCCGAGCTCCGTCACCGTCCGCGAACTGCTGGACCACACCAGCGGCCTGTACAACTACACCGCCGACCCGGAGCTGTCGGCGGAGCTGCACGGCGCCGGTTTCACCGCCCACCGCTACGACACGTACACCCCGGACGAGCTGCTCCGGATCGCGCTGTCGCACGCCCCGGCGGACGCGCCCGGCGCGCGGTACGCCTACTCCAACACCAACTACCTCGTACTGGGGCAGATCATCGAGGCGGTCACCGGGCACTCGTACGCCGCGGAGGCGCAGCGGCGGATCGTCACCCCGCTGGGCCTGTCGGGCACGTCCTTTCCCGGGACCGATCCGCGCCTGCCGCGGCCGTACGGGCGCGGCTACTCACAGGTGGGGGCGGAGCGGGTGGACAGTACGACGCTGGACCCCAGCCGGGCGGGCGCGGCGGGCGAGCTGGTCACGACGCTCGGCGACCTGAACCGTTTCTTCGCGGCGCTGCTCGGCGGCCGGCTGCTGCCGCCCCGTCAGCTCGCCCAGATGCGGGACGAGGAGGACACGGACGGGGCGTACGGGCTGGGCCTGTACGGCACGCGGCTGCCGTGCGGCGTCACGGTCTGGGGCCACGACGGCGACATCAACGGCTCGTACGCGCAGACGGCGGCCACCCCGGACGGACGGCACGTGCTGACCCTGCGGCTGAACACGGATCAGCCGGGCGCGCCCCAGCGCATCCGCACCCTGCTGACGGCGGAGTTCTGCCCGCGCGCCTGACGTCCGCACGTCTGATGTCCGTACGCCTGACGTCCGCGCACCTGAAGTCCGCGCACCTGAAGTCCGCACGCCGGGCGCGGCGCCCGGTGGTCACCCGCCACCGGACGCCGCGCCCGGCGATCGCTCAGCGCGGCACGATGTCCGGCGCGCCGAGCCGGGCCGCGTCCGCCGTCAGGTCGTCCGGCTGCCGCTGGGACTCACGCTCGGCCTCGACGCGCTTCTCGTAGTGCTCGATCTCCCGGTCGACCTGGTCCTGGTCCCAGCCCAGCGCCGGCGCCATCAGCTCGGCGACCTCGCGCGCGCTGCGGGTGCCCCGGTCGAAGGTCTCGATGGAGATCCGGGTGCGCCGGGTCAGCACGTCGTCCAGGTGCCGGGCGCCCTCGTGGGTGCAGGCGTAGACGACCTCGGCGCGGAGGTAGTCGTCGGCGGCGGCCAGCGGCGCGCCGAGCGACGGGTCCTCGGTGATCAGCGCCAGCACCTCCTCGGCGAGCGAGCCGTAGCGGTTCAGCAGGTGCTCTATACGGGCGACGTGCAGGCCGGTGCGCGCCGCGATGTGCGCCCGCGCGTTCCACAGCGCCTTGTACCCCTCCGCGCCGACCAGCGGGACGTCCTCGGTGACGCACTCCGCGACCCTCTGGTCCAAGCCGTGCACCGCCTCGTCCACCGCGTCCTTGGCCATGACCCGGTACGTCGTGTACTTGCCGCCCGCGACCACGACCAGGCCCGGTACGGGGTGCGCGACGGTGTGCTCGCGGGACAGCTTGCTCGTCGCGTCCGACTCACCCGCCAGCAACGGCCGCAGCCCCGCGTACACGCCCTCGACGTCGTCCCTGGTCAGCGGGGTCGCGAGGACCGCGTTCACATGCTCCAGGAGGTAGTCGATGTCGGCGCTGGAGGCGGCTGGGTGCGCCTTGTCCAGGTCCCAGTCGGTGTCGGTGGTGCCCACGATCCAGTGCCGTCCCCAGGGGATGACGAACAGCACGCTCTTCTCCGTGCGCAGGATCAGCCCGGTGGTGGAGTGGATGCGGTCCTTCGGCACGACCAGGTGGATGCCCTTGGAGGCGCGGACGTGGAACTGGCCGCGCTCGTTGATCAGCCCCTGGGTGTCGTCGGTCCATACGCCCGTGGCGTTGACGATCTGCCGGGCGCGCACCTCGTACTCGCCGCCGGCCTCCACGTCCTGCACCCGCGCGCCGACCACCCGCTCGCCCTCACGGAGGAAGCCGATGACCCGGGCCCGGTTGGCGACCGCGGCACCGTACGCGGACGCGGTGCGCACGATGTTGGCGACGTACCGGGCGTCATCCATCTGGGCGTCGTAGTACTGCAACGCGCCGACCAGCGCGTCCTTCTTCAGGCAGGGCGCGACCCGCAGCGCGCCGGAGCGGGTGAGATGGCGGTGGGCCGGCAGCCCGCGGCCGTGCCCGGAGGAGAGCGACATCGCGTCGTACATCGCCACGCCGGTCCCGGCGTACCAGCGCTCCCAGCCCTTGTGCTGGAGCGGATAGAGGAACGGCACAGGCTTCACCAGATGCGGCGCGATCCGCTCCAGCAGGAGCCCGCGTTCCTTCAGCGCCTCCCGTACCAGCGCGAAGTCCAGCATCTCCAGATAGCGCAGCCCTCCGTGGATCAGCTTGCTGGAGCGCGATGACGTGCCCGAGGCCCAGTCCCGCGCCTCGACCAGGCCGGTGGACAGTCCGCGTGTCACCGCGTCCAGAGCGGTGCCGGCGCCGACGACGCCGCCGCCGATGACCAGCACGTCCAGCTCGCGTTCCGCCATCCGTGCCAGTGCTCCGGCGCGCTCGGCCGGTCCCAGTGTCGCTGTCCTCACCACTGCCTCCCGCTTCGGTCGGTGCTGTGATCGCTGCCACACCCCGTAGACGATTCTGTCCGGAGGCGGCGGGGCCAGCCACCCTCCGCGCGCTGACTGGGTGGGAAGACGCCACTCCGCACCCTTGATCCACCAATCCCCATTCTGGGTCAAATGTCGGCTTAGTCTACTTATGCGTCACCTGGAATCGCTCGGGAAGGACGGCCAGCATGCCCGCAGACCTCGCCGTCATCGGACTCGGCCACATCGGCCTCCCCCTCGCCCAGGCCGCCGTCGCCGCCGGCCTCGGCACCATCGGATACGCCCCCGAACCACACACGGCCGCGGCGCTCGGCGCCGACGGCCCGCTCTCCCCCACCGAAGTGCGCCGACTGCTCACCGCCGGCTTCCGCACCACCACCGACCCCGCCGCGCTCGGCCGGGTCCGTACGGCGGTCATCTGCGCCCCGACCCCGCTCGGCGAGGACCGCGCCCTGGACCTGCGCGCGGTGGCCGACGCCGCCCGCACCCTCGCCGCACATCTGCGCCCCCACACCACGGTGATCCTTGAGTCGGCGGGGTACCCCGGTACCACCGAGGAATTCCTCCGGCCGCTCCTCGAAGCGGGCTCCGGCCTCACCGCGGGGCGCGACTTCCACCTCGCCTGCTCCCCAGCCCGGTACGACCCCGGCAACCGCCGCTACGGGCACACCAACACCCCGAAGGTCATCGGCGGCCTCACCCCCGCCTGCACCGAAGCCGCCGCCGCCTTCTACGGCCGGCTCACCGACAAGGTCGTCCGCGCCCGCGGGCCAAAGGAAGCCGAGACCGCCGGCCTCCTGGAGACCAACTACCGGCACGTCAACATCGCCCTGATGAACGAGATGGCCGTGCTCTGCCACGACATCGACGTGGACCTCTGGGACGTCATCCGCTGCGCCGAGACCAAGCCCTTCGGCTTCCAGGCCTTCCGCCCCGGACCCGGCGTCGGCGGCCACGCGGCCCCCGTCGACCCCCACCGCCTCGCCGGCCGGGGCCGCACGTCCGGCGGCCACCCGCTCCGCATGGTCGAACTCGCCCAGGAGGTCAACGGGCGGATGCCCCGGTACGTCATCCAGCGCTGCGCCACCCTCCTCAACGAGCACGGCAAGTCGGCGCGTGGCGCCCGCATCCTGCTCCTCGGCGTCACGTACAAGCCGGACATCGCCGACCAGGAGGGCTCACCGGCCCGCGAGATCGCCGCCCGGCTGCTGGAGCTGGGCGCCCACCTGACGTACCACGACCCGCACGTCCCCCAGTGGCGCGTCCTCGGCCGCCCCGTGCCCCGCGCGGACTCCCTCTACGAGGCCGCCTCCGGCGCCGACCTCACCCTGCTCCTCCAGCACCACCGCACGTACGACCTCCAGGGCCTGGCGGTCAAGGCACAGCTGCTGCTGGACACACGGGGAGCGACGCCCACGGGGGCGGCGTACCGGCTCTGAACGCCCGCGGGCATGCGAGAGGGGTCCGGCCGCAGCGGCCGGACCCCTCTCGTGAAGACGCGCGTATCAGGCGGTCACCGTGACCTCGACCCGCTGGAACTCCTTCAGGTCGGAGTAGCCGGTCGTGGCCATCGCACGGCGCAGCGCGCCGAAGAAGTTCATCGAACCGTCCGGGGTGTGCGACGGGCCGAGCAGCACCTCCTCGGTCGTGCCGACCGCACCGAGGTCCATGCGCTTGCCGCGCGGCACGTCCTCGTGGACGGCCTCCATGCCCCAGTGGTGGCCGCGGCCCGGCGCGTCGGTGGCACGGGCCAGCGGGGAGCCCATCATCACGGAGTCAGCGCCGCAGGCGATGGCCTTGGGCAGGTCGCCGGACCAGCCCACGCCGCCGTCCGCGATCACGTGCACGTAGCGGCCGCCGGACTCGTCCATGTAGTCACGGCGCGCGGCCGCGACGTCCGCGACGGCGGTGGCCATCGGGACCTGGATGCCCAGGACGTTACGGGTGGTGTGCGCGGCGCCGCCGCCGAAGCCCACCAGCACGCCGGCCGCGCCGGTACGCATCAGGTGCAGTGCCGCGGTGTAGGTCGCGCAGCCACCGACGATGACCGGAACGTCCAGCTCGTAGATGAACTGCTTCAGGTTCAGCGGCTCGGCGGCGCTGGAGACGTGCTCGGCCGAGACGGTGGTGCCGCGGATCACGAAGATGTCCACGCCCGCGTCCACGACGGCCTTGGAGAACTGGGCGGTGCGCTGCGGGGAGAGCGCGGCGGCGGTGACCACACCGGAGTCGCGCACCTCCTTGATGCGCTGGCCGATCAGCTCTTCCTTGATCGGCGCGGCGTAGATCTCCTGGAGGCGGCGGGTCGCGGCGGGCTCGTCCAGCTCCGCGATCTCCGCGAGCAGCGGCTCCGGGTCCTCGTACCGGGTCCACAGGCCTTCCAGGTTGAGCACGCCCAGACCGCCCAGCTCACCGATGCGGATGGCGGTCTCCGGGGAGACCACGGAGTCCATCGGCGCGGCCAGGAACGGCAGCTCGAACCGGTAGGCGTCGATCTGCCAGGCGATCGAGACCTCCTTCGGGTCGCGGGTGCGCCGACTCGGTACGACGGCGATGTCGTCGAAGGCGTACGCCCGGCGGCCGCGCTTGCCGCGCCCGATCTCGATCTCAGTCACTGTGTGGCCTTTCCTCTGTGTCTGCCGTTCCAGTATCCCCGACACGCTGAGGAGCCCGCGGACGGGCGTCCGCGGGCTCCCCCTCAACCGTGCGGCCCGGAACCGGGCCTACCCGCTCAGCGGGCGTTGTAGTTCGGTGCCTCGACCGTCATCTGGATGTCGTGCGGGTGGCTCTCCTTGAGGCCCGCCGAGGTGATCCGCACGAAGCGGCCCCGCTCCTGGAGCTCCGGGACCGTGCGGCCGCCGACGTAGAACATCGACTGGCGCAGGCCGCCGGCGAGCTGGTGGACGACCGAGGAGAGCGGGCCGCGGTAGGGCACCTGGCCCTCGATGCCCTCGGGCACCAGCTTCTCGTCGGAGGCGACGCCCTCCTGGAAGTACCGGTCCTTGGAGAAGGACTTGCGGTCGCCGCGGGTCTGCATCGCGCCGAGCGAGCCCATGCCCCGGTAGGACTTGAACTGCTTGCCGTTGATGAACATCAGCTCGCCCGGGGACTCCTCGCAGCCGGCGAGGAGGGAGCCGAGCATGACCGTGTCGGCGCCCGCGACCAGGGCCTTCGCGATGTCACCGCTGTACTGGAGGCCGCCGTCGCCGATGACCGGGACACCGGCCTCCTTCGCGGCGAGCGAGGCCTCGTAGATCGCGGTGACCTGCGGGACGCCGATGCCGGCGACCACGCGGGTGGTGCAGATGGAGCCGGGGCCGACGCCGACCTTGATGCCGTCCACGCCGGCGTCGATCAGCGCCTGGGCGCCGTCACGGGTGGCGACGTTGCCGCCGACCACGTCGACGGAGGAGTTCGACTTGATCTTGGCGACCATGTCGCCGACCAGCCGGGAGTGGCCGTGCGCGGTGTCCACGACGATGAAGTCCACGCCGGACCCGATCAGCGCCTGGGCCCGCTCGTAGGAGTCACCGGCGACGCCGACCGCGGCGCCGACCAGCAGCCGGCCCTCGGAGTCCTTCGCGGCGTTCGGGTACTGCTCGGCCTTCACGAAGTCCTTGACCGTGATGAGGCCCTTGAGGATGCCCGAGTCGTCGACCAGCGGCAGCTTCTCGATCTTGTGGCGGCGGAGCAGCTCCATGGCGTCCACGCCGGAGATCCCGACCTTGCCCGTGACCAGCGGCATCGGGGTCATGACGTCACGGACCTGACGGCCGCGGTCGCTCTCGAAGGCCATGTCTCGGTTGGTCACGATGCCGAGCAGCTTGCCCGCAGCGTCGGTCACCGGCACGCCGCTGATGCGGAAGCGCGCGCACAGGTCGTCGGCCTCGGCCAGGGTCGCGTCCGGGTGCACCGTGATCGGGTCCGTGACCATGCCGGACTCGGAGCGCTTGACCAGGTCGACGTGGTTGGCCTGCTCCTCGATGGAGAGGTTGCGGTGCAGCACGCCGACGCCGCCCTGACGGGCCATGGCGATCGCCATCCGGGCCTCGGTGACCTTGTCCATCGCCGCGGACAGCAGCGGGACGTTCACGCGGACGTTCTTCGAGATGTACGAGGAGGTGTCGATCTGGTCGGGCGCCATGTCCGAGGAGCCCGGCAGCAGCAGCACATCGTCGTAGGTCAGCCCGAGTGTCGCGAATTTTCCGGGCACTCCGTCGACGTTGGTCATGACACCTTCCCAATGGCCTTGATCAGTGCGGATGTCCATGCTAACGGGAATGACCGGTGGCTCATTCCACGAGCAAGATCACCCGCATTCTTTGTACCTTCACACGTACGGATCAGGGCGCGCCGAAGCCGCCCCGCTCCGTACGCGGAGCGGCGGCGCCTACTGTTCGGCGAGCGCCCGGAGCCGGCTGAGCGCGCGGTGCTGCGCGACCCGTACGGCACCCGGCGACATCCCCAGCATCTGCCCGGTCTCCTCCGCCGTCAGCCCGACCGCCACCCGCAGCAGCACCAGCTCGCGCTGGTTCTCCGGCAGGCTGGCCAGCAGCTTCTTGGCCCACTCCGCGTCGCTGCTGAGCAGCGCCCGCTCCTCGGGCCCGAGCGAGTCGTCCGGCTGCTCCGGCATCTCGTCCGAGGGCACGGCCGTGCTGCCGGGGCCGCGCATCGCGGCCCGCTGCAGATCGGCGACCTTGTGACCGGCGATGGCGAAGACGAACGCCTCGAAGGGCTTTCCGGTGTCGCGGTAACGCGGCAGCGCGCAGAGCACCGCCACGCAGACCTCCTGCGCGAGGTCCTCGACGAAGTGCCGCGCGTCACCGGGCAGCCTGGAGAGCCGCGTACGGCAGTAGCGCAGGGCGAGCGGGTGCACGTGGGCGAGGAGGTCGTGCGTCGCCTGCCGGTCCCCCTCGACGGCACGTGCGACGAGCCCGCCGATCTCCTGGGTCCCGTCCTCGCGCATCGGTCCATGGTGCCTTGACGCCGCACGGTTCGCGGCATCGCCCCCGTAGTTGTGCACCGAAGTGTTATGCGTCGGTGTGCCAGCACTCACGTCCCACGCCTCCCCCTTTCGGGTGTTGCCCATGCCGGACCCGAGACGTCGCCCACGGCGTTCACCGGTGCCGCGCGGCACCGTCAGGGGCATGTCCGTCATGAGGTCTCTTCTGGCCGAGTGAGAAGCCCCGGCCCTGGAGCCGGGGAGGAGTCACACCTCAAGCATGCGGCATCGCGTGAGGTTTCGGCGCCGGACGGCGGCAGAGCGGGGCCGTGGCACGCGCCACCCCGTCAGGACGGCGCGCGCCGCGGCCCCGCTGTGCCCTCATGCGGCGGACGGCTCAGCGGACCAGGCCCCAGCGGAAGCCGAGTGCCACGGCGTGCGCGCGGTCGGAGGCGCCGAGCTTCTTGAAGAGCCGTCGGGCATGCGTCTTGACCGTGTCCTCGGAGAGGAACAGCTCGCGCCCGATCTCGGCGTTGGACCGCCCGTGGCTCATGCCCTCCAGCACCTGGATCTCCCGCGCGGTGAGCGTCGGGGCCGCACCCATCTCGGCGGACCGCAGCCGGCGCGGGGCGAGGCGCCAGGTCGGGTCGGCGAGCGCCTGGGTGACGGTCGCGCGCAGCTCGGCGCGCGAGGCGTCCTTGTGCAGATAGCCGCGGGCGCCGGCGGCGACGGCGAGCGCCACCCCGTCGAGGTCCTCGGCGACGGTGAGCATGATGATCCGGGCGCCCGGATCGGCGGACAGCAGCCGGCGCACGGTCTCGACACCGCCGAGGCCGGGCATGCGTACGTCCATCAGAATCAGGTCCGAGCGATCGGCACCCCAGCGGCGGAGCACTTCCTCGCCGTTGGCCGCGGTCGTCACGCGCTCGACGCCGGGGACGGTCGCAACCGCCCGACGGAGCGCCTCTCGGGCAAGCGGGGAGTCGTCGCAGACGAGGACGGAAGTCATGGCCGTCCTCCGCAGCTGATGCGCGTCACGTTGTGCCTCCAGGCTGGTACGTATCGTCACCTGTGCGATTGACGGCCTCGGACACCTGCCCGGGGAGTCCCTCTGTCAACCGCTTCCGCACTCTCAACGACGGTCACCCGAAAGAGTTACGGGCTGAGGAGCCGTTTTCGACACTCTATGTGAGGGGCCGGACACGCAGCAGCAAGACCCGCGCCCCTTGGCGCCTCACTTTCTGCAAGCAGTCCGCTTTGCCCTGTTTGGTGACTTTTCTTCCGTGTTTCTTGGTTCTGGGGCAAGATTCGAGAAGAGTCATATTTACATCTACTTAGAAGGTAGATGTACGGTCTTGACCAGGAGCCCGATACCGCCACGCTTCGAGGGGACTAGCAATGGCAGATTTCTCCCGCCTTCCGGGCCCGAACGCAGACCTCTGGGACTGGCAACTGCTCGCCGCCTGCCGCGGCGTGGACAGTTCGCTCTTCTTCCACCCCGAGGGCGAGCGCGGTGCGGCCCGCAGCGCGCGTGAGACGTCGGCGAAAGAGGTCTGCATGCGCTGTCCGGTACGCGCCGAGTGCGCGGCGCATGCGCTGGCCGTTCGTGAGCCCTACGGCGTCTGGGGAGGACTGACCGAGGACGAGAGGGAAGAGCTGATGGGCCGGGCCCGCCACCGCCTGGTGCCGGCGGGCGGCCCGGGGCACGCGACGATGTCCGGCGGCTGACGCCGGGCCCGACACCCGAACAGACGAAACGTTTCTCCACTGCGGCCGCCCACGGCGGTGCGGCCTCCCGTACCGCCGGGCGAGCGACGCGGGGCAGGTCAGCGGCGGCCCGCGGCCGCCAGCTGGTCGAGCATCGCCGTCACCGCCGGGACCTGGGCCAGGTCCGGGAGGGTGAGGGCCACGATCTCGCGCTGCACGACCGGCTCCAGCAGGATCGTGCGCGCGCCCTTGGGCCGTACCGAGGACAGCGCCAGCTCCGGGAGCGCGGCGACGCCCAGCCCGGCGCCGACCAGGCCGATCACGGCCGGATAGTCGTCGGTGGCGAAGTCGATGCGCGGCGTGAAACCGGCGTTCTCGCACACCGAGACCAGGTGCCGGCGGCAGCGCGGGCAGCCCGCGATCCACGGCTCCTCGGCCAGCTCGGCGAAGCCGGCCCGGCCGACGCCGGCGAACCGGTGCCGCTCGGGCACGAGTCCCACCAGCCGGTCCGTGAGCACCCGGCGGACCACCAGGTCGTCCCACTCGGACTCGGCGGCCGGGTCGGCGCCCGGCACTTCGGGGTAGCGGAAGGCCAGCGCGATCTCGCAGTCCCCGCCGCGCAGCATCTCGATGGAGCGCGGCGGCTCCGCCTCGTCCAGCGACACCGCCGTACCGGGGTGCGCGGACCGCATCGCGGCCAGCGCGGTCGGCACCAGCGTGGAGCTGCCCGAGGGGAAGGACACCAGCCGCACCCGCCCGGCCCGCAGCCCGGCGATCGCGGCGACCTCCTCCTCGGCGGCGGTGAGCCCGGCGAGGATGCCGGCGGCGTGCCGTACGAGGGCCTCGCCCGCCTCCGTGAGACGCATTTCACGGCCGGTGCGGACGATCAGCGGCGTGCCGGCCGACTGTTCCAGCGCCTTTATCTGCTGGGAGACGGCGGGCTGGGTGCAGCCGAGCTCCCGTGCGGCGGCGGAGAAGGAGCCGGTCCGCGCGACGGCGCGCAGCACACGGAGATGACGGGCCTCGATCATTCCTCAAGCATAAGCACTACTTGGGGCGCAGTCGGAATATTCGGTCACCGCTTTGGAGCGGCCGAAGCCCGCAGGAGGCAGGCATTCCGGGCGGACCTTTCGTCGTGAAACCGACCATCAATGGACCGAATGGCATCGGTGCCCGGCACTGAGGTCCCTTGCCGCACACCGCACCTGACGACTCGCGGCCCGGGCGGGCGGGACCGCTCCGGGCGGATAGCGTTCTCTTATGACGACTGCATTGGTCACGGGAGCGACGGCGGGCATCGGAGCGGCGTTCGCGCGCCGGCTGGCGGCCGACGGGCACAACCTGGTGCTGGTTGCCCGTAACGAAGAGAAGCTGCGCGATCACGCGGCCGAACTGCACGACCGGCACGGCGTCGAGGTCGGGGTGCTGGTCGCCGACCTGGCGACGGAGGAGGGCATCACGGCCGTCGAGGAACGGCTGGACGACCGCAAGCACCCGGTGGACCTGCTCGTGAACAACGCGGGCTTCGGCAACAAGGGCGAGTTCCTCGAAGTCCCCATGGCCGACGAGCTGACGATGCTGAAGGTGCACTGCGAGGCGGTGCTGCGGCTGACGTCGGCGGCGGTGAAGGGGATGCGCGAGCGGCGGCGCGGCGGGGTGGTGAACGTCGCCTCGGTCGCGGCCTTCGTACCGCGCGGGACCTACGGCGCGAGCAAGGCGTGGGTCGTGCAGTTCACCCAGGGCGCGGCGCGCGACCTGGCGGGGAGCGGGGTGCGGCTGATGGCGCTGTGCCCCGGCTTCGTCCGTACCGAGTTCCACGAGCGCGCGGGCATGGGCACGGACAACATCCCCGGCTGGATGTGGCTGGGCGCCGACAACCTGGTCGACGCCGCGATGAAGGACCTGGCCAGGGGCCGTTCGCTGTCCATCCCCGACCCCCGGTACAAGGCGCTGATGGGCGTGGTGAAGCTCGCCCCGCGCAACCTGCTGGGCGGCGTCACGTCCCGCACGGGCCGCAAGTACGGGCCGCAGTAGGGAAGCGAAAACGCGACGGGCCCGGCACCCCTTCAGGGATGCCGGGCCCGTTCGTACCGCAACCACCGCTTGAGTTACCCCCGCGGCGAGTAACCAGGTCCGCGAGAGCGGCGGCGGTTCAGCCGCAGAATCAGTGCGCGTGGCCGTGGCCGTGGCCACCGGCCTCGGGCTCCTCCTCGGCCGGCTTCTCGACGACCAGGGTCTCGGTCGTGAGCAGCAGGGAGGCGATGGAGGCGGCGTTCTCCAGGGCGGAGCGGGTGACCTTGACCGGGTCGATGACGCCGGCCTTCACCAGGTCGCCGTACTCGCCGGTGGCGGCGTTGAAGCCGTTGCCCTTGTCGAGCTCGGCCACCTTGGAGGTGATGACGTAGCCCTCGAGACCGGCGTTCTCGGCGATCCAGCGCAGCGGCTCGACGGCGGCGCGGCGGACGACGGCGACACCGGTGGCCTCGTCGCCCTCCTTGCCGAGGTTGCCCTCCAGCACCTTCACGGCGTGGACCAGAGCGGAGCCACCACCGGAGACGATGCCCTCCTCGACCGCGGCGCGGGTCGCGGAGATGGCGTCCTCCAGACGGTGCTTCTTCTCCTTGAGCTCGACCTCGGTGGCCGCACCCACGCGGATGACGCAGACGCCACCGGCGAGCTTGGCGAGGCGCTCCTGGAGCTTCTCGCGGTCCCAGTCCGAGTCGGTGGACTCGATCTCGGCCTTGATCTGGTTGACGCGGCCCGCGACGTCCTCGGAGTTGCCGCCACCGTCGACGATGGTGGTGTCGTCCTTGGTCACGGTCACGCGGCGGGCGGTGCCCAGCACGTCCAGACCGGCCTGGTCGAGCTTGAGGCCGACCTCCTCGGCGATGACGGTCGCACCGGTGAGGGTGGCCATGTCGCCGAGCATCGCCTTGCGGCGGTCACCGAAGCCGGGGGCCTTCACGGCGACGGCGTTGAAGGTGCCACGGATCTTGTTCACGACCAGGGTCGACAGGGCCTCGCCCTCGACGTCCTCGGCGATGATCAGCAGCGGCTTGGAGGAGCCGGCCTGGATGACCTTCTCCAGCAGCGGCAGCAGGTCCTGGATCGAACCGATCTTGCCCTGGTGGATCAGGATGTACGGGTCCTCGAGGACGGCCTCCATCCGCTCCTGGTCGGTGACCATGTACGGGGAGAGGTAGCCCTTGTCGAAGGCCATGCCCTCGGTGAAGTCCAGCTCCAGGCCGAAGGTGTTGGACTCCTCGACGGTGATGACACCGTCCTTGCCGACCTTGTCCATCGCCTCGGCGATGAGCTCGCCGACCTGCTTGTCCTGGGCGGACAGGCCGGCGACGGCGGCGATGTCGGACTTCTCGTCGATCGGGCGGGCCGTCGAGAGCAGGTCGTCGGACACGGCCTTGACGGCGGCGTCGATGCCCTTCTTCAGGGCGGCGGGGGAGGCACCGGCGGCGACGTTGCGCAGACCCTCGCGGACCAGCGCCTGGGCCAGGACGGTGGCGGTGGTGGTGCCGTCACCGGCGATGTCGTTGGTCTTGGTCGCCACCTCCTTCACCAGCTGGGCGCCGAGGTTCTCGTACGGGTCGTCGACCTCGACCTCGCGGGCGATGGTGACACCGTCGTTGGTGATGGTCGGGGCGCCGAACTTCTTGTCGATGACGACGTTGCGGCCCTTGGGGCCGATCGTCACCTTGACCGTGTCGGCAAGCTTGTTGACGCCGCGCTCGAGGGCGCGACGGGCGTCCTCGTCGAACTTCAGAATCTTCGCCATGAGTTACGTGTCCTTAGTCGTACTCTCAACGAACTGCGCCCCTGCCCCGGGTGGTGAGACGCGGGAACCAGGGGCGCAGGTCAGAAAAGCTGGGTGCAGTACCGGTGTCCGAGGTGAGCCCGGACGCCGCGACTACTTCTCGACGATCGCGAGAACGTCGCGGGCGGAGAGGACGAGGTACTCCTCGCCGTTGTACTTCACCTCGGTGCCGCCGTACTTGCTGTAGAGCACGACGTCGCCGACGGAAACGTCGAGCGGAAGACGGTTGCCGTCCTCGAAGCGGCCCGGGCCCACGGCCAGGACGACGCCCTCCTGGGGCTTCTCCTTGGCAGTGTCCGGAATGACCAGGCCCGAAGCCGTGGTCTGCTCGGCGTCGAGCGGCTGGACCACAATGCGGTCCTCGAGCGGCTTGATGGCAACCTTGGAGCTGGCGGTCGTCACGATCCGACCTCCCCCTTCGGAGATCTCACGGGGTTAACTGTCTGAGGTGGCGACCAGGTCGATCCGTCGTCGCGGGTGCCGGACCTGCCCGTCGCGCGTAGCTTTCGCTCGCTTCCCGGGCGTGCGCCCGGTCGGCTCGCTGTTTGGCACTCTCCAACGGGGAGTGCCAGCGCCGAGACTATGACGCGGTTAGCACTCGGTCAAGCGGAGTGCCAACGTGGCTCGGCGGGAGTTCCGTGGCCTGCCCGGACGGCGGTCTCGTGACCTGCCCCAGAATGGGCCGGGTGAACCCTCTCGACGCCTTCCACGCGCTGCTCAGTGACGAGGGCCGGACCCTGCTGGCCGGCCTCCGCGACCACGACCCCGCCCAGGAGCTCGCCACCGCCACCAGGCTGCGCCGCGAGCACCCCGCCGAGCTGGTCTCCGCGGCGCTCGGCCAGGCCCGGCTGCGGCAGCGCGCGGTCGCGAAGTTCGGCGCCGAGGACGCGTACCGGATGTTCTTCACCCCGAACGGCGTCGAGCAGTCCACCCGCCGCACCGTGGCCGTGCACCGCGCGGCACGCCTGTCCGCGCTCGGCGTACGGTCCGTCGCCGACCTGTGCTGCGGCATCGGCGGCGACGCGCTCGCGTACGCGCGGGCCGGCATCTCCGTACTGGCCGTCGACCGCGACCCGCTGACCGCGGAGGTGGCGCGGGCGAACGCCGAAGCACTGGGTCTCGCGGACCTGATCGAGGTGCGCTGCGCGGACGTCACGGAGATCGACACGAGCCCGTACGACGCGGTCTTCGTGGACCCGGCGCGGCGCGGCGGCCGCGGCCGGGTATTCGACCCCGAGGCGTACTCCCCGCCGCTCTCCTGGGCCATCGAGGCGGCCCGCAAGGCCCCGCGCGCCGCGCTGAAGATCGCGCCCGGCATCCCGCACGAGGCGATCCCCGAGGACGCGGCGGCGGAGTGGATCTCGGACGGCGGCGACGTGAAGGAAGCCGTCCTCTGGTTCGGCACCGAGCCCGGCTCCGTACGCGCCACCCTGCTGCCCTCGGGCGCCTCGCTCAGCACCACGGCGCCGCTCCCCGACCCGCCCGTGCGCCCCGTGGGCCGCTATCTCTACGAGCCGGACGGCGCCGTCATCCGCGCCCACCTGGTCGCAGAGGCCGCCGCCGAGCTGGACGGCGGGCTGATCGACGAGACCATCGCGTACGTCACCGCCGACGAGCTGCGCCCCACCCCGTACGCCGCCGCCTACGAGATCACCGACGAGCTGCCGTTCAACCTGAAGAAACTCAAGTCGCTCCTTCGTGAACGCGAGATCGGCGTGCTGACGGTCAAGAAGCGCGGCTCCGCCGTCGAGCCGGAGGAGATCCGCCGCAAGGTGAGGCTCCGCGGCCCGAACGCGGCCACGGTCCTGCTCACCCGCGTCGCGGGCGCCCCGACCATGCTCGTCGGGCAGCCCGCGCCGCGGCCGGCCGGCGGCTGATCACGAGTACAGGTTGTCCTTGCTGACCTCGTGCACGTGGTCGTGGCCGTGACCGTGCCCGTGGTGGGAGTGCGGGACGCCGTGCCGGTGCTGGTGGCCCGGGGCCGGGACGTGCGGCTCGGTGACCGGCAGGGAGGAGTCGGCGGACAGCTCCCAGGCGGAGTGCGGCCGGTTCCGCGCGACCATCTCGGCGCCGAGGGCCGCGACCATCGCGCCGTTGTCCGTGCACAGCTTCGGGCGCGGCACGCGCAGCGTGATGCCCGCGTCCTCGCAGCGCCGCTCGGCCATCGCGCGCAGCCGCGAGTTGGCCGCCACGCCGCCGCCGATCATCAGGTGCTCCACGCCGTGGTCCTTGCAGGCCCGTACGGCCTTCCGCGTCAGCACGTCCACGACGGCCTCCTGGAACGACGCCGAGACGTCGGCCACCGGGACCTCCTCGCCGGCCGCGCGCTTGGCCTCGATCCAGCGGGCCACGGCGGTCTTCAGGCCGGAGAAGGAGAAGTCGTACTTCGGGTCCCGCGAACCGGTCAGGCCGCGCGGGAACGCGATCGCCTCCGGGTCGCCCTCGCGCGCCATGCGGTCGATGACCGGGCCGCCGGGGAAGCCGAGGTTCAGCACCCGCGCGACCTTGTCGAACGCCTCGCCCGCCGCGTCGTCGATCGTCGAGCCGAGCGGCCGCACGTCGGAGGTGATGTCCGGCGCGAGCAGCAGCGAGGAGTGGCCGCCGGAGACCAGCAGCGCCATCGTCGGCTCGGGCAGCGCACCGTGTTCGAGCTGGTCGACGCAGATGTGCGAGGCGAGGTGGTTGACGCCGTACAGCGGCTTGCCGAGGGCGTACGCGTACGCCTTGGCCGCCGAGGTGCCCACGAGCAGCGCTCCGGCCAGGCCCGGCCCGGCCGTGACCGCGATGCCGTCCAGGTCGGAGGCGGCCACGCCGGCGTCCTTCAGGGCGCGCTGGATGGTGGGGACCATCGCCTCCAGGTGGGCGCGCGAGGCGACCTCGGGGACGACGCCGCCGTAGCGGGCGTGCTCGTCGACGCTGGAGGCGATCGCGTCGGCCAGCAGGGTGTGCCCGCGGACGATGCCGACACCGGTTTCGTCGCAGGAGGTCTCGATGCCGAGGACGAGCGGTTCGTCAGCCATTGATCGGTGTTCCTTGTACGAGGGATTCGGAGGTGTAGCGCATGACCAGGGCGTCGACGTTGCCCGGCTGGTAGTAGCCGCGGCGGAAGCCGATGGGCTCGAAGCCGAAGCGTTCGTACAGCCGCTGGGCGCGGAGGTTGTCGACGCGCACTTCGAGCAGCACTTCGTGGCACTCGAAGGCGGTGGCGGCGGTGAGCAGGTCGGTGAGGAGCCTGGCGCCCAGCCCGGAGCCCCACTGGTCGCGGGCCGTGGCGATGGTCTGGACGTCGCCGGTGCCGTCGACGGCGGCGAGCCCGCCGTAGCCGACGAGCCGGCCGTCCCGCTCGGCGACGGTGTAGTGGCGGTTCGCGCCGCGCCCGCGGGAGTGCGCCAGCTCGGACCAGAACATCCCCCGGGACCAGGCGTCCTCGGGGAACAGCTCCTCCTCCAGCGCCAGCACCGGCTCGATGTCCCACCAGCGCATCTCGCGCAGCACGGCGGCGGGCGCGGTGGCGGCGGACTGGTCGGCGTGGGCGGTCACTTGGGGGTGACCACCTTGTAGTTGGCCGGGACCTGCGCGTCCGGCCGGCGCAGGTACAGCGGCTGCGGGGGCAGCAGCGTCTCGCCACGGGCCAGCTTCTCGGCGGCGAGCGCGCCGAGGGCCGCCGCCGACTGGTGCTCGGGCCCGTCGGCGCGCAGGCCGTCGAAGGTGCCGTCGTACAGCACCGCGCCGGCGCCCACCGCCGGCACCCCGGCGACCTGCTCGGCGATGTCGGCCGGGCGGTCGACGGCGGGCTCGGTGGTCCGCGTACGGAAGTCGTCGTACCGGGCCCAGTAGACCTCCTTGCGGCGCGCGTCCGTCGCCACGACGAAGGGCTCCTCGATCCCGGAGGCGTACGCGATGCCGTCCAGCGAGCACAGGCCGTGCACGGGCACGTCCAGGGCCGCGCCGAAGGTGGCGGCGGTGACCAGGCCGACGCGCAGCCCGGTGTACGGGCCGGGGCCGACGCCCACGACGATGTCGGTGACCGCGTCGAGCTTCACGCCGGCCTCGGCGAGCACCCGGTCGACGGCGGGCAGCAGCAGTTCGCCGTGGCGGCGGGCGTCCACCTCGCGCGCCTCGGCGAGCACGCGGGGAGCGGCCGGGCCGCCGCCGGTGTCGGGGGCGCAGCTGAGCAGCGCGGCGGAGACGGCGGGGGTTGCGGTGTCAAGGGCAAGCAGCAGCACGCCCTCAAGACTACGGCGCGGCGGACGCCGCCCTGCCGGGTGCTGCGCTCGCCGGTACGCTGCGTGCTGGGACTCCGGCACGCCGTGTGCCGGCCTTCGGACCTCGGACACGTACGGATCCGTACGGAAAGGTGGCACGGCGGTGGCCGCTAGGAGCAGCTCGATCGTGACGGCTCTCACCGTGGTGGCACTGGCCGCGGTCGGTTTCCTGGGCTTCCAGGCCTCGGCCGACGCCTCCGCCCCCCTGAAGCCGGTGCGCTCGGCCAAGGGCGGCTCGGCCTCGCCGGCGCCGTCGGGCGACCACAAGCCCAAGGAGTCGGCGGAGGAGAAGGAGAAGCGCGAGACCGCGGTGCCGGCGCACTCCGGTTCGGGCAAGCGCGTGGTGTACGCGCTGGACGACCGACGGGTGTGGCTGATCGGCCCGAAGGAGCAGGTCCTGCGCACGTACGAGGTCGTACCGAGCAAGGTCAGCCCGGCGCCCGGGGCGTACTCGGTGACCACGCGCTCGGCGAGCGTGACCGGTTCCGACGGAATCCCGATCGAGAACGTCGTACGGTTCGCGACGGTCGACAACGTGGTGGTCGGCTTCAGCGCGGCGGTCGACGGCTCGATGCCGCAGCCGGACGCCCAGCAGAAGAAGACGGGCGGCGTCCGCGAAAAGCGCGCCGACGGCACGGCCATGTGGAAGTTCGCCACGATCGGCACGAAGGTCGTCGTCGTTTCGTAGCCTTCGCGGCTTCGCGGCTGCCGAGGGCGCCATGCGCCCGCTGTCCCGAGGCTGCCCGGGGCCGGTCGGAACGCGACCGGTGCCGCTCGGCGGGTGACCGCACCCGCCCGGCGATGCTCGGCGGGTGACCGTATCCGGTCGCCTCTCGCACCCCGAAGCGCGGCCCCGCATCCCCCCACCCGGGGGTTACCCAAGGGGGGGTGGCGCATGCGGGGCGGCGGAGGGTGCCCGGGAGGCGTTGGTGCACCCGTACGGCGCAGCGGGGCGGCGCGGGCTGATGAATCACCCGTACGGGCTACGAGGTGCCGTGGCGGCGAGTGGACGGTCTTTCCGCGCGGCCGGAGCGGACACCACTGCCGCGCCGGGCGCCTGCGCGGCGTCGCAGGTCGGCGCCGCGCCCGGTGTGCACGCGGCGTCGCGGTCGTCGCGCCGGGCCTGCGTGACGGCGCGGTCGGGGCGCGGCGTGCCTACGCCGCGTCGCGGTCGCTGTTCGGCAGGTGGGGGGCCTCTGGGGCGGGCTCGGGGCGGGTTTCGGCGGTGGCCGGGGCCTCGGGGGCTTCCGGGGGCGTGGAGACCGCGCTGGCGGCCGCACAGGACGCCAGGAGTTCGTTCATCGTCGGCCGGGGGCCGTCCTCGCGCCGGAACGGAGACGGTTCGCTGTCGTCGCGGCGGGCCGCCGCGGCGAGGGACTGGTGGGCCGACATGGATGCCTCCCGGGGCTCCTGGGGCGAGCGGGCATAGTTAGGTAGACCTAACCGGCTCTCTCCCTCCATGTGACCACGCCCGGTACCGCCGACGCAACATCTTGCCGACGGCTTGTCGGAAACTACGGAGCACTACGGAGCCCCTCGCCCCGGAAACGACGGCCCGCGAGGGGCCGCGACCGCGCCCTGTTCAGCGCTCCTGGAGCACGCTTCGCTCCTGGAGCACGCTGCTCAGAGTTCCTGGAGCACGCTCAGGTCGCTGCCCGCCCAGCGCTCGCCGACGCCGGTGACCGTCACCTCGCGGACGTCGTCCTCGTCCTCCGCCACGGCCGCCGCGGCGCCCACCGTGCGCGCGATCGTGACGTGCAGCCGGTCCTCGGACAGCTCCTCGACCTTGCCCTCGCCCCACTCCACGACGACCACGGACTCCGGCAGCGAGACATCCAGGTCCAGGTCCTCCATCTCGTCCAGGCCGCCACCGAGCCGGTAGGCGTCGACATGCACCAGGGGCGGGCCCACATGCAGCGAGGGGTGCACCCGGGCGATGACGAACGTCGGCGAGGTGACGGCGCCGCGTACGCCCAGGCCCTCACCCAGGCCCCGGGTCAGCGTCGTCTTGCCCGCGCCGAGCTCCCCGCTCAGCAGCACCAGATCGCCCGGCCGCAGCAGGCCGGCGAGCCGGCGGCCCAACTCCTGCATCCGGTCCGGAGACTTGACGGTTACCTGCGTGATGGCGTCGGTGGTGCTCATGCCGCCGATGGTACGAGGCCGGGCGGACACCGCGCGCCACGGCGGCGGCCGCCCACTCCCCGGACCGGGCGGCGGCCCCCTCCCCCGGCCGGGCGTCAGGCCCGGGCCGGCCGCCGGGCGCGGGATTCCGACACCGCGCGGGCGACCAGGGCCGTCAGGCGGTCGTTGACCAGATCGGGGTGTTCCAGCATGACCAGGTGGCCGGCGTCCGGTACGCAGACCAGCTCCGCCGCCGGGAGCAGATCGCCGATCGCTCGGCTGTGCTCGGGCGGCGTGATCAGGTCACCGTCGCCGGCCAGTACGAGCGCCGGTACGCCGTCGTAGGCCGCCAGCGCCGCCGTCTTGTCGTGCACGGCGAACGCCGGGAAGAACTCCGCCACCACATCGATCGGCGTCGCCTCGATCAGCCGCTCGGCGAAGCGCGCGACGCCCGGGTCGACGTCCTTGGGCGAGCCGAAGGAGTACCGCTTCACCAGCCCGGCGAAGAGGTCGGCCGTGGCCCGCCGGCCCTTCTCGACCAGCTCGCTCTGCGCGCCCAGCGCCTTCAGCACCCCGGGCGCGAAGCGGTGGAACGCCTTCACGCCCAGCGACGGCAGCCCGAAGGCGACCTCGCTCAGCCGCCCGGCCGACGTGCCGATCAGGCCGACGCCCACCACGCGCTCGGCGACGTACTCCGGGTACTGGTCGGCCAGCGCCATCACCGTCATGCCGCCCATCGAGTGCCCGATCAGCACGATCGGGCCCTCCGGCACGGCGGCGTCCAGCACCGCCTTCAGGTCCCGGCCCAGCATGTCGATGGTGACCGGTTCGGTGCCCTCGATCTGGGCGTGCCCGCGGGAGGAGCGGCCGTGGCTGCGCTGGTCCCAGTGGACCGTACGGACGTTGCCGCGCAGCGCGGCGCGCTGGAAATGCCAGGCGTCCTGGCTGAGGCAGTAGCCGTGGCTGAAGACGACGGTGGGGGCCGCGGAGCGTCGCCCCAGGGCCCCCAGCAGGCGCCTGCGGCGGGCCTTCTGCGCCTCGCCGTCCGGGCGCTCGTCCGGCTCGTCGGTCTCGTAGTACAGCTCGGTGCCGTCCTCGGCGTACGCCCTGCCCGGCGTGCCGCGCAGGGTGCCGTACGGGCCCGCCGAGTCCAGTGCCGTCCGCGCCTTGCGGCGCACGCCCCGGCCGACCGTCAGCCGCTCCAGCGCCACCCCCGCCGCTGCGCCGGCCGCGACCACGCCGATCGCGGCGCCGGCGATGCCCGCGTGCCGGCCGGCGCGGGCCCAGCCGCCCGCGGCCTCGGCTGCGGCCCCGGCCACGCCCGGGACGCCGTGCGTGCTCTCGCTCATGTCCCGTCCCCCGTTCCGTCGTCCTCCGGGACATTCCCTTGCTCGGGGACATAGACGCGTGGCACCCGGCTTCCGATGCGGGTGACGATCTCGTAGCCGATGGTTCCGATGGCCTGTGCCCAGTCCTCGGCGGTCGGCTCGCCGCGGTCCCCCGGCCCGAAGAGCACCGCCTCGTCCCCCGCGGCGGCGGTGTCCCCGCCGAGGTCGACGACGAACTGGTCCATCGCGACCCGGCCGGCGATCGTCCGCCGCTTGCCGGCGATCAGCACCGGGCCGGTGCCGGAGGCGTGCCGCGGAATGCCGTCGGCGTAGCCCAGCGGGACCAGTGCGAGCGTGGTGTCCCCGGGGGTCGTGTAGTGGTGGCCGTACGAGACGCCGTGGCCGCCCGGTACGTGCTTGACCGATGCCAGGGAGGCGGACAGCGTCATCACGGGGCGCAGCCCGAAGTCGGCGGGCGTGCCGACCTCCGGGCTCGGCGAGACGCCGTAGACGCCGATCCCGGCGCGGACGAGGTCGAAGTGCGCGTCGGGGCGGGTGAGCAGGCCCGGGGTGTTGCAGATGTGCCGGACCTCGGGCCGCAGGCCGGCCGCCTCCGCGGTGGCGAGCGCGTCACGGAAGGCGGCGAGCTGAGCGTCGACGGAGGGGTGGCCGGGCTCGTCGGCGCAGGCGAAGTGCGACCAGACGCCGGTGACCCGGATGAGGCCCTCGGCCTCGGCGGCGCGGGCGGCCTCGGTCAGCTCCGCCCAGTCGGCGGGCGGGCAGCCGTTGCGGCCGAGGCCGGTGTCGATCTTCAGCTGGACGCGGGCCGGGCGGCCGGCGGCGTGCGCCGCGTGGCGCACCTCGTGCAGCGCCCACAGCCCGCTCACCGAGACGTCGATGTCGAGCAGCACGGCCTTGCGCCACGGGCCGCCGGGCGTCCACAGCCACGCCATGAGGCGGCCGGTGTCGCCCGCCTCGCGCAGCGCGAAGGCCTCCTCGGGGAGTGCCGTGCCCAGCCACTCGGCGCCGGCCTCGCGGGCCGCGGCGGCGCACCGCACCGCGCCGTGCCCGTACCCGTCGGACTTGACCACGGCCATCAGCTGCGCACGCGGAGCGCGCGCCTTCAGGGCACGCACGTTCGACCTCAGTGCGTCGAGGTCGATGGTGGCGCGGGCGCGCAGTGCTCTCTCGTTCATCGTCATCAGTGTCTCAGGTGCGGCGGGCGGAGCCCTTCCGACCGCCGCGATGAGGTGCTTTCGAGCGCCTGATGCCGGGTCACTCGGCCGGTTTGCGGCCCCAGACGAAGACGTCGTCGCCCTTCCTGAGGATGTTCCACAGCTTGGCCGCGTGCGGCCTCCGCATGTTCACACAGCCGTACGAGCCGGGCGGGCTGTAGATGTTGCCGGAGATCCCGTGGAAGGCCTGGCCGCCGTCGAAGAACTGGGAGTGCGGCATCGGCGAGTTGTAGATCGTCGAGTGGTGGTGGCGGTTGCGCAGGTAGACCTTGTGCTTGCCGGGACGGGTGGGGTAGCCGGCCCGTCCGCTGCGGATCGCCACCGGGCCGAAGATCACCTTGTCGTGGTTCTGCACCCACATGATCTGGCGCGGCAGGTCGACGCAGGCCACCCGCGGCGCCCAGTGCTCGCCCTTCTTGCGCATCCGGGGCACCGGACAGCGGCCCTCCTTGTTCGGGTCCGCCTTGGCCTCCAGGAGCCGGATGGTGCCCCAGGTGGCCGGGCCGGCGAAGCCGTTGGCCGGGCTGATGTTCTCCTTCTTCTGCAGGGCGCTGATGGCCTTGCAGTCCGCCGGCGACTGCTTGCCGTCCACCTTCAGCTTCAGATACCGCTCCACCTGCTTCTGGAAGGGACCGGTGGCGGTGGTGCAGGCGGGCGCCGCCGGCTCGGCCTTGGCGCTCTCCGGGGCGCGCAGGACCTCGGTACGCGGCACGTACTCCACGACCGGGGCGTTCTCGGCGCGGGAGTCGGCCTCCTGCGCGCCGGGCTTGCCGGCCGACGGCTTCCCGGGCTTCCCCGGCTTGCCGGTGTGCTTGCCGGGCTTGCCGCTCTGCTTCCCGGGCTTGCCCGTGTGCGCACCGGGCTTCTTTCCCGGCTTCTTCCCGGGCTTCTTCCCGTGGGCCGACGGCTTCGACTCGTACGTCTGGTCGGGCGTGTCCTTCGGCTGCGCGGAGTTGGGGACGCCGGGGACCAGCTCGGACACGGTGTAGACGTGCGGCTTCTGCGGCCCGGGGTCGGCGGTGGCCCCGGGGGCGACCACGAGACCCAGCAGGGTGGCCGTGCCCGTGGCACCGGCCAGCAGGGTGGAGAAGTATCGGTTCATACGATCAGGTGTGCCGTGGCGGGGGCTCCGCGCCCCGCGGAGGGACGCAGGTTCGCCCTGGCGAGCGGGATTTTCGGCCGGGCGGAGGTGCCGGGCGAGCGGGCCGCGCCGCAGGCGCCGACGGTACGGGCCTGGCGCGCCGGGCCGGGCGGGCGTGGCCGCCGCCCGCCGGGTGAGACTGGGGGCATGCGGACTGCTTACAGCGTGGCGAAGGTGCGGGCGGCGGAGCGGGACCTGATGGCGCGGCTGCCGGACGGCGCCCTGATGCAGCGGGCGGCCGCGGGCCTGGCGGTGGCCTGCGCGGACCTCCTGGGGCGGGTGTACGGATCGCGGGTGGTGCTGCTGGTGGGCAGCGGCGACAACGGCGGCGACGCGCTGTACGCGGGCGCCCGGCTGGCCCGCCGGGGCGCCGGGGTGCGCGCGGTGCTGCTGTCCCCGGAGCGGGCGCACCAGGGCGGTCTGGCGGCCCTCCGGGCGGCGGGCGGCCGGGTGTCGGCCGATCCGCGTGCCGACATCGGCCGTGCGGACCTGGTCGTGGACGGCATCGTGGGCATCGGCGGCAAGGGCGGGCTGCGGCCCGCGGCGGCGGAACTGGCCGACGCGGCGCGCTCCGCGACCGTCCTGGCGGTGGACCTGCCGAGCGGGGTGGACGCGGACACCGGCGAGGTCGGCGGGGCCGCGGTACGGGCGGACGCGACGGTGACGTTCGGCGCGTACAAGCCGGGGCTGCTGATCGACCCGGCGCGCGAGTACGTGGGCGCGCTGCGGCTGGTGGACATCGGCCTGGAGCTGCCGGAGCCGGACGTCGAGGCGCTCCAGCACGCGGACGTGGCGGCGCTGCTGCCCGTCCCGTCGGCGGACAGCGACAAGTACCGGCGCGGCGTCGTCGGCGTCGTGGCGGGCTCCGCACGCTATCCGGGCGCCGCGGTGCTCTCGGTGTCGGGCGCGCTGCGCGGCGGCGCGGGCGCGGTCCGGTACGTGGGTCCCGGCGCCGACGCGGTGATCGCGGCGCACCCGGAGACGCTGGTGCACGCGGGCCCGCCGTCGAAGGCGGGGCGGGTACAGGCGTGGGTGACCGGGCCGGGCCTGGGCGACAACGAGGAGGCCATGGCGGACGTGCTGGCGTCCGACGTGCCGGTGCTGGTCGACGCGGACGGGCTGCGCTACCTGGACCCGGCGCGGCTGCGGGCCCGTACGGCGCCGACGCTGCTCACCCCGCACGCGGGCGAGGCGGCCGCGCTGCTCGGCACGGCGCGCGAGGAGGTGGAGTCGGCACGGCTGCACTCGGCACGCGAGCTGGCCGGCAGGTACGGCGCGACGGTGCTGCTCAAGGGCTCCTCGACGCTGATCGCCGGTCCCGACGGCGGCCCCGTCCGCGTCAACCCGACCGGTACCGGCTGGCTGGCCACGGCGGGCAGCGGCGACGTGCTGTCCGGGATGGCCGGTTCACTGCTGGCCACGGGCCTCGCGCCGCTGGAGGCGGCGTCGGTGGGCGCTTACCTGCATGGCCTGGCGGCCCGGCACGTAGCGGAAAAGGCCGTGCCGCTGACCGCCTGCGACGTGGCGGCGGCTCTGCCGGAGGCATGGCTGTCGGTGACCGACTAGGCGCACCCATCAGGGGCGCGGGGCGTGTCGACATGCGGCTCCGCCGCGCGGGCGCGCCCGGCCGGAACGGCGCCGCACGGGGCCACCGAGACGCCGCCCTACGGCGCGTTTCGGGACCCGCCGACCTGGACGGTCACCCCTCCGCGATCACCACCGCCGACGCCACCCCCGCGTCATGGCTGAGCGAGACGTGCCAGGACTGCACCCCGCGCTCCGCCGCTGCGGCGGCCACCGTGCCCCGCACCCGCAGGCGCGGCTGCCCGCTGTCCTCGACGTACACCTCCGCGTCCGTCCAGTGCAGCCCGCGCGGCGCGCCCAGCGCCTTGGCCAGCGCCTCCTTAGCGGCGAACCGGGCCGCGAGGGAGGCGGTGCCGCGCGGCTCGCCGCCGGGCAGGTACCGCTCGCTGTCGACGAAGAGCCGGTCCAGCATCTGGGGCGTGCGCTCCAGCGCGGCGGCGAACCGGTCGATCTCGGCGACGTCGATGCCGACCCCGATGATCATTCGACGGTCACCGACTTGGCGAGGTTGCGCGGCTGGTCGACCTCGTTGCCGCGGGCCGTGGCCAGCTCGCAGGCGAAGACCTGGAGCGGCACGGTGGCCACGAGCGGCTGGAGCAGGGTCGGCGTCACCGGGATGCGGACGAGGTGGTCGGCGTACGGCACGACCGTCTCGTCGCCCTCCTCGGCGATGACGATGGTGCGGGCGCCGCGGGCCCGGATCTCCTGGATGTTGGAGACGATCTTGTCGTGCAGGACGGAGCGGCCGCGCGGCGACGGCACGATCACCACCACCGGCAGGTCCTCCTCGATCAGCGCGATCGGCCCGTGCTTCAGCTCGCCCGCCGCGAACCCCTCGGCGTGCATGTACGCCAGCTCCTTGAGCTTCAGCGCGCCCTCCAGGGCGACCGGGTGGCCCACGTGGCGGCCGAGGAAGAGGACGGTGTTCTTGTCCGCGAGGCCGCGGGCCAGTTCCCGTACCGGCTCCATCGTGCCCAGCACCTCATCCACCTGGGTGCCGATCTCGGCCAGCTCCTTGACCACGGCTCGGATCTCGTCGCCCCACTTCGTGCCCCGCACCTGGCCCAGGTAGAGCGCGACCAGGTAGCAGGCGACGAGCTGGGTGAGGAACGCCTTCGTGGAGGCGACGGCCACCTCGGGCCCGGCGTGCGTGTAGAGCACGGCGTCGGACTCGCGCGGGATGGTCGAGCCGTTGGTGTTGCAGATGGCGAGGACCTTGGCGCCCTGCTCGCGGGCGTGCCGCAGCGCCATGAGGGTGTCCATGGTCTCGCCGGACTGGGAGATCGCGACGACCAGCGTGCGGTGGTCCAGGATCGGGTCGCGGTAGCGGAACTCGCTCGCCAGCTCCACCTCGCACGGGATGCGCGTCCAGTGCTCGATGGCGTACTTGGCGATCAGCCCCGCGTGGAAGGCCGTGCCGCACGCCACGATCACGACCTTCTGCGCCTCCCGCAGCACCCCGTCCGGGATGCGCACCTCGTCCAGCGACAGCCGCCCGTCCGTGCCGATCCGCCCCAGGAGGGTGTCCGCGACGGCCTTGGGCTGCTCGGCGATCTCCTTGAGCATGAAGTAGTCGTAGCCGCCCTTCTCGGCGGCCGAGGCGTCCCAGTCGACGTGGTACGGGCGCACCTCGGCCGGGCGGCCGTCGAAGTCGGTCACCTGGACGCCGTCCCGGCGGACCTCGACGACCTGGTCCTGGCCCAGTTCGACGGCCTCGCGGGTGTGCGCGATGAAGGCGGCCACGTCGGAGGCGAGGAACGCCTCGTCCTCGCCGAGGCCGACGACCAGCGGGGAGTTCCGGCGGGCGCCGACCACCACGTCCGGCGCGTCGGCGTGCACGGCCACGAGGGTGAACGCGCCCTCCAGCCGGCGGCAGACCTGCCGCATCGCCTCGGCGAGGTCTCCGCACGAGGAGAAGGCCTCGGCCAGCAGGTGGGCGGTCACCTCGGTGTCCGTCTCGGAGGCCAGTTCGTGGCCGCGGTCGGTCAGTTCGGCGCGCAGCGCGGCGAAGTTCTCGATGATGCCGTTGTGCACCACCGAGACCCGTCCGGCGTTGTCCAGGTGAGGGTGGGCGTTGGCGTCGGTGGGCCCGCCGTGCGTGGCCCACCGGGTGTGCCCGATGCCCGTGTTGCCGGCCGGCAGCGGGCGCACGGCCAGTTCCTTGTCCAGGTTGGCGAGTTTGCCGGCCTTCTTCGCCGCCGCCAGGCCGCCGTCGGCGAGCACCGCGACGCCCGCCGAGTCGTAGCCGCGGTACTCCAGCCGCTTCAGTCCGGCCAGTACGACGTCAAGGGCCGACTGGCCGCCCACGTATCCCACGATTCCGCACATGGAGGCAGCCTACGGCGCGCGCAGATCATTGCCCCGGTGCCGTACGGGTCACCGGCCGGGGGCCGTCCGGGTCATTGCCCTTCCTCGATCCGGTCGATGGCCTCCTGGACCAGTTCGAGGAATTCCACCTCTTCGCAGCGCGGCTTGCTGCCCATCTCGTACAGGACCAGGCAGTCCGCCAGCTCCTCCCCCAGGTCCTCGTCGGGCAGTTCGGCGGCCAGTTCGCTGTGCACCAGGCCGGCGTGGCCGCCGCCCTGCGCCGGCACTCTCACCTCTTCGGCACCGGTTCTCTTCTGCCGTTGCCGTACGTAATCGAGCAGGCGTGTCACTGTGCCCACCCCCCATTTCTCGCGACGCAGTGATTGACGCGTTCCCCCGCGACGGACGGTACCGGGGATTACCTGATTGGTATAGACATGCGGTATTCCGCCACCCCCCGGGATGAGCCGCGGCGGGTGGCTGCGGACAATGGGCGACGTGCCCATGACGACAGAGCAGCCGCAGCAACGACGCCGCGCCGACGCCACGCCGTACGTCGACATGACCCGCGCGGAGTGGAGTGCCCTGCGCGAGAAGACCCCGCTCCCGCTGAGCGCCGAGGAGGTCGAGCGGCTGCGCGGCCTGGGCGACGTCATCGACCTGGACGAGGTGCGCGACGTCTACCTGCCGCTCTCCCGGCTGCTGAACCTCTACTTCGGGGCCACCAGCAGCCTCCGCGGCGCCCTGAACACCTTCCTCGGGGACCGGGAGGGGCACGGCGCCCAGGAGGGCACGCCGTTCGTGATCGGCGTCGCCGGCAGCGTCGCGGTCGGCAAGTCCACCACGGCCCGCCTGCTCCAGGCACTGCTGGCCCGCTGGCCCGACCACCCGCGGGTGGAGCTGGTGACCACCGACGGCTTCCTGCTGCCCAACGCCGAGTTGCACCGGCGCGGCCTGATGTCCCGGAAGGGCTTCCCCGAGTCCTACGACCGGCGCGCCCTGACCCGCTTCGTGGCCGACGTGAAGTCCGGCAAGGCCGAGGTCACCGCGCCGGTCTACTCCCACCTCATCTATGACATCGTCCCCGGCGAGCGGCTGACCGTGCACCGCCCGGACATCCTCATCGTCGAGGGCCTGAACGTCCTCCAGCCCGCGCTGCCCGGCAAGGACGGCCGCACCCGGCTCGGGCTCGCCGACTTCTTCGACTTCTCGGTGTACGTGGACGCCCGTACCGAGGACATCGAGCAGTGGTACCTGGGACGGTTCCGCAAGCTGCGCGAGACCGCCTTCCAGAACCCCTTCTCCTACTTCCGCAAGTACGCGCAGGTCTCGGAGGAGGAGGCGCTGGACTACGCCCGGCTCAACTGGCGCACCATCAACAGGCCGAACCTGGAGCAGAATGTGGCCCCGACCCGCGGGCGCGCGAACCTCGTGCTCCGCAAGGGTCCTGACCACAAGGTGCAGCGGCTCTCGCTGCGCAAACTCTGACGTCCCCGAGGAATGCCACCGTGCTGCACCTGCGCCTGATCGTCCCGGCCGACCGTACGGAGGAGGTGACCGGCCTGCTCCGGCGCACGGTCGGCACCACCCACCTGGTGGTGCTCGCGGGTGCCGCACTGGACCCGGCCGGTGATGTGATCACCTGCGACGTCGCCCGGGAGGCCGGGGACGAGCTGCTGCGCGGACTGCGCGAGCGCGGCATCGACGACTGCGGATCGATCGCCGTCGAGGACATCGACCTGTCGCTCTCCAGAAGCGCCGTCCGGGCCGAGGAGGACGCGCCGGGCGAGGGCGCGGACGCCGTCCTGTGGGAACAGCTCGGCGAGGCCACCCACGAGGAGTCCACGCTCACCGTCACCTACGTCGCCTTCCTGACGCTGGCGACGATGCTCGCGGCCTGCGGTGTGGTGCTGGACAACGCGCTGCTCATCGTGGGCGCGATGGCCGTCGGGCCCGAGTTCGGGCCGCTCGCCGGGATCTGTACGGCACTGGTGCAGCGTGCCCCCCGCCTCGCCTGGCGGTCACTGGTCGCGCTGCTCGTCGGCTTCGCGGTGGCGATGCTCCTGACCGTCGGCTTCAGCTACCTGATGGACGGGATGGACCTCTTCAGCGCGCATCAGCTCGAGGCCGACCGTCCCAACACGTCCTTCATCTGGCAGCCCGACCCGCTGTCGTTCGTGGTGGCGTTCCTGGCCGGCATCGCCGGCACGCTCTCGCTGACCTCGGCGAAGTCCGGCGCGCTGGTCGGCGTCGCGATCTCGGTCACGACCGTCCCCGCCGCAGCAAACGCCGCGGTGGCCTTCCTCTACGGCGACTACGGCCAGACCTGGGGTTCCAGCCAGCAGCTGCTGCTGAACCTCGCCGGCATCGTCGTCGCCGGCACGCTGACGCTGGTGGCCCAGAAGTACTTCTGGGCCGGGCAGCGCCGGCGTGCCGTCCGGAAGGCCTGAGGCCCGGACCGACGGCGGGGTCAGCCCAGCGCCGACTTCACCACGTCGGCCAGCCGCCCCGCCACCGCGCGCGCCTGCTCCAGGTCGGCCGCCTCGACCATGACCCGGACCAGCGGCTCCGTACCGGAGGAACGCAGCAGCACCCGGCCGGTCGCGCCCAGCTCCCGCTCCGCGTCGGTGACCGCGGCCGACAGCTCGGCGGAGGTCGTCACCCGGGACTTGTCCACGTCCGGCACGTTGATCAGGACCTGCGGCAGCCGCTCCATCACGCCCGCCAGCTCGGTCAGCGAGCGGCCGGTCGCGGCGACCCGCGCCGCCAGCATCAGGCCGGTCAGCGTGCCGTCACCGGTCGTGGCGTGGTCCAGCACGATGACGTGCCCGGACTGCTCGCCGCCCAGCGCGAAGCCCTGGGCCTTCATCTCCTCCAGGACGTACCGGTCGCCGACCGCGGTGCGCACCAGCTCGATGCCCTCGCGCTCCAGCGCCAGCTTGAAGCCCAGGTTGGACATGACGGTGGCGACCACGGTGTTCTGCCGCAGCGTGCCGGCGTCCCGCATGCCCAGCGCGAGCACGGCGAGGATCTGGTCGCCGTCGACCTCGTTGCCCTCGTGGTCCACGGCCAGGCAGCGGTCCGCGTCGCCGTCGTGCGCGACGCCCAGGTCGGCACCGTGCTCGACGACCGCTGCCCGCAGCTTGTCCAGGTGGGTGGAGCCGCAGCCGTCGTTGATGTTCAGGCCGTCGGGGTCGGTGCCGATCGTGATGACGTCGGCGCCGGCCCGCGCGAACGCCTCCGGGGAGACCCGCGCCGCGGCGCCGTGCGCCCCGTCGATGACGACCTTCAGCCCGTCCAGGCGGTTCGGCAACACGCCGACCAGGTGCGCGACGTAGTTGTCGAAGCCCTCGGCGTAGTCCTTGACCCGGCCCACGCCCGCGCCGGTCGGCCGGTCCCACGGCTCACCGGAGGCGTGCCCGCGGTACATGCTCTCGATCCGGTCCTCCAGCTCGTCGGCGAGCTTGTGCCCGCCGCGCGCGAAGAACTTGATGCCGTTGTCGGGCATCGGGTTGTGGCTGGCGGAGAGCATCACGCCCAGGTCCGCGCCGAGCGCGCCGGTGAGGTACGCCACCGCCGGGGTCGGCAGCACGCCCACCCGCAGCACGTCAACGCCCGCGCTGGCCAGCCCCGCCACCACGGCGGACTCCAGGAACTCCCCCGACGCCCGCGGATCGCGCCCGACCACGGCCACCGGCCGGTGATCTTCAAAGGTGCCCTCCCGCCCGTCACCCGACCGCCGCCCCGGCTGGACAGGGCTTCGCCCCGGCTCCTCCATCAGCACATGCGCCGCAGCGACCGACAGCCCGAGCGCCAGCTCCGCCGTCAGGTCCGCATTGGCGACACCGCGTACCCCGTCCGTGCCGAAGAGTCGTCCCACTGGTGTCCTCCGAGTCATTTCGCTTGGACCAGACCGTTATGACCGTTCTGTACAGGTATACGCCTATCTGGTCCCGGATAGCCGAACGCCCCGGCGGCACGAGAAGTGCCACCGGGGCGTTCCAAGCAGCTGCGCGTCGCAGCAAGCGGCAATTAGCGCTTGCTGTACTGCGGCGCCTTGCGGGCCTTCTTGAGACCGGCCTTCTTGCGCTCGACCGCACGGTCGTCGCGGCTCAGGAAGCCGGCCTTCTTCAGCGGGCCACGGTTGTTCTCGACGTCCGCCTCGTTCAGCGCACGGGCCACGCCCAGGCGCAGCGCGCCGGCCTGGCCGGAGATGCCGCCGCCGGAGATGCGGGCGACAACGTCGTAACGGTTGTCCAGCTCGAGCACCTTGAAGGGCTCGTTGACTTCCTGCTGGTGCACCTTGTTCGGGAAGTAGCCCTCGAGGGTGCGGCCGTTGATCTTCCACTGGCCGGTGCCCGGGATGATCCGGACGCGGGCAATGGCGTTCTTGCGGCGGCCCAGGCCGGCGGCCGGCTGCGGGTCACCGAAGCGGGAGGCGAGCGACTCGGAGGTGTACTCACCCTCCAGCGGCGCCTCGGTCTCGGTGGTGTACTCCTCGACCTCGAGCGGGGTCTCGGCGGTGGTCTCAGCCACGATGCTCCTCAGATTCTCTTCGTCTTAGGGGTGTGGCCGGACTTACTGCGCGACCTGGGTGATCTCGAACGGGACCGGCTGCTGAGCAGCGTGCGGGTGCTCGGCGCCCGCGTAGACCTTCAGCTTCGAGAGCATCTGACGGCCCAGGGTGTTCTTGGGGAGCATGCCCTTGATGGCCTTCTCGACAGCCTTCTCGGGGTTCTTGTCGAGCAGCTCGTCGTAACGGACGGAGCGCAGACCACCCGGGAAGCCGGAGTGGCGGTAGGCCATCTTCTGCTCGCGCTTGTTGCCGGACAGGTGCACCTTGTCGGCGTTGATGATGACGACGAAGTCACCGGTGTCGACGTGAGGGGCGTAGACCGGCTTGTGCTTGCCCCGCAGGAGGGACGCGGCCTGAGATGCCAGACGGCCCAGGACAACGTCCTGCGCGTCAATGATGTGCCACTGGCGCTGGACATCGCCGGGCTTGGGGCTGAACGTACGCACGTTTTAGCCTTCGCTTCTAAGTGATTGGGACCTGTACTGGGCCACTTCGAACGACGATCCGGGAGTGGCGGCTCCGGGTGACGCAACCCATCGCCCGCCGTCGGTCATCGGTCCGGTGGACCGGCGTAAGGGCCCCTCACGTGAGATAGAGCAAGCCAATACGCATAACAAACATGCAGAATACCGGGCCTCCCCCAGGCGGGTCAAAACGCGCCCGGTACCGGGGTCCGGTCCTCGCCACTCCGGTCCGGGCGGCGCAGACAGGCGCAGGCGACCACCGCGGCGAGCGTCCACAGCATCGCCGCGTCCTTGAAGGCCCGCCGTCTGACGTCCTCCAGATACGGCCAGTCCAGCCCGGCGACCTGCGGCACGAGAGCGGCCCAGAACCACACCGTACGGGGCACGGCGCCGGGCACCACGGCCGAGGCCAGCAGGGGCCCCAGCACCACCAGCAGATAGTGGTCGAAGGACGGCCGGGACACCAGGAAGGCCGCGAGCAGCAGCATCGCCGCGGTCTCGACGAGCCGGAGCGGCCCGTCGTCCCCGCGCCGCCAGCGCAGGTACGCGCAGCCCACGCCCGCGGCGGCCGCCGCCACCGCCAGCCCGTAGGCCGGTGCCGGCGGCACCCCGAGCCTGGTCAGGACGGCTCCGAGCGAGGCGTCGTACGGCCGCGCGAAGGCGTCCTGGCCGCGGAGGAGGAACGGCAGCGTACGGGTGAGGAACATGCCGGGACGCGGCATCACCAGCGCCGCCGCCAGGGACACGGCCGCCGGCACGGCGACCGCGACGGCCACCGCGCCCCACCGCCGGGCGAGGACGAACAGCAGCAGGACCGGCAGCAGCATCGGCTTCAGGGCCAGCGCGCACCCGATCACCGCGCCCGCCGCCGCCCACCGCGCACGGCGGGCCAGCAGCAGCGCGAGCGGCAGTGCCACGACCGAGGCGAGCGTCCAGTTGCCGAGCGTGACGAGGTTGCGGAACGGCTGGAAGAACGGCAGCGCGGCCACGACCAGCACCGCGAGCCGGCTGTCGGCCCGTACGCCGAAGATCCGCAGGCTCAGGAACCAGCCCAGCAGTACGAGGCAGACCCCGGCCGCCGGCACCAGCCACGGCAGCCACCGCTCGGGCAGCAGCGCCTCGGGCACCGCCGCGAGCACCGCCCCCGGCAGGTACAGGAACCGCTTGTCGGCGTAGGGAGCACCGCCGTCCAGCAGCGCCCGCGCCGCCTTCACCGCGAAGGCGTTGTCCATGCCGAGGTGACCGCCGCGCCGTACGGTCGCCACGACCACCACGGCCGTCAGCCCCGCGGCGACGGCCCGCAGCGGCCAGGGAGCGGGCCGCAGCAGCCATGCCACTCTGGGCGATTGCCCCGCTTTGTCCTCCGGCGTCACGCGGCCAGATTAGAAGGCGCCGGCCCTACCGCTCCCGCTCGACACGGCGCACCACCACTTCCCGACGCCCCTGCCGGCTACCTGGCCCGCTCCACCCGCCGCTCGTCCCACACCGGCTCCGACGTCTCCCGGACCCGGCCGTCCGAGCCGAAGACCAGATACCGGTCGAAGGAGCGCGCGAACCAGCGGTCGTGCGTCACCGCCAGCACCGTCCCCTCGTACGCCTCCAGCCCCTCCTGCAGCGCCTCCGCGCTCTCCAGGTCCAGGTTGTCCGTCGGCTCGTCCAGCAGCAGCGCCGTCGTGCCCGCCAGCTCCAGCAGCAGGATCTGGAAACGGGCCTGCTGGCCGCCGGAGAGGCGGTCGAAGCGCTGCTCGGCCTGGCGCTCCAGCTCGTACCGGCGCAGCGCGCTCATCGCCCTGCCGCGGTCCTTGGCGTGCTCCGTCCAGAGGATGTCCAGGAGGGTGCGGCCCTCCAGCTCCGGGTGCGCGTGGGTTTGGGCGAAGTGGCCGGGGACGACGCGGGCGCCCAGCTTCCACGCGCCGGTGTGTGCCACGTCGTCACCGGCGAGCAGCCGCAGGAAGTGCGACTTGCCGGAGCCGTTCGAGCCCAGCACCGCGACCCGCTCGCCGTAGAAGACCTCCAGGGAGAAGGGCTTCATCAGGCCGGTCAGTTCGAGGTCCTCGCAGGTCACGGCCCGGACGCCGGTACGGCCGCCGCGCAGCCGCATGGTGATCTCCTGCTCGCGCGGCGGCTCCTGCGGCGGACCCGCCTCCTCGAACTTCCGCAGCCGCGTCTGGGCTGCCTGATAGCGCGAGGCCAGGCCGTCGTTGAAGGCCGCCTTGTTCTTCAAGGTATTGACCAGCTGCTTCAGCTGCGCGTGCTTCTCGTCCCAGCGCCGCCGCAGCTCCTCGAAGCGCGCGAAGCGCTCCTTGCGGGCCTCGTGGTACGTGCCGAAGCCGCCGCCGTGCACCCAGACGTCACTGCCCGCCGGGCCCGGCTCGACGCTGACGATCTTCTCCGCTGAACGGGCCAGCAGCTCCCGGTCGTGGCTGACGAACAGGACCGTCTTCTGGGTCTCCCGCAGCCGCTCCTCCAGCCAGCGCTTGCCGGGCACGTCCAGATAGTTGTCCGGCTCGTCCAGCAGCAGCACCTCCTCCGGGCCGCGCAGCAGCGACTCCAGCACGAGCCGCTTCTGCTCGCCCCCGCTGAGCGTGCGCACCTGCCGCCACTGCGCCTTCTCGTACGGCACCCCGAGCGCGGCCATGGTGCACATGTCCCAGACCGTCTCGGCCTCGTATCCGCGGGCCTCCGCCCAGTCGCTCAGCGCCTGCGCGTACGCCATCTGCGCGGCCTCGTCGTCGACGGTCATGACGGCGTGCTCGGCCTCGTCCACGGCCTTCGCGGCGGTCCGCAGCCGCGGCGGCGCCACCGACACCAGCAGGTCCCGCACGGTCCGCTCATCGCGCACGGACCCCACGAACTGCGGCATCACGCCCAGCCCGCCGGTGACCGTCACCGCGCCGCCGTGCGGCTGCAGCTCCCCCGCGATCAGCTTCAGCAGCGTCGTCTTGCCCGCGCCGTTCGCCCCGACCAACGCGACCGTGGCGCCCTCACCCACCCGGAAGGACACGTCGGCCAGCAGCACCCGCCCGTCCGGCAGGTAGTACTCCAGATGTCCCGCCTCCACATGTCCCATACGGGGAATTCTCGGCCCGGGGCACCGCACGGAACAAACGGGTTTCCCCGGGCCCGCCCGTCAGGCGGCCGAAGTCCTTCTGTGACCTGTGCGCATTAGGATGCGCGCCATGAGCTTTGGGGAAGGGGGGCCGTTCGGCCCCGGGGGATCCGGTCCGTCGTCCACTCCGGACTGGGCCGCACTGGCGGAACAGAGCGAAGCACGCGGCAAGCGCAGACGCTGGCTCCTGATCGGCGGCGGCGCCCTGGCCACCGTGGCGGTGGCCGGCATCGTCGCCACCGCCGTGATCGCCGGCAACGACAACGGCAAGCCGTCCTCGCTCCCGTCACCGGAGAAGCTGCCCGACGAGCCGGACGACCCGAAGCCCACCTTCTCCGACGTCACGGTCCCGCCCCCGCCGGACCCGATGGACTACATCACCGACAGCAAGAAGGACACCGCGCCGCTCACCGCCGCCTCGCTCTTCCCCGACAAGCAGCTGAAGGCCGGCGACCGCGTCTACCCGAAGGCCACCACCAGCAGCACCGGAAGCTGCGCGAGCGTCGCCCAGGGCGGCCTCGGCGCGGTCCTCAAGAAGCACGGCTGCGAGAAGCTGCTGCGCGCCACGTTCTCCAAGGACGGCGTGGCGGTGACCGTGGGCATCGCCCGGTTCGACACCAAGGCAGCGGCGGCCGCGGTGAAGGAGGAGTACAAGCCCAACCTCGCGGCGCTCGCCGGCGGCAAGGTCGCCCCGTTCTGCCAGGGCACCGACTGCCGGACCTCGGCGAACTCGGCCGGCCGGTACGCGTACTTCACGATCGCCGGCTACCTCAACGGCAAGCCCGTCGTCACCAGCGAGACCAAGGCCCTCCAGGCGAGCCGGGACGGTGCCGCGTACGCCTGGGGCCGGGTCATGCAGCGCGGCCGGGACCAGGCCGACGCGGCGGCGAAGAAGCAGCTCCAGAACTGAGGCCGGCCGCGGCGGGCGGGGGCACGCGGCCCCGCCCCCGCGCACCGCCCCGCCGCCGTGCTCAGCAGCAGCCCGCGCCCGGCAGGGTCCGCTTGTTCCGCGCCTCCTTGTTGCGGGCGGCCAGCAGCTCGTCGGCCGGATAGCCGACCTCTTCCAGGGTCAGCCCGTGCGGCCGTACGACGTGCACCGCCGAGTCCCGCACCCCGGCCGCCAGCACCTTGCCCGGCCACTCCACGGGCCGGTGCCCGTCCCCGACGAACAGCAGCGCGCCCACCAGCGAGCGCACCATGTTGTGGCAGAAGGCGTCCGCCTGCACGGTCGCCGTGATGATCCCGTCCGCGCCGCGCTCCCAGCTCAGCTCCTGGAGCGTACGAATGGTCGTGGCGCCCTCACGCCGCTTGCAGTACGCCGCGAAGTCGTGCTCGCCCAGCAGCGGCAGCGACGCCTCGTTCATCGCCGCGACGTCCAGGTCCCAGTCGTGCCAGAGCACATGCCCGCGCAGCAGCGGGTCGACGCCGCCGGGGTGGTCGGTGACCCGGTACGCGTACCGGCGCCAGATCGCCGAGAACCGCGCGTTGAAGCCGGCCGGCGCCTCGCTCACCCGCCAGATCCGTACGTCCTTCGGCAGCCGCCCGGCGAGCCGCCGGCGCAGCTTGTCGCCGTGCTCGGCCCACAGCTCCCGCGGCAGGTCCACCTGGGCCACCTGCCCCCGGGCGTGCACGCCCGCGTCGGTCCGCCCCGCCACGGTCAGCTCGTACGTCTCCGACGCCCGCAGCACGGTGCGCAGCGCGTCCTCGATCTCTCCCTGGACCGTCCGCCGCTCCCGCTGCTTCGCCCAGCCGGAGAAGTCCTTGCCGTCGTAGGAAAGATCCAGCCGCACCCGTACGAACCCGGGCTCCACCTCATCGCTCACGCGCACATCCTCTCAAGCGGAACGGGCCCGCTCCCCCAGCGGGGAACGGGCCCGTTCAGCGGCCTGGATCAGGCTCAGGCGTCCTTGGACTCCTCGGCCGGGGCCTCGGCGGCCTCGTCCTTGGTGTCCTCGGCCTTGGCGGCCTCGTCGGCCTCCTTCACCGCGCGCTTGGTCGCGGCCTCGGCCTCGTCGACGGTGGCCTTCTTGGCGATCTCGCCCTCGACCAGCTCGATGACGGCCATCGGGGCGTTGTCGCCACGACGGTTGCCGATCTTGGTGATGCGGGTGTAGCCACCCGGGCGCTCGGTGTAGCGCGGGGCGATCTCGGTGAAGAGCGTGTGGACGACGCTCTTGTCCGTGATCGTCGCGAGCACCAGGCGACGGTTGTGGATGTCGCCCTTCTTCGCCTTGGTGATCAGCTTCTCCGCGACGGGGCGCAGGCGGCGGGCCTTGGCCTCGGTCGTGGTGATGCGGCCGTGCTCGAACAGCGACTTCGCGAGGTTCGCGAGCAGAAGACGCTCGTGCGCGGCGCTGCCGCCCAGACGGGCTCCCTTGGCGGGACGCGGCATGGTGTTTCTCCTTCACTCTGCACCGGCCGTGTCAGGTACCGGTGTCAGTTACCGAACGGGCGGCCGCCCGTCGGAAACCCGCGCCCCGTGAGGGGCGCGGGGAACTGCGCGACCAGCCACAGCGGGCCCGCAGTCGAAATCAGGCCGTCAGGCCCGAGTCTCAGTACTGCTCGGTCTCGACGAAACCGGCGTCCGCGTCGTCATCGGCGCCAAACGCGTCAGCCGCAGCGGTCGGGTCGAATCCGGGCGGGCTGTCCTTGAGGGCCAGGCCCATGCCGGCCAGCTTCGCCTTGACCTCGTCGATCGACTTCGCACCGAAGTTGCGGATGTCGAGCAGGTCCGCCTCGGAGCGGGCGACGAGCTCACCCACGGAGTGGATGCCCTCGCGCTTGAGGCAGTTGTACGACCGAACGGTGAGCTCCAGCTCCTCGATCGGCAGCGCCAGATCGGCGGCCAGGGCGGCGTCCGTCGGGGACGGGCCCATGTCGATGCCCTCGGCGTCGATGTTGAGCTCGCGCGCCAGACCGAACAGCTCGACCAGGGTCTTGCCGGCGGACGCCATGGCGTCACGCGGGCGCATGGCCTGCTTGGTCTCGACGTCGACGATCAGCTTGTCGAAGTCGGTGCGCTGCTCGACTCGGGTCGCCTCGACCTTGTAGGTGACCTTCAGCACGGGGCTGTAGATGGAGTCGACCGGGATGCGGCCGATCTCCTGGCCCACCTGCTTGTTCTGCACCGCGGAGACGTAGCCGCGACCGCGCTCGACGGTCAGCTCCATCTCCAGCTTGCCCTTGCCGTTCAGCGTGGCGAGGACCAGGTCCGGGTTGTGGACCTCGACACCGGCCGGGGGCGCGATGTCGGCAGCGGTCACCAGGCCGGGGCCCTGCTTGCGCAGGTACATCACGACCGGCTCGTCGTGCTCCGAGGAGACGACCAGCTGCTTGATGTTGAGGATGAGGTCGGTGACGTCCTCCTTGACGCCCGGCACGGTGGTGAACTCGTGCAGGACACCGTCGATACGGATGGACGTGACCGCCGCACCCGGAATCGAGGAGAGGAGCGTACGACGCAGGGAGTTGCCGAGGGTGTAACCGAAGCCCGGCTCCAGCGGCTCGATCACGAACCGGGAGCGGTACTCGTCGACGACCTCTTCGGTCAACGAGGGACGCTGAGCGATCAGCATGTTTTTGATCCTTCAGTCGAGGACGCCCGCTATTTGACGCCCGCTGTACTACAAGGGTACGGGCGGTACGGCCCGAAAGAGCCCGTACCGCCCGCGACCGCAGATCCCTACTACTTGGAGTAGAGCTCGACGATCAGCTGCTCCTGCACCTGGGTGTCGATCACCGGGCGCTCGGGCAGGGAGTGCACGAGGATCCGGAGCTTCGAGGGGATCGCCTCCAGCCACGCCGGGACGGTCTTCTCGCCGGCCTCGGCCTGCGCCACCTGGAAGGGGGTCAGGTTCCGAGAGCCCTCGCGGACCTCGATGATGTCGTTCACGGAGACGCGAGCCGACGGGATGTCGGTCTTGCGGCCGTTCACGTTGATGTGGCCGTGACGGACCAGCTGACGGGCGTGGTCGCGGGACTTCGCGAAGCCCGCGCGGTAGACCACGTTGTCCAGCCGGGTCTCAAGGATGCGAAGCAGGTTCTCACCGGTCTTGCCGGTCTTCTGGTTCGCCTCCTTGTAGTACCCAAGGAACTGCTTCTCAAGAACACCGTAGATACGGCTGCACTTCTGCTTCTCACGCAGCTGCAGCAGGTACTCGCTGTCCTTGGTGCGCCCGCGACCGTGCTCACCCGGGGGGTAAGGACGGATCTCGATCGGGCACTTTGCGCTCTCGCACTTGCTCCCCTTGAGGAAGAGCTTCTGCTTCTCCCGACGGCAACGCTTGCAGTCGGCCCCGGTGTAACGCGCCATTGTCTAGTTGTCTCCTACTTCAGCGGATCAGACGCGGCGGCGCTTCGGCGGGCGGCAGCCGTTGTGCGGGGTCGGGGTGACGTCCTGGATCGAACCCACCTCGAGGCCGGTGGCCTGGAGGGAGCGGATCGCGGTCTCACGGCCGGAGCCGGGACCCTTGACGAAGACGTCGACCTTGCGCATGCCGTGCTCCTGCGCGCGACGCGCGGCCGACTCGGCGGCCATCTGCGCGGCGAACGGGGTGGACTTGCGCGAACCCTTGAAGCCCACGTGACCGGCCGAAGCCCAGGAAATCACGTTGCCGGTGGGGTCGGTGATCGAAACGATCGTGTTGTTGAACGTGCTCTTGATGTGAGCGTGCCCGTGGGCGACGTTCTTCTTCTCCTTGCGGCGCACCTTCTTGGCGCCGGCCGTACGGCCCTTCGGAGGCATGAATTACTCCCGTGGAGGTGGTCGGTCCTACAGCGAAGACCGCTGATAAGCGTCCGCTGAGGACTACTTCTTGCCCGGCTTCTTCTTGCCGGCGATCGCGCGACGCGGGCCCTTGCGGGTACGAGCGTTCGTGCTGGTGCGCTGGCCGTGGACGGGCAGGCCACGACGGTGGCGCAGGCCCTGGTAGCAGCCGATCTCGACCTTGCGGCGGATGTCGGCCTGGATCTCGCGACGGAGGTCACCCTCGGTCTGGAGGTTGGCGTCCACGTACTCGCGGATCTTGACCAGGTCCTCTTCGGGAAGGTCACGAACGCGGGTGTTCGGGTCGACACCGGCAGCGGCGAGGGTCTGCTTCGCCAGCGTGCGGCCGATGCCGAAGACGTAGGTGAGGGCGACCTCCACACGCTTTTCGCGCGGGATGTCAACACCTGAAACGCGTGCCATCGAATGGCTCCTGTGTTGAATCGGGGGTCTTCCGCAGAGTCATTCCTGACCGCCGACCGCTCGCTTGCCGGAGCAGTGGTACGGCCCAGGTCTCCGGCCCCCGCCGGAGGTGTCGTCGGCCTTTACGGCCGGACGGGCTCTGCGTATGTACGTATCGCTTGCGTCGCGCGAAGAACTGCGAAATGCAGGTCGGCGTGCGTCAGCCCTGGCGCTGCTTGTGGCGCAGGTTGTCGCAGATGACCATGACCCGGCCGTGGCGGCGGATCACCTTGCACTTGTCGCAGATCTTCTTGACGCTCGGCTTGACCTTCATGGGATGTGAGGTTCTCCGGGTCAGTGCCTTGCCCCACGGGAGCGGGGCGCGGGCAAGATCTACTTGTAGCGGTAGACGATCCGCCCACGCGTCAGGTCGTACGGAGAAAGCTCCACGACGACCCGGTCATCCGGGAGGATACGGATGTAGTGCATCCGCATCTTGCCACTGATGTGCGCGAGGACCTGGTGACCGTTCTGAAGCTCCACCTTGAACATCGCGTTCGGGAGGGACTCGATCACGGTGCCCTCGATCTCGATGGCACCTTGCTTCTTGGCCACGCTTCGCCCTTCGAATCGGCTACCTTGATCAGCTCTCGTCAGAATCACCCGATTCCCGCGTCCGGGGACGCAGGCATGCGGATGCACGAGAGCCGACGCGTCAGTCTACGTCAGCGCACCCGAAAAGACGAATCCACGATTATTGCCCAGCCGAGGAGATCGTTACGCTTGGGGCGTCCCCTGGTCCTTAAGACCTTGGGGAAGGATCGGGAGCGGTCTCGATGCCCAGCTCGGCCAGCTTGGCCTTGCCGCCGTCCGGGGCGGTCAGGACCAGGGGGCCTTCTTCGGTCAGCGCGACCGAGTGCTCCCAGTGCGAGGACCAGCCGCCGTCGTTCGACTTCACGGTCCAGTCGTCCTCGAGGACGTGGGTCTTCGCGGTGCCGAGATTGACCATCGGCTCGATGGCGATGCAGAAGCCCGGGACCAGCTTGGGGCCGCGGCCGCGCTTGCGGTCGACGTAGTTCAGCAGGTGCGGGTCCATGTGCATCTGGGACCCGATGCCGTGGCCGCCGTAGTCCTCGACGATGCCGTACTTACCGGCGGAGGGGCGCGGCTGGCGCTTGATGTAGCCCTCGATGGCCTTGGAGATGTCGACCAGGCGGTTGCCCTTGCGGACCGCGGCGATGCCGGCCCACATCGACTCCTCGGTCACCCGGCTGAGCTCGACCAGCTCCGCGGAGTGACCGGAGCCCACGAAGGCGGTGTACGCGGCGTCGCCGTGCCAGCCGTCGACGATCGCGCCGCAGTCGATGGAGATGATGTCGCCGTCCTGGAGCACGGTGTCGGCGGACGGGATGCCGTGCACGACCACGTCGTTCACGGACGTGCAGATCGTCGCGGGGAAGCCGCCGTACCCGAGGAAGTTCGACTTCGCGCCGTGCTCGGCGAGCACCTTGCGCGCCGCGTCGTCCAGGTCCTTGGTGGTGGCTCCGGGCACGGCCACCTCGCGGGTGGCGGCGTGGATAGCGGCGACGACCAGCCCCGCCTCGCGCATCTTCGCGATCTGCTCGGGGGTCTTGATCTCCAGCATTGAGCTGACGCCTTCCTGAACCGACGACTCGAACGTTTCTTCATTGCGGGCGGCCGCGAAAGCCGCTCCCGTACACGATACGGCCGCGGCGCCCCTGCCGGGTGCCGCGGCCGTATCGAAGAGCCGGTGCGTACCGCCTACGCGGCGTCGCGCTCCAGCGCGCCCATGGCCCGCCGGGTGACCTCGTCGACCTTCCCGAGTGCCGGGATGGTCACCACGAGGTCCTGCGCCTTGTAGTAGTCGATGATCGGCTCGGTCTCCGTGTGGTAGACCTCCAGCCGCTTGCGCACGGTCTCCTCGCGGTCGTCCTCGCGCTGGTACAGCTCGCCGCCGCAGATGTCACAGCTGCCGTCCGTCTTCGACGGGCTGTACTCGACGTGGAAGATGTGCTTGCCGTCCTTGCGGCACATCCGGCGGCCGGAGATCCGCTTGACGACCTCGTCCTCCGGGACCTCCAGGTCCAGCACCGCGTCCAGCTTCAGGCCGGCGTCCTCCAGGATCCCGTCCAGCGCCTTGGCCTGCGCGAGGTTGCGCGGGAAGCCGTCCAGCAGGAAGCCGTCCGTCGCGTCGGTCTGCTCCATGCGGTCCTTGGCCATGCCGATCGTGACCTCGTCCGGCACCAGGTTGCCCGCGTCCATGTAGGCCTTGGCCGCCTTGCCGAGCTCGGTGCCCTGGCTGATGTTGGCGCGGAACAGGTCACCCGTGGAGATGTGCGGGATGGCGAGGTTCTCGGCGAGGTACGCAGCCTGCGTACCCTTGCCTGCCCCAGGAGGACCGACGAGGACGATTCGCATCAGCGGAGGAACCCTTCGTAGTTACGCTGCTGAAGCTGGCTCTCGATCTGCTTCACGGTCTCCAGACCCACACCCACGATGATCAGGATGCTCGTCCCGCCGAACGGGAAGTTCTGGTCCGCGTTGAAGAGCACCAACGCCACCGTCGGCACCAGTGCGATGAGACCCAGATACAGCGAGCCCGGCCACGTGATCCGGTTGAGCACGTAGCTGAGGTACTCGGCCGTCGGGCGACCAGCCCGGATACCCGGGATGAAGCCACCATACTTCTTCATGTTGTCGGCAACTTCTTCGGGGTTGAAGGAGATGGCGACGTAGAAGAAGGCGAAGAACACGATCAGCAGGAAGTACGTAACGATGTAAACCGGGCCATCTCCACGCTGGAAATGTGTCTGAAGCCACGTGGCCCAGCCCGCCTTGGAACCGCTGAACTGCGCGATCAGCGCCGGGATGTAGAGCAGCGACGACGCGAAAATGACAGGAATCACACCTGCCTGGTTCACCTTGAGCGGGATATAGGTGGACGTTCCGCCGTACGAACGACGACCGATCATCCGCTTGGCGTACTGCACCGGAATACGGCGCTGAGCCTGCTCGACGAAGACAACCAGCGCGATCATGACGAGTCCGATCGCGATCACGGAGCCGAACTCGATCCAGCCGTCGGCGAGCTTGCCGGACACCTTGATCTGCCACAGCGCGGCCGGGAAGCCGGAGGCGATCGAGATGAACATCAGGATCGACATGCCGTTGCCGATACCGCGGTCGGTGATGAGCTCACCCAGCCACATGACGACGCCGGTGCCGGCGGTCATGCAGATGACCATCGTGATGGTCGTGAAGATCGCGGGGTCCGGAATGATCTCGTTGCGCAGGGTGCAGGTGCTGAACAGCGAGCCACTGCGGGCGGTGGCCACGAGGCCGGTGCCCTGAAGGATGGCCAGCGCCACGGTGAGGTAGCGGGTGTACTGCGTGATCTTCGCCTGCCCGGACTGGCCCTCCTTCTTCAGGGCCTCCAGCCGTGGGATCACCACGGTGAGCAGCTGAAGGATGATGCTTGCCGTGATGTACGGCATGATCCCCAGCGCGAAGAGTGTGATCTTGAGCAGCGCACCGCCGCTGAACATGTTCACCAGACCGAAAAGCCCACTACCGGAGCCGGCCTGCTTCATGCAGGCTTCGACATTGGAGTAGTTGACTCCCGGAACCGGTACGTGCGCCCCGAGCCGATACACCAGCACGATGCCCAGCGTGAACAGCAGCTTCTTGCGCAGGTCGGGCGTCTTGAACGCTCGGGCGAACGCGGTGAGCACGGTGCCTCCTGCGCCCCCCGCCTCGTGGGCGAGAGGTGACGGTCTTGAGGATCTACGAATACTGAGCGGCCGAAAACCGCGTGGCCCCCGGCCACGCGGCGTATTCTCCGCGGCCCGCCGCATCAGGTACCCGACGCGGCAGTCCCCGGCGAAAGTACAGCAATAGTGCACGCCACCTTACCGGCGACCATGCCCCCCTTGGAACGACCAACCGGGGATGCCCCAATTCGTGGGCATCCCCGGTCAGTTGATTCACTCGCGTGCGAGCCGCGTCAGAGCAGCTCGGTGACGCTGCCGCCCGCGGCGGCAATCTTCTCCTTGGCGGAGCCGGAGACGGCGTCGACCGTCACCTGCAGCGCCACGGAGATCTCGCCCTGGCCCAGGACCTTGACGAGCTCGTTGTTGCGCACCGCGCCCTTGGCGACCAGGTCGGCCACCGTGACCTCGCCACCCTGCGGGTAGAGCGCGGCCAGCTTCTCCAGGTTCACGACCTGGAACTGCTTGTGGGCGGGGTTCTTGAAGCCCTTCAGCTTCGGGAGGCGCATGTGGAGGGGCATCTGCCCACCCTCGAAGCGCTCCGGAACCTGGTAACGGGCCTTCGTGCCCTTGGTACCACGACCAGCGGTCTTACCCTTGGACGCCTCACCACGACCCACACGGGTCTTGGCGGTCTTGGCGCCCGGGGCAGGACGGAGGTTGTGGACCTTCAGCGGGTTGTTCTCCGCCATGTCAGTCGACCTCCTCGACCGTCACGAGGTGACGCACGGTGTGCACCATGCCGACGACCTCGGGACGGGCATCCCGCACGACGCTGTCGTTCAGCCGCTTGAGGCCGAGCGAACGCAGCGTGTCACGGTGGTTCTGCTTGCTACCGATGTAGGACTTGGTCTGGGTGATCTTGATGCGCATCACGCATTCACCCCGGCACGCGCCCGCAGCAGAGCGGCGGGAGCAACGTCCTCCAGCGGCAGGCCACGACGGGCGGCGATCTCCTCGGGCCGCTTGAGGCCCTGGAGCGCCGTCACCGTGGCGTGCACGATGTTGATCGGGTTCGACGAACCGAGCGACTTGCTCAGCACGTCGTGAATGCCGGCGCACTCGAGCACGGCGCGCACCGGGCCACCGGCGATCACACCGGTACCGGGGGAAGCAGGCTTGAGCAGGACGACGCCCGCGGCCTTCTCGCCCTGGATGGGGTGCGGGATGGTGCCGGCGATACGGGGGACCTTGAAGAAGTGCTTCTTGGCCTCCTCAACGCCCTTGGCGATGGCGGCCGGCACCTCCTTGGCCTTGCCGTAACCGACACCCACGGTGCCGTCACCGTCGCCCACCACGACCAGCGCGGTGAAGCTGAAGCGACGACCACCCTTCACAACCTTGGCGACACGGTTGATGGCGACAACACGCTCGACGTAGGCGGTCTTCTCGGCAGCTGCGCCGCCGTCCCGCCGGTCCTTACGGTCCCGCCGCTCGCCGCCACCGGCGCCGCCACCGCGGCGCTGGGGTCCAGCCATTGGAATTACCTCTCTCTGTTACGTCCGCTAGCTACGGAACCGGGGCTCAGAACTTCAGCCCGGCTTCGCGGGCGGCGTCGGCCAGAGCGGCAATCCGCCCTGCGTACTGCTTGCCACCACGGTCGAACACGACAGCCTCGACACCGGCAGCCTTGGCACGCTCGGCGACCAGGGCGCCGACCTGCTTCGCCTGGGCGCTCTTGTCGCCCTCGCCACCGCGGATCGACGCGTCCAGGCTCGACGCCGAGGCCACGGTGTGGCCCTTGATGTCGTCGATGACCTGCGCGGTGATGCCACGGTTGGAGCGCGTCACGACCAGACGAGGACGCTCCGGGGTACCCGAAATCCGCTTGCGGATGCGGATGTGGCGACGCTTAGCGGCGGCGCGCTTGTAGGCGTCGCCCTTCGCGATCTTCACACCGTATGCCATGGCTTACTTACCAGCCTTTCCGACCTTGCGGCGGATGACCTCGCCGGCGTACTTGACGCCCTTGGCCTTGTACGGGTCGGGCTTGCGCAGCTTGCGGATGTTCGCGGCGACCTCGCCGACCTTCTGCTTGTCGATGCCCTCGACGCTGAGCTTGGTCGGGGACTCGACCTTGAACGAGATCCCCTCGGGGGCCTCGACCAGGATCGGGTGGCTGTAGCCCAGCGAGAACTCCAGGTTGGAGCCCTTCGCCTGGACGCGGTAACCCACACCGCTGATCTCGAGCGCCTTGCTGTAGCCCTGGGTCACGCCGGTGATCATGTTCGCCACCAGCGTGCGGGACAGGCCGTGCAGGGCCTTGTTCTGACGCTCGTCGTTCGGGCGGGTGACGGCAATGGCGCCGTCCTCACCCTTGGCGACATCGATCGGCGCGGCGACGGTGTGCTGAAGGGAACCCTTGGGGCCCTTCACGGAGACCGTCCGGCCGTCGATGGTGACGTCCACACCAGCGGGAACCTGGATGGGCAGCTTGCCAATACGCGACATTAGCTATTCCTCCGTTCCCTGGTTACCAGACGTAGGCGAGAACTTCTCCGCCTACACCCTTCTTGCTGGCCTGCTGACCGGTCAGGAGACCGTGGGACGTGGAGATGATCGCCACGCCCAGGCCGCCGAGGACCTTCGGCAGGTTGGTGGACTTTGCGTAGACCCGCAGGCCCGGCTTCGAGATCCGCTTGATGCCGGCGATCGAGCGCTCGCGGTTCGGGCCGAACTTCAGCTCGAGGACGAGGTTCTTGCCGACCTCGGCGTCCTCGACCTTCCAGCCGGTGATGTAGCCCTCCTGCTGGAGGATCTCCGCGATGTGCGACTTGATCTTGCTGTGCGGCATCACGACGGTGTCGTGGTACGCCGAGTTCGCGTTACGCAGACGGGTCAGCATGTCTGCGATGGGGTCAGTCATGGTCATGAATTGGCCTTCGGCCTCTCTCGCCGGGGTTTCCTATATGCGCCATCCCTCTCCCCACTCATGGGCGGGACGGGTGCGGCACGGGGACCTACGGCGTAGTAAGCGACTTTGAGCGGACACGAGGTCCGCGGTCGGTCTCGGGCGGCGGGCGCCCAACCCTTCCACTCTAGGTGATGAAGGGGTGGGCTCCCGCCGTCCGGCTGCTTACCGAGAGTCTCCGGTAATTCCCATTCGATCCTGTCGCCCGCCAGGGCGCCCTTCAGGGGCGGTGGTTGGGCGGCGGGTGGGAATTACCAGGAGCTCTTGGTCACGCCCGGCAGCTCGCCACGGTGAGCCATCTCACGAAGGCACACGCGGCACAGGCCGAACTTGCGGTAGACGGAGTGCGGACGGCCGCAGCGCTGGCAGCGGGTGTACGCGCGCACACCGAACTTCGGCTTACGAGCAGCCTTGGCAATCAGAGCCTTCTTCGCCATCTCGCTCACGCCTCCTTGAACGGGAAGCCGAGGTGACGCAGAAGGGCACGGCCCTCGTCGTCGTTGGTCGCCGTGGTGACCACGGTGATGTCCATACCCCGGGTGCGGTCGATCTTGTCCTGGTCGATCTCGTGGAACATGACCTGCTCCGTGAGACCGAAGGTGTAGTTGCCGCGGCCGTCGAACTGCTTCGGCGACAGACCACGGAAGTCGCGGATGCGCGGCAGCGCGAGCGACAGCAGGCGGTCCAGGAACTCCCACATGCGGTCACCGCGGAGGGTGACGTGGGCACCGATCGGCTGGCCCTCACGCAGCTTGAACTGCGCGATGGACTTACGGGCCTTGGTCACGGCCGGCTTCTGGCCGGTGATCGTGGTGAGGTCGCGGATGGCGCCCTCGATCAGCTTGGAGTCGCGGGCGGCGTCGCCCACACCCATGTTGACCACGATCTTGGTCAGGCCGGGGATCTGCATGACGTTCTCGTACGAGAACTCGTCCTTCAGCTTCCCGGCGATCTCTTCGCGGTAGCGCTGCTTGAGGCGCGGTGCGTTGGTGGTGGCAGTCATCAGATGTCCTCACCGGTCCGCTTGGCAACGCGGATCTTGTTGCCCTCGTCGTCGAAGCGGTACCCGACGCGGGTAACGACCTTGTTGCCGTCCTTCTCCACCACGAGCTGAACGTTGCTCACGTGGATCGGGGCCTCGGTCGTCACGATGCCGCCGGTCTTCGAACCACGAGCGGTCTGGCCGGCCTTGGTGTGCTTCTTGACCCGGTTGACACCCTCGACCAGGACACGGTCCTCGCGGGGGAAGGCCTGAATGACCTTGCCCTGCTTGCCCTTGTCCTTACCGGTGATGACCTGGACCAGGTCGCCCTTCTTGATCTTCATCGGTTACAGCACCTCCGGCGCGAGCGAGATGATCTTCATGAACTTCTTCTCGCGCAGCTCACGGCCCACGGGGCCGAAGATACGGGTGCCGCGGGGGTCGCCATCGTTCTTGAGGATGACGGCCGCGTTCTCGTCGAAGCGGATGTACGAACCGTCGGGACGGCGGCGCTCCTTCACGGTGCGCACGATGACCGCCTTGACGACGTCACCCTTCTTCACGTTGCCACCGGGGATCGCATCCTTCACGGTGGCGACGATGACGTCACCGATGCCCGCGTAGCGTCGGCCCGAGCCACCGAGAACACGGATGGTGAGAATTTCCTTCGCACCCGTGTTGTCGGCGACGCGCAGCCGAGACTCCTGCTGGATCACGTCTATCTCCTGATCGTCTGCCGGTTCCCGGCAGGGACGCTCCTAGTGGCGCGTCCCTGCCGAGCCTGGCGGAACTTTTCCGAGGGAATCCCCCTCGGGGGGATGTGCTTGCCTTCGCAATTCCCTAAGGGGAATTACTTGGCCTTCTCGAGGATCTCGACGACGCGCCAGCGCTTCGTCGCGGACTGCGGCCGGGTCTCCATGAGGAGGACACGGTCGCCGACACCCGCGGCGTTCTGCTCGTCGTGCGCCTTGAGCTTGTTCGTACGACGGATGACCTTGCCGTACAGCGCGTGCTTGACGCGGTCCTCGACGGCGACGACGACGGTCTTGTCCATCTTGTCGCTGACGACCAGACCCTCACGGGTCTTGCGGAAGCCGCGCTCCTGCTTCTTCTCAGTCACATTCGTCTCGCTCATCAGGCGCTCTCCACCGTCTCGATGCCGAGCTCGCGCTCACGCATCAGGGTGTAGATCCGGGCGATGTCCTTGCGGACGGCCTTCAGCCGGCCGTGGTTCTCAAGCTGTCCGGTCGCCGCCTGGAAGCGGAGGTTGAACAGCTCCTCCTTGGCCTCACGAAGCTTCGCAACGAGGTCCTCGTTGTTCAGCTCGCGCAGCTCGGTCGCCTTGGTACCGGCCGCCATCACGACTCACCTGCCTCGCGCCGCACGATGCGGCACTTCATCGGAAGCTTGTGGGCGGCGCGGGTCAGCGCCTCCTTGGCAACCTTTTCGTTCGGGAAGGACAGCTCGAACATCACCCGGCCGGGCTTGACGTTCGCGACCCACCACTCCGGAGAACCCTTACCGGAACCCATGCGGGTCTCGGCAGGCTTCTTCGTCAGCGGACGGTCGGGGTAGATGTTGATCCACACCTTGCCGCCACGCTTGATGTGACGGGTCATGGCGATACGAGCGGACTCGATCTGCCGGTTCGTCACGTAGGCCCCGGTCAGGGCCTGGATACCGTACTCACCGAAAGCGAGCTCGGTACCACCCTTGGCCATGCCATGGCGCTTGGGGTGGTGCTGCTTGCGGTGCTTGACCCTGCGAGGGATCAGCATGTCGGTCAGGCCTCCGTTCCGGTGCTCTCAGCCGGAGCAGCGGCAGCGGCCTCGGCCTTGGGGGCCTCGGCAGCGGCGTTCTGCTGCTGCGGCTTGCGGCCGCGACCACCGCGCTCGCCACCGCGACGCGGGCGGTCGTTGCCACCGCGGGCCGGGCGGTTACCCGCACGGGCAGCGGCGTTCTCCGCGCGAACCTCGGCGATGTTCTTGACGTCGCCCTTGTAGATCCAGACCTTCACGCCGATGCGGCCGAAGGTCGTACGGGCCTCGAAGAAGCCGTAGTCGACGTTCGCACGGAGCGTGTGCAGGGGCACACGGCCCTCGCGGTAGAACTCCGAGCGGGACATCTCGGCGCCGCCGAGACGACCGCCGCACTGGATCTTGATGCCCTTGGCGCCGGCCTTCATCGTCGACTGCATGCTCTTACGCATGGCGCGACGGAAGGAGACACGCGAGGACAGCTGCTCCGCGACGGCCTGCGCGACCAGCTGGGCATCGGTCTCGGGGTTCTTGACCTCGAGGATGTTCAGCTGGACCTGCTTGCCGGTGAGCTTCTCCAGCTCACCGCGGATGCGGTCGGCCTCGGCGCCGCGGCGGCCGATGACGATGCCCGGACGGGCGGTGTGGATGTCAACGCGGACGCGCTCACGGGTGCGCTCGATCTCCACCTTGGAGATACCGGCGCGCTCCATGCCCTTCGTCATCATGCGACGAATGGCGACGTCTTCCTTGACGTAGTCCTTGTACAGCTTGTCGGCGTACCAGCGGCTCTTGAAGTCCGTGGTGATGCCGAGCCGGAACCCGTGCGGGTTTACCTTCTGGCCCATTACCGGGTTCCTTCCTTGCTGCTGACGACCACGGTGATGTGGCTGGTCCGCTTGCGGATCCGGTAGGCACGGCCCTGGGCGCGCGGACGGAAGCGCTTCAGGGTCGGGCCCTCGTCGACGTACGCCTCGCTGATGAACAGCGAGTTGGCGTCCGTGTGGTCGTAGTTGTGCGCGGCGTTGGCAATGGCGCTGTCCAGCACCTTGCCCACCGGCACGCTCGCGGCCTGCGGGGCGAAACGCAGGACCGCCTGAGCCTCCGTGGCATCCATGCCACGGACAAGGTCCACCACGCGGCGGGCCTTCATGGGCGTGACACGCACGTAGCGCGCCTGGGCCCTGGCTTCCATGGTTGTCCCTTCGGTGTCAGTCATAGTCTTCGCTCTTCCGCAGATCAGCGACGACGCGACTTGCGGTCGTCCTTCTCGTGGCCGCGGAAGGTGCGGGTCGGCGCAAACTCGCCGAGCTTGTGGCCGACCATCGACTCGGTGACGAACACCGGGACGTGGGTCTTGCCGTTGTGCACCGCCAGCGTGTGGCCAAGCATGGCCGGCACGATCATGGAGCGACGGGACCAGGTCTTGATGACGTTCTTGGTGCCGGCTTCGTTCTGAACATCCACCTTCTTGATCAGGTGGTCGTCGACGAAGGGCCCCTTCTTGAGACTGCGCGGCATCTAAACCCGCTCCTAGCGCTTCTTGTTCGTCTTGCGGCGGCGGACGATGTACTTGTTCGAAGCCTTCTTCGGCGAACGCGTACGACCCTCCTTCTGACCCCACGGCGAGACCGGGTGGCGACCACCGGAGGTCTTGCCCTCACCACCACCGTGCGGGTGGTCGACGGGGTTCATCACGACACCACGCACGGTCGGGCGGACGCCCTTCCAGCGCATGCGGCCGGCCTTGCCCCAGTTGATGTTCGACTGCTCGGCGTTGCCGACCTCGCCGACAGTGGCGCGGCAGCGGACGTCGACCAGGCGGATCTCACCGGACGGCATGCGCAGGTGGGCCATCTGGCCCTCCTTCGCCAGCAGCTGCACGGAGGCACCCGCGGAGCGGGCGAACTTCGCGCCGCCGCCGGGCCGCAGCTCGATGGCGTGGAGCGTCGTACCGACCGGGATGTTGCGCAGCGCCAGGTTGTTGCCGGGCTTGATGTCGGCGCCAGGGCCGTTCTCAATCCGGTCACCCTGCGACAGACCGCGGGGCGCCAGGATGTAGCGCTTCTCGCCGTCCGCGTAGTGCAGGAGCGCGATGCGCGCGGTGCGGTTGGGGTCGTACTCGATGTGCGCGACCTTGGCCGGCACGCCGTCCTTGTCGTGACGACGGAAGTCGATCACTCGGTAGGCGCGCTTGTGGCCACCGCCCTGGTGGCGAACGGTCACACGACCGGCGTTGTTACGGCCGCCCTTGCTGTGCAGCGGGCGAACCAGCGACTTCTCCGGCGTGGACCGCGTGATCTCGACAAAGTCGGCGACGCTGGAGCCACGACGGCCCGGGGTCGTCGGCTTGTACTTGCGGATACCCATTTCTCAGTCCTCGTCCGATTCCGGACGATCCAGACCGCCGTTAGGCGGTCGGACCGCCGAAGATGTCGATGCGGTCGCCCTCGGCGAGGGTCACGATGGCGCGCTTGGTGTCAGCGCGCTTGCCGAAACCGGTGCGGGTGCGCTTGCGCTTGCCCTGCCGGTTGATCGTGTTCACCCCGGTGACCTTGACCGAGAAGACCGCCTCGACGGCCTGCTTGATCTGGGTCTTGTTGGCACGCGGGTCGACGATGAACGTGTACTTGTTCTCGTCCAGCAGCGCGTAGCTCTTCTCGGACACGACGGGCTTCTTCAGCACGTCACGGGGGTCCGTGAAGGTCTTGCTGGTGACGACGGCCTCACTCATCAGGCGTCGCTCCCTTCGGTCTCAACGGCCTTGGGGCCAGACACGAAGGACTCGAGAGCGGCCTTGGTGAAGACCACGTCGTCGGAGACGAGCACGTCGTACGTGTTCAGCTGGCCCGGCTCCAGGATGTGAACCTGGGGCAGGTTGCGGGCGGACAGCCACGCGGCCTCGTCGGAACGCTCGGCGATCAGGAGCAGGTTCTTGCGCTCCGAGATCTTGCCGAACAGCGTCTTGGCGGCCTTGGTGGAGGTCGCACCCTCGACCACGCCGGAAACGACGTGGATGCGCGAGTTGCGGGCCCGGTCGGTGAGGGCACCGCGCAGGGCGGCGGCCTTCATCTTCTTCGGGGTCCGCTGCGAGTAGTCACGCGGCACGGGGCCGTGGACGATGCCACCGCCGGCGAACTGCGGCGCACGGGTCGAACCCTGACGTGCGCGGCCGGTGCCCTTCTGGCGGTACGGCTTCTTGCCACCGCCGCGGACCTCGCCACGGGTCTTGGTCTTGTGCGTGCCCTGACGGGCAGCGGCCAGCTGTGCGACGACGACCTGGTGGATCAGCGGAACGCTGACCTTCGCGTCGAAGATCTCCGCGGGGAGCTCGACGGTCCCGGCCTTGTCGCCTGCCGGCGAAAGGATGTCAATGGTGCTCATCGGTTACCTCAGGCCCCCTTGGCCGCGGTACGGACCAGGACGAGGCCGCCGTTCGGACCAGGAACTGCGCCCTTGATGAGCAGCAGACCCTTCTCCGCGTCAACGGCGTGGACGGTCAGGTTCTGGGTGGTGACCCGCTCATTGCCCATACGGCCGGCCATCCGCATGCCCTTGAACACGCGGCCCGGGGTGGCGCAGCCACCGATGGAGCCCGGCTTGCGGTGGATGCGGTGCGCACCGTGCGAAGCCTTGCCACCGGCGAAGCCATGGCGCTTCATGACACCGGCGGTGCCCTTGCCCTTGGTCTTGCCGGTCACGTCCACCTTGATGCCGGCGTCGAAGACCTCGGCGTTGATCTCCTGGCCGAGGGAGTACTCGCCGGCGTCGGCGGTACGGACCTCGACGAGGTGACGGCGGGGGGTGACATCGGCCTTGGCGAAGTGGCCCTTGAGGGGCTTGTTCACCTTGCGCGGGTCGATCTCGCCGAAGGCGATCTGGACGGAGTCGTAACCGTCCTGGTCTGCGGTGCGCACCTGGGTGACGACACAGGGACCGGCCTTGACCACGGTGACCGGGACAACACGGTTGTTGTCGTCCCAGACCTGGGTCATGCCGAGCTTCTCGCCCAGGAGGCCCTTGATCTGCTTAGTCATTCTCAGCTCACCGGCCCTCAGAGCTTGATCTCGATGTCGACGCCGGCCGGAAGGTCGAGTCGCATCAGGGAGTCAACGGTCTTCGGCGTCGGGTCGAGAATGTCGATCAGGCGCTTGTGCGTGCGCATCTCGAAGTGCTCGCGCGAGTCCTTGTACTTGTGCGGCGACTTGATGACGCAGTACACGTTCTTTTCAGTGGGCAGCGGCACCGGGCCCGCGACCGACGCACCAGTGCGGGTCACCGTCTCGACGATCTTCTTCGCCGAGCTGTCGATGACCTCGTGGTCGTAGGCCTTGAGCCGGATGCGGATCTTCTGTCCCGCCATGGCTACTTAGTAGTCCTTTGTCTCGTAACGCTCTGGGACCCGGTGCGTTCACGTCCTCGTCCGCCACATCCTGCGGTCCGTCCGACCCACGCGGTCGGGCGTGTCGCATCCCTTCCCGCACATCTCCGCAGGGGAGATCCTTCGAGAAGGAGGACGTGGGGTCATGGACACCCACCGGGCGCCTGGCTGAGGCACCCCGCTGAGCTTCCCGGAAGATTCCCGTACTTCCACCCCTGAGAAGGGATGACGAATACCTGGGACTCGCTTCCGGTCCTCCCGGCGGGAGGCGCGCAGCATCGGCACTCAACCGAGCAACTTGGCTAGTGTGCCATATGGGGCACACGGCTGGCCAACCGAAGGGGAGAGAGTACCCCACGCCACACCGCGCGAATCCTCGGGCCCGCCCGAGCACCTCCGGACGGACCACCCCGCCCCCGCTCAGCCGGCCGGAACGACCGCCTGCGGGCTGCGCTCCTGGTCGCTCCCCGGCACCGGCGCGGACGCGTCGGCGCCCAGCGCCACGATGCGGTTGCCGGCGTCGACATGCACGACGCTGGGCTTCAATTCCCTCGCCTCGGCATCCTCGACCTGCGCATAACTGATGAGAATGACCAGGTCACCGGGGTGGACGAGATGCGCGGCCGCGCCATTGATCCCGATGACCCCGCCCCCCCGCTCCCCCTCGATCACGTACGTCTCCAGCCGGGCGCCGTTCGTGATGTCGACGATGTGGACCAGCTCGCCGGGCAGCAGATCGGCGGCCTCCATCAGCTCCGCGTCGACCGTCACCGACCCTACGTAGTGCAGATCGGCCTGGGTCACGGTGGCCCGGTGGATCTTGGACTTGAACATGGTGCGCAGCATGGCGTCACTCCTGTGTGAGGCAGGTCGCGCCCCCGGTACGAGGTGCGCGCCGACTCCGCCATGCTAGGGCGCCGGAACGGGGTGGCAAGAGTGTCCCGGCTCACTACAGGCGATCGACCTCGGTCAGGTCGATGTCGACGGTGAACGGCACGGTCGTCTTCAGCCGCTCGCGGTGAATGCCTGCCGGCACGTACTCCTTGGTGACCGGGTCCAGTGCGTACTCGTGCACCACGGGGTGGTCCTTCTCCCCCGCCATCTCCACGAGCCAGAAGTGCGGGATGCCGGCTGCCGCGTACTTCCCGGGCTTGCTGTCGCGGTCCCGGGACGCGGAGTCGGGCGAGACGACCTCGACCGCGAGCACGACGTCGGCCGCCTCGTACCGGGTCTGCCGCCGGCCCTGCACGGCGTCGGCGCGGAGCACGAGGACGTCGGGCTCGGGTGCGTTGCGCGCATCCAGGACGACGGCCATTTCCCGGCGCACCCGGAAGCGCTCCGGCACGGTCCGCCTGAGCCCGCTCTCCAGCAGGTACATCACCAGTGTGTGGAAATCCCGCTGCGGACTCACAAAGACCAGGCTCCCGTCGATCAGCTCGGTGTGCGGCGGGAGATCGGGCAGAGCGAACAGGTCGTCCACGGTGTAGCCGTCCGGCGGCGGCACCGGCCAGATGCGCTGCGGTTCGGCGGTCATGATTCCTCCCATGGACGAGGTGGTGGACCGTGTACCCACAGTAGCGGCGGGATCGGATCATGCACCGCCCGAAAGGACGGGAACATCTGCCCGTCGTTGACACGGCTGCGCACATGGCGGTGCCTCCGGCCGCGCATGGAGGGCGCGGCCGGAGGCACGGCGGTCCGGGGCCGCCCGGCTCCCGGGGGGCGTCAGCCGGCCATGGGGAGCTTCGCGGACCAGGCGGTCAGGCTCAGCGTCCCGTTGTCCACGTCGTCCTCCAGCGGGACGACGCTGTGGGAGTTGCTGCCCGTCGGGGAGACCTGGAGGTACTTGGCCGGGGCCGGGTCGGCGCCGGTGTGCGTCCAGACCAGGTCCGCGTAGGCGACGCCGCCGGGCTTGAGCGTGACGGTGCGGGCGCCCGGGTCCTTGGCGAAGTACGTGTCACCGTGGCGCACCTCGGTGTCGAGCGCGGTGTGCCCCGCGCCCTCCAGCGCCAGCCCGGCGTAGCCCTTGATCGCGCAGGTCTCGTCGCCGGTGTTCTTCACCTTCAGGTAGGTGCCGGCGTGGTTCATCCCGACCTGGCTCTGCCCGGCGTCGGTGGTCGTCACCTTCAGCGTCCCCGGCTGGCAGGCCCCCGCGCCCGCGCCGCTCTCCGCGGCGACGGCCGCCCCGGCGATCCCGCCCGTCGCGAGTACGGCGACAGCGGCAGCGGTCACGGCAATACGCAGACCACGCATGGTCATCAGCTCCTTCTCCCCTGCGGGTGCGCCCGGTAGTGCAGTCCCGCTCCTCAACTGGCACGTACCAGCCTGACGACCACCACTGATGACCGGCTAATACCTCACTAACGCGCCACTTGCCCCGTTGTCCCGACCCCACCACCTGGACGAGCGGTCATATGCCAATGAAATGTTCCGTCACTCCTCGCCGCCATGGTTGACCCCATGGACACTCCCCCGACGAGCCCGCCTGCCGGCCCGCCACCGCTCCCGCTAGCGACGAGCCCTCACCCCTCGGCCGCGCAAGCCGGGGGCGGCCCACCCGTCCGTCGCTAGCATGAAGGCGATGTCCCCGACAGCGGCGCGGCCGAGCCGTCGGCGCACGTGCCGACCGAGACGAGGAGCGGACGCCATGACCATCGCCCCGGACGACGCACAGCGGGACGCCCTTCTGTACCGGGCCATGAGGGACTTCATCCAGTCGATGGATGACACCCTCCCCGGCAAGTTCGAGATCACGAAGGAAGGGATCGTCCACGACATGATGGCTCCCGCCGGACCCCACGAGCTGACGGTGTTGCGGGTCCGGAAGCGCCTCGAAGAGGTGATGCCGGAGGAGCTCGTCGCTCACACGGGCACGCCCGATGTCGAGGGCGAGGCGCAAGGCATCATGCGTCACCCGGACATCATGGTCATCGCGGAAGAGGACATGGAGGTCGAGGGCTCTTTCGACCCGCGCGCCCTCATCGCCGCCGTCGAAGTGGTCTCCCGTTCCAACCCTGACAACGACTGGGTGGGCAAGATGCGGGACTATCCCCTGCTCGGCATCCCCGTCTACGCGCTCTTCGACCCGCGCAGCGCGTCCGGGGCCGTGTTGTCCGGGATCCACGACACGCCTCTTGGACCCCGCTACTCGGTGCGCAAGGACTTCGTCTACGGCGAAGACGTCGCCGTCGGGGAGTGGGTCATCTCGACGCGGGACCTCCCGCGGTACCCATAGCCGGTCGCACGGCTCTCCCCGCGGCATGCCCCGTAGGCACGCGCGCCCCCGTAGACACGACAAAGGGCCCCGCACACCCGAAGGTGTGCGGGGCCCTCGCTCGCAAGGAGCGCCGGGTCTCCCCGATCGTCAGTAAGCGGACTTACTTGACGATCTTGGTGACCTGGCCGGCGCCGACGGTCCGGCCACCCTCACGGATGGCGAACTTCAGGCCCTCCTCCATGGCGACCGGCTGGATCAGCTGGACGGACATGGAGGTGTTGTCGCCCGGCATGACCATCTCGGTGCCCTCGGGGAGGGTCACGACGCCGGTCACGTCCGTGGTACGGAAGTAGAACTGCGGGCGGTAGTTGTTGAAGAACGGGGTGTGGCGGCCACCCTCGTCCTTCGACAGGATGTAGGCCTGGGCCTCGAACTCGGTGTGCGGCGTGACCGAACCGGGCTTGATGATGACCTGGCCGCGCTCGACGTCCTCGCGCTTGATACCGCGAAGCAGCAGACCGACGTTCTCACCGGCCTGGCCCTCGTCCAGCAGCTTCCGGAACATCTCGATGCCGGTGACCGTGGTGGTGGTCTTCTCGGTCTTGATGCCGATGATGTCGACGGTCTCGTTGACCTTGAGGACACCACGCTCGATACGACCGGTGACAACGGTGCCACGGCCGGTGATCGTGAAGACGTCCTCGATCGGCATCAGGAACGGCTTGTCGGTGTCGCGCTCCGGCTCCGGGATCGCCTCGTCGACGGCGGCCATGAGCTTGAGGACGGAGTCGCCCCACTCCTTGTCGCCCTCGAGCGCCTTGAGCGCCGAGACCTTGACGACCGGAACGTCGTCGCCGGGGAACTCGTACTCGGAGAGGAGCTCACGGACCTCGAGCTCGACGAGCTCCAGGATCTCCTCGTCGTCCACCATGTCGGCCTTGTTCAGGGCGACAACGATGTAGGGAACGCCGACCTGGCGGGCCAGGAGCACGTGCTCCTTGGTCTGCGGCATCGGACCGTCGGTCGCGGCGACCACGAGGATCGCGCCGTCCATCTGGGCGGCACCGGTGATCATGTTCTTGATGTAGTCCGCGTGACCCGGGCAGTCGACGTGGGCGTAGTGACGGTTCTCCGTCTGGTACTCGACGTGCGCGATCGAAATCGTAATACCGCGCTGGCGCTCCTCAGGAGCCTTGTCGATGTTCTCGAAGGCCGAGGCCTCGTTCAGGTCCGGGAACGCGTCGTGCAGCACCTTGGTAATGGCGGCCGTGAGGGTCGTCTTACCGTGGTCGATGTGACCGATGGTGCCGATGTTGACGTGCGGCTTAGTCCGCTCGAACTTCGCCTTCGCCACTGGGGTCCTCCTGTGGAGTGGTTCTGTACGCCTTACTCATCGGCGCCAGGTGATCTTTGCTGGGGTGCCGGCTGACGGGGGCAATCCTCACGGATGGCGGGGATTGCCCCGTCAGTCGGTGTCAAGCCTAAAGCGTGTCGGGATCCGACTCTGACGAGACGGGTCTTACTCGCCCTTGGCCTTCGCGATGATCTCCTCGGCGACGTTCCGCGGAACCTCGGCGTAGGAGTCGAACTGCATCGAGTAGCTCGCGCGACCCGACGTCTTGCTGCGGAGGTCTCCGACGTAGCCGAACATCTCCGAGAGCGGAACCAGGCCCGTGACGAGCTTGGCACCGTGACGGTCCTCCATGGACTGAATCTGTCCACGGCGGGAGTTGATGTCGCCGATCACGTCGCCCATGTAGTCCTCGGGCGTGGTGACCTCGACCTTCATCATCGGCTCGAGCAGGGCCGGGGAGGCCTTGCGCGCGGCCTCCTTGAAGGCCATCGAACCGGCGATCTTGAACGCCATCTCGGAGGAGTCGACCTCGTGGAAGGCACCGTCGAGGAGCGTGACGCGGACACCCGTCAGCGGGTAGCCGGCGAGCACACCGAACTCCATGGCCTCCTGGCAGCCGGCGTCCACGGACGGGATGTACTCCCGCGGGATGCGGCCACCGGTGACCTTGTTCTCGAACTCGTAACCGTCGCCCTCGAGGGGCGCGATCGCGATCTGCACCTTCGCGAACTGGCCGGAACCACCAGTCTGCTTCTTGTGCGTGTAGTCGAGACGCTCGACGGGCTTGCGCAGCGTCTCGCGGTACGCGACCTGCGGCTTGCCGACGTTGGCCTCGACCCGGAACTCACGCTTCATACGGTCGACCAGCACGTCGAGGTGCAGCTCGCCCATACCCGCGATGATGGTCTGGCCGGTCTCCTCGTCGGTGTGGACCTGGAAGCTCGGGTCCTCCTCGGCGAGGCGCTGGATGGCGACACCCAGCTTCTCCTGGTCGCCCTTGGACTTGGGCTCAATGGCGACCTGGATGACCGGGGCCGGGAACTCCATCGACTCCAGGATCACCTGGTTGGAGGAGTCGCACAGCGTCTCACCGGTGGTGGTCTGCTTCAGACCCATGACGGCGACGATGTCACCGGCGCCCACCGACTCGATCTCCTCACGCTTGTTCGCGTGCATCCGGTAGATCTTGCCGATGCGCTCCTTCTTGCCCTTGACCGAGTTCAGCACCTGCGTGCCGGACTCGAGGCGACCGGAGTAGACCCGGATGAAGGTGAGCTTGCCGAGGTGCGGGTCGCTCGCGATCTTGAAGGCAAGAGCGGCGAGCGGCTCCTCCTCGGAGGGGCGGCGCTTGATGACCTCGTCGGGGTCGTTGACCGCGTGGCCCTCGATCGCCTCGACGTCCAGCGGCGACGGCAGGTAACGCACGACCGCGTCCAGCAGCGGCTGGACACCCTTGTTCTTGAAGGCGGTGCCGCAGAACACGGGCGTGACGGTGGTGTTCTCCGCCTTGCCGGCGCTGATGGTGATGCGGCGGATCGCCGCGTACAGCTGCTCCACGGTGGGCTCCTGGCCCTCCAGGTACAGCTCCATCAGCTCTTCGTCGTTCTCGGCGACCGTCTCGAGGAGCTTGCCGCGCCATTCCTCGGCAGCCTCGATGTGGGTGTCCGGGATGTCGACGGTGTCGTACATCTCGCCCTTGGCGGCCTCGGCGGACCACAGCAGGGCCTTCATGGTGACGAGGTCGACGACGCCCTTGAAGTCCGCCTCGGTGCCGATCGGCAGCTGCATCACGATCGGGGTCGCGCCGAGGCGCTCCGTGATCATGTCGACGCAGCGGTGGAACTCGGCGCCGGTGCGGTCGAGCTTGTTGACGAAGCAGATACGCGGAACGCCGTAGCGGTCCGCCTGACGCCACACCGTCTCGGACTGGGGCTCAACGCCGGCAACGCCGTCGAACACCGTCACGGCACCGTCGAGCACGCGCAGGGAGCGCTCCACCTCGACGGTGAAGTCGACGTGCCCCGGGGTGTCGATGATGTTGATGGTGTGGTCGACGTTCTCCAGCGGCCAGTGACAGGTGGTGGCAGCAGAGGTGATCGTGATGCCACGCTCCTGCTCCTGCTCCATCCAGTCCATGGTGGCAGCGCCGTCGTGGACCTCACCGATCTTGTACGAAACACCGGTGTAGAACAGGATCCGCTCGGTGGTCGTCGTCTTGCCCGCGTCGATGTGGGCCATGATCCCGATATTGCGGACCTTGGCCAGGTCAAGTGAAGTGGTAGCCATAAGGCTTTCGTCTTCTCTCGGTCTCGATGTGGGTAGCGACTACCAGCGGTAGTGCGCGAAGGCCTTGTTGGACTCGGCCATCTTGTGCGTGTCCTCGCGCTTCTTGACCGAAGCGCCGAGGCCGTTCGAGGCGTCCAGCAGCTCGTTCATGAGGCGCTCGGTCATGGTCTTCTCGCGGCGGGCGCGGGAGTAACCCACGAGCCAGCGCAGCGCCAGGGTCGACGCGCGACCCGGCTTGACCTCGACCGGAACCTGGTAGGTCGCGCCACCGACACGGCGGGACTTGACCTCGAGGGTCGGCTTGATGTTCTCCAGCGCGCGCTTCAGCGTGATGACCGGGTCGTTGCCGGTCTTCTCACGCAGGCCCTCCATGGCGCCGTAAACGATGCGCTCGGCGGTGGAGCGCTTTCCGTTCAGCAGCACCTTGTTGATGAGGGAGGTCACCAGAGGAGAGTTGTAGACCGGGTCGATGATGACCGGGCGCTTCGGGGCGGGGCCCTTACGAGGCATTCTTACTTCTCCTTCTTGGCGCCGTAGCGGCTGCGAGCCTGCTTGCGGTTCTTGACGCCCTGCGTGTCGAGGGAGCCGCGGATGATCTTGTACCGAACACCCGGCAGGTCCTTCACACGACCGCCACGCACGAGCACGATCGAGTGCTCCTGCAGGTTGTGGCCCTCACCCGGAATGTAAGCGGTGACCTCGATGCCGCTGGTCAGACGCACACGTGCGACCTTACGCAGGGCCGAGTTCGGCTTCTTCGGGGTGGTGGTGAAAACACGCGTGCAGACGCCGCGGCGCTGGGGCGAACCCTCAAGTGCGGGCGTCTTGTTCTTCTCGACCTTGTCCTGCCGGCCCTTGCGGACCAGCTGCTGGATCGTAGGCACCGTTTCTCCGGTTTCTGTGTGCCAGTCTCGGTAAAGCTAACCTGGAACTTCGCCGACCCACGAGGTCGGGTGTGTCGAATACCGCAGACTTCCTCGCTGGAACGAGGAGCGGCGGATTACGGTGTCGAGACCCGGCTTCGTGCGCACCGGCACCGCCCGCCCGAAGGCTTGAGGAGATGCGCGCACGGCAGGCCAGGGACACCCCAGGCACAAGGTCAGAGCGTACCTACCGCATGGGCTGCGGTCAAAACAAATGCACACGCGTAGGACACGCCGGACTCCTTCGGCGCTGCCGCCACCGTAGTGGGCCGGTGCGGCATACGGAAGAACGTCCTCGGCCCCGATGCGGCGGGCCCGGCGGCCGGCCCGCCGCCCGCTCAGGTCTTCGGCAGCAAGGCCAGCAACGTGACCAGCATCACCAGGCACCAGCCCCCGATCGCCAGCCAGCCGAGCACCACGCCGGTCAGCGCCATACCGTCGCCCCGCTCCCCGCTGCGGCGGATCTCCGTACGTGCCTTGTGTCCGAGGATCACCGCGGGCACGGCGGTGACCCCCCAGGTCAGCGGGGTGAGCAGACCGCAGATCATGGCGCCGGCCGCGGACGGATTGGTCCGTTGCGGCGGTGGCAGTGGAAGGAAGGTCGGCGGGACCATCGGCTGCGGCAGCAGCATCGGCTGCGGCACCGGCCCCTGCGGCAGGTCCCCCACCAGTAAGTGCAGGTCCGAATAGGTCACGGACTGGTACGCGCGGGCGACCCGCTGCTCGTACTCGTCCTTGGAGAGCCGCCCCTCGGCGAACCCCGCCTTCAGCACATCGACCGCCCGCTCCCGGTCCGCGTGCGAGGCACGCATGGCGGGCACCTGACGAGGCGGGTGGGCCGGCGGGCCACCCTGCCATGGTTCGAACGCCACCTCTATGACCTCCCCCAGGCCGGAGCGCTGACCGTCCCATCATCCCCCAGACACCGCAGGGCGGTCACCCGACATGAGGATGACCGCCCTGTGGCTGCGCTTTTATGTTGTGCCTCGCGTGCCGGCCGCCGCCGGCCACCGCTTACTGGTTGTACGGACCGTAGTCGTAGTCCTCCAGCGGGACGGCCTGGCCGGAGCCGGTACCGAACGGCGAGTAGTCGATGTCGTCGTAGCCGACGGCCGAGTACATCGCGGCCTTGGCCTCCTCGGTCGGCTCGACCCGGATGTTGCGGTAGCGGGACAGGCCCGTACCGGCCGGGATGAGCTTACCGATGATGACGTTCTCCTTGAGGCCGATGAGGCTGTCGGACTTGGCGTTGATCGCCGCGTCCGTCAGGACTCGGGTCGTCTCCTGGAAGGAGGCGGCCGACAGCCAGGACTCCGTCGCCAGCGAGGCCTTGGTGATACCCATCAGCTGCGGACGGCCGGAGGCCGGGTGGCCACCCTCCGCCACGACGCGACGGTTCTCACCCTCGAACTTCGAGCGCTCCACCAGCTCGCCCGGCAGCAGCTCCGCGTCGCCGGACTCGATGATCGTCACGCGGCGCAGCATCTGCCGGATGATGATCTCGATGTGCTTGTCGTGGATCGCCACGCCCTGGCTGTTGTAGACCTTCTGGACCTCGCCGACCAGGTGGACCTGGACCGCACGCTGGCCGAGGATGCGCAGCACGTCGTGCGGGTTGATCGCACCGACGGTCAGCGGCTGGCCGACCGTGACGTGGTCGCCCTCGCCGACCAGCAGACGGGCACGCTTGGAGACGCCGTAGGACGTCTCGTCGCTGCCGTCGTCCGGCGTGACGATGACCTTCTTGGTCTTCTCGGTCTCCTCGATCCGCACGCGGCCCGCGGCCTCGGAGATCGGGGCGACACCCTTGGGCGTACGGGCCTCGAAGAGCTCGACGACTCGCGGCAGACCCAGGGTGATGTCGTCACCCGCCACACCACCGGTGTGGAAGGTACGCATCGTCAGCTGGGTGCCGGGCTCACCGATGGACTGGGCGGCGATGATGCCGACCGCCTCACCGATGTCGACCAGCTTGCCGGTGGCCAGCGAACGGCCGTAGCAGAAGGCACAGGTGCCGACCGCGGACTCACAGGTCAGGACCGAGCGGGTCTTGACCTCCTCGACGCCGTGCGCGACCAGCTGGTCGATGAGCACGTCACCGAGGTCCACGTTGGCCGACGCGATGACCTTGCCGTCCACCACGACGTCCTCGGCGAGCATCCGCGCGTACACGGAGGACTCGACGTCTTCCGCCTTGCGCAGCACGCCGGTGGCGTCCTTGCTCGCGATCCGCAGCTTCAGACCGCGCTCGGTGCCGCAGTCCTCCTCGCGGATGATGACGTCCTGGGAGACGTCCACGAGACGACGGGTGAGGTAACCCGAGTCGGCGGTACGGAGGGCGGTGTCGGCGAGACCCTTACGGGCGCCGTGCGTGGAAATGAAGTACTCCAGCACGGAGAGACCCTCGCGGAACGACGCCTTAATGGGTCGCGGGATGGTCTCGTTCTTCGCGTTCGACACCAGACCACGCATACCGGCGATCTGCCGCATCTGCATCATGTTTCCTCGGGCACCCGAGTCAACCATCATGAAGATGGGGTTCGTCTTGGGGAAGTTCTCGTTCATCGCCTCGGCGACCTCGTTGGTCGCCTTGGTCCAGATGTTGATCAGTTCCTGCGTGCGCTCGTCCTTGGTGATCAGACCGCGCTCGTACTGCTTCTGGACCTTCTCGTCCTGGGCCTCGTAGCCCGCGACGATCTCCTTCTTGGCCTCCGGCACGACGATGTCGGAGACGGCGACGGTGACACCGGAGCGGGTGGCCCAGTGGAAACCGGCCGCCTTCAGGTTGTCCAGGGTCGCCGCGACGATGACCTTCGGGTACCGCTCGGCCAGGTCGTTGACGATCGCGGAGAGCTGCTTCTTGCCCACCGAGTAGTCGACGAACGGGTAGTCCTCGGGCAGCAGCTCGTTGAAGAGCGCGCGGCCCAGGGTCGTCCGCAGGCGGAAGCTGTCACCGGGCTGCCACTCGGGCTCGCCCTCCTCCGGAGCCGGCGGGGTCCAGCCGCGGGGCGGAACCGTGCCGATCGGGAAGCGGATGTCGACCTTCGCCTGGAGCGACAGCTCCTTGGCGTCGAACGCCATGATCGCCTCGGCGACCGAACCGAAGGCCCGGCCCTCACCGATGACCTTGCGCTCCTCCTCGTCGGTGGTGAGGAAGAACAGGCCCAGCACCATGTCCTGGGTCGGCATGGTGACCGGACGGCCGTCGGCCGGCTTGAGGATGTTGTTCGAGGACAGCATCAGGATGCGGGCCTCGGCCTGCGCCTCGGCGGACAGCGGCAGGTGCACGGCCATCTGGTCACCGTCGAAGTCCGCGTTGAACGCGGTGCAGACGAGCGGGTGAATCTGAATGGCCTTGCCCTCGACCAGCTGCGGCTCGAAGGCCTGGATGCCGAGGCGGTGCAGGGTGGGCGCACGGTTCAGCAGAACCGGGTGCTCGGCGATGACCTCTTCGAGGACGTCGTACACGACCGTGCGGCCGCGCTCGACCATCCGCTTCGCCGACTTGATGTTCTGCGCGTGGTTCAGGTCGACCAGGCGCTTCATCACGAACGGCTTGAAGAGCTCCAGCGCCATGGCCTTCGGCAGACCGCACTGGTGCAGCTTCAGCTGCGGGCCGACGACGATGACGGAACGCGCGGAGTAGTCCACACGCTTACCGAGCAGGTTCTGACGGAAACGGCCCTGCTTGCCCTTCAGCATGTCGCTGAGGGACTTCAGCGGGCGGTTACCGGGACCGGTGACCGGGCGACCGCGGCGGCCGTTGTCGAACAGCGCGTCGACGGCCTCCTGCAGCATCCGCTTCTCGTTGTTCACGATGATCTCGGGGGCACCGAGGTCGAGAAGACGCTTGAGGCGGTTGTTGCGGTTGATCACACGGCGGTACAGGTCGTTCAGGTCGGAGGTCGCGAAGCGGCCACCGTCCAGCTGCACCATCGGACGCAGGTCCGGCGGGATGACCGGGATGCAGTCGAGCACCATGCCCTTGGGGCTGTTGCTGGTCTGCAGGAACGCGGAGACGACCTTCAGGCGCTTGAGCGCACGGGTCTTCTTCTGGCCCTTGCCGGTACGGATGATCTCGCGGAGGCGCTCGGCCTCCTCCTCCAGGTCGAAGGTCTCCAGGCGCTTCTGCAGGGAAGCGGCACCCATGGAGCCGTCGAAGTACGTGCCGAAGCGGTCACGCAGCTCGCGGTAGAGGAGCTCGTCGCCCTCCAGGTCCTGGACCTTGAGGTTCTTGAAGCGGTTCCAGACCTCGTCCAGGCGGTCGATCTCGCGCTGCGCACGGTCGCGCAGCTGCTTCATCTCACGCTCGGCACCCTCGCGCACCTTGCGGCGCACGTCGGCCTTGGCGCCCTCGGCCTCCAGCTCGGCGAGGTCGGTCTCCAGCTTCTTGGCGCGGGCCTCGAGGTCCGCGTCGCGGCGCTGCTCGATCTGCTGGCGCTCGACGGAGACGTGGGCCTCCAGCGAGGGCAGGTCGCGCGTACGGCGCTCCTCGTCCACCCACGTGATCATGTAGGCGGCGAAGTAGATGACCTTCTCGAGGTCCTTGGGGGCGAGGTCCAGCAGGTAGCCCAGCCGGCTCGGCACGCCCTTGAAGTACCAGATGTGCGTGACGGGGGCGGCCAGCTCGATGTGGCCCATCCGCTCACGGCGCACCTTGGCGCGGGTGACCTCCACGCCGCAGCGCTCGCAGATGATGCCCTTGAAGCGGACGCGCTTGTACTTACCGCAGTAGCACTCCCAGTCCCGGGTGGGGCCGAAGATCTTCTCGCAGAAGAGGCCGTCCTTCTCGGGCTTGAGGGTGCGGTAGTTGATGGTCTCCGGCTTCTTGACCTCGCCGTGGGACCACTGACGGATGTCGTCAGCGGTGGCAAGGCCGATCCGCAGCTCGTCGAAGAAGTTGACGTCGAGCACTGTCGTCAATCCCTCTTTCAGGGTCGAGTCTCAATCATGGTCTGAGGGGGTCCGGGGTGGGGCCGGGACCTCGCGGGGAGGTCCCGGCCAGACCCGTCAGACCTCTTCGACGCTGCTCGGCTCGCGCCGGGACAGGTCGATACCGAGCTCCTCCGCAGCGCGGAAGACGTCCTCGTCGGTGTCGCGCATCTCGATGGACATGCCGTCCGAGGACAGCACCTCCACGTTCAGGCACAGCGACTGCATTTCCTTGATGAGCACCTTGAAGGACTCGGGAATGCCGGGCTCGGGGATGTTCTCGCCCTTGACGATGGCCTCGTAGACCTTCACGCGGCCGGTCACGTCGTCGGACTTGATCGTCAGCAGCTCCTGGAGGGCGTAAGCGGCGCCGTACGCCTCCAGCGCCCACACCTCCATCTCACCGAAGCGCTGGCCACCGAACTGGGCCTTACCACCCAGCGGCTGCTGGGTGATCATCGAGTACGGACCGGTCGAGCGGGCGTGGAGCTTGTCGTCGACCAGGTGGTGGAGCTTGAGGATGTACATGTACCCGACCGAGATCGGGTCCGGGAACGGCTCGCCGGAGCGGCCGTCGAAGAGCTGCGCCTTGCCGGAGCTCTTGACCATGCGCTCGCCGTCGCGGTTGGGCAGCGTGGAGTCGAAGAGACCCTGCAGCTCGTCCTGGCGCGCACCGTCGAAGACCGGGGTGGCGACGTTGGTCCGCGGCGCGACGTCGTCGGCGCCGATGGACTGCAGCCGCTCCTGCCACTCCTCGGCACCCTCGACCTTCCAGCCCTGGCTGGCGAGCCAGCCGAGGTGGATCTCCAGGACCTGTCCCGGGTTCATTCGGGACGGGACACCCAGGGGGTTGAGGATGATGTCGACCGGGGTGCCGTCCTCCAGGAACGGCATGTCCTCGACCGGCAGGATCTTCGAGATGACGCCCTTGTTGCCGTGCCGGCCGGCGAGCTTGTCACCGTCGGTGATCTTGCGCTTCTGCGCGACGTAGACGCGGACCAGCTGGTTCACGCCCGGGGGCAGCTCGTCGCCCTCCTCGCGGTCGAAGACGCGCACGCCGATGACCTTGCCGGTCTCACCGTGCGGCACCTTCAGCGAGGTGTCACGGACCTCACGGGCCTTCTCACCGAAGATCGCGCGGAGCAGGCGCTCCTCCGGGGTCAGCTCGGTCTCACCCTTCGGGGTGACCTTGCCGACCAGGATGTCGCCGGCGACGACCTCGGCACCGATGCGGATGATGCCGCGCTCGTCGAGGTCGGCGAGGACCTCCTCGGAGACGTTCGGGATGTCCCGGGTGATCTCCTCGGGGCCCAGCTTGGTGTCACGGGCGTCGACCTCGTGCTCCTCGATGTGGATCGAGGAGAGGACGTCGTCCTGCACGAGGCGCTGCGACAGGATGATCGCGTCCTCGTAGTTGTGACCCTCCCACGGCATGAACGCCACGAGCAGGTTCTTGCCGAGCGCCATCTCGCCTTCGTCCGTGGACGGACCGTCGGCGAGGACCTGGCCCTCGATGACCCGCGCGCCCTCGTCCACGACGACCTTCTGGTTGAAGGAGGTGCCCTGGTTGGAGCGGGTGAACTTGGCGACGCGGTACGTGGTGTACGTGCCGTCGTCGTTGGCGACGGTGATGTAGTCCGCGGAGACCTCCTGGACCACACCGTCCTTCTCGGCCTTGATGACGTCGCCGGCGTCGACCGCGCAGCGGTACTCCATGCCGGTACCGACCAGCGGGGCCTCGGCCTTGATGAGCGGCACGGCCTGGCGCATCATGTTCGAGCCCATGAGCGCGCGGTTGGCGTCGTCGTGCTCCAGGAACGGGATCATGGCGGTCGCGGCCGACACCATCTGGCGCGGCGAGACGTCCATGAAGTCCACCTCGTCGACGGTGACGAGGTCGGCCTCGCCGCCACGACGGCGGACCAGGACACGCTGCTCGGCGAAGCGCATGTCCTCGGTCAGCGGCGCGTTCGCCTGGGCGATGATGAAGCGGTCTTCCTCATCGGCCGTGAGGTACTTGACCTCTTCGGTGACCTGGCCGTCGACGACGCGGCGGTACGGGGTCTCGATGAAGCCGAAGACGTTCACCCGGCCGTACGAGGCGAGCGAACCGATCAGACCAATGTTGGGACCCTCGGGGGTCTCAATGGGGCACATGCGGCCGTAGTGCGACGGGTGCACGTCACGGACGTCCAGGCCGGCCCGCTCACGGGAGAGACCACCCGGGCCCAGCGCCGACAGACGGCGCTTGTGGGTCAGACCCGACAGCGGGTTGGTCTGGTCCATGAACTGGGACAGCTGGCTGGTGCCGAAGAACTCCTTGATGGAGGCGACGACCGGCCGGATGTTGATCAGGGTCTGCGGCGTGATCGCCTCGACGTCCTGGGTGGTCATGCGCTCACGCACGACGCGCTCCATACGGGCGAGACCCGTACGGACCTGGTTCTGGATCAGCTCGCCGACGTTGCGCAGGCGGCGGTTGCCGAAGTGGTCGATGTCGTCGGTCTCGACGACGATCTCCGTGCCGTTCTCGCCGATCGTCTCGGTCTCGCCGGCGTGCAGCTTCACGAGGTACTTGATCGTGGCGATGATGTCGTCGGTGGTCAGCACACCGGCGTCGAGCGGCTCGTCCCCGCCCAGCTTCTTGTTGACCTTGTAGCGGCCGACCTTCGCGAGGTCGTAGCGCTTCGGGTTGAAGTAGAGGTTCTCCAGCAGCGTCTGCGCGGCCTCACGCGTCGGCGGCTCGCCCGGGCGCAGCTTGCGGTAGATGTCGAGCAGCGCGTCGTCCTGGCCCTGGGTGTGGTCCTTCTCCAGGGTGGCGCGCATCGACTCGTACTCGCCGAACTCCTCCAGGATCTGCTCGGTCGTCCAACCGAGGGCCTTGAGGAGCACGGTGACCGACTGCTTGCGCTTGCGGTCGATGCGGACACCGACCATGTCGCGCTTGTCGATCTCCATCTCCAGCCAGGCACCCCGGGACGGGATGATCTTGGCGGAGAAGATGTCCTTGTCGGACGTCTTGTCGATCTGGCTGTCGAAGTAGACGCCCGGCGAGCGGACCAGCTGCGAGACGACGACACGCTCGGTGCCGTTGATGCAGAAGGTGCCCTTGTTGGTCATGAGCGGGAAGTCGCCCATGAAGACCGTCTGGGACTTGATCTCGCCGGTCTCATTGTTGGTGAACTCGGCGGTGACGAAGAGCGGAGCCGCGTACGTGAAGTCGCGCTCCTTGCACTCGTCGATGCTGTTCTTCGGGGGCTCGAAGCGGTGGTCGCGGAACGTCAGCGACATCGACCCGGAGAAGTCCTCGATCGGGGAGATCTCTTCGAAGATCTCCTCCAGACCGGACTTGGTGGGGACGTCCTGACCGGACTCCAGCGCAGCCTCGACGCGACCCTTCCATGCGGCGTTGCCGAGCAGCCAGTCGAAGCTTTCGGTCTGCAGCGCAAGGAGGTTCGGAACCCCGAGGGGCTCCTTGATCTTCGCAAAAGAGATGCGCAGCGGGGCGGTGCTGTCGCCGTTGTTCGTATTGGCAGTCGAGGCGTTGCGCGAGGCGGCCAAGAGGGGGTCCTTCCGAGGGCTCGGACTCACTACGCGCGTACCGGTCCCACGTCCGCACAACCGGCAAGAAATCCCTGGTCAGGGATGTCTGAACCGCAGTGCTGAGATGTGGGTATGCCCCTGGTGACGGGCAGGGAGCAGCTAACAGGCAGCGCAAAGGGTCAGTGTAGCCACTCGGCACACTGATGTCCAGCCCGGGTTTTCGGAGACCGGCTCTGCACCCAATCTCTCCTCCGGAAGGTGACTCCCTCTAAGAGGGATACCCCTCGTTGTAGTTCTTCACGCTCAGCGCCTGCTGCATACCGTGCGCCCCTGGGCGCACATCGATACTGCCCTCTTCGTCGGCGATCCATGCCTCGGACTCCGGATCGCTTCCGACGTCGCGTCCCTGAGAATTGCGCGCCGCGTGCTGTTCGTCAAGGCCCCCCACCCCTGCGAGATCGTCACGGGACACATGGGCCGGACAACGAAGATCACCATACTCGCACGGGAGTGCGCGGCAACCCGGCAAGGACATCGGAACGCCGAAGGGCGACCACCCGCATGGGTGATCGCCCTTGGCACGGGACCCGGTGAGACCGGGGTCCCGGAGGTGTTCAGTCAGCGACTGACAGAGGTCACTTGACCTCGACGGAGGCGCCGGCGCCCTCGAGGGCCTCCTTGGCCTTGTCCGCGGCGTCCTTGGCGACCTTCTCGAGGACCGGCTTCGGGGTGCCGTCGACGAGGTCCTTGGCCTCCTTCAGACCCAGGGAGGTCAGCTCACGCACGACCTTGATGACCTGGATCTTCTTGTCGCCCGCACCGGTGAGGATGACGTCGAACTCGTCCTGCTCCTCAGCGGCCTCGGCGGCCGGGGCGCCCGGGGCACCGGCGGCGGCAACGGCGACCGGGGCGGCAGCCTCGACGTCGAACTTCTCCTCGAAGGCCTTCACGAACTCGGAGAGCTCGATGAGGGTCATCTCCTCGAACTGCGCGAGCAGGTCTTCCTGGCTGAGCTTCGCCATGGTGGCGGTCCTTCCACTAAATCGGCTGGTGCCGGATGTACATGTCGGCGGGCGTACGTCTGGCCCGCTGTGGCGTCCCGGCGCTCAGGCGTGCTGCCTGGGCAGGGGCTGCCAATGTGCGAGCCGAATTACTCGGCACCGCCCTGCTCGGCCTTGCTGCGAAGCGCGTCCGCGGTGCGGGCGAACTTCGTGAGCGGGGCCTGGAAGGTCGCCGCGGCCTTGGCCATGGATCCCTTCATGGCGCCCGCCAGCTTGGCGAGCAGAACCTCGCGGGACTCGAGGTCCGCAAGCTTCTTGATGTCGTCAGCGGAGAGTGCCTTCCCCTCGAAGACACCGCCCTTGATGACGAGGTTCTGGTTCTCCTTGGCGAAGTCACGAAGACCCTTCGCCGCCTCGACCGGGTCACCGGTGACGAAGGCGACGGCCGTCGAGCCCACAAGGTGCTCGTCCAGCACGGAGATCCCGGCCTCCTGGGCCGCGATCTTGGTCAGCGTGTTCTTCACCACACGGTACTGAGCGTTGTCACCGAGCGAACGACGCAGCTGCTTGAGCTGCGCAACAGAAAGTCCGGTGTACGCGGTGACGACAGCGGCGTTGGAGTTACGGAACTTGTCCGTGATCTCCTCGACAGCATCGACCTTGTCAGGACTTGCCATGAGCCTCGGCCTCCTTCCGGGTGATGAGGACCGCGCAGAAGGGGCTGGGCAAAACAAACGCCCCGGCGCAGGCGCACGGGGCAGACTCGACCGGAGACATGCGTATCCGGGAATTCTTCCAGCGTCACCTGCGCAGGCCGTCCGCAGCTAGCGGATCCTTCGGCCACCGCACACCCGGATGGGCGCACAGAGACAACCAGCGGTCTTTGGCTTCTCCGTTACGGTACGCGAACCACTCGCGTGCAGGCAAATCGCCTCCGTACGGCCGTACCGCCGCGGGCCGCTCCCCCGGGCGGCCGCCGGCCCCGGAGCCCCGTACGGGCCGCACAGGCGCCGTACAAAGGGGTCGGGCCCCGCACCTGAGGAACAGGTGCGGGGCCCGGCTCACGCAGTACGCGCGGCTGTCGTCAGGCTCAGACGGCGGCCGGGTCCTCCTCGACGAGGAGGTTGCGGGTGCGGTTGGCGTCCAGCGGAACGCCGGGGCCCATCGTGGTGGTGATGGTGGCCTTCTTGATGTAGCGGCCCTTGGCGGCGGACGGCTTGAGGCGGTTGATCTCCTCGAGCGCCGCGGCGTAGTTCTCCACCAGCTTGGTGTCGTCGAAGGACACCTTGCCGATGATGAAGTGGAGGTTCGCGTGCTTGTCCACGCGGAACTCGATCTTGCCGCCCTTGATGTCGGTGACAGCCTTGGCGACATCCGGGGTGACGGTGCCGGTCTTCGGGTTCGGCATCAGACCACGGGGACCGAGCACGCGGCCGAGGCGGCCGACCTTGCCCATGAGGTCCGGGGTGGCGACGACGGCGTCGAAGTCCAGGCGGCCCTTGGAGACCTCGTCGATGAGCTCGTCCGCGCCGACGATGTCGGCGCCGGCGGCTTCCGCGGCCGCAGCACGGTCGCCGGTCGCGAAGACCAGGACCCGGGCGGTCTTACCGGTGCCGTGCGGGAGGTTCACGGTGCCACGGACCATCTGGTCGGCCTTGCGCGGGTCGACACCCAGACGCATGGCAACCTCGACGGTCGCGTCGAACTTGGCGGACGAGGTGTCCTTGGCGAGACGGACGGCCTCGAGCGGGGCGTACAGACGCTCCCGGTCGATCTTCGCGTCCGCGTTGCGAAGAGTCTTGCTGCGCTTCACTGCTGCTCCTGAATGCAGTTACGCCATGCGGCTCGTGCCGCCTGGCAGGTGGAGTCGTGGTCCGGGCCAGCGCCTGGCCCTGCCACGGAGGTGCTACGAGGTGCGGTCAGCCCTCGACCGTGATGCCCATGGACCGGGCGGTACCCGCGATGATCTTCGACGCGGCATCCAGGTCGTTGGCGTTCAGGTCTTCCATCTTGGTCTGCGCGATCTCGCGGATCTGCGCCTCGGTGACCTTGGCGACCTTGGTCTTGTGGGGCTCGCCGGAGCCCTTCTCCACGCCCGCGGCCTTCAGGATCATCTTGGCGGCCGGCGGGGTCTTCGTGATGAAGGTGAAGGAGCGGTCCTCGTAGACCGTGATCTCCACCGGCACGACCCAACCGCGCTGCGACTCGGTCGCGGCGTTGTAGGCCTTGCAGAACTCCATGATGTTGACGCCGTGCTGACCCAGCGCGGGGCCGACCGGCGGAGCCGGGTTCGCGGCACCGGCCTGGATCTGGAGCTTGATGAGCCCCGTGACCTTCTTCTTCTTGGGAGGCATTGCTCTCTCCGGGTCCTAGTGAGAGTTTCCAGCGACCACCCGGTCATCCGGATGGAGGCATACCGCACAACGATAACGGGTATAGAGGTGCGGCTAAAAACCGAGCAGGTCAGGCCGGTCGCGATGACCCGCCTGACCTGCTCGGAAGTGCGTGTTCCAGAACGCGTCAGTTCTTCTGGATCTGGTCGAAGCTCAGCTCGACCGGGGTCTCGCGGCCGAAGATCTCGACAAGGCCCTTGACCTTCTTCGAGTCGGCGTTGATCTCGTTGATGGTGGCCTGCAGCGTGGCGAACGGGCCGTCGGTGACGGTGACCGAGTCGCCCACCTCGAAGTCCAGCACCTGGACCTCGACCTTGCGCTGCGGCGTCGGCTTGCCCTCGGCCTCGGCGGCCTCCTTGGCGGCCTTCTCCTCGGCCTCCGGGGCGAGCATCTTGACGATCTCGTCGAGCGTGAGCGGGTACGGGTCGTAGGCGTTGCCCACGAAGCCGGTGACACCCGGGGTGTTGCGGACGACGCCCCAGGACTCGTTCGTCAGGTCCATGCGCACGAGCACGTAGCCCGGGAGCTTGTTCTGACGGACGTTCTTCCGCTCGCCGTTCTTGATCTGGACGATCTCTTCCTCGGGGACCTCGGCCTGGTAGATGAAGTCCTCGACGTTGAGCGAGACGGCGCGCTGCTCCAGGTTGGCCTTCACGCGCTTCTCGTAGCCCGCGTAGGTGTGGATGACGTACCACTCGCCGGGCAGACCGCGCAGTTCGTCGCGGAGCGCCGCGATCGGGTCGACGGGCTCCTCGTCGGCCGCGTCCTCGGCGACCTCGTCGGTGGCCTCGGCCTCGTCCTCGACGTGCACCGCCGCTTCTTCGGCGGGCTCGCCGGCGGCAGCGTCCTCCGCGTCGAGCTCGTCGACGGCGTCGGCGCCCTCGACGATCTCCTGCGGGGTGTCGTCGCCCTCGACCTCGGCCGTAGCCGCCGCGTCGACGTCGGCCGCTGCCGCCGCGACGGGCTCGGCGGGCTCGTTCAGGTTCGGGTCAGACACTGTGGCTGCTTCTTCCTGGCTTCAAGGGGTTGAACATGCGAACGGGCGCCCGCTTCAGGCGCCCATCGCGGGATCAGGCGAAGACGTAATCGACGACTTCTTTGATTCCCAAGTCAATCACGGTTACGAGACCAATGACGATGACTACGAAGACGATCACCACGGTGGTGTACGTCGAAAGCTGATTTCGCGTCGGCCAGACGACCTTGCGGAGCTCCGCGATGATCTGGCGGTAGAACAGTGCGAGCCGGGCGAGAGGGCCCTTCTTGCCGCGCTTGCCGCCGCGGCGGGGCTTCTTCTTGGACTCGGTGGCGTCGTCATCGGAGCGACCACGCTCAGGCATGTCGATGGAGCCCAGGGCGTCCGTCACTCGTCCTCACCTGAATCCGGGTCGTGGCCGTGCCGCGCCCGGTAGAGCCCGCACGGCGGTGCATTGCCTTACGTACGCGTGCACGCACCCCGGTGAAGAAGTGCGTGTAGCAGGGCCGGAGGGACTTGAACCCCCAACCGCTGGTTTTGGAGACCAGTGCTCTACCAATTGAGCTACGACCCTTTGTGGTTCCCCCAACCTACAGCATGCGACCGGCGCAGAGTGTGCACGGCCGATGACGACCCGTCGGGGAGCCAACGGTGGTCGAGTGTACGTGGTCAGCGGCCGGGCGTCGAACGGGAACCTCCGTGGCGGCCGGGACAAACCCCTGTGCCGGGCACCCGGCCGGTCTGGGACGATGCAGGTATGAGTGCTGCTACTCCTCCCGCACAGTCCCCTACCGAGCGTCGCGTGTCGGCCCGTGTCGGCGCGATCTCCGAGTCCGCCACGCTGGCCGTGGACGCCAAGGCCAAGGCCCTGAAGGCCGCCGGGCGCCCGGTGATCGGCTTCGGCGCCGGTGAGCCCGACTTCCCGACCCCGGACTACATCGTCGAGGCCGCGGTCGAGGCCTGCCGCAACCCCAAGTTCCACCGCTACACGCCGGCCGGCGGCCTCCCGGAGCTCAAGTCCGCGATCGCCGCGAAGACGCTGCGCGACTCGGGTTACGAGGTCGAGGCCGCCAACATCCTGGTGACCAACGGTGGCAAGCAGGCCATCTACGAGGCGTTCGCGGCGATCCTCGACCCGGGCGACGAGGTCGTCGTGCCGGCCCCGTACTGGACCACCTACCCCGAGTCGATCCAGCTCGCGGGCGGTGTACCGGTCCCGGTCGTGGCCGACGAGACCACCGGCTACCGCGTGAGCGTGGAGCAGCTTGAGGCGGCCCGCACGGAGAACACCAAGGTCGTGCTCTTCGTGTCGCCGTCCAACCCGACCGGCGCCGTCTACAGCCGCGAGCAGGTCGAGGCGATCGGCCGCTGGGCCGCCGAGCACGGCCTGTGGGTCATGACGGACGAGATCTACGAGCACCTCGTCTACGGCGACGCGGAGTTCTCCTCGCTGCCCGTCGTGGTGCCGGAGCTGCGCGACAAGTGCGTCGTCGTCAACGGCGTGGCGAAGACGTACGCGATGACCGGCTGGCGGGTGGGCTGGGTCATCGGCCCCAAGGACGTCATCAAGGCCGCGACCAACCTGCAGTCGCACGCCACGTCGAACGTCTCCAACGTCGCGCAGGCCGCCGCCATCGCGGCCGTCTCCGGCGACCTGAAGGCCGTCGACGAGATGAAGGTCGCCTTCGACCGCCGCCGCAAGAAGATCGTGCAGATGCTGAACGAGATCGACGGCATCGTGTGCCCGGAGCCGGAGGGCGCGTTCTACGCGTACCCGTCGGTGAAGGGCCTGCTCGGCAAGGAGATCCGCGGCAAGCGTCCGCAGACCTCCGTGGAGCTGGCCGAGGTCATCCTGGAGGAGGCCGAGGTCGCGGTCGTCCCGGGCGAGGCCTTCGGCACGCCGGGCTACCTGCGCCTCTCGTACGCGCTGGGCGACGAGGACCTCGTCGAGGGCGTGTCGCGCATCCAGAAGCTGCTGGCTGAAGCGAAGTGACACCACATACGGATTTCCGTAGGTGACCGCCTTCGGAAATCCGTAGGTGACGTGTGAAACGGCGGGTCCCGGAAGTTGTCCGGGACCCGCCGTTCGTCTGTTCGCGGAACCCTTCGTTCGGGGAGGGGCCTACCGGATCGGCGGTTGTGTGCGGCAAGATCCTGGAATGGAGCGTGCCCGAGATCTCCGTCTGCTGCCCAAGGCCCATCTGCATCTGCACTTCACCGGCTCGATGCGGTCCTCGACCCTGCTGGAGCTCGCCGAGAAGTACGGCGTCCACCTGCCGGAGGCGCTGAGCGGCGGCGAGCCACCGAAGCTGCGGGCGACCGACGAGCGGGGCTGGTTCAGATTCCAGCGGCTCTACGACATCGCGCGGTCCTGCCTGAGAACGCCCGAGGACATCCAGCGGCTGGTGCGCGAGGCGGCCGAGGAGGACGTCCGGGACGGCTCCCGCTGGCTGGAGATCCAGGTCGACCCGACCTCGTACGCGCCGCGGCTGGGCGGGCTGATCCCGGCGCTGGAGATCATCCTCGACGCGGTCGCCGCCGCCTCCCGCGAGACCGGGCTCGGCATGCGCGTCCTGGTCGCCGCGAACCGCATGAAGCACCCGCTGGACGCCCGTACGCTGGCCCGCCTCGCGGTGCGCTACGCCGACCACGGGGTGGTGGGTTTCGGCCTCTCCAACGACGAACGGCGGGGTTTCGCACGCGACTTCGACCGGGCGTTCGCGATCGCCCGGGACGGCGGGCTGCTCGCCGCACCGCACGGCGGCGAGCTGTCGGGCCCCGCGAGCGTCCGGGACTGCCTGGACGACCTGCACGCCGGCCGGGTCGGGCACGGCGTACGGGCCGCCGAGGACCCGCGCCTGATCGGGCGGCTGGCGGACTCCGGGGTGACCTGCGAGGTGTGCCCGGCCTCGAACGTGGCGCTGGGCGTGTACGAGAAGCCCGAGGACGTGCCCCTGCGGACGCTGTTCGACGCCGGGGTGCCGATGGCGCTGGGCGCGGACGACCCGCTGCTCTTCGGGTCCCGGCTGGCGGCGCAGTACGAGATCGCCCGCGAGCACCACGGCTTCTCGGACGCCGAACTGGCCGAACTGGCGCGGCAGTCGGTACGCGGCTCCCGTGCGCCGCTGGACGAGCAGCGGCGGCTGGTGGCGGACATCGACGCCTGGCTGGCGGGCTGAGCGGCGCGGGCTCCGAGGGGCCTCAGCCGATGCCCGTGAGGACCGTACGGGCCAGCCGCGCGGCGAAGTCGTCCGCTCCCCCGCCCTGCCCGGCGCCCGGCTCCGTGAAGGCCGTGAAGAAGACGTGCTGGAAGCAGGCGCCGAGCAGCAGCGCGGCGGCGGCCTCGGGGTCGGCGTCGGCGCGGATGCGGCCGCGGTCCCGTTCGCGGCGCAGATAGCGGGCGAGCTGGTCGCGCGGCTCCTGCGGCCCGGTGCCCAGCTCGGCCAGCCCTTCCCGGTGCCTCCGGAGCAGCGCGGGTTCGGCGAAGAGCGAGCCGGCGATCGGCAGGGTCTGCGCGTACAGATCCACGGCCCGGCGGGCGACGGCCGTGAGGCACTCCGCCACGGTGCGCTCCCCCGGGTCGGCGGTGAGCTCCTCCAGCAGCGGGCCGACGCTCGGCAGCCGCTCCTTGAGCACTCGTACGAAGATCTCCTCCTTGTTCGCGAAGTGCTTGTAGAGCGCGGCTTCGGAGCAGCCGGCGCCGCGCGCGATCTCCTTGGTCGTGGCCCGGGCGAGGCCGGTGGTGCGCAGCAGTTCGTGGGCTGCGTCGAGGATCCGTACCGGCGTTGACTTCTGGGTGGGCATTCACTCACCCTAAGGGGTGAGTGGGCACTTACTCACCCCTTGCTCACCCTTCTCTGGGAGGTGCGGACATCATGGCGCTCCGGCTCACGGTCTTCGGCGCGACCGGCGGTATCGGACAGGAGATCGTCAAGCAGGGCCTCGCGGCGGGCCACGAGGTCACGGCGGTGGTGCGTGATCCCGCGCGGCTGACGGTCTCGGGGCCGGGCCTGGAGGTGGTGCGGGCCGAGCTCGCGGACCCGGAGGCGCTGCGCCCGGCGGTGGCGGGGCGGGACGCGGTCCTCTCCGGGCTGGGCGCGCGCTCCCGCAAGGAGGCGGGGACCGCCACCCGGGTGACCGTCCCCGTCCTGCGCGCCATGGAGGCGGAGCAGGTACGGCGCCTTCTGGTGGTGAGCGCGGCGCCCGTGGGCCCGGTGCCGGCGGGCGAGCCGTTCCTGGACCGGGCGGTGCGGGCGGTGATCGGCACGGTCCTGAAGGACATCTACACCGACCTCACCGCGATGGAGGCGGAGCTGGCCCGCTCCACGACGGACTGGACCGCCGTGCGCCCGCCGAAGCTGACCGACGGGCCGGCGACCGGCACGTACCGCACGGCCGTCGGCGGGACGCCGCGCAGCGGCCGGACGATCTCCCGCGCCGACGTGGCGCACGCGATGCTCGCGATGGCCACGGACGCGGCGACCGTGAAGCAGGGCGTGGGCGTGGCCTACTGAGCCGCGCCGCGCGCCTCAGAGCCCGACGCCCACCATCACGGGCTCGTTGACCAGGGTCACCCCGAAGGCCGCGCGCACGCCGTCGCGCACCTCGCGCGCCAGCGCGAGCAGGTCCTCCGTCGTCGCCGCTCCCCTGTTGGTGAGCGCGAGCGTGTGCTTGGTGGAGATCCGGGCCGGCCCGTCGCCGTACCCCTTGGTGAAGCCGGCCTTGTCGATCACCCAGGCGGCCGAGGTCTTCGTCCGCCCGTCCCCGGTGGGGAAGGCGGGCGGCATGACGTCGTCACCGAGACGCGCGTGCACCTTGGCGACGAACTCCTGGTACTCGTCGGCCGTGAGGATCGGGTTGGTGAAGAAGGAGCCCGCCGACCAGGTGTCGTGATCCTCGGGGTCCAGGACCATGCCCTTGCCCGCGCGCAGCTTGAGCACGGTCTCGCGGGCGGTCGCCGCCGGCACCCGGTCCCCCGCCTCGACGCCCAGCACGCGGGCGGTCTCGGGGTACTTGATGGGCGCGGACAGGCCGTCGGCGTCCTCCAGGGCGAAGCGGACGCGCAGCACGACGTACCGCTCGGGGTGCTCCTTGAAGCGGCTGTGCCGGTACGAGAAGTCGCACTCGGCGTTCGCCAGCGTCACCGTCTCGTCCGTCTGGCGGTCGAAAGCGATCACTTCGGTGATGGTGGACGACACTTCCTGGCCGTACGCACCCACGTTCTGGATGGGCGTGGCGCCTGCCGAACCGGGGATGCCGGCCAGGCACTCGACGCCCGCCAGGCCCGCCTCGACCGTGCGGGCCACGGCCTCGGACCAGTTCTCACCGGCCGCGAGGGTCAGTTCGGTGCCGTCCAGCTCGAAGCCGCGGGTCGCGATGCGCAGCGCGGTGCCCTCGAAACCCTTGTCACCGATGACGAGGTTGGAGCCGCCGCCGACGAGCAGCAGCGGGGTGCCGCTCGCGTCGGCCTCGCGGACGGCCGCGATCACCTCGTCGTCGGTCGTGGCCGTGACGAGCCGCGCGGCGGGCCCGCCGAGCCGGAAGGTGGTCAGGGGGGCGAGGGGGGCGTCGTGAAGTTCCTGCACCCCTCAAGAGTACGGGGGCGCCCCCGGCACCGGCCGGGAGCGGCCCCCTGCACACCCGGCGTCTCAGGCGAGCCGCACGACCGCCCGCGACATCCCCAGCACCTTCTGCCCGGCGCTGGTGGCCGTCAGGTCGACCCGTACCGTCCGCGCGTCGTCGTCGAGCTTCGCCGCGACCTTGCCCGACACCTCGATCACCGCGCCCTGGTCGTCGTTGGGCACGACCACCGGCTTGGTGAAGCGCACGCCGTACTCGGCCACCGCCGACGGGTCGCCCGCCCAGTCCGTGATCACCCGGGCCGCCTCGGCCATGGTGAACATGCCGTGCGCGATGACGTCCGGGAGGCCCACCTCCTTGGCGAACTTCTCGTTCCAGTGGATCGGGTTGAAGTCGCCGGACGCGCCCGCGTACCGGACGAGCGTGGCGCGCGTCACGGGGAAGGTCTGCGCGGGCAGTTCCGTGCCGACCTCGACGTCGTCGTAAGAGATCTTCGCCGTCATCGCTGTCAGGCCTCCTCGTCGGCCGCGCGGGCCACCAGCTTGGTGACGGCCGTCACCACGTGCTCACCGGCCTCGTCGTACACCTCGCCGCGGACGTCGAGGATGTCGTTGCCCGCGAGGGACTTGATGGTCTCGATGGTGGAGGTGACGGTCAGCCGGTCACCGGAGCGCACCGGACGGGTGTACGAGAACTTCTGGTCGCCGTGCACCACCCGGCTGTAATCCAGGCCCAGCTGCGGGTCCTCGATCACCTGGCCTGCGGCCTGGAAAGTGATGGCGAACACAAAAGTCGGCGGAGCGATCACATCGGGATGACCGAGCGCCTTGGCGGCTTCGGTGTCCGTGTAGACCGGGTTGGTGTCACCGATCGCCTCGGCGAATTCCCGGATCTTCTCGCGGCCCACTTCGTACGGAGTGGTGGGCGGATACGTCCGTCCGACAAAGGACTGGTCGAGCGCCATGGCTCGCAACCTCCTGGGGTGTGACGCAGGCTCCAACGCCACGAGGCCGCCCCCGGCGTGGGGACGGCCTCGTAGTTACTGCTTCAGTACAGCGCCTTTGTTATCGCGTCTCGCGGTGCGCAGTGTGCGAGTTGCAACGCGGGCAGTGCTTCTTCATCTCAAGACGGTCCGGGTTGTTACGCCGGTTCTTCTTGGTGATGTAGTTCCGCTCCTTGCACTCCACGCAGGCCAGCGTGATCTTCGGGCGGACGTCGGTGGCAGCCACGTGAGTGCTCCTTGACGAACAAGATGGACGGATTAACGCATGAAGAGTAGCCGATCGGAGGACCGACCCCACAATCGGCTACTGTGTGTAGCGGTGACCGGACTTGAACCGGTGACACAGCGATTATGAGCCGCTTGCTCTACCGACTGAGCTACACCGCTGTGATGCGAGTGGGACTCACCCGAAGGTGAGTACCTCACACACCAGAGCCCCAATACGGAATCGAACCGTAGACCTTCTCCTTACCATGGAGACGCTCTGCCGACTGAGCTATTGGGGCGAGCGATGAAGACATTACACGGCCGACAGCCAAACGTGAAATCCGAATCGACCCGCCGCCCCAACTGCCACGTGCACCACACCGGTACGACTATTCCGCGCCTGCTCGAAGGCGCCCGTACCGCGCCCTAGGCTCGGACCACGCTGCGTGATCTTGCACCCCTAGGAGCGCGATGGCCGACAGCAGTCAGCAGCCGAATCCGGGGAAGCCGCACGGGGCCGGCCGGTCCGAGCGGCCCGAGGCGAACTCCCTGACGCTGTGCGGCGCCCGGCTGGCCGACGGCCGGACGGTGGACGTCCGGCTCGGCGGCGGGCGCATCGAGGCGGTCGGCACGGCGGGCCGGCTCGACGCCCTGGGACACCGCATCGACCTGCACGGCTACCTGCTGCTACCGGCCCCGGCCGAGCCGCACGCGCACTGCGACACGGCGCTGACCGCCGACTGCTCCGGGCCCGCCTCCGACGACCCGGACGACGTGCAGCGCCGCACCACGGAGTCGGCACTGCTGCATCTCGGGCACGGCGCGACGGCGCTGCGGACGCACGTACGGATCGGTGATGTCTCCGGGCTGCGCTCGCTGGAGGCCGTCCTCCAGGCCCGCCGCACGCTGCACGACCTCGCCGACCTGACCGCCGTGGCCGTGCCGCGGCTGCTGACCGGCGCCGCGGGCGCTGACGGGCTGGCGATGCTGCGGGACGCGGTGAAGATGGGCGCCACGGTCGTCGGCGGCTGCCCCGACCTGGACCCCGATCCGGCGGGCTACGCGGAGACGGTTCTGGAGCTGGCCGCCGAGCACGGCTGCGCCGTCGACCTGCACACCGACGGCGACGACCCGGCCCGGCTGGGGCGGCTGGCCGCGATGGCCGGCGGGCTGCGGCCCGGCGTGGCCATCGGGCCGTGCGCGGGGCTGGGCCGGATGCCGTGGCGGGTGGCCGCGCGCGCGGCCGAGCAGCTGGCGGCGGCCGGCGTCACGGTCGTCTGCCTGCCGCAGGGCGACTGCGCGGGTCTGGAACGACCCTCCTCGCAGGTGACGGGCCCGGCGCCGGTACGGCTGCTGCGGGCGGCCGGAGTCCGGGTCACGGCGGGCAGCGGCGCCCTCAGGGACGCGGCGAACCCGGTCGGCCGGGGCGACCCGCTGGAGGCCGCGTACCTGCTCGCGGCGCGCGGCGAGGCGACCCCCGAGGACGCGTACGAGGCGGTGAGCGCGGCGGCGCGGGAGACGCTGGGCCTCCCGGAGGTGCGTGTGGAGGCGGGCTTCCCGGCCGAGCTGCTGGCCCTGCGCGGGAACAGCGTCGCGGCCGCGCTGTCCCTGGCGTACAGCCGGATCGTGGTGCACCGGGGGCGGGTGGTGGCCCGGACGAGCGCGGTCCGCGAGTACTGCGACTCCGAGGCGACGGTGGCGCTGGAGCTGCCGCGCCAGTCGCAGCGCTGAGCGGCCCTGCGGCGCGTGCGGAGCACCGGCGGGCCTCCGGGTATTCGGGGCTGTTCGGCCACGTCCCGCGGGCGCGCTGTGCGCCGGATGGCGTGGAACGCGCGCGCCCGACGGCGTGTGCGGGGCTTCGGCGCCCGGTCCGCCGCGTGCGGGCGTACGGTCGGGATCATGCGCATTGTCATCGCAGGAGGACATGGTCAGATCGCGCTGCGGCTGGAGCGCCTGCTCGCCGCGCGCGGGGACGAGGTCGCGGGCATCATCCGGCGGCCCGAGCAGGCCGGGGATCTGCTGGCCGCCGGCGCCGAACCGGTCGTACGGGACCTGGAGTCGGCCTCGGTCGACGAGGTCGCGCGGCATCTGGAGGGCGCGGACGCCGCGGTCTTCGCCGCGGGCGCGGGGCCCGGCAGCGGTGAGGACCGCAAGGAGACCGTGGACCGCGGCGCCGCCACGCTCTTCGCGAACGCGGCCGAGGCCGTCGGCGTACGGCGGTTCGTGGTGATCTCGGCCATGGGCGCGGACAGCGAGCCGCCGGAGGGCACCGACCCGGTCTTCGCCGCCTACCTGCGCGCGAAGGGCGCGGCGGACGCGGACGTACGAGCCAGGACGGCCCTGGACTGGACGATTCTGCGGCCGGGCCGGCTGACGGACGACCCGGGCACCGGGTCGGTGCGGCTGGCCGAGTCCACGGGCCGGGGCGAGGTCACCCGGGACGACGTGGCGGCGGTGCTGGCGGCCCTGCTGCAAGAGCCGGCGACGAGCGGCCGGACGCTGGAGCTGATCGGCGGCGACACCCCGGTCGAGGACGCCGTACGGAACGCGGCACAGGCCTGACAACCGGGCCTTCGGCGGCCGGCCGCCGAAGGCCCCACGGCCGCACAGCGCAGCGAAAACGCCAAAGGCCCCCACTCTCGTGGGGGCCTTTCGCTCTCCTGTGGCGGCGCCAGGATTCGAACCTGGGAAGGCTGAGCCGGCAGATTTACAGTCCTCTCAAGATCGCCACTAGACACCTCGGCTGACCTGCGTGGACGGCCGGAGGGTCGCGGCGTCTCGCTCTCGCCGTCCACGTGTCGTCCAAGGAGAATCCGGAATGATTTGTTCCGAGTAGGCTTCCGCCCCCGGAGGGACTCGCGCACCCTCAGCTTGGGAAGTTCACGCGCATGGACCCCACAATCGCCGCCGCGCTCGTGTCAACGCCAGTCGCACTTCTCGCTGCCGCGGCCGCATATGGCGCTGGTCGCGTCCAAGGGCGGGGCTCCTATCAGGGAGCTGTTGACGCCGTGCGCCGCCAACACCAGCGGGACGCCTACGCCACCCTCCTCGGTGCAGCCAACAGCTACTTCCGTAAAACCAGCTGGGCAACGTGCTCCGAACAAGCCTGCGATCGGTTGGGCATCTCCTACCCGCCGAGGGCGAGAAAGGAAGAGGCTGACCGCCAGACCTGTCTCATCCGAGCCGGGGTGTCAACCGAGCAGTTGCGGCTGGCTACCGCCGTTGTCGAACTCGAAGGTCCTGAGCACATAGCGGAGATCGCGGTGCGCATCGAGGACGCTGCCCTGAACCTGCATGCCAACGCTCTCCACGGCGATGTCCCTCGCACCCTCTACGACATGCGCGATGGCAATCCGGCTCCCGCTGGGGAGCCCAACGACGATCTGGACCTGCTGAAAGCTATTTCCGCATTCACCGAAGTCGCCCGTGCCCACCTCAACGGCGGTAGGGCGTCCGGACGGCGTTGACCCCCTGTGCCAAACCAGCTGGCTAGCGGCGAGACGTGGCTCTGTCTGTGTCGAATGCCCACGGATACGCTGGTACGCGCCAGCCGACGAACCAGGAGAGTGCTCTGAGGATGGGACCGAAGTCGACCAAGGTCTACTCAACGATCCGCGAGTGGATCACTTCGGGGAAGTTGCAGCCGGGAGACAAGCTGCCTTCCGAGCGAACGCTGAGCGAGGATCTGGAGATCGGCCGCACGGCCCTCCGGCAAGTGCTGGCACGTCTGGCCGCTGAGCGGCTGATCCGGGCTTACGGGCGTAGCGCTTACCGAGTGGCTGGCGGGGTGAGCATCGAGCCGCCCGAAGGGCTGGAGCCCTGGAAGATCCACGGTGAACGCAACCTCTACGACAACCGCTGGGTGAAGCTGGACCTCTTCGACGTGGAACCGCCCGGCGTGGAGCGCTTCGAGCACCACGTCGTCACGCTCCACCACGTCGCGATCTCAGCGGTGCTGGACGACGAGGATCGAGTGCTGATGCTCTGGCGCTACCGCTTCGTGCCACAGCAGTGGGGTTGGGAACTTCCCGGCGGGATCGTCGACCCTGGTGAGGACGCCCACATGACGGCTCTCCGCGAAGTGGAGGAGGAGACCGGCTGGCGCCCCGACAGCCTGGAGCACGTAGTCACGTACCAGCCGATGGTGGGCATGGTCGACAGCCCTCACGAAATCTACGTGGGGCGCGGCGCGCAGCGCATTGGCGAACCGACCGATCTCGAAGAGGCCGGCCACGTCGCCTGGGTACCACTCGCCGACATCCCCGGCTTGATGGCCAAGGGCCAGCTCATGGGGTCAGGGACTCTCGTCGCCCTTCTCCACCTCCTCGCCAGCTCTCCTACATCTGCCCCGTGAGCAGGTCGATCCGGCGGCGATGACGCACTGAGCCCGTACGGTTCGCCAGCAGGCGTGCGTGACGGAGATGCTCGCGCGCCTGGTCGGCCTCGCCGCGCGCCTGATGAGCCTGCGCCAAGTCGCACCGCAGACCGGCTTGGGCGCGAACGAAGGTCGGGTCCATCGTGTCGAGAGCCTCGTACAGGCTGCCAACGGCGTCATCGTCGCCGAGTAGAGCCAGGGCGTTGCCTCGCCAGCGGGACAAGTGCCCGTGATTCAGGAAGACGCTCAGCATGTCAGGGTCGCGAGCCTCCTCCCCGCCCGGGAGGCACGCGACCGCCCTTTCCAGCGCCCCACGACAGTCGTCGTCCTTACCTGCCTTCGCGCAGATTTCAGCCTCCGCAGCATGAAGCCATGCCCGCAGACGGGGCGAAAGTCTGTCTCCCCCAGTGGCCTGCGCGTTGCGCACCAGCTCAACGGCAAGTTCCGGACGACCGGCATCACACAGGACGTACGCCTGCTCTCCCATGGCGTGAGCCGCGTACATAGGCGCGTCCGCCTCTTGGGCAGCCCGCTTGCCCAGCTCGTAGTGCCGCCACGCTCTCTCGACGGCACCGGCGTCCAATGCCTGCCACGCCGCAAGAGTCGCTGCACCCGTGAGGGCGAGCGCGATCGGCTTCCGTGCATCAGGAAGCACCGCGAAGGTGAGCGCGTCTTCGAGGGCGGAGAGGTGACCGTTCATCTGGTCCACCAGACTCGCGGCGCCCATCTGCCGATCCATGGTCCGGAACAGTTCCGTCTGATCCATGAACGTGCTCACCATGGATTTGCTGACGCTGCGCGCTGAATCGACGCGTTCGATCAGCTCCTCATAGCCGCCGACGACTGGTGGCGCTGAAATGGCGGCCGGTACGCCACGCAGCTCGTCATCGGTGACGCCGAGCAGCGGACGGAGGATTGCGGCGTAGCGGTCCGAGAGCGACCGCCGGTCGTTCTCCCATTCGGACACGTAGACGCGCAGGCTCGCGGTCGACGCCACATCGATCAGGTGCTGCCGCGCGTACCGCTCGATCTCGCGGATCAATCGGTCCTGCGACCAACCACGAGCCGCCCGCGCTTTTTTCAGCCCGTCACTCATGCGCCCCCTCCACCGGGTCGATCGATCGTTCCGTCTCAGCATGCCGCACATCGCCGCAGGTCGGCAGGGGTTAACACCAATTGAGTTAAGGCCAGTTGGCTACCGATGCCTCCCCTTTTCACAGCACCGTAGTTGCGCAGGGAGACGCGCCCCAAAGGCAAATCTTCCGTAGGCGCTTGACGACTGGTGCGCACCAGATGCAATCTATTGGTGCGCACCAGATGGAGCGCAAGGGAGAGGCCCTTACGGACTCCTCCCGCACAGGGCGGACACGCTGCAAGACCGCCCGACAAGGCCAGGGGACAGGGTTTCGGCCCGACTGGCGAGGTGGCCCGGTGACCGCGAGCAACGGCCGGAGGGTGGGGACGAGGTCCCCCTTGCAGTGCAAATTCCGTGTCCGCAACACCGGAAGGGAGAGGGCGGGTGGATCAAAGACATCTCTGGGCGCCGCCGTGATCGACCGGCCGGCGGCGCCTGTGCATCACCCCAGTTCGCGAGCGAATTACCGCCGACGGACAAGCCGGTCGCCCTTCTTCCTGCCATCGCAGCGGCTATCGCTGCGGCCGGTTGCTTCCTCCGCCCGTCCGGCCCTCGTGGTCGTACGGGCGGGGCTGAGGGGAGCCGGGACGGTCCCGCTTCCGAGAGGAATTCACCCATGACTGAGCGCACCTTCGTCTCCCAGACCTCCGGCCCGATCGTGCTGGGCCTGTCGCTGCCCGTCGGGCAGATCCGAGTCCAGGTCAGCGACAACGTGACCACGGCCCGGGTGGTACTTCGCACCGAGGACACCACCGGCCCGGCGGCCGACGCCGTCGAGCGGGCCCGCAGCCGCCAGAACGGCCAGGCGTTCGGCATCGAGGTGCCGGAGATGCCGGGCAACGTGATGGTGCAGAGCGTGCGCGGCAACCGCGTCGTGCAGACCGCCGGCACCGTCTACGGCTCGGTGACCGGCATGACCATCATCAACGGCCGCGTGGTCACCGGCGGCAGCACGATGCAGACGGTCAGCTCGATCGAGGCCACCGTCCTTCTGCCCGCCCACTCCTCCCTCGCGGTGGTCACCACCTCCGCCGACGCGGACCTGTTCGGCTCCGTCGAGCGGCTGGAGTTCCGCTCCGTCTCCGGCGACCTGAACGCCGATGGCGTCCGGGACATGACCGCCAACACCACCTCCGGGGACATCGAGGTCGACCGGGTCAGCGGACGCATCACGGCCCGCTCGGTCTCCGGAGACGTTGACCTCCGCCTCTACAGCGGCCAGGACGCGGACCTGAACACCACCTCCGGCGACGTGAGCGTCGCGGCCACCGACGCCGCCTCCGGCTTCCTGCGGGCTCACAGCGTCTCCGGCGACGTGAGGCTCTCCGGCACCCGGCACCTGCGGGTGAGCGCCGACAGCGTCTCCGGCCGCGTCCGCCGCTGATCTTCCTCAGCACCGCCCATCCCGTTCGAAGGAGTCCCCGTGCCTGCTGCCACGTTCGCCGCTGTCTTCGTCGCCCTGTACGTCGCTCACAGCGTGGGCGACCACTGGGTGCAGTCCTCGCACCAGTCGGTCACCAAGGGCCGCCCCGGCTGGGTCGGCCGCCTCGCCGACACCCGCCACGTCGCCACCCTGACCGCCACCAAGGCCCTGGTGCTCGTCCCCGTCGTCCTGCTGCTGGACCTGCACCTGTCCGCGGTCGGCCTCATCGCGGGTCTCGGCATCGACGCCATCACGCACTGGTGGGCGGACCGACGCAGCACCCTCGCCTGGCTGGCCAAGGTCACTGGCAAGAGCGAGTTCTACCAGCTGGGCGCCCCGCGCGAGGGCAAGGACGACAACCCGCACATCGGCACCGGCTCCTACGCCCTGGACCAGTCCTTCCACCACCTGTGGCTGTTCGTGGCGGCCCTGATCATCGCCGTCGCCTGAAGACCCTCTACAACGCCGCGCGGCCCTGGTGCTGGCACACCAGGACCGCAGTGCGGCCGCACCCACTGAGTTTGAGGAGCAACGACCATGAAGCACATCGTCACCATCGGCGAGGCCGTTACCGCGTTCGAGCCCTGGATGGAGCCCACCGACGCGGAGCTGAACGCGATCGAGCAGGAGATGCCCGCCATCGAGGCGGACGTCGAGCTGCTGGACGCGCAGATCGCCACCCTGGACCGGCCGGTCACCGAGCTGGACATCCGCCGCATCCGCCGGGCCCGCCGCAAGGTGCTGGCCGCCCACGCCACGCTCGCCAACCAGGCCGAGACGGGGGACGCGGCATGAAGGCGCTGATCTCGTTCCTCGCGGCCTTTTGGCTGCGCTTCGGTCCGCTGGTGATGGCCGCGCTGATCGCCGCCAGTTGGGCGCCGGGGGTGCCCTCCTGGGGCCGCTTCGTGGTGGGCACGGTCTCCTGCTTCGTCTGCCTGCACTGGGCGAAGGTGCACAGCGCCCGCCGCGAGCGCGGCCAGGACGGGGGTGCGGCATGAGCCTGAGCACTTACCGCGAGGAGCGGCGGGCCGACCAGGCCGCCGAGGCCGAGCAGCGCCGGATCGATGCTGCAGCCGCGGAGGAGCGGCGGGCCGAACGGCAGAGGGCGGCCGATGAGCGGGCGGCGCGGCTGCGGGAGCAGGCCCGAGCCGACAAGCAGGCCGACCGCGCCGACCGCGAGGCGCGGCGCCGTGAGCGGGCCGAGCGCCGGGCGGTGGCGCTGACGCCTGAGCGGATCTACCGCAACGGGACGCTCGCGCTGGTTGTAGCATCCGGACTCGCCTCGCTGCCCGCGCAGATCGCGCACTTCGTCTCCATCTCGGTGATGCTGCTGCCCGTTCCGTTGGGGCTGGAGGGCGCGGCGTGGGTGATGGCGGCCGGTGTCGCCTACGCCGATGCCCGCTCCGCGCCCGGCTGGGTGCGCTGGCTACTGCGGTTCCTGGTCGCGGCCTGCGCCACCTTCGCAGCCTCCATCAACTACGGCTACGGCCTGTCCCTCGCCGACGGCCCGCACGGGCTGTCCGCCGACAACGCCCAGGCGGCCGGCGCCGGGCTCGCCGCCGTCACCGTCCTGGGTCCGGTCGTCTTCGAGATCCGTCAATGGGTCTCCACCCTCGCCGCACGCGACGACGACGCCAAGGAGCGCCGCCGCCACGCGGCCCGCCGCCGTCGCCACCACCGGGACGTGCTCCGTGTCGCGCGACGGCTCATCTCCGCTGCGCCGTACGGGACGCTGGCCGCGGAGGAGGCGTGGAAGCGGGCGTGGGAGGTCGTGCACGGGCCGACAGAACCCGGTATGACGCCGCGTCTGGAGAAGCGGGCGGTAGCCGCTGCCACGCAGCTCATGGAAGCGCGTAAGCCGGACGCCGACGCCGTCGGCCGACGCATCCGTGCCGGTCTCACGCACCCGCAGTTCGTGCTGCCCGACACCGGCAACGTCGTGCCGCTGCGGCGCGAAAAGCCGCAGGTCGCGACCCAAATGCCCCCCGCTTCCGGGAAGGCGGCGAAGGCCCGCAAGCGGCCGGTCCCGCCCCGGCGCAAGAAGGGGGACAGCGCCCCCTACCATCCGGCGGCACGAGCCGTGGCGGCCGATACCGCCCGCCGCGCTACGCCCGCTTCCGGCGGCATGGCTGAGGCCGCCTGATGTCCCCGGCGTTCGGCAAGTGCTACGACCCCTCCGGCGCCCGCTACGGCATCCCGACCTACCCGTGGCGCCTGGCGCCGGACGGGCTGGCCACCCGGCGCCAGTTACGGGCCCGCGGCCTGCGGCCCGGAGGGCAGCCGATAGCTGCTCAGCTCATGCGGCAGAACTGCCGCCGTGGCGGCGTCCAGGTCGCCTACCTATACGACATCAACCAGGCCCGCCCGGTCCGGCCCATGACCTCGCGGAAATGGGGCGCGCTGGCCCTGGCGATGCTCGCTCGCCGCACCTGCCCGGCCTGCCACCAGGACGCCGGATACGTCATCTCGGCCTCACTCGGCATGTGCGTGCCCTGCGCCTACCCCGACCCTTCGAACTCCCCGAGGAACAGCTGACATGAGCAACTCCGACATCCGCCGCCTGGACCGCGAGATCCGGGCCACCGAGAAGAAGCTGGAAGCGGTCCGACGGGGTGAGTCGTGGCCGATGAACGGCCGTGAGCGCCGGGCGATGGCCCGCGCCCTGGCCAACGGCTCCTACCGCGCCGCCCGAGGTCGCAGCACGGACCGCGCCGAGGAGCAGATCGACTCCACCGGCAGCGCTGCCGAGATGCGGCTGAACGCGGAGCTGACCGCCCTGCACGCGGAGCGGCAGAGGCTCATGACCGAGGCCGCTCGCGACAAGGCGGCCAAGAAGTCGTCGGGGCGGTGGTGACCGTGCCCGGCATGGAGACGCCTCCCGGCGAGTGCCCGCAGTGCTGGCAGCACGCCCACGACCGGCGCGTTCACCGCAAGCTCGGCCCGCGCGAGGACTGCCCGCAGTGCGTGGACCACATGGTCAACGGCTGCCCCTACCTCGTGCCCAAGAAGTCCCGCTGGTGGTGACCGCTCCCGCGGGCGCACTGCCCACCGCGTGACGCTCACCCGCATGTCTCTGCTGCCCGGGGTGGCCGCCTCTTTCCACGGACACGGCCACCCCGGCTCTCCCGCTCACTCCGCCCTTGAGGGGCAGTCAGGAGCACTCCCAGCATGTCTGAGAACGTCGTCCACCTCCACAAGCCCACCGACCCCCCGGCCCCCGACACGGCCCCCACCGTGCTGACCGTGGTCCCCGACGCCCCGCCGGCACCGCCCGTACCGCTGTGGGTGCGCTCCGGGCGCGCGGTGAAGACCGCTGCCACGCACGAGTCGACCAAGGCCACCATCCGCGCGGCGGCCCGGCACAGCCTCTACACCCTCAACGGCGGCCGGATCGTGGCCCGTCGCACCTGGGACGGCCGCACCGGCGCCCGCTACGAGCGCATGATCCGTGCCGCCGAAGCCGCGGGGAACCTGGAAGCGGCCGAGGAGTGGGAGGAGCGGCTGCAGCGCTTCCGCGCCGCCCGCCACCACCGCCGCATGGACCTGCTCCACTCCCCGGCCGAGGCCGCCAAGGGCGTGGCCGTCGGCGCCGGCGTGAGCATCGGCGTGCTGGTCGGCCTCGGCATCGTGATGGCCCTCAACACCGGGCACGTCGGTGACGTCATCACCCCGCTGACCGCGACGATCGACTTCATCGCGCTGCTGATCCGGATCGTGCAGGTCGTGTGGGGCCCGGCGCTCTCCATCGGCCCCTTCCTGGCCCTGTTTGCCCTGTGGTCGGTGGGCCGCAAGCAGCAAGCCGCACCGAACTGGGCCCTCCCGGCGAACGCCCGGTCGGACGAGGGCGAGCCGATCACACCGTCGATCGTGGTCAAGGCCCTGCGCGACCTCGGAGTCCCGGCCCTGCGCAACGCCATCAAGGAGATGGGCGACGCCGGCGCGTCCATGCTGGGACCGATCACCATCGCCGGATGCGGCGTGGAAGTCGACGTCACCCTCCCCTCCGGGGTGTCGACCAACGAGGTACAGAGCAAGCGCCGCAAGCTGGCCGAGAACCTCACCCGGCACGAACACGAAGTGTTCATCACCATCCCGCAGGCAGCCCGCACGGTCCGGCTGTGGGTGGCCGACTCCGGGGCGCTGGATGAGCCGATCGGCCCGTCCCCGCTGGTCACCGACGACACGCTGACCGCCGACTACGCCAAGGGCCGCGCCCCCTGGGGCCAGGACCTGCGCGGGGACGCCGCCGCACTGAGCCTCTACCAGCGCCACCTGCTCATCACGGGCCTGTCCAACCAGGGCAAGACCGTGGCCCTGCGCTCCCTGGCCCTGTGGCTCGCGCTGGACAAGTCGGTGCAGTTCCTCATGGGCGACCTCAAGGGCGTGGGCGACTGGGCCATGTTCGATGGTCTCGCCACGACCCTGATCCAGGGGCCGACGGATGAGCACGTGATCCAGGTGACCGAGATGGTCGAGGGCGCGGTGGACGAGATGAACCGCCGCATCCAGGCCCCGCCCGGCACCACCTTCCCGCCGCTGATCGTGCTGGTGGATGAGGCGCAGGTGGCGTTCATGTGCCCCGCCAAGGACGAGGACAAGCGCCCGTATGGCGGGTCGAAGGCCAACTCCCGGTACTTCATGGCCGTCCGGAAAATCCACAACCAGGGGCGGGCCGTGAACGTGCTGATGTGGCAGGGCACCCAGGACCCGACCAACGAGAACCTTCCCAAGCTGGTCCGCGAGGGCGCCCACACCCGCGCCTCCCTCGCCCTGGGCACCGAATCCCAGGCCCGCATGGCTTTGGGAGACAAGGCCGTCGACGGCGGGGCGGCTCCGAACCTGCTGCGTCCGGGCCTGGACCGGGGAACCCTGGTCGTCGCCTCCGACGGCATCACCATCCCGGCCGGCCAGTCCTCCATCACGGTGCGCACGCACTACATCGACGACGACGCCGCCGAGGCCATCACCGACCGGGCCAAGGCCCTGCGCGACGGCGTCACCACCCTGCACGCCATCGAGCGAGAAGAAGAGCACGACCCGCTTGCGGACATTGCCGCTGTCGTCGGCGACGCGACCCGCGTGCGGACCAAGGACGTACTGGCGCGGCTCGCGACACGGAACGCGGACGCCTACGGCGGCTGGTCCTTCATCGACCTCAAGCGCGTCCTGGACGACGCCGGCGCCGAGCCCTACAAGTCCGACGGCGTCATGGTCGTCGCCCGCGACCGCCTCGCCCGCGCCCTCGCCAACCGCGACGGAGAGGCTTCCGCTTCCGCCGACGGATGACAGGGAGCGCACCGCCGACGGGTCAGGGAGGCAGGGAGAACTCCCTGACCGCCTCCCTGACCCACCTCCCTGGCCCTGACCTGCGCAAATGATCATTCAGGGAGTCAGGGCGGCACGCAGGTCAGACCCCCGAAACCCCCTCCACGCGGCACCCCGAAGGGGGTGTCTCTGCCTCCCTGGCCAAATGCCGGAAGGGATTCCGCATGTACCCCGACACCACCCCGCAGACGCCCTCGTCGGACGCCGGGCTGAGCGAGGTTCAGGCCGAGGCCGAGGCCCGGCGGATCATCGCCGACGCCTACCGGCCCACCGCCTACCGCGACGACACCCCCATCCCCGCCCACGGCGACACCCCGCCCGTCGCCCAGCCCGGACGGCCCCCGATGAGCCAGGGCGCCACCGACGCCAGCGTGCTCATGCTCGCCGGCGGCGCCACCACCGCCATGGTCGGCGGCACGGCCGCGCTGGTGATGTACGTGTCCCAGTTCGCCGACCCGGTCGTATGCGGGCTCGTGTTCGGCGCCCCGACCGCCCTCGTGCTCGCGCTCGGACGGCTCGCCAAGAAGGCCAGGCCCGCCCCGGACGTCCACCACCACTACGAGGGCCCCGTCCACCAGGACCAACGCCACGTCCAGAGCAAGACCACCGGCGTATGGGCCAAGACCAACAACCAGCAGTAATGCCAAGGGCGGCCCCCCATTCCGCCAAGAACCGGGGCCGCCCTCGCTACCAGAACTCCCCAGAGAACTGGAGGTCTCCAGGATGACCCAACCCACCGACATGCGGCGAGCCTTCCGCGGACCCAGGCCGCGCTTACTGGACCTGTGCTGCGGTGCCGGCGGCTTGGCCATGGGCTACCACCTCGCCGGGTTCGACGTCACCGGCGTCGACATCCACCCCCAGCCCAACTACCCCTTCATCTTCCACCAGGCCGACGCGCTGGACTTCGTCCGCGACCACGGCCATGAGTACGACCTCATCCACGGCTCTTGGCCGTGTGAGCACTACGCCCGGGTGACCCGCTGGCGCGGGCGCCGCGAGGACCACCCCGACCTGCTCGCCCCGGGCCGGGAGGCCATGCAGGCCACCGGCCGCCCGTACGTGATGGAGAACGTGCCGGAGACCGCCTGGGCGGGGCTGCTGCGGCCGGACTACCTGCTGTGCGGGACCCAGTTCGGCCTCCCGATCCGCCGGCACCGGGTCTTCGAGACCTCCTGGGGCGGCGGTGGCGATCTGGTGTCGCCGTGCTGGCACCGCAAGGGCCTGCTCGCCTTCGAGCACAAGGGCGAGCGCGCCTATGCCGACGCCATGGGCTGCACCTGGATGACCAACCTGGAGGCCCGCAAGGCCGTCCCCCCGGCCTACAGCCACTGGATCGGCCAGCAGTTCCTCGCCCACGGGCTGGAGGCGGCGGCATGAGCCAGCATCTCCAGACCGCACTGAGGCTGGCAGCCACCGGGGTTCCGGTGCTGCCGCTGCGGGCGGGCAAGCTCCCGTTCGGCAACTGCCGCACCTGCGCCGGCAGCGCCTGTGGCGACCGGCCGAACATGCTGGCCGCCGGCCCCTGCCAGTGCCCCAGGGTGTGCCACGCGTGGGCCGCCGCCACCACCGACCCCCGCGTACTCACCTCCCCAGCCTGGGCCACCGCATGGCGGCAGGCTGCGGCCGTCGCCTACCACCCGGGCGGCACCGGGCTGACCGTAGTCGACCTCGACAACCCGGCCGCCGTCGCCTGGGCCCGCCAGACCCTGCCGCCCACCCGCACAGTGCCCACGACGCGCGGGGAGCACTGGATCTACCGCGGGACGATGCAGTCCTCCAACGGGGTCCGGCCCGGCGTGGACATCAAATCCAGGATGTCCTACGCCCGCTGGCTCGGGCCTGGAACCGGCGCCATGGCGTCGCTGCCGGACCAGGTGCGCGCCCTGGTCGTGAAGGAACCCCGCACGGTTCGGCCCGCGCCTCAGGCCATCAGCGTGCCCGCCGGGGAGGGGGAGTGCCGTCACCGCACGCCCGTCTACCTGGAGCGGGGCATCGCCATGGCGGAGCAGCGCATCACCGAGGCCCGCGAGGCGATCCACACCACGGTCTACCGGACCTTTCTCGCCGTGCTCTCCGCACATGGCCGGTGCGGGTGCCTGACTGAGGCTCATGTCGCGCGGCTGTTCGCTGCCGCGCAGGCCAAGGGCGAGCGGCTCCGGCACTGCACGGATGCGTGGACCAATGCCCGCACCACGTTGGGACTGTGACATGTCCGAGGACGACAAGACCCCGGCCCGCGAGGTCATCACCGACTACGCCCAAGCCCACTTCCGCTACTTCCGCACCGCCGACGGAACCGTCTACGCCCAGAAGAACGGCCACCCCGTCGCCCGCCCCATCCGCTCCCAAGGCACCACCGGCAGCCACCGCCAGGAACTCATGATCGGCCTGTTCAAGGACGGGCGCGGCGTGTTCAACGGCACCGCCCTCAAGGAGGCACTGGACTTGATCGAAGCACTCGCGCTCACCGAGGACACCCAGCCCGTCCACATCCGCGTCGCCCCCGGATTCGACGGCGCCACCTGGCTCGACCTGGGCCGCAACGACGGGAAGTCCGTCCGCATCCACTCCACCGGCTGGGACATCCGCACCCCCGACCCGCAGGAAGTGCGCTGGCGGCGCACCCAGCTCACCGGGGAACTGCCCCTGCCGACCAAGGACACCGACGGCAAGGGCATCGACCTCCTGCTGCGGCTGTGCAACTTCGCGACCGCCGAGACCGAGTGCCTGGCCCTCGCCTGGCTGATCGGCTGCCTGGGGCCGTCCGTGCCCGTCCCCGCTCCGTTCCTCACCGGGCCGCAGGGGGCGGGCAAGTCCACCGGGGGCCGGATGCTAGTGCGGATCATCGAGGGCATGAGCGGGGACCTGCGCCGCGCCCCGAAGGACGAGGAGAACCTGATCGCGGCCGTGGCCGCCGGGTGGGTCACCGCTCTGGACAACCTCTCCCACCTGACACCGGACCTCTCCGACCTCATGTGCTGCATCGTCACCGGAGCGGAGACCATCAAGCGTGCCCTGTTCACCGACGGGGACGTGGTCCGCTCCCGCTACCGCCGTCCCCTGCTGCTGACCGGCATCGACGTCGGCGTCGTCCGGCCCGACCTCGCCGAACGCCTTCTCCCGCTGCGCCTGGAGCGGCCCAAGGTTCGGCGGACCGAGGCCGAGCTGTGGGCGGAGTTCGAAGAAGCGCTGCCCGTGATCCTCGGCTCCCTCCTGGACCTCACCGTCCAGGTCCGTGCGGCCGAGGCCGACATCCCCACCGACCTGCGCATGGCCGACTTCGCGCACCTGTGCGCGCAGCTCGACGCAGCAACCGGCCTCGGGGCGCTGGGCGCCTACCGGGCCAGCCTGGACGACCTCAACGACGACGTCATCGAAGGCGACCTCCTGGCGCAGACCGTGCTGAAGCACGCCGCCGGCCTCGAAGCGGGCGCAGAGGTACGCATGACGTCCTCCGAGTGGCTGCACTGCCTCACCGGCCTCTACAGCGGTGAGGACTGCCGTCCCCTGCCGAAGGGCTGGCCCACCACGGGCAAGGTCCTCTCCGACCGGCTCAAGCGCCTCCAGCCGACCCTCGCCGCCCGGGGCGTCCTCGTCGACTGGGGCCGCACCAGCGCCGCTCGCTACATCGAAATGACCCGACGCCCGACCCAGGTGCCGCACCAGCAAGAGCCCATGCTCTGACCGCGCGGGACCTGCACAAGCAAGAGGAGCACCACCTCGCACCACGCCGGGGGTGCTTCTCTTGCTGTTCGGCGCCTCGGCGCCGCCCGAAGGTCGCGCCGCGAAGCGGCTCCTTCTTCACGCCCTGAGGCGCGCACTACAACAGACACCCCCTTCTCTTTTCCTAAGAGAAGAGACGCTGCGTCACCCGCGTCGCCAAAGGGCGGAAAACGGCCCTGACCTGCTGCTACAGGGGTGACGCAGGACGGCCGCGACTACGTCACCTCGCGTCACCCGCGTCACCCGTGACGGAAGCCTGCGTCACGGGTGACGCGACGCAAAGCCTTTACGTCACCCAAATCCGCAGGCCAGACGCGCGTATGTCGCGGATGACGTGGTGACGCAGAAATCCCCACCTCGGACAGACGCGGGCCCCCAAGAGCCCCCGGACCCAGGCCCCGCCCGCCTTGGGCTCCCCTCTCCTCACCTCAAGGAGATCTCCGCATGAGCACCCCCACCCGCCGGCGCCGCGCGCCGAAGGACGAGCTGATCCCCCTGAGCGACGTCCTGGAAGAACTCTGCATCAGCCGCCCGACCTGGTACCGGTGGCGCGATCGCGGTTACGCGCCGGAGGCACATCGCACGCCATCCGGTCGCATCTGTGTGCGCCGAAGTGTCCTGGACGCCTTCAAAGACGAATTGGAAGCCGCGTGACCGAGTGGAGCTACACCGTCAAGATCTGGGCCATCCGGAAGCGCGAATACCGGAAGCCCTACCAACTTCGCTGGAAGGTAGGCACACGCCCCCACTCCGAGTCCTTCCTGACGCTGGGACTCGCCGAGAGCCGCCGTGCTCAGCTCATCACTGCCGCCCGTGAGGGTGAGCCGTTCGACGTGGACAGCGGGCTGCCCAAGTCCATGGTCGCGAAAGACCGGGACATCTCCTGGTACGAGCACGCCCGCCGGTACATCGAAATGAAGTGGCAGCACTCCCCCGGCTCTACCCGACGGACCCTCGCCGAGGCCATGGCTAGCGTTGCGCCCGCACTCGTGAAGGACACAAAGGGGATGCCGGACGCCCGAGCTGTACGCACAGCTCTCTACAGCTGGGCGTTCAACAAGAACCGCTGGGAGGAAGAGCCGCCGGCGGACGTGGCGAAGGTGCTGGCCTGGTTCGAGCGGAAGTCTCTGCCCGCCTCCCGGCTCGCCGATCCCCTGCTCATCCGGGCCGCTCTGGATGCTCTCTCCAAGAAGCTGGACGGGACGACGGCCGCGGCGGCGACGATCCGCAGGAAGAGGGCGATTTTTCACAATGCCCTTGAGTTCGCCGTGGAGGCAGAACTCCTGACGGAAAACCCGCTGCAGCGGGTGCGGTGGAAGGCACCCGAGCAGGTCGAAGAGGAGCTGGACCCGGCGTGCGTGCCAGACCCTGAGCAGGTCGCGAAGCTCCTGGCCGCTGTGCGGGACCAGAGCGCCCGCGGCCGTCGGCTCGTGGGCTTCTTCGGCTGCATGTACTACGCGGCAGCGCGTCCGGCGGAAGTCATCGGCCTGCGGCTCCAGGACTGCGACCTCCCGCGCCGCGGCTGGGGCACTCTGCGGCTCCGCGAGACGCGCCCGCGGTCGGGCTCAGCGTGGACGGACAGCGGCGACGCCCACGACAGGCGTGGGCTGAAGCACCGGCCCCGAAAGGCGGTCCGAACGGTCCCCATCCCGCCCGAGCTGGTGTCGCTGCTGCGGTGGCACGTCACGGCGTACGGCGTGGCCCCGGACGGCCGCCTCTTCCGCACGCAGCGCGGCGGACTGGTCCAGGACACCGGATACGGCGAAGTCTGGGCGGAAGCTCGGTCCAGGGCCCTCATCCCGGCCCAGCGCGAGTCATCAGTGGCCAAGCGCCCGTATGACCTTCGTCACGCGGCCGTCTCCACCTGGCTCAGCTCCGGTGTGGAGCCTCAGCTGGTGGCCAAGCGCGCCGGCCACAGCGTCGCCGTCCTGTTCCGCGTCTACGCCAAGTTCCTCAGCGGCGGTGACGAGGCCGCGAACGCCAAGATCTCGGCTCGCCTCGGCCGCCCCGCCTGAGGGGCAGGCAATCCCGTCCACGGCCCGTCCACACAGCGCGAGACGGAGCGTTCGAACGCGAGACAGGGCGAGACAATCCCCCGATCGTGGCGGCGCATGACAAAGGGCCCGTGACCTGGCTTTTCAGCAGGTCACGGGCCCTTCATATCCGTGTGGCGGCGCCAGGATTCGAACCTGGGAAGGCTGAGCCGGCAGATTTACAGTCTGCTCCCTTTGGCCGCTCGGGCACACCGCCTGGGGTTGCTGCCGGGAGTCCCGCCTGGGCGGTGCTCCGTGGCAACGACGTAAACCATACCTGATGGCGGGGGGTGGTCCGCCACTCGGTTCCGCGCGCCCTGATCATGACCGGGGCCGCGGCACGGGTGGCTAGGCTTGCGGGGCGGTCCGGGACGGGCCGCGTCCCTGACGGATCTACCCACGAGGAGCCAACTCAACATGGCCGACTCCAGTTTCGACATCGTCTCGAAGGTCGAGCGGCAGGAGGTCGACAACGCCCTCAACCAGGCCGCCAAGGAGATCTCGCAGCGCTACGACTTCAAGGGCGTGGGCGCGTCGATCGAGTGGTCCGGCGAGAAGATCGAGATGCGTGCCAACGCCGAGGAGCGGGTGAAGGCTGTCCTCGACATCTTCCAGTCCAAGCTGGTCAAGCGCGGGATCTCGCTGAAGGCCCTGGACACCGGCGAGCCGCAGGCCTCCGGCAAGGAGTACAAGATCTTCGCTTCGATCGAGGAGGGCATCTCCCAGGACAACGCGAAGAAGGTCGCCAAGATCATCCGTGACGAGGGCCCCAAGGGCGTCAAGGCCCAGGTCCAGGGTGACGAGCTGCGCGTCTCCTCCAAGAGCCGCGACGACCTCCAGTCCGTCCAGCAGCTCCTGAAGGGCAAGGACCTGGACTTCGCCATCCAGTTCGTGAACTACCGGTAGGCGCTGCGCCCACGGGCCACGGACACACCGGACGGGGCGGCACCACACACCGCGGGCCGCCCCGTCGGCGTACGCGGGCACGGGCGGCCGGGCGGGGGCACTGGGCCCGCCGCGGGCCGTCCGGACCGCCTCAGCGCGCCGCGAAGGGCTGGTCCGTGGGGACGATCTCGCGGCCCAGGGGCATCAGGGAGACCGGGATCAGCTTGAAGTTGGCGATGCCGAACGGGATGCCGATGATCGTGACGCACAGGGCGACGCCCGTGACGATGTGCCCGATCGCCAGCCACCAGCCCGCGAGCAGCAGCCAGATGCCGTTGCCCAGGCAGGAAGCGGCGCCCGCGTCGCGCCGGTCGACCGTGGTGCGGCCGAACGGCCAGAGGGCGTACACGCCGATCCGGAAGGAGGCTATGCCCCAGGGGATCGTGACGATCAGGATGCACATGATCACGCCGGCCAGGGCGTACCCGAGGAACAGCCAGAAGCCGGAGAGGACGAGCCAGATGACATTCAGGATGGTTTTCACGGTCGGTACCCTGCCAGTTCCTCCAGACGGCTGATGCGCTCCCGCATGGGCGGGTGTGTCGAGAAGAGCTTGGAGAGCCCCTCACCGGCCCGGAACGGGTTGGCGATCATCATGTGGCTCGCCGTTTCCAGCCGCGGCTCGGGCGGCAGCGGGAGCTGCTGAGTGCCGTACTCCAGCTTCCGCAGGGCCGAGGCCAGGGCGAGCGGGTCGCCGGTCAGCCGGGCTCCGGAGGCGTCCGCCTCGTACTCCCGGGAGCGGCTGACGGCCAGTTGGATGAGGGACGCGGCGACCGGCCCGAGGATCATGATCAGCAGCATGCCGAACAGCCCGGGGCCCTCGTCGTCGTCCGACCTGCCGATCGGGATCAGCCAGGCGAAGTTCACCAGGAACATCACCACGGAGGCGAGCGCGCCCGCGACCGAAGAGATCAGGATGTCGCGGTTGTAGACGTGGCTGAGCTCGTGCCCGATGACGCCGCGCAGCTCGCGCTCGTCCAGCAGCTGCAGGATGCCCTCGGTGCAGCAGACCGCGGCGTTGCGCGGGTTGCGCCCGGTGGCGAAGGCGTTGGGGGCCTGGGTGGGCGAGATGTACAGGCGCGGCATGGGCTGGCGGGCGGCCGTGGAGAGCTCGCGGACCATGCGGTAGAGCTGGGGCGCCTGGAACTCGCTGACCGGGCGGGCCCGCATGGCGCGCAGGGCGAGCTTGTCGCTGTTCCAGTACGCGTACGCGTTGGTGCCCAGCGCGACGAGGACGGCGACGACCAGGCCCGTACGGCCGAACATACTGCCGATGACGATGATGAGCGCGGACAGTCCTCCGAGGAGAACCGCGGTCCTGAGCCCGTTGTGCCGGCGGTGCACGGTACGCCCTCCAGGTGGTGCGGCAGGGGAACCCTTTGCGATTACGTGTCCACTTTTCAGTGGACCCTCCGTTTCTGGTCAACGCCAGACGGCGGAGCGTGGTTCCCTGCGCCCCCTGGAGAGGGCGTTCGTCCGTTCGGGTGCGCCTCCTCGGGCGCTAGAGGAGTGCTCCGGAGGCGAAGCGCAGGACGAGCTGCGGCGCCCCGGAGAGCACGATGCCGACGAGCGCGGTGAGGCCGACCGCGGTGGCCAGCGCCGCCGGGATACGAGGCCGGGCAACGGGCGCTGCGGCGCCCTCGGGGGCGGCTTCCGGCGCGCGGAAGAGGACCGCGGTCCACTGCAGGTAGTAGTAGAGCGCGATCACGACGTTCACGGCCATCACGACGGCCAGCCAGGCCAGGCCCGCGTCGACGGCCGCGGAGAAGACCGTGACCTTGGCGAACAGGCCGATGATGCCCGGCGGCAGACCCGCCAGGCACAGCAGGAAGAAGCCGAGGGCCAGCGCGTACAGGGGGCGGGAGGCGTACAGGCCCCGGTAGTCGGCGATGCGGTTCTGCGGGTGCGTACGGGCCACGAGGGCGGCCACCGCGAAGGCCCCGAGGTTCACCGCCGCGTACATCAGGGCGTACGCCACCGTGGAGCCGACGGCGTGTGCGGTGTCATCGGCGTACGCGGCGGACGCGATCGGCACCAGCAGGTACCCGGCCTGGCCCACGGAGGACCAGGCGAGCAGGCGTACGGCGCTGTGCGCACGGTCGGGGCGCTGGCGCAGCGCGGCCACGTTGCCGACCGTCATGGTGAGCGCGGCAAGTACGGCGAGCACGGGGCCCCAGACGTCGCCGTACGAGGGGAACGCCTCGACGGTGACGACGATCAGGCCGGAGAAGCCGACGGCCTTGCCGACCACGGAGAGGTACGCGGCCACGGGGAGCGGCGCGCCCACATACGTGTCGGGCACCCAGAAGTGGAAGGGCGCTGCGGCCGTCTTGAAGGCGAAGCCCACGAGGGTGAGGGCGACGCCGGCCTTGGCCAGGATGTCGAGCCGCGGGTCCGGCTGTGTGAGGGCCTCGGCGACCTGGGCCAGGTGCAGGCTGCCGGTGGCGGCGTACACGAAGCTGACGCCGAGCAGCATCACCGCGGTGGCGGTGACCGAGGACAGGAAGAACTTCAGCGCCGCCTCGGAGGACAGCTTGTCGCCGCGCCGGATGCCCACGAGGGCGAAGGCGGGCAGCGACGCCACTTCGAGGGCGATGACCAGCGTGGCGAGGTCCCGGGAGGCCGGGAGCAGGGCCGCACCGGCCGCGGAGGACAGCAGCAGGAACCAGAACTCGCCGCCGGGCAGCTTCTGGTCCTTGATCGGGTTGATCGACAGCAGGGCGGTGAGCAGCGCGCCGCCCAGGACGAGCAGCTGGACGACGACCGCGAAGTGGTCGGCGGCGTAGCTGCACACCTCGGGACGGCCGGTGAGGCAGAAGGTGGTGCGGTCGCCCCTGAGGAGCGGCAGCAGGGACAGCCCGGCCAGAACCAGGCCCGCGACGCTGATCCAGCCGAGTACCGGCTTGCGGCGCTCGGAGAGGAAGAGGTCGGTGACGAGCACGATCAGCGCGAAGAGGGCGGCGAGGGTCGGCGGCGCGATGGCGAGCCAGTCGACGGACTGGACGAGGCTCGCGACACCGCCGGCGGCCTGCGCGGCGGTGCCGCCGGCTGCTGCGCTCCCGGCGCCCGCGGCGAGGACAGTCATCATCAGCTACCGCCTCCGAGGAGGTTCTGCACGGCCGGGTCGGTGAGGCCCAGCAGGGCCGCGGGCCAGAGACCGGCGAGGACGGTGAGGGCGGCCAGCGGGGTCCAGGCCACGTACTCGTAGGGGGCGACGTCGGGGACGGCGGGGGCCCTCTCCTTGACGGCGGTGGGGGCCGTGGCGACGGTGGTCGAGGCGGCCTGGCCGGGGGCCACCCCGGCGGTCGCGCCCTCGCCGGGGGCGGCGGCCAGCGCGTCCTGCTCGGCGGTCTCCTTGCTGCCCATGCAGACCCGGCGGACGACGACGAGGAGATACGCGGCGGTGAGCAGGGTGCCGATGCCCGCCAGGACCATGAAGGTCAGGAAGGCGGGGCGGCTGAGGCCGTCAGCGGGTTTGAACGCGCCGAACATCGCAAGCATCTCGCCCCAGAAGCCGGCCAGGCCCGGCAGGCCGAGCGAGGCGATCGCGGCGAAGGCGAGCAGGCCGCCGAAGCGGGGCGCGCGGCCGTAGAGCGCGGCACCGGTGCGGCCCGCGAGCCGGTCCAGATCGGTGGTCCCGTACCGGTCCTTGAGCGCGCCGACCAGGAAGAAGAGCAGGCCGGTGATGAGGCCGTGGGCGATGTTGGCGAAGAGCGCGCCGTTGATGCCGGTGGGCGTCATGGAGGCGATGCCGAGCAGCACGAAGCCCATGTGGCCGACCGAGCTGTACGCGATCAGGCGCTTGAGGTCGCCCTTCGCGCCGCGGCGGGCCAGCGCCAGGCAGGCGAGCGAGCCGTAGATGATCCCGATCGCGGCGAAGGCGGCGAGGTACGGCGCGAAGGTGTGCATGCCGTCCGGCGCGATCGGCAGGGCGATGCGCACGAAACCGTAGGTGCCCATCTTCAGCAGGACGCCGGCCAGCAGGACCGAGCCGACGGTGGGCGCCGCGGTGTGGGCGTCGGGCAGCCAGCTGTGCAGCGGCCACATCGGCGCCTTGACCGCCAGGCCGATGCCGATCGCGAGCACCGCCAGCAGCTGAACGGTGTGGCTGAGCTGGGACTTCGGGCCGTTGTCAGTGGCGAGTGCCACCATGTCGAACGTGCCGGACTTCAGGCCGATGAGGAGGAGGCCCAGCAGCATCACGACGGAGCCGAGCAGCGTGTAGAGGATGAATTTCCACGCCGCGTACGTCCTGTTCTCGCCGCCCCAGCGGTTGATCAGGAAGTACATCGGGATGAGGACCATCTCGAAGGCGAGGAAGAAGAGCATCAGGTCCAGCACGGCGAAGGTCGCCAGGGTGCCGGACTCCAGCACGAGGATCAGCGCGACGAATGCCTTGGGGGACGGGCCCGCCGGCATTTTGAAGTACGAGTACAGCGCGCAGAGGAAGGTCAGCAGCGCGGTCAGGACCAGGAGGGGGAGCGAGATGCCGTCGATGCCGAGGTGGATACGGATGCCCAGCGCCGGGATCCAGCCGATATCCGTCTGAGCCTGCATGCGGGCGGGGTCGCCGTGGTCGAAGCCGGCCGCGAGCGCGACGGACGCGGCCAGGACGACACCGGTGACGGTCACGCCGTGCCGCAGCACGACCTGCTCCGGGTTGCGTCCCTTCAGGCCGGGCGGGGCGGGGAGCAGCGCCGCGAGCGCGCCGATCAGCGGGAGCACGACGACGCCCGCGAGAAGGATCTGCATGGCGTGGTGGCTCATGGTCAGGCCCTCCTCAGGGTTTCGGCTCCTGCGAGCCCGGACGGTGGCTGGGGGTGCGGGGGTCGTCCCCCGGGAGATTGCAGCATCAGTGTCAGGCTCCCGTGCCCGTAGCGACGAGGACGGCGGCGACGGCCAGCACGAGTGAGCCCGCGAGCAGCGCGCCGAGGTAGGTCTGCACGTTGCCGGTCTGCGCCCGGCGGACGGCCGTGCCCAGCCAGCGGGCTCCGGTGCCGGCGCCGTGCACGTACGTGTCGACGACCTCGCGGTCGAGGAAGCGGACGAGCCGGGCGGCGGCGCGTACGGGCCGGACGAAGAGGGCGGTGTAGACGGCGTCGAGGTGGAAGCCGCGGGTGGCGGGGGCGTGCAGCGGGCCGAGCAGGAGACGGCCCGGGTCTGCCGGGTCCGGGGCTCCGGCGTTGTCGCCGTACGCCGCGGCGTGCGTGGCGATGGCCTCTTCCTCGGAGACCGCGGGCGACGCGTCCGGGTCCACCGCGACCGCGCCGAGGGGCGCGCGGGCGGCGACCGCGGTCGTATGCCGCCAGGCGCCGTACATGATCAGCGCGCCGGCCAGCGCGAGGCCGGTGCCGAGGACGGAGGTGACCAGGGTCGGCGTCAGTTCGTTTCCGTCGAACCAGTCCGGGAGGACGGGCGCGGCGATGCCGAACGCGGCGGTGGGAAGGAAGAGCACCCACAGCACGGCGTTCATGACCAGCGGCTGCTTGCCGTGGTCGGGGGCCTCCTGGGGGCCGCGGCCGAAGAAGGCGAGCAGCCACAGGCGGGCCGCGTAGGCGGCGGTGAGGAGGGCGGTGACCAGACCGGCGACGAGGACGGTCCAGCCGGCGGCGGTGGGCACGGACCCGAGGTCGTGGGCTCCGCCGAACGCGAGGTGGGCCTCGCCGACGGCGGCGTGCTCCGCGGCGCCGAGGACGGCCTCCTTGGAGAAGAAGCCCGCGAAGGGCGGGATCGCGGCGAGCGCGAGCAGCGCCACGGTCACCGTCCAGAAGGCGTCGGGGATGCGCTTGGACAGGCCGCGCATCCGCGACATGGCGGCGAGCGAGTTGGTGCCGGCCGCGTGGATGATCACGCCGGCGCCGAGGAAGAGCAGCGCCTTGAAGGCGCCGTGCGAGAGGAGGTGGAAGACGGCCGCGCCGCGGTCGCCGACGGCCAGCGCGCCGGTCATGTAGCCGAGCTGGCCGACCGTGGAGTACGCCAGGACGCGCTTGATGTCGTCCTGGGCCAGGGCCGCGAGCGCCGAGCCGACCATGGTCACGGCGGCCATCACGGCGAGCACGACCAGCGCGGCGGCGGACGCCGCGAAGACCGGGAGGAGCCGGGCGATGAAGTAGACACCGGCCGCGACCATCGTGGCGGCGTGGATCAGCGCGGAGACCGGCGTGGGGCCGGCCATCGCGTCGGGCAGCCAGGTGTGCAGCGGGAACTGCGCGGACTTGCCCGCGACCCCGGCGAGCAGCAGCAGCGCGACCAGCGTCGGGTGGTGCAGCTCGCCGCCGGCGACGGCGTTCAGGATGCCGGTGATGCGGAAGGTGCCGGCGTCCGCGGCCAGCGCGAAGAGCCCGAAGAGGAAGGGGACGTCGCCGAGCTTGGTGACCAGGAAGGCCTTGAGGGAGGCGGACCGGGCGGCCTCGGTCTCCCAGTAGTGGCCGACGAGGAAGTACGAGCAGATGCCCATGATCTCCCAGCCGACCAGCAGCACCATCAGGTCGCCGGAGTAGACGACGAGCAGCATCGCGGAGGTGAAGAGGGAGACCAGCGCGGCGTAGGAGGCGTAGCGCGGGTCGTCGCGCAGATAGCCGGTGGAGTAGATGTGCACGCACGTGGCGACGGTGCCGACGAGCACCGCCACCAGGGCGGCGAAGCCGTCGATGTGCAGGGCCAGCTCGATGGGGACCGAGCCGGTCGGGGTCAGCTCCGTCGCGGCGTCGACGGCCGCTCCCCCGCCCTGCCGTACGGCCACGACGACGGCCAGCGCGGCCGCGGCGAGGGTCGGCAGGACGGCCAGCGGCCGCACGAAACCGGGCGCGCGCCGTCCCAGGAGGAGGCCGAAGGCGGCGCCGAGGAACGGCAGGAGGGGGACGAGGACGGCGGTGGTCGTGGTCGTCACGCGGCGGCCTCCGCCTGCTGGTCGGACGGGTGGTGCGCGCGCTCGTCCGTGCCGTCTCCGGTGGGGCGCTCGGCGAGGTCGGTGAGCCGGTCGACGTCGGAGCTGCCGCGGTTGCGGTACACGAGCAGGACGATCGCGAGGCCGATGCCGATCTCGGCGGCGGCGACGGCGATCGTGAAGAGGGTGAGCGCCTGGCCGGCGTGCAGGGCGTCGCGCAGCCAGACGTCGAAGGCGACGAGGTTGAGGTTGACGGCGTTGAGCATCAGCTCGACGGACATCAGGACCAGGATCGCGTTGCGCCGGGCGAGGACGCCGTAGAGGCCGACGCAGAAGAGGAGGACGGCGAGGACGGCGGGGTAGGCGAGATGCATCAGCGCTGTCCCTCTCGGCGTGCGGAGTCGGGCACGGTGCCCGCGGCGGCGCCCGGTACGGACCGGCCGTCCGGCGTGTCCGCCCCGTCCTTGCGGGACAGGACGATCGCGCCGACGAGGGCGGCCAGCAGGAGCACGGACAGCGCCTCGAAGGGCAGCACCCAGTGCTGGAAGAGGCTGCGCCCGGAGACCTCGGTGGAGCCCTGGACGGCATCGAGGTCGATCCAGGACGCCCGGAAGGCGTCGACGACGACCCAGACGAGGACCGCGGCGGAGGCCACGGCCACCAGGAGCGCGGCCCAGCGGTTGCCGGAGTCGGCGTCCGGGGACCGGCCGATGGGCGCCCTGGTCAGCATCAGTCCGAAGAGGAGGAGGACGACCACGGAACCGACGTAGATGAGCACCTGTACCCACGCGATGAACTCCGCGGTGAGCAGGAGGTACTCCACGGCGATCCCGCCGAGGGCGACCACCAGCCACAGGGCGGCGTGCACCAGCTGCTTGGTGGTGACGGTGACCACGGCCGCGCCGAGCGTGACCAGGCCGACGAGGAGGAACGCGATCTCCACGCCGCTGGGCGTCAGGAAGCCGTGGCTTGCGGCGGCGAGCGTCACGCTTCCTCCCCCTCGGCCGGGCCGGACCCGCCGGCCTGCTCGGCGGCCTGCCGGGCCTCCTCGGCCTCCTTGGCCTGCTGGGCGGCCAGCTTGTCGGCGGCCTTCTGCGCGGCGGTGATCTCCTTGGGCTGCTCAGCGCCCGGGTCGAGCGCGGGCGGCTCGGGCACCGTCCACATCCACTCGCGCAGCTTGTCGCGCTCGTGGGTCAGTTCGTGGATGTCGGTCTCGGCGTACTCGAACTCCGGCGACCAGAAGAGGGCGTCGAACGGACACACCTCGATGCAGATCCCGCAGTACATGCACAGCGAGAAGTCGATGGCGAAGCGGTCGAGCACGTTACGGCTGCGCTCGCGGCCCCCGGGGGCGGCCGGCGGCACGGTCTCCTTGTGGGAGTCGATGTAGATGCACCAGTCCGGGCACTCACGGGCGCACAGCATGCAGACCGTGCAGTTCTCCTCGAACAGCCCGATGACACCACGGGTACGGGGCGCCAGCTCGGGCTGGACGTCCGGATACTGCTCGGTGACCGTGCGCCTGGTCATCGTGCGGAGGGTGACGGCCAGCCCTTTGGCGAGGCCGGAACCGGGGAACGAACGGGGCCGCCCGGAGGGCGTCGTTGAGGGGTGGTGGTCGGGCGACGGGCGGGACATTTAGGAGGTCACCACCTTGATGACGCCGGTGAGGGCGATCTGGGCGAGAGCGAGCGGGATGAGGCAGGTCCAGGCGAGCTTCTGCAGCTGGTCCTCGCGCAGGCGCGGATAGCTGACCCGGAGCCAGATGACGCCGAAGGCCAGGACGACGGTCTTCAGCAGCATCCAGAGCCAGCCGAGTCCGTCGGCGCCGAAGGGACCGTGCCAGCCGCCCAGGAAGAGGACCGCGGTCAGCGCGCAGAGCACGACGATGCCGGCGTACTCCGCGAGCAGGAAGAGCGCGAAGCGGAGACCGGTGTACTCGGTGTACGCGCCGAAGATGATCTCCGAGTCGGCCACCGGCATGTCGAACGGCGGGCGCTGCAGCTCCGCGAGCCCGGCCGTGAAGAACACCAGGCCGCCGACGATCTGCCACGGCACCCACCACCAGTGGAAGGCGTCGAGGATGCCGGGCAGCGACAGCGTGCCCGCGGCCATCGCGACGGACGCGGCGGCGAGCAGCATCGGCAGCTCGTACGCCAGCAGCTGCGCGGCCGTACGGAGACCGCCGAGCAGCGAGAACTTGTTCGCCGACGCCCAGCCCGCCATGAGGGAGCCGAGGACGCCGACGCCCATCACCGCGAGCACGAAGAAGACGCCCGCGTCGAGCGCCTGTCCGACCGCGTTGCCCGGGCCGACCGGGATGGCGATCAGCACGAGGAGGTACGGCAGCAGGGCGACGGCCGGCGCGAGCTGGAAGATCCTGCGGTCGGCGCCCGTCGGGACGATGTCTTCCTTCTGCGCGAACTTCACGCCGTCGGCGACCAGCTGCGCCCAGCCGTGGAAGCCGCCGGCGTACATCGGGCCGAGACGGCCCTGCATGTGCGCCATGACCTTGTGTTCGGTCTGCCCGATGACCAGCGGGAAGACGAGGAAGACCACGAAGACGGCGAGCACGCGGAGCACGATCGCGAGCGTGTCACTCATGCGGTGCCGCCTCCAGTCTCGTCGTCGGTGCGGGTGGCGCCGTGGGCGCCTTCGGGCCGGGCGGTGCCTTCGGGTGCGTCGGCCGGCGCGTCCTCGGAAGCGCCGCCCTCGTCCTCGGGGGCGTCCTTCTTGGGGGCCTCCTCAGGGGCCTCTTCGGAGGCCGCCTTTGCGGGCTGTGCCTCGGGGGACTCCGCCTTGGAGGGTTCGGTCCCCGAGGGTTCCGCCCCGGAGGGCTCGGCCCCGGAGGCCTTCGCCTCGAACGCGGGACGCGCATGGTGCCACGGTGCGTCCGAGGAGCGCGGAGCAGTCCGCGGGGCGGACGCCGCCGCACCGGTCTCGGGCGCACCGGCCTCAGGCGTACGGGCCTCCGGCGTACGGGCCTCAGGCGTACGGGCCGGGTCGGCCGCCGCTTCCTTGGCGGCCTCGGCGGCCTTCGGGGCCTCCGTGTCCTTCGGCGGCTCGACGCCCTTGGACTCGGGCTTCTCGGTGGCCGCCGCGGCCTGCTGACTCGCCGAACCGGCGCTCGCGCTGCGCGTCCGGCGGGCCGGACGCTCGCCGGCCGCACCGGCCGCCGCCTCCCGGCCCGCGCCGGCCGCCCGGCCGGCCCCGGCACGCCCCACGGCACCGGCACCGCCGGCCGCTCGGGCGCCGCGGGCGGCACCGCGTGCCGGACGGGCCGGAGCGGGCGGCAGCTGGCCCTTGAGCGGGCCCCACTCGTTCGGGTCGGGGACGCCCGGCGGCAGCATCTGGCGGCGCTTGGGGCCGCCGTGCTCGGACTCGCCGGGCTCCTTGGCACCCGGCCACGCCTTGGCGACCCGCGCGGCGAGCACGAAGTCCTTGCGCAGCGGGTGGCCTTCGAAGTTCTCGGGCAGCAGCAGCGGCGTGAGGCCCGGGTGGCCGGCGAACTCCACGCCGAACATCTCGTGCGTCTCACGCTCGTGCCAGCCGGCGCCGGCGTACACGTCGATCGCCGTGGGCAGTACGGCCTTCTCGTGCGGCACAGTCGTCCGTACGAGGAGCCGCCGGGCCCCGCCGGGGCGGGACACGTCGGCGACGTGCGCGCAGACGCGGAAGCCGGTGCCCGGCTCGTCGACTGCGCTCAGCCAGTCGAAGTACGTGCAGCCCAGGGCGTCCCGGGCGGCGGTCAGCGCGTCGGTCCAGGCGGTTGCCGGTACGTCGACGGTGAGCAGGCCGTACGCCTCCTCGGCCGTGGCACCGGCACCGAAGATCTGCTCGGCCGACTCCGGCAGCCATCCCACGGGAGGGGCGGGAGGAGCGGGCGGGGCCTCGGCGGTCCCGTCGCCCTCGGGCGCTTCGGCGGACGCCCCTTCGGGGGCCGCGCCCGTCGCCTTCTCAGGTGCGGTGTCCTTCGCCTTCTCGGGGGCCGTGCCCGACGCACCCTCAGGTGCCGCGCCCGTCGGCTCCTCGGGCGTGCCCGGCTCTGGCGGCTGGGCCGTCATCGGGTGTCCTCCCCGGTCTGCTCGGACGGCGGCTGCTCGGTGGTCTGTCGCCCGGCGTCCGGCTGCCCGGCATCCGGCTGTTCGGCCGACGGCCGGCCCGTCGCGGCGGGCGGCGCCGGCGGGGCGACCAGGCCGCTGCGCAGCGCCTCGGTGGACGCCCGGCCGGCGCGCTTGCCCGCCTTGACGGCCTTGCCGCCGTGGCCGTAGCGCTCGCCCAGCGACTCGCGGGCGATCTTCTCCTGGAGCTTGAGGATGCCCTGGAGCAGCGCTTCGGGGCGCGGCGGGCAGCCCGGTACGTAGACGTCCACCGGGATGATCTGGTCGACGCCCTTGGTGACGGAGTACGAGTCCCAGTACGGGCCGCCGCAGTTGGAGCAGGCCCCGAAGGAGATCACGTACTTCGGCTCGGGCATCTGCTCGTACAGCCGCTTCACCGCGGGCGCCATCTTGTCCGTGACCGTGCCGGACACGACCATCAGGTCGGCCTGGCGCGGGCCGGGCGCGAACGGGATCACGCCGAGCCGGATGAAGTCGTGGCGCGCCATGGAGGCGGCGATGAACTCGATCGCGCAGCAGGCGAGCCCGAAGTTGAAGACCCACAGGCTGTAGCGGCGGCCCCAGTTCAGGACCACCTTCATCGGTTCGGGGGCCAGGCGGGCCAGCGGGCCGAGGCGGCGCGGCTCGGGCAGGAGCTCGGGGCCCGGCGAGGCTCCGTTGGCCGCGGAGGCGGGGGTCACGTCCATTCCAGGACGCCCTTCTTCCATGCGTAGAGCAGGCCGACGGCGAGGAAGCCGAGGAAGATGAACATCTCCACCAGCGTGATGCCGCCGAAGCCAGGGGCGGCGTAGACCGTCGCCCAGGGGAAAAGGAAGATCGAGTCGACGGCGAAGATGACGTACAGGAACGCGTAGACGTAGTAGCGGACCTGGGTGTGCGCCCAGCCCTCCCCCACGGGGTCCACGCCGCACTCGTACGTGAGCAGCTTCTCGGGTGTGGGCACCACTGGACGCATCAGCCGGCCCGCCCCGAAGGCCACGGCCACGAAGAGCACACCGATCACGGCGATGAGCCCGACGGCCGAATAGCCCTGGAAGTAGTCCGCGGCGCTGATGGTGCGTACGGTCGTGTCCGGCACGTCCGCCCCTCGCTCCCTGACTGCTCGTGTGCAGCGGGCCGCCTTCACGCCCCGTAGGCGCCCGGCCACCCCTCTGCAACCGCTTTCGCCGAACTTTTTCGACGATCTGTACGCACGGGAGTCTAGGCCCTGCGCGGCTCCGGACGAGCAGTCCCATCTGCGGGAAGGTGGGGATATCCCCACTTCGCCCCACCTATCCACCCCATGGCACCGGGCCGCGCGTCCCGGCAAGCTGACCGGCATGACGGTGACCTCCGACCCGGGCACACGCGCCGATGCCGGCCCCGACGACGGCGTGGCCCCGGCCCCGCCCCCGCCCCGCGCGGCCCTGAGCGCGGCCACCTGGCGGGAGATCGCGCATCTGCTGTGCAACCTGCCGGTGGCCGTGGTGGCCTTCGGGCTGCTGGTCGGCTGCCTCGTGGCGAGCCTGGGGCTGTCGGTCACGGTCATCGGGCTGCCGCTGCTCGCACTGGTCCTGCTGGGCTGCCGGCAGTACGGGAGGCTGGAGCGGGCCAGGGCCCGCGTGCTCCTCGGGGTGCGCGTCGACCGGCCGAGCCCGCCGCTCGTCCGGGAGCCGGGCTTCTTCCCCTGGCTGTGGGCGCATCTGAAGGACCCGGTCGGCTGGCGGCACGCGCTGCACGCCTTCGTGCGGCTGCCCTGGGGCGTCCTCACCTTCACGCTGACCTTCGTGTCGCTGTTCGTGGCCTGGCCGGCGCTGCCGTGGCTGGCGCGCTGGCTGTCGAACGTGGACCGGGCGCTGGTACGGGGGCTGCTGTCGCCCTCCGACGAGCTGGAGCGGCGGATCGCGGAGCTGGAGTCGGGGCGGGGCACGGTCGTGGACACCGCGGCGGCCGATCTGCGGCGCATCGAACGCGACCTGCACGACGGCGCGCAGGCCCGCCTCGTGGCGCTGGCCATGGGCCTCGGGCTGGCCAAGGAGAAGCTGCTGGAGGACCCGGACGCGGCGGCCCGCATGGTGGACGAGGCGCACGGCGAGGTGAAGCTGGCCCTTCAGGAGCTGCGCGACCTGGCCCGCGGCATCCACCCGGCGATCCTCACCGACCGCGGCATCGGACCGGCCCTGTCGGCGCTCGCGGCGCGCTGCACGGTGCCGGTCACCGTCACGGTGGACATCGGGGCGCGGCCCGCGCCGGCCATCGAGGGCATCGCGTACTTCACCGTCTCCGAACTGCTGCAGAACGTCTCCAAGCACGCGGCCGCGCGCAGCGCCTCCGTGGAGGTGTGGCGGTCCGGGGACCGGCTGCTGCTCCAGGTGCGCGACGACGGGCGCGGCGGGGCGCGGCTGGACGCGGGCAGCGGGCTGGCCGGCCTGGCCGACCGGCTCGGCTCGGTGGACGGGCTGTTCGTCCTCGACTCGCCGGCGGGCGGGCCGACGCAGGTCACGGCCGAACTGCCGTGGCGCAGCGCGCCCTGACGACCGCTGCCGCGCGGGGTGGGGAAAACCCGAGGTTCAAGACGCCGACCGGCTCCATGTCCCCTGCGGTCCGGAACGGACAAGGTGGACGTACGCCACCACCGAAGCGCCCGCCACCCGGCATCCGAGGGCGACCACAAGCGCCGCACACCGGCAGAACGGACGGGACGAGACACCATGGACACCGCATACGGCCCGACACCCCGGGCACCGCACGCCCCCGAAGGGCGCGGCACGGGCCGCATCCCCTTCGTACTGCGCGCGCCCTTCTCCGGCCGTACCTGGCGGGAGTTCCTGCACCTGCTGCTCGGTCTGCCGATCGCCGTCGTGATGTTCAGCTACGCGGTCACGATGTTCTCGCTCGGCGCGGGGCTGCTGGTCACCTTCCTCGGGATACCGGTGCTGGCCGCCGGCCTCGCCGGCTGCCGCGGTCTCGGCGCCGTGGAGCGGGTACGGGCGCGGGCCCTGCTCGGGCTGGACGTCCGCGCCCCGGAGCCCGTGCGGACCGCCCGGCCGGGTCTCATGAGTTGGGTGGGCGGCGTCCTCAAGAGCGGGGTGTCCTGGCGGCACTTCCTCTACTGCCTGCTGCACTTCCCGTGGGCCGTCTTCGCGTTCTCCGTCTCGGTGACGCTGTGGTCGGCCGGCTGGGGCCTCCTCACGTACCCGCTGTGGCGCTGGACCTTCCCGATGTACCTCGGCCAGGACGGCCTCCAGCTCTACGGCGACGGGACGCACGGCAGCTATCTGGACACCCCCGGCGAGATGGCCGTGACCAGCGCCGCCGGCCTGTTGCTGGTGCTGGCGTGGGGCGGCGCGGTGCGCGGCCTGAGCCAGGTGGACCGGCTGCTGGTGCACGGACTGCTCGGCCCCTCGCGGCTGGCCGACCGGGTCACGGAGCTGGAGTCGGACCGTACAGCGGTGTCCGATACCGCGGCGGCCGACCTGCGGCGCATCGAACGCGACCTGCACGACGGGGCGCAGGCCCGCCTCGTGGCGCTGGCCATGGACCTGGGGCTGGCCAAGGAGAAGCTCCAGGAGGACCCGGACGCGGCGGCCCGCATGGTGGACGAGGCGCACGGCGAGGTGAAGATCGCGCTCCAGGAGCTGCGCGACCTGGCCCGCGGCATCCACCCGGCGATCCTCACCGACCGCGGCCTGGGCCCCGCGCTCTCGGCGCTCGCCGCGCGCTGCACCGTGCCGGTGGAGGTGAGCGTGGACCTGACGGCGCGCCCCGCCGCTGCGATCGAGGGCATCGCGTACTTCACCGTCTCCGAACTGCTGCAGAACGTCTCCAAGCACGCGGCCGCGGACAGCGCGTCGGTCGACGTGTGGCGGGCCGAGGACCGGCTGATGGTGCTGGTGTCCGACGACGGCCGGGGCGGCGCGCACACCGGATCGGGCAGCGGTCTGGCGGGGCTGGCCGAGCGGCTGGACGCGGTGGACGGACTGCTGGTCGTCGACTCGCCGACGGGCGGGCCGACGGCGGTCACGGCGGAGCTGCCCTGGCGCGACTGACACCGGGGGGAATCGGCCGGCCGGGGCGGGTGGCGCTTCGCGCGGCGGAGGGGGAACACCTGCCTCCGCCGTTCGGCGTACCGCGCCCGCGGGCCGGTGATCGTACGGCTTTTCGCCCGCCGGCGCGGCCGTCCACAACCGGCCATTCCGAGTTATCCACAACCCGCACGGTGATCCGACGCGTGCGTCCGAATCCTGGGATGCTGAAAAGCGTCGAACCAGAACGGGGTGGGGGAGCCGAGATCGTGGAGAACAGCGTGCGGGTGGTCATCGCCGAGGACTCGGTGCTGCTGAGAGAAGGGCTGACGCGGCTGCTGACGGACCGGGGGCACGAGGTCGTCGCGGGTGTGGGGGACGCCGAGGCGTTGATCAAGGTCATCGGGGAGCTGGCGGACGGCGGGGAGGCGCCGGATGTGGTCGTCGCGGACGTCCGTATGCCACCGACACATACGGACGAGGGGGTGCGCGCCGCGATCCGGCTCCGTCGGGACCACCCCGACCTGGGAGTACTGGTGCTGTCGCAGTACGTGGAGGAGCAGTACGCGACGGAGCTGCTGGCCGGTTCGAGCCGGGGCATCGGCTATCTGCTCAAGGACCGGGTAGCAGAAGTGCGTGAGTTCGTCGACGCGGTGGTGCGGGTGGCGGAGGGCGGCACGGCCCTCGACCCCGAGGTCGTCGCCCAGTTGCTGGGCCGCAGCCGTAAGCAGGACGTACTGGCCGGTCTCACGCCGCGGGAGCGTGAGGTGCTGGGACTGATGGCCGAGGGCCGGACGAACTCCGCGATAGCCCGGCAGCTGGTGGTGAGCGACGGCGCGGTGGAGAAGCACGTCAGCAACATCTTCCTCAAACTTGGCCTGGCCCCGAGTGACGGGGATCACCGCCGTGTGCTTGCGGTACTCACCTACCTCAATTCCTGATCGCCTGACACCCTGTCAGTCAATGGCGCCGGTGCGGGGGGCGTCACTCCGGCACGGAGTACGGAGCGCTGAACCAGCGTTGAAGCACGGAGCGTCTACAGAAGAAGCCGCGGGGGGCGGATAATTCATGACGAAGTACGACAGAGCGGCACCTCGCTCGCGCGTCCACGATGCGAGCACGGCGTCTCATTTTCACGTCCACCATGTGATCGCCTCCAGGAAGGCGACCCTTACAGACGTACGATGGCCGTGGGACGACAGGTCCGCACGATGCGTCCCGGATGCCCTGCCCACGGCGGGGACACCCAAGGCCCCGAGGGAGGTCCGAAGCAGTGACCAGCCAGGTCAGTAGCCCAGCCGACAAGACCGACGGTGCACTCGCGGGGGAACGGCCGCACACCCCCGCGACGGAGAACGGCGCCGGCAAGGAGGTCCGCCGGCTGGACCGGGTCATCATCCGGTTCGCGGGCGACTCCGGTGACGGCATGCAGCTCACGGGTGACCGGTTCACCTCCGAGACGGCCTCGTTCGGCAACGACCTGTCCACGCTGCCGAACTTCCCCGCCGAGATCCGTGCCCCCGCCGGCACGCTGCCCGGCGTCTCCAGCTTCCAGCTGCACTTCGCCGACCACGACATCCTCACGCCGGGTGACGCGCCGAACGTCCTGGTCGCGATGAACCCCGCGGCGCTGAAGGCCAACCTCGCGGACGTGCCGCGCGGCGCGGACATCATCGTGAACACCGACGAGTTCACCAAGCGCCCGATGGCGAAGGTCGGTTACACCACCAACCCGCTGGAGGACGGCTCGCTGGAGGCGTGGAACGTCCACCCGGTGCCGCTCACGACGCTGACCATCGAGGCCCTCAAGGACTTCGGTCTCTCCCGGAAGGAGGCCGAGCGCTCCAAGAACATGTTCGCGCTCGGCCTGCTGTCGTGGATGTACCACCGCCCGACGGAGAGCACCGAGGCGTTCCTGCGGCAGAAGTTCGCCAAGAAGCCGGAGATCGCGGAGGCCAACGTCACCGCGTTCCGGGCGGGCTGGAACTTCGGTGAGACCACGGAGGACTTCGCGGTCTCCTACGAGGTCGCGCCCGCGACGAAGGCGTTCCCGACGGGTACGTACCGGAACATCTCCGGCAACCTCGCGCTGTCCTACGGCCTGGTCGCCGCGGGTCGCCAGGCGGACCTGCCCGTCTACCTCGGCTCGTACCCGATCACCCCGGCCTCCGACATCCTGCACGAGCTGTCCAAGCACAAGAACTTCGGTGTGCGGACGTTCCAGGCGGAGGACGAGATCGCGGGCATCGGCGCGGCGCTGGGCGCGGCGTTCGGCGGCGCGCTCGCCGTGACGACCACCTCGGGCCCGGGCGTGGCGCTGAAGTCGGAGACGATCGGCCTGGCCGTCTCCCTGGAACTGCCGCTGCTGATCGTGGACATCCAGCGCGGCGGACCGTCGACGGGCCTGCCGACCAAGACCGAGCAGGCCGACCTGCTCCAGGCGATGTACGGGCGCAACGGCGAGGCGCCGGTGCCGATCGTGGCGCCGCGCACCCCGGCGGACTGCTTCGACGCGACCCTGGACGCGGCCCGTATCGCACTGACGTACCGCACGCCGGTCTTCCTGCTCTCCGACGGCTACCTGGCCAACGGCTCCGAGCCGTGGCGCATCCCGGAGGTCGACGAACTGCCCGATCTGCGCGTGCAGTTCGCCACCTCGGCCAACCACGAGCTGGCGGACGGCACCGAGGTCTTCTGGCCGTACAAGCGCGACCCGCAGACCATGGCCCGCCCGTGGGCGGTGCCCGGTACGCCGGGCCTGGAGCACCGCATCGGCGGCATCGAGAAGCAGGACGGCACGGGCAACATCTCCTACGACCCGGCCAACCACGACTTCATGGTCCGTACCCGGCAGGCCAAGGTCGACGGCATCGAGGTGCCCGACCTGGAGGTCGACGACCCCTCGGGCACCGCCGACACCCTGGTCATCGGCTGGGGTTCGACGTACGGGCCGATCACCGCGGCCGTGCGCCGGGTGCGCCGCGCCGGCGGTGAGATCGCCCAGGCCCATCTGCGGCACCTCAACCCCTTCCCGGGGAATCTCGGTGCGGTGCTGGGGCGTTACGACAAGGTGGTCGTCCCCGAGATGAACCTGGGCCAGCTCGCGACGCTGCTGCGGGCCAAGTTCCTCGTGGACGCCCAGTCGCACACCCAGGTGAGCGGGATGCCGTTCAAGGCGGAGCAGCTCGCCGCCCACCTCCAAGAGGTAATGAAGCAGGGCCCGAAGGAGGCCATCAATGACTGAGACGATCGCGGAGGGTGCGTCGCAGATCGAGGCGCTTTCCCTGGTGCCCAAGGCCGAGGCCAAGCAGTCCATGAAGGACTTCAAGTCCGATCAGGAAGTGCGCTGGTGCCCCGGCTGCGGCGACTACGCCATCCTCGCCGCCGTGCAGGGCTTCATGCCCGAGCTCGGCCTGGCGAAGGAGAACATCGTCTTCGTCTCCGGCATCGGCTGTTCCTCCCGCTTCCCGTACTACATGAACACCTACGGGGTGCACTCCATCCACGGGCGTGCCCCGGCCATCGCCACGGGCCTCGCCTCGTCCCGGCGCGACCTGTCGGTGTGGGTGGTCACCGGTGACGGCGACGCGCTCTCCATCGGCGGCAACCACCTCATCCACGCCCTGCGGCGGAACGTCAACCTCAAGATCCTGCTGTTCAACAACCGGATCTACGGGCTGACCAAGGGGCAGTACTCGCCCACCTCCGAGGTCGGCAAGATCACCAAGTCGACGCCGATGGGGTCGCTGGACGCGCCCTTCAACCCGATCTCGCTGGCGATCGGCGCCGAGGCGTCCTTCGTGGCGCGCACCGTCGACTCCGACCGCAAGCACCTCACCTCGGTGCTCCGCCAGGCCGCGGAACATCCGGGCACGGCGCTGGTGGAGATCTACCAGAACTGCAACATCTTCAACGACGGCGCGTTCGAGGCGCTCAAGGACAAGGAGCAGGCGCAGGAGGCCGTGATCCGGCTGGAGCACGGGCAGCCGATCCGGTTCGGCGCCCCCGCCGAGGACGGCCTGGGCTCCAAGGGCGTCGTGCGCGACCCGGCCACGGGCGACCTGCGGGTCGTCGACGTCACCCAGGAGGGCACCGCGGGCGTGCTGGTGCACGACGCGCACAACCCCTCCCCCACCACGGCCTTCGCCCTCTCCCGACTCGCCGACGCGGACACCCTGCACCACACGCCCATCGGCGTGCTGCGCAGCGTGGACCGGCCCGTCTACGACACGGAGATGAGCGACCAGCTGGACGCCGCCATAGAGCAGAAGGGCAAGGGCGACCTCGCCACCCTGCTCGCCGGCAACGACACCTGGACGGTCGTCGGCTGACGCCCTGCGGGGCGGCCACGGCCGCCGCGTTCTCCCGGCTGCCCGGGACCGGTTCGCGTACCGGTCCCGGGCAGTCGCGCGTGTGGCCTGCCCCCCCGCTGGTCCCCGTCGGCCCCCGGCGGCCTCCGGCAGGGGCCTCTCACCCACTGATCCCCGGCGACCCCTGCCCGGATCCGGATCTGTAACTACCGTATTTGAGATACGGGAATGACAGGCGGGGCGAGCGGCGCTACCTTTCGGAGTGCCGCGCCGTACCGCGTCCGCCCCGCCCAGGAGGAACCCTTGCCCGCTCAGTCCGACCAGCGCACCGGCCTGGTCTACGGCTTCGTCGCGTACGGCCTGTGGGGCTTCCTCCCCCTCTACTGGCACCTGCTGTCCGCCGCCTCCGCCACCGAGATCCTGGCCAGCCGGATGGCCTGGTCGCTGCCGGTGGCCCTCGTCATGCTGGCCGCGCTGCGCCGCTGGTCGTGGATACGCCCGCTGCTGCGGGAGCCGAAGCGGCTCGGCCTGATCGTGATCGCGGCCGCCGTCATCTCGGTCAACTGGTACCTCTACATCTGGGCGGTCAACACCGGCCACGTGCTGGAGGCGTCCCTCGGCTACTTCATCAACCCGCTGGTCAGCATCGCCTTCGGCGTGCTCTTCCTGCGCGAGCGGCTGCGCCCGCTGCAGTGGACCGCGGTGGGCGTCGGCACGCTGGCGGTATTGATCATGGCCATCGCGTACGGCCGGGTGCCGTGGATCGCGCTCGCGCTCGCGTTCTCCTTCGCCACGTACAGCCTGGTGAAGAAGGGGATCAAGCTCGGCGGCATCGAGGGGTTCAGCACGGAGACGGTGATCCAGTTCCTGCCCGCGCTGGCCTGCCTCGTGCTGCTCGGCGTGCGCGGCGAGTCCGGCCTCGTCAACGGCGGTATCGGCCAGGCCGCGCTGCTCGCGGGCAGCGGCCTCGCCACCGCGCTGCCGCTGATCGCCTTCGGCATGGCCGCGGTCCGGCTGCCGCTGTCGGTGCTCGGCATGCTCCAGTACCTCGCGCCGACCTTCCAGTTCGTGCTGGGCCTCACCGTCTTCCACGAGACGATGCCGCCCGAGCGCTGGGCGGGCTTCGCCCTGGTGTGGCTGGCCCTGGCCGTCCTGACCTGGGACGCGCTGCGCACGGCCCGCTCGTCCCGGGCCGCGCTGGCCGCCGCCCGCGCCTCGGCCGCCGAAGCGGTGGCGGAGGGCGCCGGCCCGGAGGCCGTGGCGGAGGCGGTCGGCACCGCCGCCGAGCCGACCACCACGTCGGCAGCCGGATCGACCGCCGAGCCGACGCCGTCGCCCGCCAAGCCATGACCGGCCGGGGGCCGGGAGCTCCGGGGGCCGCGATCTCACGACTCGGCCGGCTCCGAACCGGCCACGACGCCGTCCCCCGTCAAGCCGTGACCGGCCGAAGCCGGGAGACGGGAGCCGGGCCCCGCGCCCTCGCGCCCCGGCCCGCTCCGATCCCCGCACCGCACGCCGCCCCTCAGGCCGTCACGTCCCGCGTGGTGAAGCGGGCCCACGCCGCCGTGCCGAAGACCAGTACGTAGACCGCCTGGAGGCCCAGGTTGGTGCGGATGTCGTCCCAGTAGACCGGGTCGCGCAGCAGGTCGGCGAAGCTCAGCCAGTAGTGCGGGAAGAGGTAGGGCTGTACGGGCGCCAGCTGGGGGATGGTGTCCAGGATCTGCGCGGTGACCACCAGCCCCACCGTCGTCGCCATCGCCGCGATCCCGCTCCCGGTGAGCGTGGAGACGAACAGGCCCAGTGCCGCCACCCCGGTCAGCGACAGCGCGACCGTGCCCGCGACGGCGAGCGCCCGCAGCAGGCCCTCGGCGAACGGCACGGCCGTACCGGACAGCAGCGTGACCTCGCCCAGCGGGAACAGCAGCGCGCCGACGGCCAGCGCGGAGGCCGCCACCACCAGGGTCGCGGCCAGCGAGAACACCAGCGCGGTGACGTACTTGACGAGCAGCAGGCGGGTCCGCCCGGCCGGCGCGACCAGCAGGTACCGCAGCGTCCCGGCGCCCGCCTCGCCCGCGACCGCGTCCCCGGCGACCACCGCCAGCGCCATCGGCAGGAACACCGGGAGCGTGGCCGCGAGCGAGGTGAAGACCAGGAAGAGGCCGTTGTTGGTCACCAGCGAGATGAAGGCCGGGCCACCCCGCCCGCCGTCCGCGGTCTGGACCCGTACCGCGATCCCGACCAGGACCGGTACGCAGGCCAGTACGGCGAGCAGCATGAGCGTGCGGCGCCGCCGGAACGTCGTACCGAGCTCGTTGCGCAGCAGGCCGAGCGACCACAGGGCGCGTGGCGTGCGTACGCCCGGCGCGCCCGGTTCCCCGTCCGCCGCCCGGTCCGGCATCCGCGCCTGGCCCCGCCCCTTCCCCCGCACCGCCGTGTCAGTCCGCGACATCGAAGCCCTCCCCCGTCAGTGCCACGAAGACGTCCTCCAGTGAGGCGCGTTCGGTCCCGAAGCCGCGGACGCGTACCCCGGCCGCGACGAGCGCGGCGTTCAGTTCGGCCGGATCCGGCTCCTCCCCGCCCGGCCCCGGCGGCAGCTCACCCGTCACCCGGTCCCCGGTGACCACGAGGTCGGCGAGGCCCTGCTCCTTGAGGACCCGTACGGCGTCCGCGGTGTCCGGGGTGGTGACGGCCAGCCGGCCGCGCGCTCCGGCCGCGAGTCCGGCGACCGTGCCCTGGGTGATCAGCCGGCCGCGGGACATCACCGCGGCGTGCGTACAGACCTGCTCGATCTCGTCCAGGAGGTGGGAGGAGAGGAAGACGGTCGTGCCGTCGGCGGCCAGTTCGCGCACCAGGCCGCGGATCTCGCGCATGCCCTGCGGGTCCAGGCCGTTGGTCGGCTCGTCCAGGATCAGCAGGTCGCGGGGCTGGAGCAGGGCGGCGGCGAGCCCGAGCCGCTGCTTCATGCCGAGCGAGTACGCGCGGGCCCGCTTGCCGGCAGCGGCGGCCAGGCCGACCCGTTCCAGGGCCGCGGCCACTCGCGCCTGCCGGGTGCGGGGGTCGGCGGTCGCATCGGCGGCGTCGTACCGCAGCAGGTTGGCCCGGCCGGTGAGGAAGCCGTAGAGGGCCGGGCCCTCGATGAGCGCGCCGACCCTGGGCAGCACCCGCCGCGCGGCCGCGGGCATCGGCTCGCCGAGCAGCCGGGCGCTGCCCTCTGTCGGCCGGATGAGCCCCATCAGCATGCGGATGGTGGTGGTCTTGCCGGAGCCGTTGGGGCCGAGGAAGCCGAAGATGCTGCCGGGCGGCACGGACAGGTCGAGCCCCTCGACGGCCGGCCGGCCGCTCCCGTACGTCTTGGTCAGCCCGCGCGTCTCGATGACGGGCGGACAAGCGGCGCCGCCCGCCGGTTCCCGGCCGCCCTCCGGGTCCCAGCCGGCCTCCCGCTCCGTGCCGCTCTCCCGCTCCGTGCCGGCCTCCGGAGCCGCTCCACGGTCCCCGTTCGCTCCACGGTCCCCGTCCGACGACGGTGGCGCCATGCGCTCCCCCACTGTGAGCCGGGCCGAAGGGCGCTGCCGCGCAGAAGCGCGGGCCGCGCCCTCCGGCCGTCCGCCGGGACCACCGGGTGGTGGCCGAGTACCGCCACCGCGGTCACTCCACCGCGGTCACTTCACCGCAGTCGCTCCACCGCGGTCACTTCGCCGCGTTCGCCGCCTTGACCAGGGTCTGCCGGTCGACGGCGCCGACGTACACCGTGCCGTCGTCCGTCATCAGGGCGTTCACCAGACGGGTGCTGAAGACGTGACCGGAGCCGAACGAGCCGGTCACCTTCTCACCCATCGAGTCCAGGAACTTGGCGGCGTCGCCGGCCGCGCCCGGCTTGCCCCCGGGGGCCGCCTTCTCGCCCTGGCCCTTGCCGCCGCCGTCGATCTTCGCGATCGCGGTCCAGCCGTGGCCGATGACGTCCATGCCGCCGGAGTCCCGGCCGCCCGCCTCGCCCAGGCCGTGCGGCAGGCCGCCGGGCAGCTTGTTCGGGAGGTCATCGGCCTTGCGGTCGTGCTGCGTACGGACCTCGTCGCCGTCGATGACCTTCGCGTCCTTGGGCGGCTTGAACGCGAACGTGCCCGCCTCCGGCTCGGCGAAGTCCACGGAGGTGAAGCCCGCCTCGACGACCGGTGCGCCGCCGCTCTTCGGGGCCAGCGTGAAGCGCAGCGGTACGCCGTTCTGCGCGTCCACCGCGACGCGGATCGAGCCGACGGTCGAGCCGGACTGCTTGGGCTTGATCAGCAGCTGGTAGGCGTCCCGGCCGGCGACCTTGGCGGTGCCGTCGACGGTGACCGACGTGGTGTCACCGGCCGCCGCGAGCGCCTGCTCTGCGAGCTTCTGCGGGGTCATGTCCCCCATCGACCGCGGCGCCGCCTGCTTCTCGGCCTTCGGGCCGGTGGCGCGGAAGGCGGTGTTGCTGCCGCTGTCGTACGCCCATACCTTGTCGCCGTTGCGGACCAGGCTGTACTCGGCGGCCTTGTCGAGGAGCGACACCCGCTGCCGGTCGGCGCCGTCGGCGGCCACCCGCAGCGTGTGCGTGCCGGAGGCCAGCTCCATCAGCTTGTCCTTGGGGGCGGCGGCTCCGCCGTCCTTGTCCCCTCCCGCGCCGCCGAACGCACCGGCGCTCATCCCTCCGGGCAGCTCCGGCAGGCCGAGGTCGGTGCTGATCTTTACCGTGCCGGACAGCTGCTGTACGTCCGACGCCGCTGCCTTGGCGATGAGGTCCTGAGCGGATATCTCCGGCAGGTCGGGGGAGCCGGCGAACGCCGGGACCAGCCCGATCGTCGCTGCCGCCACCCCCGCCACCGCGACCGGAACGCCGTAGCGGACGACCTTGCTCCGTCGCGGCCGGTCCCCTCCGTCGTCCCATTCGCCGGTGATCCGTGTCGGTTCGTTCCGTGGCATGTGCTCTACCTCCGTCGTAGGCGGCGGTCCCGTCCCGATGCACTCGTCCACACCTCGGGCTCATTGTGGCCCGCTCCGCCGTGGCGTGGTGGTGTCAATGCCACCAAATCCGCCAGCACAAAGCGTCAGCCCCGGGTCTGGAACGGTGTACTGCTGAAGGATGAGACCGCCCCTGAGAAGAGGGGAAGCCGGCGGCGGGGCTCAGCCCGCCCGGTGCACCACCGCGTCGCACAGCTCCTGGAGCGCCGTCTTGGCCGGGCACTCCGGCAGCGGCACCAGCGTCGCGCGGGCCTCCTGCGCGTACCGGACGGTGTCGCGGCGGGCCTGCTCCAGGGCGGGGTGGGCGCGCAGTCCGGCCAGCGCCTCGGCGTGCCGGGCGTCGTCGGTGAGGTCCTGCTCCAGGAGGTCGGCCAGCGCGCGGTCGGCGTCGGTCGCGCGGTCCGAAGCGGCGAGCGCCCGGAGGTGCAGGACCGGCAGCGTCGGGATGCCTTCGCGCAGGTCGGTGCCGGGGGTCTTGCCGGACTCGTGGGAGTCGCTGGCGATGTCCAGCACGTCGTCGGCGAGCTGGAAGGCGGTGCCCAGCCGCTCGCCGTACTGCGTGAGGATGTTGACCGTGGACTCCTCGGACCCGGCCATCATCGCGCCGAAGCGGCAGGCGACGGCGATCAGCGAACCGGTCTTGCCGGCGAGGACGTCGAGGTAGTGGTCGACCGGGTCGCGGCCGTCGCGCGGGCCGGCGGTCTCCAGGATCTGGCCGGTCACCAGCCGTTCGAACGCCTCGGCCTGGATGCGGACCGCCTCCGGGCCCAGGTCCGCCAGCATGTGCGAGGCGCGGGCGAAGAGGAAGTCGCCGGTGAGGACCGCGACGGAGTTGTCCCAGCGGGCGTTGGCGCTGGGCACACCGCGGCGCACGGTGGCCTCGTCCATGACGTCGTCGTGGTACAGCGTCGCGAGGTGCGTCAGCTCCACGACCACGGCCGAGGGCACCACGCCCGGGGCGTGCGGGTCGCCGAACTGCGCGGCGAGCATTCCCAGCAGCGGCCGGAAGCGCTTGCCACCTGCGCGGACGAGATGCTGCGCGGCATCGGTGATGAACGGCACGTCGCTCTTGGTGGCCTCCAGCAGGCCCTCCTCGACAGCCGCCAACCCGGCCTGGACATCGGCCTCAAGAGCCTGGTCCCGCACGCTCAGCCCGAAGGGCCCGACGACGGTCACGAGGGTTACTCCTGTCTGCTGACGATCAAACTGATTGTCGATCTGTCGCTGTCTCCACCATTGGCCAGCGTATCCGGTCCCAGTTCGATCACCGTGAGCGCCCGCCCGTCTCCATGGTCCCCGCGGCCGACGGGCCGCGCGGGCCCGGGCCCGGTATGTTCTTGATCACCCAAGGTCATGGGTTTTGCACTCGGAGGAACGGAGAGCAGAAGCAAGTTAATCGCCCGCCAGCCCCAGGAGCCACACCCGTGTCCGGACCACCGCACCCTCGCGACGACCGTTCGTTCCTCGGCCACCCACGAGGCCTGCTGACCCTCTCGGGCCTGGAGGTCTGGGAGCGGTTCTCCTTCCTCGGCATGCAGGCCATCCTGGTCCTGTACTTCGCCGACACGGTCGCGCACGGCGGACTGGGCATGGCGGAGAACACCGCCGCGTCGGTCACCGCCGCCTACGGCACCCTGGTCTACCTCGTCTCGGTCGCCGGCGGCTGGCTCGCGGACCGGATGCTCGGCTCGTACCGCGCGGTCCTGTGGGGCGGCGTCCTCATCGCCTGCGGCCACTACTCCATGGCGGTGCCCACGGCCGCCATGACCTGGGTGGGCCTGGGACTGATCATCGCCGGTACGGGGCTGCTGAAGCCGAACGTCTCGACCATGGTCGGCAAGCTCTACGCCACCGAGGACGAGCGCCGGGACGCCGGCTTCGCGCTGTACTACATGGGCATCAACATCGGTGCCTTCCTCGCCCCGCTGATCATCGGCTGGCTGGGCCAGAAGCAGGGCTGGCACTGGGGCTTCTCGGCCGCCGCGGTCGGCATGACGCTGGGCCTGATCCAGTACATCGCGGGCCGCAAGGGGCTCGCCGGCCGCAAGCACAGCGCGGAGTTCGCCCTCCCGCAGTCGGCGATGCGCCGCGCGACCTGGCTGATCGCCGGCGGCTGCGTACTGGTCGCCGCCGTCGCCACGGGCCTGGCCCTGGCCGGCTGGCTCACCATGGACCGCACCGTGGACGTCCTGACGGTGATCTCCGTGCTCGCGCCCGTCGCCTATTTCGTGGTGATGTTCCGCAGCCCCCGGGTCAGCGCCGAGGAGCGCGGCCGGCTCCGCCCCTACCTGGTGCTCTTCGCCGCCTCCGTCGTCTTCAACTTCGTCCTCTTCCAGTCGTACTCGACGATGACGCTGCTGGCGGCGAACCATGCCGACACCGCGATCCTCGGCTGGGAGTTCCCCTCCACCTGGTACAACTCGGTGCTCGGCGGCGCCGAGGTGCTGCTCGCGCCGGTCGTCGCGGCCGTCTGGGTCAAGCTCGGCAGGCGCCAGCCGCACGCCTCGCACAAGATCGCCTACGGGGTGATCCTGGGCGGCCTGTCCTTCCTCGTCATGGTGCCCGCCACGCACGGGCGCACCGGCGACTGGACGATGGCCGCCTGGTGGATCCTGATCTCCTTCGTGCTGCTCGGCCTCGGCGACATCCTGCTGGAGACCACCGGCATGTCCGCGACGACCAAGCTCGCGCCCGCCGCCTTCGCCAGCCAGACGATGGCCCTGTGGTTCCTCTCGCTCGCCCTGGCCAACGGCATCCAGGCACAGGCCGTGAAGTTCTTCGGCGAGATCTCCGACGAGCTGTACTTCGGCCTCAACGGCGGCTTCGCGGTCGTCGTGGGCCTCGCGGTGATCGCCGCCGGCCCGTGGCTGCGCCGCACCATGCACCCCGTCCACTAACGCTCATTGGACCTGCCCCCATGCACATCCGGACCGACTTCCCGCACCGGACGTTCCAGGAGGACGTCCGCATCCCCCTCCCGGACGGCACCCAGCTCTACGCCCGTATCTGGCGCCCGTACGGCACGGAGCCCGTGCCGGCCCTCCTCGAATACCTGCCCTACCGGCTGAGCGACTGGACCGCGCCGCGCGACGCGCAGCGCCACCCCTACTACGCGGGCCACGGCTACGCCTCCGTCCGCGTGGACGTCCGCGGGCACGGCAACTCCGAGGGCATGCCGACCGACGAGTACTCCGAGACCGAGCTGGCCGACGGCATCGCCGTCATCGAGTGGCTGGCCGCACAGCCCTGGTGCTCCGGCAAGGTCGGCATGTTCGGCATCTCCTGGGGCGGCTTCAACAGCCTCCAGCTCGCGGCCCGCGCGCCCGAGGCGCTGAAGGCGATCGTCACGGTCTGCTCGGCGGACGACCGCTTCGACAACGACGTGCACTACATCGGCGGCTCGCTGCTCGCCGTCGACATGCACGCCTGGGCCGCCACGATGCTCGCCTTCGTCTCCCGGCCGCCGGACCCCGCGCAGGTCGGCGACGGCTGGCGCAAGCAGTGGACCGACCGCCTCGAAGCGGTCGATCCCTTCCTCCACACCTGGCTGGGCCACCAGTCCCGGGACGCGTACTGGCAGCACGGCAGCGCCTGCGAGGACTACTCCGCGATCAAGGCGGCGGTGCTCGCCGTCGGCGGCTGGCACGACCCGTACCGCGACACCGTGCTGCGGCTGATCGAACGCCTCGACGCGCCCGTACGCGGTCTCATCGGGCCCTGGTCGCACCAGTACCCGGACCGCGGCCTGCCGCCGGGCCCCGCGATCGGCTTCCTCCAGGAGACCCTGCGCTGGTGGGACCACTGGCTCAAGGGCGAGGACACCGGCGTCGAGGACGACCCGCTGCTGCGTTCCTGGATCAGCGAGTCGCACCCGCCGGCCACCGTCTACGACGAGCTGCCCGGCCGCTGGGTCGCCGACCCCGCCTGGCCCTCCCCGCACATCACGCCGACGGCGCACACGCTGCCCGGCGACCGGCCGCTGCTGGTCCGCTCGCCCCAGCACACCGGCGTCGACGCGGGCCGCTACTTCCCGTTCGGCAACGACGCGGACCTGCCGCCGGACCAGCGCGAGGAGGACGGCCGCTCGGTCTGCTTCGACCTGCCGGAGCTGACCGAGCGGGTGGAGATCCTGGGCCGCCCCCGGATCACCCTGCGCCTGACGTCCGAGGTGCCGCGCGGCCAGGTCATCGCCCGCATCTGCGACGTGGCGCCCGACGGCTCCTCGACGCTGGTCACCCGCGGGGTGCTCAACCTGCTCACCCGGCACGGCCGGGACCGGGCCGTCGAGTGGATGCCGGGCACGACGGAGGACGTGACGTTCGAGCTGAACGGCATCGGGCACGCGTTCCCCGCCGGGCACCGGATCCGCGTCGCGCTCTCCTCCGCGTACTGGCCGTGGGTCTGGCCGCACGCGGGCAGCGAGGCCGGCTGGACGGTCGACCCGGCCGCCAGCTCCGTAGAACTGCCGGTCCGCACCCCGCGCGCCGACGAGCCGGAGATCACCTTCGAGCAGCCCGAGCAGTCCGAGCCGCTGGGCGTGGTCTTCCCCGGCGGCGGTGACCAGCGCCCCGAGCGCAAGGTGACCCGGGACGTCGCGGCCGGCACCTGGACGCTGGAGGTCGACCCCCGGTACGGCGGCACCCGGATCTACCCGGACGGACTGGAGTTCACCGAGGACGCGCTGGAGACGTACCGCATCGACAGCGCCGACCCGGAGAGCGCCACGACCCGCTCGGACTGGTCGATCCGCCTGCACCGCCCGGACCTGGGCTGGGACGCCCGCATCGAGACCCGCTCGGAGATCACCACGGCCGGCGGCGACTTCGTGACGGAGAACGAGGTCGTATGCCGGGACGGCGAGGAGGAAATCTTCCGCCGGAGCTGGCAGCGAAGGATTCCGCGTACGGCGGTGTGAGCCCGAAGAGCGGGCGGGGGGGGGGGGGGGCGTGTTTTCGCGATCCGGCCGCCGCGCCCCCGGGGGGGGGGGGGGGGGGGGCCCCCCACACCCGCGGGGCGGCCCCCCCCCCCCCCACCCC
>NZ_JBVJIF010000008.1:0-132111 GCF_055586425.1 Streptomyces sp. NPDC050806 | reverse complement strand
GAAAAAGCCCCCGCGGCGGGCCCGGCTTTGTTCCCGGCGCGCGGCGGTTTGGCCGTCAGCCGCGGCGGGCCAGTCTCGTTTGTGCCTCCGTATCCGCCCCCCGCCCGCTCAGGGGCGCGGGGAACTGCGCGACCAGCCACATACGGCCGGCAGCCCCAGCCCCACGGAAGACACTCCCGACGGAGCGCTACCGCCTGGCGGCCAGCGAAGCGGCCAACCGCGGGGAGGCGAACTCCGTCCCGCACACGAACCGCATCACCGGCCCGTAGCTGGCCGCCGCCGGCAACCCCGTGAAGTACAGCCCCGGTACCGACGACTCGAACCCGGCGCCCAGCCGCGGCCCGCCCGCGCCCACCGCCAGCTCGGTCCGCAGCCCCTGGCCGAGGAAGTCCAGCGCACCCAGGTCCACCCGGTAGCCGGTGGCCGCCAGCACGTGGTCGGCGGACAGCTCGCCGTCGTACCCGTCGTCGCCCCGCAGCGACAGCACCGTGCGGCCGCCCTCGACCCGGGCCCGGGCGATCCGGCGCCCCGCCGTCACCTGCACGCGGCCCACGAACCGGTCCCGCAGCCACCACGCGCCCAGCGGCCCCAGCACCCGCTTGACCAGGAACTGCCGCGACGGCGCAGGCAGATAGCGGAAGCCGCCCGCGTGGTACGAGAAGGCGTACAGCGACCAGGCGTTGCCGAACGGCGTCTCGGGGCGCAGCTTGGGCTGCCGGTCCGGCGGCGCGCCGAAGCCGACCGCCTGCCGGCCCCGGGCCACCACCCGTACCGCCGCCCCGGCGTCCGCGAGCAGCACCGCGCTCTCCAGCGCCGACTGCCCGGCACCCACGACCACGACCTCCCGGCCGGCGAACCCGGACAGGTCGGCGTGCTGGGAGCTGTGTGAGACGGGCCCGGTGGGGGACGGCCCGTCCGGTGCGGCGTCGGCCAGTTCGGCGGGCACGTGCGCGAAGCCGGTGAGCCCCGTGGCCACGACGACGGCGCGGGCGCGGAACTGCTCGCCGCTGTCCAGCTTCAGCTCAAAGCCGTCGTGCTGCCGGTCGACGGAGACCACCCGGACCTCTTCCAGGTCCGGCACCAGCCGCTGCTGGAACCACTGCCCGTACCGGACGAAGGTCTCCACCGGGATGATGTCCCAGTCCGACTCGTACCTCCGCTCCCCCACGGCCGCACAGTAGTCGACGAGCGTGTGGCCGGGCTGCGGGGTGTCGATGCTGGACGCCGCCGGCGTGGACTTGAGCAGCATGCCGGCCGGCATGTGGTCGCTCCAGCTCACCATCGGGCGGCCGAAGGTGCGGACGGGTATGCCGCGTGCGCGGAGATGAGCGGTGGTGGACAGGCCGAAGGGGCCTGCGCCGATGACTGCTACCGGAGTGTTCACTCGGGTTTCCCTCCCCAGGGTGCTGCTGATCGTCGTGGTGCGTGGTGCGTGCCGGACACGGCCCGGGCCGCGCTGCCCGGGGCCGTGCGCGGAGTCGGAACGGCGGATCGCGTGGAGCGGTACGGGGCGCCGTGCGGGCGTCAGCGGTCGTGGTGCCGGCCCGCCCGGCCGCGCCACAGCTGCCAGAGGTGCTTGGCCCCCGGGCGGACGAACCGCGCGAGCATGGTGAAGAACGGCTTCATGTCGTCGGCGGCCAGCCAGGCCAGCTCCGTGCTCGCCGGCCGGGCCGGGACGTGCGGTGTGGTGTAGCCGCTGCGGCGGTAGGCCAGCCAGGCGGGCAGGTCGATGTTCTCCACGACGAAGCGGTGCCCGTCGCGCTGTTCGGCCTCCGGGACCGCGCGCCCGGTCAGGTCCAGGTGCTGGGCGCGGACCACGTCCACCCCGGCCTCGTTCTCGAAGAGCCGGAACTGTGCGCCCATCCGCGGATTGAAGTCCAGCAGCTTGTAGCGGCGGTCCCGCCGGTCGTAGCGCCAGTCCAGGTCGATGATGCCGCTGAAGCCGATGCGCTTGATGAACTGCGCGGTCATGTCGGCCAGTTCGGGGTTGTCCACGACGTACGCGCAGGCGGTCATCCCGGCGTGCGGCGGCCAGGAACGGACCTTCACCCCGGTGAACATCGCCGCCGCCGCGCTGTCCGCGTCGAAGTACGCGTGCACGACCCAGTCCTCGGCCTCCTCGCGCGGGAGGTACTCCTGCAGGATCACGCCGGGGCGCGGGCCCCAGCCCTTGGCGAGATGCCGGAGGTGCGCCGCGTCCGCGATGCGTGTCGTGCCGTTCACCGCGGGCCGGCTGCGGCGCTGGAACGCCTCGCGGTTCTTGGCGACGACCGGGAAGCAGGCGTGCTCGGCGAAGTCCTCGATGTCCGCCTGCGTCTGCGGGAAGGCCGCCCGGGGGGACGGGATGCCGTGTTCGGTGCACAGTTCGTGCAGGCCCTGCTTGCTGGCCACTCTGCGCGAGAGCCCGGTCGGCGTACGCGGGAAGAGGAAGCGGTCGCCCAGCACGTCGGCGTGCTCCGCGATCAGTACCGCGGCCTCCTCGTCGGTCGGTACGAGGACCGTCGGCCGGCCGATCCTGCGGCCGATCCGCAGCAGGCCGTCGACCAGCCGCTCCGGGTCCTCACGTCCGGTGGTCGGCCAGACGAACCGCCCGTGGAGGTACCGCGACGCCGCAGCGGGCGTGCATCTGTCCTCCGTGATCGCGTACATGGGCACGCCCAGCCGTCCCAGGCTGCGGATCGCCCCCACCCCGCCGTGGTGCAGCGGATAGTCACCAATTTTCACAATCAGCCCGGGCACGGTCCGGTCGACCGTGAACCGTGTGCTGGCATGAGCCACGTGTCCCCCCTACGGCCACAGCCCCACCCCGGCCGCGCCCCGAAAGGACGCTAGGACCCCCCTGGGGCGTTCGCCAATCCATTTCAGGACATTGCCAACACTTTATGTACGTCTCGGAAGGCCGTTACGAAACGGACGCGTGCGACCGGACGGACGGAAGGTGTCCTCCGGGGCCATCGGGACGGTTGTCATGCGCGTGACTGCTAGCCTCTCGAAACCTGTCCCACAACGGAGGAGACGTACGTGCGCAAGGCAGCGCAGATCGCCGGGGCGGCCGCCATCGCCGCGCTGTTGCTCAGCGGTTGCGGCAGCAGCGGGGGCGGCGAGGAGAGCAGGCCGAGCCCGTCGACGTCCTCCGAGTCCGCGGGTGGCGACAAGGCCGCGAGCGGGATCGACGGCGTCTGGCAGAAGAAGGCCGGGGACGGCACGGTCACCCTCGCGATCATCGGCGAGTCCGCGACCCTGGCCGTCGGCGAGACCACCTGCCAGGGCAAGGTCCGGGACATGCGAACCACCACGCTGGCGCTGCAGTGCAACGGCAACGACACCCGCTCGGTCGGCGAGGCACGGCGGTTCGGCAGCAGGCTCACCGTCGACTGGAAGGGCGGCCTCTTCGAAGAATACGAGAAGGCCAAGGGCAAGGTGGATATCCCCGAGCCCGGCCTGCCGACCGCCACCAACTGACCGTCTTCCCCGAGGAGAACATCGTGCGCAAGGGCATTCCGTTCGCCGCCGCAGCCGCCGCGGCCACGCTTCTGCTCGCCGGCTGCGGCGGCGGCAGCGACAACGGCGGTGGCGAGAAGGGGTCGACATCGCCGTCCCCGTCCGCCTCGTCGGCCGGCCCGACGCCCGGCGAAGAGGGCAGCGGGGGCGGCAAGGTCACCATGGCCTCCCTGGAGGGCGGCTGGACCACCGACCCGCTCCACGCCGACAAGGGCCTGCTGATCCTCTCCGTCTCGAAGGACAAGGCCGTGCTCATCGGCAAGAAGTCCTGCGGCGGCAAGGTCGTCGACGGCGCCCCGCTCAAGCTCGCCTTCAAGTGCACCGACGGCGACAGCGAGCACGCCGCGGGCACGGTGACGAGCCTCCGGGGCAAGAAGCTCACCGTCACGTGGGCCTCGGGCAAGGAGGACGTCTTCACCCGCACCGAGGGCACGACGGACCTCCCGTCCATCGACCCCTCGTCACTCGACGGCTTCCAGCAGAACGCCTGACGTACCCGGCCGTCCCGCATACGTACGCCGCTGCCCGGCCTCCTCGCGGAGCGCCGGGCAGCGGCGTACGTACGGGCACCTGGCCCCGGTCAGCGGACGAACACGCCCGCCTGCCCCGCCAGGTCGAGGAAGTACTGCGGCGCGAGACCCAGGACGAGGGTCACCACCACGCCGGCCGCGATGGCCGTCATGGTCAGCGGGCTGGGCACCGCCACCGTCGGGCCGTCGGCCTTCGGCTCGTTGAAGAACATCAGGACGATCACCCGGATGTAGAAGAACGCGGCGATCGCGGACGAGAGCACACCGATCACGACCAGCCAGCCGGCGCCGCCCTCCGCCGCCGCCTTGAACACCGCGAACTTGCCCGCGAACCCGGAGGTCAGCGGGATACCGGCGAAGGCCAGCAGGAACACCGCGAAGACCGCGGCCACCAGCGGCGAACGCCGCCCCAGCCCCGCCCACTTGGACAGCTGGGTCGCCTCGCCGCCCGCGTCCCGCACCAGCGTGACCACCGCGAACGCGCCGAGCGTCACGAAGGAGTACGCGAGGAGGTAGAAGAGCACCGAGGAGATGCCGTCCTCGCTGGTGGCGATCACACCGGCCAGGATGAACCCGGCGTGCGCGATGGAGGAGTACGCCAGCAGCCGCTTCACGTCGGTCTGGGTGACCGCGATGACCGCACCGGCCAGCATCGTCAGGATCGCCACACCCCACATCACGGGGCGCCAGTCCCAGCGCAGGCCCGGCAGCGCGACGTACAGCAGGCGCAGCAGCGCACCGAACGCGGCGACCTTGGTCGCGGCGGCCATGAAGCCGGTCACCGGGGTGGGCGCGCCCTGGTACACGTCCGGCGTCCACATGTGGAACGGGACCGCACCGACCTTGAACAGCAGGCCCATGACCACCAGCGCGCCGCCGATCAGCAGCAGCGCGTCATTGCCCATGGTGTCGGCGAGCGCCGGGTCGATCTGCTTGGCGCCGTCGCTCACCACGTCGGCGATGCCCCCGTACGTGACCGTTCCGGCGTAGCCGTACAGCAGCGCGACGCCGAACAGCAGGAACGCCGAGGAGAAGGCGCCGAGCAGGAAGTACTTCACCGCCGACTCCTGCGAGAGGAGCCGCTGGCGGCGGGCGAGCGCGCACAGGATGTACAGCGGGAGGGAGAAGACCTCCAGCGCGACGAAGAGCGTCAGCAGGTCGTTGGCCGCCGGGAAGACCAGCATGCCGCCGATCGCGAAGAGGGCCAGCGGGAAGACCTCGGTGGTGGTGAACCCGGCCTTGACCGCCGCCTTCTCGGCCTCGCCGCCGGGCACCGCGGCCCCCTGGGGCGCGAAGGAGTCCACCGCACGGCCGTGCGCCGCGGGGTCCAGCCGACGCTCGGCGAAGGTGAAGACGGCGATCAGCGAGACCAGCAGGATCGTGCCCTGGAGGAAGAGCGCCGGGCCGTCCACCGCGAGCGCGCCCATCGCGGCGATGTGTGCCTTCGTCGTGCCGAAGCCGCCCGCCGCGAGGCCGATGACCGCGGCGAACGCGGCGGCCAGCGCGACGACGGAGAGCAGCACCTGCGCGTAGTACCGGCCGCGGCGCGGCCAGAACGCCTCGACCAGCACGCCGAGCACCGCCGCGCCGAGCACGATGAGCGTGGGCGCCAGCTGGGCGTACTCGATGTGCGGCGCCGGGATCCGGCCCGGGCCGTCGGGGGCGAAGGGGGAGCCGGGCGCTCCGTCCGCCATCGTCCACAGACTGTGGACCGCTGCCACGGATGTCACTTCGCGGCCTCCGCATCTCGATCGGTGCCGGGCTCGTTCGGCACGGCGTTGACCCGGACGTCGGGCTTGGGGTCCTGCTGGTCCACGACGGACAGGGTGTGGTCCACCGCGGGGTTCACCAGATTGGTCAGCGGCTTCGGGTAGACGCCGAGGAAGAGCAGCAGCGCGATCAGCGGCGCCACCACCACCAGCTCGCGGGCCTTGAGGTCGGGCATGGACCGGACCTCCGCCTTGACCGGCCCGGTCATCGTGCGCTGGTACAGCACGAGGACGTACAGCGCGGCCAGCACGATGCCCACCGTGGCGATGATGCCGATGACCGGATACCGGCTGAACGTGCCGACCAGGACCAGGAACTCACTGACGAACGGCGCGAGGCCGGGCAGCGAGAGGGTGGCGAGGCCGCCGATCAGGAAGGTGCCGGCCAGGACCGGCGCCACCTTCTGCACGCCGCCGTAGTCCGCGATGAGGCGGGAACCGCGGCGGGTGATCAGGAAGCCGGCCACCAGCATCAGCGCGGCGGTGGAGATGCCGTGGTTGACCATGTAGAGCGTCGCGCCGCCCTGGCCCTGGCTGGTCATCGCGAAGATGCCCAGGATGATGAAGCCGAAGTGCGAGATGGACGCGTACGCGACCAGGCGCTTGATGTCCTTCTGGGCGACCGCGAGCAGCGCGCCGTACAGGATGCTCACCAGCGCCAGCACCAGGACCACCGGCGTCGCCCACTTGCTGGCCTCGGGGAAGAGCTGGAGGCAGAAGCGGAGCATCGCGAAGGTGCCGACCTTGTCGACCACCGCGGTGATCAGCACGGCGACCGGCGCGGTGGACTCGCCCATGGCGCCCGGCAGCCAGGTGTGCAGCGGCCACAGCGGCGCCTTCACCGCGAAGGCGAAGAAGAAGCCGAGGAAGAGCAACCGCTCCGTGCCCGCGCCCATGGTCAGGTCGCCGGCCGCGCGGGCCTGGACAATCTGCTGGAGCGAGAAGGTGCCGGTGCCGAGCTGGTCGGCGGTGACGGCGTACAGACCGATCACCGCGGCCAGCATGATCAGACCGCCGGCGAGGTTGTACAGCAGGAACTTCACCGCGGCGGACGAGCGGCGGCTCGCGCTCTCCGTGGCGTCCCGGCCGTCGGCCCGGTCCCCGAAGCCACCGATGAGGAAGTACATCGGGATGAGCATGGCTTCGAAGAAGATGTAGAAGACGAAGACGTCGGTGGCCTCGAAGGAGATGACCACCATCGCCTCGACGGCGAGGATCAGCGCGAAGAAGCCCTGGGTGGGGCGCCAGCGCTTGGTGGCCTCCTTCTCCAGGGGGTCGGCGTCGTGCCAGCCCGCCAGGATCACGAACGGGATCAGCAGGGCGGTCAGCGCGATCAGCGCCACCGCGATGCCGTCCACACCGAGCTCGTACCGGACGCCGAAGTCGGCGATCCAGGCGTGGGACTCGGTGAGCTGGAACGGGCCCTTGGCGCCCGGGTCGAAGCGGACCGCGATCACCAGCGCCAGCGCCAGCGTGGCCAGCGAGAAGAGCAGCGCCAGCCACTTGGCGGCGGTGCGCTTCGCGGCGGGCACCGCGGCCGTGGCGACGGCGCCGATCGCCGGCACCGCCGCGGCGGCCGTCAGCAGGGGAAACGACATGGCTCAGACACCCCTCATCAACAGGGTCGCGAAGACCAGCACCGCGGCACCGCCCAGCATCTGGAGGGCGTAGGAGCGGACGTAACCGGTCTGCAGGCGGCGCAGCCGGCCGGAGAGACCACCGACCGACACCGCGGTGCCGTTGACCGCGCCGTCGACGACGGTGTCGTCGATCCGGACCAGCGCCCGGGTCAGTTCCTCGCCGCCGCGGACCAGTACGACGTGGTTGAAGTCGTCCTGGAGCAGGTCGCGCCGGGCGGCGCGGGTGAGGAACGAGCCGCGCGGCGCCACGGCCGGGACGGGCTTGCGGCCGTACTGCAGCCAGGCGAGGCCGACGCCGATCAGCAGCACCACGATCGTCGAGCCCGTCACGGCCGCAGCCCCGATCGGGGGGTGGCCGTGCTCGAAGGAGGTGACCGGCTCCAGCCAGTGCACGAACGCCTCGTTGATGCTGAACAGACCGCCGGCGAAGACCGATCCGAAGGCCAGCACGATCATGGGGATCGTCATGGACTTCGGCGACTCGTGCGGATGCGGTGGGGTGTACTCGCCACGTGTTGCCGCGGCGGGCTCCGCGCTCGGCTCGTCCGGCGACGGGGTCGGGGCCTTGCGCCAGCGCTCCTCGCCGAAGAACGTCATCAGCATCACGCGCGTCATGTAGAACGCGGTGATCCCGGCGCCCAGCAGGGTGGCCGCGCCCAGGATCCAGCCCTGGGGGCCGCCGCTGGCGAACGCCGCCTCGATGATTTTGTCCTTGGAGAAGAAGCCGGACAGGCCCGGGAAGCCGATGATCGCCAGGTACCCGAGACCGAAGGTCACGAAAGTGACCGGCATGTGCTTCCGCAGGCCGCCGTAGCGGCGCATGTCCACCTCGTCGTTCATCCCGTGCATCACGGAACCGGCGCCGAGGAAGAGGCCCGCCTTGAAGAAGCCGTGGGTGACCAGGTGCATGATCGCGAAGGCGTACCCGACCGGACCGAGGCCGGCCGCGAGGATCATGTACCCGATCTGCGACATGGTCGACCCGGCCAGGGCCTTCTTGATGTCGTCCTTCGCGCAACCGACGATCGCACCGAAGAGGAGCGTCACCGCGCCGACCGCGACCACGGCGGTCTGCGCATCCGGCGCCGCGTCGAAGACCGCCCCGGAGCGGGTGATCAGGTAGACCCCCGCGGTGACCATCGTGGCGGCATGGATCAGGGCCGAGACCGGGGTCGGGCCCTCCATCGCGTCACCCAGCCAGGACTGCAGCGGCACCTGGGCCGACTTGCCGCAGGCGGCCAGCAGCAGCATCAGCCCGATGGCGGTGAGCATGCCCTCGCTGGTCTCGCTCGCCGCCCCCAGCACCGGGCCGAACGCGAACGTCCCGAAGGTGGTGAACATCAGCATGATGGCGATGGACAGGCCCATGTCGCCGACCCGGTTGACCAGGAAGGCCTTCTTGGCCGCCGTCGCCGCGCTCGGCTTGTGCTGCCAGAACCCGATGAGCAGGTACGAGGCGAGGCCGACGCCCTCCCAGCCGACGTACAGCAGGAGGTAGTTGTCGGCGAGGACGAGCAGCAGCATCGCCGCGAGGAAGAGGTTCAGATAGCCGAAGAAGCGGCGGCGCCGCTCGTCGTGCTCCATGTAGCCGATCGAGTAGATGTGGATCAGCGATCCGACACCGGTGATCAGCAGTACGAACGTCATCGACAACTGGTCGAGCTGGAAGGCGATGTCGGCCCGGAAGCCGCCCACCGGGATCCAGCTGAAGAGGTGCTGGTGCAGCGCACGGTCCTCGGCGCCCCTGCCCAGCATGTCGGTGAACAGCACCAGGCCGATGACGAACGACACCACCGCGAGCAGGGTGCCGAGCCAGTGGCCCGCGCGGTCCAGGCGTTTGCCGCCGCAGAGCAGCACGGCCGCACCGACCAGTGGTGCCCCGACGAGCAGCGCGATCAGAGATTCCACGAGTGCGACCCCTTACAGCTTCATCAGGCTGGCGTCGTCGACCGAGGCCGTATGGCGGGTGCGGAAGATCGTGACGATGATCGCCAGGCCGACCACGACCTCGGCGGCCGCGACGACCATCGTGAAGAACGCGATGATCTGGCCGTCCAGATTTCCGTGCAGCCGCGAGAAGGCCACGAAGGCGAGGTTGCAGGCGTTCAGCATCAGCTCCACGCACATGAAGAGCACGATGGCGTTCCGCCTGATCAGCACCCCGGCCGCACCGATGGTGAAGAGCAGCGCAGCCAGGTAGAGGTAGTTGATCGGATTCATCGCGTGGCCTCCTCGCCGCGCTCCCGCGCCTGCTCACCGCGCCCGTTCTCGGTACGCCGGTCGGCCTCGCCGCGCTCCAGCCACTCCGCCGAGCGCTGCTCCAGCGCCGCCAGCTCGGCCAGCGACTCCCCCGACACGTCCCGGATCTGGCCCCGCTTGCGCAGGGTCGGATTGACGGTGAGCTCGGAGGGGGTGCCGTCGGGCAGCAGGCCGGGGACGTCGACCGCGTTGTGCCGGGCGTAGACGCCGGGGGCGGGCAGCGGCGTGACTTGAGTGCCTTCGCGTACGCGGCGCTCTGCCTGCTCGCGCTGGGTCTTGGCCCGCTCGGTGCGCTCCTTGTGGGTCAGCACCATCGCGCCGACCGCCGCGGTGATCAGCAGCGCACCAGTGATCTCGAAGGCGAAGACGTACTTGGTGAAGATCAGGGCGGCCAGGCCCTGGACGTTGCCGCCGGCGTTGGCCTCGGCCAGGCCGTTGAAGTGGCGCACCGAGGCGTTGCCGAGGCCGGCGATCAGCAGGATGCCGAAGCCGAGCCCGGCGCCGGCCGCCAGCCAGCGCTGGCCCTTGAGCGTCTCCTTGAGGGAGTCCGCCGCGGTCACGCCGACCAGCATGACGACGAAGAGGAAGAGCATCATGATCGCGCCGGTGTAGACGACGACCTGGACGATGCCGAGGAAGTACGCGCCGTTGGCGAGGTAGAAGACCGCCAGGATGATCATGGTGCCGGCGAGCGAGAGGGCGCTGTGCACCGCCCGCCTCATCAGGACCGTGGCCAGCGCGCCGATCACGGCGACCGTGCCGAGGATCCAGAACTGCACCGCCTCGCCGGTGGAGGTGGCGGAGGCCGCGGCCAGGATCGAGGGGCTCATGCCTCCGCCCCCGTCCCCGCCGGGCGTTCGGCGGTGGGCGCGGGGGTCTCGGGGAGCCCCGCCGGGCACTCGCCCTTGCTGACGGCGACCTGCCGCTCCGTGCCCGGCGCCGCCTCGGTCACCAGGCCGTTGTAGTAGTCCTTCTCCGTCATCCCGGGGAAGATCGCGTGCGGGGAGTCGACCATGTTCTCGTCGAGGCCCGCGAGCAGCTCTTCCTTGGTGTAGATCAGGGACTCGCGGCTGCGGTCGGCCAGCTCGTACTCGTTCGTCATCGTGAGCGCCCGGGTGGGGCACGCCTCGACGCACAGGCCGCAGAGGATGCAGCGGAGGTAGTTGATCTGGTAGACGCGGCCGTACCGCTCGCCGGGCGAGTACCGCTCCTCGTCGGTGTTGTCCGCGCCCTCCACATAGATCGCGTCGGCCGGGCACGCCCAGGCGCACAGCTCGCAGCCCACGCACTTCTCCAGGCCGTCCGGATGGCGGTTGAGCTGGTGCCGGCCGTGGAAACGAGGCGCGGTCGGCTTCTTCTCCTCCGGGTACTGCTCGGTGAGCCGCTTCTTGAACATGGCCTTGAAGGTCACGCCGAAGCCGGCCACCGGATTCTGGAAATCAGACACCGTTGTCCCCCTTTCCGTTTTCGTCACTGTCAGTATTCACTCCGCCACTGACAATCAGCTCGCGATCTTGGTGGCGCGGGCGCCGGCGCGGCACCGGCGGCAGGGTCTGGCCGGGCAGCGGTGGTACGGGGAAGCCGCCCGCCATCGCGTCGAACGGCTCCTCCGCCGGCGCTTCTTCGGCCTTCTCGCCCTTGCGGAAGAAGTCCACGACGAGGGAGATCAGCAGCAGGGCGACCGCGGCGCCGCCGACGTACAGCACGATCCGCTGGAAGTCATAGCCCTCGTTGCGCAGCGCCCGCACGGTCGCGACCAGCATCAGCCAGACCATGGAGACCGGGATGAGGACCTTCCAGCCCAGCTTCATGAACTGGTCGTAGCGGACGCGTGGCAGCGTGCCGCGCAGCCAGATGAAGAAGAAGAGCAGCAGCTGGACCTTGACGGTGAACCAGAGCAGCGGCCACCAGCCGTGGTTCGCGCCCTCCCAGAAGGTGCTGATCGGCCAGGGAGCGCGCCAGCCGCCGAGGAAGAGGGTGATCGCGACCGCCGAGACGGTGACCATGTTGACGTACTCGGCGAGCATGAACATCGCGAACTTGATGGAGGAGTACTCCGTGTTGAAGCCGCCGACCAGGTCGCCCTCGGACTCCGGCATGTCGAACGGCGCACGGTTGGTCTCGCCGACCATCGCGACGATGTAGATCAGGAAGGAGACCGGCAGCAGCGCGACGTACCAGGTGCTGTGCTGCCCGTCGACGATCGCCGAGGTGGACATCGAGCCGGAGTAGAGGAACACCGACGCGAAGGCCATGCCCATCGCGATCTCGTAGCTGATCATCTGGGCGCACGAGCGGAGCCCGCCGAGCAGCGGGTACGTCGAGCCAGAGGACCAGCCGGCGAGCACGATGCCGTAGATGCCGACCGAGGCCGTGGCCAGGATGTACAGGAGGCCGATCGGCAGGTCGGTCAGCTGCATCGGCGTACGGTGACCGAAGATCGAGATCTCGTTGTCGGCCGGGCCGAACGGGATGACCGCGAACGCCATGAACGCCGGGATGGCCGCGACGATCGGGGCGAGGATGTACACCGCCTTGTCGGCCCGCTTGACGACCAGGTCCTCCTTCAGCATCAGCTTGATGCCGTCGGCGAGGGACTGGAGCATGCCCCAGGGACCGTGCCGGTTGGGCCCGATGCGCAGCTGCATCCAGGCGACGACCTTGCGCTCCCAGACGATCGAGAAGAGCACGGTCAGCATCAGGAACGCGAAGCAGAAGACCGCCTTGATGACCACCAGCCACCACGGGTCGCGCCCGAAGACGCTCAGGTCCTCGGCGGCCAGCGCGATACGGTCCGCGCCGAGCGCCAGCTGTTCCGCGGCGAGGTTCATCATTCCGCCACCTCCGTGCCGTCCGCCGGGGCCGCCGGGCCCGCGGTCATCGCGGCGACCGTCACCAGGTCACCGGGGTTCGCTCCCGTGTCGTGCGGGACGCCGCCCCCCTGGGAGTTGAGCGGCAGCCACACCACCCGGTCGGGCATCTCGCTGACCAGGAGGGGGAACGCCACCGCGCCGTGCGGCCCCGTTACCAGGACCTCCGCGCCGTCCTCGAGGCCCGCCTCGGCGGCGGTGGCGGCGGACATCCGGGCCACGGCGGCGTGCCGGGTACCGGCCAGCGCCGCGTCACCCTCCTGCAGCCGCCCGAGGTCCAGCAGCAGCCGGTGCCCGGCGAGCACCGCCTCGCCCGCGCCGGGCCGGGGCAGCGCCCGCGTCTCGGTACCGGCGAGCACGTCAGCGGTGGCGCGCGGCCCGTCCCAGCCGCCGAGCCGGTCCAGCTCCGCGCGTACGGCGCGCACGTCCGGCAGCGCCAGTCCGGGCACCGCCTCGTCCACGGCGGACATCGCGTCCGCGAGCATGTGCAGCACCCGCGCATCGGGGAGCAGGTGGCGGCGCGTCATCTGGTCCGGCTTGAGCGCGGCCTCGAAGGGCCGTGCCCGGCCCTCCCAGTTGAGGAACGTGCCCGCCTTCTCCACCACGGCCGCGACCGGCAGCACCACATCGGCCCGGCGGGTGACCTCGCCGGGCCGCTGCTCCAGGCTGACCAGGAAGCCGACCGCGTCCAGCGCCTCGACGGCGCGCCGCGGGTCGGGCAGGTCCTCGACCCCGACACCGGCCACCACCAGGGCGTTCAGCTCTCCGGTGGCCGCGGCCTCCAGGATCTGGCCGGTGTCCCGGCCGTGCCGGTGCGGCAGCGCGGTCACGCCCCAGGCGCGGGCGACCTCGTCGCGGGCGCGCGGGTCCGTCGCGGGCCGGCCGCCGGGCAGCAGTCCGGCGAGCGCGCCCGCCTCGACGGCGCCCCGCTCGCCGGCCCGGCGCGGAATCCACACGAGCTGCGCGCCGGTGGCCGAGGCGGCACGTACGGCGGCGGTGAGCGCCCCCGGTACCGCGGCCAGCCGCTCGCCGACGACGATCACGGAGCCCGCGGCCCGCAGCGCCTCGGCAGCCGCCTGCCCCTCGCCCTCGAGGCCCGCCCGTCGCCCGCCACCACCCTCCGCGGGAAGGCGCTCCGCGCCTGCAGCCTCATGGCCCGCCAGCGCGTCCAGCCACTCCGTCTCCGTGCCCGGCGCGGCCGGCAGCAGCGTGCCGCCCGCCTTGATGAGGCCGCGGGTGGCGTACGAAGCGAGCCCGAAGGTCCGCTGGCCGTTCTTGCGGTGCGCCTTGCGCAGCCTCAGGAAGACGCCGGGCGCCTCCTCCTCGGCCTCGATGCCGGCCAGCAGGACGGCCGGCGCCGCCTCCAGGGAGCGGTAGGTGATGCCTTGTCCGTCGAGGTCGCGGCCGTGGCCCGCCACGTGTGCGGCGAGGAAGCCGGCCTCCTCGGAGCTGTGCACCCGGGCCCGGAAGTCGATGTCGTCGGTGTCCAGGACGGTCCGGGCGAACTTGGCGTACGCGTAGGAGTCCTCGACGGTGAGCCGGCCGCCGGTCAGCACCCCGGCCCGGCCGCGTGCGGCGGCGAGCCCGCGTGCCGCGGCCTCCAGCGCCTCGGGCCAGCTCGCCGGGGTCAGTTCACCCGAGTCGGCGTCCCGGACGAGCGGCGTCTCCAGCCGGTCGGGCAGCTGCCCGTACCGGAAGGCGAACCGCCCCTTGTCGCACATCCACTCCTCGTTGACCTCGGGGTCGTCGGCCGCGAGCCGCCGCATGACCTTGCCGCGCCGGTGGTCCGTACGCGTCGCGCAGCCCCCCGCGCAGTGCTCGCACACGGACGGCGAGGAGACCAGGTCGAACGGGCGGGAGCGGAAGCGGTACGCCGCCGAGGTGAGCGCGCCGACCGGGCAGATCTGGATGGTGTTGCCGGAGAAGTACGACTCGAACGGGTCGCCCTCGCCCGTACCGACCTGCTGGAGCGCGCCGCGCTCGATCAGCTCGATCATCGGGTCGCCGGCGACCTGGTTGGAGAAGCGGGTGCAGCGGGCGCACAGTACGCAGCGCTCGCGGTCCAGCAGCACCTGCTGGGAGATCGGCACCGGCTTCTCGTAGGTGCGCTTCCTGCCCTCGAAACGCGAGTCGGCCTGTCCGGCGGACATGGCCTGGTTCTGCAGCGGGCACTCGCCGCCCTTGTCGCAGACCGGGCAGTCCAGCGGGTGGTTGATGAGCAGCAGCTCCATCACGCCGCGCTGCGCCTTGTCGGCGACCGGCGAGGTGAGCTGGGACTTCACGACCATGCCGTCGGTGCAGGTGATCGTGCAGGACGCCATGGGCTTGCGCTGGCCCTCGACCTCCACGATGCACTGGCGGCAGGCGCCCGCCGGGTCCAGCAGCGGATGGTCGCAGAAGCGCGGGATCTCGATGCCGAGCATTTCGGCGGCCCGGATGACCAGGGTGCCCTTGGGCACGCTGATCTCGATGCCGTCGATGGTCAGCGAGACGAGGTCTTCGGGCGGAACCGCCGCCTCGCCGCCCCCGGAGGCCGCGCTATTAGTGGTCACTGTCATGCGTTCACCTCCAGGTGCTTGTCGGCCCAAGCGGTGGACTTGGCCGGGTCGAAGGGGCAGCCCTTGCCGGTGACGTGCTGCTCGTACTCCGCGCGGAAGTACTTGAGCGAGGAGAAGATCGGCGAGGCGGCGCCGTCACCGAGGGCGCAGAAGGACTTGCCGTTGATGTTGTCGGCGATGTCGTCGATCTTGTCGAGGTCCTCCATGCGGCCCTTGCCGGCCTCGATGTCACGGAGCAGCTGCACGAGCCAGTACGTGCCCTCGCGGCACGGCGTGCACTTGCCGCAGGACTCGTGCGCGTAGAACTCGGTCCAGCGCGTCACCGCCCGGACGACACAGGTCGTCTCGTCGAAGCACTGCAGGGCCTTGGTGCCGAGCATCGAGCCGGCCGCGCCGACGCCTTCGTAGTCCAGCGCGACGTCCAGGTGCTCGTCGGTGAACATCGGCGTGGACGAACCGCCCGGCGTCCAGAACTTCAGCCGGTGGCCGGGGCGCATGCCGCCGCTCATGTCGAGGAGCTGTCGCAGCGTGATCCCCAACGGGGCTTCGTACTGGCCGGGGTTGGCGACGTGGCCGCTCAGCGAGTACAGCGTGAAGCCCGGGGACTTCTCGCTGCCCATGGACCGGAACCACTCCTTGCCCCGGTTCATGATGGCGGGAACCGACGCGATGGATTCGACGTTGTTCACGACAGTGGGGCAGGCGTAGAGGCCGGCCACGGCGGGGAAGGGGGGACGCAGCCGGGGCTGTCCGCGACGGCCCTCCAGGGAGTCCAGCAGCGCGGTCTCCTCGCCGCAGATGTACGCGCCCGCGCCCGCGTGCACGGTGAGTTCGAGGTCCAGACCGGCGCCGAGGGCGTCCTTGCCGAGGTAGCCCGCCGCGTACGCCTCCCGTACGGCCTCGTGGAGGCGCCGCAGGACGGGGACGGTCTCCCCGCGCAGGTAGATGAACGCGTGATGCGACCGGATCGCGTGACAGGCGATGATGATCCCCTCGATGAGGGAATGCGGGTTCGCGAAGAGGAGCGGGATGTCCTTGCAGGTCCCGGGCTCCGACTCGTCGGCGTTGACAACAAGATAGTGCGGCTTGCCGTCGCCCTGCGGGATGAACTGCCACTTCATGCCGGTGGGGAAGCCCGCGCCGCCGCGGCCGCGCAGCCCGGCGTCCTTCACGTACGCGATGACGTCGTCCGGGGCCATCGCGAGCGCCTTGCGCGCGCCTTCGTAGCCCTCGTGCCGCCGGTAGGTCTCCAGGGTCCAGGAGTTGGGCTGGTCCCAGAAGGCCGACAGGACGGGTGCGAGCAGCTTCTCGGGGCTGGTCTCTCCCCCGGCCTCCGGCCGGGAGGCGCCCCCGTATTCCGTGGACACGGTCATCACTCCCCCTCCTCAGCGGTGGGTCCGGACGGGTGGTGGGGATCGGAGGCCGAGGTGTCCCGGGGCGCGTCGTGCGAGCTGGGGTGGGTCGGCGGCGCCTCACCCACTGCCCCGGCCGCCGGCGCCTCGTCCGTCGGACGGTCGCCGTCGCGGGGTGCGACGACGTGGTCGGTGCCGCCCGGCAGCTCCTCGCCCTTGGCCAGCCGGAGCCCGACGAGGGAGGCGTGCCCGGCGCCGCCGGTCGCCTCGACCGCGCCTTCCCGCCGGTCGGGGAAGCCGGCCAGGATGCGGGCCGTGTCCTTGTACGTGCACAGGGGCGCGCCGCGGGTCGGGGCGACGGGCCGTCCGTCCCGCAGGTCGTCGACCAGCTGCTTCGCGCTCTCCGGCGTCTGGTTGTCGAAGAACTCCCAGTTGACCATCACGACGGGCGCGTAGTCGCAGGCGGCGTTGCACTCGATGTGTTCGAGGGTGACCTTGCCGTCGGCGGTGGTCTCGTTGTTGCCGACGCCCAGGTGCTCCTTCAGCTCGTCGAAGATCGCGTCGCCGCCCATGACGGCGCAGAGCGTGTTGGTGCAGACCCCGACCTGGTAGTCGCCGCTCGGCTTGCGGCGGTACATCGTGTAGAAGGTCGAGACGGCCGTGACCTCGGCGGTGGTGAGGTCCAGCAGCTCGGCGCAGAAGCGGATGCCCGTCCGCGTGACGTGGCCTTCCTCGGACTGGACGAGGTGCAGCAGCGGCAGCAGGGCCGAGCGCGAGCCGGGGTAGCGGGCGATCACCTCCCTGGCCTCCGCTTCGAGCCGGGCCCGTACATCGGCCGGGTAATCGGGGGCGGGGAGCTGCGGCATCCCCAAACTGACGTCTGTCACCGGTCGACGCCTCCCATCACGGGGTCGATGGACGCGACGGCGACGATGACGTCGGCGACCTGGCCGCCTTCGCACATGGCCGCCATGGCCTGCAGGTTGGTGAAGGAGGGGTCGCGGAAGTGGACGCGGTACGGGCGGGTGCCGCCGTCGCTGACCGCGTGCACGCCCAGCTCGCCCTTGGGGGACTCCACGGCCGCGTAGGCCTGGCCGGGCGGGACCCGGAAGCCCTCCGTCACCAGCTTGAAGTGGTGGATCAGGGCCTCCATGGAGGTGCCCATGATCTTCTTGATGTGGTCCAGGGAGTTGCCGAGGCCGTCCGGGCCGAGCGCGAGCTGCGCGGGCCAGGCGATCTTCTTGTCCCCGACCATGACCGGGCCGGGCTCCAGCCGGTCCAGGCACTGCTCGATGATGCGCAGCGACTGCCGCATCTCCTCCAGGCGGAGCAGGAAGCGGCCGTAGGAGTCGCAGGTGTCGGTGGTCGGGACCTCGAAGTCGTAGGTCTCGTAGCCGCAGTACGGGTCGGTCTTGCGCAGGTCGTGCGGCAGGCCGGCGGAGCGCAGGACCGGGCCGGTGGCGCCGGTGGCCAGGCAGCCGGCCAGGTCCAGATAGCCGATGCCCTCCATCCGGCCCTTGAAGACCGGGCTGCCGGTGGCGAGCTTGTCGTACTCCGGGAGGTTCTTGCGCATCTTCTTCACGAAGGCGCGTACCTGGTCGACGGTGCCGGGCGGCAGGTCCTGGGCGAGGCCGCCGGGCCGGACGTACGCGTGGTTCATGCGCAGGCCGGTGATCAGCTCGTAGATGTCCAGGACCAGTTCGCGGTCGCGGAAGCCGTAGATCATTATCGTGGTGGCACCGAGCTCCATGCCGCCGGTGGCGATGCACACCAGGTGGGAGGAGAGCCGGTTCAGCTCCATGAGCATCACGCGGATGATCGAAGCCCGGTCCGGGATGTCGTCGGTGATGCCGAGCAGCTTCTCCACGGCCAGGCAGTACGCCGTCTCGTTGAAGAACGGCGTCAGGTAGTCCATCCGCGTGACGAAGGTCGTGCCCTGGGTCCACGTGCGGTATTCGAGGTTCTTCTCGATGCCGGTGTGGAGGTAGCCGATGCCGCAGCGGGCCTCGGTGACGGTCTCGCCGTCGATCTCCAGGATGAGCCGGAGCACGCCGTGCGTGGAGGGGTGCTGCGGGCCCATGTTGACGACGATGCGCTCGTCGTCCGCCTTGGCCGCGGCCTCGACGACCTCGTCCCAGTCGCCGCCGGTGACCGTGTAGACGGTGCCTTCCGTGGTCTCGCGAGGAGTCGCATGGGAAGTGGACATCAGGTGTACGACCTCCGCTGGTCGGGAGCCGGGATCTGGGCGCCCTTGTACTCGACGGGGATGCCGCCGAGCGGGTAGTCCTTGCGCTGCGGGAAGCCCTGCCAGTCGTCCGGCATCATGATCCGGGTGAGCGCCGGGTGTCCGTCGAAGATCATCCCGAAGAAGTCGTAGGCCTCGCGCTCGTGCCAGTCGTTGGTCGGGTAGACGCTCACGACCGACGGGATGTGCGGGTCGGCGTCGGGCGCGGAGACCTCCAGCCGGATCAGCCGGGTGTGGGTGATCGACCGCAGGTGGTAGACGGCGTGCAGCTCACGGCCCTTGTCGCCGGGGAAGTGCACGGCGCTGACGCCGGTGCACAGCTCGAAGCGGAGGGCCGGGTCGTCGCGGAGGGTCTTCGCGACGGTCGGCAGGAATTCGCGGGCGATGTGGAAGGTCAGCTCGTCGCGGTCCACGACGGTCTTCTCGATGACGTTCTCGGGGACCAGGCCCTGCTCGTCCAGCGCGCCTTCCAGCTCGTCCGCGACCTCGTCGAACCATCCGCCGTACGGCCGGGAGGCGGCGCCGGGCAGCCGTACGGTCCGGACGAGGCCGCCGTAGCCGGAGGTGTCGCCGCCGTTGTTCGCGCCGAACATGCCGCGGCGGACGCCGATGACCTCGCCGTGGTCGCCGCGCTGGCCGGGGAGGTTCTGCGCGTTGAGGTCCTTGTCCGGGTTGACCCCGTTGGCCCCCGTACCGTTCTTCGCGCCGTCCGCGCCGTTCTTCGGGTCGCTCACCGCAGCAGCCCCTTCATCTCGATCGTCGGGAGTGCCTTGAGCGCCGCCTCCTCCGCCTCGCGGGCCGCTTCCTCGGCGTTGACCCCGAGCTTGGAGCCCTGGATCTTCTCGTGGAGCTTGAGGATGGCGTCCATGAGCATTTCCGGGCGCGGCGGGCAGCCCGGGAGGTAGATGTCGACCGGGACGACGTGGTCGACGCCCTGCACGATGGCGTAGTTGTTGAACATGCCGCCCGACGAGGCGCAGACGCCCATGGAGATGACCCACTTCGGGTTCGGCATCTGGTCGTAGACCTGGCGGAGGACGGGCGCCATCTTCTGGCTGACCCGGCCGGCCACGATCATCAGGTCGGCCTGGCGCGGCGAGCCGCGGAAGACCTCCATGCCGAAGCGGGCCAGGTCGTAGCGGCCGGCTCCGGTGGTCATCATCTCGATGGCGCAGCACGCGAGCCCGAAGGTCGCCGGGAAGACCGATGACTTGCGCACCCATCCCGCGGCCTGTTCGACGGTGCTCAGCAGAAAGCCGCTGGGCAGCTTCTCTTCAAGTCCCATTGGGTGACCCCTAGTCCCATTCCAGGCCGCCGCGGCGCCAGACATAGGCGTAGGCGACGAAGACGGTGAGCGCGAAGAGCAGCATCTCGACGAGCCCGAACAGCCCCAGGGCGTCGAAGGTGACGGCCCAGGGGTAGAGGAAGACGATCTCGATGTCGAAGACGATGAAGAGCATCGCCGTCAGGTAGTACTTGATCGGAAAGCGACCGCCGCCTGAAGGCTGTGGGGTCGGCTCGATCCCGCACTCGTACGCCTCGAGCTTGGCCCGGTTGTAGCGCCTGGGTCCGACGAGCGTGGCCATGACGACAGAGAAGATCGCAAAGCCTGCCCCGAGGGCTCCCAGTACGAGGATGGGCGCATAGGCGTTCACCGTCCTCGCTCCCTTCAGTCGACGATGACTGGTTGGCGGTCCGGCCTCGGGCCCGTTCACTCCTCGACGGGACGCGACAGAGATCGCGCCCATGTGAGGCAGTTCACAAGCCCTGGCCGCCTGCATCTTATGCCCGCGGGTCTGTGATCTGCGACACGGGGTGCGACAACGACTTTGTGATCTCCACCACCTGACGAAGGATCATGAAGTCGGATGAGCGGTGACCTTCGCACCGGAAGCGTCCGAGTGATCACTTCACGTGACAAAACCAGCGGTCGCCGCTGGTCAGGGAGGTGGCCGCACTATCAAGAGTGACGCAGCGCAAGCAAATTGGCGCTGGACACCGTCAACTGATAGCGCGTGCCCACCCGTCCGCGTGACCCAGTCGTGACCTCGCCGTGATCGTCGGTACGTGCATCCCTTCACGAGCGCGCATCACGAGGACATAACGGTCACTCAGGAGTGAGCTATCCCACGCGCTTCACATCTCTAAAACCTTGACGCTCGGGAAGCATTGGCGAGTCGGTTGCGAAGGTGGTAAGTGCCGTGCTGACGCGCATCGAGCGGTAAATGCCATGCGCAGGAACATGATCACGAAATTCGGACACGGCTCGGGCCGGTTCAGGGCTGGCCGATTGGCCCGTTTTGTTCACCGTGTACGCGTCAAAAGTGGTGCACACCACCTTTGTTGGCAGCAACCTGTGGGGCCTGATAGCCGTGGTGCCATGTCCCCGAACGCACTCATACCCAGCCACCGGAAGCCCCGCCGTTCCGCGACCTCGCGGGCCGTGCGCGCAGGGTTCACCGGTGGCATCCTCACGCTGGCGGTGACCGGTACCGCCGTCCCCGCGAACGCCACCGCTGAGAAGCCGGCCTCCGAGACCCAGGAGCTGCCGACCATCACCGCTGAGCTCGCGACGTCCGTGGCGAAGACCGCGGACACCACCCAGCAGGTTGCGGACCAGTACGAGCTGCAGGCAGCGCAGGACTCGGTCTTCTCCAAGGCCGACAAGGCCGCCCAGAAGGCCAAGGACAAGGCCGTCGAGGCCAAGCGCAAGGCCGAGGCGGAGAAGAAGGCCGCCGCGGCCCGCAAGGCCAAGGAGGCCGAGCAGGCCCGCGCTTCGCGCTCCGCGGACCGTGGCCCCCTCCTGTCCGCCTCCGCCTCGGTGGACACCGGCTCGCTCAGCGGCTCCACCGCCTCCCTGGTGAGCTTCCTCAAGGCCCAGGTCGGCAAGGCGTACGTGAGCGGCGCGACCGGCCCGTCCGCGTACGACTGCTCCGGCCTCACCCAGGCCGCGTTCCGGCAGATCGGCATCGACCTGCCGCGCGTCTCCCAGGACCAGTCGACCGCCGGCACCCAGGTGGGCCTGGACAACCTCCAGGTGGGCGACATCCTCTACTGGGGCAGCGCGGGCAGCGCGTACCACGTCGGGGTCTACATCGGCGGCGGCCAGTTCATCGGTGCGCAGAACTCCAGCACCGGCGTCGTGCAGCGCGACATGAGCTACGACCAGCCGACGGGCGCCGTCCGCGTCCGCTGAGGCACTTCGGGCTCACCGGCCTCTCCCAGGGCCGCACACACGGCGAAAGGGCCGTCGTTCCCCCGCTCGGGAACGACGGCCCTTTCGCCGTACTCCGCACCTTACGGGCGGATTTGCGCGGCTACGCGCGCGGCGTGACCTCGGCCATCTCGCCCCAGCCGGTGCCCTCGGTCTCGACGTTGATGATCTCCGGGGTGCTCGCGACGAGGCCGGACATCAGCTCGATGGCGTCCTTGAAGTGGTCGGACTGCACGTGCGCGGCGCCCGCTTCCTGGCCGGCGAACGCCTCCAGCAGCACGAACTGGTGCGGGTTCTCGACGCTCCGGGACCACTCGAAGAAGATGTTGCCCGGCTCGGCGCGGGTGGCGAGCGTGAAGGGCTCGGTCAGCGACAGCCACTCGTCGCTCTTCTCCGGCCGGACGGTGAACTTCACAGCGATGAAAATCATGCGACCACTGTGCGCCGGAGCGGGCGTCACCGCGAGCCGGCACGGCCGCCATTCCACCGATGCCGGAAAACCCGCCGCCCGGCCCGCGCCCCGTGCCGGTACGGCCGCTCAGGCCCCGGCCGCCGCGCGGAGCAGCACGGACGCCAGCTCGCCCCGGCGCGCGGGGTAGTCGGCGGTCGGCAGCGAGACCGACAGCGCGCGGACGGAGCCGTCGGGGCCCTCGCCCGGGAGGCGTACGGCGAGGCAGGTGTGTGCCGGGTCGGTCTCCCCCACCGACACGGCGATCCCGTCCCGGCGCACCCGCGCCAGCTCCGCCTCGAAGCGCTCGGGCGAGGTGATCGTACGGTCCGTCAGCCGGGGCAGGCCGTGCGCGGCGACATAGCGGCGGCGCGCGGGCCGCTTCAGGGCGGCGAGCAGGACCTTGCCGTGCGCGGTGGCGTGCGCGCCGTGGTCGGGCCCCACCGCGAACGGGCCGCCGGCCGCCGACACCGGGAGCGTGCTGTCGACGACCGCGATCCGGCCGCGTCCCACCGCGCTGAGGTACGCGTGCGTGCCCGTGGCGCGCCGTACGCCCAGCAGCAGCTCGCGCGCGCCGTCCTCGATGCCCGTCTGCCGCTGGAAGGCCCGGTGCAGCGCGGGCACTCGGGGCCCCAGGGCGTAGCCGCCGCCCGTGCGCGTCAGATGGCCGCGCGCGGTCAGCGGCGCCAGCAGGTTGTAGACCGTGGACAGCGAACAGCCCAGCCGGCGGGCCAGCGCCTTGGCCGTCACCGGCCCCGCCGACCCGGCCACCGCGTCGAGCACGTCCAGCGCCCGGTCGACGGAGAGCGGTCCGCCGGTGGCGCCGCCCGCACCGGCACCGCCGGCGGCATCGGGTCCGTTGACGGGTGCGGCGGACATGACGGATCCCTTCGGACGTGCCGGACGGCGGCTGCTGTCCCTCCAGGATCCCTCACCTCGGCCGGAGCCTGCTCTGCCGGTTGGCCTCGCGCACCCTCGCGCGCAGCTCCGCGTTCCGGTCCGGTACGCCCTTCGCGTCCGCCGGCGGTGCCGCCGGTTCGGTGCGCTCCATGGCCTCGCCCCGTTCGTCGCCCTCCCGGACGTCACTCATGGCTCCCCCCTCAGCATCCGGCGCCATGCCCTCGGCATCCCCATGGTTCACGCTCCGTGGTCAGCTCGGGACTTTCCGTGCCACCAGCCTGACCGCAGGCACGGCGCGAAGACAGCAGGCACAATCCGCCAACTTGGCGTGTCAAGACGCATGCTCGGTCAAACATTCGATACGAGTACGCCCCGCACGCCCCGGAGCAGAGCGGCGTGGCGGCGCAGGGCGGCGGAGGCGAGCAGCACGAAGCCGCCACCGGCGGGGCCGATGGCGGCAGGTCGGGCGGGGTGCGCCCGGTGTCAGGCCTTCGGGGCGACCTTGCTCAGGCCGTTGATGATGCGGTCCATGGCGTCGCCGCCGGTGGGGTCCGTCAGGTTGGCCAGCATCTTCAGGGTGAACTTCATCAGCATCGGATGGGTCAGACCGCGCTGCGTGGCCATCTTCATCACCTTCGGGTTGCCGATGAGCTTCACGAAGGCGCGGCCGAGGGAGTAGTAGCCGCCGTAGGTGTCCTTGAGGACCTTCGGGTACCGCTGGAGAGCCAGCTCGCGCTGCGCGTACGTGGCGCGCGCGTGCGCCTGCACGATGACGTCGGCGGCGATCTGGCCGGACTCCATGGCGTACGCGATGCCCTCGCCGTTGAACGGGTTCACCAGACCGCCCGCGTCACCGACCAGCAGCAGACCCTTGGTGTAGTGCGGCTGCCGGTTGAATGCCATGGGGAGCGCGGCGCCGCGGATCGGGCCCGTCATGTTGTCCGGGGTGTAGCCCCAGTCCTCCGGCATCGAGGCGCACCAGGCCTTGAGGATCTCGCGCCAGTCCAGCTCCTTGAAGGAGCTGGAGGTGTTCAGCACGCCGAGGCCCACGTTGGAGGTGCCGTCGCCCATGCCGAAGATCCAGCCGTAGCCGGGCAGCAGACGGTCCTGCGGGCCGCTGCGGTCCCACAGCTCCAGCCAGGACTCCAGGTAGTCGTCGTCGTGGCGCGGCGACTCGAAGTACGTACGGACCGCGACGCCCATCGGCCGGTCCTCGCGCCGGTGCAGGCCCATGGCCAGCGACAGCCGGGTGGAGTTGCCGTCCGCGGCGACCACGAGCGGGGCGTGGAAGGAGACCGGGGTCTTCTCCTCGCCGAGCTTGGCGGTCACGCCCTCGATGCGGCCGGTGAGGTCGTTGATGATCGGCGCGCCGACGTTGCAGCGCTCGTACAGCCGGGCGCCGGCCTTCTGCGCCTGCCGGGCCAGCTGCTCGTCGAAGTCGTCGCGCTTACGGACGAGTCCGTAGTTCGGGTACGAGGCGAGGTCCGGCCAGTCCAGCTGCAGCCGTACGCCGCCGCCGATGATCCGCAGGCCCTTGTTGCGCAGCCAGCCGGCCTCTTCGGAGATGTCGATGCCCATCGACACGAGCTGCTTGGTGGCACGAGGAGTGAGGCCGTCGCCGCAGACCTTCTCGCGCGGGAAGGCCGTCTTCTCCAGCAGGAGGACGTCCAGGCCCGACTTGGCGAGGTGGTACGCGGTCGCCGAGCCGGCCGGACCGGCCCCCACGACGATCACATCGGCGGTGTGCTCGGAGCGGGCCTGGGTGGGCGCGTCGGCCTCGGTCACGTCGGTCACGGCGTAATCTCCCGGAACTCGATATCTGGGTGCCGACCGGCACTGGACCCGTGCAGTCTATGCAGGCCGATGTGATCCGAACCCGAAGGGTTGGCCCATGCAGCAGCCGCTTCCGCCCCTCCCCCCTGTCGAGCTGCGCGTCCCCACCGAGGAGGACGCGTGGAACTGGCACGGGGTGTTCGACGACCCGGAGGTCATGGAGTTCCACGGCGGCACGTCCGCCGAACTGTCGGTCTACGAGGAGCTGACCGCGCGCCAGCGCCGCCACCACGCCGAACGCGGCTACTGCTTCTACACGATGCTCGACCCGGCGGACGGCGCGGTGATCGGCTTCACCGGCGCGCAGCCGTGGCCGAGCACGGAGTGGGGTCCGGTCGGCGAGACGGAGATCGGCTGGCGGCTGGGCCGGAAGTACTGGGGCAGGGGCTACGCCACCGCCGCCGCCCGGCTCGCCCTGACGGAGGTACGGGCGGCCGGGGTACGGCACGTCGTGGCGATGGTGGACGCGCGCAACGCCCGCTCGATCGCGGTGACCCGGCGCCTCGGCATGCGGCAGGCGGAAACGTTCATCTCCCCGGTGTCGAAGGTGACGGGCCTCTGCCACCGGCTGGACCTCTGAGCACCCGCCGACGGGCCTAGGCCGCCGGCTTCGTCCCCCGGTGCAGCGCGACGATGCCGCCCGTGAGGTTGCGCCAGGCGACCTTCGACCAGCCGGCGCGCTGCAGCCGGGCGGCCAGCGCGGGCTGGTCGGGCCAGGCGCGGATGGAGTCGGCGAGGTAGACGTACGCGTCGGGGTTGGAGCTGACCGCGGTCGCGACCGGCGGCAGCGCGCGCATCAGGTACTCGGTGTAGACGGTCCGGAAGGGCGCCCACGTCGGGTGGCTGAACTCGCAGATGACGACCCGGCCGCCGGGCTTGGTCACGCGGTACAGCTCGGCCAGCGCGGCGTCCGTGTCCTGGACGTTCCGCAGCCCGAAGGAGATCGTCACGGCGTCGAACACGCCGTCCGCGAAGGGCAGCTTCATCGCGTCACCGGCGGTGAAGGGCAGCCACGGCTGCCGCTTCTTGCCCTCGCGGAGCATCCCGGTGGAGAAGTCGCACGGCACGACGTACGCGCCGGTGCGGGCGAACGGCACGGAGGAGGTGCCCGTACCGGCCGCGAGGTCCAGCACCCGTTCGGCCGGGCGCGCGGCCACCGCGCGGTCCACGGCCTTCCGCCACAGCCGCGTCTGCCCGAGGGACAGCACGTCGTTGGTGAGGTCGTACCGTTCCGCCACGTCGTCGAACATCGAGGCGACTTCGTGCGGCTGCTTGTCCAGGGATGCTCGGGTCACGCATGCCATTGTTCACCACGGGGTGCGGTGCCCTGCGGGCGGCACTTCAGAGCCCGACTACGCCAGCGAGGTCGATGGTGATCGGGAAGGGACGGTCGGTCTCCAGCTTGAGATTGTGCTGAGGGTGTTCTGGGGCAGAGATGTACGCACCCGTAGCAGTGTGCAGCCAGAACTCATGCACTTCGGGGATGTCGTCGCAGTCGCGTTCCACCCGCCAGTAAAACGGCACCCCTGCCGCCGCGTAGAGGGCCGGCTTCCGCGCTCGGTCATCAATCATCGAGTTGGGGGACACCACCTCGACCGCCAGCTTCACCCTCTCCGCCGGCGTGCAGTCCATGGTGAAGAGGTCCAGGTCGCGTACGTCGTACACGAGGACGTCAGGCTTGACGACGTTGTGCTCGTCGAGCTTGACGCAACGCTCGGCATTGACTCCGTAGTGTGCCTCCGGCAACGCCTGACTCAACCGGATGAGTAGCTGATCCCGCACCTGGTCATGCCACCACTTGGCCATCCCCCGCACCACGATTACTCCGTCCACAAGTTCCCAGTCGAAGGGCACCTCCAAGTCCTTCACCTGGTCATACGTCCAGCCTTCAGCAGGCGGGAACATCCAGGTTTCAGGAGTTGCCTTCACCATCCGGTCAGTGCTCATCACTGCTCCCATGGACGCGGGTGTGGACGCGGGTACGAGTCGCGGTCCTGTATATGACCGTACCGTCGCCCGAAGGGATGGGCCGGGATTCAGCGCCGCCGGTACACCAGGCGGCCACCGAGGGCCGTGGCCAGGCAGGTGCCGTCCGCCGCGAGGACCGTGAAGTCGGCGGGGGCGCCGGGGGCGAGGGTGGTCGGACGGTCCCGCAGGCCCGAGCGGGTCACCGCCGTGCGGACCGACGGGCGGGTGAAGGGGCCCGTGAGGGACGTCGTACCGGTGGACAGCAATCGCTGGAGGCCGCGGCGGGCGCTGCCGCCCCAGCGGGTGTCGGTCAGGTCGAGGGCGGCGAGGTCCGCGCCGCGGATCGGCTCGGTGCCCAGCTCGGCGGCCTCGCGCGGGTCGGGGTGGTAGGCCGCCTCCAGATACGCGGCGCCGTCGGGCTCGTGGCGGCCGGGGGTCAGTACGCCGTCCCACTCGCGCACCCGCGCCCGCTCGCCGTACTCGGCGGCCAGCTCCCCGTACGGTCCGATGGCCTCGATGCGGGAGCCGGAGACCAGCACCGCGTCCGCGCCGGGGGCCGGGCCACCGGGCGGGGTGCCGGCGGTCGAAGCGGCCTCGACCGCGCGGACGTGGTGCAGGGTCAGCATGGCGGGCGGCTCAGTTGGCTTCGACGAGCTTCAGCTCGGGGTGGGCCTTGGCCTTGTCGAACGCCGTGGAGGAGATGTGCGAGGTGACGCGGTCGTCGACCGGGTCGTTCGCCGGGTCGTCGTGGACGACGAGGTGCTCGTACGTCGTGGCGCGCTGCGCCGGGACGCGGCCCGCCTTGCGGATCAGGTCGATGATCTCCTGGCGGTTGGAGCGGTGCTTGGCACCGGCCGAGGAGACGACGTTCTCCTCCAGCATGATCGAGCCGAGGTCGTCCGCGCCGTAGTGCAGCGACAGCTGGCCGACCTCCTTGCCGGTGGTCAGCCAGGAGCCCTGGATGTGGGCGACGTTGTCGAGGAAGATCCGGGCGATCGCGATCATCCGCAGGTACTCGAAGAGCGTGGCCTGGGTGCGGCCCTTCAGCGCGTTGTTCTGCGGCTGGTAGGTGTACGGGATGAACGCGCGGAAGCCGCCCGTCCGGTCCTGTACGTCACGGATCATGCGGAGGTGCTCGATGCGCTCGGCGTTGGTCTCGCCCGTACCCATGAGCATGGTGGAGGTGGACTCGACGCCCAGGTTGTGGGCCTCCTCCATGATCTCCAGCCAGCGCTCGCCGGACTCCTTCAGCGGGGCGATGGCCTTGCGGGGGCGGGCCGGGAGCAGCTCGGCGCCGGCGCCCGCGAAGGAGTCGAGACCGGCGGCGTGGATGCGCTGGATCGCCTCCTTGGTGGAGACCTTGGAGATACGGGCCATGTGCTCGACCTCGGAGGCGCCGAGGGAGTGGATGACCAGCTGCGGGTACGCCTTCTTGATCGCCGCGAAGTGCTCTTCGTAGTACTCGACGCCGTAGTCCGGGTGGTGGCCGCCCTGGAACATGATCTGGGTGCCGCCCAGCTCCACGGTCTCCGCGCAGCGGCGCAGGATGTCGTCGAGGTCCCGCGTCCACACGTCGGGGCTCTTGGGCGCGGCGAAGAAGGCGCAGAACTTGCACGCCGTCACGCACGAGTTCGTGTAGTTGATGTTCCGCTCGATGATGTACGTCGCGATGTGCTCCGTGCCGGCGTAGCGACGGCGGCGCACGGCGTCGGCGGCCTTGCCGAGGGCGTGCAGCGGAGCGTCCCGGTACAGCTCGACGGCTTCCTCGGGGGTGATCCGCCCGCCTTCCGCGGCGCGGTCGAGTACGGACTGGAGGTCGGCGTTCTCGGTCACCGGGCGTCCCTTCGAGGTTCTTGAACGGGCATGCGTCACGCCCGATCCAGCGTACGCCAGGGGTCCGACGGGGCCGCTGGCGGTCGGCCGGTTCGTCCGGTACGCGCGGGCCCGGCGTCAGCCGGCCCGGGAGAGGCGGGCGGTCGGGCGGCCGCCCCGCTCGTCGTCGGAGGCGTAGGCGAGGCCGTCGCCGTCCCGGGTGAGGGTGACGGTCGCGGTCTGCCCCGTGCACAGCGCGCCCGCGTCGGCGTCCGCCGTCTCCTCGAGGGTGAGCCGGCGGGCGGTGGCCGCGCGCAGCTCGCCGGAGGCATGACACTTCGCGATCATCACGTCGTACGTCAGCTTCGCCACCTTCTCGCCCACGGCCCCCTTGCCGACGGTCACCAGGACCGAGCCGTTGGGCGAGCCGTCGTCCTGCCGGACGGTGCCGGTCCAGGTGCCGAGGAACTCCTTGGGCACGGCGCCCGCCGGGCCGGACGGGGTCGCGGCGGGCGGCGGCCCGGCCTGGTCCCCGCCGCCCTTCCCGCCGCCGCCCGGCAGCAGCTGGAAGACGAAGGCGGCGGTGGTCGCGGCGGCCAGCGCCCCGGCGACGGACAGCACCAGCGTGCAGCTCAGCCGGCGGGGCCGCACCCGGCCGCCGACCATGCCGGTCAGCGAGAGCCGGCGTTCCTTCCCGCCGGACGGACGCGAGGGGGCGGAGCCGGTGCCCGCTCCGGGGCCGCCGGCCGCGGGCGCCGGCCACTCCGGGCGCGGCGGAACCACGGCCCGGGAGTCGAAGGGCACGGGCCCGGAGGCGGGCCCGCCGGCCGCCCCGGGGCCGTACGCGGGACCGGCGGCGTACGGCAGGCCGGCCGCGTACGAGGGGTCCGGCGGGCCGAAGCCGGCGACGGGAGCGGCGGGGGCCGGCCCGAGAGGCGGCCCGCTCCCCGCCCCCGAAGGCGGGCCGTCCCGGCTCTCCGCCTCCAGGTTCAGCACCTCGACGGCGCGGCGGCTGACCTGTTCGACGACTCGCGGCGGCAGCCATCCCGCGCGCGCCAGGGCCGCCGCGCCCTGCTCCCCCGCCAGCCGCCGGGCCAGCGCGGCGGGCGACGGCCGGTCCCCGGCCCGCTTGAGCAGGCAGTCCGAGACCAGCGCGCGCAGGTCGCCGGTCAGCTCGGGGCCGAGGCGCGGCTCCTCGTGCACGACCTTGTAGAGCAGCGCGGCCGAGCTGTCCCCGGGGAACGGGCTCTCCCCGGTCGCCGCGTACGCCAGGACCGCGCCCAGCGAGAAGACGTCCGAGGCGTCGGTGACGCCGTCGCCGAGGATCTGCTCCGGCGCCATGTAGCCGGGCGAGCCGACCGAGACGCCGGTGGCGGTGAGCGAGGAGGTGCCGTCCGTGGCACGGGCGATCCCGAAGTCGATGAGCAGCGGGCCGTCCAGGGTGAGCAGCACGTTGGACGGCTTCACGTCCCGGTGGACCAGGCCCAGGCCGTGCACGGCGGCCAGCGCCTCGGCCAGGCCCGCGCCCAGGACCCGTACGGAGTGCTCGGGCAGCGGGCCGTGGCCGGTGACGGCGGCGTCCAGCGCGGGGGCCGCGACGTACGCGGTGGCGACCCAGGGGACGGCCGCTTCGGCGTCGGCGTCCAGGACGGGCGCGGTCCAGGTGCCGCCGACGCGGCGCGCGGACGCCACCTCGCGCCGGAACCTGGCCCGGAACTCGTCGTCGGCAGCGAACTGCGGGTGGACGGCCTTCACCGCGACCGTCCGGCCGCCGGGGCTGCGCCCCAGGTAGACCCGGCCCATGCCGCCCGCGCCGAGCCGGGCGAGCAGCTTGTACGTGCCGATCTCCGCCGGATCCTCCGCTGCCAGCGGCTGCATGGACTCCCGCCTCCCCCTCGCATCCCACCCGTTCGCCTCAGCTTAGGACGGCGGCGATCCGGCCACCGGAGGAATGGGGTCGGCCGGCGCCGGGCCGCCGCCCGGAATGCGGGGTGTTTTCCGGCCGCGGGCGGGGCGCACGCCCACCGGAAAATCGGCCCTCAATTCCGGGCGTCACCCATTCCGGGAAATGCCGCCGTGTCGTTCGCGCAGAGTTCACGAAGAATTCCCGGCGGCGGGAGAGCCGGGAAGCGGGATCGGAAGGGGCCGGGAGGGCGGGACCGGAAGGGCCGGAAGGAAGAGGGCGCGGGAAGAGAAGAACAGCAGAAAGGTGTATAGGGCATGAAAAATGCGAGGGCCCGGCGCCGCCCACCGGCGACCGGCCCCCGCATCCCGGACCGAGCGGCCCGGCCACCGGGCCCGCGAGGCCCGGTGATGGATCACACGTCCAGCAGGTCCACCCGGACGTCCGCGGGGAAGCCCGTGGTCGGGCCCGTGCGGCGGGCGAATTCGGTGACGCCGCGCAGCTGGTCGGGGCCGAAACGGAAGTCCAGCGTGGTGAAGTACTTCGCGAGGACGTCCTCGTCGAAGTGCTCCCAGCGGGCCGCCTGCTCGGCGACCTTGCCGACCTCCTCCAGGGACAGGTCACGGGAGGCCAGGAACGCCTCGTGCACCTTCTGCACGACGACCGGCTCGCGCTCCAGGTAGTCGCGCCGGGCCGCCCACACCGCGAAGACGAACGGCAGGCCGGTCCAGTCCTTCCACATCTGGCCGAGGTCGTGGACCTCCAGGCCGAGCCGGGGCGCCTCGTGCAGGTTGGCGCGCAGCGCGGCGTCGCCGATGAGGACGGCCGCGTCCGCCTCCTGCATCATCACGCCCAGGTCGGGCGGGCAGGTGTAGTAGTCCGGCGTGACACCGACCTTCTCCGCGAGCAGCAACTGCGCCAGCCGTACGGAGGTGCGCGAGGTCGAGCCGAGCGCGACCCGGGCACCGTCCAGCTGCTCCAGCGGCTTCTGCGAGACGATCACGCAGGACATCACCGGACCGTCGCAGCCCACCGCGATGTCGGGGAAGGCGACCAGCTGGTCGGCGTGCTTGAGGAACTCGACGAGGGTGATCGGACCCATGTCCAGCTCGCCCGCGACCAGCTTGTCGTTCAGCTGGTCGGGGGTGTCCTTGGTGAGCTCCAGATCGAGCAGGGTGCCCGTACGGGCCAGGCCCCAATAGAGGGGCAGGCAGTTCAGAAACTGGATGTGGCCCACCCGCGGCCGGGTCCGGCGGTGGCCGGCGGTCGGTGCGGGTGCGTCTCCTACGGTTGAATTGTCCACATGTGGAGGCTAGACCCGGGGAACACGCCACAAGGCGGCGGGGGCCTCCGTATGGCCTGAGAGCGCCACGCGCGCACATCCACAGCGCATCCCGACGCTTCGGATGCGGCGCTCCAGGAGTGGCCTGAACCCCGGCACGACGATAAACGTGATCTTTGGCTCTTCCGCCTTCTCAGCGCACCGTGCTAGGCTCAGCGCAAGTTGCAGTTTGGTTTCCCTTGCAGTACAGAGCCTGCGGATCATGTGACCCGCAGGCATTTGTAGTTTTCAGACTTGTTTGCAGGTTCTGGAGCAGGGCAACCCTTTGGCCCAAGGAGGGCTTATGGCTACCGGAACCGTCAAGTGGTTCAACGCCGAGAAGGGCTTCGGCTTCATCGCCCAGGACGGCGGCGGCCCCGATGTCTTCGTCCACTACTCCGCGATCAACGCCTCTGGCTTCCGCTCCCTTGAGGAGAACCAGCAGGTGAACTTCGACGTCACGCAGGGTCCGAAGGGCCCGCAGGCGGAGAACGTCACCCCGGTCTGAGTTGCCCGGGCCGGCCGGTCGCGGCCGTAAGTAGCAGTACCCAAGGAGCCCTGCTCCGCCACTCCGGTGGCGAGCGGGGCTCCTGCCTTTTTCCGGTGCCTTTCCGGCGCCTTCGCCGGCACCCGGCCCGTCCCGGCCGGGGGCGACCAGGGTCGACCGGCCCGACAAACCGGGCACAAAGGGTGGAGCCCCGCGCCGCCTCCCCCACAGAGGCGACACGGGACTCCAGTCTGACGCGCCCGGTTCGACGTACGACGGGCGGGGGTCGGTTCCGCGCTCAACTACTTTCGTACAGCGCCTCGATGTCTTTCGCATAGTCCCGTGCAATGGCCACTCGCTTCAGTTTCAACGAAGGAGTGAGGTGGCCGGCCTCCTCGGTGAAGTCGCCCGGCAGCACGGCGAAGCGCCGGACGGACTCGGCACGGGACACCAGCCGGTTGGCGTCGTCCACCGCGCGCTGCAGGTCGGCGAGGAGCCGTTCGTCGCGGACCAGCTCCGCCAGGGGCACGTCCTGCTTCTTCTGCATCCGGCGCCAGTGCGCCAGCCCGTCCGGCTCCAGGGTGATCAGCGCGGCGACGTACGGGCGGTTGTCGCCCACCACCAGGCACTGGCCGACCAGCGGATGCGCGCGCATCCGGTCCTCCAGGGGCGCCGGCGCGACGTTCTTGCCGCCGGAGGTCACGATGATCTCCTTCTTGCGGCCGGTGATGGACAGATAGCCGTCCGCGTCCAGCGCGCCGAGGTCGCCGGTGGCGAACCACGCCTGCGCGTCGGCGGCCGGCACGGCGGTCCCGCTCGCCGCGTCCCAGTAGCCGGTGAAGACCTGCCCGCCGCGCAGCAGCACCTCCCCGTCGTCGGCGATGCGGACCGCGCTGCCGGGCAGTGGCCAGCCCACGGTGCCCAGGCGCGGCTTGAGCGGCGGGGTGACGGTGGCGGCCGCCGTGGTCTCCGTCAGGCCGTAGCCCTCGAAGACCTGGATGCCGGCGCCCTCGTAGAAGGAGGCCAGCCGGCGGCCGAGCGGGGAGCCGCCGCAGATCGCGTACCGGACCCGGCCGCCGAGCGCCGCCCGTATGCGGCGGTAGACCAGCGGGTCGTACAGGCCGCGCGCCGCCTTCAGGCCGATCCCGGGGCCGGATCCGGTGCCGTGCTCGGCGGCCTCGACGGCCTGGCCGTACGCGCGGGCGATGCGTGCGGCGCGGTCGAAGGACGAGGCGCGGCCCATCTTCTCCGCGGTGGCCCGGCCGGTGTTGTAGACCTTCTCCAGCACGTACGGGATGGCCAGCAGGAACGTCGGGCGGAAGCCGGCCAGGTCGGCGAGCAGGTCCTCGGTCCGGATGCTGGGCGCGTGGCCGAGCTTCACCCGCGCCCGCAGACAGCCGACCGCGACCATCCGGCCGAAGACGTGCGAGAGCGGCAGGAAGAGCAGGGTCGAGGCGGGGTCCTTGCTGACCGACCGGAAGACCGGGTGCAGCAGCTCGATGGAGTTGTCGACCTCGGCGAAGAAGTTGCCGTGCGTCAGGACGCAGCCCTTGGGGCGCCCGGTGGTGCCGGAGGTGTAGATCAGGGTGGCGGGGTCGGCCGGGCCGCGGCCGGCGCGGCGCTTGGCCACCTCGTCGGGGAGCAGGTCGCGGCCGGCCGAGGTGATGTGCGAGACGGCTCCGGCGTCGAGCTGCCAGAGGTGGTTCAGGGCGGGGAGTTCGCCGCGTACGCCGCTGATCATGCGGGTCTGCTCGACGTGCTCCACGACGCAGGCGCGGGCCCCGGAGTCCTGCAGGATCCACTGGGCCTGGTGGGCCGAGGAGGTCGGGTACAGGGGCACGGTGACCAGGCCGGCCGCCCAGGACGCGAAGTCGAGCAGGGTCCACTCGTAGCTGGTCCTGGCCATGATGGCGAGGCGGTCGCCGGGGCGCAGGCCGTGCGCGATCAGGCCCTTGGCGAGGGCCAGCACCTGCTCGGCGAACTCGGCGGCGGTCACGTCGCGCCAGCTGCCGTCGTGCTGCTTGCGGCCGAGGACCACCTCGGTGGGGGCCTGGGCGGCGTTGTCGAAGGGGATGTCGCCGAGGGAGCCGGTGGGGACGGCGGGGGCGAGCGGGGGGACGGAGACCTCGCGCACGGTGCCGTCCTCGACGGTCATGTGCGGCGGTATCAGTACGGGTTTCGTGGGTGGTGCGGCTTCCTGGCGGGACACGAGCGGCTCCTCAGGCGGGCGGGCGCCCCGAGGGGGCGGGGCGCCCTGGACTGTCCGGCGGAACTTCCGTGGTGCTGGGGTGCTGCGGTGGTGCGTGGGGGGGGCTGGCGCAGCCGTACTACGGCCGGTGCGTGGGGTGGGCCGGTGCTTCGGTACCGCGGCCGGCCGGTGCGGGCGTCAGGCGCGTTCGAGGATCGCCGTGACGCCCAGACCGCCCGCGGCGCAGATCGAGATCAGGCCGCGTACGGGCGTGCCCTCGGCAGCGGGCTCGCGTGCGGCCAGCAGCTCGGCGAGGGTGGCGACGATGCGGGCGCCGGTCGCGGCGAAGGGGTGGCCGGTGGCGAGCGAGGACCCGGCGACGTTGAGCCGGTCGCGGTCCACGGGGGCCAGCCCCTGCTTCTCCCAGGCGGCGAGGGTGGCCAGTACCTGGGAGGCGAACGCCTCGTGGATCTCGACCAGGTCGAAGTCCTCGATGCCGAGCCCGGCCCGCTCCAGCATCCGCGGCACGGCGTACGCGGGCGCCATCAGCAGCCCGTCGTCCCCGTCCACGAAGTCCACCGCCGCCGTCTCGTACGCGGTGAGGTGGGCCAGCGGCTTCAGGCCGCGCGCGCTCGCCCACTCCTCGCTCGCCAGCAGCACGGTCGCCGCGCCGTCGGTCAGCGGGGTGGAGTTGCCCGCCGTCATGGTCGCGTCGCCGTCCCGGACCCCGAAGACGGGCGTGAGCCGGGCGAGCTTCTCCGCGGTCGAGTCCGGCCGGAGGTTCTGGTCCCGGTCCAGGCCGCGGAAGGGCACGACGAGGTCCTTGAGCAGGCCGCCGTCGTACGCGGCGGCCAGCCGCTGGTGGCTGGTGGCCGCCAGCGCGTCCTGGTCCTCGCGCCGGATGCCCCACTTCTTGGCCGTACGGGCCGCGTGCTCGCCCATGGAGAGGCCGGTGCGCGGCTCGGCGTTGCGCGGGATCTCGGGGACGAGGTGGCGCGGCCGGATGCGGGACAGCTCCTTGAGGCGGGCGCCGGCCGACTTCGCGCGGCGGGTGGCCAGCAGGATCCTGCGCAGCTCTTCGTTGACGCCGAGCGGGGCGTCGCTTGCGGTGTCGGAACCGGCGGCTATCGCGCTGTCGAGCTGACCGAGGGCGATCTTGTTGGCGGCGGCGATCACGGCCTGGAGGCCGGTGCCGCACGCCTGCTGGATGTCGTACGCGGGCGTGCGCGGGTCCAGCCCGGAGCCGAGCACGGTCTCGCGGGCGAGGTTGAAGTCGCGGCTGTGCTTGAGCACCGCGCCCGCGACGACCTCGCCGATCCGCTCGCCCTCCAGGTCGAACCGGCCGACCAGGCCGTCCAGCGCCGCGGTCAGCAGCTCCTGGTTGGAGGCGGTGGCGTACGGGCCGTCCGAGCGGGCGAAGGGGATGCGGCTGCCGCCGATCACCGCGACCCGCCGGATGCCCGCGGTGTTCTCCTGCGTACTCATCCTCGACCAGCTCCTGACCCTTGAGTAACCTTACTCGGAAGTAAATTTACGCGAGAACCAGGAGCCGGCCAATGCCCGATCGCTACCTTCGTTTCACGCAATCCGGTCCGGGCCGCTTCGTGACCCGGCGGCTGGGGCTGCCGCAGCCGGCCCCGCTGCACCGCTGGAGCGCGGAGCGGCCGGTACTGGAGGGCCCGCTCCTGCACGTCACGGCCGGGAAGAGCACGGCCGACCCCGCGGCCGTACTGGCCCGCACCGGACTGCCCGTGCACACCTCCCGCGAGGAAGGGGCGCGGTACGCGGCGGTCGTCGTCGACGCCACCGGCGCTGCGGACGTGGCCACGCTGCGCGAGGTGCACGACGGGCTGCATCCGGTGATGCGGTCGCTGACGGACGACGCCCGGCTGATCGTGCTCGGCTCGGCGCCCGACCCGGCGGACCACCACCAGGCCGCCGCGCAGCAGGCCCTCGAAGGGTTCGTACGGTCGCTGGGCAAGGAGGCGGGCCGCGGCCGCACGGCCCAGCTGCTGCGGCTGGCCCCGGATGCCGCCGAGGCGGCCGAGTCCACCCTCCGCTTCCTCCTCTCCCCCCGCTCCGCGTACGTGAGCGGCCAGGTCATCGGGGTCGAGGCCGCCGAGGTGACCGCTGCCGAAGACCGGGACCGGCCGCTGGAGGGGCGTACGGCGCTGGTGACCGGTGCCGCACGCGGGATCGGCGAGGCGGTCGCGGAGACGCTGGCCCGGTACGGCGCGCGGGTGGTCTGCCTGGACGTGCCGCAGGCCGAGGCGGAGGTACGGGCGGTCGCCGAGCGGCTGGGCGGGCAGGCCCTCGCGCTGGACATCACCGCGGCGGACGCGGGCGAGCGGATCGCCGCGGCCCTCCCCGACGGCCTGGACGTCCTCGTCCACAACGCGGGCATCACCCGCGACCGGCGGCTGGCCAACATGGCGGCCGACCGCTGGGACGCCGTACTGGACGTCAACCTCGCCGCGGTGCTCCGCACGACCGACCAGCTGCTGGCCGCGGGCACGCTGCGGCGCGGCACGGGGCGGATCGTCGCCACCGCGTCCATCGCCGGGATCGCGGGGAACACCGGCCAGACGAACTACGCGGCCAGCAAGGCCGGCATCATCGGCCTGGTCCGCTCGCTGGCGCCGCGCGCGGCGGAGGAACACGGCGTGACGGTCAACGCCGTGGCACCCGGCTTCATCGAGACGAAGATGACCGCCGCCGTCCCGCTCTTCATCCGGGAGGCCGGCCGCCGGATGAACTCGCTCGGGCAGGGCGGCCTGCCGGCCGATGTCGCCGAGACCATCGCCTGGCTCGCGGACCCGGCCTCCGGAGGCGTCAACGGCCAGGTCGTACGGGTCTGCGGGCAGAGCCTGCTGGGGGCGTGATGGCGGACACGAGGACGGACCTGACACTGGCGCGCGCGCCGCGCCTGATGCCGGCGCTGGGGAAGGGGGTGCTGACCGGGATCGGCAAGCGGCCCCGGCCGGACGCGCCGCTGCCCGCCGTACGGCTCACCCTGCCCGGCGTACGGGCCGACCCCGCGCGTACCGCCGCGTACGCCGAGGTCTGCGGCTTCGCCGCGCACGCCCCCGTACTGCCGGTCACCTACCCGCACATCCTCGGCTTCCCGCTGGCGGCACGGCTGATGAGCGCCCGCGCCTTCCCGCTCCCGATGCTCGGCCTGGTCCACACCACGATCGAGATCGTCCAGCACGCGCCGCTCCCCGCCGACGAACCGCTGGACCTCACGGTGTACGCGGCGGAACTCCGGCCGCACCGGCGGGGCACCGAGGCCGTCATGGTCACGGAGGCCCGGCGGGACGGCGAGCCGGTCTGGGAGGACCGCAGCACGTACCTGGCCCGGCACCGCACGGAAGCGGCGTCCGAGCCGGCCACTCCCCCGCCGGCGGCCACTCCCGCGCCGACCGCCCCTTCGCCGGCCGCCCCGGCGCTGCCGTCCCGTGCCGAATGGCGGCTGGCCGGCGACCTCGGCCGCCGCCACGCCGCCGTCTCCGGCGACTACAACCCGATCCATCTGCACCCGCTGACGGCCCGCCCCCTCGGCTTCCCCCGCGCCATCGCCCACGGCATGTGGACCTTCGCCCGCTGCGCGGCCGAGGCCGTGCCCGCGGACGCCCGCGCCGTGCGCATCGCCTCGGAGTTCCGCGCCCCGGTACTCCTCCCGGCAACGGTGACCTACGCCGCCGCAGGCCCCGCCTTCGAACTCCGCGCCGGCCCGGACCACGAGAACCGGCTGCACCTGACGGGGGAGGCGGAGATCAGCACCTGAGCGAGCCGCTGCCGCAGAACACGCACGCGTTCCCCTGCGGCAGCCCGCTCAGCGCCCGGTGCCGCAGACAACTCGCGCTCGCCGCCTCCTCAGGGGCGGGGAAATCGGCACAACCGGCCCGGCCTCAGGGGCGCGGGGAACTGCGCGAACAACCACGACGGCGCGGCAGCCGCCCGGCACACCGTGCCGGGCAGCACCGGGCGCTCCCCGCCCGCCGTGAAGACGTTGCCCGCCGGCTCACCCGCCCGGTGACCAGCGGACCCCCGACATCAGGGGGCCCAGGCCCGTCCAGGCGAAGTTCATGAGGGTGGCGGCGGTTTCCTTGGCGGTGGGGCGGGATTCGGCGGGGCGGGCGTTGGCCCACTCGGCGAGGGACTCGGCGGCGCCGACGAGGGCGTGGGAAAGGCCGGAGACCTCGCGCTCCGCCAGGTTCCCGTCGCAGCCCGCCTCCCGCGCGGCGGCGCCGATCAGACCGGTGACGAACTCGGTGATCTCGGTCCGCATCGCGGCCACTTCGAGGGCGAACGGCTCGCCGTGCGTGCGGGCCTGCTGGTGCAGTACCGCCCAGCCGTCCGGGTGCTCGGCGGTATGCGCGAAGAAGCCCTGTACCCCGCTCCACAGCTGCCGGTCGGCCGGCGCCCCGGCCTCCACAGCGGCCCGTACCGCGGCGACCAGGGCCGCGGCCTCGCGCCGGATGACCGCGCTGAACAGCTCTTCCTTGGAGTTCAGGTAGAGGTAGACCAGCGGCTTGGAGACGCCGGCGACCTCGGCGATCTCGTCCATGGAGGCGGCGCGGTAACCGCGCCGCGCGAAGGTCAGCACGGCCGCGTCCATCATCTGCTGCTCGCGCACCGCCCGCGGCACCCGCTTGCTTTTCACGTCACCCACACCGAACATCCTTCCGCCCCGCCCTCTTACCGCGAAGTAAGTTTACGGATCCGCCCGCACGGGGTCCGTCCTTCGCGGGCGATATTGCGTTGACGTGGCCGTCGACATTGCGAGACGGTACGGTTCGTTTTGCGAGACGTTGCGTCTCGCGGTGAAAGAAGGGGGTTGCCATGGATGGCGGACAGTACGTGGAGGTGGCGCCCGGCGTGCGCCTGTGGGCCGAGGAGCGCGGCCCGGCGGACGCCCCGCCGCTGCTGCTGATCATGGGCGCGCAGGCGTCCGGACTGGGCTGGCCCGACGAACTGGTCGACGCGCTCGCCGCCCGTCACCGGGTCATCCGCTACGACCACCGCGACACCGGGCGGTCCCCCTGGGCCTTCGACGAGCGGCCGTACCGGATCGCCGACCTGGCCGAGGACGCGATCGGCGTGCTCGACGGGCTGGGCGTGGCCCGGGCACACCTCGTCGGGATGTCGCTGGGCGGGATGCTCGCGCAGCTGCTGATCGCCGACCATCCGGACCGGGTGCTCAGCGCGACGCTGCTGGGGACCTGCGCGCTGAGCACGGCGGATCACGTACGGCCCGACGGCACCCGGGTGCCGGCCGCGGAGCTGCCGGGCATCGCGCCGGAGGTCCTGGCGGCCTGGGCGCAGCCCGTCGAGGACCACGGCCCGGAGGCCGAGCTGGACCGGCGGGTCGCGCACTGGCGGCTGCTCAGCGGCGGCGGCATCCCGTTCGATGCGGCGTACTTCCGCGCGCTGGAGCGGCGGATCATCGCGCACACGGGGCGGTACGGCACCAACAGCGCGCACGCCCGCGCCGACGACTCGGGGATGCTGCGGACGGCGGAGCTGGCCGGGACGGAGGTGCCCACGCTCGTCGTGCGCGCGAGCGCCGAGCCGGTGTTCCCACCGGCGCACGCGGAGCACCTGGCGCAGGTCATCGGACGTGGCACCACCCGGATCGTGGAGATCCCCGGGATGGGGCACGCGCTGCCCCGGGAGGTGCTCGGGCCGCTGGCCGACGCGGTGCTGGAGCACACCCTTCAGGTGCGTACGGCCCCCTGACGCACGGACGCCCCGGAGCCGGGTGGCTCCGGGGCGCTGTGCCGTACGGGGGGGGGCCGGTGCGGCCCGGAGGGGTCAGCCGGCGGCGGGTGCCGGGACGCTGACCTTCTGCTCCGCCTCTTCGGCCGCCGCGGCCGTCCCGGCGTCGCCGTCCAGGCCGACGCCGGTGGCCGAGGCGTACGCGTCGCGGTCCAGGATCTTCTCCTTGGCGGAGACCAGGATCGGGACGACGACCTGGCCGGCCACATTGGTGGCGGTACGCATCATGTCCAGGATCGGGTCTATCGCCATGAGGAGGCCGACACCGGCCAGCGGCAGGCCGAGCGTGGACAGGGTCAGGGTCAGCATGACCGTGGCGCCGGTGAGGCCGGCGGTGGCGGCCGAACCGATGACCGAGACGAACGCGATCAGGACGTAGTCGGCGATGCCGAGGTGCACGTCGAAGATCTGCGCGATGAAGATCGCGGCGAGCGCCGGGTAGATGGAGGCGCAGCCGTCCATCTTGGTGGTCGAGCCGAAGGGCACGGCGAAGGACGCGTACTCCTTCGGGACGCCGAGGCGCTCGGTGACCTTCTGGGTGACCGGCATCGTGCCGACCGAGGAGCGGGACACGAAGGCCAGCTGGATCGCGGGCCAGGCACCGCGGAAGAACTGCAGCGGGTTGACCTTGGCGACCGTGGCGAGCAGCAGCGGGTAGACGCCGAACATCACCAGCGCGCAGCCGACGTAGATGTCGACGGTGAAGGTCGCGTACTTGCCGATGAGGTTCCAGCCGTACGTGGCGATCGCGTTGCCGATGAGGCCGACGGTGCCCAGCGGGGCCAGCCGGATGACCCACCACAGGGCCTTCTGCAGCAGCTCCAGCGCCGAGCGGCTGAGCTTGAGGACCGGCTCGGCCTTCTCGCCCAGCTGGAGCGCGGCGATGCCGACGACGGCGGCCATGAACACGATCTGCAGGACCTGCAGCTCGGTGAACGGCGTGATGATGTCGGTCGGGATGATCCCGGTCAGGAAGTCGATCCAGGTGCCGGCGTGGTCGGGCTTGGAGCCGTCGGCGGGCGTGAGGCCGGTGCCGGCGCCGGGGTTGGTGACCAGGCCGATGGCCATGCCGATCGCGACCGCGATCAGCGAGGTGACCATGAACCACAGCAGGGTGCGGGTGGCGAGCCGGGCGGCGTTGTTGACCTGCCGCAGGTTGGTGATCGACACCACGATGGCGAAGAAGACCAGCGGGGCCACGGCCAGCTTCAGCAGCTGGACGAAGAGCTCACCGATCTTGCCGAGGGTGGTGACCAGCCAGCCGATGTCGCCGCTCTTGGCGATCCAGCCGAGGAGCACACCGAGGACGAGACCCAGCAGGATCTGCGCCCAGAAGGGGACTCTCGGTATGCGGGAGGTCTTGGGAGAGGTCTCGGAAGACGTGGACAACGGGCACACTCCGGGTGCGTACAGGCTTCGGGAAGAGGGCGTGGAGCGCCAGGAGGTCCGTTTGCGGGATCTCCGGCCGCTGGGCTGGACGTCCGGGGACGTCAGCGGCGGCAACAGGCCGCGGACACACAGCGGCAAAGATCGACGTGCAGGCGCGCCACGAGCGTGATGCTCATGGGGAACTGGTGCGCTACTGCTGTCTTCATGTCCATTACGTTAACACTTGAACTTTGGGGTACTCAAAGAAAATCTTTGGCACCCGTCGGCCCTCGGCCGGACGGTAAACGTCAACGCCCGCCCGTGGAGCGGAAACTCCACGGGCGGGCGTGAACGGTGTGTGAGCTGTCTTACAGGCCGTCGGGCCGGCCGGGCGGCACCCTCAGATGCCGTCCTCCTGGCTGCGGCTGGCGGCGAGCCGGGCCTTCTGGCGGTCCACCTTGGCCACGATCTGCTGGGACATGGCGTCCCGCTGCTTGCGCAGCAGCACGAAGCTGAGCGGCGCGGAGATCACGATGGCGAGCAGCAGCATCCAGACGGTGTTCGAGGCGCCCACGGCCAGCGGGATGACGTGGAGGTACGCGAGGGCCCAGACGACCGCGAAGCACACGACGAAGATGCCCACGCGGGAAGCGGTGTACAGGAGTGCGGCGTGCTTCTGGCTGCTCACGGTCGGACCTTCTTCTCAACGACAACCGAAAGGGTCTGCATCCAGTCAAGCACAGCGCTCCGGACGATCTTCCGCGCCCCCGGCGTCGGGGGCGTCAGGCCACTTCGCGCCACATCGTGATGTCGTCGCGGTAGTCGTCGTCGGCGACCTTGATCGCGTCGGGGACCCGGCCGACCTCCTTGTATCCGCAGGAGGCGTAGAAGCGGTCGGCTCCGGTGCCGCCGCGGCAGGTGAGCCGGAGTCCGCGTATCGCCTCGGTGTCCCGCGCGGCGTCCTCGACCGCCGCCATCAGGTCGCGCCCCACGCCCTGCCCCTGGAGCGAGGGGTGCACCATCACGCTGTACACCCACAGCCAGTGCTTCATGAGCCGGTGGGTGTTCACGTACACGAAGGCGGTGGCCAGCGGGGTGCCCGACGCGTCCCGGCCGACGACCAGCCGGGCCCGGCCCTCGGCCATCGCGGCCAGGTGCTTGATCAGCTCGGGGCGGATGTCCTCGCGGGTGACGGGCGGCACGAAGCCGACCGCTCCGCCGGCGTTGGAGACATCGGCCCACAGCGCGCAGATCCCGTCACGCAGTTCAGGGGTGACAGAAGGGTCCAGGTCGAAGCGCACGCTCATGACCTGGACCCTAATCCGTCACTCCGGTGACCGGAAAGCTCGTTCCGTCACACCCGCATCGGCTGCGGCGCCTCGCGGCGGTTGGCGTCCGGGCCCGGGTACTCGCGGATGATCTCGTACCGGGTGTTGCGCTCGACCGGCGTGAAGCCCGCGTCCGTGATGAGGTCCAGCAGGTCCTCGCGGGTGAGCTTGTTCGGCGTGCCGTAGTTGTCGGCGTCGTGCGTGATCTTGTACTCGACGACCGAGCCGTCCATGTCGTCCGCGCCGTGCTGGAGCGCCAGCTGCGTGGTCTGCAGACCGTGCATCACCCAGAAGCACTTCACGTGCGGCACGTTGTCGAAGAGCAGCCGGGAGACCGCGAAGGTCTTCAGCGCCTCGGCGCCGGTGGCCATCGTGGTGCGCGCCTGGAGCTTGTTGCGGATCTTGCCGTCCTGCATGTCCACGAAGTCGTGCTGGTAGCGCAGCGGGATGAAGACCTGGAAGCCGCCGGTCTCGTCCTGCAGCTCGCGCAGCCGCAGCACGTGGTCGACGCGGTGGCGCGGCTCCTCGATGTGCCCGTACAGCATCGTGGAGGGCGTCTTGAGGCCCTTCTGGTGCGCCAGGCGGTGGATGCGCGACCAGTCCTCCCAGTGGGTGCGGTGGTCCACGATGTGCTGCCGGACCTCCCAGTCGAAGATCTCGGCGCCGCCGCCGGTCAGCGACTCCAGGCCCGCGTCGATCAGCTCGTCGAGGATGTCCGAGGCGTCCAGGCCCGAGATGGACTCGAAGTGGTGGATCTCGGTCGCGGTGAAGGCCTTCAGCCCGACGTCGGGCAGCGCCTCCTTGAGGGCCTTCAGGGAGCGGGGGTAGTAACGCCAGGGCAGATTCGGGTGCAGCCCGTTGACGATGTGCAGCTCGGTGAGGTTCTCGTTCTCCATGGCCTTGGCCAGGCGGACGGCCTCCTCGATGCGCATCGTGTAGGCGTCCTTCTCACCCGGCTTGCGCTGGAAGGAGCAGTACGCGCAGGAGGCGGTGCACACGTTCGTCATGTTGAGGTGCCGGTTGACGTTGAAGTGCACCAGGTCGCCGTTCATACGGGTACGTACCTCGTGCGCGAGTCCGCCGAGCCATGCCAGGTCGTCGGACTCGTAGAGGGCGATGCCGTCCTCACGGGTCAGCCGCTCACCGGCATGGACCTTCTCCTCCAGCTCGCGCTTGAGCCCAGCGTCCATTCCGGTCCGCCTCCATTGTTCTGCCGAATAACAAGCCTCATCGACCTTACTCCCCCGGTTTTCGCCCGGGCGGCGCCCCCGTGTGCGGCCACAACGGGCCGCTAGACCTCCTCGGGAAGCTCCCCGACGCGGTTCTCCCACTTCGTGGAGAGCACGACGGTGGTGCGCGTCCGGGACACGCCCTTCGTGCCGGACAGCCGGCGGATGGTCCGCTCCAGACCGTCCACGTCGCCGACCCGCACCTTGAGCATGTACGAGTCGTCGCCCGCGATGAACCAGCAGTCCTCGATCTCGGCGAGGTCGCGCAGCCGGTGGGCGAGTTCCTCGTGGTCGGTGGCGTCCGTCAGGGAGATGCCGACCAGGGCCGTGACGCCCAGGCCCAGCGAGGCGGCGTCGACGGTGGCGCGATAGCCGGTGATCACGCCGGCCGACTCCAGCCGGTTGATGCGGTCCGTGACGCTGGGGCCGGAAAGACCCACGAGCCGGCCGAGCTCCGCGTACGAGGCCCTGCCGTTCTCGCGCAGTGCCTGAATGAGCTGCCTGTCCACCGCGTCCATTGCGTCCCCGACCTTTCAATCTTTCCGCACTGCCACTACTGATTACGAAATCTAAGGCATGCAGGGCGATTTAGCCTGCAATCCCAGGTAACAAACGGAGTTCGATCACCGATTTCTGCTCGGGCGGCTCGCTTCGCCGCCCTCGTCACGCGTGGCCCCGCCACCGTCCCCGCCGCCGCGCGACGCGCCGCCGAGCTCGCCCTCCCAGCGCCGGTACAGGCCGTGCGGCACCTCCGCCGCGTCCAGCGCCCGGCCGGCCACGAAGTCCACCAGGTCCTGGATGTGCGTCGCCCCCGCGTAGAACGCGGGCGAGGCCGGCAGCACCACGGCGCCCGCCTCGTCCAGGGCGACCAGGTGCTTGAGGGTCTGCCCGTTCAGCGGCGTCTCGCGCACCGCGACGACCAGCTTCCTGCGCTCCTTCAGCGTCACGCTCGCCGTCCGCTGCAGCAGGTCCTTCGACAGCCCCAGCGCCACCCCGGCCACACACGCCGTGCTGGCCGGCACGATCAGCATGCCCTTGGCCGGGTACGAGCCCGACGACGGGCCCGCCGCCAGATCACCGGCCGGCCAGTGCCGTACGTCCGCCAGGTCCGCCTCGGTGACCGGAAAGGTGTCCGGCTTGCCGTCGGCGCCCCGCGCCAGCCACTCGCGCAGGTCCGTGCGCCAGTGCGCGTCCCGGAAGGAGATCCCGGTCTCGTCCAGCAGCGTCAGCCGCGAGGCACGGCTCACCACCAGATCCACGGCCTCCCCGGCGGCCAGCAGCCCGCGCAGCACCGACGCGGCGTACGGGGTTCCGGACGCGCCGGAGACCCCGACGACCCACGGCCTGCGGCCGGTGCCGGCGTGCTGACTGGTGACGTTGTGCGGCGGCTCCACGGCACCGAGCCTATCCGGCGGAACCAGAAGCACCGTCACAGCCGTTGTTGCTTGTGAGCTCGTGCGGCCTCGCCGGCCGCACGGACTCGGCGCACACCCCGGTGCACAGGTGAGGAGGGCCGACATGGGAGCACGCGCCAAGCCCGCCGCGCTGCTGGTGCTGGCCTGGGCCGGACTGCTGTGGGTCCTGGAGGTGGTGGACGTCGCGAGCGGGCACGCCCTGGACACCTTCGGCATCCGGCCCCGCGAGCTGAGCGAACTGATCGACGTGGTCCCCGCGACCGCCGTCCACTTCGGCTTCGCCCATCTGATGGCCAACACCCTCCCGCTGCTCGTGCTCGGCTTCCTGGCGGGGCTCCGCACCGGGGTCCGCAGACTGGCCGGCGTCGTGCTGCTCATCGCCGTCGTCAGCGGCCTGGGCGTCTGGCTGATATCGCCACCGGGGAGCAACACCGCGGGCGTCTCCGGCGTGATCTTCGGGCTCTTCGGCTACCTCGTCGTGCGCGGCTTCATCGAGCGCAAGGCCCTGGACATCGCCATCGGCCTGCTCGTCGCGGTGCTCTACGGCTCGCTCCTGTGGGGCGCGCTCCCGGCCGCCGACGGCATCAGCTGGCAGGCGCACCTCTTCGGACTCGCCGGCGGGGTGCTGGCCGCCCATGCCTTCCGGGCCCGGACTCCGGCCCTCCGCTCGTCCGGCGGCGTCCCGTAGTCTCGCCTGCAGGCGGACGCGCCGGTCCTACGACGCACGCCGCCCGTGTCCAGCGCCTCGCGCGCGAGAGTTACGTCATCGGGGGGATCAGCCCATGGTCGAATTCGACAAGTCCGCGTCCGAGCCGCCGGCCGAGGGACAGCCGCAGCAGGGCGGGCAGCCGCAGCAGCCCCCGCAGAGCGGCCAGCAGCCGCCGCAGGGTGGCCAGCCGTACGGCCAGCAGCCCCCGCCGCAGCAGCCCCAGGGTGGCGCGCCGGGTGCCGCGCCCGGATACGGCCAGCCGTACGGCGCCGCGCCCGGCGGCCCCCAGTACGGCTACCCGCAGCAGGGTGGCCCGCAGTACGGCGGCCAGCAGTACGGCGCGTACGTCCCCGGCGGGGAGCAGCCGCAGCAGCCGTACGGCGCGCCCGGCGGCCCCGGCTGGGGTGGACAGCCCGGGTACGGCTACGCCCCGCAGCGCCCCTCGACCTCCCCCGCGATGTGGGCGCACCTCGGCGCGGTGCTCACCGTCTTCGTCGGCACGGGCATGTGCTGCATCGGCATGCTCTGCGGCTGGATCGCCCCGCTCTCCATCCGCGGCAACGGCCAGAACGAGCACGACCCCTACATCCGCCACCACACCGCCCAGGGCATGAACTACGGCATCACCCAGGCGATCATGTCGGTGATCACCGCGGTGCTGTACTTCGTCGTCGTGGTCGGCGGCGCCATGACCGCCGACTCCGGCACGGGCGACCCCGGGGCGATGTTCTTCATCCCGCTGATCGCCTACCTCGTGATCTTCGGCGCGTACTGGATCACCACGCTGGTCTTCGGGATCATCGGCACGGTGAAGGCCAACAGCGGGCAGCTGTGGTCCTACCCCACGCTCGTGGCCTGGCGCTTCGTCAAGAACTGAGCCGGTGCGCCGGCGCACGGCCCGCGCGACGCACGAGGGGCCGGTACCCACCCGGGTACCGGCCCCTTTGCCGTACTCGCCCGCGGTCAGGGCGGCGCCGGCCCCGCGGTCAGGGCGTCAGCCCCCGCACCACCAGGTCCAGCAGCGCGCAGACGAACAGCGCCATGCCGATGAAGCCGTTGACGCTGAAGAACGCCCGGTTCAGGCGCGACAGGTCGTGCGGCCGGACGATCGTGTGCTCGTACAGGAACGCGCCCGCGACGATCACGAGGCCGACCCAGAAGAACACCCCGGCGCCGGTGGCCAGCGCGTACCAGACCAGCAGCGCCATCGTGACCGCGTGGCAGGCCCGGGCGCCGTGCAGCGCGGCGGGGATACCGAAGCGGGCCGGTACCGACTTCACGCCGTGCGCACGGTCGGCCCGCACGTCCTGGCAGGCGAAGATCAGGTCGAAGCCGCCGATCCAGATGCCCACCGCGAGACCGAGGATCACCGCGTCCCACGACCAGCTGCCGGTGATCGCGAGCCAGGCGCCGACCGGCCCGATGGCCTGGGCCAGGCCCAGGATGGCGTGCGGGAAGTTCGTGAACCGCTTGCCGTACGGATAGACCACCATCGGCACCACCGCGACCGGCGCGAGCGCCAGGCACAGCGGGTTGAGCAGCGCGGCGGCGCCCAGGAAGACGACGACGGCGACCAGCGCGCCGGTCCAGGCGGAGCGGACGGACACCGCTCCGGTGACCAGCTCGCGGCTCGCGGTGCGCGGATTACGGGCGTCGATCTCGCGGTCGATGATGCGGTTCGCGGCCATCGCGAAGGTCCGCAGGCCGACCATGCAGACCGTCACCAGCAGCAGCGGCCACCAGTGGATGGTCCGGTCCTGCTGGTACATCGCGGTGAAGGCGGCGATGTAGGCGAAGGGCAGCGCGAAGACCGAGTGCTCGATCATGACGAGGCGCAGGAACGCCTTGATCTTGCCGGGCTGCGCGGGCTCCGGCCCGACGAGGTCCGAGGTTGCTGAATCTGCACTCATACGTGGCTACCGGCCGGCCTCAGAGGCCGTACTCCTTCCATCGGCGGGACACCTTGTCCGCGGTCGCGGGGTCCGAATCGACCATCTCCGGCCATCCGCCGTCCCGCGTGTACCCCTCCCCGGGCAGCTTCGCGGTCGCGTCGATGCCGGCCTTGCCGCCCCAGAACTGCTGGTACGAGGCATGGTCGAGGTGGTCGACCGGGCCTTCGACGACGGTCAGGTCGCGGGCGTAGTCGGTGTTGCCCAGCGCCCGCCAGGCGACCTCGTGATAGTTGTGCACGTCGCAGTCGGAGTCCACCACCACGATCAGCTTGGTGAGGGACATCATGTGCGCGCCCCAGATGGCGTGCATGACCTTCTGCGCGTGCTTGGGGTACTTCTTGTCGATCGAGACGATCGCACAGTTGTGGAAGCCCCCGGACTCCGGCAGGTGGTAGTCCACGATGTCCGGGATGATGATCTTGAGCAGCGGGAGGAAGAACCGCTCCGTGGCCCGGCCCAGCGGCCCGTCCTCCGTCGGCGGCCGGCCGACCACGATCGACTGCAGCAGCGGACGCTTGCGCATCGTGACGCAGTCGATCTTCAGCGCCGGGAAGTCCTCCTGCGGCGTGTAGAAGCCGGTGTGGTCGCCGAAGGGGCCCTCGGGCAGCGTCTCGCCCGGCTCCAGCCAGCCCTCGATCACGACCTCGGCGTTGGCCGGGACCTGGAGCGGCACGGTCTTGCAGTCGACCATCTCGATCCGCTTGCCCTGCACGAAGCCCGCGAAGAGGTACTCGTCGATGTCACCGGGCAGCGGCGCGGTCGAGGCGTACGTCACGGCCGGCGGGCAGCCGAAGGCGATCGCGACCGGCAGCTTCTCGCCGCGCTTGGCGGCGACCTGGTAGTGGTTCCGGCTGTCCTTGTGGATCTGCCAGTGCATGCCGATGGTGCGCTTGTCGTGGCGCTGGAGGCGGTACAGGCCCAGATTGCGGACGCCGGTCTCGGGGTGCTTGGTGTGGGTCAGGCCCAGGTTGAAGAACGAGCCGCCGTCCTCGGGCCAGGTGAACAGGGCCGGCAGCCGGTCCAGGTCCACCTCGTCGCCCTTGAGGACGACCTCCTGCACGGGCGCGTCGTCGGCCTTCACCTTGCGCGGCGGGACGTGCGTCATGTTCGCGAGCTTGCCGAACGCCTCGCGGATGCCGACGAAGCCCTGCGGCAGCTCGGGCTTGAGCAGGCCGCCGATCGCGTTGCTGATCTCGTCGTAGGACTTCAGCCCGAGCGCCTTCAGCAGGCGGCGGTCGGTGCCGTAGACGTTCATGGCCAGCGGCATCGCCGAGCCCTTGACGTTCTCGAAGAGGAGCGCGGGGCCGCCGGCCTTCTGCACCCGGTCGACGATCTCCCCCACTTCCAGGTACGGGTCGACCTCGGCCTTGATGCGCTTCAGGTCGCCTTCGCGGTCGAGCGCCCGCAGGAACGAGCGAAGATCGTCATAAGCCATGCATCCCAGTATCCGGTACGCACTACCCTGGACTGGTCACTGGGGCCGCGCTCACCGGCCCGCCCGGCCACTCCCAGGGGGAGCGACACATGCTGCGGGTGCTGATGATCCTGGTGCCGCTGGCACTGAGCATCTATGCGTTCATCGACTGCGTCACCACCGATGAGAAGCATGTGCGCCACATGCCCAAACCACTCTGGGCGATCCTCGTGCTCCTCTTTCCGCTCGTCGGTTCGGTCTCCTGGCTGATCGCCGGGAAGGACCGGGCCGCGCTCGCCGCCCAGGACGGCGGCCCTCGGCGCGGGGGCGGCCGGGGCGGCTGGGTCGCGCCGGACGACAATCCCGAGTTCCTGGAGAAGCTGGGTACGCAGGAGCGGGCGCAGCGGCGGGACGAGGACGAGGCGCTGCTCAAGGACTGGGAGGCGGACCTGAAGCGCCGCGAGGAGGAGCTGCGCCGCCGCGAGACCGGCGAGCAGCGGGAATCCGGGGAGCCCCGCGAGGCCGGGGACCGCCGTGAGTCCGGGGACCGGCGCGAGTCGGGGGAGCGGGACGAATGAGCGGCCACGACGTGTCCGGCGCGCCCGGCGCGGCCGCGATGCTGGCCACCGCGGTGGCCGAGGCCCGCGCCGGTCTCGCCTCGGGCGGCATCCCGATCGGCGCGGCGCTGTACGGCGCTGACGGGACCCTGCTCGGCCGCGGCCACAACCGCCGGGTGCAGGACGGCGACCCGTCGGTGCACGCGGAGACCGCGGCGTTCAGGGCCGCGGGGCGGCAGCGCTCCTACAAGGGCACGACGATGGTGACCACGCTCTCGCCCTGCTGGTACTGCAGCGGCCTGGTGCGCCAGTTCGGGATCTCCCGGGTGGTGGTCGGCGAGGCGGAGACCTTCCACGGCGGCCACGACTGGCTGGCCGAGCACGGCGTGGAGATCGTGGTGCTGGACGATCCGGAGTGCGTGGCGATGATGCGCGACTTCATCGCCGAGCGGCCCGAGCTGTGGCACGAGGACATCGGCGAGGACTGACCGCGCCCCTGCCCGCTGCCCGCTGCCCGCTGCCCGCGTGACCTTTCCCTGAGCCTCCGTCAGGAAACGGCGCCCCCGCCCTAGGCTGCCCACGATGATCGACTTCGGTGGACGGTCCCGGTCCGGAGGTTGCCCCCGGCACATGACCCGGCGCAGGCTGCTCGGCTCCGCCGCGGGCGCGCTGGGCGGCGCCGCCGCGCTGTCGGTGCTGCCGCCGAGCGTGCGGAGGGCGGCCGCCGCCGGGCCGCCCCGGTACGGCTCGCCGGCCGACATCGAGCACGTCGTGCTGCTGATGCAGGAGAACCGTTCGTTCGACCATTACTTCGGCACGCTGCGGGGCGTACGCGGCTTCGCCGACCCGGACGCGCTCACCCTGTCCACGGGGCGCTCGGTCTTTCACCAGCCGGACGACGCCAACCCGGACGGCTACCTGCTGCCGTTCCACCTGGACACCCGCGGCTCCAGCGCCCAGGCCATCCCCTCCACCAGCCACGTCCGGTCCGTGCAGCACGAGGCGTGGCACGGCGGCCGGATGGACCGGTGGCTGCCCGCGCACCGCAAGGCGGACGGCCGGAACGGCCCGTACGTGATGGGCTACCACACCCGCGCCGACATCCCCTTCCACTTCGCCCTCGCCGAGGCGTTCACCCTCTGCGACCACTACTTCTGCTCGGTGCTGGGGCCGACCTGGCCGAACCGGCTGTACTGGATGACCGGCACCATCGACCCCGGCGGCACCCGGGGCGGCCCGGTCGTGCGCAACGCCGCCCCGCGGCCGTACCGCTGGACCTCCTACGCCGAGCGGCTGGAGGCGGCCGGGGTGAGCTGGCGGGTCTACCAGCAGGACGACGACTACGGCTGCAACCTGCTGGAGCACTTCCAGACCTTCCGGGACGCCCGGCCCGGGGACCCGCTGTACGAGCACGGGCTGCGGCCGCGGCCCGCCGGCACCTTCGAGGACGACGCCCGGAACGACCGGCTGCCGGCCGTCTCCTGGATCATCCCGACGGCGGCGGAGTCGGAGCACCCGGACTTCCTGCCGGCCGCCGGTGCCGCCTTCGTCGCGCGGACGGTCGAGGCCCTCGCCGCCAACCCGAAGGTGTGGCGGAAGACCGCGTTCATCATGAACTACGACGAGAACGACGGGCTCTTCGACCATGTGCCGCCGCCGGTGCCGCCCGCCGGGACCGCGGACGAGTTCGTCGACGGGCTGCCCATCGGCGGCGGCTTCCGCGTCCCGTGCCTGATCGTCTCGCCGTGGACGGTGGGCGGCTGGGCAGCGGGCGAGCGCTTCGACCACACCTCCGTCCTGCAGTTCCTGGAGCGCTTCACCGGCGTCGAGGAACCGAACATCTCCGACTGGCGCCGCGCCACCTTCGGCGACCTGACCTCGGCCTTCGGCTTCACGCCCGCACGCCCGCCACGGCTGCCGCGGGACACCGCCGCCCGGCTGGCTGCGGCCAAGAAGCAGGTCGCGTCCCTGCCCAAGCCCGTCCTCCCGGGCGCTGACCAGTCCCCGCCCCGCCAGGAGCCCGGCGACCGCAAGCGCCGCTGAGCCGCCGGCCGACCGCGACGGCGGCGGAGCCGCGACAGCCTCGGACTCACCGGAAATCCGGTGGCACCCCGCTGCGGCATGGCGCACGCTGATCCCTCATGAACGACCGTCAGACCCCGCCGGCCCGCCAGATCAGGGCTGCCTGCACCGACACCACCGTCACCGTCTACCAGGCCTACGACCCCGCGCTCGGCGTCCCGGCCGCCCGCACCGGGCGCTTCCCCGCCACGTGGAAGCGGGACCGGATGACGTGGATCAAGCCCTCGTTCCTGTGGATGATGTACCGCTGCGGCTGGGCCACCAAGCCCGGCCAGGAGTGCGTGCTGGCCGTGGAGATCGACCGGACCGGCTTCGACCGGGCGCTGGAACGCGCCTGCCTCTCGCACTACGACCCGGCCGAGCACACCGACCGCGCCGCCTGGAAGCGGTCGCTGCGCGATTCCCCCGTCCGCATCCAATGGGACCCGGAACGCGACCTCCACCTGCGTCCCCTCCCCCACCGCTCCCTCCAGCTCGGCCTCTCCGGTGACGCGAGCCGCAGCTACGCGGACGAGTGGATCACCTCCATCACCGACGTCACCCCGCTCGCCCACCGGGTCCACGCACTCGTACAGGACGGTGACCTGTCGGCGGCGCGGGCCCTGCTGCCGCGCGAACTCCCTTACCCGGCCCCGGAATCCACGCCGTCCGTCAGTCCCCTCGCTTAATCTTTGACCGGCGCAGCGGACCCGCTCCCGGCAACGGCGGCGCGAGCCCGTCCCCCCATTCGCCCTCCTCGCGGCCGGGCCCTCCGGCCGTTGATGCAACGCGTCTCGACCGAGTGAGGATGAAGCAACGTGCGGATACGAAGACTCGTCGGTACCGCGGCCCTCGCGGCCATGGTGGGTGCCACGTCCCTCTTGGGGGCCGGAACCGCGGCGGCGGCCGACTCCACCGCTCCGCTGCCGCTCACCGGAGGCCACGGGGACATCGTCGTGGACGGCGTCCACGACCGGGTGTTCCTCAGTGATCCGGTCGGCAGCGCCGTCGTGGTGACCGATTACGACGGCACGCTCGTCAAGCGGATCGAGGGCGAGCCGGGCGCCGCCGGGCTCGCGCTGTCGGAGGACTCCGGCACCCTCTTCGTCGCCCTGCCGGACGGTGACGCGATCTCCGCCGTCGACACCGGCACGCTGACGGAGAAGGCCCGGTACCGGCTCGGCGCCGGCAACCGCCCGCTGAGCCCGGCCGTCACCGGCGACACGGTGTGGTTCGGGTACGACGCCGCCGACTCCTTCGGCGACGTCGGCTCCCTCGACCTGTCCGGCCCCGAGCCGGTCGTCTCGCTGAAGCAGGTGGGGTACGGCCCCTTCTACTCCGCGCCGACCCTGGTCTCCTCTCCCGCGGCGCCCGGCAGGATCGTCGCGACCGTCGAGGGTTCGAGCCCCGCGACCCTCACGGTGTACGACGTCTCCGCCGGCACCCCGAAGCAGCAGGCCTCGGTCCGGGACCCCGGCGGGTCCACCTCCAACATGCAGGACATGGCGATCACCCCGGACGGCGAGCACGTCGTCACGGCCAGCGGCTCCCCGTACTACCACCAGGTGTTCCGGCTGGAGGACCTGTCGGCGGACGGCCGCTATGCCACGAACACCTACCCGAACTCCGTGGCCGTCGCCCCGGACGGCACCGTCGCGGCCGGCATCTCCAGCTGGACCCCGGCGCTGTCCCTCTTCAAGCCCGGCCGGGGGACCGCGTACCGCACCTACGACTTCCAGGGCACCGGCACGCCCGACCTGCGGTCCGCCGGGCTGGCCTGGGCGCCCGAGGGCGACCGGCTCTTCGCCGTCACGGAGGGCACGGACAACGGCGGGGCGGCCTACGCCCTCAAGGTCTTCACCGACGCCACGAAGGCCGTCTCGGCGCTCGCGGTCACCGCTCCCGGCACCTCGGCCCCCAACAAGCCGCTGACCGTGTCGGGCAAGCTCACCGCACGGCCGGCCCACCCGGACGGCACGACGGTCGAGGTCACGCGCGCCGGCCCCGGCGGGAAGCGGGCCTCCCTGGGCGAGGTCGCCGTGGCCGCCGACGGCACCTTCGCCGTCACCGACCGGCCCAAGGGCAAGGGCGAGGCGGTCTACACCGTCACGTACCGGGGCGACGGTGAGCACACCGCGGCGACGGCCACGGCCACCGTCACGCTGACCCGCTGAGACCGGCCGGTCCCACTGAAACGCGAACCGGGACCGTGCGGCGCTCGGCGCGCACGGTCCCGGTACGGAAAGCCGCCGGTCAGACCCCCGCGTAGGAGTGCAGGCCGGTGACGAAGATGTTCACGCCGTAGTAGTTGAAAAGGTAGCAGGCGAAGGCGATCAGGGCCAGGTAGGCGGCCTTGCGGCCCTTCCAGCCGGCGGTGGCGCGGGCGTGCAGGTAGCAGGCGTAGGCGACCCAGGTGATGAAGGACCAGACCTCCTTGGGGTCCCAGCCCCAGTAGCGGCCCCAGGCGGCCTCGGCCCAGATCGCGCCCGCGATGATCGTGAAGGTCCAGAGCGGGAAGACGGTCGCGTTGATGCGGTACGCGAACTTGTCCAGCGAGGCGGCCGCGGGCAGCCGCTCCAGCACGGACTTGGCGAAGGCGCCGGGCTGCTTGCCCGCGGGGTCCGCGAGCTTGGCCTCGTACCGGTCGCGGAAGAGGTACAGGAGCGTGGCGACCGCGCCCATGTAGAGCACGGCGCCGGAGATGATCGCGCAGCTGACGTGGATCCACAGCCAGTACGAGTGCAGCGCCGGGACGAGCTGGTCGCTGGCGGTGTAGAGGACCGAGACGGCCAGGCCGAGGTCCAGCAGGACCGTGGTGATCAGCGGCAGGCCGATCCAGCGCACGTTCTTCTTCGCGACCAGCAGGATCAGGTACACGGCCACCGCGACCGCGGCGAAGGTCGTGGAGAACTCGTACATGTTGCCCCAGGGGGCACGCTCCACCGACAGGGCGCGGGAGACCACGCCGCCGACGTGGATCAGCCAGGCCAGGGTGGTCAGCGAGATGGCGATCCGGCCGTACAGGTCGCCCTTCTCGGTGCCGCCGTGCGCGCCGGGGCCGTCGGGCACGTCCCGGCTGCCGGCCGCGGAGCGGGTGACGACCTTGGGGCGGTCCAGGACGGCGGTGCCGCCGGCCCGGTCCTTGGACTGCACCGTCACGGCGGGCGTCGCTGATTTCTCCGCGGTGAGCGCGGCGGCCGTACGGGCCACCTTGCTGCGGCTGCCGAACACCCATTCCGCCATGTGCGCGAGGAACGCCAGGGTGTAGATCGCCATCGCCGAATAGATCAGCGTGTTGCTGGTACTGGCCAGGTTCTCGTTGGCCGCGGCCGCGAGGTTCACGCGCGCGCTCCTTCGGAGGGATCAGCGTTACCGGCGGAGTCGGACGGCTCCGCGGAGTCTTCTGCTTCGGGGTCGGGGGCCTCTGCCGCGGAGTCCTCGGATGCGGACTCCGCGGGCTCTTCGGACGCCGGCTCGGGCGCCTGCGGCGCTGCCGGCTGGAGGGCGTACGCGAGGTCGGCCAGCTCCTCGGGGAGCTTCGGGGACTCGCTGCGGCCGAGCCCGGCGATCTCCACGACGGTGACGCCGTCGGGACCCGGCTCGGCACGGACCCACACCCGGCGGCGCTGGATGAACAGCGAGCCGGCCAGGCCCAGCAGGGCCGCGACGGCGCCGCCCAGCGCGATCTCGTTGCCGGGCTGGTGGGAGATGGTGAAGCTGGCCCACTGCTTGACGCCGTCGAACTTGATGCTGCCGTCACCGTTCGGCAGCTTCATCGTCTGGCCCGGCGCCATCATCTGGGCGACCGCCCGGCCGTCCTGCTTGTACTGCTTCAGGTTCTTGGTCTCCAGCTGGTACACGTTCTGCGGCAGGCCGGAGTCCACGCCCAGGTCACCGTGGTACGCGGTGAGGGTCAGCCGGGGATTGTCCAGCGCCGGGAACACCGAGAACATCGAGCCGGAGCCCTTGCCGCCGAAGGTCGGGACGAAGAAACCCTGGAAGCCCAGCTGGTTCCTCTTGCCGTCCTTGGTCTTTGCCCCGGGGACCTTCACCACGCCGCTGGAGGTGAAGTTCTTCTGGTCCTGCGGGAGGAAGGGGACCGCGCCCTCGTAGACGACCTTGCCGGTGCCGTCCTTGACGGTGACCTCGGGGGCGTAGCCGTGCGAGAGCAGGTAGACCCGGTCGCCGCCGATGTCCAGCGGCTCGTTGACCTTGATCGAGGTCTTGCGCTCCTTGCCGTCGGCGCCGTCGAAGTAGGTGACGTCGGCGCGGAAGATGCGCGGGGTGCCGTTCTGCGGTCCGCCGCGCTCGTACGTGGCGACGAACTTGTCGAGCTGGAAGCCGAACGGCGCCAGGTCGTCGGTGTCGAAGAACGACCCGGACTTGAAGTCGTCGAACTGGGTCAGGCTGTTGGAGAAGCCGTCGCCCTCGGCGATCAGCTTGCCGCCCTCGGACTTCCACAGGTTGCCGACGGCGAAGGCGACCAGCATCACGATCAGCGCGATGTGGAAGACCAGGTTGCCGGCCTCGCGGAGGTAGCCCTTCTCGGAGGCGACGGCGCTGCCCACGATGTGGGTACGGAAGCGGCGTTTCTTCAGCGTCCGGCGGGCGGCGTCGAGCACCTGCTCGGGCTCGGCGGTGGTGCGCCAGGTGGCGTACGCGGGGAGCCGGGTCAGGCGGCGCGGGGCGCCCGGCGGACGGCCGCGCAGCTGGCCGACGAACTGCCAGGTGCGCGGGATGATGCAGCCGATCAGCGAGATGAACAGCAGCAGGTAGATCGCGGAGAACCACACCGAGCTGTAGACGTGGAACATCCCGAGCTTGTCGTACAGCGGCCCGAGCACGTCGTGCTGCTTCTTGAACTCGTCGACCTTGACCGGGTTGATGCTGGTCTGCGGGATCAGCGAACCGGGCACGGCGCCGAGCGAGAGCAGGAACAGCAGGATCAGCGCCACCCGCATCGAGGTCAGCTGGCGCCAGAACCAGCGGGCCCAGCCGAGGGGCCCGAGGGACGGCAGGCTGATCTCTTCCTTGGGCGCGGTGGAGAGCTGGGACCCGGCCGCGCCCAGTTCGGGCTCGGACTCGCGGGTGTCGGTCTTGGCGGTCATCGATCAGATCCCAACGGTGAAGCCTGTGGTCCAGCTCTGCAGTGCGGACATCATGCTGTCCCAGATTCCTGTGACGAGCAGGACGCCGATCACGACGAGCAGGCCGCCACCGGTCCGCATCACCCACACATAGTGGCGCTTGACCCAGCCGAACGCGCCGAGCGCCTTGCGGAAGGCCAGCGCGACCAGGATGAAGGGCAGGCCGAGGCCGATGCAGTACGCGATGGTCAGCAGCGCGCCGCGGCCCGCGCTGGCCTCGTTGAACGACAGGGCGTTCACGGCGGTCAGCGTGGGGCCGAGGCACGGCGTCCAGCCGACGCCGAAGAGCACGCCGAGCACGGGCGCGCCCACCAGCCCCATCGCGGGCCGCTTGTGCAGCATCCGGAACTCGCGCTGCCCGAAGCGGCCCAGCACCCCCATGAAGGTGAGGCCGAGCAGGATGGTCAGGGCGCCGAGCACCCGCGAGATGACGTCCTTGTAGTCCTGGAGCGTCTGCCCGAAGTACCCGAAGAGGGCACCTCCGGAGACGAAGACGACGGTGAAGCCGAGGACGAAGAGGGAGGCGCCGGTGAGCATCCGGCCGCGCCGGGCCTCGCCGAGGTCGGTGCCGGTGACGCCGGTCACGTACGACATGTAGCCGGGTACGAGCGGCAGCACGCACGGCGAGAAGAAGGACACCAGGCCGCCGAGGAGGGCGACCGGCAGGGCGACCAGCAGGGCACCGGTGAGCACCGTGTGGTTCGGTGCGGTGCCGGCTACGGCGAGCACGCTCACGGGATCACTTCTCCGCGATCAGCGGGTCGATCATCTTGCGCAGCTCGCTCTCGCTGAGCGGGGTGAGCGCGCGGGCCGCGATCCGGCCCTTGCGGTCGATCGCGATGGTGCTGGGGATGGCCTGCGGGTTCAGGCTGCCCTTGGGGAAGCGCAGCATGAGCTTGCCCATCGGGTCGTACAGGCTGGGGTACGGGATCTTGTGCTGTTCCTCGAAGCTGACCGCCTGGGTCTTCTTGGAGTCCCGGGTGTTGATCCCGAGGAACTGCACGCCCTTGTCCTTGGTCTCGTTGGCGACCTTGGCGAAGTTCGGGGCCTCGGCGATGCAGGGCGCGCACCAGGATCCCCAGATGTTGAGGACGACGACCTTGCCCTTGTAGTCGGCGGCGTCGAGCTGCTTGCCCTCGGTGGACTCGCCGGAGATGTCGGGGGCCTGCTGCCGGTCCGCCGGCTTGACGGTGTCCACGCCGCCCTTGCCCTGGACGAACTTGGTCTGCTGCGAGCCTCCTGAGGTACCCCCTGTCCCGCAGGCGCTCAGCAGCACGGCGGCGGCCGCGGCGCCGGCGGCCGGCAGGAGCAGGCGGCGGGTGACGCGGCGGGGGACGCGGCAGGCACTCATGTGAAAAGTTTCGCATGGGCCTTTTGTGGATCTTCCGCACCCCCCTCGTCGGCGCGGTTCAGGCCCCGGCGAGGTACCGCCGCCAGCCGCCGGCCGGCCGTTCGCCGACGCCCAGCCGCTGGAGCCGGGCCAGCACCTTCGGGTCCTGGACGTCCAGCCAGTCGGTGAACTGTTTGAAGGAGACCAGCCGCACGTCCCGGTGGCCGTCGTCCGCGATGTGCTTCAGAGCTTCCTCGACGGCGTCCATGTAGATCCCGCCGTTCCACTCCTCGAAGTGGTTGCCGATGAAGAAGGGGGCGCGGTTGGACTCGTAGGCGCGCCGAAAACCGGATATGTAGGCGTCCGCGGCCTGCCGGCGCCAGCCGGGGTAGTTGTGGCGCGGGGCCCGGGTGGAGTTCCCGGACTGGTTGGCGAGGATGTTGTAGTCCATCGAGAGGACCTCGAAGGAGTGGCCGGGGAACGGTATCTGCTGGAGCGGGAAGTCCCAGATGCCGCGCTTCTTCGTGGGCCAGGTCTGGCGGCCGCCGGGCGAGCTGGCGTCGTAGCGCCAGCCGAGGCCGCGGGCCGTGGGCAGCAGGTTGTCCTGGCCGAGCAGGCAGGGGGTACGGCCGCCGACGAGCTCCTTCTCGTAGTCGAAGGGGAGCGGTTCGACGTCGGTGAAGCCGGTGTGGGTGCGCCACTTCGTGACGAAGTCGACGGCCTGGTCGATCTCGGAGCGCCACTGCTCGGGCGTCCAGCGGGCGACCGAGCCGGAGCCGGCGCAGAAGTGCCCGTTGAAGTGGGTGCCTATCTCGTGGCCCTCCAGCCAGGCGGCCCGGACGTTGCGCAGCGTCTCCTTGATGTGCGCGTCGGTGAGGTAGCCGATGTCCGAGGCGCCGACCGCGTTGTTCGGCGGGCGGTACAGGGACTTCTTGGACTCCGGGAGGCAGTACAGGCCGGAGAGGAAGAAGGTCATCTTCGCGCCGTGGTCCTCGGCGAGGCGGCGGAAGCGCGGGAAGAGCCCGTTGCCGACCTCGCCGGCGCCGTCCCAGGAGAAGACGACGAACTGCGGCGGGACCCGGCCCGGCTCCAGCGGCTCGGGCTTCGGGGGCTGGTGCGGCTGCGGTCCGGTCTCGGCGGTGGAGCCGTCGCCTATCGGCTTCGGACGTGCCTGGACGGTCTTCCTCCCGGCGGCGTCGCCGGGCCGTTCGGTACCGCAGCCCGCGAGCCCGATCGCGGCGGCCGCCCCCGCTCCGATGCCCAGCAGGTTCCGCCGACTGATCGCGCTCATACCGTTCCCGTCCGCATTTGCCATGATTCGCCGTACTCAACGCCCGTAAATACGGACATCGGGTAAGAGGGCGGAGCGGGTTCCGGGGTTCCGGGGTAATCGCATATATCTACGGCGGTACGTACGGACGACTGTCCACACGTACCGCCGCAGGGCCGGGCTCAGGCGCCGGCGGCCTTGGCCTGGCCCTTCACGGAGCCCTTGCCGAACCGCGGCTGCGCTCCGGCGCGCAGATGCTCCGGCACCAGGTCGAGCGCGGGCTCGGTGTAGCCGACCGAGACGATCCGGTCGCCGTGGAAGGTGAAGGACGTCAGCGAGGCGAGGGTGCACTGCCGCTTGCGCGGGTCGTGCCACAGCCGGCGCCGCTCGGCGAAGCTGCGCACGATCCAGATCGGCAGCTGGTGGCTGACCGCGACCGCCTCGTGGCCGCGGGCCGCGTCCCGGGCCGTACCGAGCGCGGCCATCATCCGGACGACCTGCTCGATGTACGGCTCGCCCCAGGAGGGCCGGAACGGGTTGGTGAGGTACCTCCAGTTGCCCGGCCGCTTGAGCGCGCCGTCGCCGACGCCGAAGGTCTTGCCCTCGAAGATGTTCCCGGCCTCGATGAGCCGCGGGTCGCTGTCGACGTCCAGCCCGTGCGCCTTGCCGATCGGCGCGGCCGTCTCCTGCGCCCGCTCCAGCGGGGAGGCCACGACATGGGTGATGTCGCGGTCCGCGAGGTGCTCGGCGACCCGGTCGGCCATCTGCCGGCCCAGCTCGGAGAGGTGGTACCCGGGGCGCCGCCCGTAGAGGACGCCCTCGGGGTTGTGCACCTCGCCGTGGCGCATCAGGTGGACGACGGTGATCTCGTCGCCGCTGCCCTTGCCGCCGGTCGTGCCGCTCATGCGGTGGCCTCGGCGGCGGCCCGCGCGGCGGCCGGCAGCGCCGCCGCGATCCGCTCGACGGCCCGCGCGTCGTGGGCGGTGGAGACGAACCACGACTCGAAGGCGGACGGCGGGAGGTAGACGCCCTGGGAGAGCATCGAGTGGAAGAAGGGCGTGAAGCGGAAGGACTCCTGCGCCTTGGCCTTCTCGTAGTCGGTGACGTCCACGTCGGAGAAGAAGACCGAGAACATGTTGCCCGCGACCTGCACGCGGTGCGCCACGCCCTCCTTGGACAGCGCCTCGGAGACCAGCCCGCGCAGCTCGGCGGAGACCGCGTCGACCTTCTCGTACGCGGCGTCGTCCAGCAGCCGCAGCTGCGTGACGCCGGCGGCGGTGGCGACCGGGTTACCGGAGAGGGTGCCCGCCTGGTAGACCGGGCCGGCCGGGGCGAGGTGGGCCATCACGTCGGCGCGGCCGCCGAACGCCGCGGCCGGGAAGCCGCCGCCCATGACCTTGCCGAAGGTCATCAGGTCCGGGCGCACGCCGTCGATGCCGTACCAGCCGGCCTTGCTGACCCGGAAGCCGGTCATGACCTCGTCGGAGATGTAGAGCGCGCCGTTGGCGGAGCAGAGGTCCTTCAGGCCCTGGTTGAAGCCGGGCAGCGGCGGGACGACGCCCATGTTGCCGGCCGACGCCTCGGTGATCACACAGGCGATCTGGCCCTCGTGCGCGGCGAACGCGGCGCGCACGGCCTCGATGTCGTTGTACGGGAGCACGATCGTGTCGCCGGCCTGCGCGCCGGTGACGCCCGGCGTGTCGGGCAGCCCGAAGGTCGCCACGCCGGAGCCGGCCGCGGCCAGCAGCGCGTCGACGTGACCGTGGTAGCAGCCGGCGAACTTGATCACCTTGGGCCGCCCCGTGAAACCGCGGGCCAGCCGGATCGCCGACATGGTCGCCTCGGTGCCGGAGGAGACCAGGCGTACCTGCTCGACCGGCTCGATGCGGGCCACGATCTCCTCGGCGAGCTCGACCTCGCCGGCGCCCGGCGTACCGAACGACAGGCCGTGCGCGACGGCGTCCTGGACGGCCTGGACGACCTGGGGGTGCGAATGACCGAGGATCATCGGCCCCCACGAGCACACGAGGTCGACGTACTCACGGCCGTCGGCGTCCGTGAGGTACGGACCGGTACCGGACACCATGAACCGGGGCGTACCGCCCACGGCGCCGAACGCGCGCACGGGAGAGTTCACGCCGCCGGGCGTCACGACGGCCGCGCGGTCGAAGAGCGTCTGCGAAACTGGGGCATCGTACGAGTGAGTCACGCAAGCAATGGTCTCAGAGGCGCACGGGGGCGCGCGGCCGGGCGTTTCACACGCCGGTGACGGGGGAGGTCTCTGAGACGATGATCGGGTTGCGCGGCTGAGGCTGCGAGTGGTCGGGTGGAGATATGCATCGCGGTGGCGAACTGGGCGAAGGGACCGATGACCGGGGCCCGGAGCGCGCCCGGCGCGGCCGCCACCGCCGAGCGGAGTACAGCGGCGAGCAGGACCGTGCGGAGCAGAGCGGCGCCCCTACCAGCGGCGCGGAGAACAACAGCGGGACCAGCAGCAGAGGCGGGCGCATGGGGGTGACCTACAAGTACTTCGGCGCTCCCGACGGCGCCACGGCGGCCCGGGTGCCCATCTCGATGCGTCCCGAGGAGCTGGGCGGCGACGAGCTCGGCATGGGCGGGATGTTCACCAAGATCAAGCCGGAGACCATGGCGGCGATGGTGCTGACCGGCATCGAGGGCATACCGCTGTCGAAGGTCCCGCCGCTCGAACTGGTCGTCCTGCACCCCGACTACGCCGTGGTCAAGCTCCCCATGACGGTCGTCGACCCGCTGCGCGGCGTCGGCGAGGAGTCGGTGGGTGCCGCCGCCTTCATATGGTCCACCGTGCCCGACCGCGGCGGCCCGCGCGACGCCTTCGCCGTCTACCGCCTCCTCCACGAATGGCAGGACTTCTCGCACCGCCTGCACGAGGCCGGGCATCAGGCGTACTGCCTGGTGTGGCCCTGAGGGACGGCGTACGGCGGGCCGCGCGGCAGGGCCTGACCGGCGCGGTACCGCGCCCGAAGCGCACTGGAGAGTCCCTCGCCTCCGCCGACGTCGGGGACTAGGCTCATGGTGTGACCGCAGAAGAGTCCACGGCGGACCACTTCGCCATCGTCGCGGTCGCCTCATCGGCCGGCGGCATCCACGCGCTGAACACCTTCCTGGAACAGCTGGACGGCGAGCTGCCCGTTCCTGTGCTCATCATCCAGCACCTCGATCCCCGGCACAGAACCGTCATCGCCGACGTGCTCGCCCGCCGTACGAACCTGATGGTCAAGCTCGCGGAGAGCGATGAGCAGGTCCGGCCGGGCGTCGTCTACGTGGCGCCGCCCGACCACCACCTCCTCGTCAACGCCGACGGCGTCCTCTCGCTCTCCCGCAGCAGCCTGGTGCACTTCGTACGGCCCTCGGCCGACCTCCTCTTCGAGTCGCTGGCCGGCGCGTACGGCCCGCGCGCCATCGCCTGCGTCCTGACCGGCTCCGGCCGCGACGGGGCCATGGGCGTGGACGCGGTGAAGTCCTGCGGCGGCACCGTCATCTGCGAGGATCCGCGCACGGCAGAATTCAGGGGAATGCCGGAGGCGGCCATCGGAACGGGTGCGGTGGATTTCGTGCTACCTCTGGAAGAAATCGCCGCGGTGGTCCGTGGCCTGGTCGACGTCAAGAGGCAGTGATGAGCAAGACGCAGGACGCCGAAACCGACGAGGAGCTGGAAGGACTGCTCGTCTTCCTCAGAGACGCACGCGGCTTCGACTTCACCGGTTACAAGCGCTCCTCGCTGACGCGCCGCATCCGCAAGCGGATGTCGGACGTGGGGGTGGACTCCTACGCCGACTACCGGGACCTGCTGGAGGCCAGCGCCGAGGAATTCAGCGCGCTGTTCAACACCATCCTGATCAACGTCACCTCCTTCTTCCGCGACACGGAAGCCTGGTCCTTCCTCCAGCGCGAAGTGCTGCCCGACCTCCTCTCCCGGGCCGCTCCCGACGAGGAGATCCGGGTGTGGAGCGCGGGCTGTTCCAGCGGCGAGGAGGCGTACTCGCTCGCGATCATGCTCGCCGAGGCGCTGGGGCTCCAGGAGACCCTGGAACGCGTCAAGATCTACGCCACCGACGTCGACGACGAGGCGCTGCGCGACGCACGCGCCGGCCTGTACCCGGCCAAGGCCCTGGAGCCCCTGTCGACGGAGCTGCGCGACAGATACTTCACCCAGAACGGCGCGCAGTACAGCCTCCGTTCCGACCTGCGCCGCCGGGTGATCTTCGGCCGCCACGACATCACCCGTGACGCGCCCATCTCCCGCCTGAGCCTGCTGGTCTGCCGCAACACGCTGATGTACTTCAACGTCGAGGCGCAGACCCAGATCGTCGACCGCTTCCACTTCGCGCTCCGCGAGGGCGGCTTCCTCTTCCTCGGCAAGGCCGAGATGCTGCTCAACGACGGCGACCGCTTCGAAGTACTGAGCATGCGGCAGCGCGTCTTCCGGCGCCGGCCGGGCGACGCGGGGTTGCCGTACGCCCCTACACCGCTCAGGATCGGTACGAACACCGGCCAGGAGCTGAACTCGCTCGCCCGCAACCGACAGTTGCGCGACATGATCCTCGACGCGGCACCCGCCTCCTCCCTCGCCATCGACCTCGACGGCACCGTAGTCATGATCAACAGCCACGCGCGCGCACAGTTCGCGCTCACCTCCAACGACATCGGGCGTCCCTTCCAGGACCTGGAGATCTCCTACCGCCCGGTCGAGCTGCGCTCCCTGATCGAGCAGGCCACCCACGAGCGCCGGACGCTGCGCGTCAACGGCGCCGAACGCCGGGTCGGCGACGAGACGCAGTTCTTCGACATCCTGATCCAGCCATTGGTGGCCTCCAACGGGCTGCCGGCCGCCACGAACATCACGTTCACCGACGTCACCGTCTCCACGCAGCTGAAGTCCGAGGTCAAGCGGGTACGCGAGGAGCTGGAGACCGCTTACGAAGAGCTCCAGTCCACCAACGAGGAGCTGGAGACCACCAACGAGGAACTCCAGTCCAGCATCGAGGAGCTGGAGACGACGAACGAGGAACTCCAGTCCACCAACGAGGAACTGGAGACCACCAACGAGGAACTCCAGTCGGGCAACGAGGAACTGGAGACGATGAACGAGGAGATGCGCATCCGCAGCGCGGAGCTGGACGAGGCCCGCGCGTTCCTCGAAGGCGTCCTCACCAGCGTCGCCGCCGGCGTGGTGGTCCTGGACAGCGAGGCGCGGGTCAAGAGCTGGAACCGCGGCGCCGCCGAGCTGTGGGGGCTGCGCCCCGACGAGGTCGAGAACGAGGAGTTCTTCGCCCTGGACTTCGGGCTGCCGGCGGAACAGCTGCGGAACGCCGTCCAGAAGTGTCTGGAGACCGGTCGCCGCACGGGCCCCGTCGAACTCCCCGCGGTGAACCGGATCGGCCGGACCATCGACTGCACCGTCGTGTGTTCCCCCTTCGACGGATACAACGGAGGCGTGGTTCTGTTGATGGAAGAACAGCGTCCCGATTCGGCCGATTGACGCCCGAGTCGGCGTAAGGTGAGGGCATGGACACCGGCAGCCCGCCCGGAACCTCGGTGGTCGCCTGGAAGCGCGCGATCCGGGCGCTGGAACGCGCTGCCCGCGCGGAGTCGTTAGCCGAGCGGTACGAACGGCTCGCCGCCGAGACCGGCGATCCCCGCCACGCCGAACTGGCCGCACATCACCGCCGGTCGGCCGCCTGCCACCGTTCTTCGGCGCAGCTGCAGAATTCGTTCGCCCAACGGCTGATGGCCCGGTCCGGTCCGCAGGACACCCCGCCGCTCTTCATGAGCGTGGTCGCGGAGGCCTGCGGCACGGACAGCGCCGCTCTCACCCTGGTCGGATCCGATCAGAGCCAGCTCGCGGTGGCCGCGTCCGACGAGGGGTCCCGTGCCGCCCAGGACCTGGAGTACGTCCTGGGCGAGGGGCCGAGCACGGACGCCGCCGCCGGCCGCCGTCGCGTGGCCGCCGCGGGCCCCTCCATCGAGCGCTGCTGGCCCGTCTACGGCCCGGCCGTCACGGCACTCGGCTTCGGCGAGGTGATCGCCGTACCCTTGAAGACGCCTGACGGGTGCCTGGGTTCGCTGGCGGTCTTCGACCCCCGGCCCGGCGCCGCCACGACCACGGCCTTCGCCGAGATCACCGAGGCGCTGGTGGGGACGATGCTCCTCGGCCCGGACGCCGACCCGGAGCTCTACGGCGGGACGGACCACCGGGACACCGTGCACCAGGCGGCGGGCATGGTGTCCGTACAGGAACACTGCCCCGTCGGCGACGCTCTCGCGCTCATCAAGGCACGGGCCTACGCGGACGGGGTACCCGTCAACGAGATGGCGGGCCGGATCGTGGGTGGGGAGTTCCGTCTTGCCTGAGGGGCAAGGATGGCGCAAAGTTCGCAGGACGCTGCGGTTCGCCTGAAGGGGGCGTCATGACGACACCGGCACAGCAGATCGCCGACGTGTTCGTGGAACTGTCCGGAGGAAGCGCGGGCACGCCCTTGGAGGCCCCTGAGCTGCTGGCCGCGCTCGTACGGTGCGGCCCGGAGCTCCTCGGTGTGCACGCGGTCGGCACGGTGGCCGCCGTGGACGCGCGCGCCGAGCCGCAGATCGCCGGCTCCGAGGACGGCGCGCAGCTGCTGAAGCGGGAGGCCCTGAAGTGGGCCGAGGGCCCCGGTACGGAGGTCCGCCGCAGCGGTCGCGCGCTCCCCTGCATCGCGCTCGACAGCCAGGCGGCCAGGCGGCGTTGGCCGCGGTACGCCCCGCGGGCGCTGGAGCTGGGGTACACCAGCGCCGCCGCCTTTCCGCTGCGGACGCGTGAGCGGTCCCTGGGCGCACTGGTCCTGCTGGGCTCCCCGGCGGACGCCCCGATGTCCGAGGAGACCGCGGCGCTCGCCCAGTCGCTGGCGGACTTCACCGCGCTGTCGCTGATACGGGACCACGAGTTGCAGGAGAGCCGGATGCTGTCCGGGCAGCTGGAACACGCGCTGATGAGCCGCGTGATCATCGAGCAGGCCAAGGGCGTGCTCGCCAACAGCTGCGGGCTCACGATGGACGGCGCCTTCGCGCTGCTGCGCGGCCACGCCCGCGCCCACCGCCGGCTGCTCGCCGACGTCGCGCACGACGTGGTCGAGGGCCGCCTCCGGTTCGACGGCGACGCGGACGGCCCCGCCGCCACCCGCTGACGGGGACGGCTGCTCGTCCCGGGCACCTTTCGCCTCACAGGCACGTTGAGCATCACGACGGACATCACCGCTCCGGCTCCGGGGCGGGGGACCGCCGGCCCTCCGGGGCGGCTCGCGCCGTCAACTTCTACACCCGTGTAGATTTCAGCTCTGCGCAGCCGTGCGCAACGGACGAGGGATGACGAGGAGATTCAGATGGCTCTGTGGGACCGGATCAAGGATTCCGCGCAGACGATGCAGACTCAGCTGGTCGCGAAGAAGAACGACCTCAAGAGCGGCGCCTTCCGGGACGCGAGCATGGCGATGTGCGCGCTGGTGGCCGCGGCGGACGGCACCGTCGACGCGGCCGAGCGCCGCCGGGTGGCCCAGCTGATCATGTCGAACGAGGTGCTGCAGAACTTCCCCGCCGACGACCTCCAGCGCCGCTTCGACGGCTACCTCGACAAGCTCGTCGCCGACTTCGACTTCGGCAAGGTGAGCGTCATGCAGGAGATCGGCAAGGTGAAGAAGAAGCCGACCGAGGGGCGGGCCGTCATCCAGATCGGCATCGTCATCGGCGGCGCCGACGGCGACTTCGACAAGACCGAGCAGGCCGTCGTGCGCGACGTCTGCTTCGCGCTGGACATCCCGCCGGCCGAGTTCGACCTGTGACCCGGCGCCGGGCGCGGCCCGCCGCGGTCAGCTGCGGGCCCCCGGCTCACCGGGCGTACGGGGCGCCTCGCCGTCCGTGCGGGAGCCGAGCACGTCGCCGGGCCGGGCGCGGATCGTGCGCGGCGGCGGGCCGTCGTCGTCCGGGTGGACGCCGTCCTTCATCGCCCGGGTCTCGCTCTTCAGGATGCGGGTCGCCTTGCCGGCGGACCGTACGAGGTCGGGCAGCCGCTTGGCCGCGAGCAGCACGATGACAACGATGAGGAGCAGTGCGATCTCACTGATCCCGAACATCCCCGGTCCTCTTTTCTCCCTCCGCGCGGAGGGCATCACGAGCGTACTGGTCAGTGCCGCGGCCCGGAATCGGGACCGCTGAAGTCGGGGCCCGCGTAATCCGGGCTCGCGAAATCCCCGCTCGCGTACCGCCCGCTCGCGTAGTCGGGTGCCGCGAAGTCCGGGCTGCTGTAGCCGGGCCGGGTCCGGGAGCCGACGTCCCGGGCGGGTGCGGACGGCGGCCCCGACCGGAGCTGCCGCTCCAGGTGCGGCACGATCCCGCGCTCCAGCAGCGCCAGCTGCCAGGCCTCGCGCGCCCGCCGCAGCCGCTCGCCCGGCGCGTCGGCGCCGGACGCCCGGTGCCGGGCCGCGGTGCCCAGCAGCCCGGCGATGCCGCAGGCCAGGGACGCCGCGGTGAGCACCACGGAGACCTGCCCCGCGGTGATCAGGGCGTCCCCCAGCGCGCGTTGCGAAGCGACCGGGCGCAGCAGGTAGCCCAGCAGGAAGAAGACGACGGCCGCCACGGCGGCCAGGCTCGGCACCAGCACACCGAGCAGCGGCAGCAGCCCGCGCCACCTACCGGCCTCGCGCGCACCGTCCCCGCTCCCGGCCCCGCCCGTACCCTCGGCAGCGCCGCCGGCCGCGCCCTCCCGGAGCCCGAGGTACGTCCGGTACTCCGGCTCGGCCGCCTCCGCGAGCAGGGCGGCCTCGGCGAGCGCGCCGGTCCGCAGCCGTCCGCCGAGCTCTCCGGTGCGGTCGGCCCGTACGGCCCGCGCGATGTCACCGGTGCTCAGCGCCCGGTCCACCAGCCGCTCGAAGTCCGCCGCGTCCCGCGCCCGCAGACCTTCCCCCGGTAACCGCGCCATCGCTTCCCCCGTTTCCGCTCCGTGCCTCGACCATTGAATCTACAGCACTGTAGAAACAAGGCGGGCGGTCCGGGCGGCCGCTGCGGGCTTCCCTCAGTACGATGGCCGCCCCACGGACGTACGAGCACACGTGCGGGCGGGCAGCGGAGGGAGTCGGCGGAGTGGACCGCGGAGCGGGCAGGCGAGCGGGCGAGGGACGGCACGAGCGCGATCCCCGCGGGCGCCGGCGCGGCCAGGGCGAACTGGAGGCCCAGGTCCTGTCGGTGCTGCGACTGTCCTCGGGACCGGCGACGGCGGCCTGGGTGCAGGAACGTCTCGACGGCGACCTCGCCTACACCACCGTCATGACCATCCTCTCCCGGCTGCTGGCCAAGGGGGTGGTCACCCGCGAGCGGCTGGGCCGCGCCTTCGTGTGGCAGGCCGCGTCCGACGAGGCCGGGCTCGCCGCGCTGCGCATGCGCCGGGTGCTGGACGGGGAGGCCGACCGGGAAGCGGTACTGGCCAGCTTCGTCACGGCCCTCTCCGCCGACGACGAGCGGCTGTTGCGCGGCCTGCTCCACGAGGCGTCGGACACCCCGGCGGGGCCCGACGGGACCGGCGCGCCGGAACAGACGCCGGAGGGCTGACCCGTGGGCGTGTTCGTCTTCCTGCCCCTGGTCCTCCCCCTCACCGCCTGGCCGGTCGCGCGCCTGGCCGAGCAGCACCTGCACCCCCGCAGCGCCACCAGGCTGCTGGCCGGGGTCGCCGCCGTGCTGGCCGTGTGCAGCACGCTCTGCCTGGCCCTGATCATGGTCGTCGGCACCGCCCAGCTCCCCGGCAACCCGCTGCCGGACGGCTGGTCCGACCCGGAGGTCCGCGCGGCGGTCCCGTACGACGAGGTCGCGGGCAAGGCGGCGATCCCCGCGCTGCTCGCGGTGGCCGTGGCGGGCGGCCGCACGCTCCGGCGCCATCTGCGCGTCCGCCGCCGGGCGGCCCGCGCGCTGGCGGGCCTGCCCGGCTCGCCGGTGGCGGTCCTGCCGGACACCGCCGCGTACGCGTACGCGCTGCCGGCCCGGCGCCCCGGACGCGACCGGATCGTGGTCTCGACGGCGATGCTGGCGCGGCTCGACTCGCGCGAGCGGCGGGCCCTGTTCGCGCACGAGCGGGCGCACCTGACAGGCCGTCACCATCGCTATCTGCTGGCCGTGCAGCTCGCGGCCCGGGCCAATCCCTTCCTGCTGCCGCTGCGTACGGCGACGGAGTTCTGCACCGAACGCTGGGCGGACGAGGAGGCCGCGCGGGCGGTCGGCGACCGCCGGGCCACGGCCCGTGCGGTGGGCAAGGCGGCGCTGGTCACCGGCGGTTCCCCGCTCGCGGGGCTGGCGTCGTTCGCCGCGCCGGGCCCCGTGCCGCGACGGGTGGCCGCGCTGCTCGGCCCCGGCCCGCCGGCCCGCAGCCTGCCTCCGGCGCTCACCCCCGCCGGGCTGGCCACCCTGGTCGCCGCGGCCGGCACCCTCGCCTCGGCCCTCTCCTCCGTCAACGCCACGGTCGCGCTCTTCCTCGTCCTCCAGGCGGCCACACCGCTGTGAGCGCGCCCGGCGCCGGGCCGCTCTCAGGGGCGGGCCGCCCTCAGGGCCGCTCCGCCGTGAGGTACCGCTGCACCGTCGGCGCCAGCCAGGCCACGACCTCGTCGTGGCCGAGCCCGACGGCGGGCGGCACCCGCACGACGTAGCGGGCCAGCGCCATGCCGACGATCTGCGAGCCGATCAGCACGGCCCGGACCGGCGCCTCGTCCGGCACCGGGCAGACCGCCGCGATCACCGGCCCCAGCTGGTCGCGGAAGATCGACCGCAGCCGCTCGGCGCCCGCGTCCACCGTGACGCCGACCCGCACCATCCCGGTCAGCCGCTCGTCGCTCTCCCAGACGGCCAGGAAGTGGCGCACCAGCCGCTCCCCCAGCTCGGCGCGGTCCACCGCCGACAGGTCCGGCATCCGCAGGTCGATCTCGGTGGCGGCGAGGAACAGCCCCTCCTTGTTGCCGTAGTAGCGCATGACCATGGACGGGTCGATGGCCGCGTCCCGGGCGATGGCGCGGATGGTCGCGCGTTCGTACCCCTCGGCGGCGAAGCGGTCGCGCGCCGCGGTGAGGATCGCGGCCCGGGTCGCGTCGGAGCGGCGGGGGCGCGCTGAGGGCTCGGGAGCGGAGGGCTCGATGTCAGCCATGTCAACAAGCGTAGGCCAACAGCTGTTGACACGCCAGGGCCGCCGCCGTACGTTGCCAACAAGCGTTGACCAACGACCGTTGGCACAGGAGGCGGCCATGCCCCGCGAATCCGGCACCACCACCCGCACCACAGCCCCGCACCCCACCTCCGGCGTCCTGGTCGTCGGTGCCGGCCCCACCGGCCTGCTGCTGGCCGGCGACCTCGCCGAGGCCGGCATCGACGTCACCCTGCTGGAGCGTCGCGCCCCGGGCATCAGCAACCTCACCCGCTCCCTGGTCGTGCACGCCCGCACCCTGGAGCAGTTCGACTCCCGCGGCCTGGCCGAGGACGTGATCGCCACCGGGCATCCGGTGACCTCGCTCCAGCTCTTCGGCGACGTGCGGATGGACCCGACCGTGCTGCGCACGCGGTACCCGTACGTCCTGGTCACCCCGCAGTTCGAGGTCGAGCGGGTGCTGGAGGAGCAGGCCCGCAAGGCCGGCGTGACCTTCGCGTACGGCAACGAGGTCACCGCGGTGCGCCAGGACGCGGACAGCGTCACGGCCACGGTCCGCACCGCGGACGGCGCCACCGGCGAGTACCGCGCGTCCTACCTGGTGGGCACCGACGGCGTGCACAGCGGCGTGCGCCGGGCACTCGGCCTGCCGTTCCCCGGCAAGGCCGTCATCCGGTCGGTCGTGCTCGCCGACGTACGGCTCGCCGAGCCGCCGTCCGAGCCGCTCGTCGCCGGCGCGTACGGCGACGCCTTCGCCCTCATCGCGGGCTTCGGCGACGGCTGGTTCCGGATCGTCGCCTGGCACCGCCGCCGGCAGGCCGACGACCGCGCGCCGGTCGGCCTGGCCGAGGTCCGCGAGCTGACCCGGCTCGCGCACGGCACCGACTACGGCATCCAGGAGGCCCGCTGGATGTCCCGCTTCCACAGCGACGAGAGGCAGGTCCCCGAGTACCGCGTCGGCCGGGCCTTCCTCGCGGGCGACGCGGCCCACGTCCACTCCCCGGCCGGCGGCCAGGGCATGAACACCGGCCTCCAGGACGCCGCCAACCTCAGCTGGAAGCTCATCGAGGCGCTGCGCGGCCGGGCCACCGACGAGCTGCTGGACACGTACCACGCCGAGCGCCACCCGGTGGGCCGCGCGGTCCTGCGCTCCAGCGGCGCGCTCATCCGGTTCGCGCTGCTCCAGACCCGCGCGCAGCGCGTCGCCGGCGTGCTGGTGGGGCAGGTCGTCAAGCGGCTGCCGCCGGTGACGCGCCGCGCCGTCGCGCAGGTCTCCGGCATCGGCATCGCGTACCGGCGCGGCCGCGGCGACCACCCGCTCACCGGCCGGCGCGCGCCCGACATCCGGCTCGCCGACGGCAGCCGCCTCTACGAAGCGCTGCGCGGCAACCGCTTCGTGCTCATCACCCCGGCGTACGAGACGCCGGAGCTGGGTGGCCGGGACGCGAGCCGCGTCGCGCACGGCACCTGGCGCGGCGACCGGCGCACCGCGCTGCTGGTCCGTCCCGACGGCTACATCGCGTGGGCCACGGACACCATGGACCGCGCGGCCCGCGCGGACGCCCTGGCGACGGCCCTGCTGCGCTGGACGGGCCCGGCCGAGCAGCAGCCGGCCGCCGCGGCACCGGCCCGGGGCTGAGCGCCCGCGGCCGTACCGGTCCGGGCGGCCATCCGGTCCGGGCGGCCCTGGCGGTCCGGGCGGCCTTGGCGACCCGCATACCCTGCCGGTATGCCGATCTTCCGCTCCGCCGTGCTCTTCGTCCTCGCCGCGCTCCTGGAGATCGGCGGCGCCTGGCTGGTCTGGCAGGGCGTGCGGGAGAACCGCGGCTGGGTGTGGGCGGGCGCCGGCGTACTGGCCCTGGGCGCGTACGGGTTCGTCGCCACGCTCCAGCCGGACGCCGACTTCGGCCGCATCCTGGCCGCGTACGGCGGCGTCTTCGTCGCCGGGTCGCTGGTATGGGGCATGGTCGCGGACGGCTACCGGCCCGACCGCTGGGACATCACCGGAGCGCTGGTCTGCCTGGCCGGCATGGCCCTGATCATGTACGCGCCGCGCGGGCGGTGACGGCCCGGCGGACCTCCCCGGGCCCCGGCCGGCTGGGCATATTCTGATCGCGTACCGCCCACTCGTACATCCGTACGTCCGTACGCCGAGGAGCACGTATGACCGCCGCCCGTACCGCCGTTGTCACCGGAGCGAGCAGCGGCATCGGTGCCGCGACCGCCCGGAAGCTCGCCGAGGCCGGATACCGCGTGATCCTCGCCGCGCGCCGCAAGGACCGCATCGAAGAGCTGGCCGCCGAACTGCCGCACGCCGAGGCGTACGCCCTGGACGTCACCGACCGCGCCGCCGTCGACGCCTTCGCGGCCTCCCTGGACCGCTGCGACGTCCTGGTCGACAACGCGGGCGGCGCGCTCGGCACCGACCCGGTGGCCACCGCCGACCCGGCCGACTGGCGCGCGATGTACGAGGTCAACGTTCTCGGCGTGCTGAACGTGACGCAGGCGCTGCTGCCCGCGCTGACCGCCTCCGGCGACGGCACGGTCGTGGTCCTCTCCTCCACCGCGGGGCACGGCACGTACGAGGGCGGCGGTGGCTACGTGGCCGCCAAGCACGGCGCGCACGTCCTCGCCGAGACGCTCCGCCTGGAGCTGTGCGGACAGCCCGTACGCGTCATCGAGGTGGCGCCCGGCATGGTCCGCACCGACGAGTTCGCGCTCACCCGCTTCCGCGGCGACGAGGCGAAGGCCGCCAAGGTGTACGAGGGCGTCGCCGAGCCGCTGACCGCGGACGACGTGGCCGACACGATCGCGTGGGCGGTCACCCGGCCCGCCCACGTCAACATCGACCTCCTCGTCGTCCGCCCCCGCGCGCAGGCCTCCAACACCAAGGTCCACCGCCAGTCCTGACGGACATGCCAGGGGCCTAGGACCATCGGCCCGGGCCGCCCGTCCCCCGGGGAGGCCGAACGGCCGATGCACGGACCGCCGCTCCGCCGCTACGGTCCCGGTGTCCGCATCCCAGCGAAGGAGCCACCATGCGCGCCGTTCCCGCTCCCGTGACCGTCACCGCCTTCGACCACCTGGTCCTCAACGTCGCCGACGTCGAACGCGCGCTGGACTTCTACTGCGGGCCGCTCGGCCTCGAACCGGTCCGGGCGGACGAATGGCGGGCCGGCGAGGTGCCGTTCCCCTCGGTCCGGGTGAGCCCGACGACCATCATCGACCTGGTGCGGGCCCCGGACGCGGCCGGCGAGGAGGGCGTCCGGGACCGCGCCAACGTCGACCACCTCTGCCTGGTCGTCGCGCCGCTGGACTGGCAGCAGGTCGTCGACTCCGGCGTGTTCACCGTCGTCGACGGCCCCGGCAAACGCTTCGGCGCCCGCGGCACGGCCGAGTCCCTCTACGTACGGGACCCGGACGGCAACACCGTCGAGCTGCGCTGGTACCCGGTGGACGCATGACCGCCGAGCCGCGCCGGTACCCGGCGGACGCATGGGGCACACCACCGGCGACGGACCTTCACAAGATCCACAACGGTCACGCCACATGATTTTCCACCTGCCGGGCACGGGACCCGCGTGAGCACTTTCCGTATCCCCACCCCCCGTTTCCGCAGGCCCGGCAGGGCCCTCAAGCGCGCGGCCGTGCTGGCCGCGGGCGCGGGCCTGTTGACCACCGGCCTGCTCGCCACCCCCGCCTCCGCCGCCATGGGCGACAACGTCGTGCACGGCCCGGCGGCGTGCGCCTTCTCCGAGGACCGCGGCGCCGTGGCCCTCGGCGAGGCCGGCGACCAGGTCTCCCAGATCCAGTGCCTGCTGGCCAACCGCCAGTACCTGGGCTGGAACAACCTCAGCGGCACCTTCGACGCCAACACCCTGGCGGCCGTGGCCCACTTCCAGGCCGACCACGGTCTCGTCCCCGACGGCGTCGTCTCCCCGACGACCTGGGACGCCCTGTACAAGGCGGGCCTGCCGGCCGGCCCCGTGCAGTCCCCGGGCCAGCCCGAGGCGCAGCCGGCGGTCTGACCCGCGCACCCGACGTCCGAGAGGGCCGGACCCCACCGGGGTCCGGCCCTCTCGCCGTCCCGCCCGCGCCTCATTCGGCGGACGGCGCCTCCGTGCTGTCCCGGCGGGCGATGATGTCGCGGGCCACCTCCAGGATCGGCCGGCCGCTGCTGAACGCCTCGGTACGGATCGCCAGCAGCGCCTCGTCCAGGGAGATCCCGAGCCGGACGGAGAGCATTCCGGTGGCCTGATGGACCTCCGCGCGGTGCAGCGTGGCGAGGTCCGCCAGCGGGTCGCGCCGGCCGCCGGCGCCGGGTACGCCCCCCAGGAGCAGGTACGTCACGGAGTCGGTGAAGGCCAGCGCGTCGCGGTACTGCTGCGGGCCGAGCGCCCCCGGACGGGTCCGGTAGCCGGCGAAGACGCCCAGCTGGATGGCGCCGATCCGAAGCGAGAACGCGAAGAAGGCACCGGCACCCACATGCAGGGCGTCGGGCAGGAAGACCGGCCAGCGGCTCTCGGGCGTGCGGGCGAGGTCCGGTTCCAGGACGGCCCGGTTGTGGTGGGCGCACTCCAGCGAGGGCCCCTCGCCCAGGGTGTACTGGAGGTCCTCCAGCGCGGCTCCGAGGGTGTCGGCCGGCGAGTACCAGATCAGCTCCAGGCTCCGGTCCCCGGTCAGCGCCGAGACGGTGACTCCGGTGAGGCCGAGCACCTCGGCGCACCGGTCCGCCGGCACATGGCCCAGGCCCGGCGCTACGGGCGCTGCCATGGCGAGCACGGCCGCCATCTCGGGGCTGACCGGGGCCTCTGGACTTGTCGGCATCGGATCTCCGCATCACCTGTGCGGAAGCGGACGGGCCCTCGGTGTGCCGGGAGCCCGGCTGTCACTCCTGTCGTTCTCTCCTCGCGTCGCGTCCACGTGGCGGGGCAGCCCCGGAAGCGCGCGCTCACGAACCGGGGGGTGGCGGGTCGGCCGGCTCACCGATTTCCGTGCGACCGTCGAGCACCGCTCGGGCGAGGTCGGTCAGCAGCAGCCGCCGGCCCCGCGCACGCCCGCGGAGGTGCTCGAAGGACTCGTCCAGGCTCAGGTCCAGGCGTTCCGCGACCACGCCCTTCGCCTGTTCGATCACGAGGCGACTGCCCAGGGCGTCCTCCAGTCGTTCGTTGATCAGGCTCTGCTCGCGGAGGGCGCGGTACTGGAGGATGCCGATGGTGGCCACATCGGCCAGGGCCTGCGCCAGCCGCAGTTCCGCACCGCTCGGGGCCTCGCGGCAGCGGCGGAAGACGTTCAGGGCGCCGACGGTCCGCTCCCGCAGCCGCAGGGGCATGCCGGCCACCCCGGCGAACCCCCGCGCCAGCGCCCAGCCGGTGAACCGCGGCCAGCGCTCCTGGGCCTCGGCGGCGTCCAGCCGCGTGTACGGGACCGCTCTGCCGGTACGGGTGCAGTCCCGGCACGGCCCTTCCTCCCACTCGATCTGCGCCAGCTCCAGCTGCCGCGTGCGCTCGTCGGAGGCGGAGGCGTCGACCAGCCGGCCACGGGCGTCGAGCAGCACGACCCCGGCGGCGTCCACCGGCAGCAGGCTCACCGACCGCTCGGTGAGGAGATGCAGGAAATCCATGATGTCGAAGTCCGCGACCAGTGTGTCGGCGAGTTCGACGAACGCGGCGGCGAGCGCTTCCTCGCGCGCGGTGCGTCCCCCGGCGTGTGCGGCGTGTTCGGTGGACATGGCCGGCTCCCTGGCGCGAGTGGTTCTCGACACGAGTGGTTCAAGAAGGGCGGGGTCCCGGCCTGGTCCTGTCGTTTGCATCAAGACAGGAACACGCTCAGGATGCCACCGCTCCGCTTGCGCGCGCCCCTCGCCTTCCGGAAATACGACAGCGGACGGAGCGCCTCGTTCCCTTTGGGGGGCGGGGTGGGCCGTCTCGGCGTACCGCCCGCTCCCCCGCACCGTCCACGCCGGACGGACGCCTGCGAACCCCGGCGGGACGTGGCACGATCGCGCACGTGACCAGCAGACCCGCGGCGGCACGGCACCTGCGCGACCTCGCACGGCTGCGCCGCGTCCGCGACCGGATCGACCGGGAGTACGCGCAGCCGCTGGACGTCGAGGCGCTCGCGCGCGGCGTGAACATGTCGGCGGGGCACCTGAGCCGCCAGTTCCGGCTGGCGTACGGCGAGTCGCCGTACAGCTATCTGATGACGCGGCGGGTCGAGCGCGCGATGGCGCTGCTGCGCCGCGGCGACCTCAGCGTCACCGAGGTCTGCTTCGCGGTCGGCTGCTCGTCGCTGGGCACCTTCAGCACCCGCTTCAGCGAACTGGTCGGCATGCCGCCCAGCGTCTACCGGCGCCGGGCCGCGGACGCGGCGGCGGAGCTCCCGGCGTGCGTGGCGAAACAGGTCACCAGACCGGTCAGGAATCGAGAAGCGCGCCCCACGGACCGGTAGCTAGCGTGACAGACATGGACATCACCATTCACACCAGCGTCCTTCCGCACGACAACCCGGACGCCTCCCTCGCCTTCTACCGCGACGTCCTCGGCTTCGAGGTCCGCAGCGACGTCGGAGCCGGCACGATGCGCTGGATCACGGTCGGCCCCGCGGGACAGCCGGGCACGTGCATCCTGCTGGCGCCGCCGGCCGCCGACCCCGGCATCACCGACGACGAACGCCGCACGATCGCCGAGATGATGGCCAAGGGCACCTACGGCTGGATCATGCTCGCCACCAAGGACCTCGACGCCACCTTCGAGCGGCTCCAGGCCGGCGACGCCGAGGTCGTCCAGGAGCCGACCGAGCAGCCGTACGGGGTCCGCGACTGCGCCTTCCGCGACCCGGCGGGCAACCAGATCCGCATCCAGGAGCTGCGCTGACGGCGCGCGGTCGACGCCCGGGGCCGTGACCGGCGGCCGGGCGCGATCGCCTCTCGTTCTGCAGCGGGCGTGGAAGAGCGTCTCGCGGGTACCTGCGGCTCAAGTCGAGGGCAGGCACCCGGGGCCGGCCCTCGGTCAGGCTTGTCCCGTCCGGAAAGGTGGCGGGACAAGCTGCACCCTCCGTGCGGCCCTGACAGCGGCCTGACAACGGCCCTGACAAGGGCAGGGTCCGAAGAGGACAGCGGCCCGAAGAGGGGCCGCCGTCGGCCGGAGCGCCGGACGGTCAGTCGCCGTCCGCGTCGCCCTCCTGGCCCACCTGGCCTTCCTGGCCCTCCGGCCCCTCCGGCTCGGCGGCGTGCAGTCCGGCCGCCGACCGCCGGGCCTGATCGGCACGGAGCCGGTACTCCGCCGCCTGCTGCGGCTGCGGCTGCTCATGGGCGAGTCGCTCGTATTCCTCGGCCAGCGCGTCCCGGGCGGCGCCCAGCGAGGACGCCGCCTCCGCGAGCCGCTCCACCATGCGGCGCTCCCTGGCCTCCAGGGCGTCCCGCATGGCGCCCCCCTCGTCGGCCTGGCGCGCGCGGGAGTCGGCCGACTCCTTGTCGACGGCGCGCTGCTCCCGGTGGTCGCGCGCATCCGCGCGCCGCAGCGCCGCTTCACTGCGGTCCAGCCGGTCCCTGCTGGCCTCCACCAGCCCGCGGGCCCGGCTGATCGCCTCGTACGAGCGCTGCCGGCGGCTGGGCGGCACCTCTCCCGCCGCGCGGACCCGCTCGTCCACCCTGCTCTCCCGCGCAGCGAGCTCCTCCTGCCACGCCTGGGCCGCGGCATCCCGCTCGTCGGCCACGCGCTCCCGGTCATCGGCCGTGCGCTCCCGCGCGTCGGCCACACGCTCCCGCTCCTCAGCGACAGCATCCCGCTCGTCAGCCATGCGATCCCGCTCGTCAGCCATGCGATCCCGCTCGTCAGCCATGCGATCCCGCTCGTCAGCCATGCGATCCCGCTCGTGAGCGGCGGCCTCCGGCCGCCGCGTGAACTCACCGTCCAGATGCGCGGCGTCGGACGAACCGCTCTCCTCGTCCGGCAGCTCCAGCCTCATGTCGGCATTATGCCCGGAACCGAGCGTACGACTTCTGGCATCGGCCGCTCCCCCCACGGATGACCGGAACGTCATGCACCCGTGGCGCTCCTCGCCGACGTGGCCGTGCCGGCACCGGTCCGCCGCCCGACGGCGGGCACGTTCCTGCGGTGCCCGCGGCCCGGTGTCCTCACGGCCGTGCGCCACGACGGGTACCCCGCGGGACCCGTCAGAACACGCCGGGCGGCCAGAGATCGGGATCGTCGAGATCCAGTTCGCCTCGCAGCACGGCCCGTGCCGTGCCCAGCAGGGTACGGCTGCGGCGAAAGGCATGGGCCCGCAGGCGCAGCAGGGCCAACTCGGGCGAGACCTCCAGCCGTTCGGTGAGCCTGCCGACCGCCTGATGGACATGGCCGAACGGAAGGTCTTCGAGCGCGAAGAGCCAGTCGCTGGACCGCGTGGCGGTCAGCGCGACGGTATCCGCCAGCGTGACGGCGTTGCCCAGCTGGTCGGCATCCATGATCCCCGGAGTTCTGCGATGGCCGACGAGCGCACCGATCGAGAGCTCGCCGAGGAAAAGGGGAAAGGCGAACACGGCACGCACGCCGAGTGCCTCCATGGAGCAGGACATACCGGGCCAGTGGGACGAGGCCGGGCCGCTCACGTCGGGTACCAGCACCACGTGCCCGTTCCGCGCGGCGTCCCGGCTGGGGCCCTGTCCCTGTACCCACTGGAGGTCCTCCAGCGCGCGGGCGAGGACGCTGGAGCAGTGCACCACCTCCGGGGAGCCGGACTTCGGGCCCACCAGGAGCGCCAGTCCGTCCAGGCCGAGACCGTGGGCGCACGCCTTGAGCGGCGGGGAACACAGGTCGAACCCCTCCAGCACGGCAGGGAAGCCGGGGGGACCGCTCGCCGCCCACTCCCGCAGGTCGCGCCGGCGCAGCTGCCGCATCTCCCGTATCTGCGCCCGGGCGTTCCGGGCCTCCTCCCGCATCCGGCGGGACCGCTCGCGCATCTGGCGGGACTTCGTCAGCGCATCGCGCGTGGCGACGGACAACGCGAGATAGCGCTCGGATGCTGCCTTCCCCGGCGTACGGACGTCGGTACTGACTCTCCCGGCCATCGGCTTCCTGACCTCCGATGCGGCTAGTGGTGAGGCGGCAGGTCCGGGCTGTTCCCACCCGGACCCACCGGCTGCGGGACACCGGACACCCTCACTCGCCGGTCGTCCGGCACAGTGGGGAACGGTGGAAAGGAGGCTCGGTCAACGTGCCGTTCATGACGTTCCGGGCCACTTCACCGAGCGGGAGCCGGTGCTCACGGGCGTAGGAACGCAGCAACGAGAAGGCCTCGTCAGGAGTGCAGTTCCTGCGCTCGCTGACCCGCCCCTTGGCCTGTTCGATGGGGACCCGGCTCTGGAGCGCGCCGCCCAGCTGGTCGACGGCACGCAGGGTCTCCTGGTGCTGCAGCCCCTGAGCGCACGCCGCGACCAGGAACTCCAGCCCGGCGACAAGATCTTCGGGCACGGACATGTCATCGAAGTGGTAGAGGATCAGGACGCCTCTGCTCCGGCCGGCCAGGGGCAGCAGAACCGTGGTGACTCCGCGCACGCCGACGGCCGACGCGGCGGTGCAGAACCCCGGCCAGGCGGGTTGTCCCCCGCCGTTCAGCGGCACTCCCGTGGCGGATGTCCCGCGACGCAGGGCCTCCTTCCCCGGAGTGGGCCGGTCGCCGGTCTCCCACTGCGCCAGCCCGGCGGCCACCGGCCCGCTGTGCCCCAGGCTCCGCCTGACCCGCCGTGCGGACACCTCGGTCAGGGCTGCCGCCTCCGCCACGAGGCCACCGGCCAGCAGCCGGTCACGAGCCTGCCGCGCCAGCGCTTCCAGCCGCTGGGGGACGTCCGCCGCCGTGCTCGCGTCGGACAGCCCGAGCAACATTTCGACCAGCTCGCCCGTCAGCGCGCCGCCGACGGCGACAGGTGGACGTGCACTGTCTCCGGCGGTTTCCGGATACCGGTCCATGCCGCGCTCTCCTCACTGTCGCTCGTCCTGAAGCCCGCACGGCCCCACGTACGGGAACGGAGAGCTTCCGCGATGCCGCCACCAGTGCCGAGTCCACCGGCATCCTTCGGTTTTCTGCCCCTTGAGCCGACTCCTTGAGACGACTCTGCAGGCAGTATGGCCGGAATCCCGCCCCCCCCACACGGATTTGCCTTCCACTCACCACCGAAATACGCACAGCGACGTCCAGGGAGCGCAGGCGGCCGCGGCTCGCGACCCCGGAAGCCGGACCCACGGGCAACACCCGGCGCCGGCACCCGTTCCCCGGTCGACCACACGCCAGAGGCCCCGGACGCGTACGCACGTCCGGGGCCCCCGACCGCTCCTCAGCCCTTCACACAGACGACCCGGCGATCAGCCCTTCACGCAGACGACCTGCTTGAGCTTGGCGACGACCTGCACCAGGTCGCGCTGCTGGTCGATGACCCGCTCGATGGGCTTGTACGCACCGGGGATCTCATCCACCACGCCGGAGTCCTTACGGCACTCCACACCCCGCGTCTGCTCCTCCAGATCCCGCGTGGAGAAACGCTTCTTCGCGGCGTTACGGCTCATCTTCCGCCCCGCGCCGTGCGACGCGGAGTTGAAGGACAGCTCGTTGCCGAGCCCCTTCACGATGTACGAACCGGTCCCCATCGACCCCGGAATGATCCCGAAGTCCCCACTCCCGGCCCGGATCGCCCCCTTCCGCGTCACCAGCAGATCCATCCCCTCGTACCGCTCCTCGGCCACGTAGTTGTGGTGGCAGAAGAGTTGCTGATTGCATAGGAGGCTCACGCGCTGGGCCGTACGGCTGGGGGAAGAGGAAGAGACCGTGACGCTGGCAGAAGAACAACCGAAGAAGATGACCTCCGCCGAGGTCGAACGCCTGGTCAGCGGCCTGCGCGGCATACCCGCCGGGGCTCCGAGCCTGGACGAGGCGAAGGCCATGCGGGAGGCCGGCTGGCGCCTGGTCGTGGCGTACTGCCGCATATCCGACGACGGCCACAAGCGTGATGGCCACGGCGTGGAAGACCAGACGCGGCACTGCGGCCGCATCGCAGCGCGCGACCGAATGGTGGTCATTCACCACTACATAGACAACGACAAGTCGGCGTCGAAGGCCAACGTCATCCGCGACGACTTCGACAGCATGGTTGACGCCCTCGAACACGGCACCACAGAGCACGGCTACCCAGTCGATGGCGTGGTGTGCGTAGCGGACGACCGGCTCTACAGGGGCGCGCACGCCTACGAACGGTTCGTGGACTCCTTCACGGCGCTCCCCGACCGCGTGTACGCCGACGACACCGGCCGCCATGACCTGTACGGCGACGGGGCCGAGTACCGCGGACTGCTGGGCGTCGCCGCGTCCCGCTCGGAGACCAAAAAGAAGAAGCGACGCGCCCGGTTGAACCACCTGGCCCGCGCAGAACGAGGTGAGCCGGTCGCCGGCCGCCGCCCCTTCGGCTGGAACGACGACAAGCTCACTCTGCACCCGGGCGAGTCCGCAGTCGTCCGCCAGGGCGTCATGGACCTGCTCTCCGGCAAAAGCATCACGACGGTGACGTGGAACTTCGTGGAGTCGGGCTTCACGACGACGATGGGCAACAGCTGGCAGCTTCAGACGGTGAAGCAGATTCTCCGCAACCCGCGCATCTGCGGCTACCGGAAGCTGAACGGTGAGTTGGTGGCCGACGCCGAGGGCAATCCGGTTGTCGGCAAGTGGGAGCCGATCGTGACGCCCAAGGAGTGGTACGCCGTCACGGCACTGCTGGAGAAGAATCGCAGTGCCGGCGGCTGGGACGGCATGGGAGAGGGCAAGCGCACGCCGCGCAAGTACCTGCTCACCGGCCTTCTTCGGTGCGGCAAAAAGCTGGAGGACGGCCGGACCTGCCACGCGAAGATGCACGGAGCCCCCGCCCGGAACACGCACAAGTACCGCTGCAGGTCAGTGCTGGACGGGGGCTGCGACAAGCTCAGCCGTCAGGGCCCTGCGATCGACAAGCTGATCACTCAGCTCGTACTGGCCAAGCTGGAGAAGCGCAACGCGGAGCGAGAGCCGGTCGAAGAGACGTGGACCGAGGAGCAGCAGTTGGAGGCCGCACAGCGGCGCAAAAGTGCGCTGGAGGAGCAGTGGCACGCGGAGGAGATCAGTGACTCCACGTTCTTCTCCCTGCTGAAGAAGGTTGAAGCGGAGATCAAGCGCCTCTCCAACGAGCGGAAGGCGTGGGCCGCGCGCCAGGAGACCCGGAAGCACGAGGTCACTGACGTACGGGCCCAGTGGAAGGACATGGACCTACAGCAGAGGCGCACGATCATCTTCAGTGCCCTTGAGGCTGTGATCGTCCTCCCCGGCGTGAAGGGCTCTCACAAGTTCGACCCCGACACGATCATTCCGGTGTGGAAGGACTAGCCACTGTGGAAGGCACCGCTGACCTCGACCTAAATGCTCACGCCCCACTTTGAGAAGACAGGAGAGGTCAGCGTACGGTCGGAACGCATACCTGAAGACGGCACGGCGATGCCCCCGCCGGCAGCTCACGGTGGGGGCATCCCTCGGAGGCGAGGATCAAACCGCCTTGGTGTCGATAACCCTCAAGCGACCGCCTTCCCTAGGCGTAAGCAAGGCGACAAGCGCGTTTACCGACTTCTGAAGCTCAGTAACCTCTTGGACCAGCTCCTCGTCAGCGATGGCCGCCAGTGGAGCCTCAGCCACGGCGGCAATGCTCTTGGCTGTGCTTGTAAGCACCTTGTGAACGCGGGCCCGATGCTCAGCGGCCTGGGCCTCCGGGTTCGCCTCGATTGTCTCGACAATGAGCTGCTGGACGGCCTCATACGCCTCGGCGACTGACTCGGCCGGGTCCGAGTCCTCCATGTGCTCGATCGCGGCTAGGTGTCGTTCGGCCTCGGACTTGACCTTCTCCGGAGCTTCGATGAGCTGTCCAGCGGGCGTTTTCAGCTTGCCGTCCTCAGCTACTCGGCGAACGTAGGCGAGTTGATCGGTCCTCCGGGCCTCCGTCGCCACGGCCTTCTTCAGCTCCGGCGCTTCAGCGACCGTCCTAGCCATTGCGGCTTGGAGGTCGGTGTCATCTTCCATGCGGTCCACGAGCGCCTTCCGGGCCGCTTCAGCAGTTTTCGGATCGCCGAGGATTGCTGTCCGCAGGGCAGCAGGGTTCTTGGCGACCTTCATCGCCTCGGTGTAGCTCGTGCCCGCAGCCTCAGCCTGCTCAGCAATGCTTTCACGTCGGTCAGTGCTCTGCTCGTACTTGGTGAAGTATTCACCCCACAGCTCCGCGGGGGGCAGTTCCACGGTCTGACCAGGGACGAGGTCATCGAAACCCGGTACAACGCCAGCGACGGCAGCGCGTTCCCATGCGCGGTAGAACCGCATCACTCGCGGCCCAGTGGTGCCAGCCATAGTTGCGAAGCGCTTCGCAGACACTTTTCGCATCTCGTGACGATCGCTACGAGGCAAGACCTCAGACTCATCGCCATGCCCAGTACCAGGCTGGACGCTACGTGCCACCATGAGGCCGAAGATCCAGCCACCAGACTTCGCGTAAGCACCGAAATCCTCAGCGTCACGGACAATCGGATCTTCATCAGGGGCAGGCCCGAGAAGCTCAGCCATCTTGGCACGCATGAGGTCCATCTCCTCGCGGACGTGTGCCACGCCCTCATGCGGGTGAGGCAACCGGAGGAGCACGCGGACATGCTCCACACTGCTGCCGAGTCCGAACGGCGGGTTCGCCTCGATGAACGACGCGAAGTCGGTGAACGGCTCCTCCTGGTTGACGCCGGAAGGGATCTTGCGCCACGCATCATCCCGAAGGACGGCCGCAAGGAGCCCGAGGAAGCCAACAGGGGTACCACCGTTCCGCTCCAGGGACTCCCGGAGTTGGTATACCTGCTGTTGTTCCTCCGTTAGGTAACTGTTCGAGTCGACGTGAACGCTCATGATCTCTCCTACTTGAGGGCCAAGGCGACACGGAGCCGCTTGTTGGCCTTGTCTACGGTATTGGCCTGCGACGCGTTGTATCCCGCCGACTCGTTCACCCTCGCCGTCGCCTTCGTTACCGCATCCGCGTAGCCCGCAGAGTCGGGCTTCACATTGCACCGATACAGGTAGCTCCTCACGGCATCCATGACCCTGGCGTTGATGTCGGCGATCTGCTGCCTCTCCGTCTTCGGCGTCTCGTGGAGAGGCTCCTCGGCACGCTGCGGCGGAACTGTCGGCGGCTGCTGCACCATGACGCCGGCCATCTCAAGGATCTTCTTGATCTTGGAAGCATCCTCGCCGGAGTCCGCCATGACCTTGTAGCCCTCGATCAGGAGAAGCTCGTCGGCCTCGACATCGACCTCGTTGCTGGCGGCCTTGGTCGTCGTAGCGATGGCCGACTCGACGAACGAAAGTGCTTGCTGGACGGGCTCGGCTGGTTCCGTCGGCTCGGTGGGGTCGCGCTCCTCAATCAGCCGGAGGCCCTGCTCTTCCTCCTCACGCAGCAGGGCCAGAAATCCCTCCATTTTGGGGTCGTTCGGGGCGACGATCACGCAGGACTGCTTCCTGGCAGGCATGTCCTTCCACACCCGAAGACCGCGACCGACGAGCTGCATCAGGTGGCCGCCGTCACGGTAGTGGGTCAAGATGCCCACGACGGTGATCTGCGGGCAGTCGTAACCAATGAAGGCCATTCGGACGGTTACGAGAATGTCCATCGGCTTGACCTTGAAGTCAGCCAACGCCTGCGGCGCATCGGAGTCGGCCGAAACAGCGATCCCGACCCGCAGGTCCGGATACTCCTGCTGGAGGTACTTCTGGACCTTCTTGGCGTCTGCCTGCTGCATACAGGAGATCAGGCCCCGGTAATACTTGCTGAACTTCTGCTTGTCCCGAACCTTCGTCACGACGCGGTCCACGAGCGGCTTCCAGACCTTCTCATCCCGCAGCACAGGGACCAGGTCATCACCATCATCGGACAGGTTGTACTCAAGGAGAGTGTCGCCACTCCCGGAGTCCGGGTCGCCGAGAGTGCGCTTAGAGACGCGAGCGTCGGTCCGGTGAAGCTCGAACGTCCGCAAGTAGCCTTCCGCGACTCCGTCCGAGTACCGCGCCTCGGCATGGCACACCAGGTTCATCTTGCGGGGGTCAGACAGATCCGGCTCATAATCAGCGAGGATCAGCCTCTGGTTGTCGGCCCGGTACGGAGTTCCAGTCAGCAGTAGCGTGTGCAGCGCGTACTCGTTCATCTTTTCGACCAGGGCACCGGCCTTGGTCCCGCCATCTTCCCGGTCGCCCGCAGCGCCGCAGAACTGCGCCTCATCGGCGACGAGCAGAAAGCGTCCCTCGTTGCGTCTGGCCCAGTTCAGGAAAATGCTTTCGTTAGTTACCAGCGCACTGTACGTCGCGACGTAGCCGCTACCTCGTTCGTTCGGGAGGGTCAGGGGTACCTCACTGACCCGGTGCCGGACACGGCCCAGTCTCTTGACGGGATCGAAGAGATGACACAGACCGTGCACGTTCTTATCCGCGTCGAGCACCATCCAGCCCGTCTCGCACTGCTCGGCGAGCGCAGTCCGAGGCACGAACACGGCCACGTAGTCGATCAGGTCAGCTCGGATGAGTTCCGTTGCCAGCGCCTGGTAGGTGAGGGTCTTCCCTGATCCGGGCGCCGCCAGGACCACGGTGTGCTGCTGTCGCTCGCGGATACGCTCCACCACCTGAAACAGCACTTCACGCTGGAAGGGGCGCGGGTCAAACTGGTCCGAGTACTGCATGTCAGTCCCTTTTTTGTTGTTACAGGCGTCACACAGCGCCTGACCATTTTCGATCGCAGTTGGGCCGCCGGCGGCCCAGGGAATCTTGTGGTCCGCGTGCCATCCGCCGGTCAGCTCCACGCTGCACCGCTGGCAACGGCCCTCCGCGAGTTCGTACAGGACGTTTCGCTGGCCACGATCGAAGTACCGATGTGGGTCACGCTCAACCACGCCGCCCGACCTCCCCTGTGAGGCAACGAACTTGACGCTCCGAAGGGTAACGGCGGGGTCTGACAATGGGTCCCTACACGAGGTATGTGACTACTGCGACCGTTCATTCGCCCTTGGGCGCCGCCTGCACCGGGCGACTTGACGTGCCCGGCGGTCGCCCGACAGGACGCGAGGACTCACCAGGTGAATCGAACGCCGAGCACGTGGCCCATGCGGTTCCATCGCTCGGAGTCCCACTCGGGCGACTTCTCGATCCACTTTGCTATCCATGCTCGCTCCTCACGGCTCAACTCGCCGGCGAACGCCTTGCGTCCCTGTGAGGTGTCCGCTGCCTCAGATGCGGCATTCACCGCCAGATCTCTCCTTCCGTCTTGACGCATGCGGCCTGGTTGCGGGCTTCGGTGATCTCGTGACGGACTTGAGCAGCCAGGAGTTCTTCGCCGGGGCGGTAGCCAGATGCGAGGTACTGCCAGTGGGAGAAGACGAGGGTGGTCTCTTCGTCGGTCTCGGTGGTGGGGGCGGCGGTGCCCTCGGGGGCGGAAGCTTCCTGCTGCTTGCGCCAGTTGCGGCGTATGTCGCGGAGAGCGCCGAGGGTGGTGGAGTAGCGTCGGGACTTGCTGGAGAAGTGGCCGCGGAAACCGAGCATGTGGGCCCACTTCCAGAGTTTGAGGTCGGCGAATTCCGGTAGGTGGCCGAGGTTCCACGCGGTACGGATCATCTGCCGGACGTGAGCGGCAACACGCAGGTCCTTGATGGGCTCGGCCTGGCCGGTGCCCTCACAGGAGGTGCACAGTGCAGGGACACGGCCGGTGCCGGCCTGGTGTCCGCGTCCGTCGCAGGCCGGGCATGCCAAGGCGCGGTCGATGGTGCCGGAGTCCTCGGCCCCTTTGGTGGCGTACTTGGCGACGTAGGCGGCCACCTTCTGATCGGTCCATTCGCCCTCGTCGGGGGCGGTGATCTCGCGGGCGTCGAATTCGCTGCCCCACGTGATGACGCGCTCCCCCGTGGCGTCGGAGACCACGGTGAGGGCCACGTTCCTGACGGTCTCGCCGAGGGCGTGGGTGAGTGCGTCGGCGGTCGCCCAGGCGGGCGGCTCCGTGGTGTGACCGTCGGGGCCGTCGAGGCGGACCACGGCGTGGAAGTGCACCAGGCCGCGCTTTTGGTACTCGGCGACCTTGGCGAAGGACAGACGCACGGCCGCGTTCAATGCCTTCTGCGTCATGCCCAGGTGGGCGGCCAGGTTGCGGCGCAGGTAGGTGGTGAAGCGGGCCCACAGAGCTCCGGCGTGCGCGTTCCACAGCACGGCGCCGGTGTAGTCGTAGGTTTCCGGGTCCAGCGGGGTACCGAGTTCGGGGGCGTCCTCGGCGTGGCGGGTGCCGCAGCGGCAGCGCTGCACGGTGCCCGCCTTGGTGGTACGGCGGTTGTGGACGGGGCCGAAGGAGGGGGCGGTGAGGGTGACGAAGAGTCGGGGGTGGGCGCGGATGGTGTCGGGGACGGTCTTGCCGCCGGTCAGCCCGGCCTTGATCAGGTGGTAGGTGTCGCCCGCGTACAGGCGGGAGCAGGAGGGGCAGCGGGAGGCGCGGCGGTTCCCGCAGGCGATCAGCAGGCGGCCGGTGGGTTCGTCAGCAGTGGTGTACGAACGCAGGATTTCGTTCGTGGCACGGTCAACGGTGGCGGTCTGGCCGACGAGGTTGACGGGGCGGGTGCAGCCGCGAACGGCGCGGACCTGCTCGGTCACGCGGTCGAAGTCGGACAGGTGGGCCAGCTCGATCAGGTCACGCAGGGCCGGGCTTTTCACATGGCGCAAGTCCAGGGGCGCCTTCATGGCGGGTGGCTCCTTTCCGTGAGTGAGGAGCCCCGGGCAGCGCTGAGCGCAGGAGGGCAGGCAGCAGCTGCCCGGGGCAGGGTGAAGCCCGGTGAGGGCGGGGAGGATGCCGGGAGGCCGGCGGGGGCTCAGGCCGTGAGCTGGGCGTGGGCAGCGGTGGCCAGCGGCAGCGCGACGCCGAGGCGGGTCTTGAGCTGGGCGGGCGTGATCGGTTCGCCGTGTTGGGCCTGGTGGGAGGCGGCGATGGAGCGGGCCGCGTCCATCAGCGGCTCAGGCACCGGCATGCGGGACGTGGGGCGCACAGGCGCGAGTCTCGCCGGTTCGGGCGCCGAGGCCGGGGCAGGCTCGGCAGTAGCCGGAGGCGCAGCCGGAACCGGGGCCGGGACGGGTTCAGCCTTCGCAGAGACTGGCGCGCCCGGAGCTGGGTCTTCGGGTACAGAGGCCGGGGGTTCCTCGGTGGGCGCCGGAGTGCCCTCGGTTTCGACGGGGGCCGGGTGCGGTTCGTCGGCCACGGCCGGGTGGGCCACGGTGTGGAAGTGGCGCAGGAGCTGTGGGCCAACGGCTCCCCAGCCCAGGAGCAAGAGCGGGGCGACCGCGTCCACGGCGGCGCGGCCGTAGTGTCCGGCGATGAGGGGTTCGGCGATGTTGAGGGCCAGGGTCAGCAGGCCGGAGACGTGCATCAGGCGGGTGGCCGCCTTCATCTGTTCGGCGTGGACGCCGCGCAGGGAGAGATAGCGCAGGGCCACCAGGAGGCCGACCACGGACAGGTCGACCATGGGCGCGATCAGCGGCGCGACGGGCCGGGGCACACCCAGGCGCAGCGCGAGGGACCAGACGTTGCCGAAGGAGAAGACGAAGGCCAGGGCGGCGATGATGGCCATGACCACGGTGACGGTGCGCTGAGTGATCCGGTCCTCAGTCATAAGGGTTCACCTCCTTTCAGGTGTCGTGACGGAACGGGAGGCCGGCAGCGGTCAGGCTGCCTTGGAGAGCCAGTCCTCGCCCCAGACGCCCGGGCCCATGATTTCTTCGAGCAGTTCGGACGGGTCGCGCGTGAGGTGAACCGTTTCCGCGGCAATGCGGGCGGCGTCCTCATCGGCCACGTACGGGGTGCGGATGCGGGTGAAGCCGGTCTGGTTCTTGCTCCGCATGACAGCGACGCCGACGTACGCCGGGTCCCGCAGCTCGGTGGGGTGGGCGTCGGGCCAGTCGCGGATGTCATCGCCCAGGGCGGCCACGGCCGCTTCCATGGTCCGCTGGGCGAAGGACAGGCCGACCGGGCACACGTCCCGGATGAAGGTGGGGATGGCATCCCCGGTGGTCTTCTGCGTGGTGAGGATGACCAGCATGCCGACGCTGCGGCCCTTCTTCACCAAGTCCTCCACCAGCCGGGCGTTCTCCGCCGCCAGGGCGGCGAGTTCCTTGGACTTCTTGTCCGGGCCCTTGTAGTCGCGGAAGTAAGTGTGCGCCTCGTCGATGATCAGGACGGTCAGCGGCCACTGCTCGCTCAGGCCGATGTCCCAGATGTTCTTCGCATGGGGCTTGCCCTGAAGCCTGCCCCAGGTGCGTAGGGAGGCGTGACGGGCCCGTCGCAGGCGCACCATGCGATGGAACAGCGCGTTCGCGTCCCGCAGGTCATCGCCCACGAAGTCGAACAGTCGCCCCTCCAGGTCGGCATAGTCGCCCTCCTGCCTGCCGGAGACCTTGCCGTCAGCCACGGCGAACTGAATCAGAAGAGAGGGGGCGGTGTCGCAGATGAAGCCGTTGATCAGGGAGGTCTTGCCGTAGCCGGGCAGGCCGCCCACGATCACGCCGGGCACGTTGGACAGGGTCACCACCATCGCCATGGCGTACTCGTCCATGCCCAGGCGCCACAGAGCCAGTTCCTCGGGCGGCTTCCCGGTGGGCTTGTGCGTGGTCGGGGTGAGCAACGGGTCCACCCGCACACCCCGGATGAGGACCTGTCCGGGGCCATCGGGGTGCACCGAGACCCGCGCACAGCGCCAGGCGTCTGCCAGGTAGGGCGCGGCTTTCTGGAACTCCTTCAAGCTCACCTTGGGCAGGCAGTTCGCGTGCACCATCACCCCGTACTGGTCGGCCTTGACCTTGATGGCCGGGGTCAGGACTCGGGGCTTGGGCGGCTTGCCGTCGGCGGTGGACAGCGAGGCCAGCGCGGTGGGCGTCCGGTCGGTGACCGACAGCCCCGCCATCGGGGCCAGGCGCTTCCAGCGTCGCCGGATACGTACCGCCTGCCGCAGGCTGGCCCGGGTCATCCGATCAGCCAGCGCATAGCGGGTCGCCCACACGATCGCCCAGATGGCGATGAGGGCGAGGGCCGCCCCGACCAGGATCGGGGCGTACCCAAACACCTCCAGGGGTGTCACGAGGTCTCCTTCGTTTCGTAGAGGTGGCCTAACAGGGCCGATTCGTCTTGCGGCCTACGGCTGTTACGCGGCCATCTCGTCCGGGGCGTGGCCACCGGCAGTGTGGGAGACCGGCTTCAGAGCGGCGGCCCGGTAGGCGACGCCGTCGGAGACCTGGCCGTTGAAAAGGCGGGCCCACGGGGTGGCGAACAGCTCCACCGGCTCTACCTGCATGCCCGGCGCCAGGTCCTCGGGGACGCCGCCCTGCGGAACGGTGATCTTCAGCATCTCCGCGCGGCCTTCCTCGGTCAGGAAGAGCGTCACCGTGTACAGCGTCTTGCCCGTCTCCCGGTCGGTGGCGATCTCGCCCGTCTCCGGGTCCTTGACCTTCGGCATCGGCGCGATACCCACCATGAAGCGGGAGTCAGCGGCGAAACCGACGCGAATACGGGTCATAGCCATGGTTGACACATTCCTCTCGTTGCTGCGCCGCTCGATGCTGCGGTGCGTGTGACCACAGTTGTACCCGAACGCTCCAGATCAGTGCAAGGCGATCCGGATCGATCCAGATCAGATTGCTTACAGTTCCCCCGGCAAGACGGTCCGACTTGGCCCGAAATAGCCCCTGGCGCCCTCTCGTGCTCCAGGCCGTTCGCCCTAAACGGGCGTTCGCTGTTCAGGCTGGTCTAGAGCGGGCTACCCTCGGGGTATGGACATGCCGACTGACCACCCGCTGCCGCCGTACCAGCTGGCGGCCGGCAAGCTGCGCAAGCAGATCCTGGAGGGCAAGCTGAAGCCGGGCGACCGGCTCCCCTCGTCGCGGGAGCTGCGCGAGCAACTCGGCATCGCGAACGCCACCGTCCACAGCGCCCTCCGTGTACTCCGGGAAGAAGGACTGGTCTACTCCGTCCCCAACCGAGGCACCTACGTCAAGGACCCCGCAACGTGGTCAGAGGTGGACGCCGACCCCGAAATGACGGGGGAATTCACAATCGACTACACGCCGCCCGCCTGGTACACCCAAAGCACCAAGAGTGCCGCCCCCGGCCGTAGAGCGGCTCCCTCTTCCGTGACTCAGGCCCTGACGCAAACGCTGGAGCAGCTGCGCGAAATGGCCGCTGAACTGAAGGCCCTCAAGCAGCACGTCGAGACTCTTGAGAACAAGGTCCATCAGCTAGAGCAGAAAGACGCTCGCTGATCTGTCCCGCCCGCTCCCGCACCTCTGCCATATCCCGAGCCAGCTGGCCCGTCTCCTCTACGATCGCGGCCAGCAGCTTCAGGTCACTCTCATTCACCGTGCATATCCCCGTTCTCTGAGTCGTTCGCTTCCATCCCAATGAGCCCCTGAGCCCTCACCACGTCGCTCACCACATCGGCGCATCGGAGTAACGAGCCAGGCACGATCGCCGTGGTAAGCCGCCACCGGGCGCGGTAAGTACGGGCCGGCCCCCACTGCGCAATCCCGCAGGCTCCTCGCAGGGAACGACACTCTCTCCTCCGCCTTCTCCCGCACAAAGCCTCTCGGTCGACCTCACAGCAAAACCCCGCCTCCCACTCGCTTCCGCCTCTCTACGAACAGCACATCACTGTTGTCGGACACCTCGGTCAAGGCGATCCATGCTCCGGAAAATCGCCGGTTGGGCGAACCGGGACTTCCGTGATAGACGCACCCAGGCATCCGACCACACACAGCCTGTGGATAGATTCTTTCGGCGCCAGCACCGGTCCCCGCCACAGCGGACAGCAATGGCTTCGTAGTGCCTCACCAAGAACAAGGGCTGGGGCAGCGCCAGATGTGACAGCAGATGCTGAATTCATGCGCAGAGTCATGCAGGAGGGAGGCCCCGGCCGCTCTCGCCACCAAGGAGTCGCGCCCCCTCCACTTAATAGGCAGCCTGCGAAGTCATCCTGACGGTGAACCAAGTCCTACTTCGTGCAGACGTAAGCCGTGTAGCGCGCATATCGGCTGCCGCACTGGGAGGATCGCAGTACGGGCAACTCCCTGCCGTGCCGGAGCTGTTAAGAGTTTCTGTACTGGATCAAGGCGGCCCGCTGTCGCGGGCCGCGCGGCGCGGCGGCCGTGCCGCCGCTTCGTTCCTGTCTCCCGCCCCACTTCGCCGCTGCCCCGCCGCTCGCGCCGCATGGGCAGAGCAGCGAGCCTGCCTGCTCCCGACAGAACTCGAACGTTCCAGCAGGGCAGGCGCAGCCCGCGCCGCGAACAGCCGAGCGCAGCAGCCGACCACGGCCTACGCCTCCGATGCCGAAGAGGCCGGCCAGGTCCCAGGCAACTCCCCCGGCGTCGGCCCATCGGAAGGCCCGGTGGACAGTCCCCGCCGTGACGTTTTCAAAATCAGATGGCGTGGCTGATGAAAGTGGGTGGTGCAGGGAAGCACACGCGCGCCTGGACGTTCGGCGCCCCCACCGTCGTGGCTGACTTTCCGTGGCGCGCGTCCAAACCGCCTGACGCACCTCAACCTGCTGTTGGCGCCCCATCGTTGCCCTTCCCTCGTGGCTGGTTCTCCTCACGGCCGACCGTCACGAGGGCACGCCAAAGGCCCCGGTACCATCGGCACCGAGGTCCTGATCAGGGACTTCGCGCCGGACCACCCCGGAAGCTGCCAGGCGAGGGGTGGTCCGGTCTCGCGTATGTGGTTATGTGCGACCCTGACCCGAATCGGTCGCCATGGGTGATGCTCAAGGCCGGCACCAACCGGCTACTTGAAATCCCGCCCCGACGTCCGGCTGTCCGTCACGGAGGCCGGGGCGGGAATCTCAAGTGGTGAAGCGTTCGACAGGCTCCTGCCGCGCTGCCTGCACGGCCCGCCTGGCGGTCAATGGCCTATCGGGGCGGAGTGTCAGCGCTCCGCCATCGGTGAAGATCAGACGCTTGCGCTGACCCGACAACGCGCGCATGTCCTGCACCTGCCGCTGTACGCCGAGCACCGTCACCAAGTCACCGATGCGCACGCTGTGTGCATAGACAACCGTCTTCTCCAGCACCTCTGCTCTGTCCACTTCACTGCTCCTTGCACTCACAGGTAGATCTGCTGCCGACAGCAACCGCAGTACTTCTTGCCGTCGATCACCACGACGTCGCCCGGGTGTTCACACGGCGGAGGTTCACCGGAATCAGACATGGCTCTCCCCATGACTGGAAGTCGAGAGGCGTCAGACAGCGCCCCGAAGAGGGACACGCAGCGTGTCCGAAGAGACGGCCGTCTGCCGTCGGTCCTTGCGCAGGAGTGAGGTGCGAACCATGTGCGCAAGCTCAGCCGCACACATGGCACAGGCGTAGAGGTCTCCGTCCGCACCGGGCACCTTCACCGGCCCGAGCCAGACAACCCGTACTTCGTCACGGCGGCAGTAGAGCCAGCACCGACCCGTGACCCACTCGTTTGCGTCGTCCGTCTGCGCTGTAGGCGGCCACGACGTGTCCGATGGGACCGCGACACCAGGCATCGCAGGGGAAGGACTCACGATTCCCTCTCGCCCAGAACGGTCACATCAGCAGGACTCGTGGTCCACTCCAGTCCGCCGCCCACAGGGCGGATGAATGCCACCAGCTCACGAGGGGCCGATGGGTCAGGGTCCATTTCCACATCCCGCAGTTCACCGACATGACCAGTCGCCTCGTCGCGCACCAGTTTTCCCACCTCTATGCGGAGCGTCGCGCCCGTGTTGGCGAGCGGCCTGGATGTGGACGCTTCACGCGGTACGTCTGCCATGTCAGTCCCCTTCGGCCTGGATCTAGGCCCGTTCCTGTTGGTGACAGCAACAAGGGAACCGCGCTGGGGTGGAATGCTCCACGGCACCTTTGTGGCATCCATGCGGCACTCTTGATGCACGCACGATGCGCGCAAGGTGCCGCCTAGGTAGAAGAGGCAGCATGAGCACGAAGGGGGCCGGCATGGGACTGGCTGAGCGGCGGAAAGCCCTGGGTTACAGTCAGGAACAGTTCGCCCATGAACTCGGCGTGGACCGCACAACGGTCGGTCGCTGGGAGCGTGGGGAGACCGTGCCTCAGCCGCCGTTACGGCCAAAGCTGGCCGAGGTGCTGCAAGTCGACCTTGCCGAACTCAACGCCCTGATGACGCCGGCCCAAGATGCCCTCCAGGAGTCCACAGGGGCGCCGCCCAGCGACCGTCACGGCCCGGGGGAACTCGACGACATGATCCGACGTGAATTTCTGCGCGCAATCGCCGTCACCGGCGCCCTTGCCGCACTGCCCGTCGACGATGCCGCAGCCCTGGCGGATGGGGTGCAACGAGGCTCCTCAGCCGACTTCCGGCGAATGAACGAGCACCTGTGGCAGGTGTACCAACTCGCCCGGACCAAGGGCACCGTGTACCCAATCGTCCGCGACCAGCTCACAGCGCTGAACAAGCACCTCAGTGGCCGGTCGAACGCAGAGGCGCGGGAACTGTGCAGCGCCGCGGGCGACCTCTTCCAGCTCGCGGGAGAACTCGCCTTCGACGGTAACCGCTACACGGACGCTGCAGCGTCGTACACGCTCGCCGCGTCCGCGAGCAAGGACGCAGAATCCTTCGACCTCTGGGCCTGTGCGCTCGTGCGGCACGCGTACGTAGACGTGTATGAGCGCCGGTACAAAGCAGCCGCCGACGTGCTCTCAGCCGCCGAGCAGATCGCCAAGCGGGGAGACAGCTCGCTCTCCACTCGCCACTGGGTCGCCTCCGTGCAAGCCGAGGCGTACGCCGGCATCGGCGACCTCACGGCCTGTGAGCGCGCACTCGACGAGGCCGAACGGGTCCAGGACCTCGGCGCACCGGGCCACAACGGCGGGTGGCTGCGTTTCGACGGCTCACGCCTGGCCGAGGAGCGCGGTGCCCGGTACGTACAACTCGGGCGTCTCGACCTTGCCGAGAAGGCGCTGAAGGCCGCTCTGACCCAGGGGGCCCTTGCAGAGGGACAGTCGTTCCGCCGTCGCGGAGCCGTGCTGACCGACCTCGCCGCCATCGGAGCCAAGCGTCGCGACCCGGACCAGCTGATCACCTTCGGCCACCAGGCGCTGCAACTCGCTCGGGAATCTTCCTCGGGGTACGTCGCCCGTAGACTTCAGGGCCTACGAGCCGAGTTCGGCCCCTTGGCCCGCGACGGCCGTGTGGCCAGCCTGGGAGCGGAGATCGGCGCACTGAGCACGATGTGACGAGAGGGGTAAGCATGTCGCAGACCGAGGGCGCCCGACTGTTCCGGGAGACGTGGATCGCAGGCGTGCGGGAACACTTCCCCGGCGAACCGAAGGCCGGCTACGTGACCCCGTGGGATGAGACCCCTGAGTGGGAGCGCCAGGCCGCGGGAGCCGTTTACGAGCAGGTTCGCCAGTTCCTCGAAACGAGCGGCGGCCATGCCTCACGCCTGTCCCGCGAGCAGAAGAGCCGCTTCGTTGCGACGTGCTGGACGGCCCAGATGTACAAGCACTTCGAGGACCCCAAGCCGGGTTACGTCGCCGACTGGTCCGACCTCCCCGCGTGGCAGCAGGAGACGGACGCCGACATCTTCGAAGCGATCGAGAAGTCCCTGAACTGACGCGATACCCAGCCCAGAGGGAGCAGGCAGGCACACCCCCCATTGCCTGCCGCACACGCACCAGTAAGCCCCGGACCGCTGTAGTCCGGGGCTTACTCGGGCACGTGTAGTGCTGGGCCCCGCCTTTCAAGCAGTTGACCTGCTTGAGCTTGGCGACGACTGGAGGAGGTCGCGCTGCTACTCGATCACCTTGCCGATCGGCTTGCACGCGACGGGGAAAGCAGCCCCCAGTGAATACGACAGGGGGCTACCACTCCATGTTCTGGGCTCGATCCAGCATTTCTTCTTGATAGTCAACAAATTGAGCGAACTTATCGCCGTCTCGCGCAGCGTGCCTGAATTCTGCAAGGCGCGCCTCGTCGAAGGACACGCTCAGACCTCGATCTACCCATACCATCCCTCTCTCGACCGGCCCTGACCGGAGAAAAGCATCCACTTCATCGAAAATCCGGCAGGTCTCATCAAGCGAGGTCTCACGCCCCGGAAAGAGAGAGAAAGTCGGATGGCTTCTAATATCTGAAAGAATTACGGGCGAGAACCCAATCCCACCTAGATCGAAGTAGAGCGCCCCACCCCCTTTGTCAAAACCACCATGACTGTACGGGTTTCTCCACGTCTCAGCAACCTCCCAGAGCTTATGCCTGAGCCTCGAAGAGTCATCTCCAACTTGGAACACTCGATCGTATTTTTCGAACAGACGAGACCCAATAAAGTCTGTCAATGATTCGCCGCGTGGGTCGAAGTCCGTATCCGGAAGGACCAGCACCAACAGGTGCTCTAGCAGGCTGAAGTACGAATTCACCATGGCTACAGAGAAGTAGAAACCCTCTTGGCGGGGCCTAATGAGAGCTTCGATCTCCGCCTTGATGGCTACTGCCACACCCTGATCGTCGCGAGCACTCCGCGGCCGTGGTTCGTATGCCTCATGAGCGAGTTTCCGAAAATGTTCGTACATGGAACGAAGTTTTGGCGCCTGATTAACGACGGAAACGCTACCCGCCTGAACCGCTTCTCTAGCCAGCCCTCTCAGCAACGACTTCTCCAGCATTCGAGCGGCAGCAGAAAGTTTACCAACAGCCTCAAATGCCAGGCCCTCCGCTTCAGCGGCGGTGAGCCGGGAAGAGTCGAAGTAGACCCTAATACCAAACTTTTCATGGGTGATACTGGCCTGGTTTCCACGAAACAGGAACGGAAATTCCCACTCCAACTTTTCTGCTCTACCAAGGTTCTGAGCCCTGACGAGGAGGATCATAACCGCAGCCGCAATCACGGGAACTGGAAGCAACTCGGGCTTTACAGAGACTCTGTGCGCCCCGCGACCCGAGCGGGCAAACCCGCCGCCATCTTCCGGCCAAGGATCAAAATCACGAAGCGGCGCCCGGCAAATTTCCAGTGTCGCATCAAGATCCCCTTGCGCCATCGTCCTACTCCATCCCGTTGTCCCGATTGGCTGTACGCACCGCGTCAACCCTTGACGCAGATGACCGGCTTGAGCTTGGCGACGGCCTGGACCAGGTTCCTCTGCTGCTCGATCACCTTGCCGATCGGCTTGTACGCACCCGGGATCTCATCCACCACGCCCGAGTCCTTACGGCACTCCACACCCGCCGTCTGCTGCTCCAAGTCCTTCGTCGAGAACCACTGCTTCGCGGCGTCCGGCTCATCTTGCGGCCGGCGCCATGGGAAGCGGAGTTGAAGGACTTCTCGTTGCCCAGACCGCGGACGATGTAGGAATCCGTCCCCATCAAGCCGGGAATGATGCCCCACTCACCACCGCGGGCGCTGATCGCTCCCTTACGGGTGACCAGCAGATCCATCCCCTCGTAGCGCTCTTCGCTGACATAGTTGTGGTGGCAGCTGATCATGCCAGGGCGGTACTCGACGGTCCTCAGCCGACCTTCGGCATCCTCCTGCTGGAAGCGATGCAAGGGCTCGTTCTCAGAGGTGGAAGCAACGCTGACGCCGAGCTGCAGCTTGGCGTCAGTGAGCGGACTCGGCAAGGGAACGACGTGCAGCGGCAACGAACTTCGAACGAGCCTCATAGAAGCGCTCATACAACGGGTCGCGGACCCATCCACCGATCATGTCACTCCAACCCGCAGTCTTATTCGCCACATTGAGCACCTGACCTACGCTCTCATCGGAAAGAGATCGACTTTCCTTTAAACAAAACTCCAAAAAGTCGAGGCCATCCCACCGCTCCTCGTCCTCCATGCGCCCCCAATCAATCAACAGTTCCCATGCAGAATAAGCGAAGCCGTGATGGGGATTTTCGCAAAATTCGGCATTCTTTGGGCACCAGCCGTCTTCCAAGGAACTCAGTGCCGCCCTCAGTACCGCCCTCCGTAGAGCTAACCGCTCCAGATGGCGGCAACGCAACCAGACCTTCTCCGCTTGCGCAGTCACGGACACTTGCCCGGCCACCTGAATTCGCGCGCATGCTTCGTCCATAGCCATGGCCGCCTGCGAAAGCATCTCTTCACGCTTCTCATGACCGACTTTCGGTAGCCTATTCACCGTTCGAGCCAGCGCATCGGAAGCACGCAAGAATTCTGTATAAGAATCTCGACGCAGGTTGTGCGCCGATTGCTCCCGTTCATTGCACCCTTGCCGATGAACCGCCTCGACCACGGCCTCAGATTGACTGCGGCCTGCGATAGAGGTCGCCTCGGCGCCCCTATAGGCCCCACGCATTCCCCACCTGGCGGCAAGGAAGGCAACAAGAGTAGTAAGTAAGGATGCGATAGCTCCGGTTACTGCCACAATCCCCTCTAAGTTCATACGCTTCATACTGCCACCAAAGGGGCATTACTGCAGGGAAAGGGTACAAATCAAGGCGCTGCACCCGCAGCAGCCACCCCCCAGCGACCCACGCCTACGACTCAAATCGGCCAGAGGTCAGAGAGAAGAGGCACCCGCGCCGTTGCCAGCACACAGGGACTTGAGCTTGGCGACGACCTGGACCAGGTTGCGCTGCCTTACAGGACAAGGGGACGCCCCCGTCCTGCGGCATTGGCTCACGGATACCGCGGCCGGCCAGCCGCCCGAAAGGCCCAGACGCCAGCCAGCCCATGGGCGCGACACACCGCTGCCGGATCGCAGGTATGTTCCATTTTCATCAACTTGCTCGCATGCAGTAAGGGTTTGGCTCAAGATGCGCTCATGGATCAGGACGAACCCGTCTTCTTCGACCGCCGCCCTGCGGCTTCGGGCGCCGTCTCGTACGGTGACCGATTGATCATCAGAGACACGACTCATGTGCGGATCGAGGCACTGCCCTACTTCATCCCGCACAACAACTCCGCTTCCGAGCTGTCCATGAAGCTCATACGCACGGACAAGCGGAACGGCGAGCACTGCGACATCACTCTGAGCTCGGCCGACCTGACGATACTCAAACGGCACATTGCCCAGTCGCTAGCCGTGGCTGAGCAGGAGGAAGACGGCCAGTACCTGATCCTTCGGGCCGACGAACTGCGCTCACAAACGGACATCTCCGATGATGCCGTGAGGGCGATTGGTGGGGCCCTCGAAGGTCGACGGTTTGCCAGCAGGGTGGCCCGGCACGTCGACCCTGTGACACTCGCGAAGGCGTTCTCCGCTGTCGTGAGGATCGGCGAGCTCCGCGAAGCGGTGACAGAGCTACAAGAAAACCTTCGGGAAGGCCGGAACAAGGAGGACGTCTACCAGAGCTGGTGTGAGCGCCACTCCTGGGCCTTTGGAAACGCGTACGTGGCACGCGATGATCAGAGGGTTATCGGCATCGGCGACTCGGTTGACCTGCTCATGGAGTCGACAGCAAGCGGCCTGCGGGACATCTTCGAACTGAAGCGCCCAGACATGGATGTCATCCTCTACGACAACACCCATCGCAACTGGTACTGGTCCGCGCACACTGCCAAGGCCATCGGCCAATGTCACCGATACCTTGACACCCTGCATCGAGCAGCTCAGCACGGCTTGCCCGACCGGCCGGAAATCACCGCCTACCACCCACGGGCCGTGGTCGTAATCGGCCGATCCCAGGATTGGGACAAGCCCAAGCTGCATGCGCTGCATGGGCTCAACAGCAGGATGCACGGCATCACAGTGATGACCTACGACCAGCTACTGGCCCAATGCGCCTCCCTCCTAGATCAGGTCTCCTCCCATGAGATTGGAGAGGCGGCAGAAGACCTGTCGGCCTGACCAGACTCACCACACTGGCCTATGGGCTTGGTCTCCTGCGGGATGCCCCGGCTCACGCTTTGCCGACCACAACTCTGGATGCGGCAGACGCCCCCGCGCCGTTGTCGGCGCGAGGGCTGTCGGTCACGTGCAGTCCTAAACTTCAGCCCTTCACGCAGATGACCTGCTTGAGCTTGGCGACGACTTGGACCAGGTCGCGCTGCTGCTCGATCACCTTGCCGATCGGCTTGTACGCGCCAGGGATCTCGTCCACCACGCCGGAGTCCTTGCGGCACTCCACGCCGGCCGTCTGCTCGGCCAGGTCCTTCGTGGAGAACCGCTTCTTCGCGGCGTTCCGGCTCATCTTGCGGCCGGCGCCGTGGGAGGCGGAGTTGAAGGACTTCTCGTTGCCCAGGCCGCGGACGATGTAGGACTCGGTCCCCATCGAGCCGGGGATGATGCCCCACTCACCGCCCCGGGCGCTGATGGCTCCCTTGCGGGTGACGAGGAGATCCATGCCCTCGTAGCGCTCTTCGCTGACATAGTTGTGATGGCAGCTGATCACGCCAGGGCGGTACTCGACGGTCCTCATCTGACCTTCGGCATCCTCCTGCTGGCAGGAGATGACCGGGTCGAAGGTCGGGCGGGCCTTCTTGAACTCCTTGCGGACGACGTCCTGGAAGAGCGCCATCATGATCGCGCGGTTGTGCTTGGCGTACTCCTGGGCCCAGAACAGGTCGTTGCGGTACGCCGCCATCTGCGGGGTGTCCGCGATGAAGACGGCGAGGTCGCGGTCGACCAGGCCCTGGTTGTGCGGCAGCTTCTGGGCCTCGCCGATGTGGAAGTCGGCGAGCTCCTTGCCGATGTTCCGGCTGCCGGAGTGCAGCATCAGCCAGACGGAGTCGTTCTCGTCCAGGCAGAACTCGATGAAGTGGTTGCCCGAACCGAGCGTCCCCATCTGCTTCGTCGCCCGGTCCTGGCGGAACTTGACCGCGTCGGCGATGCCGTCGAAGCGCGTCCAGAAGTCGTCCCAGCCGGCCGTGGCGTGGCCGTGCAGGCGGGACGGGTCCACCGGGTCGTCGTGCATCCCGCGCCCCACCGGGATGGCCTGCTCGATCTTCGAGCGGAGCCGGGAGAGGTCGCCGGGCAGGTCGTTCGCCGTGAGGGAGGTCTTGACCGCGGACATACCGCAGCCGATGTCGACGCCGACCGCCGCCGGGCAGACCGCGCCGTGCATCGCGATGACCGAGCCGACCGTGGCGCCCTTGCCGTAGTGCACGTCGGGCATCACGGCGAGGCCCTTGATCCACGGCAGGGTCGCGACGTTGCGCAGCTGCTGGAGCGCGACGCCCTCGACCGTGGCCGGATCCGTCCACATGCGGATGGGTACCTGCGCACCCGGCACTTCCACGTACGACATGACTTCCCCATTCCCCCGGAACAATAGAAAACGCACAAAAGCGCGGAAACGCAAAACGCGGACAAAGCACCCGATCAACGACGGCGGACCGGCATGCGCGGCGATGCGTGCGGTAGACATTGTGTCCATCAGCCGCTGCTGGGCGGCAACCGGATTTCGTACGGAAGGAGCCGGTGACGGTGCAGCGAAGGTCGTCCGTACGAGGGGCCGCGGTGGCGGCGGCCGTGGCGCTGGCCACCCTCCTCACCAGCTGCTCCGGCGGCTCCGACGCCGACGCGGGGGCCGACGACTCCAAGGGCGGCGACAGCACGTCCTCGGCGCCGGTCGCGGAGCCCGGCCAGTTCGACTCGCTGCCCGAGCCCTGCGGACTGCCCGCCCGGAGCACGCTGCGCAGCCTGCTGCCCACCGGCGGCGCCTCGGAGACCCCCGCCGAGGCCGACAAGGTCTACCGCGGCCAGGCCGACATCACCTTCGACACCGACCGCCGGGTCGGCTGCCGCTGGAAGCGCGAGACGTCCGAGGGCAGCCGCCACCTCACCGTCGACCTGCAGCGCGTCGTGTCGTACGACGGAGCCGCCAGCGACGACGACAAGGCCCAGGAGCTGTACGCGAAGAAGGAGCTGGCGGCCCACATCCCCAGCGACGCGGCGAAGACCCCGCCGGTGCGGACGCCGTCCCCGACCGGGAGCGAGAAGGGGTCGAACGGCAAGCAGGACGAGAAGCAGGGCGGCACGCAGGACGGGGAGACCGGGAAGGGCGAGCAGTCGTCCGGGACCGGGGCCGCGGACGAACGCGGCGACCGTCCCGCCGGCGGCAAGGGCGCCGCCGCCGACCCGTCGGGCAGCCCGTCGGCGCACCGCAAGGGCGACGACGAGACCGCCGGCCGGACCCCCGGCAAGGGCTCCGGCGACGCCACGCAGCCGTCCGGCACCCGGACGGGCGAAAGCGACCCGACCGGTTCCTCCGATTCCCCCGGCTCCTCCGACGAGTCCCCCGACGCGGCGGCGAGCCTCGCGCCGCGCCCGCTCGTCGACCTGGGCGACGCCGCCTTCCTGGACGACGCACTGGTCACGGCGGATTCCGGCGTACACCGCGACATCACGGTCGTTTTCCGGTCGTCGAATGTGATCGTCACCATTGAGTACGACCAGTGGTCCACCGACACCTCGGTCCTTCCCGACCGTCGTGAGCTGCAGGAAAAGGCCCAGAAGCTGGCAGCGGAGCTCGCCGCGCACTGGACCGGATGAGCGGTACCGGTCCCCGTGACCGGTTACCGTCGGCGAGTAACGACGTGAATCGGCCACCGGCGCCCGGCCGCCGCGTACCGTGCGACCCAGGGGCCACCTGGGCCCTGCGCGCGGAACGGCCGCTCGCACGACGATGAAGCGAAGGAACCATGCACCGTTCAGCCAAGCGACTCGCCAGCTACCTCGCCTGCGCAGCCGTACCGGTGATGCTTGTCGCCGGCTGCTCCGACGACTCCGGCAAGGACTCGGGCGAAGCCTCGAAGTCCGCGGCCCCGAGCTCCTCGCCGAAGGTGGCACCGGGCAAGTACAAGAAGCTCCCCGACCCCTGCAAGGCCATCACCAAGGACCGCGTCAAGAAGATGCTGCCCGCCGTGAAGGACGAGAGCGGCGAGGAGGGCAAGAGCAGCGACACCTCCGCACACGGCACCTGCACCTGGAGCAGTGAGGAGCGGAAGGGCAAGGGCGGCATCGACGGCACCCAGTTCCGCTGGCTCGCGGTCAACCTGCAGCGCTACGACTCCGACCCCGCCCTGGGCTCCGGCGACAAGCGCGCGGGCGGCTTCTTCAACAAGCAGGTCGACGCGGCCAAGACCACCAAGGGCGCCAAGAACGTCAAGAGCGAGAACGCCAAGGACATCGGCGACCAGGCGACCATGGTCACGTACGACCTGAAGAAGGACGGCAACGACTTCAAGAACCAGACGCTCGTCGCCCGCACCGCCAACGCCGTGGTCACCATCAACTTCAACGGCGCGGGCCTGGCCGGCGCCAAGGCGCCGGACGGCGACGAGATGGTGAAGGACTCGGAGGAGGCCGCGAAGCAGGCCGTCAACGCGATCGCCCAGGCGAACAAGTAGGACATACCCGCCCCATGGGCCCCGGCTCCGCCGTACCACTCGGGTAACGCCTGAGGCCCTCCCCGCTCCCGGCCGTTGAGGTGTGCCAGGCTAGGCGCGCCAGTCAGCCGAGTGCGGGGAGGGATCGCGGGTGGCCGCGATGCGGATGAGCCGGACGCACCGAATACTCATCGGTGTCGTCGTCGCGGGCGCGCTCGTGATCGCCGCGATCGGCTTCGCCGGTTCGTACGCGGCGGTCCGCGCACTGGCCGAACAGAAGGGCTTCGGCGCCTTCTCCTACGTCTTCCCCATCGGCATCGACGCGGGGATCGTCGTTCTCCTCGCCCTCGACCTGCTGCTGACCTGGATCCGCATCCCGTTCCCGCTGCTGCGGCAGACCGCCTGGCTGCTGACGGCCGCGACGATCGCCTTCAACGGCGCGGCGGCCTGGCCCGACCCGCTCGGCGTCGGGATGCACGCGGTGATCCCCGTGCTCTTCGTCGTCGCGGTCGAGGCGGCCCGGCACGCGGTCGGGCGGATCGCCGACCTCACCGCCGACAAGCACATGGAGGGCGTCCGGCTCTCCCGCTGGCTGCTGGCGCCCGCCTCGACGTTCCGGCTGTGGCGCCGGATGAAGCTCTGGGAGCTGCGCTCCTACGAGCAGGTGATCAAGCTGGAGCAGGACCGGCTGGTGTACCAGGCGCGGCTGCGGTCCCGGTACGGGCGCGCGTGGCGGCGCAAGGCACCGGTGGAGGCGATGATGCCGCTGCGGCTGGCCCGGTACGGGGTGCCGCTGGCCGAGACGGTCCCGGCGGGGCTCGCGGCGGCGGGACTCGAACCGGCGCGCGACCCGCAGAGCCCGGTACGCCGCGCCGAACTCGACCCGGCGGGGCACGATGCGGCGTTGCGCGACACGGCGTTGCGCGACACGGCGGGACACGATGCGGCGGCACTCGACCCGGCGGGGCTCGACACCGCGCCCCGGGAGCACCCGACGCCGGTCGAGCCGGGCCGGCAAGCCGGGCAGGTCCGGCAAGCGGAGGCGGTCCGGCAAGCCGAGGCGCCCGCTCCCGTGCCCGCGCCCGCCCCCGCTGCGGGCGAGCCCGCCCCCGCCCACCAGGAGCCCCTCCCCGCCCCCGACGGGACCGCCGACCGGCTCACCGTCCCCGTCGGTCCCGGCCGCAGCCGGCCGCTCGGCAACGCGGGCGCGCCGGTCCCGGCCCCCGGGCAGCGGGCGGCAGCCGGACCCGAGCCGGAGTTCGAGCCGGGCTTCGAGCCGGAGTACGTCCCCGAGCCACCCGTGGAAACGCTGCCCGACGGCCTCTCCCGCGATGAGCAGTTCTACGTGGCGTACCGCTCGTACGTGGCCGAGAAGAACGACTTCCCCGACCCGCACCAGTTCTCCCGGTACCTGCTCAACAACTACGGCGTCACCGGCAGGGACGGCGTCGGACCGCTCAGCGAGAACTACCTGCGGACGTACGTGCGCGACTTCCGCGGACGCTTCCGCCAGGAGATGGAGACCGAGCACATCGCCTGACCGGACGGCTCAGGTCTTCGCCGCGCTCGCCTTCTTGCGGTCCGCCTCGCTCCACCACACGACCGCGCCGCCCACGACGAGCATCGCCGCGTACGCCCACAGCGGGGGCGTGTCGACCCAGCGGTGCAGCAGGCCCCACTCGGAGTCGGTGAAGAACCGCCCGCCGAGACCCATCACGCCCTGGATGAGGGCGAGCCAGCCGACGAGCCCGAGGAAAGCCTTCGGATAACCCTTCATGTGTCCACGGTCACGGAAACGGCCCCGGGAAACATCGTTCCCGGGGCCGAGCCCGTCGTGCGCGGCATCCGTCGTAAGTCGCAGCCGCACGCCCTCCCCGAGGGCGGACGCGTGACGGCTACGAGGGCGGACGCGTGACGGCTACCCGCCGAGCAGCGTGCGCACCCGGCCCGCGCCCACGGCGAGAAGCAGCGTGGGCAGCCGCGGGCCGGTCTCACGGCTGACCAGCAGGCGGTACAGCAGCGCGAAGAACGTCCGCTGGGCGGTCTTGATCTCCGGCGGCAGTTCCTTCGCGGTGGCGTCGGCGGAGAAGCCCGCCTGGACCTTCGGCACGCCGTAGACCAGGTGCGTCAGCCCGTCGAGCGACCAGTGCGTGTCCAGGCCGTCCAGCAGCAGCCGCAGCGAGTCCTTCGCCCGGTCGTCCAGCGAGCCCAGCAGTTCGGTGTCCGGCTCCTCGCGGACGATGGTCCGCTGGTCGGCCGGGACCTGGCTGGTGATCCACTGCTCGGCGCGGTCCAGCCGGGGCCGGACATCGTCCAGCGAGCCGACCGGGTTCTCCGGGTCCAGCTCGCTGAGGATGCGCAGGGTCTGCTCGTCGTGCCCGGCCGTGATGTCGGCGACCGAGGCGAGCGTGCGGTACGGGAGCGGGCGCGGCGTCTTCGCCAGCTCGCCCGCCGCCGTCCCGACGGCACGGGCGTACGCCGCCGCGTCGGCCGGCAGCACGGAGCCGTCGGCGACCTTGGCGTCCAGCCGGTCCCACTCGTCGTACAGCCGCTGGATCTCCTGGTCGAAGGCGATCTTGAACGACTGGTTCGGGCGGCGCCGCGCGTACAGCCAGCGCAGCAGCTGCGGCTCCATGATCTCCAGGGCGTCGGCCGGGGTGGGCACGCCGCCCTTGGACGACGACATCTTGGCCATCCCCGAGATCCCCACGAACGCGTACATGGGGCCGATCGGCTGCTCGCCGTCGAAGATGCCCACGATCTGGCCGCCGACCTGGAAGGACGAGCCGGGCGATGAGTGGTCCACACCCGACGGCTCGAAGATCACGCCCTCGTAGGCCCAGCGCATGGGCCAGTCGACCTTCCAGACCAGCTTGCCGCCGTTGAACTCGCTCAGCAGCACCGTCTCGCCGTGCCCGCAGGTGCAGGTGTAGGTGAGGGCGGTCGTGGCGTCGTCGTACGCGGTGACGGTGGTGAAGTCCTTGCCGCAGACCGTGCAGTACGGCTTGTACGGGAAGTAGCCCGCGTCGCCGCCGCTGCCGTCGTCCTCGCCCGCCGCGCCGGAGCCCTCGGCGGCCTCCAGCTCGGCCTCGTCGACCGGCTTCTGCGACTTCTTCGCCGGCGCCTTCTTCGTGCGGTACTGGGCGAGGATCGCGTCGATGTCACCGCGGTGCTTCATCGCGTGCAGGACCTGCTCGCGGTACGTACCGGCGGTGTACTGCGCGGTCTGGCTGATGCCGTCGTACTCGACGCCCAGCTGCGCGAGCGCGTCGACCATGGCGGCCTTGAAGTGCTCCGCCCAGTTCGGGTACGCGGAGCCCTTGGGGGCCGGAACGCTGGTCAGCGGCTTGCCGATGTGCTCGGCCCAGGAGTCGTCCACGCCCTCGACGCCGAACGGGACCTTGCGGTACCGGTCGTAGTCGTCCCAGGACAGCACGTGGCGGACCTCGTGCCCGCGGCGGCGGACCTCGTCCGCGACCAGGTGCGGGGTCATGACCTCACGCAGGTTGCCCAGGTGGATCGGGCCGGAGGGGGACAGGCCGGAAGCGACGACGACCGGTTTGCCAGGCGCGCGACGCTCCGACTCGGTGATGACCTCATCCGCGTAACGGGAGACCCAGTCGGTTGTCTCGGTGCTCTGAGCCACGGTCGGCCCTTCCTTTTCTGCTTCGCGCGTTCGCTCGACCACATGGTCGATCACGTGGTCGCTTACGGTCGTGAGCCCGGCCCGGCGCCCCGGCGGTCGTGCCGCGCCCGGTGCGTGATCCGGAGCGGGCCCGCCCAGGCCGCAAGCCTGGCCGTTCCATTGTCCCAGACGCGCCCGTGATCGATTTCCCCGCCGCCCGGCCCCGGCGCCCGGCCCCGGCGGCGGCAAAAACCCGGAAGGGCTCCCGACCCCGCCGTGAAATACTGGCGGCAAACCCCGACCACCTCTCCCCTCCGACGGAACGGCAGCATTCCATGGCTTCGGTCCCTTCTCTCGCCGCTACGGTCAACCAGCGCGTCTCCGACGCCCTCTCGGCAGCCCTGCCGGAGGCCGGCGCCGCCGACCCGCTGCTGCGACGTAGCGACCGGGCCGATTTCCAGGCCAACGGCATGCTGGCCCTCGCGAAGAAGCTCAAGGGCAACCCCCGCGAGCTGGCGTCCAAGGTCGTGGAGGGCATCGAGGCCCCCGCCCTCATCAAGGACATCGAGGTCTCAGGCCCCGGCTTCCTCAACATCACGATCACCGACGAGGCGATCGTGCGGACGCTGGCGGCCCGCGCCGCCGACGACCGCCTGGGCGTCCCGTACGCGGAGCACCCCGGCACGACGGTGATCGACTACGCCCAGCCGAACGTCGCCAAGGAGATGCACGTCGGCCACCTCCGGTCCGCCGTGATCGGCGACGCCCTGCGCCACATGCTGGACTTCACGGGCGAGAAGACGATCGGCCGCCACCACATCGGCGACTGGGGCACCCAGTTCGGCATGCTCATCCAGTACCTGATCGAGAACCCCGACCAGCTGGCCCCGGCCGAGGACGTCGACGGCGAGCAGGCCATGTCGAACCTGAACCGGGTCTACAAGGCCTCGCGCGCGGTCTTCGACGCGGACGAGGACTTCAAGGAGCGGGCCCGGAAGCGGGTCGTGGCCCTCCAGTCCGGCGACAAGGAGACCCTGGACCTCTGGCAGCGGTTCGTGGACGAGTCGAAGGTCTACTTCTACTCGGTCTTCGAGAAGCTGGACATGGAGATCCGGGACGACGAGATCGTCGGCGAGTCCGCGTACAACGACATGATGGCCGAGACGGCCCGGCTGCTGGAGGAGTCCGGCGTCGCGGTCCGCTCCGAGGGCGCGCTCGTCGTCTTCTTCGACGACATCAAGGGCAAGGACGACCAGCCGGTCCCGCTCATCGTGCAGAAGGCGGACGGCGGCTTCGGGTACGCGGCCTCCGACCTCTCCGCGATCCGCGACCGCGTCTTCGGCCTGAAGGCGACGACCCTGCTGTACGTCGTGGACGTGCGCCAGTCGCTGCACTTCAAGATGGTCTTCGAGACGGCCCGCCGGATGGGCTGGCTGAACGACGAGGTCACGGCCCACAACATGGGCTACGGCACGGTGCTCGGCGCGGACGGCAAGCCGTTCAAGACGCGTGAAGGCGAGACCGTCCGCCTGGAGGACCTGCTCGACGAGGCGGCGCAGCGCGCCGCCGAGGTGGTGCGCGAGAAGGCGCGCGACCTCACCGAGGAGGAGATCCAGGAGCGCGGCGCCCAGGTCGGCATCGGGGCGGTGAAGTACGCGGACCTCTCCACGTCCGCGAACCGTGACTACAAGTTCGACCTGGACCAGATGGTCTCCCTGAACGGCGACACCTCGGTCTACATCCAGTACGCCCACGCCCGCATCAAGTCCATCCTCCGCAAGGCGGGCGAGACCGGCCCCGCGCCCCACCCGGAGCTCGAACTCGCCCCGGCGGAGCGGGCGCTGGGCCTCCACCTGGACGCGTTCGGCGACCTGGTCACGGAGGCGGCCAAGGAGTACGCCCCGCACAAGCTGACGGCGTACCTCTACCAGCTCGCCTCCCTCTACACGACCTTCTACGACCAGTGCCCGGTCCTGAAGGCCGACACCACCGAGCAGACCGAGAACCGCCTCTTCCTCTGCGACATCACCGCCCGCACCCTCCACCGCGGCATGTCCCTCCTGGGCATCCGGACGCCTGAGCGGCTCTGACCCTCTCGGGGAACGGTCGGCGTCACGCGGCGCCGGCCGCGAACTCGCACCACACCACCTTGCCGGGGTTCCGCTCGCCGACGCCCCACTTGTCGGCGAGCGCCCCGACGAGCAGCAGCCCCCGGCCGTGCTCCGCATCCGCGTCGGAGGGCGGTGACGGGGTACGCGGCCATCCCGGCCCGGAGTCGTGCACCTCGATCCGTACCGTGCCGCTGTCGTCGCCGTACTGGTACAGCCGGAGCCGGAAGGCCCGTCCCGGGGGTACGCCGTGCCGAAGCGCGTTGGTCGCCAACTCGCTCACGCACAGCAACGCGTCGTCCGTACGGGGCCCGAGCCCCCAGTCCGCGAAGGCGCGCGCGGCAAACGCGCGCGCCTCCGGCACGGATCTGCGCGCCCGCGCGTAGCACCGCTCCCGCAACCATTCGTGTTCGATCACAGCACGCATGGTGCCGGGCATGACTGGGCCGAGGCAGTCGGTCCACCCGTACAGATTCGCTGTACGGGTGCCGTGCGGGTAGGACGCGGAAAATGGTGGGAGTGGGTCACCATGCAGCCCCGGAAGAACGCGTCCTCACAACGCCTCGTCGGCGCCCAACTGGCCCTGTTCCGCCGCCTTGCTGGGTATACCCAGCGGGAGTTGGGCGAGCGGCTGAACGTGGGCGAGGAGACGATCGCCTCGATCGAGCAGGGCAGGCGCCCGTTGAAGCCGAATCTCGCCGACCGCATCGATTTGGAGCTCGGCACGCGGGGTGTCCTCGCGGTGGCCGTCGAATACTTGCCGCAGATCGATAAGTACCCGGTGTGGGCGGCGGAGTTCATCGACTACGAACACGAGGCGATCGCACACTATTCGTACGAGAACCAGGTCTTCCCCGGACTGCTCCAGACCGAGGAATACGCCCGTGCGGTGTTCCGGAACGAGGTCCCGGTCCTCTCCGCGGAGGAGATCGGTGAGCGTGTCGCCGCACGCACAGCGCGACAGGGCATCCTCTGCCGCAAGGACCCGGTCACGGTCAGTTTCGTCATCGCGGAGAACGTGCTGATGCAGCGCCTGGGAGGCGAACCCGTACGCGCGGAGCAACTGCGCCGCGTACGGGAATGCGCCGACCTACCAGGAGTCAGCGTCCAGGTGATGCCTCTCAGCAGCGAGACGCACCCCGGCCTCTCCGGCCCCTGTGTCCTGCTGGAGACCCCCGACCATCTTCGTGTCGCCTACGTCGAGACCCAGTGCGGCGGTCAGCTGGTGAGCGATCCGCAGCAGGTCAGTCTCATGGCCCTCAAGTATGCGATGCTGCGGACGGAGGCTCTCAACCCGGAAGAGTCCAAGGGCCTGTTGGACCGGCTGATCGGAGAGCAATGAGCGCCGCACTGCACTGGTGCAAGTCCAGCTACAGCACGGAACAAGGCGGCAACTGCGTCGAGATCGCGGAGTCCCCCGCTTTCATCCACATCCGGGACTCCAAGACCCCCGACGACCCCCACCTCTCCGTCGCTCCCGCCGCCTGGGCGGATTTCACCGCATTCGCCGCGACATACGAATACCCGGCCTAGCCGCGCAAACGACCCGCACCGTCGCCCCGGATCTCCCGTCGCGCCGGCGGCCTTCGTAGGGTCGGGGGATGAACAGCTCTGCATTCAGTGAGGCTTTTGTCCGGACGGTTCAGCCTTATGCCGCTTGGGGCGCGGAACAGCTCGAAACGTTCAACGCATTTCTGCCCGAAGGGGACTGGAGCGCTGATCTCGATCAGTGTTCCTATCGCCAGGGACAGCAGGAACTGCGGATATCCGTGCTCGGGACGTGGGACGTCAGAGACGGATCGTGGCTGTGGGGGTGGGCGAATCCGGGGTTCGGGAACAAGCCCGTCGCCGGGGCTGCGCACGCCGTACGGCGGTTCGGGCACGAGCAGCAGATTCCCGAGTTCACGAGCGATCTCGTGAATCTGTCCGGCGCGCCGGACCCCCGGATGGCGGCGGAGACGCTGGCGTTCGGCGCGATGAGCGTGCTCGGCGCGCCGGGGTACATCGGCGCGCAGGCCAGCCCGGAGGCCCGCGTGTACTTCGTACCGAACGATCCGCAGGTTCCGCGGGCCTCGCCCGACCCGGTCAAACTGCCCCGCATGCTGATGACGGGCGCGGGCATCTTCGGGGGCGCGGAGAGTCAGGTGGTCACCGGGTACTTCGGCCGCCACGGGGTGGAGCTCCAGCGGACGGAGGACGGGTTCTCCGTCGTCCTGCCCGACGGCACGCCGGTCAGCATCCGCTTCGACGGGCAGGGGCGGATCTCGTCGATCGACGCGCACTTCGCCACCGCGGCGGGCCGGTGAGACGTACCCGTACGGAAACGCCCCGGGCCCCCGCCGCCCGTACGTGAATACGGCGGCAGGGGCCCGGAAAGCACGGGACACAGACGGCGGAGCCGTCAGAGGCGGCGCGCCACCTCCGTCGCCCAGTACGTCAGGATGTTCTGCGCACCGGCCCGCTTGATGCCGGTCAGGGCCTCCAGGATCGCCGCGTCGCGGTCGATCCAGCCCTTCTCGGCGGCGGCCTCGATCATCGCGTACTCGCCGGAGATCTGGTACGCGGCGACCGGGACGTCGACGGACTCCGCGACGTCGCGGAGGATGTCGAGGTACGGCATGGCCGGCTTGACCATGACCATGTCGGCGCCCTCTTCGAGGTCGAGGGCCAGCTCGCGCAGCGCCTCGCGGGCGTTCGCGCCGTCCTGCTGGTAGGTCTTGCGGTCGCCCTTGAGGGACGAGCCGACCGCCTCGCGGAACGGGCCGTAGAACGCGGAGGCGTACTTCGCGGTGTAGGCCAGGATCGAGACGTCCTGGTGGCCGATGCCGTCCAGCGCCTCACGGATCACCCGGACCTGGCCGTCCATCATGCCGCTGGGCGCGACCGTGTGGGCGCCCGCCTCGGCCTGGACCCGGGCCATCTCCGCGTACCGCTCCAGCGTGGCGTCGTTGTCGACCCGGCCGTCCGGCGTGAGGACCCCGCAGTGGCCGTGGTCGGTGAACTCGTCCAGGCAGAGGTCGGACATGATGACGAGGTCGTCGCCGACCTCCTCCCGCACGTCGCGGAGGGCGACCTGGAGGATGCCGTCCGGGTCCGTGCCGACGGTGCCGTTCGCGTCCTTCTTGGACTCCTCGGGGACGCCGAAGAGCATGATCCCCGAGACCCCGGCGGAGACGGCGTCCACCGCGGCCTTCCGCAGGGTGTCACGGGTGTGCTGGACGACTCCCGGCATCGAGCCGATCGGCACCGGCTCGGAGATCCCCTCGCGGACGAACGCGGGGAGGATCAGGTCCGCCGGGTGCAGCCGGGTCTCGGCGACCATCCGCCGCATCGCGGGGGTGGTGCGCAGCCGCCGCGGCCGTGCTCCCGGGAACCTTCCGTACGTGGTGCTCAACTCCGTGCCCTCCTACGCGATCCGGGCCGGCGCTCGCTGGGACGGGTGACCGGGTCACCGTTCTCGACCGCGGCAGCACGCCGCGCCGCGCCGAAGTCCGCGAGCGCTTCGGCCAACTTGTGCACCGAGGGCTCGGGCGACATCACGTCCACGCGCAGCCCGTGCTCCTCGGCGGTCTTGGCGGTGGCCGGGCCGATGCAGGCGATCACGGTCACGTTGTGCGGCTTACCGGCGATGCCGACGAGGTTCCGCACCGTCGAAGACGAGGTGAAAAGTACCGCGTCGAAGCCGCCGCCCTTGATGGCCTCGCGGGTGGTGGCCGGCGGCGGAGAGGCCCGCACGGTCCGGTAGGCGGTGACGTCGTCGACCTCCCAGCCCAGCTCGATCAGCCCGGCGACCAGGGTCTCCGTGGCGATGTCGGCGCGCGGCAGGAAGACGCGGTCGATCGGGTCGAAGACCGGGTCGTAGGGCGGCCAGTCCTCCAGGAGACCGGCTGCCGACTGCTCGCCGGACGGGACCAGGTCGGGCTTCACGCCGAAGGCGACCAGCGCCTTGGCGGTCTGCTCGCCGACGGCCGCGACCTTGATGCCCGCGAAGGCGCGCGCGTCCAGGCCGTACTCCTCGAACTTCTCGCGTACGGCCTTCACGGCGTTGACGGAGGTGAAGGCGATCCACTCGTACCGGCCCGTGACCAGGCCCTTGACCGCGCGCTCCATCTGCTGCGGGGTACGCGGCGGCTCGACGGCGATCGTCGGCACCTCGTGGGGTACGGCACCGTACGAGACGAGCTGGTCGGAGAGCGAGGCGGCCTGCTCCTTGGTCCGCGGTACGAGCACCTTCCAGCCGAACAGCGGCTTGGACTCGAACCAGGAGAGCTGGTCCCGCCGCGCGGCGGAGCTGCGCTCGCCGACCACGGCTATGACCGGCTGGCCGCCGTCCGGCGAAGGCAGCACCTTGGCGGCCTTGAGCGTCTGCGCGATGGTGCCGAGGGTGGCGGTCCAGGTGCGCTGGCGGGTGGTCGTACCGGCGATGGTGACGGTCAGCGGCGTGTCGGGCTTCCGGCCCGCCGAGACCAGCTCGCCGGCGGCCGCGGCCACCGAGTCCAGGGTGGTGGAGACGACCACGGTCGCGTCGCTCGCGCCGACCTCGGACCAGCAGCGGTCGTCGGCGGTACGGGCGTCCACGAAGCGGACGTCGGTGCCCTGCGCGTCACGCAGCGGCACGCCGGCGTACGCGGGCACGCCGACCGCGGCGGCGACGCCCGGCACGACCTCGAAGCCGATGCCTTCGGAGGCGCAGGCCAGCATCTCCTCGGCCACATCGGCGTCCAGACCGGGGTCTCCGGACACGGCACGCACGACCCGCTTGCCGGTGCGCGCGGCCCCCATGACAAGATTGGTCGTGTCCCGAAGCGTGGGGACGTCGGCGGGGATTGACGCCTCGTCAGCTGAGGCCTGCATCGGTGTGTCCACGTTCGCCCGGGCATGCGTGCGGACGACGTCGAGCACCTGCGGGTCCGCAATCAGCACGTCCGCGTGGGACAGCGCCTCCACGGCGCGCAGCGTGAGCAGACCGGGATCTCCCGGCCCGGCACCGAGGAAGGTGACCTGGCCGGCGGCGGGGTGGTTCGGGGCGGTGGGGTTCAAAGTGCTCGCTCCCCCATAAGACCGGCAGCACCCTTGGCGAGCATCTCGGCGGCGAGCTCACGGCCCATGGTCGCCGGTACGGAAACGTCGTCGCGGGAGGTGGGTACGTGTCCGGTGGTGGACAGTTGCACCAGCGCGCTGCCGTCGGTCGTGCCGACGACACCACGCAGGCGCAATTCGGTGACAGCCCGGTCGCCGTCCTGGAGATCGGCCAGCGCACCCACAGGTGCGGAGCAGCCGGCCTCCAGAGCGGCGAGCAGGGAACGCTCGGCGGTCACGGCGGCCCGGGTCACCGGGTCGTCGAGCTCTGCGAGCCGGGCGGCGAGGTGCTCATTGGTCGCAGCACACTCCACCGCAAGCGCCCCCTGACCGGGGGCAGGCAAAACTACGTCCGGCGAGAGGAGCTCCGTCGCCTCGCCGATGCGGCCGATCCGGTTGAGCCCGGCGGCGGCCAGTACGACCGCGTCGAGCTCTCCCTTCTCGACGTAACCGATACGGGTGTCGATGTTCCCGCGGATCGGTACGGTCTCGATGCGCCGGCCCAGCGACCGGGCCCAGGCGTTCAGCTGCGCCATGCGGCGCGGCGAGCCGGTACCGACCCGCGCCCCGTCGGGCAGCTCCTCGAACGTCAGGCCGTCGCTGGCGATCAGCGCGTCCCGGGGGTCCTCGCGGACCGGTATCGCAGCCAGGGTCAGCTCCGCGGGCTGCGCGGTCGGCAGGTCCTTGAGCGAGTGGACGGCGAAGTCGATCTCGCCGCTGAGCAGCGCGTCGCGCAGGGCCGAGACGAAGACGCCGGTACCGCCGATCTGCGCCAACTGCTCGCGGGAGACATCGCCGTACGTGGTGATCTCCACCAGCTCGACGGGGCGCCCGGTGACCTGGCGCACCGCCTCGGCGACGTGTCCGGACTGGGCCATGGCGAGCTTGCTGCGCCGTGTCCCGAGTCGCAATGCCTGGTCGTTCATGAGCGCTGCTCCCGTGCTGTGTCGTGCCTGTCCGCGCGCGTGTCGGCCCGGCTGACGGCGGCGACCGTCTGGGGGTCGAGGTCGAAGAGCTTGCTCAGCGCGTCGGCGTACCCGGCGCCGCCGGGCTCGCTGGCGAGTTGCTTGACCCGCACGGTGGGCGCGTGCAGAAGCTTGTCGACGACCCGGCGGACGGTCTGGGTGATCTCCGCGCGCTGCTTGTCGTCCAGGTCGGGCAGGCGGCCGTCCAGCCGTGCGATCTCGGCGGCGACCACGTCGGCGGCCATGGTGCGCAGGGCGACCACGGTCGGGGTGATCGTCGCGGCGCGCTGGGCCGCGCCGAAGGCCGCGACCTCCTCCGAGACGATGCCGCGCACCTGGTCCACATCGGACGCCATGGGAGCGTCGGCGGACGCGTCGGCCAGCGATTCGATGTCGACGAGGTGCACGCCCTCGATCCGGTGGGCCGCGCCGTCGATGTCGCGCGGCATCGCCAGGTCGAGCAGGGCCAGTTCCCGGTCCTCGCGGCCCTCGGCGGCCGCCGCGACCGCCTCGCCGGTGAGGACGAGTCCGGTCGCCCCCGTACACGAGATCGCGATGTCCGCCCCGGCCAGCTCGGCCTGCACCTCGGACATCGGGACGGCGCGCGCGACGAGGCCGCTCGCCCGGCCGGGGCTGCCCGGCTCGGTGAGGATCTCCGTCAGGCGGACCGCCCGGTCCAGGGTGCGGTTGGCGACGGCCAGTTCGGTGACGCCGGCCCGGGCGAGGGTGGCGGCCGCGAGCGAGGACATCGAACCCGCACCGATGACCAGGGCCCGCTTGCCGCGGGCCCAGGCGTCCACGCCCGGAGTGCCGAGCGGGGCCGTGGCGTCGGGCACGGCGTCGTCGACCAGGATGCAGTGCGCTTCGTGACCGCCGGCCGCGCCCGCGAGCTGCTCCAGGCCGAAGGTGACCAGGGACTGGCCGGCCTTGTCGATGCCGGTCTCGCTGTGCGCGCGCTTGCCCACCCGCAGCGCCTGCTGGAACAGGTCGTTCAGCAGCCGCCCGGCGGTGTGCTGGTCCTGCGCGAGGGCCAGCGCGTCCTTGATCTGGCCGAGGATCTGGCCCTCGCCGACGACCATGGAGTCCAGGCCGCAGGCCACGGACAGCAGGTGGTGGACGGCGCGGTCCTCGTAGTGGACGTAGAGGTACGGCGTGAGCTCGTCGAGGCTGACGCCGCTGTGCTGGGCGAGCAGCGTGGACAGCTCGGCGACACCGGCGTGGAACTTGTCCACGTCGGCGTAGAGCTCGATGCGGTTGCAGGTGGAGAGCACGGCCGATTCGGCGGCCGGCTCGGCCGACACGACGTCCTGCAGCAGCTTGCCGCGGGAGTCGGGCGCGAGCGCGGCCCGCTCCAGGATGCTGACCGGCGCACTGCGGTGCGAAAGGCCGACAACAAGGAGGCTCATGCCGGCATCACGGCGGGTACGTCCCCGTCGGGTCCCTTGCGGTCGGAGTCGTCGTGGCCGTTCTCGCCGGCGGCCGGCGCCGGGCGCACCGCTGTCGTGGCGGGCTGCGCGGCGTCCTGGCTGCTGGCCTCCTCGCCGGCCTTGCGCTGCTCGTGGAAGGCGAGGATCTGCAGCTCTATGGAGAGGTCGACCTTCCGCACGTCGACCCCTTCGGGGACGGACAGCACGGTCGGCGCGAAGTTCAGGATGGACGTGACGCCGTAGGACACGAGGCGGTCGCAGACCTGCTGGGCGGCGCCCGCGGGGGTCGCGATCACGCCGATCGAGACGCCGTTGTCATTGATGATCTTTTCGAGCTCGTCCGTGTGCTGGACGGCGATGCCCGCGACGGGCTTGCCGGCCATGGCCGGGTCGGCGTCGATCAGGGCCGCGACACGGAAGCCGCGGGAGGCGAAGCCGCCGTAGTTGGCGAGCGCGGCGCCGAGATTACCGATACCGACGATCACAACCGGCCAGTCCTGCGTGAGACCGAGCTCCCGGGAGATCTGGTAGACGAGGTACTCCACGTCGTAGCCCACACCACGCGTGCCGTACGAGCCCAGGTACGAGAAGTCCTTCCGCAGCTTGGCGGAATTGACCCCCGCCGCGGCTGCCAGCTCCTCGGAGGAGACCGTGGGGACCGAACGCTCCGAGAGCGCGGTCAGTGCACGCAGATACAGCGGAAGCCGGGCGACGGTGGCCTCGGGGATCCCTCGGCTTCGGGTCGCCGGTCGGTGAGTTCGGCCAGTTGCCACGGTGCTCCTGCGGGTAGAGCGGGGCTTTGGACGGCCAAATGTCTCAAGACCGCCCTGTCGATAGCAGGCTATGTCTTTGTGAACGCGTGCACAAAGATGGTGTCCGCTTTGTCCCGTCAACGTGACCGGTGTCACGCACTTATTGCGGCAATTCGCGGAACCACATCCTGCGCCACTCCGTTCACACTCTTCGCGTGGATAACGCAGGACCGTGAACGGGAACACGCCGCGCCTCTCCTTGCTGTTTTACCCCCGTACACCTACAAATCGACCATCGATGGTACGGGAAACCAACGCGCTGCCCGAAGGCTCGTGACGGCCGTCATACCGCCGCCGGAGACCGGCGCGGACCGCACTGCCCAGGCACAATGAGCACATGGCCCCGCTTCTCCGCCGCGCCCAGCGCAAGAATCCCGCCGACCGGACGGTCACGCTCATCGGCAAGCCCGGCTGCCACCTCTGCGACGACGCCCAGCAAGTGATCGAGGCGATCTGCGCGGAGACCGGCGCCGCCTGGGAGAAGAAGGACATCACGGAGGACGAGGAGCTGTACCGCAAATACTGGGAGCAGATTCCGGTCATCCTCGTCGACGGCGCACAGCACGACTTCTGGCGCGTGGACCCGCAGCGGCTGCGCAAGGCGCTGGGCGCCTGAAGCCGGGCGGCCGGGCCGGGCGGCCGGGCCCGGCGCCTGAAGGGCGTACGTGCGGGGCGTACGGAAGCGCGGGGCGTGGTGTACGGGCGTACGCGCGCGGCGCGCGGGGGCACGAGCAGCGCGGAGACATATTCACGCGCGCCCCCTCAGTGAATACACGGCGTGGCCGTAACGCGACCGTCGGCCGCCCCGCGCCTGCCTGACATGCGTGCGTAACCAGGGGCACCGAACAAACTGGCTATGCTCGCGGTATGGCCCACCCGTCGCCCGAGCACCGCCCCGGCAGGAGCCCCATCAGCGCGTCCCTCGTCACGGGCGTTCCGTCCCTCGTCACGGGATGGTTCACCCGCCACCGACGCCCCGCCACCGCACGCAGTGTGCTGGCCGGCGAGGCGGCGGCCGAGGCCGCCCGCAAGAGTTCCCTGGAGGCCGAGGCACAGGCCGCGGCAGAAGCCGCCGCGGCGACCGCCGACAGCGAAGCCGAGGACGCCGAGCCGGACTTCCCGGTCGTCGGCGACGACAAGGCCGCCGCCTTCTTCGACCTGGACAACACCGTCATGCAGGGCGCCGCGATCTACCACTTCGGCCGCGGCCTCTACAAACGGCACTTCTTCCACAAGCGCGACCTCGCCCGCTTCGTGTGGCAGCAGGCCTACTTCCGGCTGGCCGGCTCGGAGAACCCCGAGCACATGGAGGACGTGCGCAACAGCGCGCTCTCCATCGTCCAGGGCCACCGCGTCTCCGAGCTGATGACCATAGGCGAGGAGATCTACGACGAGTACATGGCCGAGCGGGTCTGGCCCGGCACCCGGGCGCTCGCCCAGGCGCATCTGGACGCGGGCCAGAAGGTGTGGCTGGTCACCGCCGCCCCCGTGGAGACCGCCACGATCATCGCCCGGCGGCTCGGTCTGACCGGCGCGCTCGGCACGGTCGCCGAGTCGGTCGGCGGGGTCTACACCGGCAAGCTCGTCGGCGAGCCGCTGCACGGCCCCGCCAAGGCCGAAGCAGTGCGGGCGCTCGCCATGGCCGAGGGCCTGGACCTCCAGCGCTGCGCCGCGTACAGCGACTCCGCCAACGACATCCCGATGCTCTCGCTCGTCGGCCACCCGTACGCGATCAACCCCGACACCCGGCTGCGCAAGCACGCGCGCGAGCAGGGCTGGCGGCTGCGCGACTACCGCACCGGCCGCAAGGCCGCCAAGATCGGCATTCCGGCGGCGGCCGGCGTGGGCGCGGTGGCGGGCGGCGCGGCGGCCGCGGTGGCCCTGCAGCGCCGGCGCCGGTAGCTCCCGCGCTCCGGGCGGGCTCGGCAACCGGAGCCCTATAACCGGAAGCCCGCCCAACTTCCAGCGCGGGGATGGACGTTACACAACGTCACCGAAACGCCCGGGGATACCTAGCCCGCCGATGATCAGATGGACGGCGCGTGTCACTTTTTTCGCGCTGGCCTTCGCCGCGCCACCCCTGAGGGTGCCTCCACGCGCCCCGTACGAACACGCGTACCGCTGTGTGCAGGGCAAACCTTCTTCATACCCCACCGGTCCGCACGCACCCGCGCGACGCTCGGGGCGCCACAACACGCCCTCCAACCAGCCAGATCACGACACTTTCTGATCAATTTCTGTTCAGCATCCGATACTTGAACGAACAGAAATACGTAACAGACCAGACTGAATCGACGATTTGAGCAACTGGGTGTAGCGCTGCCTGTACGAAGCGTTATTCTCCTCAGACGCAAACCGGAACCCATAAGCCCCTACCGCGGGTGAACGGTCCCGCACTGCACGTGATGGAAGCTCTGCCTCTGGGAGTCCCGTGTACCCACACGTCGGGGTTGACGCCTCGGGCCTGGCTACGCTGCGTACGACGCTCGTCGACCACCTGCGCAGTTTTGTCCCCACCGCGTACGCCGTCCCCGCCCTCGCCACACCAGCCCCTGCCGCCGGACCCGCCAGCGCCTGCTACGCCCTGGCGGACGCCAGGACCGCCGTCGGCGCCAGGTCCGCAAGCAGCCGTACCCGCCGCGGCGGCACGACCACCGCCCGGCGCCCCGCCGACAGCGACAGCCGTCGCATGATGGACCTCGTCGAGCGCGCCCAGGCGGGCGAGGCCGACGCGTTCGGCCGGCTCTACGACCAGTACGCCGACACGGTTTACCGCTACATCTACTACCGCGTCGGCGGCCGGGCGACCGCCGAGGACCTGACCAGCGAGACGTTCCTGCGCGCCCTGCGCCGAATCGGCACCTTCACCTGGCAGGGCCGCGACTTCGGAGCCTGGCTGGTGACCATCGCGCGCAACCTCGTCGCCGACCATTTCAAGTCCTCGCGCTTCCGCCTGGAGGTGACCACGGGCGAGATGCTCGACGCCAACGAGGTCGAGCGCAGTCCCGAGGACTCGGTCCTCGAATCCCTGTCCAATGCCGCCCTCCTCGAAGCCGTCCGCAAACTCAACCCCCAACAGCAGGAATGCGTCACGCTTCGGTTCCTCCAGGGACTGTCGGTCGCCGAGACCGCCCGCGTCATGGGCAAGAACGAAGGAGCGATCAAGACCCTCCAGTACCGCGCGGTCCGGACGCTCGCGCGCCTGCTGCCGGACGACGCCCGCTGAGCGTCCCCCACCCCTCCGTGTCCCCGTTCGTCCCGCTCACCCCCGAACGGCCGCCCCCCGGCCCGAACATCCGTCCCGCACGGCACTCCCATTGTGCCGCCAAGCCTTGACCAGGCCATCACTTTCAGCCATCGCGCGGTACCGGTCCGTCACATCATCGTGAGGGCGTAACCCGAGTACCTCGCCGCTCGTTGTGCGGAATGCAGGCTCCCTGCGGACACGCCATGCCCGCAGCCGCTCACTCGATCGAGTGGTTGCGTGCAGGGTGTGCAGCCTTCCGGCCCTGCTGGATCGTCAAGCCAGTCCGGGGAGTCGAGCGGGATGATGAGAGGAGGTGCCGCCCGTGATCGCGAACGTATCGGCGCACCGGCGGGCTAACGCCTTCGCCCAGGCTCTGGAGGATCAGGACCTCCAGGGCGCGGCCGATGAGCAGATCGCCACACCGGGGCCGGAGCCGGCTGAGCCCGAGACGGCACGGCTGCTGGCAGTCGCCGGCGGCCTGGGGGAACTCCCCAAGCCGACCATGGACCCCGAAGCGCGCACGATCCAGCGCGCACAGCTCATCGCCGCGATGGAGGCTGCCTTCGCCGAAGGCGGCGCACCCTCCGACGGCGCGAAGGTGCCCCAGCAGCGCGGCGTGCGAGGCGCGCACCGCGCCGCCAAGTCACTCGGGCGGCTGCGCCCACGGTCCCGGCTGTCCCGGAGGCTCGCCGCCGGCGGGCTGACGGTCGGCGTGGCGGCCGGCGCGTTCAGCGGAGTGGCCGCCGCAAGTTCCGACGCGCTGCCGGGCGATTCGCTGTACGGCCTCAAACGCGGCATGGAGGATCTCAAGCTCGGCATGGCCGAGGACGACTCCGCCCGCGGCCGGCTCTACCTCGACCAGGCGTCCAGCCGGATGCACGAGGCCCGGCGGCTGGTGGAGCGCCTGAAGTCCGGTCCGCTGGAGCACGAGACGCTTTACGAGGTACGCAGGTCCCTCTCGGGCGTCACCCAGGACGCGGGCACGGCCCACCGGCTGCTGCACGGCGCGTACGAGCGGGACGGCTCGCTCGGTGCCATCCAGGCGCTGGACTCCTTCACCTCCTCGCACCGCGAGGGCTGGGTGCAGCTGCGCGACCGGCTCCCGGTCCAGCTCGCCGACGTCTCCCACGAGGTCAGCTCGGTCTTCGACGCCATAGACGAGGAGGTCGGGCCGCTGCGCCCGCTCCTGCCGAAGAAGGCCGACGAGGGCGCCGGGCGTGGCGCCCCGTCCGCGGGCGCCACGGACCAGGACCAGTCGACGAAGCCGTCGCGCTCCGACAGCCCCTCGGCGGGCGGCGAGAAGCACGACTCGCCCTCGCCCGAGCCGTCCTCGTCGTCCTCCTCGAAGGACGACGGTCTGCTCGGCGGCAATACCGGCGGCCTGCTCGACCCGCCGGAGCAGGACAGCCCGTCCCCCTCGAAGGGCGAGCGCGAGAGCGACGAGCCCGCCGAGCCGGATGTCACGATCCCGCCGCTGCTTCCGGACCTGCTCCCGGACCTCGGCGTCGACGGCCGGGGCGAGTAGCGGCGCGCAGCGAGCGCAGCGCGCCGCCCGCGGCCCGGCGGCGCCGGGTGTTCTTCCGGTCCTTCCCTCCAGAAGAACGTCCGGCGCCGTCGCATGCGCAGGGACGTGGCTCCCGGCCACGGCGTACGGACCGGATGCAGGGGGCGCTCGTACATCCCGCGCCCGCCTGCCCCCGCGCGGTCCTTCTCAGTGGCCGCTGACCGGCCGTGCCGTGTACGGCCCTTCGAGCCGCCCGATCTCGTCGGCGGTGAGCTTCAGCTCCAGCGCGGCCAGCGCGTCGTCGAGGTGCCCCGCCTTCGACGCGCCCACGATCGGCGCGGTCACCGGCTCCTGGTGCAGCAGCCAGGCGAGCGCCACCTGCGCCCGCGGCACGCGGCGCTCCGCGGCGATGGCACCGACCGCCTCGACGATCTTCCGGTCACCCTCCTGGTACAGCGTCTTGCCGAACTCATCGGTCTGCGCGCGGTTGCTGGTGGTGTCCCAGTCCCGGGTCAGCCGGCCGCGGGCCAGCGGGCTCCAGGGCAGGACGCCCACGCCCTGGTCCGTGCAGAGCGGCAGCATCTCGCGCTCCTCCTCGCGGTAGAGGAGGTTGTAGTGGTTCTGCATGGTGGCGAAGCGGGGCCAGCCGTTCCGCTCGGCGGTGTACTGGGCCTTGGCGAACTGCCATGCGTACATCGAGCTGGCCCCGATGTAGCGGGCCTTGCCGGCCTTCACCACATCGTGCAGGGCCTCCATCGTCTCCTCGATCGGAGTGCGGGGGTCCCAGCGGTGGATCTGGTAGAGGTCGACGTAGTCCGTGCCGAGCCGGCGCAGGCTGTTGTCGATCTCGGTCATGATCGCCTTACGGGACAGCCCGGCGCCGTTGGGGCCCGGCCGCATCCGGCCGTTGACCTTCGTGGCCAGCACGATGTCGTCGCGCCGGGCGAAGTCGGCGAGCGCCCTGCCGACGATCTCCTCGCTGGTGCCGTCGGAGTAGACGTTCGCGGTGTCGAAGAAGTTGATCCCGGCCTCGACGGCCTGCCGGACGAGCGGGCGGGACTGCTCCTCGTCGAGAGTCCAGGGGTGGGCGCCGCGGTCGGGCACGCCGTAGGTCATGCAGCCGAGGCAGAGGCGGGAGACGTCCAGGCCGGTGGATCCGAGCTTCACGTACTGGGTGTTGGACATGATCCAAGTCTGTCCCGGGGGTACCCGGCCGGAACACGGGGCACCCCCGGCACATACGTCACAGCCCCGGGCGGGAGCGTCACGGCCCGGGCAGCGTCAGAAGAACACCGAACGCCGTTGCACCAGCAGCTTGTAGAGGGTGTGCTGAATCGTTTCGCGAACCTGGTCCGTGAGGTTGAACATCAGCATCGGGTCGTCCGCCGCCTCGGCCGGATAGCCGTCCGTCGGGATCGGCTCGCCGAACTGGATGGTCCACTTCGTCGGCAGCGGTACCGCGCCCAGCGGCCCCAGCCACGGGAACGTCGGCGTGATCGGGAAGTACGGGAAGCCCAGCAGCCGGGCCAGCGTCCGGGCGTTCCCGATCATCGGATAGATCTCCTCCGCGCCCACGATGGAGCACGGCACGATCGGCACCCCGGACTTCAGCGCCGTCGACACGAAGCCGCCGCGCCCGAAGCGCTGCAGGCGGTACCGGTCGGAGAAGGGCTTGCCGACCCCTTTGAAACCCTCCGGCATCACACCGACCACCTCGCCGCGCTCCAGCAGCCGCTCGGCGTCCTCGGTGCAGGCCAGGGTGTGGCCGGCCTTCCGCGCCAGCTCGTTGACCACCGGCAGCATGAACACCAGGTCGGCCGCCAGCAGCCGCAGGTGGCGCCCCGCCGGGTGCTGGTCGTGCACCGCGACCTGGAGCATCAGGCCGTCCAGCGGCAGCGTCCCGGAGTGGTTGGCGACGATCAGCGCCCCGCCCTTGTCGGGGATGTTCTCGATGCCCTTCACCTCGACCCGGAAGTACTTGTCGTACAGGGGCCGCAGCACGGACATCATGACCTGGTCGGTGAGTTCCTCGTCGTACCCGAAGTCGTCGACCTCGTACTCACCGGTGAGCCGTCTGCGCAGGAAGCTGAGACCGCCGGCGATCCGCTGCTCCCAGGACGCGCCCCGCTCCTCGGGGGCGTCCTGCGGGGCCGCGGCCTCCGGGTCCTCCTGGCGCGGCGGCGGTACGGGCGCCAGCGCGCCGTTACGCGCCGCGCTCCCCGACCGCTTGGTCCTTCTCCGCGAGCGCGGCTCGTCCCCGAACGGAATGACCTTGGCGTCCGCCATCGTGGGTGAACTCCTCACTGGGTCTGGGCACTGGCTGCGGGCAGCAGCGCGGCGAGCCGGTCGACGGTACGGGAGACGGTCTCGGGCGGCAGCAGGCCGGGCCCGCGGCTGCGGACGAACTCCGCGAAGGTCTCGGCCGTGGTGTGCGCCGGGTCGAACCCCAGTGTCTCGCGCATCTGGGTCGTCCTGACGACCCGGCCGTGCGTGAGCATCCGGATCTGCTCCGGCGAGAAGTCGGTGATGCCGAGCGAGCGCAGCATCGAGCCCGCCCAGGTGACCGTCGGCAGCAGCAGCGGCAGCGTGGGCCGGCCCAGCCGCCGCGAGCACTGCGAGAGCAACAGCACGCCGTCGCCCGCGATGTTGAACGTGCCGCTGTTGAGCGTGCCCCTGCGGGGCTCGGCGGTCGCGAGGCGCAGCGCCTCGATCGCGTCCTCCTCGTGCACGAACTGCAGCCGCGGGTCGTATCCGAGAACGGTGGGCAGCACGGGCAGCGAGAAGTACTCGGCGAGCGGGGAGTCCGCGCACGGCCCGAGGATGTTGGCGAACCGCAGCACGCAGACCGCGACGTCGGGGCGCCTGCGGGCGAAGCCGCGTACGTACCCCTCCACCTCCATGACGTCCTTCGCGAAGCCGCCGCTGGGCAGCGACTTGGCGCCGGTGGTCTCGGTGAAGACCGCGGGGTCGCGGGGCGCGGAGCCGTACACGCTGGTGGAGGACTTCACGACCAGCCGCTTGACGTGCGGTGCCTTCTGGCAGGCGCCGAGCAGCTGCATCGTGCCGATGACGTTGGTCTCCTTGACCGACGAGCGGCTGCCGCGGGAACCGAGCGGGGTCCCGTGGATGTCCATGTGCACGACGGTGTCCACGCCGGTCTCGGCGAGGACTTTGGCGATGGCCGGATGTCTGATGTCGGCTTTGAGGAACTCCGCGCCGCCGAGGTGGTGCTCGGGCGGCACGGCATCCACGCCGATCACCCGGTCGACGTCGGGATCACGCTGGAGCCGGCGGACGTAGCGGCCGCCCAGCTGACGTGCGACTCCCGTGACGAGCACGACCTTGCCCAAGATCAGCCCTTCCTTCCCACCATCGTCCCCCGCCCGCCCCCGCACGTGCCGAGATGTGGCGGCCCACGCTATCCGGTCGGTGTTGCGCTGTGATGACCTGTGGACAACCCCGAGCGACTTTCGGCCTGGTCCGGTCCTGTGCACAAGTCCGTCACCCGGGCCCCGCCAAGTCCTCCACCCGGCCGCCCCCGTCGCCGGCTGCCGCTCACGTGCACGGGCCGGGTACCCCGCTTCCGGGCGGCCGTGCCCCCCAAACGCACCGGCCCCCGAACGCACCGCAGCCCCCCACCGTGCGGTGGGGGGCTGCGGAGTCGCGATCAGCTTCGCTTACTTCTTGTTGCGACGCTGAACACGCGTGCGCTTGAGCAGCTTGCGGTGCTTCTTCTTGGCCATCCGCTTGCGCCGCTTCTTGATAACAGAGCCCACGACTACCCTCGCTCACTTCGAATCACTCGGTGCGGGGCGTCCGAGCCCACACTACCTACATCGGGCCAGCCTACCTGGCGCCGAGCGTACGGCGTAATCCGAGGGCATCCGTGACCTCCGTACGGCCTCACCGGGCCCCGAAAGGGCCTGTCAGGCCCCCCGTCAGGCCGATTCCACCCCCACGTAGGACTCGCGGAGGTAGTCGTGGACCGCCTGCTCCGGCACCCGGAACGACCTCCCCACTCGGATCGCGGGCAGATGACCGCTGTGCACCAAGCGGTACACGGTCATCTTCGACACTCGCATCACTGTGGCAACTTCCGCCACAGTAAGGAACACGACCTCATTCAGAGGCCTCTGGTCTGCAGCCATGACACACCTGGTCCTTCCGCACATGACGGGCACCGGCTTCCCCTCCGGTGACTCTTCGTCGCTATGCGCTCACTCCCCAGGTTAGGGGCGGGTGATGCGAGTGGGGAAGAGGAGTAGCCATCGGCCGCCTACTGTGACAGACACGCTCGATTGAGTACATAGCGAGTAAGCGGTCGGTAGTAATCAGACCGCACAGCGTCATCAAGCGGAACTACGACGGACACCCGCCCCTCCGCCTGCCCGACGAACAGTGCCGGATCGTCCGTATCCGCCAGGCCGATGGCCTCAAAGCCCAGCTGACCTGCTCCGCAGACCCATCCGTGGTCCCCGATCACGAGCTCGGGAAGGGGTCCGGCGGCGTCTGCGGCGGCACCAAGGGCCCTACGAACCGGGAGGGGGGAGTGCGTGTGGACTCCCGACTCCCCGAGGTCCTCCCGCACGCCCGGTTCGCGCATCCGCGCGACTCCTCGTACGTAGGCAAGGTTGTACGTGCGTACCCCAAAGCGGGTCATTATGTCGATACTTGTGCCGTACGCAGGGGTGAGGACGGGGCATCCAGCCGCCGACAAAGCGTCTGCGAGACCGCTGTAGAAGCCGGTGAGACGCCCCGGATGGCCGGTGCCGATCAGTACCGGCGAGCGGCTGCCGGCCGCTTCTCCGAGCCGGTCGGCGAATGCGTCGAGCGCCGCCACGGTCCGGTCCGGGTCGATGACATCTGTGCCAGAAATATGCGCAGGATCGGCCGAAACCCCGCATCGCGCTTCCATGAGCCCGAGCAGATCATCGACGGACCACTTCCCTTCGGGCTCCAGCCCGATCAGCGCTCGCGGGTCCCCCGCCGCAAAGAGGCGGTAGCGGTTCAGACTCTTCTCCCGCGAGGTCGCGATCAGCCCCGCGAGCCGTGCTCCGACCAGATGCGCCCGCAGCGCGCCAGTGCTCGACACGCCGCCCATGCTGGCCGCCGGACTCCCACCCCATGCCCTGACTGATGGGTAATCACACGTTCGAGGGGGATGAGCGGCGTGAAGCGTACGTAAGTGGGCCGGCCCGCTCCGCCTCTAGGGCAGCAGTCCGTGCGCCGGGAAGACCGCCCGGCGCGTGGCCAGGATCGCCTGGTCCAGCCGGTCCGCCGGGTCGTACCCGCTGTCCGCGAACTCCCGGAACACCGGGTCCTGCCCGTCCGTCATCCGCCGCGGCCCCGGCTGCCGCGTCAGCCGGTACACCTCGTGCCGCCACTCCTCCGGGATGTCGGTCCTCGGCTCCAGCGGCTGCCCGGCGGCGATCGCGACCAGGTGCGTCCACGTACGCGGCACCACGTCGACCACCGCGTAACCACCGCCCCCGAGCGCGACCCAGCGCCCATCGCAGTGCTCGTGCGCGAGCCGGTGACAGGTCTCGGCCACCGCGCGCTGCGCGTCCACGCTCACCGCCAGGTGCGCCAGCGGGTCCTCGAAGTGCGTGTCCGCGCCGTGCTGCGTGACGATCACGTCCGGCCGGAAACCGGCCACCAGCTCCGGCACCACGGCGTGGAAGGCGCGCAGCCACCCCTCGTCACCCGTACCGGCCGGCAGCGCCACGTTCGCCGCGCTGCCCTCGGCGCCCTCGGCACCGGTCTCCTCCGGCCAGCCGGTCTGCGGGAAGAGGGTGCGCGGGTGCTCGTGCAGCGAGATCGTCAGGACCCGGGAGTCCTCCCAGAACGCGGCCTGCACACCGTCCCCGTGATGCACGTCCACATCCACGTACACCACCCGGCGCGCGCCCAGCTCCAGCAGCCGCGCGATCGCCAGCGCCGCGTCGTTGTAGATGCAGAAACCGGCCGCGCCGCCGGGCATCGCGTGGTGCAGCCCGCCGGCGAAGTTCACCGCGTGCAGCGCGTCCCCGCGCCACACCGCCTCCGCCGCGCCCACCGACTGCCCCGCGATCAGCGCCGAGGCCTCGTGCATACCGGCGAACGCCGGGTCGTCCTCGGTACCGAGCCCGTACGCCGAGTCGGCGGCCCTGGGGTCGGCCGACGCCCGCTGTACGGCCTCGATGTAGTCCTGGCGGTGCACCAGCCGCAGCGTGGACAGGCCCGCCGCCTTCGCGGCCGCCACCTGCACCGGAGCGCGATGGAGGCCGTACGCCTCCACCAGCCGCATCGTCAGTGCGAGCCGTACCGGGTCCATCGGATGGCCGGGCCCGAAGTCATAGCCCGTTACTGCCTCGTCCCACATCAGCTGTGCGCGGCCGCTCATGTCCGCCACCGTATCGGGCCCCTCCGCCGCCGAACGAAGGGGCGTACACCAGCGTCACCAGCACGAGCACCATCGGGATCAGCATCGCGCCGCGGTAGCTCCAGGCGTCCCCCACCGCGCCCACCAGCGGCGAACCGATCAGAAAGCCCACATAGTTGAAGATATTGAGTCGTGCGACGGCCGCGTCCGACGCTTCCGGACCGTGCTCCGCCCCATGCGCCTCGTACGCCTGGCGCCCGGCCGCCGCGAACGTCTGCGGCACGATCACGCACAGCCCGAACCCCAGCAGTGTGAAGCCCGCCATGCCCGGCCACGCGCCGGGTGCCACCGCCACGACCGCGAACCCGGCGGCGGCCACCACCGCGCCCGCACGCACGACCGCCACCGGCCCGTACCTCCGCACCCCCAGATCCCCCACGCTCCGCCCCAGCAGCGTGGTGACCATGTACACGTTGTACGGGACCGTCGCCAGCTGCTCCGAGCTGCCCAGGACGTCCTGCAGGTACTTCGCGCTCCAGTTGGAGACCGTCGAGTCCCCGATGTACGCGAACGCCATGACGAGGCAGAGGGGAAGAAGGAACCGCAGCGAGAGGGAGGCTGGGGCGGCGCCCGCGGCGTGCGCCGGGCGCCGCTCCTGGTCCACGTACCAGCGGCCGGCGATCAGCACCGCCGGCACCGCGACCGCGGCGGCCGGCCCGTACAGCGCCGCGAGCGGCAGCTCCCAGTGCGCGCCGGCCCAGGCCAGCGAGGCACCCACGATGCCGCCGAGGCTGTACGCCGCGTGGAAGCCGAGCATGATGCTGCGCCCGTAGGCGCGCTGCAGGCTCACCCCCAGCATGTTCATCGCGGCGTCCAGCGCCCCGACCGCCAGCCCGAAGACCGCCATGGCCACGGCCACCTGGGCCAGGCCGCTGCCCGCCCCCACGGCGACGAGCGCGAGGCAGACCACCGGCTGTACGCACCGCAGGACGAGCCCCGGCCGGACCCGTTTCACCAGGTGTTCCGTGGCCACGCTGCCCACGCCGGCCAGTACCGGCACGGCGGCGAGGAAGGCGGGCAGTAGGCCGTCGGAGATGCCGTACCGGTCCTGGATCGCGGGGATCCGCGTCACGAGCAGCGCGAAGACCGCGCCCTGGGCGAAGAAGCTCAGGGCGAGCGCGGCCCGGCCGCGCCGGAGGCGGGGCTCAGGGCTGAACCCGGAAACGGCGGTCATGGCGGGTCAGCGTAGAACTCCCCGCTACCGATGGGTAGATGAATCACACAAGAAGATCCGGAAGCCCGTCCATCGCGCTGAAGAGGGCGGTGGCGTCCGACAGCCGCTCGGCCGGGGTCATGGCCGTGAAGCCGTACACGTCCATGCCGGCCGCACGCGCCGCACGCACCCCCAGCGGGCTGTCCTCGACGACCGCACAGCGCTCGGGGGCGACGCCCATCTTCTCCGCCGCGTACAGGAAGAGGTCGGGCGCCGGCTTGCCGCGGCCCACGTCCTCCGAGCTGAAGATGCGCTCGTCGGTGAACCACCGGTCGAGCCCGGTCTTCCGGTGCCCGACCCGGATCCGCTCGTGGCTGCCGGAGGACGCGACACAGTACGGGGTGCCGGCCGCGGTCAGCCCCGCCAGCAGTTCCGGTACTCCCGCGATGGGGGTCAGCTCCTGCTCGAACGCGGCGAAGACCCGCGCATGGAAGGTGCTGTCGAAATCCGCCGGCAGCCGCTGCCCGGTCCGCTCCGCGACGAGGTCGTGCACCCGGTGCATCGCGGCGCCCATGTAGTCCCGGATGGACTCCTCGTACGTCGTCGGGTGCCCGAGTTCGGTGAGGTAGCCGGCCAGGATCGTATTGGAGATCGGCTCACTGTCGACGAGCACACCGTCGTTGTCGAAGATGACCAGGTCGTATCGCATGAGCCCGACTCTAAAGGGGACCGGCCGGGGCCCGACGGGAAAGGGTCCGGAACGCAGAAAAGCCCCGCACCATACGGTGCGGGGCTTCCCCACAATGATTGTTCGGCGGCGTCCTACTCTCCCACAGGGTCCCCCCTG
>NZ_JBVJIF010000007.1:0-587234 GCF_055586425.1 Streptomyces sp. NPDC050806 | reverse complement strand
ACCGCGATGAAGGAGACCGGCAAGGCCCTGGTGGCCTGGGACGAGTGGGGCAAGAATCCCGGCCGGGCCGCCGGCGCGGTCACCTTCAACGTGGTCACCACCGTCTTCACCGGCGGTGCGGGCGGCGCGGCGGCCGGCGCGGGCAAGGCCGGCGCGGTGGCCAAGGCCCTGTCGGTGGCGGGCAAGGCGGGCAAGGTCATCGACCCGATGACCTATGTCGCCAAGGGCGCGGGCGCGGGCCTGTCCAAGATCGGCGACATCGCCAAGAGCATCAAGGGCAACGGCAAGGTGGACCTGCCGACCATGCCCGACGGCTCACTGCACCTGCCCGACGGACAGCTCCCCCAGACCGCCGGCCACCTGCCCGGCGCGAACGGCATCCCCACGTCACCCTCGGTCCCGCACCAGACGGTCCCCGGCACCGGCCTGCCCCAGTCCTGGACGATCGACCAGCCTGCGGCAGCGGCCGCGCACACGGGGAACGGCTTCCCCGGCGTCACGCACGCCAACGACACGGTCCCGATGGGCGGCCACAACAACACCCCGGTCAACGCGGCCGGCCACACGCCTGCAGGCTCGTACGGCCCGCCGCCCAGCGGTTCCTACGGCCCCCCGTCCGGCGGGGACTTCGGCCCGCACGGCGGCTCGTACGGACCTCCGCACGCCGGAGACTTCGGCCCGCACGACGGTTCCTACGGGCCTCCTTCCGGTGCCGACTTCGGTCCGCACGGCGGCGGGTACAGCCCGCACGGCGGTTCCTTCGGCCCCACGGGCGGCTCGTTCGACCAGGTCCCGGGCAACCCGGGCAACCACGTACCGACCGGTCACGTCGACCCGACCGGCCACGTGCCGGCCGGCGGCGCCCCGAACCACGTGCCCACGGGCGGCCAGCACTTCCCGGGCACGGGCGGCCAGCACGTCCCCGGCGCTGCCGGGCACCCCGGCAACCCCAACGCCTGGTACCACCAGACCCCGACGAACTCCGTCACGCACGACGTCCCGGCCACCCCGCACCCGGGCGGTCACGACGTGCCCGGCTCCGGCGGCCACGGCACCCCGGACGCCCCGCACCACGGCCCGGGCCACGACGGTCCCGGCGCGCACGGTCACGACGGCCCGCACGGTGGCGGCCACGCCGACGACGCGGCCCACACGGGCGACGACGCCGCGCACGCCGGCGACCACCCGGACTTCGGCGACGGCGGCGCGCACCACGGCACCGACACCCCGACCGCCCCGGGCCACGGCGGCACGGACGCACCGGGCAGCGGCACCGCCGAGCCGTTCGAGTACAAGCCGCACATGTCGCGGACAGAGTTCGAACGTCTCAGCGACGCCGACAAGCACTCGGTGGCCATGGCCGAACTGGCGCGCGGCACGAACCCCGCGCCCAGCGTCGACAACGCCGCGGGGCTGAAGTACGGCAACGCGTACTGGAACGATTTCCTGGACGGCCTGTCCCCCGAATCGCGGCAGGCGCTGAAGACCTACAGCGGCAACGAGTACACCCTGATCAACAACCACCTGCGCTTCGGCAACGACCTGGACGCCCCGCTCAAGCACACCATTGAGGAGATGGACAAGGTCATGGGCGCCCGCCCCGTGCCCGAGGACGTCATGATCGTGCGCGGCACCGGAGTCGACCACATCAAGATCGACGGCCGTCCGTTGAAGTCACCGCTGGACATGGAGGGCGGTGTGTTCGACGACAAGGCGTTCACCTCGACGGCGCTCGGCAAGACGCCGCCGCCCCCGTTCGACCTGAAGCCCGTCCACATGCACCTGCGAGTGCCGAAGGACACCCCCGCCCTGTGGATCGACCACCTCTCCAGCTTCCCCGGAGAACGTGAGCTGCTCCTCGCCAAGGGGTCCGAGTACAAGGTGACACGCGTCTTCATGGACGAGACGGACGGCAAGTGGCACGTGTACGGGGAGGTTCTGCCGAGGCCGCACCCGTAGCCTTCGTCGCAGAACAGCCCGATCCAGAGGAATGTGGACGTCATGAGCAGTGAACGACCGATCAACCCGCGCTTCGACGAGGACGTGCACTTCAACCTCGTGTCGCCGGGGCCGCCGCGCTACCGGAACCACACCGACAAGTCGGTCCGCTACTTCACGGTGGTCGACAAGCAGGGCGGCGCGGTCCTCGGTTACGTGTGGGCCAACGACGAGGACGACGCCGCCGCGTGGGAGCCGCGCCAGGCAGCCGGGCCCAGGGCGTTCTCCGAGGGCGGCATCTGGCACGCCAGGCTGGAGGACGCCAAGGGACGGGGCATCCTGCCCTCTCAGGCCATCGAAGAGCTGCTCGCAAGCCCGGAAGGCAACAAGGGCCGGGCCGTGCCGGAATCCCTGACCGACGCCCCGAATGCCGCCGCGGTCGAGGCACTCGCCACGGCGGAGTGACGAGGCACCTTGAGCAACATGTCCGGTCCGGTGCAGTACGTCAGCGTCGCCGCCCCCGACGGGCAGGTGATGGGGTATGTCTGGTTCGGCTCCGACGGTGTCGGCTGGGCGGACCGTAAGGCGAGCAGTGCCGACGCCTACAAGGCAGGGCTGGAGTGGTACGGCACCCACGTGCGTGAGGCGCGGGAACGCGGCCTCGCTCCCGTGGACATCCTCGGCCGCCTCGGTCGCGAGCCCGGCGTCGGCCCCGTCACCGCGGCCCCCGATGTGGCCGCGGTGGAGGAGCTCGCCGGCACCGTCACCCCGGCCGACGACCAGCGCCTGATCGCCGCGCTCCACAGGGTCGACGCGGCGGCCTGGCGTGCGCTCGCCGACGCCTTCGACGCGCTGACGGACGAGGACCGGAAGGTCGAGTGGGGTGGCGGGCAGAAGAACGCCAGAGGCGCCATCCAGATCCCGTATCCCCTTTACGGCGAAGCACTGCTGCACGCTGTCAGCGCGCTGCGGGGCGTTGTCGTCACGGCCGAGTACCGGTGGTCGGCCAACCCGCTGCCCCGGTTGTCGTCGGACGGCCGGCTGTCACCGGCCGATGCCGTCCGCGCGGCCATGGCGCTGGTGCTCGGGGAGCGGATCAGCGAGGGAATGATCGACAGGGCGCTGCAGAGCGGCCTGCTGGACGCCGCCGTCGCGTCGCTCCGTACCTGGTACGAGGCGGAAGGCGCAGGCACCGGACACGCGGCAGTCGCGCACGAGGCCGCCGCGCCCGAGACCTCAGCAACAGCCGGCAGGACACCGCAGTACGCCACCCATCCACTTCCGCACGACACGGGGAACACCATCACCGCGCCACCACCGCCCCAGCCCACACCCCCGTCGGCCAACCCCTACGCCCAGCAGCCCGTCCCGCCCCAGCCGGGGCAGCCGCTGTACGGATATCCGCAGCAGGGTCAGCCGCAGTACGGGATGCCGCCCGCGCCTCAAGGGATGGCGCCGCAGCCGTACGGGTATCCGCAGCAGGCCCCCCACGGCGGACAGCTCGGGCATGAGCCGTGCAGGTTCTGTGGAGGAATGCCGACGGCGCGGGTCACGTTCCGGGCGCATCAGGGGTTTCTCATTCTGATGCGATTCCTCAAGTACGACGGTCCGATGTGCGGCACCTGCGGCATGGCCGTCTATCGCACGATGCTGACGGCCACCCTGTGGCAGGGCTGGTGGAGCCCGTTCTCGCTGTTCATTTTCACGCCGTTCACGGTGATCTGGAATCTCGTCGCACGCGGCAAGGTGAGCAAGCTGCAGCGGCCGGCGCCGGGGCAGCACGGTCAGCAGAAGGATCCGGGCAAGCCGGTGTATCAGCGGCCGCTCGCGTACGTCGGGCTGATTCCCGTGCTGTGGATCTGTTTTCTGATCTTCCAGGGGATCGGCGGGTCCTGACCCTGGGCTGTACTGCTTCCTCACGCATGCCATATGTTCCAGGGACCACGACCCACGCAACGGACGACTGAGGCAACGGACGACAAGACGGATGGCACGGGATTACGACAGCCAGCTTCTGGAGTCGGTGGCGGTACGCCGGCGCAGGATGCGGGACGCGCTGCTGTTCGGCGCCCAGCGGGCCCGGCGGACGGCGGACGAGCGGCTGGGCAAGGTGTTCGCCGGGATCGCCATCGCCGCCGTGCTGTGCGCGGGCTGCGTCGGCTGGTCCTTCCTCCAGCACACGCTGGCGAAGCAGAAGGCCGAGCAGGAGAAGCAGCAGCGTCAGGAACAGCAGTACCAGCAGCCGGCCCCGACGGCGAAACCGGAGGATTCCGGGAAGAACGCGAAGAATTCTCCGGATTCGTAGGCTTACCCGGATTCGCAGTCTTACGCGGGCCCGTGGGCATATGGGTTCGCAGCATTCACCGGATCTTCGACGGTCGGCAACTCGCTCGCACAAAGCGGGAATCCGGCGCTCGGATCAGTAATTCCACGCAAATGAGGAAAGGGCCCGGCACTAGTAACATGAGTACGCCGCACAGGCCCGCCTCCTCAACGCCGCGACGATAGGTTCCCGTAAGTGGTGAGCACAGCAACGACATCCCGGGCGCAACTCAGCCGGGTGACTCTGGTCGGCGAGCGACGCCGGGCCGACATCGTCCTGCCCTCCGACACCCCGATCGGACAGCTGCTGCCGGACATCCTGCAGCTGCTCGACGACCGGGCGGCGTCGCGGCCGATGACCCGGCAGCTGATCACGTCGGACGGGTCCGCGCTGCCGCACGACAGCACGCTGTCGTCGGCGGAGGTCGCGGACGGCGCCGTGCTCCGGCTCGTCCGGGCGCACTCCGCGCCCCCGGCCCCCGTCGTGCACGACGTCACCGACCTGGTCGCCGACGACCTGGACCTCCAGTCCTGGCGCTGGCGGCCCGCCACCCGCCGGATCAGCGCGGGCGTGGCGACCGTCGCCTTCGCCCTCACCGCCGCGGTGCTGGCCCGCCAGGAGTTCGCGCTCGGCTCGCTCGTGGGCGTACTCGTCGCGGTCACGCTCCTGCTGCTCGCGGCCGGCGCCGTGGTCTCCAGGATCGGGCAGGGCAACCGCGGGCTCGCCACGGCGCTGCTGCTCGCCTCCGGCGGCCTGGGCGTCCTCACCGCGTGGACGGCGGCCGACGCGTACGACTGGTCGGGGACCACCCGGCTCGCGGCCGTCGCGGGCGCGCTCGTCGTGATGCTGCTCCTGCTCGGGTACTTCTCGCCGCTCGGCCGCGGCGGGCTCATCGGCGCGGCGGCCACCGCCGGGATCGGTGTGGTGTGGGAGGCCGTCGCCGCGATTCAGGACGATCCGGCCCGGCTCGGTGCCGTGATGGCCGTCTTCTCCGTGATCCTCCTCGGGCTGCTGCCGCGCCTCGCGCTGATGGCGTCCGGGCTCACCGCGCTCGACGACCGCCGCTCCGGCGGCACCTCCGTCAGCCGCCACCAGGTGGCCAACGCGCTCGCGGCCACCCACCGCGGCCTCGCCCTCGCGACGATCGTCACGGCGGCGTCCGCCGCGGCCGGCAGCTGGCTGCTCACCCGTGCGGAGACGCCGAGTGTGTGGACCGTGGCGCTGCCCGCGCTGGTGGCCCTGGTGCTGCTCTCCAGGGCGCGCGCCTTCCCGCTGGTGGCCGAGGTCGTGGCGCTGTTCGCCGCGGCGGCGGTCCTCGTCGTACGGCTGGTGATGGTGTGGATGGACCACGCCGGGGGCGCCGGTCCGCTCGTCGTGCTGTGCGCGGCCGCTGTGCTGCCGCTGCTCGTGCTGGCGGTACGGCCCCCCGAGCACGTGCAGGTCCGGCTGCGCCGGGTGGCCGACCTGGTCGAGTCGATCGGTGTGGTGGGGCTCTTCCCGCTGGCCGTCGGCGCGTTCGGCGTGTACGGACAGCTGCTCGACAAGTTCTGACGCTCAACAGACGCTCAACAGGTTCTGAGAACGACGCGCAGGCGCTCCGGGCGGGGCAGCAGGGCGGAAAAGAAGGGCTGACATGCCGAACGGAGACAACTGGCAGGGCGATGTGCTGCGTGACCTGCGGGGCGGTGCCACGCCGCAGGGCGGGCCGCAGCAGGGTGCCCAGGGCGCCCAGGGGCCTGCCGGACAGCAGCAGGGCGGGCAGGGGCGCGAAGCCGCGCCCCAGGCCACCCCCGGACACCCCGCGCCCTCGCAACAGGCACAGCCACAACCGCAGCCGCAGCCGCAGCCGCAGCCGCAGCAGGCCGGCTACCCGAGCGCGCAAAACCCACCGCACCAGCAGCACGAGCAGTACGCGCAGCAGTACCAGCAGCAGCCGCAGTACCAGCAGGGCGCGGGGCAGTACCCCCAGAACGCTCAGTACCAGGACGCCCAGTACCAGCAGGCTCAGTACCCGCAGGAAGCGCAGTACCCGCAGCAGGTGCCGGCCCAGGCCGGATACGCGCAGGCCCGCCCGCGCCGCACCCCCGATTCGCGGCCCGTGGTCGACAAGAGCCTGGCCGTCACCGGGCGCAAGCCGCGGCACGGCGAGTCGTTCGCCGCCCGCGCCACCCGCAACCTGCGCCGTACCGTCTCCTCCTCGGCCGCGCGCGAGGTGGCCGATACCACCGCCACCGCCGAGGTGCTCCAGCAGCCGGTGACCACCGGCCGGCAGATCGCCGTCACCTCCATCCGGGGCGGTTCCGGCAAGTCGACCGTCGCCGCGCTGCTCGGTACCGCGTACGCGCACTACCGCCAGGACCCCGTCCTGATGGTCGAGGCGGACCCCTCGCTCGGCTCGCTGCCGCTGCGGCTCGGCGCGGAGACCCTGCGCTGGACCACCGGCGACCTGGCGGGCATCGTCGAGCCGCAGATGTCGCTGCTGGACGTGACCGGTTACCTCGTCCAGCTGCCCAACAACGCCTGGCTGCTGCCCGGCAGCCAGGGCCAGATCGGCGCGATGCTGGAGACCAGGGCGTACGAGCGGGTCATGGTCTCGCTGCGCCGGTACTTCGGCGTGACCGTCGTGGACTGCGAGACGCTGCCCGCCGAGGTCGCCCGCGTCGCGCTCTCCGCCGCCCAGGCCCGGGTGCTCACCGCGCCCGCCACCCTGGAGGGCATCACCAGCACGTACTCGATCCTCCAGTGGATGCAGGGGCTGCCCCCGCACGTGATCGCCGGCACGGTCGTGGTGCTCAGCGAGCTCGTGCCGCACTCCGGGCTCGACCTCGACGAGGCCGTCGAGAAGCTGAAGTCCACCGGAGCGAGCGTCCAGATCATGCCGTACGACCGCCACCTCGCGGCCGGCGGCGCGATCCGCACCGAACTCCTCGCGCACGCGACCAGGGAAGCCGCCACCCGCCTCGCGGCGGACGCGTTCCGGCTCTCCCAGCAGCGCCACTGATCCCCATGCCGAGCCCGACCGTGAGTGACGGACGCCGATGAGTACCCGACTGATCCACCGCCCGGCCCGTACCGCGCGGCCCCAGGCCGCGGCCGAGGCGCGCACCATCGAGGCCCCGCCCAACCTCCCCGAGGGGAAGTCGGGCAACATCGCGATGTCGCTGCTGCCCGTCGCCGGTGTGCTGTCGTCCGTGATCATGATGACGGTCGTCCGCAACAGCCAGTTCGCCGGGCTCGGCGCGATCATCGTCGTCGTCACCCTCATCGGCACGCTCGGCCTCGCCTTCTCGCAGCGCGGCAAGGCCCAGCGCACCCGCCGCACCCAGCGCGAGGCGTACCTCTCCTACCTGGAGGACCTGCGCGAGGAGCTGTCCGGCGAGGAGCGCGAGCGGCGCGAGCAGGCCGACGTGCTGAACCCCCCGCCGGACGCGCTGTACGACATAGTCCGCGACCCGGCCCGGCTGTGGGAGCGCCGCCGGATGGACGGGGACTTCCTGCGGGTGCGCGTCGGCACCGGCGAGATGCCGGTCCGCGATCTGCAGGTGGCCCAGCAGGGCTCCTCGGTCCTCACCCCGCCCGACCAGTTCATGCTCAACGAGGCGTCGGCGCTGATGGACCGCTTCCGCACCGGTACCGAACTCCCGCTCACCGTCCCGCTCGACCGGGTCGGCAACATCAGCGTCGTCGGCCCGCGCGAGGACTGCCTGCGCGTCGCCCGCGCCCTGCTCGTGCAGACCGCCGCCACCCACGCGCCCGACGACGTGGCGATGGCGCTGGCCGTACCGGGCGCCCGGCTCCCCGACTGGGAGTGGGCCAAGTGGATGCCGCACCTGCTCGACACCGAGCAGTTCGACGGCCCGGTGGCGGCCCGCCGGATCGCCCCCTCAGCGCCCCAGCTCGCCCGCCAGATCGGCGCCGAGCTGCGCCGCCGCGCCTCGTACGCGGCCGAGGTGCGCCGCGGCCTGTCCAACCGGGACGCGCTGGCCATGAACTCCCGCCTGCTCGTCGTCACCGACGGGCACGGCGAGGACGCCGTGGACCTGCCGCGCCCGGACGACGCGGTGGGCCTGCGCGACATGGGCATCACCGTCCTGCACCTCCTGGAGCAGCGCATCCAGGAGCCGGGACAGATCAGCGTACGGATCACCGTCGACGGCGACGAGGTCTTCATCGAGGACCTGCGCGAGCAGGAGCCGATCAGCGCGCACGGCACGGTGGACGAGGTCAGCGTCCCGTTCGCCGAGGGCCTGGCCCGGATGCTGGCACCGATGCGGCTGTCCGCCGAATCGCTCGTCGACGCCCCGCTGTCCGGGCCCGTCGACTTCGCCGAGCTGCTCGGCATCGACGACGTGGCGCAGCTGGACCTGTCGCGGCTGTGGGCGCCGCGCGGCGAACGCGCCTTCCTCCGCGTACCGATCGGCATCAGCGACTCCCGCGAGCCGGTGCTGCTGGACCTCAAGGAGTCCTCCGAGCTGGGCATGGGCCCGCACGGCCTGTGCGTCGGCGCGACCGGTTCCGGCAAGTCGGAGCTGCTGCGCACCCTCGTACTGGCGCTGGTCGCCACCCACCCGCCCGAGGATCTGGCGCTGGTCCTGGTCGACTACAAGGGTGGTGCGACCTTCGCGCCGTTCGCCGACCTGCCGCACGTCGCCGGCGTCATCACCAACCTGGAGAACCAGGCCGGTCTGGTGGAGCGCGTGCACGCCTCGCTGGCCGGAGAGGTCAAGCGCCGCCAGCAGGTCCTGAAGGACGCGGGCAACGTCGCCGACATCGGCCACTACGCCCAGCTGCGGGCCGAGAAGCGGCCCGACCTGGAGCCGCTGCCGCACCTCTTCGTCGTCATCGACGAGTTCGGCGAACTGCTCACCGCCAAGCCGGACTTCATCGACCTGTTCCTGTCCATCGGCCGGATCGGCCGGTCCATCGGCGTGCACCTGCTGCTCTCCAGCCAGCGCATCGAGGGCGGCAAGCTCAAGGGCCTGGACACCTACCTCTCGTACCGGCTCGGCCTGCGCACCTTCTCCGCCGACGAATCCCGTACGGTCCTGGACACCACGGACGCCTTCCACCTGCCGCCGCTGCCCGGCTTCGGCTACCTCAAGGTCGACACCACGCACTACGAACGCTTCAAGGCGAGCTATGTGTCCGGTGGCTACCGCGGGCCCGTGCAGCGCCACGAGGAGGAGGACACCGGGCCGCTGGCCCTGGAGTACGAGGCGTTCAACACCCTCGCCGAGCCGGAGAACACCGGCGAGCAGGAGCCGACGGTACGGCGCCGGGAGACCGGCCCGACCGAGATGGGCGTGATGGTCGGCCAGCTGGAGGGCGCCGCCGCGCAGGTGCGCCGCATCTGGCTGCCGCCGCTGCCCGCCGCGATGCCCCTGGACAAGGCCGCGGGCCCGGTCGAGGTCGGCGCGCGCGGCATGCAACTGGCGGCGCGCCGCGGGCCGCTGCAGATCCCGCTCGGCCTGCTGGACGACCCGACCAAGCAGTGGCAGGGCCAGTACGTCCTGGACCTCACCGTCGCGGGCGGCCACGCCGCGATCATCGGCGGCCCGGCCTCCGGCAAGACCACGCTGCTGCGCACCCTGGCCCTCTCCACCGCGCTGACCCACACGCCCCAGGAAGTCGGCATCTACGGCCTGGACCTGGTGGGCGGCGGCCTCCAGGCGCTGTCGGAGCTGCCGCACGTGGGCGGCGTCGCGGGCCGCGCCGACCGCGAGCGCGCGGGGCGCACCGTCGAAGAGGTGCGCAACATGCTCGGGCTGCGCGAGGAGCTCTTCCGCGAGCACGGCATCGACTCCGTCGAGCAGCTCCGCATGCTGCACGCCGCCGGCCGGCTGCCGCAGCTCGCGTCCGCCGAGATCGTGCTGGTCATCGACGGCTTCGGCGCGCTGCGCGACGACTTCGAGGAGCTGGACGAGGCGGTCGCCGACATCCTCAAGCGGGGCAGCGGTTACGGCATCCACGTCGTCGCGGGCATGCTCCGCTGGAACGACGTACGGATCGCCACCCAGTCGTACTTCGGCACCCGCGTCGAGCTGCGGCTGAACGACCCCAGCGAGTCCAGCATCGACCGCAAGCTCGCCCAGACCCTCTCGCCCGACGAGCCCGGCCGCGTCCTGACCGACGGCAAGCTCTTCGCGCAGATCGCCCTCCCCCGTACGGACGGCCTCTCCGACACCTCGGAGCTGGGCGCGGTCCTGGAGCGTACGGCCCGTACCGTGCGCGCCACCTGGAGCGGCGAAGTGGCCCAGCCCGTACGGGTCCTGCCGCGCGTCCTGGAGCCGCACCTGCTGCCCGGCCCGGCCGCCGAGCCGCAGCGGGTCCCGATCGGCCTGGACCAGACGGCGCTGGCGCCCGTCATGGTCGACCTCTTCCAGCACGACCAGCACCTGCTGATCCTCGGCGACAGCGAGTGCGGCAAGACCAACCTCCTCAAGACCGTCGCCAACGGCCTCATCGAGCGGTACGGCGAGGACGACCTGGTCTTCGCCGTCATGGACCCGCGGCGCGGGCTGCGCGGCGCGATCCCCGAGGAGTTCCGCGGCGGCTACGCGTACAACCCCAAGATGTGCGCGGGCCTCGCCCACGGCGTCGCCGGACAGCTGGAGAAGCGGCTGCCGGGCGACGGCACGGACGTGGAGGACCTGGAGCCGGGCAGCTGGGGCGGCGGCCCGCGGATCGTCGTCCTCGTCGACGACTACGACGTCCTGACGACCGCCGGCCAGGCCCCCCTCGAACCCTTCCTCCCCTACATCCCCTCAGCGGCCGACATCGGGCTCCACTTCGTCCTCACCCGCCGCGTCGCGGGCTCCTCCCGCGGCATGTACGAGCCGCTGATGCTGAGCCTGCGCGAGTCGGGCGCCTCGGCGCTCCTGATGTCGGGCGACCGCAGCGAGGGCCAGCTGTTCCCCGGCACGTACGCCTCCCTCCAGCCACCGGGCCGCGGCATCTTCATGCAGCGGGGCCGCCCGAACCGGCTGATCCAGACGGTGTGTACGGAGGGGTGAGGAGGCGGCCATGGAGCGGCATTGCCGTACGGGGCGGCCTCCGACCGGCGCAGCCTTCCGACCACGACCATTGACCAGGACCAGGAACCGGACGCACACATGACCAAGGACGTCATCACCCTCACCCCGAAGATGCCCGACCCGGTGACCGTGCTCGCGGGCCTGCTCTCCGGCGGTCCCGACAAGCTCGTCGGGACGACGGGTGAGGACGCGGTCGTGCAGCTCTGCGACCCGGAGGGCCGCCCGCTGATGTCGGTCGAGGCGCCCCTGCTCGTACAGGTCGCGGGCGAGGCCGAGCGGCTGCTCGGGGCCACGCCGCCGCCCCTCCCCTTCTGGTGGACGGAGGCCCGCGCCACGACCGGCGTCGGAGAGGCCGAGCGGCTCGCGGGCACCTTCTCCGCGCGGCTCGCCTCCCTGGCCGGCGGCTCCGCCTGGCCTCCGGAGGCCGCGCGTTCGCTCGCCGTGGTGGAGACCGACGGGGTGAGCGTCGCGCCCACGCCCGCGGCCGCGCAGCCCGCCGTCGACGTGCTCACCGACAAGGTCGCCGTCGTCATCCAGGACCGCCCGGTGGTCGCCATGACGGCCTGGCTCTCGGACGCGTTCCGCGCCGTCGCCAACGCCGAACTGGGCCTCCAGATCGTCACGCCCGCCGGCACCACCCTCTCCCCCGCCGTACGCAACAGCCTGCCCGGCTGGCCGTCGCGCTGGGTCGTGCAGGACGAGCGGGACGGCTACTACGACGGCCTGTCCGGTGCCGTACTCCGCTTCCAGAACGGCCTGTTCGCTCCCGTCGAGGGGCCGGGCGCCACACCCGCTGACGCCCGTACCCCCCTCGCCGTCTCCTTCCAGGAAGTCACCGACACCGGCGAACGCCAGCTGGCCGTCTCCTTCCGTACGGTCCACCCCGCCGACGACCGCCTGGTGCTCGGCGGCGCGCTGGAGTCGGTCTGGCGCGAGCTGACCGGCGATCCCCCGGCCGGCTGGGGCACCGCCGAACCCGCCAACCTGCCCTGGTCCCTGCGCCAGATCACGGACCTCGCCCACGACCGCTCCCCGGAGCCCACCTGGCTCGTGGTCGTCGGCTCCCCGGACCGTCCCGGCCTCGCGACGGTCCGCATCACCCGCACCAAGGGCGGCGTCGAGGAGGACGTCACCCTCGCGTTCGGCTACGGCCCCGGCGAGGAGCCCCCGGCGGACGCCCTCCCCCGCGCCGCCGAGGCACTGGCCACCCGCCACCACCTCCAGTCGATGCTGGTCCAGCTCCGCAAGGCCCGCCGCGACCTGGCCGTCCCGCCGCGCTTCGAAGGCCCCGGCGTCCCCCTGGCCTTCGTCCTCGGCGCCGAAGAGGTCCGTGAAATGCCGGCGGACCGCACCCGCAACACCCCCCTCGCAGAGCCCCCACGCCCCCTGGGCCCCAAGTCCCGCCCGGCGATGTACTACCCCCTCCCCGGCGACCCCTCCGACCTCTCGGGCTGGCAGGACTTCGAACGGCTGATGCGGCATCTGAAGGGTGCGTGAACCCGGCGCCTTGAGGGAGCCGAGGGAACCGACGGGGCGGACGCGACTGTCAGTACCTCGTGATACAAAAAGTCATGTCCGTAACGCGGGGTGACTGCCGCGCCGGGGCGGCCGGTGGGGGCCGGTTCCGGGGGCGGACAGCGAGGCGAAACGTATCGGCATAACGGTATGCCGCAGTCGGGGGGCGGTAGCGATGAAGATCGAACTCAAGCCGGACCAGATTCCGCTGTACACCGGCGATCTGCCGCAGCTGGAGAAGGACCACGCCGCCCTCAAGAAGGACGCCGGCCACATCCGCAAGACCGGCTCCGACGTCCACTCCCACTTCCAGGGCCTCTCCGCGTTCTACAAGGCGCCGGAGGCGGAGCAGCTCTTCGCCACCACCAAACCGGTCCAGACCCGCGCCGACGAATTCGCCGACGACCTGGAAACGGTCTCCTCCGCCCTCTCCTCCTACGCCGACGAAATCCGCCCCCTCGTCCCGAAACTGGAGTCGCTGCAGCGGAAGGCCAGGGCCTTCATCCGCGACCACAAGGACGACGAGGACGGCGACTACGACGAGGACCTGATCGCCGAGCACAACCAGATCCGCGACGACATCACCGCCACCGTCGCCGCGTTCTGGGCAGCCGAACGCACCTGCTACAACAAGATCGTCGCCCTCTGGAACGGCCCCAAAATGGTGGCCGGCGACGGCTCCAAGAAAGACCACCAGTACGGCTTCAACGCCGAGGACATGAAGAACGCCAAACTCCCCTGGGGCGACCCGGTGGAGGAGAAGCACCACTGGTACGAGGTCGGCCACTGGGTCAAGTCCTTCGTCTGGGACGGCCTGATCGTCGACGGCATCTGGGGCACCATCAAGGGCCTCGGCACCCTGGTGGGCTTCGGCGGCTGGGACGCCATGGGCCAGGCCTGGAAGGGCCTCGCCCAGCTCGCCACCGGCCTGGCCATCGTGACCATCGGCGGCCCCGCGGCAGCCGCGTTCCTGACCCTCCCCGACGACAAACTCCCCTCCTGGCTGCGCGACTCCCGCACCGCCATGAAGGAAACCGGCAAGGCCCTGGTCGCCTGGGACGAATGGGGCAAGAACCCCGGCCGCGCCGCCGGCGCGGTCACCTTCAACGTCGTCACCACCGTCCTCACCGGCGGCGCCGGCGGCGCGGCAGCCGGCGCGGGCAAGGCCGGCGCCGTCGCCAAGGCCCTGTCGGTGGCGGGCAAGGCCGGCAAGCTCATCGACCCGATGACCTACGTGGGAAAGGCCGCGGGCGCGGGCCTCTCCAAGATCGGCGACATCGCCAAGAGCATCAAGGGCATCGGCAAGATCGATGTACCGGCCCTCCCCGCGGACGCCATCAAGCTGCCCGAGGGCTCGCTCAAGCTCCCCGACGGCACCGTGCGCCTCCCCGAGGGCGCGGCCGTACCGGAAGGCGCGACCAGGCTGCCCGACGGCAACGTCAAACTGCCCGACGACGTCCCCGCGCTCCCCGAGAACGCCACCAAACTGCCCACCAACCCGGGCGAACCGGCCCAATACTTCGACAACCAGGGCAACTACCTGGACCAACACGGCAACACCCTTCACCAGGCCGCCGATGTCCCCAGAGAAGTGGGCCACCCAGACCTCAAGTCAGTCGATGGAAGTCACGTCGGCCACGGCATCAAGGAACCCGAGCTGGTGGGGGCAGGTAACCGCGCCGTCGACACCGTGCGACATGCTGGTGACAGAGTCGGCTTCGAGCGCACCGGCGACAGTGCCTTCGATGGCGGTACACACGGCGCCGACAGCCCGGCCCACGTCGGGAGCCCGAGTAGTGGGGCAGCCCACCATGGCGAAGGAGGGCTCAACGCTCCCGACTCACCCCACTCGACGGATCCTGCGTCTGGCGAACCGCACGCACACGGCACAGACAGTGACCAGGCCGCTTCTGAGGAAGTTTCCGGGAAGGGGCACGAGTCTGATGGCAGCGGGGAGCACAGCCACCATGGACAGGACGACATGTCCATCACTTCGGATGATGCCCCCGGCGACGGCACATCCGACATGGGAACCCGGCGTGATTACGAAGCCCGGTCTGCTCCTGAATCCACAATTCCGGCACCCCCCAAGGAGCCAGGCGACGTAATACTGGACACAGGTGACCCGGCCTACTTCAAGGACGGCCGTACAGCCATCGGTTACGACCGTGCCACTCACACGAATTTCGATCTCGTGCAACCACTCGACCGACACCATGACGTAGTTGTTCACGGCAATAACCAGGGATTCTTCGTCCCCGGTCGCGTCAACGAGTCCGGGGTTGGGTTCTCGGCCGGCAACACCCATCCCACACACATTGCCGAGGCGATTCGCGCCAACCCGAGCTACAAGGGCGGACCCGTCCGGCTGGTGTCGTGCCACACCGGAACGGTCGCAGAAGGCGCGCTGGACGTGCCGGCAGCCCAGTCCATCGCTAACGAACTGGGTGTTCCAGTGAAGGCGCCCACCAATAAGGTCGGAGTCATGCGTGAGCTCGGCCCCGGCCAGACGCCGGTCATCTTCGGTGGGGGATACTGGCGAACCTTCCTGCCCATGCTGCACTGACGGAGGACAAGAATCATGAAGATCGCGGGCTTCTACCAGGAGCTGTGGCCCTCGTCCTACGGGGTTCCCGCGGGCAGCGTGCGTGATCACCTCGCACCGCTCCCCTACGAGGACGCCGCACGCATCACAGAATACCTGGCGCAGGGTTACGAGATCCTCAGCGTCATGGGATCCTCCGAAGATGTGCTTGGCTCCGGAAAATCCGTACTGAGCGGCGACTCCCTCTTCACCGACGGAGAGTGGCTCTGGCGCGGGGACCTCTCGTTCTACATCCGGACGCATCACCTGGAGCTCCCATACGGGTTTATCGAGCACATCAGAAGCAATGACTACCAGGTTCCCGAACAGAACAAGGCCCGACTCCTAGAGGTCACGAAATACGTCCAGGTTCGCCTGTAAAAAACAGGTCACGCCCCGTCATTCCCAGCCGGTGACACCTCCCATTGGGCGGTAGATATCCAGAAGCACATTCTCCCGACTTTCTTCGAAATCGAATCCGCCGACGCCAGCCGATTCGAACAGGTATCGATACGGGAGAGGGTCGACCTCCGGGTCCACTCGCTTCGTAAGCCATTGGCATGCCACCTGGACGAATTCTCCTAGCTGATGCCCGCGGGAAACGTCGCAGACCGTCTGGATACAGCAAAGGCGTTGTCCGCCCCATTCGGATTCTCCGCCGACGGGAGGTGGACATGGCCAACGTACTGGGAAATTTAGCCCGGGAGTACGGCGTGTCCGTTCCTGACGGGTTCCTTGAGCATGTCCGGTCCCTGAACTTCTCACCGAAGACGCTCGGGAATGACGAGGCTCACTGGGCAGCCGATGCGATCCAAGCAGCGCTCTAATTCGTGACGCCCTGCGCGGTCATAGTAATGGGGCGGCACACAAAGCTTGAGAAGGGCACGCTTAGGAGGTTTCGCCATTGCGCATCGTTCCTCGGCATTGTGCCGCAGGTCCCAATACCGCGCGCTGGGCTGACGCTCTCGGGCAGAGCTAGGGCAAGTCCATTGCCCGGCTCGAGACGTCGCCGACCATGATCGAATCGACGTTTCGCACCGCCCTCCTGCATGTGGACGCACGGTGCACGCTTGACCCCCAGGCAGCGGCGCTGGAGACGTGGGAAGCCGTGGTCACCGCATGCAACTGGGGTCGGCGCTGTTCGACGTGACGGGCACCGCCGAGGGCACGGTGGAGTGCCGCATCGACCGCGAGGTACGGACTCTGCCCGCCATCGGCCCGCGCGCGTACGCCGACGCCGGCAACTGGCTCACGGCCTTCTGGCTGACGATTGTCTGCCGCGACCAGCAGCGGATGACGCGGCTCTGCGAGATTCCTCTGGACCGCCTGCGGGCCCCCGAGGGCGAGTACGACGAGTACGTCTACCACTGGGTCGACACCCTGCAGACCTACTGGCTGCGGCGTCCGGGGTTGGTGGAGAAGCTGGTCGCCGCGATCGAGAATTCGTACCCCGAAGCGGTCTCGGTCGCCCCCCGCGACCTGCTGCAGGGCGTGTTGTACCCACCCATCGACCTGTTCCACCGCTTCGTCCGCAAGGACGAGGCCGGCTTCAGCCCCGCCCTGGTGGAGGCGCTGGAGCTGCACAAGGCCTACTGGACGGCCGACGAGGACCGGGCCAAGGATCCCGACGGCCGTATTGCCCTGGGGCCCCTTGCGATCGCGCTGCTTCGCGTACGACGGAGGCATCCCCATCGAGGTCGAGTCCGAGTACCTGCCCAAGCATCTGGTGCAGCGTTCCTGGCTCGGGGAGTTTCCGACCTGAGGGCGTTGCGTTCAGCGAAGAGCCCCGGCTGCTGGGAGCGGCCGGGGCTTTCTGCTGCGTAGTGAACCAGGCAGTGGATCAGACGTTGAAGCGGAACGTCGGGCGGGCGATTTCGACCTGCGGCGGGACTTCTCCTAGGGAGCTGACCTGGGAATTCGCCGATTGGTTGCGTTGGTCGCCGGCAGGCGCTTACGGGAGTCCTGCGGACTGTCTGCGGACTGGGCGAGGCACCCGTCCGCGGGCATCCAGGGCGCGCTGACTGCCTCTGGGGCGTACTGGCGTGCGGCGTCGAATGCCCTGCGGTAGCAGGCGCGCTCTGCGTCACTCGGATCCGGAATCCGGAGGAATCGATCTGCCTTCTGTACGTCCGCGACCAAGGCGGCACCGGCTTCAGTCAGTGACTGCCTCGGCGGCCTCACAACACGCGCCGATGCCGGCTTCCTCTCCTGTAGGGGCGCCCGCTGACGAGGAGGACGGGAAACCTCGGCTTGGGCCCGGGCGCCCCGCCGTCCGCTGCATTCGCGGAGCCCGCTGGAGGGCGGCCCTGGTGGTGGCCATGCTTCAGCAGGAGCGGCCGTCCTCAGTGATCTCCGCCTGCCGCCTCTCACCGTGCCTCGGCATGCCGAGGCACGGCTCCTAAGAGCCCGAGCGGCGCCCACCGTTACATGACGGCCGTCGTGCCGGCCCCGCCAAGTGCCCACAAGCAGAATGGCGACTTTTCCACCCTGCCTGCCCGAGCGTATCCATGACATGGGCGGGTAGATCCCTGTGGCTGGCGGTGGGCGGCTTCGTCTACTGCCATTAACAGCGTTGTTCATGATTCTGGACAGCAAACGCGATCACTGGGCCGCTGAACGTTCACAAGTTTTGACCGTGGAGGGTGTCCCACCACGTGGCGGAAGAGTCCTCTCGTGTTTCCGTCGTGTGCACCCCCGGAGGCGCGCTCACCCTCCCATCAGACTGCTGTCGACACATACGCTGCAAACATGGATCATCCCGTGCTCACCGCCCGCGCACTGGTGCGGGATCGGTTCCCCGCCGCTCAAGCGGCCTTCCTTGCCGGCAGCGTGCTGACCGACCGCCGGACGCCCACGTCGGATCTCGATATCGTGGTCCTATTGGACGGGCCACCCGCGCCCTACCGTGAGAACTTGCTGTACCACGGCTGGCCAGTGGAGTTGTTCGTGCAAACCGAGGCTGTCTGGCACAGCTTCGCCGATCAGGAGACCGCGAAGCGGAGTTCGCCGTTGCTCGCCATGTGCTCCGAGGGCATGCTCCTGGTGGACACGGACGGGCTGGGTGCTTCGCTCCAGGCTGAGGCGCGACAGCGTTGGGCTGCGGGCCCGCCGCCGCTCTCTGACCGTGAGCGGGACGAGCATCGGTACGCCCTGACCGACCTGCTCGACGACCTACGTGGCTGCGCGGACCCCGCCGAGCGGGTGTACTTGGTCTCGCACATGCTGCAGCGGGCTTCGCACCTGGCCCTGCTGGCCAGCGGACAGTGGCTCGGCGGTGGCAAGTGGTTGTCGCGGCGGCTGGCGGCGGCCGATCCCAGGCTGCACAGCGCATTGACTGAGGCCGCAGAGCAAGCGATCGCCGGGCACATGAGCGTCTTCGCCGCGGTCGTGGCAGAGGTGCTGGATCAGGCCGGCGGCCCACTGTGGGACGGGTATGCGCTCCGATGAAACGGTGGGGCGGCAACTAGCGAGTAGAACGGTCACACTACGGGACACCGCAGGTCAGGACTCTTCCTGTTTCAACCTCACGCCGACCGAACTGCTCACTGCTGAGCGCGGTGCTGGAACGGTGTGGCGATCTCCATCCAGGTGCCCCGGGCGGCCCCGGGAGACATACCGTGACCTCGTCCCGTACCTCGATGGAGCCGTAACCCTCCTCCAGCGGCTCGTTGAACTGATCACGACCAGGCTGACATGGGCGCCGTAGGCATTCTTGACCAGATCGGTAGCGCAATCGCTCGCTGCCGATCAGCCCCTCGCCAAGTGCGCTCATCAGCGCGCATGGGGACGTAGAAACGCCTGTGTGTTTTCGGAGTCCACGCTCGCCCTTCTGGCCGCTTCGCAACCCCGCCCCTCCACCCATGGAGCACCAACTGCGACCTTAGCGGCGAAGAGGGCGTTGAAGACGGTGCTCAGAACATTTCGACCAGTGCGTGCGATGCCCATGAAGGAGGCGCAGCCCTGTGGTTGAACGTCTCTTCTGGCTCGAGGGTTCGCGGTGCTCGTGGATGTGTCGCCTCGGAACGGAGCGGTCGCGAGGGGTGCCTCAAGGGATGTCCTTTAACATGGGGTGTCTCTAGAGGAGGGCACTGCTGCGAGTCATCACCCGGACACGGTGAGTGAAAGGCAGTGTTCGCCAGGCAGGTCACCCGCGTGACAGTCGAGGCTCCATGGCGGCGCGGACCGCCGGAAACCTTGCCTCTCCAGCATCGGGCGTGATCTCCTGGAGCTCGTTCGGGTCGGCAGGTACGGAGGAGTGGGTCGTGGCGAAGGAGAAGGGGGAGAAAAACACGTATGGCGTGCCCCTGGAGCGGAGCGACTGCCTCAAGCTGGACAAGCACAGGCACCACTGTGAGCCGGATGATTTCAAGAAATGGGTCCAATCCGGATACGGAAAAGGTAAACGCCTGGCTGTTGACCTCTTCTCGGGCGCCGGCGGGCTGAGTCTGGGCCTTCAGCGGGCTGGATGGACAACCGCTGCGGCCGTGGACTTCGACGAGCGAGCTCGCGAGACACATGCAGCGAACTTCCCGGGAATGAGCCTTTGTGTCGACCTCGGGGACGACTGCCAGCGAGGCGAGTTCATCCAGCGAATCCTTGACTCCGGCGCCGAGATCGACATCGTGGCGGGAGGTCCCCCCTGCCAGCCGTTCAGTCGTGCCGGACGCAGCAAGATCCGGCACTTGGTCGAGTACCACAACCGTGACCCGCACGATCTCCGTAAGGAACTCTGGCGCGCCTACGTCGATGCGGTGGAGCGGCTCCTTCCACGCGCCGTCCTCATGGAGAACGTCCCTGACATGGGGCTCGGCGATGATTTCAGCGTGATCCGCATCATCGAGGCAAAGCTGGAGAGTCTTGGGTACGTGACCGAGGTGCGTCTCGTCGATGCGTGGAACTATCGCGTGCCGCAGCACAGGAAGCGTCTGATCCTGCTCGCGCGGAGAGACGGTGGCGGTTTCGCATGGGGTAAGCCGAAGAAACAGACCACCCTTTGGGATGCCATCGGCGACCTTCCTGCGCTCAATCCGGAGGCTTTGGAACCGGTAGGTTCCCGAGTTCGCGACTACGACGAGCAGCAGGAGCCGAAGCCCTCTTCCTTCGCCAAGGAGATGCGCAAAAGGGCAGATAAGGGTGTAATTCACGACCACATGACGCGACGGGTTCGTGAAGACGACTTCAGGATCTTTACGGTCATGGATTCCAAAACCCTCTACTCCGAGCTTGAGGAGAAGCTGGAAGACAACGAGAAGGAATTCCAGCGATACGACGCGGAGCAGTTCACCGACAAGTACAAGAAGCTCGACTGGAACGAGTTGAGCCGCACTATCACTGCGCACATCGCCAAGGACGGCTACTGGTACATCCATCCCGAAGAGCCACGAACCCTGACCGTGCGTGAAGCCGCGAGGATCCAGACCTTCCCGGACCACTTTCGGTTCGCAGGTACGCGGAGCGATGCCTTCCGGCAGATCGGCAACGCGGTGCCCCCGCTACTGGGCGAAGCCGCAGCCCGGGTTCTCCTGCCGCAGGATGTTCCCGCCGGGGACGAGGCCGCAGACAAGTGGCCGAAGGTACGTGCGGAGCTGACCCGCTGGGCTAAGGAGCAGCGCGCGGGTAAGCAGTGGTATCAGTTCCCCAGGGGGCGGAAGATGAAGCCGCTCGGAGCTCTCGTCATGGCGGTGCTCTCGGGAAGCAAGCTGCACCCGAAGCTGCTCTCTAACGTGATGGACGATGTCGCTGGACACAAGGAACTGACACAGGACGTCTACCTCGCCCTCGTCAAGGCGGCGCCGACAGCAGCAGTCCGCAAGCGTCTGGAAGACCGACTTGGTCCGGTCGTCGGCAGGCCCGAGGTCTGGGTGGACGCGGATTCGGTTCTTGAGCACAGCGAGGTGATGGGGCTGAAGCCGGCTGAGCTCGCGTTGTTCAGACTATTGGCCGGCGGCGACATAATGCTGGTCAGCCAGAGCGCGTTGCGGGTTGCTGCGAGGGTGCAGCAGAACGAATCGCACCTGACCAACCGACTGACCGAGGGGCGGCTCAACCTCATCAAGCTTCTCGGCGCTGGCCGAGATGCACCGGTGCGCATGGCCGCCATCAGGTTCATCGGCGAGAACCTGTGCCGGGACAAGCAGCCAGTTTGTGGAAGCTGCCCGCTGAGCGACTACTGTCCCACCCGTCCGCAGGAGGACGAGGGAGCCGGAATCACCTTTGATGCTGCGCTGACGGCAGGCTGACAGAGTGCGCCCGGGGGAACAGGGACGCTGTGGCGTGCAGCGTCGGTGACGCGCTGGGCGGCCCGCCCGGCGTCAGCCCTGACCTCACACTCCCAGATGCGCACCACGGTCCATCCGGCGTCCCTCGCCGCTTCGGAGTTCCTGGCGTCCCTCTCCATATTGGGCGTGATCTTGAGCTCCCAGCGCGAGGCGTTCGGTCCCCCGGAAGCGCCGAGTGCCATGAGACGGGCAGCCGTGCCAGAAGCAGCCGTCGACGAAGACCGTGGCGGAGTACCGGGGCAGTACGAAGCCCGCCGTACAGCGAGGAGCGACCTTACGGTGCAGCCGAAAACAGAGCCCGACGCTCGACGTCGACGAGGCAGGCCATGTGGAACTGCCGCTCGGGATCTTCACCGAAGCAGGCAACAGCCCGGGCACCAAGCTGCTCGTGTTCAGCGACCGGGACAGGCACATCGCGCTGAGGCGTCAGAAGACGCGAACGACCTGTTGGGCGAGGGAACCCTCTAGCAGCAGGCCCGGCTGTCCGGACCTGCCGCTCTCACGCGGTCTCGTGATCGAGGCCGACGGGCCCGGGGTGGAATCCTTGCCGCAGGGCCTCTTCGTAGATCTCCATCGCCTGTCTGGCTTGGGCCCCGGTGACTCGTCGCCCCTGGGACAGACGCTGCGCGACACGGTCGGCGAGCTGCCTGTCCACGGAGCGCAGGATCCGGCCTTCGCGGGCCCAGTCCGCGAGAGCCTGCCACTCCTCGCTGGGGACGTCCTCGACGGCGGCTTCGGCCTCGTCGGACTCGGTGCTTTCGGGAGAGGCTATCTCGAAGGGCTCGGCCGTGAGCTCAGTGGCTAGCGCGTCAGGGAGCATCCACGGGATGCGCGCCACCTCGTCCCAGCAGTCGGGCTTCTTCGCCCACTCCGACACGTGCCGGTCGCCGGAGATCACTGTCTCCATAATCAGAGGACAGAGTTCGTCGAGGGCGTCCCTCAGGGCATCTGTGATGTCCTGCTCGTTCCAGATCCTGTCGAGGTCGATCCGCTTCTCGGCGGCGAGCGAGAGCCGGGCGACCGTGTAGGTCGTGATAAGCCGTTTGTGGCTGCCGGCAGAGTGCGTACGGGCGATCCGGTCGGCAGCCTGGAACAGGAGAGCGGTGGCGATGGCACGCTTGCAGTACTGCGCGTCCACGACGGGGTCGGACTTCTCGATCCGATCCATGAAGTGGACAAAGTTCTTCTGGGCACCGCGGCTCACCCAGTACGGGAGCTGTTCCCAGGAGTGCACGAAGGTGGCCAGGTCGGACTTGCTGAATCTCTGCCGCGTCGGCGTGATCAACTTGAATTTACGCTGGGCCGAGCGGCCCTCGTATTCGGCGGCCTTGTCCGTGTACTGGCCTCGTGCCCGCTCGTAGAACCATCGTGTCTCCTGGCCGCTGCCGTCGGCAGCAGGAGCCCACAGACTGCGGGAGACACGCTCAAAGGCGACGTGGAACTCGTGGTTCGAATCGAAGTCGACCATCGTCACCTTGTTCTGGGTGTTGGAGTACCGGGAGATCTCCGGGACGATCTCGGACAGGTACGCGGGATCGACGATCGTGAGCTTCATCTGCACGTGGACCCCGTCCAGGTCCCGCTTGTCACGGGTCAGGACGTGGTGCAGCGAGGCGGTGGTCTGGCCGCCGTTGACGATCTGGAGACCGGTCATGCCCCTGATGGCGACAGGGTTGCCGGCCTCGTCGGTCTCGAAGTCCACGTCCGAGGCTGTTGCGGTCACACCGTTGTTATAGGCGAGGAATTTGCCCGGGGCGTTCAGCAGGGTGTCGCGGATGCCTTTGTTAACGCCACCGCGGATCTGCAGGAAGGACCGAACGTTGAGTTCGAGCAGCCGGGTCCGGTGCTCCTTGTACAGCTCGGCCAGCCGCCGACCGGGAATCACGGCCAGGACGACCGAGTAGTTCGGCTCGTCGCTGTGAGCCGCCAGGCAGGGAAGGGGACGTTCGAAGGTCACCTTGATGGGCTCGCCGATACTCCCGGAGGTCTCGTGCCTGTGGAGCCGCGCGAGGTCCCAGAGCTCGTAGGTGACTGGGATCCCCTCGAACTCGCTGGGCTCCGGGGCGTTCGTCGTGCTGACCCGGTTGCTGAGTAGGAAGAGACGGATCTTCGGAACGCTCGACAGCGCCTTCTCCACGCCGACGCACATGTCGTGCAGGTCGGTGTTGTCCACCTGGTTGGGGCGAATGGCACGGTGCTTGCCCAGGAACGCGAACAACCTGCGGAAGAACCTGTCAGAATCGGCCTTGGTCAGCTTGCTGCTCCACGGTGTCAGGTTGAAGTCCGTGGTGTAGAGGTCGAGGCTGGACCCGTCCTCGGGCAAGCCGTAGCCGTAGATCTCCACTCCCCGAGAGAAGTGGTAGGCGAGTGCCGCGTCGGTGACGACACCGGCTTCCTCGAGGATCTCGAGTACGTGCCGGGTGAAGGTGTTCGGGTTCGAACCGCCGTCGGCGTCCGTCAGCGCCTGGATGTCGGCGACCAGCGCGCGGGAGTACTCGTGGAGGTCGTGCTCAGCCATGGGTTCCTCGGATCAGGTCGACCAATGTCTCGGCGGTAACGCTGTGGGGGGCCAGAGCCGACACATCAATGGTGTAGGTGCAGTTGCCGACCCCGGGCGGCAGCGCGGCCTCGACGATCCGGGGGAAACCCTCCCCGACCGTCCAGAAGTCACTGCTGCGAAGGGTATAGCGATCGTGGTCGTAGAGGTCCCGTTGGTTCGACAGGTAGCCGGCTTGGACCAGCAGCCCCTCGAAGCGCTGGGAGGCGGACGGTGAGGTCAGTCGGGCTCGTATCTCGTCCACCAGGGCGTTCAAACTCATGCCGAACCCCCGCTGCCGGTCGTCGAGGACGACATGGGCCAGTACGAGAGGCGTCGAGTCGGCCGTGTCCAGCTGCCGCTCGCTCGCAATCTGGACCGTCCGGGGAGAGCGGGCCGTGGTCGCCTTCACCTCGACCGCGACGCCGGGCAGCTGGAAGTCCTGGTTGGTCTGCCGTGGTCCGGTCCACGAGCTGACAGCTGTGTGCTGGCCGACAGTCGTCAGCACGTGCTCAAGGAGGAAGTGGAGCTCGCCGAAGAGGCCGCACCGGGCCTGTCGGGACAGTCCGTCGCGCGACACGGAGCGCAGCAGCTGCTGCCACCGGACGTAGCGGCGAACCGCGGCCTCCGCCGCCGTCTCGCTGGTCGGTGCATCCTGTACCACCTCTGCGATGTCGCAGACGAGCGGGGTGAACACCTCCGCGAGTTCGTCGTCGGTGAGCATCACCTGGAGCTCGTAGTGGTTGCCGGACACCGACGACAGGCCCAGCTGCAGACCACGGGTGGCCGGCAGCTCGTGGATCTCTCGGCGCACAATGTCGGCGGTCCTGGCATCGGTGCCGAGCAACAGCATCCGTCGGAGGGTGGGGTGCGTCACCGACACGTGGATGTCGTGCGGTGAGTCGGGGTGGAGCCTCCGGGTTGACCTACCCGGGGCCTGCTGGTGGGCCTCCAGCTCCTGCCACACGCTCTCGTCGATCACTCTTCGTCCTCGAAGTCGTCGAACTCCATGTCCTGCTTGAACCAGATGTCGTTCACCACGTACTCGGTCTTCAACTGGTGACGGGAGAACGGGAAGCTGATGGCGAACCCGACCAGGGGAGCGACCGGCTCAGGGTTTCCGGACGACTTGGCCACCTCGGCAGGGCTGAGGGGGTAAAGCAGAAGCAACGGCTGGTCAGAGCGGCGTTGGTGGCGCAGAGGCCGGCCACGGGGGGAGTCGGGATCGAGCGGTTCACCCTTCCGGTTGAGCTTCCCCTTCGCGGCCTCCTTCGTGGCCCTCAGCGCACGGCGCTTCTGTTCGTCGGTAAGGCCGCAGAGTTCGTCGGCGGGGCTGAGAACACGCTTGATCGTGTAGCGGCCGGGAACGACCTCCGAAGACTTGGAGTGCCTGCGCGTGATGAGACCGACGGAATGGCCTGCGATCTCGACTTCCTTTGCCTCGGGCAGCCGGCTGGCGAGGCGGATCGTCCAGTTACCCAGCTCACCGTGCCTGGCGCACTGGCGTACGTACTCCGCGATGAAGGCCGGCCGCACCCGCTGGGCCTGCCTGTCGGTGAGGTAGTAGTCGAGGAAGCCCTCGGTGACGTCCGAGGCTGCTACGCCACTCCAGGTGATGCTCCCGCTCCGCTCATCCACTTCTCCGGCGGAGAGCGCGTCGAGACGCGCGACGAACGACTCGAGGAGCTCGTGGTTGTTACGCACCGCCTTCTCGGCTAGGTCGAAGACGGTCGTCTCGGGGAGCTCACCGGAGTAGCTGAGGCGGACACGTGTCCCCTGCCTCATCTTGTTTGAGGCCGTGATGCCGAGGCCGAGCGACGAGGTCCTGACCTTGAGACCGTACTCGCGGGGGGTAAGTCCCACCGCGGACATCTCCTCGACGTCACGCCTGAGTTCGTCGGTGGCCGCGGTGATCTCCGCGTACTGGCGCTGCAGCGTACGTGTCGTGTACAGCCGGCACAGGTCCTCGTAGCGAGGGCGGTAGCCGAACCAGCGGCCCATCTGCAGCAGGGTGTCGTACGTCTTGGAGGCCCGCAGGTAGTAGCTGACCGACAGCCCTTCGAGGGTCAGACCGCGGGAGAGCTTCTCACCGCCGACGGCGATGACCGACAGGCCGGTTTCCCGGCGCTCGTAGTACTGAAGGGCGTCCTTCGCCGCACCGTTGACGGCCATTACAGTGATCTTCGCGAGGGCGGCGTGAAGATGCGGTTCGACGTCCTCCCAGTCGAGCCTGTCCCCAGCCATGTCCTCTGTGCAGGGGACGAAGTCCTCCTCCCAGAGCTGCCGCAGCTCTTCCTCGAGCTCTTCGCGGGCACTGCTGAACCGGTCTTGGAGGACGTCGAAGAGCAGACGCACGTGGGCGTCGACCTGGTCGCGGACCTGCTGCTGCACGGCGGTGAAGCGGGTCACGTGCACCAACATGGAGTTGTGCACTGCGATCTGCCCGCGCGCTCGGCGCGCCGCACAGGTCAGGACGAAGGACCGAACGGCGCGCTGCAGCGACGCCGGCAGGAAGTCCGGAACCCGGAGGTGTGACTTGTGCTTGTCCGGTACCCAGAGGTCCGTGTCCTTGATGTGCCTTATGAGCGGCAGTGGATCGATGTCTTCCTCGTCGCCGTCGGTCTGCAGACCGAAGAGACGCTCGGGACCGAGGTAGTTGGACGGTGCCCGCAGAGTGCGGATGAAACTCTCCGGAAAGAGGTCTGGGCCGAGCTCGTCGTGGTCCGTGTCGGGGTTGATGTAGATGTTCGCGAAGGGGGTCGCGGTGTAGCCGACGTAGGACGCCTTCGTGAAGCTGTTGACCAACTGTCTGATGGCCTTGTTGATCGCCGACGGCTTGGTGTCGGGGTCCTTGGAAGTGTTCACCCCGGCGTTGTCGGCCTCGTCGTCGATCACGAACAGGGGCAGGTCGGGAACGACCATCCGGCCGGTCTCCGGGTCCTCCACGCCGTGGTTGTCGATCACCCAGTCGCGAAGGTTGTCGATGATCCGACGGTTCTTCTTGACCACGAGGACCACCGGGACGCTGCCCACCGGCACGTTGGCGGAGACCGCCGTCTTCCGGGCGAAGTCCCCCTTCTCGTGACTGGTGGTGAGTGACGCCGCCTTAAGCCGCTTTCCGTGCGACATCGCGCCGACACCGATATGACGATGCGCGTCGTCGTCCGAGCGGAACTGGTACTGGGTGTCGAACCCGAGAAGCCCTTCGTCGATACGGAGCTGGGTCTGACTGCGCAAGTCGTTGTGGATCCCAGCGAACACCACGATGAGCCGGTAGCCGGCGTCGGCTGCCTTGGCGGCGAGCCCGATGAACTGCCCCGTCTTGCCGGACTGGACCTGCCCGATCACAAGCCCGGTCCGGCGCCAAGTACCCTCCCTCTGGGGGTCCTCCAGTTCACCGAGAACGTCGTCGGTGCTCTGGTCGAGTCGGCGCACGACCTGAGTCGGGAGCTTGGACACGCTTAGGAGGTAGCGCCGGTAACGATCCCAGAAGTCCCACTTCCGGTCGGCCTTCGCGTCGGCGAGCCAGGGCACGTGCCCCTCGTCGTTTGTCATCGCGGAGGAATCAGCCTGGAACACTGAGGCTCGGGCCTCGAGCACCTTCCGCACCTGGTCCCGCTCCACGGTGATCCCCTGGGCGGCGAGGATGCTGACCGCGGTGTTCACGGCGAAGTCGACCTCGGCCGGCGTTGCGTGCCGGTCGCCAGGCAAGAGCAGCACCGCGGTCTGCTCGGCTTTCTCGAGACTGTCTTCGTGGGCGGTGCTCACAGCGACCTCCAACGGCCGGGTCGGTTCGGAGTAGGGACTACCGGGTGGGTCAGGAGTTCCAGAAACCCTGTTGCTCGTCGAAGGGGGACATGGAGCTGAGTACTCTCCGAGCTTCTTCGGGGGTCCGGCCCTGCCCCAGGAGTGCTTCGTACACCTGACGGGCGACGGCGACGGTCTCCGGAGCTGCCGGCCCCGGACCGCCGAAGGGTTCGGGGTCGTCGACTGTGTCGGTCTCGTGGAGCATGCGGAGCGCCGTGACCGGGACCGTCTCCTCAAGAAGGCGGATCATCGAGCGGACGACCTCCGGGTTACCGCCGTGGTCATCTACCGCCGCCTTCACCAAGGGGTGTTTCCTGTTGATACGCAGGACGATCCGGCCGTCCTGACGTTTCACGTTCCAGGCGAACTTCAGGGGATCACCGTGCGCACGCGACACCACCTGACCACGCTGTCGTGCGGAACGGGAGGCCGCCTCACGGGTGTACCTGGCGATCCTCTCCAGGTGTCGACGTAAGGAGACGGGAGGGACCACGCTCGCCTTGCGCACGTCCACGCCCCAGTCGACGTCGGCCTCCGCAGGAATGTCCACGGCGATCCGCGCGAGGTTGTACTTCTCCTCACGTCGAAGACCGCGGATCCCCAGCCAGTCGCCAGCCAGGATCAGGCGGTCACGGCGGTACACGTAGAAGCCCTGCTGCCCCAGCCATCCCCTCTGGCCGGCGGCCGACTCGTACTCAACCTCCGAGAGGCGCTGCGCCGTCGGAAGCACAAAGGGCTCCACACGCACCGACTGCGACCCCAACGGCAGAGACTCCCGGGGGATCCGTTGTACCGACGGATGTGTGGACAGGAAGGGGTCCCACGGGGGGAGGTCGGATCCGCGCACCCGGATCCGGCATCGGGCCGGACGCTGCAGGAAACGGGCGAAGACCATCGAGAGGTGGGCTTCGGTACGCTCCGCCTCCGCGTAAAACTGGGCTTGCGTCTTCTCGTCGTCACTGGTCACGGCGGTGTTGTGATAACCGGAGAGCTGCTCCCACAGGACGACCGTCCCGTGCTGCATACTTCCCGCGACCCGACACAGGAGGGCTGTGGTCGTGTCGCCGGGGTCGCGGAGGAGCCGCCACTCCTTGTAGTGCTCCACGACACCGAGGTCCCATGTTCGGACGTGCCAGGCTCCGTCTCTGACCGTGGCGACGGTGAGCTTGCGGCACTGCGAGAAGGAAGCGGACTTCAGTCCCACACCGAAACGGCCGAGGTCCGTGGCACTCCGCTCGGCCGACGGTCCGCGGGCCGCCACCGTCATGGCGGTCACCAGCTCAGGCTCCGTCATCCCCCTGCCGTCGTCCGTCACAGCGATCCAGGAGCTCTGTCCGTCCCATGTGAAGTCGACGTCGATGTTCTTTGCCTCTGACGAGACGCTGTTGTCCACGAGGTCTGCGACGGCGGCGGGAAGCGAGTAGCCGAGCGAACTGAGCGAAGCCACCATGCCGGCAGGGTCGGGAGCGGCGACATCGAAGTCCATCTTCACGCTCCGTACCCGGTGTGCCCGATCAATCCTGTGCGGCCGATTCGTCTGTGCGCTCCATGGAGCGACACGTGGCGGAACTTCTCAAGCTTCGTGCGGTGAGCGGGCTACTACTCATCCACGCCAGCCGAAATCCCCCGTTCGGGGCATGGTACCGAACGGCGCTTGTCGGACGTAAGTGATCTCTGTGACAGGCTGACCGCCAGCCTTGCAATGTGCTGCCCACCCTCGCCGCAGGCCATTTCAGACGGCTCCCCCAGGCAGCCCGCTGTCAGGACGCCAACGACCCCGAGCACGCTGCGGGCTGTGCGCGCTGGCTGCAACAGCCCGCGCAACGAGGGGAATTGCTCCGCCCTTCGTAGCTGGGTGCACTCAGATGCCATCCAATCGGCCTGCGTCCGACACTAGTTGCCTGACGGCTCATCGACCTCAGCGCGTGCATCCACTGGCATCGGACGCCTCCACTTCACCAACCGGCACAGCATCCTCGGGCACTGCGGGGCCGACCCATCAGTCGTGAAGAAGTGAGGGACGGACCGCCAGACTGCTTACTCGATCGGCCCGGTGGGGGCCCTACCACTGCCAACTCCGTTGGGGTTGCGGGTATCTGCGTCCCTCCACTGAGGTCCAGTACGACGCACGGAGACCAGGTAATGATGAGGGGAAAACGTCACATGCCCGTCAACGGCAGCTGTCATGATGGCCAACACGACCGCCAAAAGATGTGACCGCTGTGATCTGTTCATCGAGGAGGGGTGTAGCTGCCCAACAGACGGCTCGACTCCGCGTGACAACATCACAGCTGCGTCCGTGTGGGCCGGGCGACAGCCCGTCGTTCCTCCTGACAGAATTCTGATCTCTCCGCATGGGGCGGCTCACCTCCCGGATGCCTGCAATCACCATCCCGAGCAGAGCCACCGCGCCGCAGGGTGGGGTTGGATCCCACGACCGGCGAAGGGCCTGTGGGAGAACATTGGCCCAGCACACCCTGTGCAGGCCACGGAGGGGAAAACCGAGCTCGTCGCCTATCGCAGATGCGGCAGTTGCCTGTCATAGTCGGAGACGAGCCGTAATCCCTCTTCGGGTGCTCGTCCGAACACCGCGTCTGCTGCCTGCTCGGGAGGCGGACGGGACCTTCTATGCCGCCGTCGGCACACATGCCGAGCTGCGAGGGCCCGACCTCAGGCGGATCTCATTACCTCAGATGCACGTTGAGCTGTTGGAGGCGTTGCCATGCACTGGGGTCGCTGCCGTTACCGAAAGAGTAGTGAAGTGCGGGGCGCGCTGTGGGGCCGAGCGGCACTGGTCGCAGGGCTGGGGCGGACTCGACCACGGCGCGCCCGATGCGGCGTACCGCGTCAGGGCCGAGAGTGAAAGAAAGCGGGGTCGGGGGCGCTTCTCGGTGGGGCGGGGTGGTCAGGTCGGCGCGGGCGGGGCGCAGGTGGGTGAGCATTGAGGTCAGGTGGTGCTGGGTGGCGAGGGTCGCGGCCAACTCGGGCAGGGTCTCCAGCGGCGGCGTTTGGTCCGCCGTGTAGCCGACGGCGAGGGTGATGTGTTCCTCGACGCCCGCGGGGGTGTGTGCGATGCGGGTGGTGGCGATGGCTGGGCGGTCGGGGGCGCCGACGGCGACCAGCCAGGTGGCGGCGGACTTCTGGGCGCGGGTGCGGGCCAGCTCGGTTAGCTGGCGGCGGGACCAAGGCAGGCTGACGGGTTCGGCGGTGGCCCAGCCGGCGGGCGGGGTGCCGGTGAGGGCTTGCCAGGCAGCCTCCAAGGCACCGCCGAGGAGAAGATGCTCATCGGCGGGGTGAGTGGTGCGCATGGAGAACAGCAGCTGTCGGCCGTCCTCCCCCTCATCCGATGTCGGCTGAGTAGTAAATTCTTCAGCCAACTGGGGTGAGGAGTGCCCGGTCTCCGCGGGGGCAAAGCGTCCTTCTCGCCAATGCAGTACGACGCCGGAAAGCCCGTCGTAGTAGCCGCCGGCGGGGGCGCGCACGACCCAGCGGGCGGGGAGACCGTCCAGAAGCGTCCGGGTGGGCAGAGTCAGTCGGACGCCGGGCGGGGTAATGAGCTGGAGTTCGCGTCCGGAGGCGGTAGCGGTTCGCAGAGCGTCAGTGAGCCAGCTGGTAGCGGCAACGACGGGGCGGTCTTGGAGCACTACGGCGGACTGGTCAGTGAGGACATCGATGGAGAGTGGATCGCCCACCTCCGTAGGAAGCGGGCCGCCGTAGCCTCCACCGCCCTCGGGCGAGACGGCCACGACGTCGGTGTGTGCGGCATCGGGTGGCCAAGCGATGCCACCCAAGGCGGCGGTCAGGCGCCCGCCGATGGACCCGGCCAGTCGCCCGGCCTCCTCGGCTGCCGTTGTTGCCCGTGCCTCTGTCCACCACACCGGGGCATCCACGCCTACGTGTGCTCCCAGCAGCCGAGCGGCCTCACCGGGGACTTGCACGAGAACGGGGGCTTCGACGGTCACGAGGGGGCGGCCGTCGCTTGAGTGCAGTTGGACGCCGGCGCCCTCTGCAGTGCTGTTCAGGCGCGAGTCGGGTCCGCCCGCGTACAACCCGGCAAGAAGGGTATGGACGTCGGGCATGTTCGGCGTGAGCGAGATGACGTCCTGCGGCACGAAGCTCCTAGGTCAGTGAGGTGGGAGCCGACCGGGTTCAATCAGCATCCAGCGCATCGAGTGAAGCGGGGCCCAAGGACGTCAATGGGGCAGCCGCCAGATGCTCCTGCCACGTTGCCAGGCGTACCCGATAGGCCACAAAGTCAACGAATCCGTTCTCGACCCAGAACCCGCCACCTCGCTCGAATAGTGCGACAAGGGGCTCGAACGGGTCAGGGAGTTCGGCCAGCTTTCCCAGCGACTCTCGGGAAAGCGACGCCCAGTTCAATGCAGCTCGACATAGTCTGGCGGCCAGGGCGCCGGGTACATGCTCGTCGATGAAATCATCCAGGCGCTGACTGGCACCCTCTTCCGCACGCACCGAAGGATCGACTCGCTTGGCAAGGTCAAAGAAAGGCCAGCGGTCCGACTGAGAAACGTCGAAGAACGGCCTGTCATCGTCTTTTTGCAGCTCCTGTACCCAGAGTGCAGTTCTGCGAAGATATTCGCGCAGCAGGCGTGCCCGTGACGCGGAGTGCTCGAACCCGGCTTCCTCATCCCGCCAATCGATAGCCAGCAGACGATCCACCATCGCTGTCGCACGTTCTTGATTCATGAAAGCCCCAGTCCCTTCTTCGCCGCATCGACTACTACGTCCAGGTTGGACAGATCGTCCGCGATAGCGACTTCTGGCGGCGTCAGACCCATCTTGGGCCATAGCGCCAGCGTGCCCTTCGCGGTGAGCGGTGCACCTCGGAAGGATATCGGTGCCACGTCGTGCGCCCCAACGTGCCCGTTACCCCAGTCACGGACCTCCGCCCATGCCGACGGGTGGCCCGAGGTAAACGGCATGCCGGCTTCCAGCAGTCGAGCCTCGACATATTCGTGAATGATCATCCCGCGGAAGGAGCCCTCGTCTCCCTTTAGCGTCCCCTTCTCGGCCTTGGTCCACAGGTCCGCGATCTCGTCGTAAGCAGCGAAATATACGCCCTTCTTGAAGTTCTCGGGTCCCGGACCATTATAAACATCGTGCTTGTCGAGGAAAAGGTTCTGCTTAGCTCTCTCGACTATTGCAGGGTCGATTCCGTAGTTTTCCGAAATCTTCGGAACGTCATCCGCTGTGGCGCGAATACGGGCGTATACCTTAGCGGCCTTTTCATCCGGCGGGAGCGAGTAGTTGACCGGCTCACCGTTGTGCGTACCCCAGTTCTCACTGCCGTCCGCCCCATGAGGAGCGGCCGGATCTGGAGGAGTTTCCGGGTGCGGGTGATCAGCCGCACCGTCGCCCCCATTCTCGGCTGAACTCGGTGTGTCATCACCCGAATCACCATGATGGGAGTCGTGAGCACCTTCGCCGGTATGGCCATGGCCGTCCTGGTGAGGGATGTCGTGGTTACTACCCGATGAAGGATGGTCCGCCCCAGAGCCAGAACCGCCAGGTTCGTGCGTATGTACAGCACTGGTTCCGCCCGGTGTTTCCCCTTGGGGAGGCCCAGCATTGCTGTGACCGCCTGAGTTGGGCGCATCATGGCTCGCCTGCGGCGGCAGGCTCTCGCCCGCGTGAGCAGTGCCTTCGTGGGCGCGAGCACCGGCGCCGACCAGCTCGTGACGGGACGGCATCTCCGCCGGGCGCGGTGCATCGACCGAGGGGATGCGCTGGCCGGCAGGCGTCTCGTGCGGGGCGGGGGTGGTGTCGGGTTGGCCGTCCTTGCTGGGGAAGAACTGGCCGTCTTCGATGCGGACCTTTGCGCCGTTGCCCAGATCGATGACGCTGTGTGGGGTGTCCGCGGCGACGGCCGCGTCGGTGGCGGCCCTTAGGCCGGCGGTCACCTCCGAAAGCTTGGGCAGAGCACGGGCCGCGACGCCGACCGTCTTGCCCGCCGCGCCGATCGGGTCCATGACCTCGCCAGCCTTGGCCAGTGTGCCCGCCACCCGGGCGGCCGCCCCGGCTTTGCCGGCCGCCGCACCTGCCTTGGAGACCGCACCCAGCGGGCCTGAGGCCAGGGTCAGACCGTTGTAGACAATGGTCCCAACCGCTTTGCCGGGATTGGTGGCCCAGTCGTCCCAAGCCACCAAGGACTTGGCGAACTCCTTGGCGTCCTTCCGGTAGGGGGCCGCGAGCCGATACTCCGGCTGGAGATCCTTCCGGTTCCCGTCCGGGTCCATCAGGTAGGACTCCATGCCCAGCGCGATCTTGCCCAGGCCCTCGCGCGCTGCGTCGCCCTCCTCTCCGGAGCTGAAAAGATTAACCAAGCCCTCTACCGAGCCGGCGACGTTGTCCCACAGGCTGATCCCGAATTCCTGCAAGTGGTAGTCGATGCCGAACGGCGTGCCCCAATAGTGCTCGGGGCTGCCCCACGGCAGCTTCGGCGCCTCGGCCAGCTGCTCAGCGCTGAAGCCGTAGGCGTTCTTTTGCTTGGGACTGCCGTCGTTGATGTGCCATTGGGTGCCGTGCACCAGAGCAGTGATCTTGTCGGCGGCCGTGACCTCTGCCTGCTGGAAGGCGGCGACGGCCGCGGTCACTCCGTCCAGCAGCGCTTGATGCTCATCAACCTTGTCCTGGTCGTGCCGCCATCCGCCGGACATCGGGTTCTGGTCGTCCTTGACCGAGGCCACGAACGCCGACGCTTTCTGCCGCAACGACTCCAGCCGCTGCACGATGACGGCCACCTCGTCGGCGTAGCCGGCCAGCGCGTCGGCCACCGACTCCAGCTTGTCCGCGACGTCACCCGAGGTGTCGTTGACCGCCTGCGTGGTAGCGAACAGTTGCTCCGCCTCAGGTGCCTTGTAGGAGGAGTCCAGGTGCTGGAAGCGGGCGTGTACCGAACGCCCGTGCCCGCGGATCTCGCGCGCGGCCTGCCGCAGACGGGTTACCTCGTGCTGCAGCTCGGCCAAGTCCCCCGTATAGCTCGGGATCTTTTCCGGGCTGATCACTTTCCACCGCCCGCGTTATGCCCCTTCTTGTGGGCGGCCTCAAGCACCGCGCTCACATCCGGCGCCTGCAAGGCTGAATGCTGTGCATTCCACGCCTGCTCCAAGCTCCCGGTGACGTAGGCGTTCGTCGCCTTGACCGCACCGTTGGCCGAGTCACTGGCCCGCAGCGGCAGGAACGCCACATCTCGCTCGATCCCCTTGGCGAACTCGCCCAGGGCCACCGCCACCAACCCGGTGGCCCGGCCCTCCCCGCCACCAGCGCTGTCGTCCCCGAAAGACAGCGTGCCCGCCGCGGCCATCGCCGCCTGCACGCTCTTTCCGTACAGGGCGATGCCGTCATGCATCCCGTCGGCAGATTCCCGCACCTTGGCGATCACTGACCGCACCCCGGCAGGCGCGATGTCCCACCCCGTCATCCCCAGCCCCCGAAACCATCCAGCGAAGCGTTCCCCCGAACGGCAACTATCTTCACACAGCCCACTGACAGCCCAAGGGAGACTTGGGTACCAACGTCTCTGCCGCAGCGGTAAGACGGTTGCCGCGCCGAACCTCTACGCCTGTCCAGCGGCACGCGTGCGATCTCAGTGGGGTGCATGCGCCGCATGGGCTGGAGGGACGCGAAACGAGACGGCTCGTGGAGTCGGAGCAACAGGTCGTCGCCGCGACAAGCCTGACCCAGTTATGCCAGCGACCTGCGCACTGCGTCGACCAGCGATGCCGCGCGCGCATCGTCGGAGCCGCTGATGATGTGGTTCATCACGTATCCGAAGGCGATGCCGTGTTCGGGGTCGGCGAAGGCGAGGGAGCCGCCTCGGCCGGTGTGGCCGAAGGCGTTCGGGCCGGTCATGGGGGTGGTCTCGGTAGGGAGCATGTAGCCGGAACTGAACCGGCTCGGCATCACCATGACTTGGTCCCTGCCACTGGCCTGTTCCTTGGTCGCCGAGGCGAGGGTTTCCGGGGAGAGCAGGCGCACGCCGTCCACCTCGCCGATCAGCGCAGCGTACATGCGGGCCAGGCTGCGCGCGGTGCCGATGCCGTTGGAAGACGGGATTTCGGCGGCCTGCACTTCGGGGGAGTTGAAGTCCATCTCGGGTGGGTCGGTGACCGCGAATGCCCTGTTGCTGAGGGAGTTCGGATCGCGCCAGGCGGCGACCATTTCGCGGAGTTCTTCGGGGACGGACTCCGGGGGCGCGGTGGTGAAGTCGGTCTCTGGCTGCCGGTACGCCATGCGGCTGGCCCGGTCGCGTTCATTCGCCGGTAGCCCGATGAAGAAGTCCAGTCCCAGCGGGGCGGCGATTTCGTCGGCGAAGAAGCGGCCGGGTGTCCGCCCCGACACTCGGCGGATCACCTCGCCGACCAGCCAGCCGAAGGTCCGCCCGTGGTACCCGTGCGCGGTTCCTGGGGCCCACAGGGGGCGCTGAGCGGACAGTGCGTCCGCCATCGGCTGCCAGGCCAGCGCATCGGCCAGCGGCACCGGCTGGTCCAATGCGACCAGGCCGGCCTGGTGGGAGAGGAGCCAGCGCACCGGGATATCCGCCTTGCCGTTCGCCGCGAACTCCGGCCAGTACTCGGCCACCGGAGCATCCAAGTCCAGCTCGCCGCGCTGAGCCAGCAGGTGCGCCGCGGCTGCCGTGGCCCCCTTCGTGGCGGAGTAGACCAGTTGCAGCGTGTCCCGTTCCCATGGACGACCGCTGTTAGGGTCGGCGACCCCGCCCCACAGATCAACGACCGGCCGGCCATCCCGGTACACGCACACCGCTGCGCCGATGTCCCCGTGCTGGGCAAAGTTCGCGGCGAACGCCTCGCGTACTGGTTCGAAACCGGCTGCGACCTCACCATGGATCGTCGTCATGTCGCTCATCCTGGCACTTTGGCTGTCTGCTCCGAGGAGCGGGCTGGCACACCATGCATGAGACGGTGCCGATCAGGCGGCGTCGGGTAGCGCCTGAAGGCGGTCTCTGAACTCGCGGACTTCTGGGACGGTCTTGTGCGGTTCCAGACGGGCAGAGAACTCCTTCAAACGGCCGAAGGCACGTACGGAGCTGACCTTCTCTTCGAGGAGTTCTGCGCCGTGGTTCGCGGCGTCGAGCGCTCCGTCCAGGTCACCGCCGGCAAGTCGGGCCTCGGCCAGGCGGCTGGACCGTACGGCCTTGTCCCGGGGTGCGGCCTGCTTGACCGAAGCCTCCAGGGAGCTCGTCGCGCGCTCCACTTGTCCGGAGCGCAACAAGATCTTGCCTTCGGTGGATCGCAGCTGTGCCTCGCCGAACCAGTCGAGCCAGTCGGGGTTGTCCTCCGCCGTGTGGCGTTCCCATAGAGAAGCAGCGCGGTTCAGTGCTGTACCGGCCCTGTGGTGGTCGCCGTCGCGGGACATTGCTTCGGCCTTGTGCAGGTAGAGGAAGGACTGGGTGTAGGGCGACAGTGTTCGAGGAGCGTTGTCGATGGCGGTCGAGATGAGGGCGACCCGATCGGTGGGCCGCCCGGCCTCGGAGACGTGAACGCCCATCTCGGCAAGGATGAAGGCACCGAAGGCGTCGTCTCCAGCGGTACGTGCGCTGCGCAGGGCCCCGACGTAGTAGCGCTGTCCTGCGGACCGCAGTCCGGCGTCGTAGGCCATCCAGCCGGTCAGATGGGACACCCGCGCCGCCAGCGCATAGAGGCGAACGTGTATGTCGTCCGTGTACCGGCCGGTGCTCAGGAGCCCTGTGATCAGAGCGAGGTCGCCGCGTGCCTGCTCCAGCAGTCGGGCGCCTCCGAGGTGGTCATCGAGGGTGCGGAGTGTGCTGATGCGCTGCTCGATCGTCGAGAGCATCGTGTCCGTGACGCGGTCTCCGCCGAGCGCGGAGGCGAAGGCCGAGGGCGCTTCGGCCCAGCTCGCTGCCAGTCCCGTCAGCGCGGCGCCTGTGATGGTGAGAAACCCTCGACGGTCCACGCGGCCACTCCCCACCAGATCGGCCAATGCCTCATGGGTACCGGCCTGGGTCCAGGGTGCGGTGAGCCCGGTGACTTCCCATACGGGCAGCCAGCGTGGCCATCCCTCGGCCTGGACGCGTTCGTGTGGGACACGCAGCAGGTCAGCGAGCACACGCTGAGCATCCGCATCCGGTTCTTGTCCCTGCTCCCACTTCCATACGGTCGTCCGGTTGGTCGCCAGCGGGATTCCGAGCGACGTTCCGTGCGCCTGCATGAGCCGGGCGAATTCGGCCTTACCCCATCCACGTGCCTGGCGGACGAAGGTGAACGGGTGGACTGCTAAGGGCTCACCAGGCATGTGATCACTCCCGTCATCTCCACACGAACGTCGTGCGGAAGCTACTTCCCGTGCCGTACCCATGCCCATGCCTGAGTGTGCAAGGGCGTCCTCGAGAGAAACCCCCTGGAAACGTTCCGGACCTGTATGCCACGGCCGTTGACTGGACATCAGCCGTCCGAGAGCCGCGCAGAAGACGTCCACCGGATGGTTCCCAGATCGGCGGCTCCACCCCTGCGTCCCCCTGTCGGGAGTGGAGCCGCTCTCCAGCTCTTCGGAGGCGTCCGCCATGTTCACGCTCGTCACTCGTTTCGTCCTCGCGGGTAAGGAAGAGGAGGTTTCCTCCGCCCGACGTCTGATCATCGACAAGGCGCGTTCGTGGGGCGTCCCGCTGGATGACGAGACGGCTGACGCGGTCCGCCTGGTCGCCTCTGAGCTCATCACCAACGCCGTCGTCCACGGGGAAGGGCCCATCACAGTCGCGCTCTACGACCGGCCGGGCAGCCTGGTAATCGACGTTCTCGACAGCGATCCCGTGGCTGCTGTGAAGGCAAACGGCACCGAAGCCGACGGCGAGAGTGGTCGCGGCCTCGCGCTGGTCGGCTTTCTGGCGGTGCGGTCGGGCTGGAATCCCACCGACCGAGGAAAGCGGGTATGGGCGGAGATTGCGCTGCCCAGGCCGGCGCCAGCCGCCTGGGCCAGCATTCTGCGCCGGTTATTCGCCGACAGGCCGGGGCCTGAGATCCGAGGCGCGCCGGCTTCGCTCCCCTGGGCGGTCGCGTGATGGGACGGCACACCCTGCGCGTGACCCGGCTTCCAGAGCCCGATGTGGTTTTCCGGCCCACCCGCCGCGACATCGACCCGGTCACCGGAGAGCCGATCGCGGACACCCTGTGGGACCGCCATGAGTGGCAGCCGCAGGGAATGTGCTGGCTGTGGTGCGGGCGTGACGACGTCGAGGTCACGTGGATCGGGCCCGTCCGCTCCAGCGGCATGCATGCGTCCCTCTACGCCTGCCGTGCGTGCCTGTACCAACTGGACCAGCGCGTTCTGGAAGCCAACATGCGCGAAGACGCAGGCGTCCTGCCCGCGCATCGCACGCCGGCACCTCCCGACAGGGACCGCCACCGCAGGGCTGCGGCCCATCGTGCCGCCCACTGAAAGCCGCCCCCACGTCATCCCACATCTCCCACGGCCGTGGGGGCGGCCCTGCTTCCCGCCGGAACCCCGGCGGGGGAACCGAAGAGGAAGGAGCACGAGGTGGCAGAGCCCATCACACCGCCTCCGGCCCAAAGTGGCCTCCTGGTGGCGGTGGAAGAGCTGACCGCCGTCCACGACCGGTACGACAGCCTCCGGTCCGACAACGCCGGCAGTTCCGGCGACGCCCCGTGGCCGGGCGGTGACGGCAACCTGCACGACAGCGAGTAGTCCCAGGCGGGGGGCCTGCACGGACCGCCGTGCAGGCCCCCCGCCTGTCAGCAACAAGCGGTCAACCCATTGAGGATTGAGGAGGCAGCGATGGAACACCGGTTGATCAGCGCCATCGAGACAGCGCTCGGCTGGAGCGGAGCGGAGGAGCTGGGCAAGGGCTTCGTACGAGGAAGCGTGGAGGACCCCGCCCTCGTCTCCCGCATCCTGACCCCGAACCGCCTGCTGGACATCGCGATGCGCAGGAGCCTGAGCCGCCCGCAGTTCCGGTGCTTCCAGAAGGGCGAGGAAGTCCACCCGGCCGTCTACTACACCGACACCGTCAGCCCTCGGGGCCAGAGCATTCCCATGGCAAACATGCGCAGCCTTGGTCGGCTCCTTGAGCAAGGTGCCACGCTCATCCTCGACCAGCTCAATGTCTTCGACCCCACGATGGAAGTCGCATGCCGGGCCCTGCAGTGGTGGTCCCACGAGCGCGTGCAGGTCAACGCGTACCTGACGACCAACGATGCCGCCGGCTTCCCTCTGCACTGGGACGATCACGATGTCGTGATCGTCCAGCTTGCGGGCGAGAAGGAGTGGGAGGTGCGCGCGCCCTCCCGCGAGGTCCCCATGTACCGGGACGCCGACCCCAACAACACCCCGAGCGACGAGATCATCTGGTCCGGCATGATGAGGGCCGGTGACGTCATGCACATCCCCCGCGGCCACTGGCACCAGGCGACCCGGACCGGCAGCGGCTCAGGGAAGAGCCTTCACGTCACGTTCGGCATCACCAAGCGAACCGGAGCGAGTTGGCTTGCGTGGCTGGCCGACTGGTGCCGTGAGCGCGAGATCTTCCGTCACGACCTGGACCGCTGGCACGGAACCGGTGGCGAAGCCCTGACTGCGGCCGCCGCTGAGCTGATCGGCGAACGCTCCCCGGCCGACTTCCTGGCCGCCCACGAGAAGGCGACGACGCTGCCTCGGCATGTGCCGTTCCTCGACGTCCTCGGGCCGCTCGACGCCGTGGCGTGCACGACCCACTTCCCTCCCCAGATCCAAGAGCACGGCGAGACCGTCGACATCGTGGCCTCGGGGAAGAAGCTCACCCTCACAGCCAAGACCCTGCCCGCGCTGCGTCTGCTGTTGAGCGGCAGTCCCGTCCCGTTGGCCCAGGCCGCAGCCGTCGTCGGGGCCGAAGCTGCGGAGGTTGCCGAGATCTTGGTGAAGGAGGAGATATGCGCGCCGCTGACCCTCGAATTGTCCTCGGGCTACACCGGTCTCGTCACGAACGCCGTCTGCTGACCGGCGCGCTGGACCTTGGCGTCACCGCGCTCGACACCAGCACCAACTACTTCGGTTTCCGCTCACATCAGGTCTTGGCGCAGACCGCCGGCGACCTGCTGCCAAAGTTCGAGATCTCCACGAAGGTCGGCTACTTCCCGGGGCCGGGCGGGGCGGAGCACTCCCTGAATCCGGCACGGCTACACGCGGCAGCGGAACAGGCGGCTCGGGACCTCGGGCGGGAGCCAGACCTGGTGTTCCTGCACAATCCGGAACACTCACTCCATCATGCCGCCCCGGACAACCGGGACGTGCTGGCCCAGGCATGCGCTGCCCTCGACGAGGCCACGGCGAAGGGGCTGTGCGGCGCCTGGGGCGTCGCGTCCTGGGCCCCGTCTCCGCTGTTGGGCCTGATCGATGCGACCGCACCGAGGCCGTCCGTCCTGATGATCCGCGCCGGCCTGCTGGTCGGGATCAGAACGCTCGATGCCGCGGATGCCCTCACGGCGGCGTGGGGTCTGGACGACGGCAGGGTGTGGGGCATGAGCCCCTTCGGGGGCGGCATGGACGCCCCGGTGTGGGAGAGGATCGATCCCCGCGTCTTCCTTCGGCGCGGTAGCAGGCTCTCCCGCGTACAGACGGCCTTCCGGGTTGCGTACCACCTCCCGCAGGTCGGCACCATCGCCGTGGGTACGGACGAGCCCGCCCATCTGGGCGAGCTGATCGGCGCCCTGAACGGCGAGGTCGACGAGCAGGCGATCCACCAGTACCGGAGCCTCCTCCGACACCGGTTCGGGAGTCAGCCAGCCTGAAGCTCCGCGACAATTTGCTGCGCCATGCGGCGTGCGGGCTCTAGCCGCGGATCCTCGGGGTGCGCATACGGCCCCAGAATCTTCGAGCACACGAACAGCGTCATCAGCTTGCCGTCCCGGCTTTCGAAGTCACGGCGGCGCTCTCGCCGTACGCGATCGGCCAGAGCCGGGACGGCAAGGGAGCTTGCCCACAGGGAGGCAGAGTCCAGCCCCAGTGGCGCGTTCCCCCAGTCCTCCCAGTCGAAGAGGCAGAACGTCGGCGCGGTCATGTTCGCCCAGTTCAGGTCCGCATGGGCTGGCACCCATCGCTCAATCGTCGTGTCGAAGTCGTCGGAGAACACGCCGCGGATGGACTCGGTGACGAGCGCTTGCGTGATGGTGTCGGTGTCCGGCGTGGCGACGCGCCTCGTGTCCTGGGCCGCGAGCGCGTCCAGGGAGGAGTTGAATGTCTTCCACCACTCATCCGGCAACTCTGGATCGTCGCTCAGCACGGCGGTTCCGATGGGCTTTCCGGGCAAGAGCTCGGTCTCATCGGCCCGCCACATGACAGGCTCGTCCGCGTCCCGCCACACCACGCACCCCTGCCATGCAGGCTGAGCGATGCCTTCCAGTCGCGCCGCGGACTCGGTGCCGTTCCACCCCTGGACGCCGATCTTGTCCAGCCCTCGCCTCTCGATCCGTACCCACGTATCACGGTCCGTCCGCGCCCCGACCGATCGGCGTTTGCGTACGACGGTGTCCCGGGCCAGGTGTGCCTGAAGAACCCGCTCTACGTGGTCCAGAACCTCATCAACGGATTCAACCCGCAAGTCAGCGTTACGAGTTGTCGATGCCGAGAGCGCCATACGGGCGACCGTAGCACTGGGACAACCTGCCCCACGCCCATCTCAGCAGCTACGGCGTGGGGGCGGTGGCTGGCTCGCAACCCGCCCCCACGCCGTCTGGCGACCGAGGCGCCTGTCGGGCGTGTGTTTAGCGGCGCGGAGCACGAGATCGGGGAGTGGCCTCGTTGGCCGCGGGGCGCGCTTGCGAGGGCAGCGGGGTGGGGCGCACCTGTGTCGCATAGCTACTGCGGGCCCGGGCGGCGAGGCCCCTGGCACTGGGTGCGGGACGGTTGCCGAGCCGCTGGATGCGCCAGGTCAGTGTCCTTGCAGGTGAGCGGGCATCGTCAAGTGAGCGTTGGCGGGCAGCCTGCTCGATGAGCATGCCTGGCCGGTGGCCGGCGGTATCGCCGTCGGTGAGCACGGCGGCGAGGGCCGGCCAGGCGGGATCTTCGAGGATTTCCTCCGCGTACTGAGGCAGAACCGCGCGGATCTGCTGGGCGTGGCGTTCGCCGGTGCGAGCGGGTGGCGTGCGCTGGGCGAGGGCGGCCAGGGGTGCGGCTGCGGCCTGGTCGTAGGCAGCCTGGACGTGCAGCAGGCTCTCGCGAGCGGCCATGACCTGCTGGTCGTGGCGGCGAGCCTGGTGCCAGCGGGCGGCGGCGATGGTGACGAGAACGGCCGCGTCGAGGAACATTGCGAGGGCGGCCCCGTCCTTGGGCGCGGGTGCTCGGAGCATGGACCGGACGGCGCCGCGCAGGGCCCGGGCGTGGTGGTGTTCGGCGCGGATGCGGGAGCGGGTGGCGCGTTCGAAGGCTTGGGCGGCCTGGCTGAGCCGGGGCCGGGTCTCCTTGGGCGCGAGTAGGGGGAGGGCGTCGAGGGCTTCGCCGAAGGCGGCGAGGTGGGCCTGCGCGGCCGCATCGTCTCCCTGGTCGAGGACGGTCGGGATGCGTTCGACTGCGGCGGCGGCCTGGTGCCAGGCATTGGGCTGACGGCGGCTGCCCGGCTGCTGGCTGGTGGGGTCTGCGTCGGTGGCGGTCAGGCGTTCGCGGATCTTGGGGAAGGACAGGTCGGGGGCGAGTTTGGAGCCGGAGAACCAGATGGGCTGGGCTGCGGCGTTGGTGTCGCCGTCGAGGGCGACCTTGTAGCCACGAATGTCACCGGAAGGGAAGCGCTGTACGTCGACGAGGACACCGGTACCGGCGAGCACGGTGAGGAACTCCTCGGGATCGGTGGCCACCGCGACAGCGGTACGGACGGTGGTGCGCAGGCGCTCGCGGGCGGTGGCCTGGCGGCCGGCGCGGTGGGCCTTCTCCTGCTCGGCACGGGTGGGGCGCTGAGCCGCGGTGCGGTCACCGCGGACGACACGGTGGAGGCCGTATTCCTTCTCTATGGCGGCGAGCTCTCGGTCTGCGGTCAGGTAGTCGTTCCAGTGGCGGGCAGGGCGCAGGTCTGCTCGGACCTTAGTGGCGACGATGTGGATGTGGTCGGGGGCGTGCCGTACGGCGACCCACCGGCAGCCGTCGGGGTCACAGGCGGGGGCGATGCCGGTGGCCGCGACGACGCGGCGGGCGATCTGGTCCCAGTCTTCGTCGCTGAGGATGCGGTCCTCGGGTGCGGCCCGCAGCGAGCAGTGCCACACATGCTGCTTGGAAGCCTGGCCGAGCCGCCCGGCCTGCTTGACGTGCAGGTCGAGGTCTTGCACGAGGAGCTTCTTCGTGGCGTCGAAGTCGGCGGCGCGGCCAGGGTCGGGAGCGAAGCCGTCCCAGGAGGCGACCAGGTGCGGGTCCGTGTGGTCCTTGGCCTTCTTGGTGTCGAACAGGTACCGGATCAGGCCGGCGGTGCTCTTGCCACTGCTGATTTTCGCGATCACGTGGCCGCCTTCGCAGAGGCGGCTCGGTTTGCGGCCGCCGCGATGTCGCCGATGGTGGCCCGGACGGTGTTCAGGGTGCGCTCGGCCTGGGCCAGTGTGGCGGCATCCCCAGCGTGTGGATTACCGCCGGAGTTGAGCACGCGAGCGATCTGGTTGACGTTGTTGCCGATCCTCGCGACCTGGGCACGGAGGGCGTTGAGTTCGTCGATGTAGTCGTCGACGGAGGTGCGCTGGCCGGGCACGGCGAGGTCGCCGTCGACGTAGGCCATGACGGCGGCACCTACGAGGTAGGCGCCGGTGATGTTTAGCGAATAGGCCTTGGCGCGGATCTTGGTCTTCTCCTCGACGCTGTACCGGGCGTCCACCCGCTCCTTGCGCTGCCCCTTGCCGTAGGGGCGGCGGCGGGCGACGCGATGCAGGGCTGCTACGTCGGCGGCGCGCGGCAGCGACGGAGTGGTCGCATCGACGGGCTTGTCCTCCTCGGGCACCCCCTGGTGCCCGAGTGCCTGCGCCACCCCTGGGGCGCAGGCTTCCCCGTTGGCGCCGTCCTTGGACGGTCCAACGCCATACCTTGCTGCCGCGTGGAGGGCGTGCTTGGTCAGTCGGTTGCCGCGATGGGCTTGGGGCGTGTCGAAGTTGTCCGGGGCCAGGCCAGTGTCCTGAGGCTTGGGGAGGCCGGTGTGGCGGGGCATGGAACGCTCCTGAGAGAGGGCGGGAAATTCGGCAGAAGGAAGGCGTGCACGGAGGAGCGTTCACGCGTGCCCCCCTTTAAGAGGGGGCACGCGCGTGAACGGTCCGGGGCGTGAACGCCGTGTGTAGTGGCGTGATCGCCTGACCTGCGGTTTCTTGCTATTCGTGAACGCCGTGATCGGTCCGTGCAGGGGTCACGCGCACGATGGGCGTGAACGGGTCCGTGAACGCTTTTCGCGGTCCGGCGGGCCGTTGCGGGACCGCCTCAGCGGGCGGTCAGTGCGGTGTCCAGCCGGCCACCGGAGGACGGTCAGGCCCGGTCAGACCACCGGAACTGACCGGGACTTTGACCGGGACTGACCGCGGGCGGAAGAGAGCTGACCGCAGGTGCGCCGGGTACACGCCTGCGGCTTGGCGTGCGGTCGGTCAGGTCAGGAGACGGCGACCAGGCGGCGGGCCCGGTAAGTGGCCTGCTGACCGCCGCTCGCTCCGCCGGCGGTGCCCTGGGACTTCTCTGCGTGGCCGGCCTGGGCGAGCTGGTCGAGCTTGCGGCGGGCCTTCTCCACGTCCGCGCGGCTGGGCTTTGCCTCCTCGGTCAGGTGGGCGGCCAGGTCTCGCGGGGTTAGCCCCTCGGGACTGGCCTGGAGCAGGGCAAGCGGGTCGAGGGTCTGCTCGACGTAGGAGGTGCCGCGCTGGTGGTTGTGGATGACCGGCAGGGGGCCGATCTCACCGGTCACCATCTTGAGGTGGTGGACCTTGACCGCCGGATCACCGGACTCCCCGGCGATGAACAGCACGCTGCCCGCGCCGGAGGTGAACCAGGTCGACCCGTAGACCCGGTCCAGGACAGGGCGCTGGTCACGGGGTGCGTCGCCGGTCCACTTGCGCTGGTGGTGCAGTTCCAGGAGCTGGGCGCCTTCGCGCAGGGCGTGCTGGCGGGCGTTGTTGTAGGCAATGGCGGCCTCGTCCTCGGTCAGGCGGCTGACCGCGTCCTTCAGGCTGTCGATCACGACCGTGTCGGCCTGGTGGGCGGCGGCCAGTTCGGCGAGGAGGTGGGGGTCCTTGTCGAGAGTGGTGGGCAGCGGGCCGGACCACACCCGCAGCCGGTCGCGCAGCGTCGGCTCGTCCTTGGGGCCCAGATGGCGTGCCAGGGCCTTGGCAATCTGCGGCGGGCGGTCCATGGCTAGGTAGAGGACGCGCCGGCTCGCGGCGACAGGGAGGTCGAGTACGTCGGTGTATACGCCGAGCCGGGCCAGGATGACCTGGTGGGCGAGGGTGGTCTTGCCGACGCCCGGCGGTCCCACGATCATCAGGCTCTCGCCTGCCGCCCAAGCGGTCTGCTCCGGAGTGCCCCACAGCGGCTCGGTCTCCGCCCCGGTGTCGGTGACGAATGCCCATCCGTCCGAGACGTACCGGTCCAGACGCGAGGTACCGGCGTTCCGGGCGCGCTCACGCTCGGTGCGAAGCGTGTCCTCCAAGGCGGTGTGGAGCTCTTCCGGATCACTGCCCGGATCGCTCGCGAGCTGGGCAGCTTGCAGACCGGCGCTCTGTACGCGGCGAAGCCGTGCCGTGCGCGCCACGATGTCGGCGTAGTAGCCGGCGCTGCCGGACGCCACGCTTGCGTGCGCCAGACCGTGGACGGCGCTCGCGCCCCCGACCCGAGCGAGGTCGCCCTGGCGCTGGAGCAGGTCGGACACGGCAATGGGGTCGGACGGATTTCCCTGCTGATGGAGCTGGAGCAGAGCGCACCAGATCGTCTCGTGGGCAGGGCGATAGAAGTCCGTGCCGTCGAGCAGCTCGCGCACTTCGGCGATGCTCTCGGCGTGGTGCATGCAGGTTCCGAGCACGACCCGTTCGGCATCGGCATCGTGCGGGGGTGCCTGCCCTCCGGCGTCCGCGGGCTCGGGTGACGGACCCGGGAGCGGGGCCGTAGGGTGGGGCACAACAGGTCCTCACCGGTGGCGCGAGGCGGGCAAGGCCCCGCACCACCTCAGGTTCGTTCAGCAGTGGGCGATCTCGTGGGACTTCGGACGGCCTTCGGTGTTGACGCACCGGGGGCCGTTGCCGTGTCCGGGGCCGGGGCTTCTCATGCGGCCCATCCCCACTGCCGCGGGCCCTGCTCCAGCAGCTGCCGGTCGAAGCGGGCCAGCTCGGTCTCGCTGTAGAGCACGCGGCGGCCCACCTTCACGCCACGCGGTCCGTACCCCTGGTGTCGCCAGTACCGCACGGTGCTGGCTGCGGTGCGGTAGCGCTCGGCGACCTCGGCGGTGGTCAGGTAGCGATCCATCTTTCCCTTTCGAGTTGCGATCAAGTCGATATGCATAGGTGTACCTGACGGGCGGCGATTAGGCAAACGGGAGAGGCTTTGGTTCAATCGGGATAACGATGGCGAGAGACGGAAGAGAGGGAGGTCGGCATGACCACACCGCCCATCGGCGAAGGGGTACCGCTGCTCTACAGCGAGGGGAACGCGGCCGAGCGAGTTGCGCTGGAGCGCGAGGTCAGAGGGTGGAGCACGACCGAGCTCGCCGCCCGGATGACCGAGGCCGGCGTCCCCATGAACCAGACCGCGGTCTGGCGCATCGAGAACGGCACACCGCGACGGAAGATCACCCTCGACGAGGCCCTCGGCTTCGCCCGCGTCTTCGAGCTGCCCCTGGAAGAGCTGATGTCCCCGCCCCAGGAGGGGCTCGACATCGAAGGAAGGCAGCGCGTTCAAGACGCCGTGGATGCGTTCTACAAGGCTCGCGACGCGCAGGACCACCTGCACCAAGCGGTCGTCCTGGCCGCCGAATACATCCAGGCGCACCCAGACAGCTCGGGTGCCTTCCACAAGCAGTGTCTCCGCCTCGCGGGCGAGGAACGCGACGCTCGCGCTCTCACCCAGTACATCGAGGACGGTGGCTGCTACCACCACAACTGACCCACCCCAAAGGAGAACCCACTTGGCGAACATCCAGAAGCGCCCTAACGGCAAATGGCGCGCCCGCTACCGCGACCTCGACGGGCAGGAGCACGCCCGCCACTTTGATCGCAAGGTCGACGCTCAGCGGTGGCTCGATGAGGTCACGGCCAGCGTGATCACGGGTCAGTACGTCGATCCGCGGTCGGCCAAGACGCCGTTCAAGGAGTACGCGGAGAAGTGGCGGGCCAGTCAGCCGCACCGGCCATCGACGGCCAAGGCCGTGGCCCAGCATCTGCGTTGCTACGTCTACCCGGTCTGGGAGAAGCGAGCGCTCGGCGCCATCAAGCCCGGTGACATACAGACGTGGGTCACCAGCCTGACGACCACTCACAAGCTCGCGGCGAGCACCTCACGGACCGTCTTCAACACGGTCAACGCGGTCTTTCGCGCGGCGGTTCGCGACCGCATGATCCCCCACAACCCGTGTGCGGAGGCGAAGCTGCCCGCCGTGCCCCGGAAGAAGGTGGTGCCCCTGGCGGTCGAGCAGGTACGGGCGCTGGCCGAGGCGGTGCCCGCCCGTTACAAGGGCCTCGTGCTGCTGGGCGCCGCCACCGGACTTCGGCCCGGCGAGCTCTTCGGCCTCCAGCTCCGGCACGTCGACCTGCTGCATGCGACCGTCTCGGTCGAGCAGCAGATCCAGCAGACGGCGAAGCACGGGGTGTACGTAGGGCCGCCGAAGACCGCGCGGTCGTATCGCACCGTCCCGCTGCCGAGGGTGGCAGTCGACGCCATGAATGCCCACCTGCGGGACTTCCCCGTCGACGGACCGGAGAGCTGGGTCTTCACGGCACCGCAGGGCGGGCCCGTGGTCTACACGCACTTCATGGACGGGGCATGGCGGCCCGCCTGTGCGAAGGCCGGCATACCGAAGGGCACCGGACCCCACGCCCTCCGGCATCACTACGCCAGTCTGCTGATCAAGCACGGTGAGTCGGTGAAGACCGTCTCCGAGCGACTCGGCCACACCAACGCGGCCATGACGCTGAACATCTACACCCATCTGTGGCCCGACTCCGAGGAGCGGACGCGGGCCGCCGTCGACAAGGCGTACGCGGACCGACCCGACAGGGGCAAACCCCAAACCGAAGCGGCGGCGTAACCACTCCCCCACGCGCTGACCTACGTCAGCACGCTGCGGACCGTATGCGGACCGCAAAGGCCGCCCAACCCACTCCCCCGCAGGTCAGACGGCCTTCCACAAGATCGATCAGACGTTGAAGCGGAACTCCACCACGTCGCCGTCCTGCATCACGTAGTCCTTGCCCTCCATGCGGGCCTTGCCTGCGGAGCGGGCCTCGGCTACTGAGCCGCATTCGACGAGGTCGTCGAAGGAGATGACCTCGGCCTTGATGAAGCCCTTTTGGAAGTCCGTGTGGATGACGCCGGCGGCCTCGGGGGCCGTGGCGTTCTTCTTGATGGTCCAGGCGCGGGATTCCTTGGGGCCGGCCGTGAGGTAGGTCTGCAGGCCGAGGGTGCGGAAGCCGACGTGGGCGAGGGTCGCGAGGCCGGGCTCCTCCTGGCCTACGGACTGGAGGAGCTCCAGGGCCTCCTCCTCGTCGAGCTCGGCGAGGTCGGCCTCCAGCTTGGCGTTCAGGAAGATCGCCTCGGCGGGGGCGACGAGCGCGCGCTGCTCGTTCTTGAAGTCCTCGTCGGTCAGCTCGTCCTCGTCGACGTTGAAGACGTAGAGGAAGGGCTTGGTGGTGAGGAGGTGGAGGTCGTGCAGGAGCTCCTCGTTGCCCGAGCCCTGGACGATGCCCGCGGAGAAGAGGGTGTCGCCCCGCTCCAGGATCTCCTTGGCCTCTTCGACGGCCTTGACCTTCGGGGCCACGTCCTTCTTGATGCGCGACTCCTTCTGGAGGCGCGGGAGGACCTTCTCGATGGTCTGGAGGTCGGCGAGGATCAGCTCGGTGTTGATCGTCTCGATGTCGTCCCGGGGCGAGACCTTGCCGTCGACGTGGACGACGTTCTCGTCCTTGAAGGCACGGATGACCTGGCAGATCGCGTCGGACTCGCGGATGTTCGCCAGGAACTTGTTGCCCAGGCCCTCGCCCTCGGAGGCGCCGCGCACGATGCCGGCGATGTCGACGAAGTCGACGGTGGCCGGGAGGACCTTCTGGGAGTCGAAGATCTCGGCCAGCTTGGTCAGGCGCGGGTCGGGGACGCCCACGACGCCGACGTTGGGCTCGATGGTGGCGAACGGGTAGTTGGCCGCCAGCACGTCGTTCTTGGTCAGGGCGTTGAACATGGTCGACTTGCCGACATTCGGCAGGCCGACGATTCCGATCGTGAGCGACACGTTGGCGACTCGACTTCCGACGGGAGGTGGGGTGGGCGGGCATCGGCCCGGGAGGCCGGCGCCCGGCTGCTGGGCAATGGCCCCGGTGGGGCACCGCCCCGGACGGGCAGGCAGTGCAGTGCCCGAGGGGGCCGATCCACCAGTCTACGGGGCGGGGCGGGTGGGCGGTGCGCTCCGGTCCGGAGGCCCGACAGCACGCCCGCACGTACGACGCGGACTGGGACCGGTCGCCCGCCCACACCCCCGTACCTACGACGCAGCCCCGGTCCTGCGGCCCGCCGGCACGCCCGCGAGTACGACTCGGACCGGGACCCGCCGCCCCGCGAACGTCGTACCGACACGCCCACACGTACGACGTTCGTACCGCTTCCGGATGGTGATCCGGCGGCATCGTCGCGGAAAGCGCGTGTCCTACGGGCTATTAATCCCACTTAGCGGCCTACCGTTGGCGAGTGGAGCAACACGAAGCGCGCGCACCTCAGCACACCCCGTCCCGGACCGGACGTCCGGCCGCGGCGCGTGCCGCCGGGAACCGTCCCGCCGCGGCGCCCTCCGTCGCCCGCGGCAGCCGCCCCCCGGCGAAGGCCGTGGAGGGCGCAAAGAGCGCGCAAGGCGCTCGGGCCGCCGCCCAGGGGGCGCGAAGCGCATCGGCCGGGGCGGACGGAGCGGACGGGGGCGACAGTGGGCCCGCTATCGCCGAGACCTCGACCGTTTACCGGGCGGGGGCCCGGCGCGTGCTGCCCGGGCCGCTCGCCGCGCTGGTCCGCAGGCTGCCCGCGGCCAAGCTGACCGGGCTGGGCTGTGCCCTGCTGACCACCCTCGCGCTGCTGGTCATGGCCTTCCTGGACCGGCTGCTGGCGGGCGGCTCGCCCACCGTGTACGGCGTCTGCTTCGTGCTGGCGGGGGCCGCGGGCGCGCTGTGGGTACGCCCGTACGACCTGGTCGTCGCGCCGGTCACGCTGCCGATCGCGTACGCCGTGGGCTGCCTCCCCATCGCCGGCGCCGGCGGCTCGGGCAGCCTGCTGATGGGCGTCTTCACCGTCCTCGCGGTGAACGCGGGCTGGCTCTACCTCGGTACGGCCCTCAGCGTGCTGCTCGTCGGCGTACGGAAGTGCCTGCTCATCCTCCGGCGGCGGGCGCAGCGTCCGGCCGTCCGGCAGGACCGGGATCGGCGGCCCCGAGACCGGCGTCCCGCCCCGGAGCGGGAGCGGCGGCAGCCGGGTCGCAAGCCCGCCGGGCGGCCATTGCGGCCCCAACGATCCCCGCGTTGTTCTGAAGCTGCGCAGGCACGATCTCAGCCTTGACGCCCTTGATCAGGGGCAGGAACTTGTGGGCCTTGCGGCTCACCCCGCCGCCGATCACGAAGAGCTGGGGCGTGAAGAGCATCTCGACGTGGCGGAGGTACTTCTGGAGCCGGTGCGCCCAGTCGTGCCAGCTCAGGTCCTCCTCGTCCTTGACCCGGGTCGAGGCGCGGGTCTCGGCGTCGTGGCCGTCCAGTTCGAGGTGGCCCAGCTCGGTGTTGGCGACCAGCTGCCCGTCGGTGAAGAGGGCGCTGCCGATGCCGGTGCCCAGGGTCAGCATGACGACCGTGCCCGTACGGCCGCGCGCGGCGCCGAAGTGCACCTCGGCGAGGCCGGCGGCGTCCGCGTCGTTCAGCACGGTGACCGGGCAGTTGCCGGCCTCGCCGCCGAGCCGGGAGGTCAGCAGCTTGGCGGCGTCGGTGCCGATCCAGGACTTGTCGACATTGGCGGCCGAGCGGGTCACCCCCTCGGTGACCACGCCGGGAAACGTCACCCCGACCGGCCCCGACCAGTCGAAATGCTCCACGACCTGCTGGACGCCGTCGGCGACGGCTTCCGGGGTGGCCGGGTGCGGGGTGAGCACCTTGAAGCGCTCCTCCGCCGGCTCGCCGCGTTCCAGGTCCACGGGCGCGCCCTTGATGCCCGACCCGCCGATGTCCACACCGAATACGTTCATGAGGAAAAGGCTAGGCGCGGAGAGGCCGGCTCACCCGTCAAAAGGCGAACCGGCCCGGCGATGACGAGGGACGACGAGGGATGACGACGGATGACGAGGGGGAAACCTCACGCCTCCGGCGCGGACCCGCCCTCGGGCTTCGTCTCCGTCGGCGACCCGCTTTCGGGCTTCGCCTCCGGCGCGGACTCGCCCTCCGGCTTCGCCTCCGTCGCCGACTCCGCCTCCGAGCGCAGGTCGCGGCGGAGCTCCTTGGGCAGCGAGAAGTGGATGGACTCGGTGGCGGAGGTGATGGTCTCCACGTCCTCGTACTCGCGCTGCGCCAGCCACTCCAGGACGCCCTCGACGAGGACCTCGGGGACCGAGGCGCCGGAGGTGACGCCGACGGTGCGCACGCCCTCCAGCCAGGCCTCGTCGATCTCCTCGGCGCCGTCGACCAGGTGCGCGTCCTTGGCGCCGGCGCCGAGCGCGACCTCGACGAGGCGGACGGAGTTGGAGGAGTTCTTGGAGCCGACGACGATGACGAGGTCGGACTCGGCGCCCATCTGCTTCACGGCCGTCTGGCGGTTCTGCGTGGCGTAGCAGATGTCGTCGCTGGGCGGGGAGAGGAGGTTGGGGTAGCGGCCCTTGATGGCGCCGACCGTCTCCATGGTCTCGTCGACCGAAAGGGTGGTCTGGGAGAGCCAGACGACCTTGTCCGGGTCGCGGACCTCGATGTTCTGCACGTCGTCGGGGCCGTCGACCAGGGTGATGTGCTCGGGGGCCTCGCCGCTGGTGCCGATGACCTCTTCGTGGCCCTCGTGACCGATCAGGAGGATGTCGTAGTCCTCCTTGGCGTACCGGACGGCTTCCTTGTGGACCTTGGTGACGAGCGGGCAGGTGGCGTCAATGGTGGCGAGCTGTCCGCGCTTGGCCTCGTCGTGGACGACCGGCGCGACACCGTGCGCGGAGAAGATCACGATGTTGCCCGGGGGCACCTCCGCCGTCTCTTCGACGAAGATCGCGCCCTTCTTCTCCAACGTCTTGACCACGTATTTGTTGTGGACGATCTCGTGGCGCACGTAGACGGGCGCGCCGTACTGCTCCAGGGCCTTCTCGACGGCGATGACGGCTCGGTCCACGCCGGCGCAGTATCCACGAGGGGCGGCGAGGAGGACGCGGCGGGAAGTCGGGGTGGTCATGGTTCCCATCGTACGGGTCGGGGTGGTGTCCCACGGAAGGCCTGGCCAGGGGTGGGGACGGTGCGTTACGGGCCGTTTGTCCGCACGGCAGGGCGGCTTGCCCGAAACGACGGGACGGCCGACGATCATGTGAGGCCGGCGAGCGCCGCCGGACCGTTCGTCACGCAGAGGTGTCCGTCATGCCCCCAACGGCCGAGCCGCAGCCCCCGCACGGCGGCGTTCCCGATCCCGCCGGCCCCGCCGGGGCCGCGGACCCCGCCGGGGCGACCGTGGCCGCCGGAGGCCGGCTGAGGCGGACCCTGTCCTTCCGGGACCTGATCGTCTACGGCCTGCTCTTCATCGCGCCGATGGCGCCGGTCGGCATCTTCGGCACGCTCCAGGCCAAGTCGCACGGCGCGATCACGCTCGTGTACGTCGTCGCGACGATCGCGATGGCGTTCACGGCGTACTCGTACGCGCAGATGGTGCGGGTCGCCCCGCAGGCCGGCTCGGTCTACACGTACGCCCGGGTGGGCCTGGGCGAGGGCGCGGGCTTCGTCGCGGGCTGGATGGCGATGCTCGACTACCTGCTGATCCCGGCGGTGGCCTACCTCTTCTCGGGGATCGCGCTGCACTCCCTGGTGCCGTCGGTGCACCAGTGGACCTGGACGGCGGTGGCGGTCGTCGTCACGACGCTGCTGAACCTGTGGGGCGTACGGACGGCGGCCGTGGTGGGCTTCCTGGTGCTGGCGATGGAGATCGTCGTGCTGGTGGTCTTCGTCGTGGCGGCCGTGTGGGTGCTGGCGGCGGACGGCGCGCAGCGCGGCTGGGCGGTGCCGCTGACGGGTGAGGGCGGCTTCTCGACGAGCGCGGTACTGGCTGCGGTGTCGGTGGCGGTGCTGTCGTACCTGGGGTTCGACGCCATCGCGGCGTTCGCCGAGGAGTCGGCCGGCGGGTCGAAGCGGGTGGCGCGGGCCGTGCTGACCTGCCTGGTGGTGGCCGGTGTGCTCTTCGCGGTGCAGACGTACCTCGCGGCGCTGCTCGCCCCGATGTCGGCGGCGGAGCTGGCGGCGAAGCCGGCCGAGCAGGGCGACGCCTTCTATACGACGGCGAACGCCGCGGCCGGCGAGTGGCTGCAGAAGCTGGTGGCGGCGAGCAAGGCGATCGGCGCGGCGTTCGCGGCGCTGGCCGGGCAGGCGGCGGCCGGGCGGCTGCTCTTCGCGATGGCGCGGGACCGGCGGCTGCCGGGGGCGATGTCGAAGGTGGACGCGGGGAGCGGGGTGCCGCGCCGGGCGATGCTGGGCGCGGCGGTGGTGACGCTGGTCGCGGCGGTGTGGGCGGCGCGCCGGGACGACGGCCTGGACCAGCTCTCCTCGATCGTGAACGTCGGGGCGCTGACCGCGTTCGGGCTGCTGCACGCGTCGGTGATCGGCTACTTCTGGCTGCGCAAGCGGGCCGCCGCGCCGAAGGTGCTGTCCCATGTGGTGATCCCGCTGCTGGGGCTCGCTGTGGTGGTCGCGGTGATCGTCGAGGCCTCCCCGACGGCCCAGGTGGTCGGCGGCGTGTGGCTGGTGATCGGGCTGGTGGTGCTGGCGGTGCAGTACGCGAGGGGACGGAAGGCCGACCTGCCGGGCGTGTGAGGGGGCGTGCAACCGGGCGTGTGAGGGGGCGGCGGCCGGTGCCTCCTCAGGGCACCCCGCTCGCCGCGCCCCGGCGCCTTGGGCGATACGGCGCCGGGACGCGGCGGGTGGGCAGCGGGTGGGCGGGACGCGGCGGGCGGGAAACCGCGGGCGGGAAACGGCGTCGCCGGACTGTCGCCGGACTGTCGGTGGCCGCCGATACGCTCGGTGCATGGCTCTACAGACGTCCGCAGAGACTCCCCTCCCGGTCGGTCAGGTGTCGCGGCTGATCGGCGGGTGGATCGACCGGCTCGGCGCGGTGTGGGTCGAGGGGCAGATCACCCAGCTGTCGCGGCGGCCCGGCGCGGGCGTCGTCTTCATGACGCTGCGCGACCCGTCGCACGACATCTCGGTGAGCGTGACGTGCTATCGCCAGGTCTTCGACAAGGTCGCCGACGTGATCAGCGAGGGCGCCCGGGTCGTGGTGCACGCCAAGCCGGAGTGGTACGCACCGCGCGGCCAGCTCTCGCTGCGGGCCGCCGAGATCAAGCCGGTCGGCGTCGGCGAGCTGCTGGCGCGGCTGGAGATGCTGAAGAAGGCGCTGGCCGCCGAGGGGCTGTTCGCGGCCGACCGAAAGCGCCCGCTGCCGTTCCTGCCGCAGCTGATCGGGCTGGTCTGCGGCCGGGCGAGCGCGGCGGAGCGGGACGTACTGGAGAACGCCCGGCACCGCTGGCCGGCCGTCCGCTTCGAGGTGCGCAATGTCGCGGTGCAGGGCATACACGCCGTGCCGCAGGTGATCGAGGCGGTGCGGGAGCTGGACGCCCGGCCGGACGTGGACGTGATCATCGTGGCGCGGGGCGGCGGCAGCGTGGAGGACCTGCTGCCGTTCTCCGACGAGCAGCTCGTACGGACCGTGGGCCAGGCCCGTACGCCCGTCGTTTCGGCGATCGGCCACGAGCCGGACAGCCCGCTGCTGGACCTGGTCGCGGACCTGCGCGCCTCGACGCCGACGGACGCGGCGAAGAAGGTCGTACCCGACGTGGGCGAGGAGCTGGCCCGCATCCAGCAGCTGCGCGAGCGCGCGCTGCGCTCGGTCACCGGCTTCCTGGACCGCGAGGAGCGCGGCCTCGCGGGCGCGCTGAACCGCCCCTGCATACGGGAGCCGCACCGCATGGTGGAGGCGCGCGAGGAGCAGGTCACCGCGGTGCTGGAGCGCGGCCGGCGCACGCTGGGGCATCTGCTGGACCGGGCCGACTCCGAGCTGACGCACACCCTCGCGCGGGTGGTGGCCCTCTCCCCCAAGGCCACGCTGCAGCGGGGGTACGCCGTGCTGCAGCGCGCCGACGGCCATGCGGTCCGCGCGCCCGAGGAGGTCGGCGAGGGCGAGGAGCTGCGGGCGCGGGTGGCCGAGGGTGACTTCACGGTCCGTCGGACGGACGGCTCTGTCACACCCCCCGCTTAGGCTGGGGCCCATGGCCAAGGCGAAGACGGACACGGGCATGGAGACGGACGGCGCGGCGGGTGCCGGGGCGGCGGGCGCGCCGGACGTGACGTCCACGCTCGGGTACGAGCAGGCGCGGGACGAGCTGATCGAGGTGGTCCGCAGCCTGGAGGCGGGCGGCACGACGCTGGAGGAGTCGCTCGCGCTGTGGGAGCGCGGCGAGGAGCTGGCGAAGGTGTGCCGACGCTGGCTGGACGGCGCCCGCGCCCGGCTGGACGCGGCCCTGGCGGAGGACGAGGGCGAGGACGAGGCCGGAGGGTCCGGGGAGGACTGAGGTCACCGGCCGGGCGCTGCGAGGAGACCGGTCGGACCGGTCAGCCCCTGGGCTCCGCCGGCGATGTCGGTCAGGCCGAGCAGGCCGAGCAGGCCGAGCACCCGGTCAGGCCGAGCACCCGGTCATGTGAAGCACCGGCCACACGAAACGCGGCCATGTGAAACCGCTCACAATCCCCTCGCTTTAGTTGAAACTTAATCTATCGCCGTTAGAGTGGAGGGTGTACAAACCGGACCGGCCCGGCCCGGAACCACCACGAATCACCGAGGTGCCCTTCATGACTCTCGCCCTTGACGCCGCCGCTGCTGACCTCCTCTTCCGTGAGGCCCAGACCGCCAACACGTTCACGGACGAGCCGGTCACCGACGAGCAGGTTCAGGCCGTCTACGACCTGGTGAAGTTCGCCCCGACCGCCTTCAACCAGTCGCCGCTGCGCCTGACGCTGGTCCGCTCCGAGGACGCCCGCAAGCGCCTCGTCGAGCACGCCATGGGCGCCAACGGCCCGAAGACGCTGGCGGCCCCGCTGACCGTCATACTCTCCGTGGACCTGGACTTCCACGAGAAGCTGCCGGAGCTGTTCCCGCACGCGCCGGGCATCAAGGACACCTTCTTCTCCGAGGCCGCGGTGCGTGAGGTCGCCGGCACCCAGAACGCCACCCTCCAGGCGGGCTACTTCATCCTCGGCATCCGCGCCGCCGGCCTGGCCGCCGGCCCGATGACCGGCTTCGACTTCACCGCCATCGACAAGGAGTTCTTCGGCGACGGCAAGCAGAAGTCCTTCATGGTCATCAACGTCGGCAAGCCGGGCGCCGACGCCTTCTTCCCGCGTTCGCCGCGTCTGTCCTTCGAGGACGCCGCCGCCACCGTCTGAGCCACGGCCGGCCGCCGTCCGGGCCGCCCCGCACAGCGAGAGGCCGCCGCACCCGCTCCGGGTGCGGCGGCCTCGTCGTGCGTACGGGGCGCCTCGTCGTGCGTACGGGGCCGAGGGCCCTGCCGCCACTTCTCGTTCTGGCCTGCCGCCACTTCTCGTTCTGGCCTGCGGCTACTTCTCGTTCTTGGCCTTCAGCGCGCCCGCCAGCTCCGCGAGGCCGTCGTAGGACGCGGTGCCGGTGACGACCGTGGTGTGGCCGGACTCCTTGCGGACGAGGGCCTTGTACGTGTCGCCCTTGTACCGGTCCCAGCGGGCGCCGTCGACCTCCTGGCCGCCGCCGGCCGGGGTGGCGTTCAGCGTGACCTTCTTGACGAACTCGCGGGCCGGGGCATCGCTCTGCTCCACCGAGGCGTACTGGTCCTTCGGGTCCAGGAAGCCCAGGTGCCAGGCGCCGCCCTTGCCGTCGCTGTCCGCCTTGTACGAGACGGAGGTGGCCCGCCAGCCCTCGGGCAGCCCCTCGGGCGCGGCGACCGGGTACGGGGCCGCGCGCCGGGCTGTCGCGAGTTCGACGCGGTAGCCGACGGTCTTCACCGCGGCCTTCTCCGCGTCCTTGCTGTCGTTGTGCGGGATGAACAGATAGATCGCCGCGACGACGATGCCGATCACGGCCATCGACAGGACCATGTCCCGCACCGTTTGCTTGCCTCGCATACCAGCCACGCCCCCTATCGTCCCCCATGCCGGGAACGCATCGGACAAGACCCCCACTCCGGCCACGCGCCGGGCGGCGCGCACGGCTCCCCGGGGCCGGTGAGCACTGCTCATACGTGGGGTGCCCTGCTCATAATCTCGACATAGCGATATGGTCAAGCGAACCCTCATCTAACCGGCCGTCGCCGTACAGAAAGGTGCGCTCCGATGACCGAGCATCATCTGCCGTCCCAGCTTGAGGTCAGCCCCGAAGCCCCCGACCGCAACCTCGCCCTGGAACTGGTCCGCGTCACCGAGGCGGGTGCGATGGCATCGGGCCGCTGGGTCGGCCGCGGTGACAAGAACGGCGCGGACGGCGCCGCGGTCAAGGCCATGCGGGCCCTGATCCACACCGTCTCGATGAACGGCGTCGTCGTCATCGGCGAAGGCGAGAAGGACCAGGCGCCGATGCTGTTCAACGGCGAGCGCGTGGGCGACGGGACCGGCCCGGAGTGCGACGTGGCCGTGGATCCCGTGGACGGCACGACGCTGACGGCCAAGGGCATGGCCAACGCCGTCTCCGTCATGGCCGTCGCCGACCGCGGCTCCATGTTCGACCCGTCCGCGGTCTTCTACATGGACAAGCTGGTCACCGGCCCCGAGGCCGCCGACTACGTCGACATCAACGCCCCGGTCGAGGCGAACATCCGCCGTATCGCCAAGGCGAAGAAGTCCAGCCCCGAGGACGTCACCGTCGTCGTCCTGGACCGCCCCCGCCACGAGGGCATCGTCAAGGAGATCCGCGAGGCCGGCGCCCGGATCAGGTTCATCGCCGACGGCGACGTGGCCGGCGCGATCATGGCAGTACGCGAAGGCACCGGCGTGGACCTGCTGCTGGGCATCGGCGGTACGCCCGAGGGCATCATCACGGCCTGCGCGATCAAGTGCCTGGGCGGCACCATCCAGGCCAAGCTGTGGCCCAAGGACGACGACGAGCGGCAGCGCGCGATCGACGCGGGCCACGACCTGGACCGCGTGCTGCACACCGACGACCTGGTCAGCGGCGAGAACGTGTTCTTCGTCGCCACCGGCATCACCGACGGCGAGCTGCTGCGCGGCGTGCGGTACCGCGCGGAGACCGCCACCACCCAGTCGCTGGTCATGCGCTCCAAGTCCGGCACGATCCGGCAGATCGATTCCGAGCACCGGCTCTCCAAGCTGCGCGCCTACAGCTCGGTCGACTTCGAGCGGCCCAGCTGAGACAGCGCTCCGTACGCCCGACGGCCCGGTGCCCCGCCGCAGTTGCGGTGGGGCACCGGGCCGTCGGGATCCGTACGGGGTTCAGCCCGCTGCGGGCATCCGCGCCGAACGCTGGAGCTCGGCGTCGCGGCGGCGGCGGCGGGCCAGGACGACCCGGCGTTCGGCGGCGGTCAGGCCGCCCCAGACGCCGTACGGCTCGGGCTGGAGCAGCGCGTGCTCCCGGCACTCGATCATCACGGGGCAGCGGGCACAGACCCGCTTCGCGGCTTCCTCCCTGGCCAGGCGGGCAGCCGTCGGCTCTTTTGACGGCGCGAAGAAGAGTCCGGCCTCGTCCCGTCGGCACACCGCCTCGGAGTGCCAGGGGCCGGCCTCGTCCCGAGCGGGCCCTCGCTGGGCGGGCACGACGGCGGCGTCCTGCAGGGGCTGATGCGGTAGCAGCACGGTCTACTCCTGACGACGGCTCGGCGATTTGATTCACCACTTGCCCGTCTCGCTGCGCACGACGTTTCGCACACCCCGCAGCCGTACGAGAGACGATGCACCAGCCCTACCCGCTGTACGCGGCTCTATGCACACCGTGGCGTACGGTTTGAAAGCAGCGTCGGATTGCGGCGCGCCTTACAGGCGGGTCCCACCTGCGTACCGGCAGCGCCTCAGTGCCCCAGGTGCCGACGGCGGCGCTCGCGCAGCATGCCGTGCAGGTCCCGCACCCACTTGCCGCGCTTTGGCTTCGCCTCGACGCTGCCGAGCACGGCGAAGCCACCCACGGTGATCACCGGGGCGGCCGGGTCCTCCGACTCGTCGGTCCGGATCTCGAAGGAGCCGAGCACGCCGGAGCCGCTGCCGCGCAGCGTCACGTTCTCCGGCACCCGGATGTCGACGCTGCCGAAGACCGCGGTGGCGTGGACGCGCACATGCTGCTGAGTGAAGATCGCCTCGGTCAGGTCGATCTCGACCGAGCCGAAGACCGACACCGCGGTCAGCCGCCCCGGCACCCGCCAGCGGCCCGCGCGGACCGCGGCGCCGAAGACCCCGACGAGACGGGCGTCCTCGGGGCCGGCGGCGGGCTCCGGGCCGTACGCCGCGCCGGCCGCCGGGCGGGTGCCCGCCGCGTCCCGCGCCGCCGGCAGATCGCTGATCAGCGGCTCCAGCTCACCCATGGTCTTGGCCCGGTAGACGCCGTCGATGCGCTCGGCGTGCTCCTCGGCGTCCAGCCGCCCCTCGGCCAGCGCCTCGCGCAGGATCCCGGCGATCCGGTCCCGGTCGGCGTCGGAGGCGCGGAGCCCGGCGTCGGCGGTCGGGGCCGGCGCGGGCTTGGAGAGTTCCACGGGTGCGGGGCGCTGTCCCCCGTTGTCTGATGCGTCCACCTCAACAGCGTAGCGAAACGCGATAGATCGCGACCAGGGGACAGCGCCGGTCTCAGCTCTCCGGGCAGAACCGCTGCGGAGCGGGGTGTCCCTTGCTCGTGGCCTGGACACAGCCGCCCGGCAGGCCGTGGTACGCCGTGCTGCCGAAGTTGGCGGTGATCTTCAGTCCGCCGTTGCCGCCGAAGGCGGTCCGCTGCACCTTGTGGTCGGCGGTGAGCGTGCGGAAGTCCGTCATCGCCTCCGTGCCCGCGGCCTTCTGGATGCCGGCGAAGAACCGCTGCATCGCCGCGATCTCCTTGCCGTGCGCGTCCAGCACCTTGCCGTCGAGCGCGAGGTTCACCGGGGTGTTGTGGAGCATGGCGAGCAGCGCGCGGTCCCGCTTCTGCTCGGGGAGCTTGTAGAGGGACAGCTCCCAGCGGTCGGTGCTGACCACCGAGTCGTGCAGCACCGTCTCGTACAGCGGCACCCGGTACGCGGGGTCGAACATCGCCTTGGCGACGGACGCGTCGAGCTTCGCCTCCTTGAAGAACATGCCCGGCCGCCCCTCGGGCCAGTAGCCGCCCCAGGTCTCCTTGTCCCGCTCGGCCTTCCACAGGCCGTCGTGGACCGGCGTGCTGGAGCCGTGGCTGAAGTCGAGCACCTGGTTCGCCCAGGAGCCGGCCGACTCGGAGCCGAGGACGAACGGGCGGCCGCCGGCGAGGGAGCCGTCGGACACCCCGCGCATCCGCTCCATGCGGTTCGCCCGGTCCCCGGCCTGTGTCATCGGGTGGCCGGGCGTGTGGTCGCGGAACAGCTCGCCGGTGGCGTCCACGTCCAGGAAGTAGCTGTGCACGCCGTTCGCCGACATGTCCCGCACCCGGTCGGCGAGGTAGTGGTGGCCCGGCTCGGCGTCGGCGAGCGCCTGGGAGCTGAGGTAGCAGCCGCGGCCGCCGAAGCCGCCCTCCGGCTTGCCGTCGGCATCGTGGACGCAGCCCTCGGGCCACAGCCGGTCCGGCCACTTCGCCACGCTGGTGTCGGCGCTCTCGGGGTCCTGGGCGTTGTCCCAGCTGTCGTACGGGCCGACGAGGTAGCCCGCCCGCTGCGCGGCGGCGACGGCCCCCTTCGTCATCGGCTCGCCGTCGGCGTCGTAGCCGAGCCACATCCGGGAGACGCCGAGCTTCTTGAGCCGCTCGACGGTCTCCTTGCTGCGGCCGTCACCCCATACGTAGGCGTGCGGGGCGCCGATCAACTCGGCGACCTCGGGGTTCTTGCGGATCTTCGCCTTCAGGCTGCCGAGCTGTCCCTTCGAGGCGAGGTACCGGCGGTAGTCCTTGGCCGCAGCGACCGGCGAGCCGTCGGTCAGGGAGAAGGCCACGGTGTAGTCGTCGGTGCCTTCAGCGCGGCGGAAGTCGTGGGAGGCGGCGGTGCGCAGCCGCCCGTCCTTGGAGACGAAGCGCAGGTTGGTGCCCAGGTCGGTGGGGACGAGGGTGCTCACTCCGTGGCCGCCCGCCGTGGTGCCCCAGAAGGGCATCGTCAGGTCCTTGAGGTCGATGCCGTCCGCACCGGTCAGCCCGGCCTTCCCGGAGTTCCAGAAGGCGTCGGCGGCGGGGATCCGCAGCCCCTCGCCGCGGGGCAGCTCGTAGGTCGCGCCCCGCGGCTGTGCGGCGCCTCCGGCGGGCCAGGCGATGCTGCCGTCCTTCTCGGCGTGCATACGGACGACCAGCCGCCCGTCGCGGGCCGCCACCGAGACGTCGAGGCCGCGGTCGGGATAGGACCAGCGCGCGCCGGCCCCGCTGCGGGTCACCGGGGAGACCGTGCCCAGCGGCTCCCCCGCCGCCGCGGAGAGCTCGGACTCGGCGCCGCTCGCCGTACGGGCGGTGATCCGCAGGGTGCGGGGGTCCACGCGCGCCTCGCCGCCCTTGATCCGCAGCGCGACCGTGCCGCCGCCGTCACCGGGCTCCGCGGGCCCGGCGTACGCCTGGAGGGCCGTGAACGTGCTCGCGGTCAGCGCGGTCCCGGCCAGCGCGGCGAGCGCGGCCCGCCGCTTCCGGGAGCCTGTCGCAGCTTTCAGGAAACGTGTCATGCGCGGCACTGTGCGCGGGGTTTCTAAGGGAGATCTAAGAAGCGCCCGGAGACGGCCGCGGCGCCGGGCCGGCGGCGGGTGAGCCTTACCTCACAGCGGCGACCGCCGTGAGGGGTTCTAAGGTGTTGAGGCTGCCGTTGATGACAGCGAAGTCACCGTCCAGTGAGGATTATCCGTAATGCCGGAATTCGCCTATACCGACCTCCTGCCCACGGGCGAGGACAAGACCGAGTACCGCCTCGTCACGTCGGAGGGTGTCAGCACCTTCGAGGCCGACGGTCGGACGTTCCTCAAGGTCGAGCCGGAGGCGCTGCGCAAGCTCGCCGCCGAGGCGATGCACGACATCGCGCACTACCTGCGCCCGGACCACCTCGCGCAGCTGCGGAAGATCCTGGACGACCCGGAGGCCTCGGCCAACGACCGCTTCGTCGCGCTGGACCTGCTGAAGAACGCGAACATCGCGGCGGCGGGCGTGCTCCCGATGTGCCAGGACACCGGCACCGCGATCGTCATGGGCAAGCGCGGCCAGAACGTGCTGACCCGGGGCGGCGACGAGGAGGCCCTCTCCCGCGGCATCTACGACGCGTACACCCAGCTGAACCTGCGGTACTCGCAGATGGCCCCGCTGACCATGTGGGACGAGAAGAACACCGGCTCGAACCTGCCGGCCCAGATCGAGCTGTACGCGAACGACGGTGACGCGTACAAGTTCCTGTTCATGGCCAAGGGCGGCGGCTCGGCCAACAAGTCCTTCCTCTTCCAGGAGACCAAGGCGGTCCTCAACGAGGCCTCCATGATGAAGTTCCTGGAGCAGAAGATCCGCTCGCTCGGTACGGCCGCCTGCCCGCCGTACCACCTCGCGATCGTGGTCGGCGGCACCTCCGCCGAGTACGCCATGAAGACCGCGAAGTACGCCTCCGCGCACTACCTCGACGAGCTGCCCGCCGAGGGCTCGCCGACCGGTCACGGCTTCCGCGACAAGGAGCTGGAGGACAAGGTCTTCGAGCTGACGCAGAAGATCGGGATCGGCGCGCAGTTCGGCGGCAAGTACTTCTGCCACGACGTGCGCGTGGTGCGTCTCCCCCGGCACGGCGCGTCCTGCCCGGTCGCCATCGCGGTGTCCTGCTCCGCCGACCGCCAGGCCGTCGCGAAGATCACCGCGGAGGGCGTCTTCCTGGAGCAGCTGGAGACCGACCCGGCGCGCTTCCTCCCGGAGACCACCGAGGAGCAGCTGACCGAGGGCGCGGGCCCCGACCTGGACGCGGTGAAGGTCGACCTGAACCGCCCGATGGACGACGTGCTCGCCGAGCTGACCAAGCACCCGGTCAAGACCCGGCTGTCGCTGACCGGCACGCTGGTCGTCGCGCGGGACATCGCGCACGCCAAGATCAAGGAGCGGCTGGACGCCGGCGAGGAGATGCCGGAGTACCTGAAGAACCACCCGGTGTACTACGCGGGCCCGGCCAAGACCCCCGAGGGCTACGCCTCCGGCTCCTTCGGCCCGACGACGGCCGGCCGCATGGACGCGTACGTCGAGCAGTTCCAGTCGGCCGGCGGCTCGAAGGTCATGCTGGCCAAGGGCAACCGCTCCAAGCAGGTCACCGACGCCTGCCACGCGCACGGCGGCTTCTACCTCGGCTCCATCGGCGGCCCGGCGGCCCGCCTCGCCCAGGACTGCATCAAGAAGGTCGAGGTCCTGGAGTACGAGGAGCTGGGCATGGAGGCGGTCTGGCGGATCGAGGTCGAGGACTTCCCGGCGTTCATCGTCGTGGACGACAAGGGCAACGACTTCTTCCAGGACCCGGCCCCGGCCCCGACCTTCACCAGCATTCCGGTCCGCGCCGGCAGCTGAGCCGCCCGCACACCTCTCGCACCGAGGGCCCGGCCGTACGACGGCCGGGCCCTCGGCCGTGTCGGCCGGGCCCGACGGGTCGAGCAGCGACGACCGCCGGGCGTTCCATGCGCCGACCACCGACATCCCCGTTCGGGTGACGTCCAGCCATATGACCTCCATGGGCATATGCCAAGGTGCTTGGCTTCGGGCATGGTCAATTCTCGACACGAGGCGCTCCACCGGGCGTATCAGGAGTTCCCGGAGCTGTTCACCCGGGCCTTCGATCTGCTGGAACTGCCCGACCCCGGGCCCGCCTCGGCAACTGTCCGCAATTGCGATGTCACGGACATCACGCCCCTCGAACGGCGCGTGGACACCCTGCTTGAACTGGAATGCGAGACCGGAGAGAACTTTCTGCTGATCGTCGAGTCCCAGTCACGCAAGGACCCGGAGAAGGCCCGGAGTTGGGCCTACTACCTCAGCGTCCTTGCCAACAGGCACAGGCGGCACCACCCGGTTCTGCTGGTCGTCTGCACCGACGCTAAGACGGCGAAATGGGCAGTGGGTCCCTTCCGCATCGGAATGCCGGGCAGACCCAATCTTCACGTCAGCCCCTTTGTCCTCTCGCCCGAGAACGTGCCCATGATCACGGACGTGGCGCGAGCGGCGGCGGACCTTCCCATGGCCGTGTACTCCGCGCTGACGCACAGTACCGGCCCGAGGATCGGTGAAATACTGGAGGCCCTCGCCGGCGCCATGAAGCAGGCCACGAACGACGACGCCCTCACTGTCTATGCCGACCTCATCACCAACGGCCTGAGCGGCACCCCCGCGGCCGAACTCTGGAGGGAACTCATGGGAACCCAGCTCTTCGATCTCCCGAACAGCCGGTCCTGGGTCGCGGAGGGATTCCGCGATCAGGGCCGCGAGGAAGGCCGTGCAGAAGGCCGACAGGAGGGGCAGCTGAAGGGGAAGGCCGAGGACCTTCTCCAAGTGCTCCACACTCGCGGGCTCGTGATCACCGCCGAGGAGCACGCACGCGTCACGGACTGTCGTGACCTGGAGCTCCTCAACCGCTGGTTCCTGCGGGCGATCACCGCCGCCGACGCCCAAGAGGTCTTCGCCGAGGAGCCGGGCGACGCGACGGACCAGGCGGAGGTGCGATGAGCGCGGACCCGAAGAGCGACGCCTCGGCCCTGTTCGCGCTGAGCCTTCTCCTCCGCGGCATCCCGGAGGAGACTCCGCTCGACGAGCGGAACCGCGACCTGCGCCGTCGGATCGAGCAGATGGTCGAGCTGCGAGGTGTGCCGCTGACCCCCGCGGAACGGCAGCGCGTCGCCGCGTGCGATGACCCCGACCTGCTGTACCGCTGGCTCGGCCGCGCCGCCTTCTGCGGCGGTCCCGCCGATGTCTTCCGCGACGACGACACGGACGTCGCCGGAGCGCCGGTGCCGGAATAGGGAAGATCCACGCGACGCTGATCGGCATGGAGGTGCACCCACGATGACCGACAGCACTGAGTACAGGACCGAGCACGACTCCATGGGCGAGGTAAGGGTCCCCGCCGACGCCAAGTGGCGGGCCCAGACCCAGCGGGCCGTGGAGAACTTTCCGATCTCCGGGCAGCGGCTGGAGCGGGCGCACATCGAGGCGCTGGCCCGGATCAAGGCCGCGGCGGCCAAGGTCAACGCCGAGCTGGGGGTGGTGGACGAGGATGTCGCGCGGGCGATCCAGGAGGCCGCGGGCGAGGTCGCCGACGGCCGCTGGGACGACCACTTCCCCGTCGACGTCTTCCAGACCGGCTCCGGCACGTCCTCCAACATGAACACCAACGAGGTGCTGGCCACCCTCGCGACCGAGCGGCTGGGCCGGGACGTGCACCCCAACGACCACGTCAACGCCAGCCAGTCCTCCAACGACGTCTTCCCCTCCTCGATCCACATCGCGGCCACCGCCGCGGTGACCGCCGACCTGATCCCCGCCCTGGACCACCTGACGGCCGCGCTGGAGCGCAAGGCCGAGGAGTTCAAGGAGGTCGTGAAGTCGGGGCGGACGCATCTGATGGACGCCACGCCCGTGACGCTGGGCCAGGAGTTCGGCGGGTACGCGGCGCAGGTCCGGTACGGCGTCGAGCGGCTGCGGGCTTCCCTCCCCCGGCTCGCCGAACTCCCGCTGGGCGGCACGGCGGTGGGTACCGGCATCAACACCCCGCCCGGCTTCGCCGCCGCGGTCATCGCGGAGGTGGCGCGGGCCACCGGCCTGCCGCTGACCGAGGCGCGCAACCACTTCGAGGCGCAGGGCGCGCGGGACGGCATCGTGGAGACCAGCGGCCAGCTGCGCACGATCGCGGTCGGGCTGACCAAGATTGCGAATGATCTGCGGTGGATGGCTTCCGGGCCGCGCACCGGTCTGGCGGAGATCGCGCTGCCGGACCTCCAGCCGGGTTCGTCGATCATGCCGGGGAAGGTCAATCCGGTCATTCCCGAGGCGGCGCTGATGGTGGCAGCCCAGGTGACGGGGAACGACGCGACGGTGGCCGCGGCGGGCGCCGCGGGCAACTTCGAGCTGAACGTCATGCTGCCGGTGATCGCCAAGAACGTCCTGGAGTCGGTGCGACTTCTGGCCAATGTCTCGCGGCTGCTGGCGGACCGTACGGTCGACGGCATCACCGCGAACGCCGAGCGGGCGCGGGAGTACGCCGAGTCCTCCCCTTCGGTCGTCACTCCGCTCAACAAGTACCTCGGCTACGAGGAAGCGGCGAAGGTGGCCAAGAAGTCACTGGCCGAGCGGAAGACCATCCGCGAGGTGGTGATCGAGTCCGGATACGTCGAACGCGGCACGCTGACCGAGGCCCAGCTGGACGAGGCCCTGGACGTGTTGCGCATGACGCATCCGTGACGGTCGCTGCGGCCCACGTCACGGCAGTGCGGCGGTTCCGCCCCTAAGATCTGCGCATGACAGCGGATACGGTGGAGACAAGGGACGGCCATACGTCCGGGACCGCGCGCTGGGCGCCCGGCGAGCACATCCTGTGGCGCTATCGCGGCAATGCCACCGACCGCTTCCACATCTGCCGTCCCGTCACCGTCGTCCAGGACACCGACGAGCTGCTCGCCGTGTGGCTGGCGCCGGGCACCGACTGCGTCAAGCCGGTGCTCGCGGACGGCACGCCGGTCCACCGCGAGCCGCTGGCCAGCCGGTACACCAAGCCGCGGCGCGTGGTGCGGGACCGCTGGTTCGGCACCGGGGTCCTGAAGCTGGCCCGGCCCGGCGATCCGTGGTCGGTGTGGCTCTTCTGGGAGCGCGGCTGGCTGTTCAAGAACTGGTACGTCAACTTGGAGGAGCCGCGCCGCCGCTGGGCCGGCGGCGTGGACTCCGAGGACCACTTCCTGGACATCGCGGTCTACCCGGACCGGCACTGGGAGTGGCGGGACGAGGACGAGTTCGCGCAGGCGCAGGCCGACGGGCTGATGCCGGCCGCGCAGGCCGAGGAGGTGCGGGTGGCGGCCCGCGCCGCGGTCGAGCGGATCGCCGCGTGGGGCGCACCGTTCGCGGACGGCTGGGAGCACTGGCGGCCGGACCCGCAGTGGGCCCTGCCGGCGCTGCCGGACGACTGGGCCCGGCTGTCCGACCACTCCCCCTCGTGAGCGACTCTTCGTGAGCGGCCCCTCGTCAAAAAGCGGCCGCTTGTGCGGAATCCGCACCCACGGGAGTGAAGCGGCGGGCCTCAAGGCTGACGGAACCGCCCGAATTGCAGGGACTTCGGGGAACATGCGTTCCCATTTGCGCCATGCTCAGGGGCGAGCCCCCTTGCTGCGCCCCACGGGTTCAAACGTAGGATCGTCCTCCGCAAGAGGCCGAGAAGGCACAGACGCAACTCCAGAACTGGAAACCGAACTTGACCGCGGTCGCAGGAGGGGCGGGGTCGTGAGCGACAGCTACGACGGGTACGAGGGCCTGAACCGGTTAGCACTGGACCGGGCCGGGCAGGCCGAGGCGTTCAACGCGATCGCCTCGTCCTACGACAGCGCGTTCCCCCACAAGGAGGGGCAGCGTGCCGCCGGTGCCTGGCTCGCCGCCGCGCTGCCGGACGGCGCCCGCGTGCTGGACGTCGGCTGCGGGACGGGCCTGCCCACCGCCCAGCAACTCTCCGGCGCCGGACACCACGTCGTCGGTGTCGATCTCTCCGCCACCATGATCGAAATGGCGCGGGAGAACGTTCCGGCCGCCGAGTTCCACCGCCTCGACCTCGCCGACCTGCGGGACGGCCGGCTCGGCGGTCCCGGCTCGTTCGACGGCATCGCCGCGTTCTTCTCCCTGCTGATGCTGCCGCGCGCGGAGATCCCGTACGCGCTGCGGATGCTGCACTCACTCCTGCGGCCGGAAGGGCTGCTCGCCCTGTCGATGGTCGAGTCCGACGTGGACGACTACCCGATTCCGTTCCTGGGCAACACGATCCGGGTATCGGGTTACCTGCGGGACGACTTGCGCCATGTCGTGCGCGACGCGGGTTTCGAAGTCACCGGGGAGGACTCGTATGCGTATGCCCCGGCCAGTACGGACGTGCCACCCGAGATCCAGCTCTTTCTGCACCTGCGACGCGCTTGAGACGCAGCGCGCCCGGCGCGCAGCCCCGGACGGATGGAATCCCACGCGTGACGGAGCACCCCACCTCCCACCCTTCGCGACCGGCACCCCTGCCGGCCGCGCCCCCGGCCATGGCGCCGCGGGGGCTGCCGGAGACGACGGCGCACGGCGCCGCAGATCCGCGCAACGCCCTGCAGCGGCCCGTCGGCCCCGCCCCTGCCGACCTGCCAGGACCCGGCCTGCCCAATTCCGTGGCGGGCGGACCGCCCGAGCGCACCGGCGGCTCCGGTGAAGTGCCCGCGCCCCCGGGGCGCAGCGGGAAGAAGCGCCGACGCCAGCGGGACCGGCGGACCGCGGACGCCGCGGACCACAACGCCGCGCAGGGCGCCGGCGGCCACACCCAGGCCGGCGGGCCGGGCGGCGAGCCCGTCGGCGACCCGGCCCGGGACCGCGGTGCCACGCACGGCGGGGCACGGTCCCGTGCCGAGGAGCCGGACAGCGGCTCCGGCGCGCACGAGAACGGCGGTCCGGGCGGCATCGGGCGGCCCCGGGACGGCGAAGGCCGGGCCCGGCAGCGGCCGCAGGACTCCGCGGTACCGCCCGCGGGGCCGCGGCGCGGCCGCACCCAGAACGGCGGCGGAACACGCCGGCAGGCCGAGGAGCCGGTGCGCCCGGAGGCGCCACCGGCCCGTTCGGCGCATCCGGCCGAGGGGGGTGAGCCGATGCCGGCACGGCAGCCCGGCGGGGACCGGCTGCGCTTCGTCGGCGCCGCCACCCGGCGGATCGCACGCGGTATCGACCTGGACGAGATCGTGCTCGGGCTGTGCCGGGCGACGGTCCCGACGTTCGCCGACGCGATCCTGGTGTATCTGCGCGACCCGCTGCCGGTGGGCGACGAGCGGCCGGCCGGCCCCGTCGTGCTGCGGCTGCGGCGCACCGACCGGATCCCCGAGGAGGCGGACACCAACGGCGGCCGGCTGCCCACCCTGCCCGCGCAGCCCGACCTGGGCCCGGCGATGGGCGGGACGGCGGCCGAGCTGGCGGAGGTACGCATCGGCGGGCCGCTGGCCGAGGTGCTGCGCGGGGTGCGCCCGCTCTTCGGGGAGGCGCAGGCCGCACAGGCGGCGCTGCCCGAACTGCTGGGCACCGGTACGCGGATGCCGCACGGGCAGCGCGTCATCCTGGCGCCGCTGCGCGGCCGCCGCCGGGTGATCGGCGCCGCGGTGTTCCTGCGCCGCCCGGACCGGCCCGCGTTCGAGCCGGACGACCTGCTGGTGGCGGCGCAGCTGGCCACCCACACGGCGCTCGGCGTGGACAAGGCGGTGCTGTACGGGCGTGAGGCGTACATCGCCGACGCGCTCCAGCGCACGATGCTGCCCGACTCCCTCCCGCAGCCCACCGGCGTCCGGCTCGCCAGCCGGTACCTCCCGGCCGCGGAGACCGCCCGGGTCGGCGGCGACTGGTACGACGCGATCCCGCTGCCGGGGTCCCGAGTGGCCCTGGTCGTCGGCGATGTGATGGGTCATTCGATGACCTCGGCCGCGATCATGGGGCAGCTTCGCACGACAGCGCAGACCCTGGCCGGGCTCGACCTGCCGCCGCAGGAGGTGCTGCACCACCTCGACGAGCAGGCCCAGCGGCTCGGCACGGACCGGATGGCGACCTGCCTGTACGCGGTCTACGACCCGGTCGCGCACCGGATCATCGTGGCCAACGCCGGGCATCCGCCGCCGGTCATGCTGCACCGCGGCGGCCGGGCGGAGGTGCTGCGCGTCCCGCCCGGCGCGCCCATCGGCGTCGGCGGCGTGGACTTCGAGGCCGTCGAGCTGGACGCGCCCGCCGGGGCGACCCTCGTCCTGTACACCGACGGCCTGGTGGAGTCCCGGATACGGGACGTCTGGACCGGCATAGAGCAGCTGCGCGAGCGGCTGACGGAGACGGCCCGGCTGACCGGCCCGAATCCGCCGCCGCTGGAGCCGCTCTGCGACGAGGTGCTGGACATGCTCGGCCCGGGCGACCGGGACGACGACATCGCGCTGCTCGCGGCCCGCTTCGACGGGATCGCGCCGAGCGACGTGGCGTACTGGTACCTCGACCCGAAGGCGCAGACCGCGGGGCAGGCGCGCCGGCTGGCCCGGCGGGCGCTGCAGCGCTGGGGGCTCGAAGAGCTCACGGATCAGGTGGAGTTGCTGGTCAGCGAGGTCGTGACGAATGCCGTGCGGTACGCGGAGCGGCCGATCACGCTGCGGCTGCTGCGGACCGACGTACTGCGCTGCGAGGTCGGCGACGACGTGCCGCAGCTGCCGCGGCTGCGGCAGGCCCGCCCGTCGGACGAGGGCGGCCGGGGCCTGTACCTCGTCAACCGGCTGGCCCGGCGCTGGGGCGCGACCCGGCTGAGCACCGGCAAGGTCGTGTGGTTCGAGATCTCGATGCCGCCCGTGGCACGGCGGCTGCCGGGCCGCGAGTAGCCACCCGCCCGGTCCCGCGTACGCGTGCGGCCCCCGTCCTCCGGAGAGGGCGGGGGCCGCACGGCGTGACCGGGTCAGCCGCCGAACATCGGGTGCCTGCCGTTGCCGTCGCCGTTGCCGTTGTCCTCGTCGTCCCCGCCGGGCAGCGGGAGGTCCTCGGACTCGCTCGGTGACGGGGAGGTGGAGGGCGAGGGGGACTCGCTGGTCTCCGACTCGCTCGGCGACGGGGAGGCCGAGGGCGAGGGGGACTCGGAGGTCTCCGACGGGGACGGCGACGGGGACTCGGACTCCTCGGTCTCGGTCGGCGTCGGGCTGGGCGGCGGGGCGACGCCCGCGCCCATGTCGGTGTCCAGGTCGAAGCGGGCCGTCAGATCGCCGCCCAGCGCGTTCTGGGTGTACGCCGCCCAGATCTCCGCGGGGTAGCCGCCGCCGTTGACGCGGCCGCCGCCGCCCGCGCCCTTGAGCGTGACCTGGGGGTGCGGCGCGTCCGCGTCCTCGCCGAAGAGGCCGACGGCGGTGACCAGCCGGGGCGTGTAGCCCACGAACCAGGCGGACTTGTTGTCGTCGGAGGTACCGGTCTTGCCGGCGATGTCGTAGTCGGTGTTGCGGACCGCGGTGCCGGTACCGTCCTGGACCACGCCGGTCAGTACGGAGGTCACGGTGTCCGCGGTCTGCCGGGTGAGCACCTGGCCGCCGACCGGGTCCGGCAGGTCGACCGGGTCCTCCTCGCCGCGCTGCGCGTGCGTCACCAGCTGCGGGGTGATCTTCTTGCCGTGGTTGTCCAGGGTGGCGTAGACGCCTGCCATCTGGAGCGGGCTGGCGCCCATCGAGCCGAGCGTCATGGCCGGGCGGGACGACATCTTCTCCGCGTCCATGCCGAGCTGCCCCGCGGTCTGCCGCACCTTCTCCAGTCCGACGTCCACGCCCATCTGCGCGAAGACGGAGTTCACGGAGTTGTTCATGGCCTTCTGGACGCTGATCGGGCCGTAGTCCTTCTCGTCCTCGTTGGGCGGCGCGAAGCCGATCGCGCTGCCCTTGACGGGGCGGCGGCTGGTGCCGTCGTAGACCGTGCTGGGGTTGATCGGCGTGCCGTCCTGGGTGGTGGAGTTCTTCTCCAGGGCGGTGGCGAGGATCAGCGGCTTGAAGGTGGAGGCGGGCTGGTAGTCGGCGCGGGTGGCGTTGTTGAGGTAGTGCTCCAGGTAGCCCTTGCCGCCGTACAGCGCCACGATGTGCCCGGTCCTGGGATCGACGGAGACCGCACCGGCCTGCGCGTCGGCGTCGACGTCACGGGCCTTCGGGTCGAGCTTGCTGGTCAGCTTCTCCTTGACGGCCGACTCCAGCGCGCTCTGGCGCTTCTTCTCGACGCCGAGGGTGACGGTCCAGCCGCCGGCCGCGAGGTCCTCCTCGGTGATGCCCTGCTTCTCCAGCTCCTGGTCGGCGAGCTTGACCAGGTAGCCCTTCTGCCCCTTCAGGCCCGAGCTGGGCTTGGGGTAGTCCGGCACCGGGAACGTCAGGCCCTGCCGCTTGCCGGCGTCCAGCCAGTGCATCTCGACCATGTTGTCGAGGGTGTAGTTCCAGCGCGCCTTGACCCGCTTCTTGCCGGCGTCGCTGGCCACCGCCCAGTCGTACTGGCTGGGCGCCTGGAGCAGGGAGGCCAGGTACGCGCCCTGGGCGACGGTCAGGTCGCGGGTGTGGACGCCGTAGTACGCCTGCGCCGCGGCCTCGATGCCGTACGCGCCGCGGCCGTAGTAACTGGTGTTGATGTAGCCGGCCAGGATCTCGTTCTTGCCGAGCTTCTGGTCGACCTTCAGGGAGATGACGATCTCCTTGAGCTTGCGGCTGACCGTCTGTTCCTGCGTCAGGTAGTAGTTCTTCACGAACTGCTGGGTGATGGTCGAGCCGCCCTGCTTGCCCCGGCCGCGCAGGGTGTTGAGGATGCCGCGCGTGGTGCCCTTCAGGTCGATGCCGGAGTCCTTGTAGAACGTCTTGTTCTCGGCGGCGACGAAGGTGTGCTGGACGCCCTTGGGGATGTCGCTGATCGGCACGCTCTCGCGGTTGAAGCCGGTGCGGGCCAGGACGGAGCCGTCGGCGTACTTGTAGACGTTGCTCTGCGCGGCGGCCTGGCCGTTGGCGGAGGCCGGTACGTCGATGAAGAGGTACAGGCCGACGAAGCCGACGACGCCCAGCAGGCAGACGGTGAAGAACGCCCCGAGCAACTTCTTGAAGGTGAAGAAGCGGCCGATGCCGCCACGTTTCTTCGCCTTCGCCCGGCGCCTGCCCCTCTTCTGCGCCCGTCTCGCCTCGGCTCGGCCCATCGCTTCCGTCACTCCAGTCGTTCCGCCCCCAATAACCCAGCCTCCGAAGCTAACCCCCCGGTGTCATCACATACTCATCGATCAAGCATTTTCCGGACGTGACAATGAGCACCCCATTCCTGTGCAACCGTTCGGCGCTTTCTTCGATCGCGTCCGCCCGCCGCTTGCGCTGCCGCCGCCCGAGGGCTTAAATAGCTATCACTTTGCTAGACCAGTGAAAGCACGCTGACGAGTACGCGCACGGAGTGCCGTACGGAACGGGGGACCTCATGTCCGACGCCACGCCCACACCGCCCGCCGCGGCCGATCCCGACACCCCGAAGCTGCCGGAGCCGCAGGTCAGGGAGGTCACCGCGCACAGCATTCCGGGCGGCCTCGGCCTGCTGCTGACCGTCGTCGGCGTCATCGGCGGCATCGCGCTGGCGATCCTCGGCGGCGGGTTCGCCTCGGGCGGCAACAAGGGGCTCGGCGTCACTTTGATCGTCGTCGGCATCCTGCTGCTGCTCGTCTCGCTCTTCTGCATGGGCGGCGTGAAGATGGTGGCGCCCGGCGAGGCGCGGGTCATCCAGCTCTTCGGGCGGTACGTCGGCACGATCCGCACCGACGGGCTGCGCTGGATCAACCCGCTGACCAGCGCCACCAAGATCTCCACCCGGGTCCGCAACCACGAGACCGCGGTCCTGAAGGTCAACGACGCGTACGGCAACCCCATCGAGCTGGCGTCGATCGTCGTCTGGAAGGTCGAGGACACCGCACAGGCGCTGTTCGAGGTCGACGACTTCCTGGAGTTCGTCGCCACCCAGACCGAGGCGGCCGTCCGGCACATCGCGATCGAGTACCCCTACGACGCGCACGACGAGGACGCGCTCTCGCTCCGCGGCAACGCCGAGGAGATCACCGAGAAGCTCGCCGCCGAGCTGACCGCGCGGGTCGAGGCGGCCGGCGTCCGGATCATCGAGGCGCGCTTCAGCCACCTCGCCTACGCCCCGGAGATCGCCTCGGCGATGCTCCAGCGGCAGCAGGCCGGCGCGGTCGTGGCGGCCCGCCAGCAGATCGTCGAGGGCGCGGTGGGCATGGTCGAGTCGGCGCTCGACCGGATCAACGAGCAGGGCATCGTCGAGCTGGACGAGGAGCGCAAGGCCGCCATGGTCTCGAACCTGATGGTGGTGCTCTGCGGAGACCGTGCCGCGCAGCCCGTCCTGAACACGGGCTCGCTGTACCAGTGAGTGAGGAGCCCGGGGCACCGGGGCGGCGGCCGCGGCAGCGCAAGCAGGTGCTGCTGCGGCTCGACCCGGCCGTCCACGACGCGCTGGCGCGGTGGGCCGGTGACGAGCTGCGCAGCGTCAACGCGCAGATCGAGTTCCTGCTGCGCGGCACGCTGGCGGACGCAGGCCGGCTGCCCAAGGACGCCGGGGCGATGCGGCGCCGGGGGCGGCCGCCGAAGAACCCGGAACCGGCGCCCGAGGAGACCGGCCCCGCGGACGGCCCGTCCGAGGAGACCGGACCCGCGGACGGCCCGTCCGAGGAGACCGGACCCGCGGACGGCTCGCCCGAGGAGTGACCCGAGCGCAACGGCCCCGAAGGCCCGAACGGCCTTCGGGGCTCACCTTCACCCGTCTATACACTCGCTGTATACACCTCGTGTAGTCTGCTCCGCATGCTCCTGGAACACCCCCACCCGCCCGCACGTCCGGAGGCCCGCGCATGACACCGGCCGGTTCCCTGCTCGCCGCCCGCGACCTGCGCAAGGCGTACGGGCGCACCCCCGCGCTGGACGGCGCGGACTTCTCGGTCCACCCCGGCGAGGTCGTCGCCGTCATGGGCCCGTCCGGCTCCGGCAAGTCCACGCTCCTGCACTGCCTCGCCGGCATCGTCCGCCCCGACTCCGGCACCGTCCACTACGACGGCCGCGAACTGACCTCCCTGCCGGACACGGAACGCAGCGCCCTGCGCCGCACCGACTTCGGCTTCGTCTTCCAGTTCGGCCAGCTCGTCCCCGAACTCACCTGCCTGGAAAACGTCGCCCTCCCCCTGCGCCTCAACGGCACCAAGCGAAAGGCCGCCGAGACCACCGCCCACGAATGGCTCACCCGCCTCGAAGTGGACGACCTCGCCCGCCACCGCCCCGGCGAGATCTCCGGCGGCCAGGGCCAGCGCGTGGCAGTCGCCCGCGCCCTCGCCGGCCGCCCCCGCGTCCTCTTCGCCGACGAACCCACCGGCGCACTCGACTCCCTCAACGGCGAACGCGTCATGACCCTCCTCACCGACGCCGCCCGCGACACCCACGCCGCCGTCGTCCTCGTCACCCACGAACCCCGCGTCGCCGCCTACTCCGACCGCGAAGTCGTCGTCCGTGACGGCACCGCGCGGGAACTGGCGGGCACCGCATGAGCGCCACCGACCAGCGGCCCCGCGGCAGCACCGCCCGGTCCGTACCGGCCCCGCGCGCCGGCGTGGGCGCGCGCCTGGCCGACCTGGCGATGGGTATGCGCTTCGCGGTCACCGGCGGCCGCGAGGGCTGGGCCCGTACGCTGCTGACCGCGCTCGGCGTCGGCCTCGGCGTCGCTCTGCTGCTCGCCGCCGCCTCCGTTCCGCACCTCCTCCAGTCCCGTGAGGCGCGCGACCAGGCGCGCCGGCCGGCCGGCGCGGAGCAGACGGTGCACCGCGCCGACGACACGCTCCTGGCGGCCACGGCCGACACCGTCTTCCGCGGCGACACGGTGCACGGCACGCTGCTGCGCCCCGACGGCTCCCGGCCGCCGGCCCCGCCCGGTGTGAGCGAAGTGCCGGGCCCCGGCGAGATGGTGGTCTCCCCCGCGCTGCGCGAACTCCTGGCCTCTCCCCGGGGCGAGCTGCTGCGCGACCGGCTCGACGACCGCATCACCGGCACGATCGGGGACGCCGGGCTGGTGGGCCCCGGCGAGCTGACCTACTACGCCGGCAGCGCCACCCTCACCCCGCACCACGCCCATCGCCTCGACTCCTACGGCGCCCCGTCCGAGGGCGAACCGCTGGACCCCGCCCTCTTCGTCCTGCTGGTCGTGGCGTGCGTGGTCCTGCTGATGCCGGTGGCCCTCTTCATCGGTACGGCGGTCCGCTTCGGCGGCGAGCGCCGCGACCGGCGGCTGGCCGCGCTCCGGCTGATCGGCGCGGACGCGCGGACGACACGGTGGATCGCCGCCGGTGAGGCGCTGTGCGGCACGGTCTGCGGACTGGTGGCGGGCGCCGGACTCTTCCTCGCGGGGCGGCAGTTCATCGGCTCGGTCACGGTGTGGGACGTCAACGCCTTCCCCGCCGACCTGACGCCGGTGCCCGCCCTCACCGCGCTGATCGTGGTGGCCGTACCGCTCGCCGCGGTGGCGGTGACGCTGGCCGCGCTCCGCGGGGTGACCATCGAACCCCTGGGGGTGGTACGGAACGCCAGACCCCGGCGGCGCCGACTGTGGTGGCGGCTGCCGCTGCCGCTCGCGGGCATCGCCCTTCTGCTGCTGGCCGGGCGGGTGGGCGCTGACCGGTCGCCGTGGCAGCCGTACGCCGTCTCCTGCGGCGCGGTACTGGTGCTGCTCGGCATCGCGCTGCTGCTGCCCTGGGCGGTCGAAGCGGCGGTGGCCCGCCTGCGGGGCGGCCCCGTGCCCTGGCAGCTGGCCACCCGCCGGCTGCAGTTGGCCGGCGGCGGCGCGGCCCGCGCGGTCAGCGGGATCACCGTCGCGGTGGCCGGCGCGATCGCACTGCAGATGCTGTTCGCCGCGATCCAGGGCGACTTCATGAAGGTCACCGGGCAGGACGGGCGCCGGGCCCAGCTGAACCTGTCGCTGCCGACCGCGGACGTCGGCACCACCCGCCAGATGATCGACGACTTCCGCAGGACCGAGGGCGTACGCCTGGTCATCGCGGGCATCGAGTCCGACGCCGCCCGGCCGGGACCGCGGCGCAAGGGCGAATCCTTCGTCCCGCGCACGCAGTTCACCGTCGGCGACTGCCCCTCGCTGCGCGAGATGGCACGCCTCGGTTCCTGCCGGGACGGCGATGTCTTCATCGTCCACGACAGCACCGGCATGGTGCCCGACGACTACATCGGCGAGACCGCGCGCCCCGGCAAGCAGGTGATCTTCAACCTGAACGCCACGACGGACAAGCCCGACGGCCCGCCCCGGCTGTGGACGGTCCCGAAGACCGCCCGCACGGTCGACTCCCGCAAGGACCCGGCGGGCGAGACGTCCTTCGGCATCTTCGCCACCCCGGCCGCCGTGGACACCGGACTGCTCGCGTCGCCCGTCGCCCGGGCCATGGTCAAGACCGACCCGCGGGTGCCGGACGCCGCCGAGTACGTCCGGAACACCGCGGCCCGCATCGATCCGCTGATCAGGGTCGAGACGGTGCAGAACCTCCAGCGGGACAAGAACTACACGAGCGTGCGCACCGGCCTGCTGATCGCCTCGGCCGCGACCATGGCGCTGATCGCCGCGAGCATGCTGGTCACGATGGTGGAGCAGCTGCGCGAGCGCCGCCGGCTGCTGTCGGTTCTGGTCGCCTTCGGCACCCGGCGGGCGACGCTCGCCTGGTCGGTGCTCTGGCAGACCGCGCTGCCGGTGGGCGTGGGCCTGGCACTGGCGGTGGCGGGCGGCAGCGGCCTGGGCGTCACCATGCTGCGGCTGGTCGGCAAGTCCGATCCGGACTGGTCGGTGCTCTGGCCACCGGTCGCCACCGGAGCCGGGCTGGTGCTGCTGGTCACCCTCGTCAGCCTGCCGCCGCTGTGGCGGATGATGCGGCCGGACGGGCTGCGTACGGAATGAGGCGGTGCGGGCGGGGCCGGGCGGCTCCGCCCGCTATGCACAGCACGTATACACGCAGCGCACACCACGACGTAGAGTGAGCCGCATGTCTATCGGTCATACCTTGCTGGGCCTTCTGGAGTCCGGACCCCGCCATGGCTACGACCTCAAGCGGGCCTTCGACGAGCACTTCGGCCAGGACCGCCCGCTGCACTACGGGCAGGTCTACTCGACCATGTCCCGGCTGCTGAAGAACGGCCTGGTGGAGGTGGACGGCGTCGAGGCCGGCGCCGGGCCCGAGCGCAAGCGGTACGCCATCACCGACGCGGGCGTGACCGACGTGGCCCAGTGGCTGCACCGCCCGGAGAAGCCCGAGCCGTACCTGCAGTCCACCCTCTACACCAAGGTGGTGCTCGCCCTGCTGACCGGCCGGGACGCCGCCGAACTGCTGGACACCCAGCGCACCGAGCATCTGCGGCTGATGCGCGGACTGACCGAGCGCAAGCGCAAGGGCGACCTCGCCGACCAGCTGATCTGCGACCACGCCCTCTTCCACCTCGAAGCCGACCTGCGCTGGCTGGAGCTGACCGCGGCCCGCCTCGACAAGCTGGCGCAGGCGGTACGGGGATGACACCGGAGGGCTCGGTCCTCTCCGGCGAAGGACTCCACAAGCACTACGGGCGCACCCCCGCGCTGGACGGCGCGGACTTCTCGGTCCACCCCGGCGAGGTCGTCGCCGTCATGGGCCCGTCCGGCTCCGGCAAGTCCACGCTCCTGCACTGCCTCGCCGGCATCGTCCGCCCCGACTCCGGCACCGTCCACTACGACGGCCGCGAACTGACCTCCCTGCCGGACACGGAACGCAGCGCCCTGCGCCGCACCGACTTCGGCTTCGTCTTCCAGTTCGGCCAGCTCGTCCCCGAACTCACCTGCCTGGAAAACGTCGCCCTCCCCCTGCGCCTCAACGGCACCAAGCGAAAGGCCGCCGAGACCACCGCCCACGAATGGCTCACCCGCCTCGAAGTGGACGACCTCGCCCGCCACCGCCCCGGCGAGATCTCCGGCGGCCAGGGCCAGCGCGTGGCAGTCGCCCGCGCCCTCGCCGGCCGCCCCCGCGTCCTCTTCGCCGACGAACCCACCGGCGCACTCGACTCCCTCAACGGCGAACGCGTCATGACCCTCCTCACCGACGCCGCCCGCGACACCCACGCCGCCGTCGTCCTCGTCACCCACGAACCCCGCGTCGCCGCCTACTCCGACCGCGAGATCACCGTCCGCGACGGCCGGGTCAAGGAATTCCTGGCGGGTCTGTGATGGCCCTGCTCGACACGCGGGGCACCGGCAGCCGTAGTGGCCGCGCGCCGCACCGCCCGTCCGGCGGGCCCGCCGCCTGGCTGCGCGACCTCGCCCTGGGCGCCCGGTTCGCGGTCACCGGCGGCCGCGAGGGCTGGTTCCGTACGGCGCTCAGCGCGGTCGGCGTGGGCATCGGCGTCGCGGTGCTGCTGCTCGCCGCGTCGGCCCCGACGCTGCTCAACGCCTGGCACGGGCGGGAGAAGGCCCGCGAGAACCTCGGCCAGCTGCACGAGCCGCGCGCCTCCGACCGCACCCTCCGCTACGCCCAGGCCGACACCTCCTTCCACGGCGACGCCGTACGCGGCCGCCTGGTCAGGCCCGACGGCGCCCACCCACCCGTACCGCCGGGCCTGCAACGACTCCCGGGACCCGGCGAGATGGTGGTCTCCCCCGCCCTGCGCGACCTGCTCGCGAAGCCCGGCAGCGGGCCGCTCCGCGACCGCCTGGACTACCGGGCCGTCGGCACCATCGGCGACGCCGGGCTGCTCGGCCCGCGGGAGCTGACGTTCGTCGCGGGGATGGACGACCGGTCGGCGGGCGAGTCGTACCGCATCAGCCGCTTCGGGAAGATCTTCGACCCGCAGCCGCCGAGCACCCGGCTCGTCCTGCTCATCGTCCTGGCGTGCGTGGTCCTGCTGATGCCGGTCATGGTCTTCGTCGGGACCGCCGTGCGCTTCGGCAGCGACCGGCGCGAGGCCCGGCTCGCCGCGCTCCGGCTGGTCGGCGCCGACATCCCCACCACCCGCCGGATCGCCGCGGGCGAGGCGGTGGTCGGCGCCGTGCTCGGCCTGGCCGTGGGGCTGCTGATCTTCCTCGCCGGGCGGCAGGCGGCCGGCGCCGTCACCCTGTGGGATGTCAATGTCTTCCCCTCCGACGTGGTGCCGGCCCCGGCCCTCGCGGCCCTGATCGCCGTGCTGGTGCCGGCGGTGGCCGTCGGCGTCACGCTGTTCGCGCAGCGCTCGGTGACCGCCGAGCCGCTGGGCGTGGTCCGCGACCGCCCGGTCCGGCGGCGCCGCATCGCCTGGCGCCTCGTCCTCCCCCTCACCGGCCTCGGTCTGCTGTCGTCGCTGATCTGGGCGCCGGACCCGGTCTGGTTCCGCGCCGTACGGCTGGGCGTCGGCTCGGCCCTGCTGCTCCTCGGCGTCACGACGCTGCTGCCCTGGCTGGTCGAGGCCGTGGTGGGGCGGCTGCACGGCGGGCCGGTGCCCTGGCAGCTGGCCGTGCGCCGGCTCCAGCTGTCCGGTGCCGCGGCCAACCGGGCCGTCGCCGGCATCACCGTCGCGGTGGCCGGCGCCATCGCCATCCACATGGTCTTCACCACCTTCCAGGCCGGCTTCGCGCACGCGTACGCGAAGACCGCGGCCCGCCAGGTGATCGAGCTGAGCGGCAGCGCCACCGACTGGCGGCAGACCGCGAAGGCGCTGGCCACGCTGCGCGACACACCGGGCGTGACCTGGGCACACGGCAGTGTCGACGCGCTGGTGGGGCGGCCCGGCGACCGCGGCACCCGGGGTGCCGACGGCTTCCTCAGCTCCGACAGCGCCTTCGTGACCGTCGCCGACTGCGCCGAACTGCGGCGCCGGGCCCCGGTCGGCAGCTGCCGGGACGGCGACGTCTTCGTGACGGAGCCGCGCGGCAGCCACGCCGACAGGCCCGGCTTCATCCGTCCCGGCGCCCGGCTGAACCTCAACCCGCCCGGCGGCTACACCGCGCCCGGCCCGCCGCGGCCGTGGACCGTCCCGGACTCGGCCCGCCGGGTGACGGCCGTCCAGCACCCCGGCGAGGACCCGCCCGGCGCCCTCCTCGCCACCCCCGGCGCCCTCTCCCCCGCCCTGCTCCAGGACCCCGAGATGAAGCTGCGCGTCGGGTACGACAAGGCCGGGGAGGCCGCCACGGTGGAGCGCATCCGCACGGCGGCGTTCCGCGCGAACCCGGGGATGCGGGAAATGTCCGCGATCGACAACCCGCACGACCGGCAGTACGCCGGGGTGCGCACCGCGGTGTACGTCGGTGCCGTGGTGGTCCTGCTGCTCATCGGCGCGGGACTGATCGTCTCCACGGTCGAGCAGCTGCGCGAGCGGCGACGGCTGCTGTCCGTGCTGAACGCGTACGGCACCCCCCGCTCGACGATGGGCTGGTCGGTCCTGTGGCAGACCGCGATCCCCGTGGTGCTGGGGCTGGGGCTGGCGGTCACCGCCGGCGTCGGCCTCGGCACGGTCCTGCTGACCACCAACAAGACCGGCGTACAGGTGGACTGGCCGGTGGTCGCCGGCCTCACGGGTATCGGCGCCGGGTTGATCCTGCTGGTCACCCTGCTGAGTCTGCCGCCGCTGTGGCGCATGATGCGCCCGGACGGACTGCGTACGGAGTGACGGAGCGGGCGGGGGCGGACGGCGGGCGCGTCCCCCGGGCGCCCGCCGTCAGGCCGCGATGCGTACCGGCAGCGGCCGCAGGGCCTCGCGCAGCGCCCCGGCGAACTCCTCGAACTCGCGCTGCCGCGCGGCACCCGACCGCATCGCCAGGGCGATCCGCCGGGAGGGCGCCGGATCGTCGAAGTATCCGGTGGTCAGCGCCTCGTTGCGGCCGGTCTCCACGCGCAGCGCGGTACGCGGCAGCAGCGTGACGCCCATGCCGCCGGCCACCAACTGTACGAGGGTGGAGAGTCCGGCCGCACTGGTCGTCACCGCGGCCCCCTCCTCCCGGCCCGCCTCCCGGCAGATGTCCAGCGCCTGGTCGCGGAGGCAGTGACCCTCGTCCAGGAGCAGCAGGTCCAGCTCGCGCAGCGCGTCGCGGGGTATGTCGCCCCGGCCGCCGAGCCAGTGGTCCTTGGGCGCGACCAGCACGAAGTCCTCGTCGAAGAGCGGTACTTCGGTGACGCCCGCGACGCCGAGGGGGACGGCGAGCAGCAGCAGGTCGAGCCGGCCGTGCGCGAGCCCGTCCAGCAGCGAGGCGGTCTGCTCCTCGTGCACCTGGAGGTCGAGGTCGGGATAGGTGCTGTGGACGAGGTTCAGCACGGCCGGGAGCAGGTACGGCGCACAGGTCGGAATGACGCCGAGGCGCAGGACGCCGGTGAAGGGCGCGCGGGCCGCCTCGGCCTCCTCCATCAGATCGCCGACCGCCTCCATCACTGTGCGTGCCCGGGCCGCGACCCGCTCCCCGGCGGGCGACAGCAGGACCTTGCGGGTCGTACGCTCCAGCAGCTGGACGCCGAGCGCGTCCTCCAGCGCCGAGACCGCACCGGAGAGCGCGGGCTGGCTCATGCCGATCTCGGCGGCCGCCTCCCGGAAATGCAGGTGCTCAGCGACCGCGGCGAAGGCGCGGAGCTGCGAGAGCGAGGGCTGCCGGGGACGTCCGGCAACCGGGGTAGTGGGTGAGGCCACTGATAACCACCTCCGATCAACACCCCCGAGTCTAGCTATTTCCCTGATCAATGCCCGCTGTGGCACTGTGGACAGCGTCCAACCCCCAGGAAAGCCCCAAAAGGGATTTCCGACCCTGCAAGGAGTGCGCGTGCTCACTGTCGGTGACAAGTTCCCCGAGTTCGACCTGACTGCCTGTGTCTCGCTGGAGAAGGGCCAGGAGTTCGAGCAGATCAACCACAAGACCTACGAGGGCAAGTGGAAGATCGTCTTCGCGTGGCCCAAGGACTTCACCTTCGTGTGCCCCACCGAGATCGCGGCCTTCGGCAAGCTGAACGAGGAGTTCGCCGACCGTGACGCCCAGGTCCTGGGCTTCTCCGGTGACTCCGAGTTCGTGCACCACGCCTGGCGCAAGGACCACCCGGACCTGACCGACCTGCCCTTCCCGATGCTCGCGGACTCCAAGCACGAGCTCATGCGTGACCTGGGCATCGAGGGCGAGGACGGCTTCGCGCAGCGCGCCGTGTTCATCGTGGACCAGAACAACGAGATCCAGTTCACCATGGTCACCGCCGGCTCCGTGGGCCGTAACCCCAAGGAGGTCCTGCGGGTCCTGGACGCCCTGCAGACCGACGAGCTGTGCCCCTGCAACTGGAGCAAGGGCGACGAGACCCTGGACCCGGTCGCGCTGCTCTCGGGCGAGTGAAAGGGAGACTGAACACACATGGCTCTCGATGACCTGAAGTCCGCCGTTCCGGACTACGCCAAGGACCTCAAGCTGAACCTCGGTTCGGTGATCGGCAACAGCGACCTGCCGCAGCAGCAGCTGTGGGGCACCGTGCTGGCCTGCGCCATCGCATCGCGCTCGCCGAAGGTGCTGCGCGAGCTGGAGCCGGAGGCCAAGGCCAACCTCTCCGCCGAGGCGTACACCGCCGCCAAGTCCGCCGCCGCCGTCATGGCGATGAACAACGTCTACTACCGGACCCGGCACCTGCTGTCGGACCCGGAGTACGGCAACCTGCGGGCCGGCCTGCGCATGAACGTCATCGGCAACCCCGGTGTCGACAAGGTCGACTTCGAGCTGTGGTCGCTGGCCGTCTCGGCCATCAACGGCTGCGGCATGTGCCTGGACTCGCACGAGCAGGTCCTGCGCAAGGCCGGTGTGGAGCGCGAGACGATCCAGGAGGCCTTCAAGATCGCGGCCGTCCTGCAGGCGGTCGGCGCCACGCTGGACGCCGAAGCGGCGCTGGCCGAGTAATACCGGTTGCTGCGGGCCGGCCGACCGGCACGCACAGCACAAGGCCCCCGCGGACATCGTGTCCGCGGGGGCCTTCGCGTGCGTACGGGCTCGGCGCCCGGCATCCCGCCGCAGGGGAACCGGCCGGTGGACCGGTGCCCCACCGTCGTGGCTAGTCGCGCAGTTCCCCGCGCCCCTCGGGCGCCGGCACCACGCTCGCGGTCGTCGAGTCGCGTGGGGGCGGGGCCGTGCGGAGGGCCTGTTCGTGGGCGTACGCCCGCAGGTATGTCGCCACCGTGTTGGTGACGGCCACCAGCGGCACCGCGACCACCGCACCGCCGATGCCCGCGACCAGGCCGCCCGCGGCGACCGAGAGGATCACCGCCAGCGGATGCACCCGCACCGCCCGGCCGAGAATGAAGGGCTGCAGGATGTGGCCCTCGATCTGCTGTACGGCGAGCACGACCACCAGCACCATCAGGGCGGTGAACACGCCCTGGGTCACCAGCGCGACCACGCACGCCAGCGCGCCCGAGACCACCGCGCCGACCAGCGGGATGAAGGCGAACAGGAAGATGAAGACCGCGAGTGGCACGGCCAGCGGCACGTTCAGGAAGTAGAGCCCGATGCCGATGAAGATCGCGTCGATCAGGGCCACGATCACCGTGCCGCGCACATAGGCGGTCAGCGTCCGCCAGGCCCGGGGCCCGGCGCCCGCCACGCCCCCGCGCGCCCCGCCGGGCACGAGCTTCAGCAGCCATTCCCAGATGCGCCGCCCGTCGTACAGCAGGAAGAGCGTGGTGAACATCGCGAGGAGGATGCCGGTGAGCATCTCGATGACGACCGTGACGCCCTCCAGGCCGGCGCTGGTGATCTCCTCGGTGTTCGAACCGATGGCGTCCTGGAGGTTCTTCGCGATGTCGTTGATCTGCCCCTCGGTCACATGGAACGGGCTCTTCAGCAGCCAGTCCTTCAGCTCGCTGATGCCGTCCTGCACGCGGCTGGAGACCGAGTCGATGTTGTCCATGACCTGCCAGACCACGAACCAGCCGACCAGGCCCATGATGACGAAGCCGGCGATGAACGTGATCGCCGTCGCCGGCCCCCTCGGCAGCCCCCGGTGCCGGAGCCAGGCCACCGTCGGCTGGAGCAGCGCGGTGATCAGCAGCGCCGCGACGAACGCCAGGACGACGAGCTGAATGCTGGTGATGGCACGCGCCAGTACGTACACGGCGAGGGCCAGTACCAGCAGCCGCCAGCCGGCCTCGGCGGCGACCCGTATCCCCCACGGGACCGCGTCCACCGGCTCGGGCCGGCGCTGAACGGCGGGCGCGTAGGCGGGCGGCGCGGGCACGGAAGCGGCGACCGGCCGGCCGTCGTCGGCCGTGCTGCCGTTCCCGGCGGCCTTGGCGGCGCCGTCAGCGGACGCCGTGGCGCCGGAAGTGGCGGCTGTGACTCCCGGGGCGGGGGAAGCGGCCGACGGCCCTTCCGCGGGCCCGGTGGCCGCCTCCACGGGCCCGGTGGCCGCTTCCGCGTGACCGTCGTCGCCCTTCGGCGCGGGCCGGCCGGGCACGACGGGCGGCTCCAGCGGCATGGGCGGCACCTCGTGACCGTTCCGCGCACTGTGCCCCAGCCGCTGATCACCATCGGCGGCCGCGGCTTCCGTGCGCCGACGCCGTTCTTCGAGGCGCTCGGCCAGCCGCGACAGGCCGGCACCCGCACCGCCGACCCACTGAGGCAGTCTGGACATGTCGCTTCCTCTTCCCCCCTCGTTACGCGTCACTGTCGGAACGACGTTACCCGTGCCCGACGCGCGAAACCCCCGACCCTTGTCCGGTCGGGGGTTTCGCGTCGCTGTGCTGCGAGCCGGTCTAGTACCAGCTGTTGGCCTGCCAGAACGACCAGGCGCCGCAGGGGCTGCCGTAGCGGTCGTTCATGTAGCCCAGGCCCCACTTGATCTGGGTCGCCGGGTTGGTCTGCCAGTCGGAGCCGGCCGAGGCCATCTTCGAGCCGGGCAGTGCCTGGACGAGGCCGTAGGCGCCGGACGAGGCGTTGGTGGCGCGGTAGTTCCAACCGGACTCGTGGTCCACGATGTTGCTGAAGCACTGGAACTGGTCCGACGGCATCATCTGCCGGGCCATGGCCTGCGTCTCGGCGACCGAGTACGAGGCCTTGACGGCGATGTCACCGAGAGAGCCGCGCTCGGCGGAGCGGCTGGCGGCCTGCTCCTTCGCCTCCGCGCGCTCCTTCGCCGCCTGCTTCTCGGCAGCGACCTGCTTCTCGGCCGCTTCCTTCTTGTCCTGTGCGCTCTTGGCGGCCGCCTTGCGGGCGTCCTCCTGCGCGGACTTCAGGGCGGCGGCATCCGCCTGGGTGGACTGGTCATCCGCCTGCTGCACGAGGGACGCCGTCTCCACCTGGGCCTGCTGGCCCGCGGGGATGTCGGCGATCGTCGCGTCGGCAGCGGCGGCCTCGGTGTTGGCGACCGAGCCCGGCTGGCTGCCGGACGCGACGCCGACAACGGCGCCGACTGTGGTGACCGCGGTGGCGGAGGCCACGGCGAATCCCCGGACCGAAATCCGGCTCACACGTTTTCCTTCCAGCGTCGACCGCGACGTGACCATCGCGGACGCAATCGTGCCCCTGGCGCTGGCCTCCGTATTGCTCCGTCCCCGAAGTGCTGGTGGGGTCGGCTGGTCACAGGAGGCGCGGGCCCGGTACGTCCCCCTCGGGGGTCCGCGTGGTGCTCGGGCGGCATACGGCGAACGCTTTTCAGTTCTGTGGTTCTACACCGCTGGGGGTGCTGATGTGCCGTATGCGGGGCCTGACAGGTCCCAGACTCTGCCCGAAGCGGACGCACGGAATCAATTCCGAGCCGGGTGTGAAAGCTCACACCTCGTTTACGCCACAGAGTTTCCGGATATCGCCGCGCGCGACAACGCCGCCCGGCTAGGCTCTCTGGCTTCGCCGGACGGCGCAGGTCACACAACGGGTCGGACCCCGCCGACCTCCTCATTCGGGGCGCGGCCCCTATACAGGATCAGATGCGGCCGTCCTCCAGCATTTCGGTCACCAGGGCGGCGATCGGCGAGCGCTCCGAGCGGTTGAGCGTGACGTGCGCGAAGAGCGGATGCCCCTTCAGCTTCTCCACGACGGCGACCACACCGTCGTACCGCCCGACCCTGAGGTTGTCGCGCTGCGCGACGTCATGGGTGAGCACCACTCGCGAATTCGCCCCGATTCGGGACAGAACGGTCAGCAAAACGTTCCGTTCCAGGGACTGCGCCTCGTCGACGATCACGAACGCGTCGTGCAGCGACCGGCCGCGGATGTGGGTGAGCGGCAGCACCTCCAGCATCCCGCGGCCCACCACCTCCTCGATGACGTCGGCGGAGGTCACGGACGTGAGGGTGTCGAAGACGGCCTGGGCCCACGGGCCCATCTTCTCCGCCTCCGTGCCCGGCAGGTATCCCAACTCCTGCCCGCCCACGGCGTACAGCGGCCGGAAGACCATCACCTTTCTGTGCTGCCGGCGCTCCAGCACGGCCTCCAGCCCCGCGCACAGCGCCAGCGCCGACTTGCCCGTACCGGCCCGGCCGCCCATCGAGACGATCCCGACCTCCTGGTCGAGCAGCAGGTCCAGCGCGATCCGCTGCTCGGCGCTGCGGCCGTGGATGCCGAACGCCTCCCGGTCGCCGCGCACCAGCCGCACCCGGCCGTCGGCGGTGACCCGGCCCAGCGCCTTGCCACGGTCCGACTGGAGCACCAGGCCGGTGTGGACGGGGAGCTCGGCGGCCTCCGGGACGTACGCGCTCTCCACGGAGAAGAGGTCGTCGACCTGGTCGGCGGTGATCGTCAGCTCCGCCATGCCCGTCCAGCCGGAGTCCGTGATCGCCAGTTCGGCGCGGTACTCCTCCGCCAGCAGGCCGACCGAGGACGCCTTGATGCGCAGCGGCAGGTCCTTGGAGACGACCGTGACGTCGTACCCCTCGGCCTGGAGGTTGCGGGCCACCGCGAGGATGCGCGAGTCGTTGTCACCGAGCTGGTAACCCGCGGGGAGCACCCCCGGGTCGGAGTGGTTCAGTTCGACCCTCAGTGTGCCGCCGACCTCCCCGATCGGGATGGGGGCGTCCAGGCGGCCGTACCGTACGCGGTAGTCGTCCAGCAGGCGGAGTGCCTGCCGGGCGAAGTAGCCGAGTTCGGGATGGTGCCGCTTGGCTTCCAGTTCCGTGACGACCACTACCGGGAGCACGACTTCGTGCTCCTCGAAGCGGGCCATGGCGCCTGGATCCGCCAGCAGGACGCTGGTGTCGAGGACGTAGGTGCGCCGGTCGGCCTCACGGCGCTGCTTGCTGTTCACCACGGGTGGACGAACCCCCTCGGATGAGGTCGGGGTGCGACGGCGTCGCGGGGGATGGGGCCGGGCTCGGGCCGCGAAGCGCGGGCCGGGCACCGGCCCTCCGCGTCGGACGTGCGGTCCGCACGATCGTCCGTGGTGCGCAACGGGCCTCCCGGGCGGACGGCCCCATGCCGTCCGCTGCGAACGGCACCCACTGGACCTGGCTTTTCGGGTGCCGTCCTGGAAGGGATATTCCCGGGAACACCTGCGGGCATGCCCCGGCACAGGTCGCACGGCCAGTGAATTCGTGGTTACGGATGAACCGCTGAGCCCATGTGACGCATCAGGCCCGCCCCCTGACAGGCCGTCGCCGCCCCCGAGAGGCCCGCCCCGACTGCTCCGAGAGGGTGGTGTCCTAGACGCCGTACCGCCGGTGCCGGTAGGCGTAGTCGCGCAGGGCGCGCAAGAAGTCCACCTTGCGGAAGGCGGGCCAGAAGACCTCGCAGAAGTAGTACTCCGAGTGGGCGCTCTGCCACAGCATGAAGCCGGACAGCCGCTGCTCGCCGCTCGTGCGGATCACCAGGTCCGGGTCGGGCTGGCCGCGGGTGTAGAGGTGCTCGGAGATCTTCTCGACGTCGACGCCGTCGGCGATCTCCTCGACGGAGGCGCCGCGTCCGGCCTCGTCCAGCAGCAGCGAACGGACCGCGTCCGCGATCTCCTGCCGGCCGCCGTAGCCGACCGCGACGTTGACGACGATGCCGCCGATGTCGCCGGTGGCCTCCTCGGCGTCCTTCAGCACCCGCTGGGTGCCGGCGGGGAGCAGGTCACGGTTGCCGACGTGGTGCACCCGCCAGCGGCCGTCGGCCGCCAGCCGCCGCACGGTGTTCTCGATGATGCCGAGGAGCGGCTTCAGCTCCTTCTCCGGCCGGTCGAGGTTGTCCGTGGAGAGCATCCACAGGGTGACGACCTGGACGCCGGTCTCCTCGCACCAGCCGAGCATCTCCTCGATCTTCGCCGCGCCCGCCTGGTGCCCCTGCTCGGTGGTCAGGCCGTCGGCGCGGGCCCAGCGGCGGTTGCCGTCCAGGATGACGCCGATGTGCTTGGGCACCTGGGAGTGGTCCAGCCGGCGCTCCACCCGGCGTTCGTACAGCTTGTACACGAACTCCCGCACAACAGGGGGATACGGGATACCCATCCCGGAAGATCGCAGCATGTGTGGTCCAGCCCCTCCGTGCCAATTGGCGGTCGCCCCCGTCGCCTCAAGGCCGCAACTTTACTTCTCAGGGGTGGCAATGACCCAATCAGGTGTGTCACAACTCCGTGATAAGGAGTGAAGCATGACTGGCACCTCCGGCTACCTGGCCGACGATTCCCGGTACGACTCCATGGAGTACCGCCGCACCGGCCGCAGCGGCCTGAAACTCCCCGCGATCTCTCTCGGGCTCTGGCACAACTTCGGCGACGACCGCACCCTGTCGTCGCAGCGCGCGATCCTGCGCCGCGCCTTCGACCTGGGCATCACCCACTTCGACCTGGCGAACAACTACGGGCCGCCGCCCGGCTCGGCCGAGCTGAACTTCGGGAAGATCTTCGCGCAGGACTTCCGGCGCTACCGGGACGAAATGATCCTTTCCACGAAGGCCGGATATCTGATGCACCCCGGTCCGTACGGAGAATGGGGATCCAGGAAATACCTGCTCTCGTCGCTGGATGCGTCGCTCGGCCGGATGGGCGTCGATTACGTCGACATCTTCTACTCGCACCGATTCGACCCGGACACTCCCCTTGAGGAGACGATGGGCGCGCTGGCTTCCGCGGTCCAGCAGGGCAAGGCCCTGTATGTGGGTGTTTCCTCCTACAACTCCGCGCAGACCCGTGAGGCGGCCCGCATTCTGCGGGAAATGGGCGTGCGCCCGCTGATCCACCAGCCCTCGTACAGCATGATCAACCGCTGGACCGAGGACGACGGGCTGCTGGACACCCTGGAGGCGGCCGGCATGGGCTGCATCTCCTTCGCGCCGCTGGCCCAGGGCATGCTCACCGACAAGTACCTGAACGGCATCCCCGAGGGCTCGCGCGCCTCCCAGGGCAAGTCGCTGGACCCGAAGCTGCTCTCCGAGGACGTCGTACGGCGGCTGCGGGGGCTGAACGACATCGCCGCGCGCCGCGGCCAGTCCCTCGCGCAGCTCGCGCTCCAGTGGGTGCTGCGGGACCCGCGGATGACCTCGGCGCTGATCGGCGCGAGCAGCGTGGCGCAGCTGGAGGCGAACGTCGCGGCGCTCGACGGGGCCGCGATCACCGACGCCGAGCTGGCCGAGATCGAAGAATTCGCGACCTCGACGGACGGCGTGAACATCTGGGCGCGGCGGTAACCGGCGGCGCTCCGGACCCCGGGAAGAAAAAAGCGGGCCGGTCCGTGGGGGGGATACGGACCGGCCCGAGGGGGGGGTCCCACCATAACCCCGCGCGGGGTGTGCTTCGCGCATCAGAGGCGGTCAGCCCGCGCGTCGCAAAGTTGATCAAGACGTGCGGCGGACGCGGCAACGGCCCGCGAATTCATTTAATGATCTTGAATTCACGCCGCTTCACCGGCTCCATGACGGGCCAGGCGGCTTCAACGATCTTGATCGGCGCGGCACCTCGCCCCGCGGCCCCCGCCGCCCCGCCCGCGTGACACACCTCTCGCCGGCCCGGTACGGATAGCCCGCAGGAGCGACAGCCCGGCGGTCGCGGACTTGACGGCCGGCCGGCGCCGCGCATCCTGCGGCGCAAAGGGAAGCGCTCCGGGCGCGGCGCGGCGCACCCGGAGCGCGAGGCATGACCGGGCTTCCCGGCCGGTCGCACCGGACCCCGGTCCTCGTAACGGACTCCCCCGGTCGTCATGCGGTCGTTCCGTCTCGGTCCTCCGCGACCCCCAATCGTCACGTCCTCACGTCCTGCCCTCCCGGGCAGCACCGCGTCGACGACCCGCACATCAGCTGGTGGCTCGTCACCACGGGCCCCGCGGCCCCCTTCGGGAGCGGCGGACAGCCCGGATGATGCGCTTCCAGCTGATCGCGTGCGAGCGGTGCGGAAACGACCATAGGGCACATACCCCCCGTATGTACTATCTTCCCGGCCAACTTCCCTTTTCACGCCGCGCAATTACCCCCGTTGCCACGGGACGGCCCATACGGCACACGGCTGTCCGGGAGCTTCAGGACACGCCGTACGCCCCCAGCAGCAGGCCGAGCAGCGCGCCCAGGGCCATGAAGGGGCCGAACGGCATCGCGGACTTCCGGCCCGCACGCCGCACGATCATCATTCCGATCCCGTAGACCGACCCCAGTACGAAACCGGCGAAGGCGCCGAGGAAGAGCACGCCCCAGCCGTACCAGCCGAGCGCGGTCCCCAGCGTCAGGGCCAGCTTCACGTCCCCGAAGCCCAGCCCGTCGGGCCGGATCAGGAAGAGCACGAAATACCCGCCGGCGAGCCCGAGCCCGCCCAGCAGCGCGCCGGTCCAGGTCCCGCCGTGGCCGGGCAGCAGCGCGGCGGCACCGAGGAGCGCGGCGGTGGCCCCGGCCGCCGGCAGGGTCAGCACGTCCGGCAGCCGGTGCACGGCCGCGTCGACCGTCCCCAGCAGCACCGTGACCGGCACGAGCAGCAGCCAGACGGCCAGCTCCGGGCGGGGCCCGGCGGCCGAGGCCAGCAGCGCGCAGGCCGCCGCGGTCACGAGGGGCGCGGCGGTACGGGCGGGTCCGTAGGCACGGCAGGCGGCGGGCGGGGGGCCGACGGGGGCAGGGACGGCGGGTACGAGCGCGGCGGGCGCCACGGCCGGACAGCGGGCGAGGCCCAGCCAGCCGCGCGCCACGCCGGTGATCAGGTGGCCGTCCGGGCACGTCGCACGCCGGTCCTCCTCGGGCTCGACGGCCAGCCGGTACGCGGCGCGCGGCACTAGCAGCCCGGCGGCGGCCCCGTACGCGGCGGCGAGGGCGATCAGGAGCGGATGCACCCCTCGAACGTACGGCCAGAAACCCTCCCGGTCATGGGCCCTGGGACCCAACCCTGGGCAACCATGGGCCGCACCGGCCGCACGCGGCGCGCCCCCGCGCACCGCGGCGGTGGCATCCCCGGCCGACCGGGCGGGGGCCGCGGCGTACGGGAGGGAACACGATGGGCGGATGGCACGACGGCCGGGGGCGGCTGTGGATCGCGGGCGGGAGCGGGGACGAGGCCGGGGGCGCGGCCGGGGGCGCGGACCGGCACGAGAACACGAGCGACCACGGAGGCACGGCGCACGATCACGGAGGCACGGCCCCGGGAGTGCCGCTGCCGCTGGAGGTCGCGGCGTCCTACCGTGCGCGCACGCGCGGCCTGCTGGGCCGGGACGGGATCGAGGGGGCCCTGCTGCTGACGCCCGCGAGCAGCGTGCACACCTTCCGCATGCGCTTCGCGATCGACGTCGCGTACCTGGACCGCCGGCTGACCGTCCTCGCCGTCCACACGATGCGGCCGAACCGGCTGGGCCGCCCCCGGCTGCGCTCCCGGCACGTCCTGGAGGCCGAGGCGGGCGCGATGGCCGCCTGGGGCCTGCGCCCCGGCACCCGCCTGACGGTCGAGACGTGACCGGTGGCGGGGCCTGCCGGCACCGGGGGCTACCGGTGCCGGGAGGTGAGCGGGTGACCCGCTCTCACCACTTGGCGCGGTCCATCGGGTACGGCAGCTCCTCCAGCGCGCCGGCCTTGCGGAGCAGGCCGTTGACCGCGAGCACGTGGTCGGCGTCGGGCGACGTACCGTCCGGCCGGCCGAGGTCGAGGACCAGGCCGCCGTGCTCGGTGACCGACCGGCGCCCCGGTACGTCCTCCGGGACCAGCGCGCTGCGCCCGCTGGAGAGGTAGACCGCCCGGCCGCAGCGCGGCGTGGAGTTGTCCAGCTCGTACTCCTTCTCCAGCACGCCGAGGAGGTCGTCGTCGGCGATGTCCCCCCAGTCCGCGTCCCAGGACTCCACGATCGCGGTGAGCACCTCGGGGAGCCGGGCGACCAGCGGGGCCGAATCGTTCAGGTCGGCGGAGCGCACGGTGATGACCGCGGTCTGCGGTGCGAACTGCGGTGTCCCGCCCGCGCCGACGCTGAGGGTGATGATGGGCCGGCCGGGGGCCGCCGCGACCAGGACGGCGGAGTACCCGATCGTGGTGGCGTCGTCCTGCGGGTTGACGCGCTCCAGGTACGAGGTGAACCAGGCCGCGTCGGCGTTCTCGGGCAGCTGCTCGGCCTGCCCGACCGCCTCGGCCCGCCAGCCGGCGAAGTCCTCCGGCGCGATCTTCGCCAGCCGCCTCAGGAGACGCAGCCAGCGCTCGGCGAGCTGGTCGGGGCTCTCCTGCCGCGGCCCCCAGACACCGCCGACCGTCAGATCCAGTGCCATGTGAGCTCCACTCCGGTGTTCCGTATGTTGCCGTTCGTTGCGTCCGGCACGTACGGCAGCCATCAGGCCGGCGCTCGCCCGGTCCGGATGCACGCTGTCATCCGCCCCCCGGCCGCGTCGAGTCCGTCCTGCTCCTTCTTCACCACCTTCAGGGGATATGTGGTGCGTCTTCACATCGAGGCGCCCGTCACGGACGCCCGTGCCGCGTGCCGTGGTGGGGGTCGTGATCAGTCGGCGCGCGGGAAGGAGACCTCCACGCGGCGGTTCTTCTTGCGCCCGTCCTCCGAGTCGTTGCTCGCGACGGGGGCGTCCTCGCCGTAGCCGCGTATCTCGAAGGTGATGGCGCTGCCGTCCAGGTCCTCGTTCAGCTGCTGCTGCACGGCGTCTGCGCGCTCCTTGGACAGCTTCAGCCCGTGCTCGGACGAGCCGAGGTCGTCGGTGTAGCCGGCCACGGTCACGTTGGTGGCCTGCTGCTTCTTGATCTCGTCGGCGATCTGCCGGATCCGGTCGTTCGCCACGTCCGACAGCTTCGCGCTGTCCTTCCCGAACAGCACCTCGGCCTGGAGCTGGAACTTCACATCGGAGTTGGAGTCCTCCCGCTGCTCCGTACCGCGCTCGTCCCCGACGACGGTCTTGATGTCCAGCACCTTGGGGGCTGCGAGCGACTTCCCTTCGGGGAGCTTGAGGTCGGGGTCGTTGACGTCGATGTCGCCCTGGAAGACGGAAGGCGCCGCCGGTACGTCCTCGTCGGCCACGGCGGCCGGCCCGCCGGCCAGGGTGAGGCCGGCCGCCAGCGCCGAGGACAGCAGCAGGACGGGCCCGCGCTTCCGGTGAAGGGTCCTCATCGTCACGCGTCCGCGAGCGCGAGGGAGGCCGACTGGAAGGTCGGGATCTGCAGGTCCACTTCGCTCGTGCCCTTCGGCGGGGCGGGGAACTGCATGAAGACCTTCTGGTCGGAGTTGGCCGCGACGATGCCGAGGCCGGTGGTGGCCAGCGGGCGGTTCTCCGTGTCGCGCAGGGTGTAGTAGCGCTTCTTCTCGGTCTTGTCCACGAGAGTGGCACCGCCGAGGGAGTCGCCGGCGGCGCGCTTCATGGCCAGCTCCGGTCCGGTCCACTGGGCGGTGTCGGTGAAGTCCTCGTCCGAGGAGTTCTTCAAGTTGGCGTTGACGGTGACGAATCCGCTGGAGTCACGAGTCGCCGACGTCACCTCCATGGTGATGCCCTGTGGCCCCTGCAGCGTGGCGATCACCTGGCTGTCGTCCGGCTGCTCCGGCTGTTCGGGTTGCCGTGCCCGGTCCTCACCGCCCTCGTCCGCGGTGTGACGGGTGGACGACGGGAGCCGGTTCTCCGTCCCGGCGCCGTCGTCACCGCACGCGGACAGCGTCAAGGCGAGTGCCGCCGTGAGGGAAGCGGCGGCCACCGTCCGTCGCGCCCGGGTGATCTGCCACATACTCATCAACTCGTCCTCTACTCGTCTTCGCGCCGTCAGCCGCGAGCGGGCTCAGTCGGCAAGCCTTACGGCGAACAGGTCCGCGGCGCGCGGGAAGTCAGGACGCGCGGGGTCCGGTTCGTCGGGATCGATGGACCACTCCTGGCCGTCACACATCAGGTTCAGGCGCTGGGGGTCGCGGTCCTTGTCCTTGTCCTTGTCGTCCGTGCCGGGTGCCGGGTCCGGGTCACCGGTGCCGTCCTCTTCCGGCACCGCGCACTTCGGCTCGATGACCGCGGTGGCCTTCGCCTCCGACTGCTCGTTCTCGGTGCCCGGGATGACCGAGGCGCCCATGCCGCCGGTGGTGCGCACCTGGACGGTGAAACCCTGTCGCTGGTCGCCGAGTTGCCGGCAGCCGCCGCCCGCCACCTGGGCATCGTTGTGCGCGGCGAAGCTGCCGGCCGCCACGCAGGCGCGGGCCGCGTCGTACGCCTCGCCGCGGAGGAACACGGCCCAGTCGGCCGGCTCGTGGAGGGAGGCGAGCAGACCGTCGCGCAGCTGCTCGCGGGCGTCCTGTGCGGCCCCGAGCGCCGCCGCGTCGGCCGCGGACTGGGCGCCGTTGCGGGAGGCGGCCGCCTGGCCGACGGCGAAGTAGGCGAAGGCAAGAAAAAGCAGGCCCGCCACCACCGTGATGTAGATGGGGAGGGCCTGCCCGGAATCGCGGAAAGTCCGCAGAGGCGCGCGGAACTTCCGCGACGCAGGCAGGGTCAGCCGGTCTTCACGCTGTTGATCGCTGCCTTGATCTTGTTCTTGATCGTGTCGCCGATGTCCGTGAACCCGGCGATCGCCGCCATGATCGCCACAACCACCACGATCATGCCGATGTACTCCACCGCGGTCTGCCCCTTCGAGCGTTCGCGGCCGTACATCCGCTCGATGCAGGCGTCCCGCCAGGACCCGATGCGCACCTGGGTGGCGGTCGTGGCCTTCAGCATCCGCTGGTTCATCGTGGTGTTCCCCTCCGGGTTCGGCCGGCCGGCAGCCGGCCCGCGCGCAAGCGTTCACGCCGGCCGTCGTGGCGGCCGCCGCGTCCGCGCGGCCGGTGCCGCCGGCGTCCAGGGAAACGTACGCCGGAACACCCCCGTCCGGCATGGGCCCCCGGGCCCAATCGCGGGCCCAAACCCCCTCCAGGGCCCAAATCGGGGCCCAAAACCGGGCCTGCCCCCGGTCCCGCGTCCCGGTGCGGGACACGCCGCGCACCCGGTGTGCCGGGCGGGCCCTCCCCCCTTCAGTCATGGCTCCGATTTCCCCCTCGGGCGGTGCCGAGCCAGACGGCGATGGCCTGGCTGCGGCTGGTGGCCGGCAGCTTGGTGAAGATCCGGTTGATGTGGTTCTTCACGGTCTTCTCGCTGATGAAGCACGTGGCGGCGATCTGCGCGTTGGTCATGCCTGCCGCGATCAGTTCCATCACCTCCGCCTCGCGATGGCTCAGCCCGAACCGGTCCGTACCGTTTCCCCGCCGTACCAGCGGGGCACGGTCCCCACCGTCCCGCTGTGCGGGGACCACAGGGGCCGCGCCGTGCGGCCCAGTCGCAGACTGTGCCATACCGGCTTGCGGTTGCGAAGTGGTTTGCGAGGGTCGCGATGAATTCGAGACCGAGTACGCCCCGCAATACTGCGGACTTGCTCCGCCCGCAGGGCCATTCTGACCGGAATTGCCATTTGCAGGAGCAGCGCGTTCTTCCGGTGTTGCCCGGCGTTGGCCGGAAGGTGAACCCCCGGCTCCTTGGCCGGTTCCGTACGCCGCGCGGCCCGGATCGTCCGTTCCGTACCGCGCCTCGCCCGGGCCGTCCGCTCCGTACGCCGACCCCAGGCCCTCCGGGAGGGGCCCGTACGAGGCGCCCGGCGCGGGCGGGGCCGCGCGGACGTGGGCCAGCAGGGCGTTGCAGGCCGTGGCGGTGAAGCGGGCGCGGCCCGCGGTGATGTCCCGTACGGCGGCGGCCAGTTCGTCGGCGGTGAACTCGCCGTGCACGAGGTAACCGCCCGCGCCGAGCCGCAGCGACTCCCGCACGAGCTCGCTCTCCCGGCTGTAGGTCAGCATCATCACGGGCGCCAGCCGGGCGAGGTGGGGCAGGGCCGAGATGCCGTCGACGCCGGGCATGCGGACGTCGAGCAGGATGACGTCGGGGCGGTGCAGCCGCGCCTCCTCGTACGCCTGCCGGCCGTCGGCGGCCTCCGCGACGACCTGGATGTCGGGGCGCCCGGAGAGCAGGACGGTGAGCCCGGCGCGTACGACGGGGTTGTCGTCCGCGACGACCACCCGCAGCGGCGGGCCCGGCTCGGGCGCGTGGCCGCCGGGGACGGCGGAGGGGTGGCCCGGCGGGGCGGTGAAGGGATCCGCCGGTAAGGAGGGGACGCCGCCCTCCGCGCCAAGGACTGAGCGGTCGTCGAAGGCTGAGGGGTCGTCGAAGGGCGAGGGGTCGTCGAAGACGAACGGGTCCTCGAAGACGAAGGGATCGCCGACGAGGGCGACGGGGTCGGTGGCGGGCGCTACGCGCGACGCACGGAATTCCGGCATGGCGCGGCCTCCTCTCACGGCCTGGCGGGGGGACGGGACGGTTGGTCGGGTGCCGGTGTGAACGGCGGTATGAGGGGCTTGGGCACCACCGCCGCCAGCGGCAGTTCCACCCGGACCTCGGTGCCCCGGGTGGCGCGGCCGCGGCCGATGCGGATGCGGGCGCCGATGCCGGCCGCCCGTTCCACCATGCCGACCAGGCCGAAGTGGCCGGCCCTGCGCAGGCCGTCCAGGGTCGTACCGGGCGGCAGGCCGCAGCCGTCGTCGTACACGCTGATGCGGAGGCTGCTCTCGACCACACCCGCCGCGACGTCCAGGCGGCTGGGGGCCGCGTGCCGACGGGCGTTGTCCATGGCCTCGGTGGCGATGGTGAGGAGCTGGCGGGCGATGGCGTGCGGGACCTGGGGAGCGGGGCCGTCGCCGAGCGGGCGGTAGCAGGCGGGGATGTCGGCGCGGCGGGCGAAGTCGGCGACCTTGGCGGAGAGTTCCCCCGCGACGTCGACGCCGCCGCACAGGCCGGTCTCGCGCCGCAGGTCGGAGAGGAGTTCGCGGGACTCGGCCGCGGCCCGGCGGGCGGCGCGGGAGACCAGTTCCGCCCGGCGCTTGACGGTCGTGGGGTCCGTACGGTCGGCGGAGCCGGCCAGGCCGTCGGCGGCCATCGCCAGGCCGTGCAGGGTCTTGGCGACCGAGTCGTGCATCTCACGGGCGAGCCGCGCCCGTTCGGACTCGACGGCCTCGTGGACGGCGAGCCGGGAGCGGGTCTCGGTGAGCGCCTGGCTCGCGGCGCCGAAGCGCAGCATCAGATTGCGGAGGGTGACGCCCGCGGCGCCTGCCACGACGCAGACGCCGGGCAGGAACGTCGAGCCGGCCAGCGTCACTTCGAGGTCGGCGTCGCCCACGTACGCCAGCAGGACGATGCAGACGGTCAGGGACGCGAAGACGCCCGCGCCGCGCCAGCCGTAGGCCAGGCCGGCCAGCAGCGGCGTGCACATCGTGACGTAGCTGAGCGGGCTGGCGGGCGAGGCCGTGAAGAGCAGCAGGGCGCCGAAGGCGGCGTCCACCGCGAGCAGGACGGGGTGGCGCAGCAGCAGCGGGCCGAACCGCTCCCAGTCGCGGAAGAGCAGGTACGAGGCCATGAAGGTGAACAGCACGGCGGAGCAGATCAGGACGGTGGGCCAGCCCCGCTTGGTGCCGAGGATCGCGAACGGCGCCGCGAGGGCGATCATCGCGAGCCGGAAGCCGAAGACCTGCCGGCACAGTGCCTGGAGGGCGCTCAGCTGGAGCCGGAGGGTGGGTTCCGCCGGCGGCGGTGCCGTGCCCTCCGGACCGTGCGGCGGCAGCGGACCGCCGGCGGTGATGGGCACGGCGGCCCCCCGCCGGAACATCACGCGCCGCCGGTCCCGCCGCACAGCCCCGCTCCTCACCCCAGGAGCCCCGATCCCAGGAACATGCCGGCGCCGATCAGCAGGATGGTGGCCGGGACCATGACCATGGTGATCGTGGTGGTGGCCTTCGGCACCGCCCTGGCCGCCTTGCGGCGGGCGTTCTGGGCGTCCGTGCGCCGCATGTCGTTGGCGATGGCGATGAGCGTGTCGACGATCGGGGCGCCCAGCTCCTCGCCCTGCTGGAGGGCGGTGACGAACATCGCGACCTGCTCGGAGTCGTTGCGCCTGCGCAGCTCCTCGAAGGCCTGGCGGCGGCTGACGCCCATGTCCATCTGGCGGAGCGTGATGCGGAGTTCGTCGGACCAGGGGCCCCGGTACTTCTCCGCGGTGCGGTCCAGGGCCTGGCGGAAGCCGAGCCCCGCGGAGACCACGACGGCGAGGACGTCGAGGAAGTCGGGGAGGGTGCGCTCGATGGACTCCTTGCGCTGCCGGATGGCGGCCCAGAGGGAGACCTCGACCCAGCAGGCGGCGAACCCGATCATGAGGAGCGCGAGGATCGCCTGGCCGTTGGCGGCCATGGCGAGGGCGCCGAGCGCGCCGGTGACGCCGTAGACGAAGCGGCGGGCGGCGTACCGGTCGACGGTGAGCCCGCCGGGGTTGCCCGCCATGTCGATGCGCTTGCGCAGCCGGTCGACGCGCTTGGGGCCCATCAGGCGCAGCACGGCCGGCGCGTACCGCATGCCGAGCCGGTCGATGGCCGAGCCCGCCGCGCTGGTGCGGGAGGAGCCGACCTCCAGGGCGACCACGAGGTCGCCGGGGAGCTTGGCCTCGGAGCGGTACAGCCGCCAGCCGTACACGGCGCCGAGGACGGACAGGCCGAGGAGGAGGGCGAAGAGGAGTCCCATGGTGCGGCCTCTCAGACGTCGATCTTGCCGAGCCGGCGGACGAGGAAGAAGCCCAGCGCGTACAGGGCGAGCGCGACGAGGATCGCGCCCTGGCCCAGGACGCTGCCGGTGATCTTGTCCAGCGCGCCGGGCCAGATGTTGTTCATGACCAGCAGCGCGCCCAGGCCCATCAGCGGCACGATGTAGCCGGTGGCGGTGACCTGCGACAGCTGGGTACGGACCTCGCGCCGGGTCTCCTTGCGCTCCTCCAGGGTCTCGGTGAGGTTGCGCAGTGAGCTGACGACCGTGCCGCCGGCCCGGTTGGAGAGCACCAGCGTGGTGACCAGGACGACCAGTTCGCGGGAGGGCAGCCGCTCGGCGAGCGCGCCGAGCGCGTCCTCCACGGAGTGGCCGATGGCGAGCTGGTCGGCGACCTTGCCCAGCTCCTCGCCGGCCGGGGCCTCCAGCTCCTCGGCGGCCATGGCCAGCGCCGTACGGAGCGCCAGCCCGGCCTGGGTGGCGTTGGCGAGGACGCGGGACAGCTCGGGGAGCTGGCTGATGAACCGCTCGGTGCGCTTCTGGCGCTGCCAGCCGAGGTAGGCGAAGGCCCCCCACAGCCCCGCGGCGCCGGCGATCGGCCCGAAGAACGGGGCGAGCAGCACACTCGCGAGGAGCCACAGGCCGAGGACCGCGGCGACCATGGCGACGAAGAACGCGCCGGGCGTGATGTCCAGCCCGGTGGCGGCGAGCCGGGTCTCCAGCCGCTTGCCGAACCGCGTCCGGCGCAGCCTGCGGTCCAGGCCGTGGAAGGCACGGCGGTGGCCCGGCGCGCGCGGCTGTCCCGACCGGTCGAGCCGGTCGACCAGCGCGGCGTGCTGCGCGCGGCCCGAGGCGACGGCGTGTACGCCGAGGACGGCGAACAGGCAGCACACCAGCGTGGCGCCGATCGTCAGGAGCGCGAGGTTGTCCATGGCGGCGGGGGATCCTCCGGGAAGGGGGCGGGGGGGCGGACGGAGGGTCAGGCGGGGTACTCGCCCTTGCGGACGACGAGCTGTCCGGCGTCGTCGGCGACGCCGAAGGCGGCGGGGAGCGGCTCGTTCTTCATGTAGAGGCGTTCGGCGACCCGGCGGGGCAGCGGGTAGTACTCGAAGGCGCCGTGCACCGTGCCGTCCGGGCCCATCGGCTGCGGTACGAATCTGGCGACGGAGACGATGCGGTAGTCCTCGCGGCCGCGGGAGTCCACGATCGCGATCTCGCTGATCTTCCGGGTGCCGTCGGCGTGCCGGGTGAGCTGGACGAGGACGTCCAGCGCGCTGTTGATCTGGTCCTTGATCGCCACGAACGGGATCTCGACCTCGGACATCGACGCCAGGGTCTGGAGCCGCATCAGCGCGTCCTCCGCGCTGTTGGCGTGCACGGTGGCCAGCGAGCCGTCGTGACCGGTGGACATCGCCTGGAGCATGTCCAGCGTCTCGCCGCCGCGCACCTCGCCGACGATGATCCGGTCGGGGCGCATCCGCAGAGAGTTGCGCACCAGGTCGCGGATGGTGATCCGGCCCTTGCCCTCGACGTTGGCCGGGCGGGCCTCCAGCGTGATGACGTGCGTCTGCTGGAGCTGGAGCTCTGCGGAGTCCTCGATGGTGATGATGCGCTCGCCCTCGGGGATCAGTCCGGAGAGCGCGTTGAGCAGCGTGGTCTTGCCGGAGCCGGTCGCGCCGGAGACGACGACGTTGAACTTCGCCCGCACCAGGCCCGAGAGCAGCATCAGCATGTGCGCGTCCAGCGAGCCGAGGCCGATCATCTCCTGGAGGGTGTAGGAGCGGGGGAAGCGGCGGATGGTGAGCGTGGCGCCGGACAGCGCGAGCGGCGGGATGACGACGTTGACCCGCTCGCCGGAGGGCAGCCGCGCGTCGACCATCGGATTGGTCTCGTCGACCCGGCGGTTGACGGTGGAGACGATGCGCTCGATGGTCTGCATCAGCTGCTCGTTGGAGGCGAACCGCAGCGGCAGCAGCTCGACCTTGCCGGCCCGCTCGACGAAGATCTGGTCGGGCCCGTTGACCATGATCTCGGTGACCGAGGCATCCTCCAGCAGCGGTTCGAGGATGCCCAGGCCCAGCGCCTCGTCGACGACGCGGCGGATGAGCATGGCCCGCTCGTGGGTGGAGAGGACCGGGCCCTCGCGGCTGATGATGTGGCCCAGTACGCGTTCCAGCCGGGCCCGCCGCTCGGCGGCGGCCAGCGAGGACATCTCCGCGAGGTCGATCTCCTCCAGCAGCTTGCCGCGGTAGACGGCGACGAGGTGGTTCTCCTCCTGCTGGCCGTTGGGGGCCTCGGGAGCGTTGATGCGCGCCCTCAGGCTCATGGTGCGGACTCCTTCGTACGCGGCATGGTCACGGTCTTCTCGGTGGCGAGGCCGTCGACGAACGGAATGACCGAGGGGATCGTCACCTTGGCGGTGACGGACACCCGGTCCGGCGCGGGGCGCTCGACGAAGTCGGCGCCGTCCGCGATCCAGGCGCTCATCGCGGCCTTCCCGGCCTGGACGTAACCGATCTCCGGCTCGTCCAGCCCCGCGGTCCGGGCCGCGGCCCGCGCCCCCGTACCGGCCTGCTGGATCGCGTACGCCGCGATGCCGAACTGGACCAGGGCCAGGCCCACCAGGATCAGGACCGGCAGCATGCCGAGGAACTCGACCACGGTCTGTCCGCGGTCGCCCCGCCTCTTCGCGCGCAGCACCATGGTTCAGTCCCCTTCCCGTACGGCGGCGGCCTCGCCGGTGACGTCGAACGGGAAGGCGACGGAGCCCGGGAAGAGGACCGGGACCCGCAGCGTGACCCGGGCCTTGACCAGGCCGGGCGCGTCGCTGCAGCGGACGGCGGCGGTGGCCCGCCAGCTCGCCCCCAGGTCCTGCGTCCCGCCGCGCTCGCACGCCCCGGGGCCGCCGGAGCCCGCCGCGCGCGCGGCCCCGTCGGCGGCGTTGCCGGCCAGCGTGTACGTGAAGCCGACCAGCGCGCACTGCCACAGCAGCACCAGGGTGATCACGATGAGCGGCAGCATGCCGAGGAACTCCACCGCGACCTGCCCCCGGTCCTCCCGCGCTCGCCGTACGCGCCGCGCGACCCGTACCCGCCAGGCCGTCATCCGTCAGCCCTCCCCTGCCGGTCTGCCGGCGGCGGGCGCGCCGCCCCGGCGCCGCCGGAGCCCGATCGAGCCGCGGTCGTTGCGGTAGCGGCCGCGCCTGTTCCGGCCGTGCCCCGGCGGCCCGTCCTCCGGGCCCCGGCCCAGGCCCAGTTCGCCGGCCAGCGCCCACATCGCCTGCTTGACCGTGCCGCGGTCGTCCAGGTCCTGCATCCGGCCCGAGTCGACCGCGGGCTGGAGCTCCTTGAAGCCCGCGGGCACCGCCGTACGGGCCACCCGGGTGCCGACGATCCGCTGGACCAGCGGCGGCTGGATCTCCGTACCGCGGTTGTGCCGGTTGACCACCGCGAGGGTGTCCTCGGCCTTGCGCACCTGGAGGCGGTCCCACATCCGTACGGTGCGCTTGGCGGCCCGTACGGTGACCACGTCCGGGGTGACGACCAGCACCGCGCCGTCGGCCATCTCGATGGCGGCGGCGTTCGCGCCGGTCAGCTGGGACCCGCAGTCGATGATCACCACGTGGTACCGGCTGCGCAGCGCGTTGACGATCTGCCGGGTGGTCCGCTCGTCCACCTCCTCGCCGCGCTCGCCCTCGCCCGGCGCGAGCAGCAGCCCCACGCCCGTCTCGTGGTGCATCACCACGTCCTGGAGGACCCGCGGCGAGATGTCCTTGATACCGGCCAGGTCGGCGATCGACCGGCGGAACTGCACGTCCAGATAGGAGCCGACGTCACCGCTCTGGAGGTCCATGTCGACCAGCGCCACGTGCGTGCCCACCGACCGGGCGGCCAGCGCCAGTTGCACGGCGAGCGTGGTGGTCCCGACGCCGCCCTTGGCGCCGCTGACCGTGATGACCGTGCCGCCGGCCCCGGCCGGCAGCGCGGGGTCGGCGGTGAGGTGGCGGCGCACGCCGGCGGCCCAGTTGGCGGCGGCCTGGAGCCGCGCCGACAGCTCGTCGTAGGAGAGGGGCAGCCCGACGACGCCGCGCGCGCCGGCGTCCATGGCGGCGGAGTACACCGAGGGCCCGGCGTCGGCGGTCATGAGGACCACGCCGACCGCGGGGAAGCGCAGGGCCACCTCGCGCACCAGCTCCAGCGCCGGCAGCGGGCCGACGCGCTCGTGCACGAGGACGACCTCCGGCAGGTCGGCGACCGACTCGTCGGCGAGCTGCCCGAGGGTGTCGAGCAGCAGCGTCGAGTCGGCGACGGGCCGGCCGGGGTCGGCGTCCGGCAGCTGGCTCAGCAGCGTCGTCACCGAGCGGGCCGCGTCGGCGTCCCCGACGACCGGGAGGATTCGTGTGACCATCCGTTACCTCACTTGTCCCCGGCCAGGGTGTAGTCCCGCTGATCGTCCGGGATGGTGGCGTCGCTGCCCGGCGCGACCAGCGCCAGACGTACGTGGGTGGCGAAGGACTCCGCGTACGCCACGCGCTGCGCGTCGAGGGTCTTGAGCGCGAAGGTGATCGGCACCGCCTCGCCGCCCCCGTTCGCCGCCTCGCCGGGCCGCGGCTTGAGCGCGGTGAGCCGGCCGACGTCGATGACCTTGGCGTTGCTGACGATGACCTTGGAGCTGTCGGCTTCGCCTTCCTTGCCCGCGAAGGTGGCGTAGATGTTGACCGTGGCACCGGGCGTGATCTTGCCGGCCACGCCGGTCGCGGCGTCGATCATGATCGCGATCTCCTGCTGGCCGGGCTGGAGGGCCGGCCGGTCGGCGACCATGTCGCTCTGCAGCAGCGACCCCTTGCGCAGCGGATTGACCGCGATCCGGCCCACCACCTCGTCGAGGTCCCGTACCGCGGTTCTGGGCAGCCAGCGCTCGGGCAGCCGGATCCTCCGGAACTGCCCCGCCTCCAGGGTCTTGTACGCGGCGACGTCGGTCCTCAGCTCGTAGGCGGAGACCTCGGGGCCCACCTTGGACTCCACGTCGCTGATCACCGACAGGACGCCGGCGAAGGCGCCGAATGCGCACAGGACCGACAGGAGCAGCAGGATGATGCCGCGGCGCTGGCGTGAGTTCATGGTTGCGGACTACCTCGTTCAGGGCGGTTACGGTGAGCGGGGCGGGGCATGACGCAGGGGAGGCGCGGGAGCGGTGGATCCGTGACCGGGTGGCGGAGTGCCGCCGTCGCCGAGTAATCCGTCCATGTGCCCACTGTGGCCGCCGCACCGGGTGGCCGCTACCGCGACCGGCCGGACGGTCCGGCTCCGCGCGCTGCGGCGGTGCCGGAGGGGCTGCGGTGTTCGGCGGGAAGCACGGGAGCGGCGCAGAACGCGCAGCGGTCACCGATGAGTTCCAGGCCGCACCAGGGGCAGGGGAAGCGCTGCACAGAAGCGACCAGCCGATCGAGTACGGCGGTGTCCGCGATGCCGGCCGCGAACTCGGTCAGCCTGCCGGTCCCCCACCAGCGTGCGGATTCCGCGGGCAGTTCGGCCTGGTGCACGGCCTGTACGGACCACTGGCCGGCCAGGGTGTGCAGCCACTCCGAGGTGAGCTGGCCCTCGGCGACCGTCATATGGGTGGCGAACTCCGGGCCCGGCAGCCGGGCGTCCTCGGCGCCGGGCATGACCAGCTGCGGGGTGGGGTGGGCCAGCACGGCGAACTGCGAGCCGGGCACCCAGGACCGGGCGTGCGCCTTGAGGCTGACGGGCACGGCGTCGAGCCGGGTCACGCTGTTCAGCAGCGCGCCCGCGTGGATGTAGTACGTGAGCAGCCGGGCCGCGGCGCCCAGGACGCCGGGGCCGACGTCGCAGACGGAGAGCTGGCGCAGCTGACGGACCAGCAGGCCGACGCCGAGCGGCGGTAAGTCGCTGCCGATCAGGGCGATCCGGTCGCTCTCCAGGACGGCGCGGACGGTGTGCAGCCGGCGGACGTGCTCCTCGGACACCGCGCGGGAGTGGACCACGAGGACGTGGCCGTGCTGCTCCAGGAGGAAGTGCATCTGGGACAGGGCGTCGTCCAGCGACTGGCGTTCCGGGGGGCCGAGCACATGCGCCGGAGGCGTGATCCGGTCGGGGGGCGCGAGCACCAGATCAGGACTGGTGACTGCTATCGCGGTCGGCATGTGTGTGTCCCCGTTTCACCACGTCACTCGCTCCACAACTTCCCTCGCTGCGGTGTCCTGTCTTCCGCAGACTTTAGCCGCGTCCCAGGCGTCAGAAAACACTTCGCCGGCTCCGGAGGCCGCCACAGCAGCGTTCTCACGGTAGCCATTCTGGAGATCATTTACCGATCAACCTCGATCTATCCATGGCCGTTCAAAAAGAACGCGCAACTGCACGTGCATCCGCAGATGCGTACCGTCTATTTCGCGACATTGCCGACAACCGGTGCTATACAGCGCTCAGTTGCGCTGTAGCGCCCTACAACACCCCGTCAGCACCCGGCCGTTCCGCACCGTTCACCACCATTACGCCCCTTTCGCGACGGCGCGGCAGCGCCGGAATTCCCCCCTTCTCACCGGAATGGACTACGGAACACATCGACTGCCTGGAATTCATCGGGCGGCCGCCTGAAACCTCCCCCGAAAGTGATCACGATCAATTCCCCATTCGAGTCTCGCTCTTGACAGAAGCATTGGTCTGGACCACGTTGTACGGCAGCACGCAGGGGCCCTGAGCGCGCACTCCGTAACACCCGACTTCCCCCCACGGAGGCTGTTGTGGTTCGCGCACGTCCAAGAATGTTCACGCTCACGAAGAGACTGCTCGGCTGTCTTGCCGCCGCCGCGCTGACGACCGCGGGACTGACCGCGGCGGGCGCCGTCGACGAGGCCCGGGCCGCCGCCCCACCTGCGCACGCGCTCACCGGTTACTGGCAGAACTTCGACAACGGCGCCACCGTCCAGAAGCTCAAGGACGTCCCCGACGCGTACGACATCATCGCCGTCGCGTTCGCGGATGCCACCGGTACGCCCGGCGAGGTCGGCTTCACGCTCGACCCGGCGCTCGGCTATGGCTCGGTGGACGACTTCAAGGCGGACATCAAGGCCAAGCAGGCGGCCGGCAAGTCCGTGATCATCTCGGTCGGCGGCGAGAAGGGCGCGGTCTCGGTCGCCGACGACGCCTCCGCGCAGAAGTTTGCGGATTCGGTCGGGAAGCTGATGTCGGAATACGGCTTCGACGGCGTCGACATCGACCTGGAGAACGGCCTCAATTCGACCTACATGACCAAGGCGCTGAAGTCGCTGCACGCCGCGCACGGCGACCTGGTGGTCACCATGGCGCCGCAGACCATCGACATGCAGTCGCCGCAGAACGAGTACTTCAAGACAGCGCTGGCCATCAAGGACTTCCTCACGGTCGTCAACATGCAGTACTACAACAGCGGCTCCATGAACGGCTGCGACGGCAAGGTCTACAGCCAGGGCTCGGTGGACTTCCTCACCTCGCTGGCCTGTATCCAACTGGAGAACGGCCTGGATCCGTCGCAGGTCGGCATCGGCGTTCCGGCGTCCCCGAAGGCGGCCGGCAGCGGATACGTCGAGCCGTCCGTGGTCAACGCGGCGCTGGACTGCCTCACCAAGGGCACCGGCTGCGGCGCGTTCAAGCCGTCCAAGACCTATCCCGGACTGCGGGGCGCCATGACCTGGTCGACCAACTGGGACGCGGCGAACGGCAACGCCTTCGCGAACGAGGTGGGCGGGCACGTGCACGGCCTCTGACGGCGGTCGACCGCGCTCCGTCTCCCCCGGACCACCCCCCACATCGCGGGTCTCCCCACCGCCCGCGAACGGGCCCGCCGCCGGCTCTCCCCGGCGGCGGGCCCTCTGCCGTCTCACGGCGGGGCGGTCACTCCCCGGCCGGCTTGGGCAGCGTGCACCCTTCCCGGTTCAGGTCGAGCTTGTTGCCCGTGCCGAAGCACTTCGGTATCCCGTACGTCTGCTGGGCGTAGCCGATGCCGGCGTGGACGGTCACGTTGCCGTCCGCGTCCACCTCGCACGGGTTGTTCAGCGTGCAGCGCGCCCCGTCCTCGTTGAGCGTGTTGTTGACCGCCGCGACCTTGCCGGTGGCGGTGTCGACCACCGGTGAGCCCGAGGTGCCGCCGATCGTCTTGCAGGCGGAGGTGTAGCGGACCGAGTCCTTCCAGGTCCACTCGCCCTCCTTCAGCGTCGGCGCGAAGCCGTCGATGCCGCAGGAGTAGATCTTCTTCCAGTAACCGGAGACGATCTTGATCGAGGCGCCCTGGGCCGGCCGCTCGGTGGCCAGCGCGAGCGCCTTGATGCCGTACTTCTGCTGGATGTCGGCGTAGGTGGAGGTCAGTTCGTACAGCGAGACGTCGGTGTCCGTCATCGTCGCGTACGCGACCTTGCTCGCCCGTACCGTGCCCTTGTTGGCGCCGGTCGAGCTGAGCAGGGTGAAGCTGCGGCTGGACGCCTTGTCGACGACGACCTCGCCGGCGCCCGGCATGCCGGACTCCAGGCAGTGGCCGTTGGACATGACCAGCGCCTTGTCGGTGTCCTGCGAGTCCGGCAGCCGCACCACCGAACCGGAACAATTGCTGAGCGCCACGGTGCCGGCGAAGTCGACGGCCCGCGGCGCCGCCTTGTGCTGCGTGAGCCGGACCTGAACCTCGGCCGTGGCCGGCCGGCCGTCGCCGCCGGGCAGATGCGCGTCGGCCACGGCGGGCCCGGCCCCGGCGCCGACGAGGGCGGCCGCACCCAGTACGGCGCCGGCGAGAGCGGTGCTGAGAGGTCTGTGCATGTGGGGTCCTCTCCGGTATGCGTACCGGAGGTTTCACCCCCCGGTGTTGTCATGCACATACTCCGGGCGCCGGGGGGTGAAGGCAATGGGGCGTCAGACGACCAGACTGACTGCCGCGGCCACCACGAAGCCCGCGACGGAGAGCACGGACTCCAGGACCGTCCAGGACTTCAGGGTGTCGCGCTCGGAGATCCCGAAGTACTTGGACACCATCCAGAAGCCGCCGTCGTTCACGTGCGACGCGAAGATCGAGCCCGCCGAGATGGCCATGATGACCAGGGCCAGGTGCGGCTGGGAGAGGTGCTGGGCCTCGACCAGCGGCAGGACGATGCCGGCGGTGGTGACGATGGCGACCGTGGCGGAGCCCTGGGCGACCCGGAGCACGACCGAGAGCAGCCAGGCCAGCACGATGACGGGCAGGCCCACGTCGTGGAAGGTGTCGGAGAGGGCGTCCGCGACACCGCTGCCCTTGAGGACGGCGCCGAAGATTCCGCCGGCGCCGACGACCAGCAGGATGTTGCCGACCGGCTTCAGGGACGCGGTGGAGACCGTCTCCAGGGACTTGCGGGACCAGCCGCGGCGGATGCCGAGCAGGTAGTACGCGAGGATCAGCGCGATGGTCAGGGCCACGAAGGGGTGGCCGAAGAACTCGATGACCGAGCGGCCGGAGGACGGCGCCAGCGCGATGGAGGAGAACGTCGCGAGCAGGATGAGGATCAGCGGCGTACCGATGATGGCGAGGACGGTGCCCAGCGGCACCGGCTTCTCGTGGGCGTCGACGCCCGCGGCGGCCTTCTCGGCCGCGACCGCCGCCTTGGCCTCCTCGGCGGCCTCGACCATGTCCTGCGGCACGGGCACGAAGACCCGCTTGCCGATCCACGCGGAGTACGCCCAGGCGGCCAGCACGGCGGGGATGCCGCAGACCAGGCCCATCAGGATGATCCAGCCGAGGTCGACCTTGAACAGACCGGCGGCGGCGACCGGACCCGGGTGCGGCGGCAGGAAGGCGTGCGTCATGGACAGGCCGGCCAGCAGCGGCATGGCGTAAAGGATGACCGACTTGCCGGAGCGCTTGGCGGCGGCGTAGACGATCGGCGCGAGCACGAAGATGCCCACGTCGAAGAAGACCGGGATGCCGAAGATGAGGCCGGTCAGGCCCATCGCGAGCGGGGCGCGCTTCTCGCCGAAGAGGCGCAGCAGCCGGGCGCTGAGCACCTCGGCGCCGCCGGAGACCTCAAGTATCGCGCCGAGCATCGTGCCGAGGCCGATGATGATCGCGACGTGTCCGAGGATGCCGCCCATGCCGCTCTCGATCATCGAGACGACGTCGGACTTCTGGACGGTGCCGAAGAGTTCGGTGACGGAGAGGCCGGCGGCCAGGCCGACCACGATGGAGACGGAGAGCAGCGCGACGAAGGGCTGCAGCCTGACCTTGATGATCAGGAAGAGGAGCAGGACGATGCCGAGCGCGGCGACGGTGAGCAGACCGGCCGTGCCCGGTATGAGGGCGAGCAGACCGCCGGTGTGCGGTGGTGGCGCTGGGGTGGGGGCCGCGGCGAGGAACATGGCAGGACTCCGTTGTCAGGCAGGGGGGTTTCCAGGCAGGGGGGACCGCGGCACGGCGCCCCGTCGGTACGGGACACCGCGCCGTGCGGCAGGTCGTGCAGGTGCGGTAGGTCTCGCGCTAACGGCAAGGGGACCGACGCCTCTTTCCGTGGGAAGCGAGGAGGGGTACGGGGCTCAGCTCAGGACGGCGAGCGCGTCGATCTCGATGAGCAGGCCCTTGGGCAGGCCGACGTACACCGTCGTACGCGCGGCCGGCGCCTCCTTCAGGCCCTGCTCCTCGAAGTAGGCGTTGTAGATCTCGTTCATCTCGGCGAAGTGGTCGACGTCCGTGAGGTAGACGCGCATCATCATGACGTCGTCCCAGGACGCGCCGCCCTCTTCCAGGATCGCCTTGACGTTGGCGAAGGTCTGGAGCGTCTGCTCGCGCAGGGTCGGGCCCGCGGGGGTGGGCGCCTTGCCCTCTTCCGCCGGGAGGAAGCCGACCTGGCCGGCGACCTGAAGGATGTTGCCCTTCTTGACGCCGTGCGAGAACTTGGCGGGCGGGGTGGTGTGGGTGGCCGGGGTGAGGGCGATCTTCTCGGTCATGGTGGTTCTCAGGCTTCCTTGTGGTCCTGCGGGGTTCTTACCGGGCCGTTGCCGGAGTACTCCCGGCTGATGGCGTCCGCGGTACGGCGTACCAGCGGGAGCAGTGTGAGGAGTTCCTCGGCGGAGACGACGACGTTCGGCGCGGAGACCGACATCGCCGCGACCAGCCGGCCGTCCGCACCGCGGATGGGTGCCCCGATGCAGTTGATGGACTCCTCGTGGCCACCGAGGTCGGTGGCCCAGCCCTGTTCGCGCACCTTGGCCAGCTCGGCCAGGAAGGCCGTGGCGTCGGGGGTCGAACGGGCTGTGTACTGGGGGTAGTCGAGCCGCTCGGCGACGGCGCGCCGCTCCGGCTCGGGGAGGTCGGCGAGCAGCAGCTTGGCGACCGCGGCGACGGTGATCGCGACGGGCTTGCCGATCCGCGAGTACATCCGTACCGGGTAGCGGCTCTCGACCTTGTCGATGTAGAGGACCTCGTTCTCCTCGTACACCGCGAGGTGGATGGTGTGGCCGACCTTCTCGTTGAGCGCGACGAGGTGGGGGTGGGCGATGTCGCGCACGTCGAGGTTCTCGACGGCCTCCTGGGCGAGGGCGAAGAGCCGGGCGCCCAGGCGGTACCGCTGGTCGGCCTGGCGGTAGACCATGCCGTGTTCGTGGAGGGTGCGCAGCAGCCGCAGCGCGGTGGACTTGTGCACGCCCAGCCGGTCGGCGACCTGCTCCAGGTTGGCCGGCCCCTGCGCGAGCAACGGCAGGATGCTCAAAGCGCGGTCGACAGTCTGACTCATGCTCGAACCTCGCTGCGCTCGGCCCGGCCTGAGTCGGGCACGCACCTTTCGATGATTCGTTCGCTTCGCTCGCTCATGAGGGGACCTCCACCCGTACTTCCGCGGCCCCGCTCTCCGTCCAGCCGGGGCCGAGTCGCAGTGTGCCCCACTCCTCCGGGGTGAGTGCGACGAGGTGGTCGGCGAGCTCCCGCGCGGGCGGGGTGGCCAGGTCGCCGGGGACGGTGAGGGAGGCGGCGGCGATGAGGTGGCCGTGCCGGATCCGGTCGAAGACGGGCAGGCCGCGCAGGGTCGCGGAGAGGAACCCGGCGGCGAAGGCGTCCCCGGCGCCGACCGGGGCCGCCACCTCGACGCTCAGCGCGGGCGCGAAGGTCACGGCGTCGGTGCCGTCGGGCTGCCGCTCGTACACCGTGGCGCCCTCGCCGCCCTGCTTGACGACGAGCACGCCGGGCTCGGGAAGGGCCTCGCGCACGGCGGCGGGGCCGTGCACGTCCCAGGCGGCCGCGGCCTCGTCCTCGCCGACGAAGACCAGGTCGCAGCCGCGGGCGAGGCCGAGGAGGATGCCGGGGGCCTGCTCGGCGCGGTCCTTCCACAGGCCGACGCGGTAGTTGAGGTCGAAGGAGACCAGCGGGCGGCCCGCGCGGCGCTCGGTGATCTTCTCCAGGAGGCCGAGGCAGGTGTCGGAGAGGGCCGCGGTGATGCCGGTGACGTGGACGACGCGGGCGTCCCACAGGGCCCGCTCGTCCGCGAGGTCCGGGCCGAGGGCCGAGGCGGCGGAGCCGGCGCGGTAGTAGACGACCTCGGCGAGCTGCTGCCCGTCCGGCTCCCCCTCCGCGCCGGTGGCCCGCTCGCCCGCCGTACGGAAGTAGATGCCGGTGGGGCGCCGCGGGTCGCGCCGGACGTGGCCGACGTCGACCCCGTGCGCGGCGACGGTCTCCAGGAGGTGGTCGCCGAAGCCGTCCGTGCCGACCCGGGAGATCCAGCGCGCGGGGTGCCCGATGGCGGCCAGCGCGCAGGCCACGTTGGACTCGGCGCCGCCGATGGCGCGGTCGAAGGAGGGCACGTCGGCGAGCCTGCCGGGGCGTGCGGGCAGGAAGGCGACCATGGACTCGCCCAGGCAGACGACGTCGGTGGTGACGTTCGGTGGCGTGGTCACTGTGGTCACGGTGTTTCCCTGCTCCTCGCGGTGTGTGCTGCGGGGTCCCGGTGGTGCGGAGCGCGTGTTCAGCTCCCTGTTTCCCACCATTGACCCGACGATGAATCGGATGCTAGACAGCATTCAGCGATATGCGCAATGGGCGTTGCAGATGTTGCAACAAGAAATTTGAGGAGAATCCCATGGCCGCCGATCCCCGGTCCGACAACGCAGTCGGACGGCTCGCCGACGAACGGGTGGACCACCGCTTCAAGGCCCTCCCCCCGGACGCGGAGGGACTCACGGTCGGCGACCTGGCGGCCCAGCGCCGCAACCTCTTCACCGGCGGCTTCACCACCCCGGTACTCGCCCTGTCCGCCGAGTCGGTCGAGCACAACCTCGCGCTCATGGAGACCTACTCCGCCCGGCACGGCCTGGCCTTCGCGCCGCACGGCAAGACCTCCATGTCCCCGCAGCTCTTCGTGCGCCAGCTGGCGCACGGCGCCTGGGGCATCACCGCGGCCGTGCCGCACCAGGCCCGGGTCTACCGCGCCTTCGGCATCCAGCGGATCTTCCTCGCCAACGAGCTGGTGGACGCCGCCGCGCTGCGCTGGCTGGCCGGCGAGCTGGACGCCGACCCCGACTTCCGCTTCATCTGCTACGTCGACTCGCTGCGCGGCGTCGAGCTGATGAACGCGGCGCTGGTCGAGGCCGGCGCCACCCGCCCGGTGGACGTCGTCATCGAGCTGGGCGCGGGCGATTCCGCCCGTACCGGCGTACGGGACGAGGCCACCTGCCTGGACCTGGCCAACGCCGTCGCCGCCGCTGACACCCTCCGCCTGGTCGGCATCGCGGGGTACGAGGGCGAGGTGCCGGACGCGGACTCCGAGCGGGTCGCGGCCTGGCTGCGCCGGCTCGTCGCCCTGCTCACCGACTTCGACAAGTCCGGCCGCTTCGCCGACCTGGACGAGATCGTGCTGAGCGCGGGCGGCAGCGCGTGGTTCGACACGGTCGCCGAGGTCTTCGCCGAGGTGCCCGAACTGTCCCGCCCGGTGCTCAAGCTGCTGCGCTCCGGTGCGTACGTCTCGCACGACGACGGCCACTACCGCCACCTCACCCCCTTCAACCGGCACCCCGACGAGGGCGCGCTCCAGCCCGCCTTCCGGCTCTGGGCGCAGGTCGTCTCGCGCCCCAACGGCGAGCAGGCGTTCGCCAACGCGGGCAAGCGGGACGCGGCGTACGACCTGGACCTCCCCGAGGCGCAGGTGGTGCGGTCCGGCCGGGACGGCTCGGTACGCCCCGCCGACGGCGTCGCCGTGACCGGCCTCTCCGACCAGCACGCCTGGGTACGCACCGAGCCCGGCGCCGAGCTGGAGGTCGGCGACTGGATCGGGATGGGTCTGTCCCACCCGTGCACGTCCTTCGACAAGTGGCAGCTCATCCCGCTGGTCGAGGCCGACGGCACGGTCTCGGACTTCGTCCGTACGTTCTTCTGAGAGGCCCGCCCACCATGGATCTCGTCTTTCGTGACGTCCGCGTCATCGACGGCACCGGCGGCCCCTCATACCGCGCCGACGTCGCACTCGACGGCGGCCGGATCGCCGCCGTCGTCCGGGAGGGCGCGGGCGACCGCCCGTCGGCCCGGCGCGTCGTGGACGCGCACGGTCTCGCCCTGTCCCCCGGCTTTATCGACATGCACGCCCACAGCGACCTCGCGCTCCTGCGTGACCCGTCGCACGAGGCGAAGGCCGCGCAGGGCGTCACGCTGGAGGTCATCGGCCAGGACGGCCTGTCGTACGCGCCCGTCGACGACCGCACCCTCGCCGAGGTCCGCGCCCAGATCGCGGGGTGGAACGGCGAGGGATCGGACATCGACTTCAGCTGGCGCTCGGTCGGCGAGTACCTGGACCGGCTGGACCACGGGTTCGACGGCCAGGGCATCGCGGTCAACGCGGCGTACCTGATCCCGCAGGGCACGGTGCGGATGCTGGCGCTGGGCTGGGACGACCGGCCCGCCACCGACGCCGAACTGGCCCGCATGCGGCGGCTGGTCGCCGAGGGCCTGGAGGAGGGCGCCGTCGGCCTCTCCTCCGGCCTCACCTACACCCCCGGCATGTACGCCTCGGACGCCGAGCTGACCGAGCTGTGCCGGGTGGTGGCGCGCTACGAGGGCTACTACTGCCCGCACCACCGCTCGTACGGCGCGGGCGCGCTCCAGGCGTACGAGGAGATGGTCGGCCTCACGCGCGAGGCGGGCTGCGCGCTGCACCTCGCGCACGCCACCATGAACTTCGGCGTGAACAAGGGCCGCGCCCCCGAGCTGCTGACGCTGCTGGACAAGGCGCTGGACTCCGGCGCCGACATCAGCCTCGACACCTACCCGTACACCCCCGGCTGCACGACGCTCGTCGCGATGCTGCCGAGCTGGGCGAGCGAGGGCGGGCCCGAGGGGATCCTGGCCCGGCTGCGGGACGACGCCGAGGCGGCCCGCATCCGGCAGGTGGTGGAGGTCGAGGGCGCGGACGGCTGTCACGGCGTCCCGATCGAGTGGGACGCGATCGAGATCTCCGGCGTCGCGCACCCCGAGCTCGGCGAGTACGTCGGGAAGACCGTCGCGCAGAGCGCCGCCGAGCGCGGCGAGGAGCCGTGGGTGACCGCCCGCCGGCTGCTCATCGAGGACCGTCTCGGCTCGACGATCCTCCAGCACGTCGGGCACGAGGAGAACGTCCGGCAGATCATGCGGCACCGCGTGCACACGGGCGGCAGCGACGGCATCCTGCAGGGCGCCAAGCCGCACCCGCGGGCGTACGGCACGTTCCCCCAGTACCTGGGCCGGTACGTCCGTGAGCTGGGCATCCTCTCGCTGGAGGAGTGCGTCGCGCACCTCACGGGGCGGGCCGCCGCCCGGCTGCGGCTGCCGGACCGCGGGCTGGTCCGCGAGGGGTACCGCGCGGACCTGGTGCTCTTCGACCCGGAGACGGTGGCGGCGGGCTCGACCTTCGAGGAGCCGCGCACCCTGCCGGTCGGCATCCCGCACGTGCTCATCGACGGCCGCTTCGTGATCGAAGACGGCAGGCGCACGGACGTCCTGGCGGGACGGTCGGTGCGGCGGACGCCCGCGACGCGCGACTGAGCCCCGTACCGGCGGACATGTCGAAGCTCACATTCCGTAGGCGGCCCGCCCCGCACCCGCTGCGGATTCCGTTGTGCGGCTTCGATGGCGAAGCACTCGATGGTGAGCACATGGGAAATATCGGTGCGCTGTCGCGCGCGGCTTGGAATGTGCAGCGAGGGGCAGTGGGCGCCACCCGGCGCCCGCTCCCCCGCCGCCCCCGGCGTGGCCCATAACACCAGGCGGGGCGCGTCGCACGCCCGTAAGGTGGCGGACATGCAGGTGATCCAGTCAACCAAGCTCGCCAACGTCTGCTACGAGATCCGTGGCCCGGTTCTTGAGGAGGCGATGCGGCTGGAGGCAGCAGGTCATCGCATCCTCAAGCTCAACACCGGCAACCCCGCCGCGTTCGGCTTCGACTGCCCGCCGGAGATCCTGGAGGACATCCTCCGCACGGTCGGCACGTCGCACGGCTACGGCGACGCCAAGGGCCTGCTCTCCGCGCGCCGCGCCGTGATGCAGCACTACCAGACCCGCGGCATCGACCTCTCGGTCGACGACATCTACCTCGGCAACGGCGTCTCCGAGCTGATCCAGATGTCGATGCAGGCACTGCTGGACGACGGCGACGAGGTACTGGTCCCGGCCCCCGACTACCCGCTGTGGACGGCGTCGGTGTCGCTGTCGGGCGGCACGGCCGTGCACTACCGCTGCGACGAGCAGGCGGACTGGATGCCGGACCTGGCCGACATCGAGCGGAAGGTCACCGACCGCACCAAGGCCATCGTCGTCATCAACCCGAACAACCCCACGGGCGCGGTCTACGACGACGAACTGCTGCGCGGCATCGCGGAGATCGCCCGCCGGCACAACCTGATCGTCTGCGCCGACGAGATCTACGACAAGATCCTCTACGACGGCGTCACGCACACCCCGTTCGCGGCCCTCGCGCCCGACCTGCTGACCCTGACGTTCAACGGCCTCTCCAAGGCCTACCGGGTGGCCGGCTACCGCAGCGGCTGGCTCGCGGTCTGCGGCCCCAAGGCGCACGCCACCTCGTACATCGAGGGGCTGACGATCCTGGCGAACATGCGGCTGTGCGCCAACATGCCGGCCCAGCACGCGGTGGCCACCGCCCTCGGCGGCCGGCAGTCGATCAACGACCTGGTGCTGCCGGGCGGCCGGCTGCTGGAGCAGCGGGACGCCGCGTTCGACCTGCTCTCGCAGATCCCGGGGGTGAGCTGCGTGAAGCCCCGGGGCGCGCTCTACGCCTTCCCGCGGCTGGACCCGAAGGTGTACAAGATCAAGGACGACCGGCAGATGGTGCTGGACCTGCTCCGCGCCGAGAAGATCATGATCGTGCACGGCACGGGCTTCAACTGGCCCGAGCCGGACCACTTCCGCCTGGTCACGCTGCCGAACAAGGACGATCTGACCGACGCGGTCACCCGCATCGGCACCTTCCTCGACGGCTACGGGCAGTACTGAGCACAGCCGTTTGCTGTACGCGGGACAACTTTAGACTCGGTCTAATGTAGGATGGTCTTCTGACGTTGCCAGGAGGCCATCCCATGTACGAGCCGATCCGCACCAAGTCGGTCCACTCCATGGCCGAGCAGGATTTCCCGCACCGCTCCCGCGCGGAGGAACTGGACATCCGGCTCGCCGGGCATCTGACCGCTCTGCTGACCACCCTCGACGAGCTGCGTGCGCTGACGCCGTCCGACGCGCTCGACGACACCGCCGACCGGCTCGCCGAGCAGGTCGCCCGGCTGCGCGGCGGCGACTTCCCGCTGCGCGCCCGGCCGTCCGGCGGCGACCGGGGCCGGCTGCCCTCGCTCCGCCGGCGCGCCCACACGCTCGCCGGGAACGCCCTGGTCGTGGCCAATTCCCGGTCCGACAAGGCGGCCGCCGCACTCGCCGCCGAAGTACTGCGGCTGCACGACGACGCGGGGAAGCTGGCCACCGCCTGACCCCCGCCCCGTACCTCCGGGGGCGGCCGTGGTGCTCATCCCGTCCGTCCCCGGAGTTCCACCCCATGGGCAGGGCCCCGTCACCGATCGGTGACGGGGCCCTGCCCATGAGCCGTTCTCGACGGCCGTTCCTGCCGGCCGTTCCGGCTGTCCGTTTCCGCTAGCCGAGACGCTGCACCAGCGCGCGGTACTCGTCCCACATCTCCTTCGGCGTGTGGTCACCGAAGGTGTTGAGGTGCTCGGGGACCAGCGAGGCCTCGTCGCGCCAGACGTCCTTGTCGACGCTGAGCAGGAAGTCGAGGTCCGCGTCCGGCAGGTCCAGCCCGTCGGTGTCCAGGGACTCCTTGGTCGGCAGGATGCCGATGGGGGTCTCGACGCCCTCGGCCTTGCCCTCCAGGCGCTCCACGATCCACTTCAGGACGCGGCCGTTCTCGCCGAAGCCGGGCCAGACGAACTTGCCCGCCTCGTTCTTGCGGAACCAGTTGACGTAGTAGATCTTGGGCAGCTTGGCCGCGTCGGCGTTCGCGCCGACCTTGACCCAGTGCCCCATGTAGTCGCCCATGTTGTAGCCGCAGAACGGCAGCATGGCGAAGGGGTCGCGGCGCAGCTCGCCGACCTTGCCCTCGGCCGCCGCGGTCTTCTCGGAGGCGACGTTGGCGCCGAGGAAGACGCCGTGCTGCCAGTCGAAGGACTCGGTGACCAGCGGGACGGCGCTGGCGCGGCGGCCGCCGAAGAGGATCGCCGAGATCGGCACGCCCTTGGGGTCCTCCCACTCGGGCGCGATGATCGGGCACTGGCCCGCCGGGGTGGTGAAGCGGGCGTTGGGGTGGGCCGCCGGGGCCCCGGACTCCGGGGTCCAGTCGTTGCCCTTCCAGTCGGTGAGGTGGGCGGGGGTCTCCTCCGTCATGCCCTCCCACCACACGTCGCCGTCGTCGGTGAGCGCGACATTGGTGAAGACGGAGTTGCCCCACAGGGTCTTCATGGCGTTGGCGTTGGTGTGCTCACCGGTGCCGGGCGCGACACCGAAGAAACCGGCCTCCGGGTTGATCGCGTACAGCCGGCCGTCCTCGCCGAAGCGCATCCACGCGATGTCGTCACCGATGGTCTCGACCGTCCAGCCGGAGATCGTGGGCTCCAGCATCGCGAGGTTGGTCTTGCCGCAGGCCGACGGGAAGGCGGCGGCGACGTACTTCGCCTCGCCCTGCGGCGGCGTGAGCTTGAGGATCAGCATGTGCTCCGCGAGCCAGCCCTCGTCGCGCGCCATGACGGAGGCGATGCGCAGCGCGTAGCACTTCTTGCCGAGCAGGGCGTTGCCGCCGTAGCCGGAGCCGAAGGACCAGATCTCGCGGTCCTCGGGGAAGTGCGAGATGTACTTGGTGGAGTTGCAGGGCCAGGGCACGTCCGCCTCGCCCTCGGCGAGCGGGGCGCCGAGGGTGTGCACGGCCTTGACGAAGAACCCGTCCGAGCCCAGCTCGTCCAGGACCGGCTGGCCCATCCGGGTCATGGTGCGCATCGACACGGCGACGTACGCCGAGTCGGTGATCTCCACGCCCAGCGCGGACAGCGGCGAGCCCAGCGGGCCCATGCAGAACGGGACGACGTACATCGTCCGGCCGCGCATGGCACCCCGGAAGATGCCCTCCTCACCGGCGAAGATCTCCCGCATCTCGGCGGGGGCTTTCCAGTGGTTCGTCGGGCCCGCGTCCTCCTCCTTCTCGGAGCAGATGAAGGTGCGGTCCTCGACGCGGGCGACGTCGCTCGGGTCGGACGCCGCGTAGTAGGAGTTGGGTCGCTTGATCGGGTCGAGCTTCTTGAACGTCCCCTTGGCGACCAGCTCTTCGCACAGGCGCTCGTACTCCGCCTCCGAGCCGTCGCACCAGACGATGCGGTCCGGCTGGGTGATCGACGCGATCTCATCGACCCAGGCGATGAGCTCCTGATGGGTGGTCGGGTGCTTGAGGGAGGGAGCCGCGTTGTCGCGCGCCACGATCGCTCCTAGATGAGGGGTTTATGCGAACATCAGCACAATGTCCGCTTTTGAAGATGTTGGCCCCTTGGGGGCTGCGACCCGGATGCTTCGTGACCGCTCATCCGGTGCCGACCGCACTCATTTGATCATCCGACGCCGACCGGATTCTGTCCAGAGGGCACCTTGGTGACCGTCACCACTCCCGGACTGATCCGTAACTTACGGTGGCGTAGATAGGCTGGCGCCCATGTCTTCCGCGCCCGAAGCCACCGCCGGCCACACGACCGAAAGCACCGCTACGGCTGTGACCTCAGCGGTCTCCGCGCTCACCGCCCCCCTCAAGCCGAAGCTGCGGGGCTGGCTGCACGCCGGGATGTTCCCCGCCGTGCTCATCTCGGGGGTCATGCTCACCGCGCTGGCCGACAGCACGCGTGGCCGCATCGCGTGCGGCGTCTACACGCTCTCCGCCTGTCTGCTCTTCGGCGTCAGTGCCATCTACCACCGCGGCAACTGGGGCCCGCGGGTCACCGGCATCCTGCGCCGGCTGGATCACGCCAATATCTTCCTGATCATCGCGGGGACCTACACCCCGCTGACCATCCTGCTGCTCCCCGACGGCCGCCGGGACCTGCTCCTGTGGGGCATCTGGGCGGCCGCCGCCCTCGGCATCGCCTTCCGTGTCTTCTGGGTCGGCGCACCCCGCTGGCTCTACACGCCGTGCTACATCGCGATGGGCTGGGCGGCGGTCTTCTTCCTCCCGGACTTCCTGCAGAAGGGCGGCATCGCCGTCCTCGTGCTCGTGATCGTCGGCGGGCTGCTCTACAGCGTGGGCGGCGTGATCTACGGGATCAAGCGGCCCAACCCGTCACCTCGGTGGTTCGGCTTCCATGAGGTCTTCCACTCCTTCACCCTCGCGGCGTTCGTCGTGCACTACGTCGGCATCTCGCTGGTGGCCTATTCGCACGCCTGACGCCGCCCCCGGAGCGGTCCGGGCTCTCCCGGCGCCTCCCGCGCCCCTGGCCCCCCGTGGCCGCGGCCTCGACGCCGCGGCCACTTGCCATGTCAGGGCCGCCACCCCGGCCAGCACCAGCGCGAGGACCACCGCGGTGCCGCCCAGAAGAAAGCCGCCCACACACACCCCGGCGGCCACGACGACCGCTCCGTGCAGGACCGTACGCATCCGCAACACCCCCTCCAGCTCTCACTGAATGTGACTGTGCGCACTGAGAGCGTTACACATCCCACTGACAACGGGGAGACCGCCTGGTCCCGGGGGAAGGGGGTCCGGTGCGCTACAGGTCCACCAGCACCGCGCCGAAGTGCCGGCCCTCGGTCAGCTCCCGCAGCGCGCGCGGAGCCTGCTCGATGCCGCTGAACCTCGCGTGCGGGAAGGTGAGCGTGCCGTCCCGCAGGCCCTGGCCGAACTCCCGGTTCCACTCCGGAACGAGGTCCAGGTGGTCATAGAGGGCCACCCCGCGCAGGGTGATGCCGCGCGACAGGAACGACAGCGTGTCGATCTCGGCCGTGACGGGCCCGGAGCCGGACATCTGAGCGGCCAGCGCGCCGACGATCGCGACCCTCGCCCCCCGGTTGGCGAGCGCCAGGGCGGCCTGGAGCTGCTCGCCGCCCACGTTGTCGAAGACCGCGTCGACGCCGTCCGGTGCCGCCTTGCGCAGCTGCTCCAGGACGGATCCCTCGCCCCGTATCACCACCGCGTCGTAGCCGAGGCCGGCCATGAGCTGCTCGGCCTTGGCCCGCGATCCGGTGCTGCCGATGACACGGGCCGCGCCGCGCTTCTTGGCCAGCTGCCCGGCCAGCGAGCCCACGCCGCCGGCAGCCCCGGTGATGAACACCGTGTCCCCGGGGCGTACGTCGGCGCCCCTCCCGATGCCCATCAGCGCGGTGGGCCCCTGGGAGAGGTACGCGGCGGGGTCGGGCAGCAGGTCCGGCTCCAGGCGTTGCGCCCGGGAGGCGTCGACGACGGCGAACTCGCGCCAGCCGAGCGGGTGTTCCACGAGGTCGCCGGGGCGGAGGTCGGTGCCGGGCGCGGCCACGACCTCGCCCACGGCGGCCCCGTGCAGCGGGGCGCCGATCTCGTAGTGCGGGATCGGCACGGCGCTCTGTTCGTCCATGAGGGTGCGCATCACGGCGGCGACGCCCATGGTGGTGGTGCGGACGAGGATCTGGCCGGACGCCGGTTCCGGTACCGGCACCTCGACGATCTCGAAGAGGTCGTCGGTGACCGCGTCCCGGGGACGGGCGGCCAGCCGTACTTCGCGGTGGGTGGTGGGGACTTCACTGCGCTGGGTCATGGCACCGACGCTAGTCCGTGCCCCCCACACGCGGTTGACGAACCGGTGCGATCGGGCTTTCCGCCCGATGGCCGCGAGGCCCGCCGCCGTACGGTCGTACGCGGCGGACCCGGCCACCAGGTCACCCGGCGCGCAGCCGCTCCGCCAGCTCGCCCGGGTCGGTCGTGGGCCGCTCGCAGGTGAAGTCGCGGCACACGTAGGCCGCGGGCCGGCCGCCGACCAGCGGCCGGTCCTTCAGGAGCGGCACCTCCGCGCTCCCGGGGTCGCCGACCGCGACCACGGCGCCGGGCGCCGTGCTCAGCAGCGCGGAACGGTGCAGCTCACGGGTGGCCTCGTCGTCGTACGAGCCGATCACCGCGACCTCGCGCGGGCCGTCGAGCAGCGCCTCGGCGACCGCGAGACCCCAGCCGATGAAGCGCGGAGCGCGCCCGCTCAGCGCCTTGACGATGCCGAGCGCGCGTTCGGCGGCCTCGCGGTGCGGTGAGCTGCCCGTGAGCGCCGCGTACGAGAGGAGGGCGCCGGCCGCCGCGGTCCAGCCCGAGGGCGTGGCGTTGTCGGTCGGGTCCTGCGGCCGGCGGATCAGCGCCTCGGCGTCGTCCGCGGTGTCGTACAGCGAGCCGTCGGGGCCCCGGAAGTGGATCAGCACGGTGTCCAGGAGGAGCCCGGCGAAGTCCGCCCACACGCCCTCGCCGGTCACCTGGGCCAGCGCGAGGAAGCCCTCGGAGACGTCCGCGTAGTCCTCCAGCACACCGGAGTTGGCGCCGGCGACGCCGTCACGGGAGGTGCGGTGCAGCCGCGCCTGGCCGTCCATGTGGACGCGGACGAGCAGGTCGGCGGCGTCGGTCGCGGCCTGCACGAGGTCCGGCCGCTCGAAGTACGCGCCGGTCTCCGCGAGCGCGGCGACGGCCAGGCCGTTCCAGGCGGCCACGACCTTGTCGTCCCGGCCTGGGCGGGGCCGCGTCTCCCGTGCGGCAAGCAGCCGCTCCTTGATGGAGGCGAGCCGGCCTGCCTCCTGCAGTCCCTCGGTGTCGGGCAGCTGGAGCACCGAGGCGCCCTCCTCGAAGGTGCCCTCCTCGGTGACTCCGAAGTGGTCGGCGGCGATCCGGGCGTCCGTCTCCCCCAGCACCTCGGTCAGCTGCGCGGGCGTCCACACGTAGTAGGCGCCCTCGACATGCCGTCCCGTGCCGTCGTCGCTGTCGGCGTCCAGCGCGGAGGCGAACCCCATCTGGTCGGTGCGGAGTTCGCCGACCATGAAGTCGGCGGTCTCCAGGGCGATGCGGCGGGCGAGCCCGGAGCCGGTGGCGCGCCAGAGGTGGGCGTAGAGGCGGCAGAGCAGCGCATTGTCGTAGAGCATCTTCTCGAAGTGCGGGACCACCCATTCCGCGTCCACGGAATAGCGCGCGAACCCGCCGCCGAGCTGATCGTAGATGCCGCCGCGCGCCATCGCCTCGCAGGTCGCGCGCACCATGTCGAGCGCGCCCTCGGACTCCGTCCTGGCGTGGTGCCGCAGCAGGAATTCCAGCACCATGGACGGCGGGAATTTCGGCGCGCCGCCGAATCCGCCGCGGGTCGCGTCGAATTCCCGGGTCAGCTGCATCAGTGCGGCCATCAGGTCCTCGCGCCCGGGCGGCTGCGCCCCGGCGACGGCCAGCGAGCGGTCGGCCAGATCGCGCACGATCTTCCCCGCGACCTCGCCGACCTCGTCCCTGCGGTCCGTCCAGGCCGCCCGCACGCCCTCCAGGACCTGGGAGAACGAGGGCATGCCGTGCCGCGGCTCGGGCGGGAAGTAGGTGCCGAAGTAGAACGGCTCGGCGTCCGGCGTGAGGAAGACCGTCATCGGCCAGCCGCCCTGGCCCGTGGCGGCCTGCACGGCTTCCATGTACACGGCGTCGACGTCCGGGCGCTCCTCCCGGTCGACCTTCACCGACACGAAGTGCTCGTTCAGCAGCCGCGCGGTGGCCTCGTCCTCGAACGATTCATGCGCCATGACGTGACACCAGTGGCAGCTGCTGTACCCGACGCTGAGCAGCACCGGTACGCCGCGCCGCCGCGCCTCCTCGAACGCCTCGTCGGACCACGGCCACCAATCGACCGGGTTGTCGGCGTGCTGGAGCAGATACGGGGAAGTCTCATGAGCCAGGCGGTTCGGCATGGGGCCATCCTCTCTCACGGGTGTGCCCGGAACATACGAAGCCGATCCGCCGGAGCCCGCATTGCCCGGCACGGCGGATCTGTCACTCCACCGTGTGGCACGTCCCGGCGGAGTTATCCACAGGGCTGCCGGATTCCGCGCCGGGGCGGAACACTGGGCGTACAAGGCGATCATCGCTGGAGGGGGACGGAATGACGGGGTCACCGGCTGTCCTGCGGGACGCTCACCGCGCTGACGCGGACGCGCTGTTGACGCGCGCGGTCGAGGAGGAGGTGCGCCGCTCGGGCGGGCGCGTCGACGGGAGCGCGCTGCTCGCCAGGGCGCGGGCCGCGCTGGACCGGCTGGCGGCCGGAGCGGCGGAGGAGTACGGCGCGTACACCGGAGCGCTGGACGAGGCGGACGCGGCGCGCCGGCCGCTGACGGAGCGGCTGACCCGCAGGGAGACGGGCACCCCCGCGGTGGCCACGCTGGTCGCCGCGGTCGCCGCCGTCGCCGCCGACCTGGCGTACGGCACGGGCCCCGGCCCGGCGCTCGGCACCGGGGCCGCGGTCGTCGTCGCGGGGGCCGCGGCCACGGTCCTGAAGCTCACCGCGGGACACTGGCCGGCCGCGCACCGCCAGGCGGGCATGCGCGGCCAGCCGGGCGGCCCCGAGCAGCTGCGGCTCCAGTGGCTGACGGCCCTGGAGGTGCGCGGCGTGCGGCCGTTCCTTGACCAGCAGCGGATGCTGACGGCGGCGAACCGGAGCGGTGCCGCCGGCGGCGGCCAGGGCGCGGGGACCACCGGGCGCGGCCCGCAGCTGCGCGGCGGGGACCGCAGCGCGGCGGCCCGCCGCAGGTCGGTGCTGGCCGACTCCTTCCAGCAACTCCCGGATTCGGACGGCCCGTTCGCCGGGCGGCGGGCCCAGCTGACGCAGATCACCCAGTGGGTGCACGCCGCCCGGGCCAGTACGGAGACCAGGCCCACGGTGGTCGTGGTGCACGGCGAGCCGGGGTCGGGGCGTACGGCGCTGGCGGTGCGGGCCGCCCGGCAGCTGCGCGACCAGTTCCGCGGCGCGTGCGTGGTGGACCTGCGCGGCGAGACGCCGGGCGAGACCCCGCTGCCCACCCGGGACGCGCTGCTGCATCTGCTGAACCGCCTCGGGGCGCCGCGCGAGCAGCTGCTGTTCCGCGAGCGGCCCTCACCGGAGCAGCACGTGCAGCGGCTGACGGAGCTGTACCAGCAGCATCTGACCAACCTCCCGGTCGTGGTCCTGCTGGACGACGCCACCGACCCGGACCAGGTGCGCACGCTGGTGCCGGACCGCTCGGAGTCCCTGGTGCTGGTCACGGCGCGGGAGCCGATGGAGCTGCCCGACGGCCTCTCGGCGTGGGTGCACCAGCTGCCGGTGGGCCCGCTGGACACCGCGGGCGTCGAGGAGCTGCTGCGCGCCGCGGGCGGTGCGGCGGAGGGCGCGGCCGGGCCGTACGCCCCGCAGGCCCTGGACCGGATCGGCGAGCTGTGCGCGGGGCTGCCGCTGCCGCTGCGGGTGGCGGGCTCCTCGCTGGGCCCGCGCGACCCGGCCGCACTGGCGACGGACCTGGCGGCCTACGGCCCGGTGACACCCGTGGAGCGGGCCCTGTGGCTGCGGTACACGGACCAGCCCGACGCCGAGCGGCGGCTGCTGCGCCGGCTGGCGCTGGTCGGACGGGCGAGCCTGGGCGCGGCAGCGGCGGCGGCGCTGCTGGGCGTGGAGGAGGAGGAAGCGCAGCAGCGGCTGGCCCGGCTGACCGGGGCGGGCCTCGTCGAGCACGTACGCGGCAGCCGGTACCGCCTCCACTCCCTGGTGCACCACTTCGCGCACGCGCGGCTGCTGGACGAGGAGGAGCCGGCGGAGCGGGCCGGCGCCCAGGAACGGCTGCTGCGCGGCTACGCCGAGCTGGCGGACTCCGTCATCCGCCTGGTGGACGGCAACACCTCCACGCGCGCCGACCGCTTCGGCCCGCACGGCTTCACCTCGCTCGACGCGGCGCTGCAATGGCTGGACGACGAGACCAGCTTCATCACGGCGGCGCTGCGCCACGCCGACCAGGACGTGGACCAGGCCACGCTCTCCCACCTCCTCGGGGCGCTCGCCGACTACTGCCTGCTCCGCGGCGACCTGTACCGCCTCGGCGAGCTGAACGAGCTGACCAAGGCCGCCGACAAGGGGCTGCTGGCCCGCTCGGTCCAGTGGCGCACCGGCGTCGCGGCCCGGCAGCTCGGCGAGCTGGACAAGGCCCGTACGACGCTGTCCTCGGTGGTCGACCTGTACTTCGAGGCGCAGCATCCGGCGGGCGCGGCGCGCGCCCTGCGCGACCTGGGCATCACCCTCCAGCAGCAGGGCAGTCTCACCGAGGCCGCGGCGAAGCTGCGGGAGGCCCTGGGGATGCAGAGCGGGGACGCCATGCGCGGCGACCGCGCGTGGACGCTGCACGCCCTGGCGGCGGTGGAGCGCGACCGCGCGCGGCTGGCCGAGGCGTTCGCGCTGCTCGACGAGGCGCTGGAGCTGCACCGCGAGAGCGAGAGCGTGCACGGCCAGGCATGGGCGCACTTCCAGCTCGGCCAGGCCTGTCTGCGCCACGGCGACGTACCGCGCGCCGAGCGAGAGCTCCAGGAGGCGCTGGAGCTGTACGGCCGCACGCAGGACGGGCGCGGCGAGGCGTGGGCGATGACGCAGCTGGCGCGTGCCCGGCTGGTGGACGGCGACCCGGCGTCCGCCGTGGACCAGCTGCGCCAGGCCCTCGCGCTGCACCGCCGGCACGAGGACGCCCGGGGCGAGGCCTGGACGCTGTACTACCTCGGCCAGGCGCTGGAGGAGAACGGCGACAAGGACGCGGGCGTGCGGCACCTGGACCGGGCGCGCACGATGTTCAGCCGGATGCACGACGCGTACGGCCTGGCGTGCGCCCGGCACCACTCCGGACGGATCACCCGTGACGTGCGGGCGGCGCAGACCGGCTCGCTGCTCAACAGCGGCTTCGCGCGCCAGCTGCTGCAGGACGCGCGCCGGGACTTCCAGCGGATCGGGGTGCCGCACAGCGAGGGCTGGTCCTGCCTGGAGCTGGTGGTCGTCGACGCGGGGAACGGCCGGACGGCGCAGGCCCTGGAGCTGGCCGGCGAGGCGGCGGAGATCTTCGCGGGGTACGGCGACCGGCGCGGCGAGGACTGGGCCCGCTTCCTGCGCTGCACGCTGCTGCCGCTGGCGTCGCCGGGCGGTTCCGAGGTCGGCACGGCCGTCGCCCAGGAGGAGCTGGCCGAGCTGCGCCGCTCCCCGCATCCGCTGCGCGACCCGAAGCTGGAGGACTGCGTCGAGGCGTACGCCGTGCTGCTGGACCGCGGCATCGAGCTGGAGGCCGGCTGGCAGGCGTGGCGCCTGGGCATGATCCCCACCCGTCACGCCCGCGAAATCATGGGCACGGCCCTGGAGCCGTCGGCGTAGCCCCGGGGGCTCCGGGCGGAGCGGGGCGGCGGGCCGAGCAGGGCTGCGCCCGCCCAGGAACGCCGCGTCACGGGGGAGTTGGGGTTCCGTCACGGCGCTGTGCCGGCGGCGAGCGACTCTCCTACCCGGAGGGCCGCACGATCGACCTGGTCGCCATGTTGCGCAAGGGCAGCGAGATCAAGGACGCGGGCTACGCCCAGGTGCGTTCCTGACCTGGCCGAGGGCGCCTTCCTGAGCTGACCGAGCAGGCAGGCCGATGCCGCCGCGGGCGTTCGCGCCCGCGGCGGTTCCGCGTTTCCGGCCCGGGATCTCCGGCCCCGGGACGGGGCCCGGGGGCCGGGTCAGGTCGTCTTCGGGGCGCCCTTGGCCGCGGCGCCCTCGGCCGGGCCGGCCGGGGCGCTCGCCTCCGACGGCGCCGCGCCGTCGCCCTTCGCGTTCTCGCCCGGCTTCTCCTCGAAGTCGACCTTGCGCATGTGCTTGTTCATCGATTTCATCAGCAGCCAAACGGCGCCGCCGATGACCGCGAAGACGATGAAGCCGAGGACTCCGGGGGTCACCTTGTTCTCGTCCAGGTCCTTCGCGAGGGGGACGAGATGAGTCATGGCGAGGGTGCTGGTCGCGCTCATCATGAGGTCAATTGTTGCGGATGCCCGCGAAGAGGTCGTCCTCGGGGAGGGAGGTGTCCACCAGAGACCTGGCGAGCTCGTACTCCTCGGTGGGCCAGACCTCCTTCTGGATCTCCATCGGGACGCGGAACCACCCGCCGTCGGGGTCGATCTGCGTGGCGTGCGCGATCAGCGCCTTGTCCCGGATCTCGAAGTAGTCCGCGCACGGAATGTACGTGGTCAGCGTGCGCTCGGCGCGCTCGAAGGACTTCCAGCGCTCCAGCCACTCGCCGTACGGCGACTCCATGCCGCGCTCCAGCAGCGCCTCGTGCAGCGCGACGGTGCGCGGGCGGTTGAAGCCCTGGTTGTAGTAGAGCTTCGACGGCTGGAAGGGCTCGCCGGCGTCCGGGTACTTCGAGGCGTCGCCCGCCGCCTCGAAGGCCACCATCGTGATCTTGTGAGTCATGATGTGGTCCGGGTGCGGGTAGCCGCCGTTCTCGTCGTAGGTGGTGATGACCTGCGGCTTGAACGAACGGATCAGCTTCACCAGCGGCTCGGCCGCCGCCTCCACGTCCTGGAGCGCGAAGCACCCGTCGGGCAGCGCGGGCAGCGGGTCGCCCTCGGGCAGCCCGGAGTCGACGAACCCCAGCCACTCCTGCTTCACGCCCAGGATCTCCCTGGCCTCGTCCATCTCCTTCTTGCGCACCTCGTGGATGTGCGCCTCGATGTACGGGTCACCCTGAAGCTTGGGATTGAGGATGTCGCCGCGCTCTCCCCCGGTGCAGGTGGCGACCAGCACGTCCACCCCCTCGGACACGTACTTGGCCATGGTGGCCGCGCCCTTGCTCGACTCATCGTCGGGGTGGGCGTGCACCGCCATCATTCGCAGCTGCTCAGTCAAGACTCGGTCCTCAGTCAAGGGTCATGGGACGCCGTTGAACGACGCCTTCTATAGTGACCGAAGCGAGGGGGCGAATATTTCCAGGTACCCCTTACCAGGAGGAAGATCATGGCCGCGGTGCGCGACGGACTGCCCGACGGACGGTACGGCCGTACCGCCGACGAGCGGGCCGACCGCAAGCTGAAGGTCATCGGTGCGGTGCTCGGCGCCGCGCTGATCGCCGTGGTCGCCTGGTTCGGCATCTCCTACATCACCGGGCAGGACCTCAGCGGCCGCCTGGTCACGTACAAGGTGGTCTCCGACACGAAGGTGCAGGCGCACCTGGAGGTCATGAAGGACCCCGGCGCCAAGGGCGTGTGCACGCTCCGCTCGCAGTCCGCCGACGGCGCCGAGGTCGGCCGCAAGGACGTCCGGGTCGAGCAGTCCGAGGAGCAGGTCGACACGGTGATCACGATCCGGACGACGGCCCGGGCGACCAACGCCGAACTGGTCGGATGTACGACCTCGGGCGCCCCGGGCCAGAACTGAACCGCCGGCAGCCGGCACGGCTCTGACCCCCGCGTGTCGGGCGCTCCCGCCCGAGCGGGGCTGACCAGCGGTGACGCGTTTTTTGCGGTTTACCGCTCCCCCTTTTGTGCCGGAATTGTTAGGCTCGTGGTTTCGCCCACCCGAGAAGGCGCCAGCCTTCCTGGTAGGGCGTTTGATTTATCCCCAGTACCGACGAGGAGCACCTGTGACCCAGACCAGCGACAACGTCACCTGGCTGACCCAGGAGGCGTACGACCAGCTCAAGGCCGAGCTGGAGTACCTGTCTGGTCCCGCACGCGTCGAGATCACCGAAAAGATCGCGGCGGCCCGCGAGGAAGGTGACCTGAAGGAGAACGCCGGGTACCACGCGGCCAAGGAAGAGCAGGGCAAGCAGGACCTTCGTATGCGCCAGCTCAAGCAGCTGCTGGAGACGGCGAAGGTCGGCGAGGCTCCCGCCGCCACTGGTGTCGTGGCCCCCGGCACGGTCGTCACCATCGCGTTCGACGGGGACCCGGACGACACGCTGACGTTCCTGCTCGCTTCGCGGGAGTACGCGAGCTCGGACATCGAGACCTACTCCCCGCAGTCGCCGCTGGGCACCGGTGTCAACGGCAAGAAGGTCGGCGAGACCGCGGAGTACGAGCTGCCCAACGGCAAGAAGGCGGCCGTGAAGATCCTGGAGGCCAAGCCCTACACGGGCTGAGCCCGCGGACCACGGCGGCGCCCGCGACACGCGGCGGCCGCACCGCAGCACCACCGAAGGGCCCGGGTCGGGAAGACCCGGGCCCTTCGAGGTGTCCGTACGCGGCAGGTGTCACGCCCCACGTCCGCACGCGGCACGCGCCGCCTGCGCTCAGGCCGTCGCCGACCGGTACTTCCGTACCGCCAGCGTGCGGAAGACCACGATGATCACGATTGACCAGAGCACCGAGGCCAGGACCGGGTGCTGCATGGGCCAGGCGTCCGGCACCGGGTAGCCGGGCGGCAGATTGCCGAAGAGGTCGCGCGCGGCCTGCACGGTGGCGCTGAAGGGGTTCCACTCGGCGATGTGCCGCAGGAACGCCGGCATCGAGTCCGACGGCACGAACGCATTCGAGATGAACGTCAGCGGGAAGAGCCAGATCAGGCCGCCGGAGGTCGCCGCCTCCGGGGTCCGCACGGACAGGCCGATCAGCGCGCCGATCCAGGAGAAGGCGTAGCCGAGCAGGAGCAGCAGGCCGAAGCCGGCCAGCACCTTGCCGAGGTTCTCGTGCGTGCGCCAGCCGATGATCAGCGCGACGGCCGCGAGCACGACGAGGGTGAGCGCCGTCTGCACGAGGTCGGCGAGCGTACGGCCGGTGAGGACCGCGCCGCGGGCCATCGGCAGCGACCGGAAGCGGTCGATGAGGCCCTTGTGCATGTCGTCCGCGATGCCCGCGCCGGCACCCGCCGTGGCGAAGGTGACGGTCTGCGCGAAGATGCCCGCCATCAGGAACTCGCGGTACTGCGCGGGGTCGATCGGCCCCTGTTGGCCCGGCAGCGCGATGGCGCCGCCGAAGACGTAGCTGAACAGCACCACGAACATGATCGGCTGCACCAGCCCGAAGATCACCATCTCGGGGATGCGCGCCATCCTGATCAGGTTGCGCTCGGCGACCACCAGCGAGTCCCGTACGGACCGGACGGTGCCGCCGCCCGGCCGCGGGGCGCGGGCCCGCCGTGCCGCTTCCGTCACCGTGGTCACTTCGCCGCCTCCCGTGCCGCCCGCCGGTCTCCGCCGCCGTCCGCCTTGTTCCCGCGCTTCCGCCGGCCTCTGCGGCCGGTGGGCCCGTCCGCGCCCGGGTCGCCGTCCGCCGTGCCGTCGCCGCTCTCCTCGCCCTCGGCGGGCGTCTCGGCGGCGTGGCCGGTCAGCGAGATGAAGACGTCGTCCAGGGTCGGGCGGCGCAGCCCGACGTCGTCGATCTCGACACCGCGGACGTCCAGCTCGCGGATGACCTCGGCGAGCAGCTTCGCGCCGCCGGTGACCGGCACGGTGATCTTGCGGGTGTGCGACTCAACCTTGGTCGCGCCCTTGCCGTAGCCGCGCAGCACCTCGTCGGCCGTGCCCAGCTGATCGGGCGTGTGCACGACCACCTCGACGCGTTCGCCGCCGGTCTGCGCCTTGAGCTGGTCGGACGTGCCGCGCGCGATGACCCGGCCGTGGTCGACGACGCAGATGTCGTGCGCGAGGTGGTCGGCCTCTTCGAGGTACTGGGTGGTGAGCAGCAGCGTCGTGCCGCCCGCCACCAGCTCCTGGATGACGTCCCAGAGCTGCTGGCGGTTGCGCGGGTCCAGGCCGGTGGTCGGCTCGTCCATGAACATCACGGGCGGGCTGACGACCAGCGCGGCGGCCAGGTCCAGGCGTCTGCGCATGCCGCCGGAGTAGGTCTTGGCGGGCCGGTCACCGGCGTCGGCGAGGTGGAACCGGTCGAGCAGCTCCCCGGCCCGGACCTTCGCCTCCTTCGCGCCCATCTGGTACAGCCGGCCGACCATGGTGAGGTTCTCCCGGCCGGTCAGGTACTCGTCGACGGCGGCGAACTGGCCGGACAGGCCGATCGCGCGCCGTACGTCGTCGGGGCGCTCCAGTACGTCGATCCCGGCCACTTCCGCCCGGCCGCTGTCGGGCCGCAGCAGGGTCGTCAGGACCCGGACCGTGGTGGTCTTGCCGGCACCGTTCGGACCGAGCAGACCGAGGACGGTCCCTTCCGGGACGTCGATGTCGACACCGTCCAGAGCCCTCACATCGCCGAAGGTCTTCACGAGCCCCTCGGCGTAAATAGCGCCTGGCATCCAGGCCCTCCCGGAGTTGGGGGTTTCGAGGAAAATCTTACGTTTGCCGGTTTTCACCCGCGCGACGGACGACCGGCGTGACGGGACGCCACGATTGCGCCACAGGAGTGACCCGCGCCGGGTGGTACTTACGGCGACCGTTCCACGGATGTTACGCCAAACGCGATACAACGCGATAGGGCTTGAGTGTGTGCAGGTGGACGCGCGGACGGCCGGTGCCCCCGTGAGGGCACCGGCCGTCGGTGTGCGCGCGGGGTCCGGGGCGCACGCCCGGACCCGTACGGCGGCTGGTCAGGCGATCACCGTGTAGCCCGCCTCCTGGAGGGCCGTCCCGACCTCCGTGCAGTGCTCCGGGCCCTGCGTCTCCAAGTGCAGTTCGACCTCGGCCTCCGTGAGACCGAGCCGCGGGTCGGTCCGTACGTGCTGGATGTCCAGCACGTTCGCGTCCCGCTCGGACAGCACGCCCAGCAGCGTCGCCAGCGCGCCCGGACGGTCCGTGAGGCGGAGCCGCAGCGAGAGGTAGCGGCCGCCGGCGGCCATGCCGTGGCGCAGGATGCGCTGCATGAGCAGCGGGTCGACGTTGCCGCCGGACAGCACCGCGACCACCGGGCCCTGGAAGGCCTCCGGCGTGGACAGCAGCGCCGCCACCGGGCTGGCCCCGGCGGGCTCGACGACCATCTTGGCGCGCTCCAGGCAGAGCAGCAGCGCGCTGGAGAGCGCGTCCTCGGAGACCGTACGGACCTCGTCGACCAGCTCGCCGATGATCCCGAACGGCACGTCGCCCGGCCGTCCGACCTTGATCCCGTCCGCCATCGTCGTCGGCGACTCGATCGCGACCGGGTGCCCTGCGGCCAGCGAGGGCGGGTACGCCGCCGCGCCGGCCGCCTGCACGCCGACGATCCGTACGTCGGGGCGGATCGCCTTCACGGCCACCGCGACGCCCGCGGCGAGCCCGCCGCCGCCGATGCCCACCACGATCGTGCGGACCTCGGGGCACTGCTCCAGGATCTCCAGGCCGACCGTGCCCTGACCGGCGATGATGTCGCGGTGGTCGAATGGGTGGATGAAGACCGCGCCCGTCTCGCGCGCGTACTCCTGCGCCGCGGCCAGCGTCTCGTCGACGACCTGGCCGTGCAGCCGCACCTCGGCGCCGTAGTCACGGGTGGCTGCGACCTTGGGCAGCGGCGCCCCTTCGGGCATGAAGACGGTCGAGCGGACGCCCAGCAGGGAGGCGGCCAGCGCCACGCCCTGGGCGTGGTTGCCGGCGCTCGCCGCGACCACCCCGGCGGAACGTTCCTCCGGCGTCAGTCCGGCGATCCTGACATACGCGCCACGGATCTTGAACGAGCCGGTGCGCTGGAGGTTCTCGCATTTGAAGTGGACCGGCGCGCCCACCAGGCCGGACAGGAAACGGCTGCCCTCCATCGCGGTGGACCGGCTCACCCCCGAGAGCAGCTTCTGCGCACCGTAGATGTCGTCAAGCGTGACGGCGGGAAGCACCCCTGTGGCTCCTGCGGCTCCCGTGACGGAAGCGGCCATCGCGGAACCGGCGGTACCGGGAGCGGCGGAAGCGGGTGTCTGCGGCGTGTGATCGGCCATGGCGCCAGTCTTACAGCTCACGGCGGGGCGGGCGTCCGCGGCCGGGGGGCGCGGCCCGCGGCCGTACATCTTTGGTCAGCGCCGGTACGGTCCTCGCGCGGGCCGCGTACTCTGTCCCCCAATCCGTACGCACCTCCATGAAGCGAGCATCCGGCCATGCCCACCTCTTCGGACATGACGACCCACATCGATCCCGCTCTTCTCGACGCGCTGCAACACCAAGTGGCCGTCTTCGCCCGCCGCGCAGAACAGAGCCGGCTCGGCGGTGTCGGGCAGGCGCGCAACTCCATGGACCGCGCCGCCTACCTGCTGCTCAACCGGCTCGACCAGGAGGGCGCGATGGGCGTCAAGGCCCTGGCCGCCGGCATGGGCATCGACTCCTCCACGGTCACCCGCCAGGTCGCGCCGCTGGTCGACGCGGGTCTGGTCACCCGCGCCTCGCACCCCGAGGACGGGCGCGCGGTCGTCCTCCAGCTCTCCGAGCGCGGCCGGGCCCGCCTGGAAGAGGTGCGCGCGTCGCGCCGTGAGCTGATGGCGCTGGTCACAGAGGAGTGGAGCGAGGAGGAGCGCAACGCCTTCACCACGCTCCTGACGCGCTTCAATGCCTCGCTCTCGACGGTGACCGCTTCACTGTCCCCGGGGACGCCGGCTTCCTGAGCCGGTCCCCGCGCGGCCCCGGAGCCGCGCCGCCTGCCGCACGGCTCTTGACCGCCGTGCCCGCGCTGCCGTGCCATGGAGCCATCGCCGGGCCGCCGGGCCCGCGAGGCCCCGGAGCCTGTCCCCGGTCCGGGCCCCCTAGGCAGGAGGCGCTGTGCGAGAGCGGCGGTCTGCTCGGGAGTGCCGTCGCGCCCGGGAGTTCGAGGCGTTCGTCGCGGGCGCGGCAGGCCGTCTGCTGCACACGGCCACGCTGCTGACCGGCGAACCGTCCGGCGGCCCGGCCCCGGCCGCAGAGGAGCTGCTGACCCTCGCGCTCTCCCGTACGTACGCGTCCTGGGACCGGCTGCGCGGCGAGGATCCTTATGACCGCACCCGCCAGGAGCTGGCCGGGCACTTCGCCCGCACGGCCCGGCGCCACCGGCGGCCGCGCGGCGGCCTCCTGGACCGGCTCCCGCCCCAGGAACGGCTGATTCTCGTCCTGCGGCTGTACGAGGGCGTGGCCGAGGAGCAGACCGCGGCCCTGCTGGGCCTGCCCGCCGAGCGGGTGCACGCGCTGTGCCTGCGGGCGGTCGCCGAGATGCGCAGCACCCGGCGCGGCACCGCGCCCCCCGCCGCTTCGCCGGGCGCCGGCGCGGTGCCGCCGTGAGCCCGCCCGACCGCAAGGAGGCCGAGGTGCGGCGGATGCTCGACGGGCCGCACCCCCTCGTCCCGCCCGACCTCGGGCTGCGGGCCTCCGTGCGCGGGCGCCGGCTGCTGCGGTGGCGCCGCCGGCTGGGCCTGGCCGGCTGGCTGCTGCTGTTCCTGGCGGCGGTGGCGTTCACCGTCTGGGCCGTCACCCAGCAGCCGTGGATGCCGCCGCCGACGCATACGACGCCGCCGCTGGAAGGGTGGTGAGGACCGCATCGGCACGGCCGGCCCCCGGGGCGGGCGGCCGGCCGTACCGGTGCGTCTCGTACGTCTAGCCCAGGGCCTGGGTCAGGTCCGCGAGCAGGTCGTCGACGGACTCGATGCCGACCGAGAGGCGGACCAGGTCGGCCGGTACCTCCAGCGCGGAGCCCGCCGCCGAGGCGTGCGTCATCCGGCCGGGGTGCTCGATCAGCGACTCCACGCCGCCCAGCGACTCGCCCAGGGTGAACAGCTGAGCGCGGTTGCAGACGTCGACCGCGGCCTGCTCACCGCCCGCGACCTGGAAGGACACCATGCCGCCGAAGGACCGCATCTGCTTCGCCGCGATCTCGTGCCCCGCGTGGTCGGGCAGGCCCGGGTAGAAGACCTTGGTCACCTTCGGGTGCGCGGTCAGCAGCTCCGCGACCCGCGCCGCGTTGGCGCTGTGCCGGTCCATCCGTACGGCGAGCGTCTTGATGCCGCGCATGACCAGCCAGGCGTCGAACGGCCCGGCGATGGCGCCCATGGCGTTCTGGTGGAAGGTCAGCTCCTCGCCGAGCGCGTCGTCGTTGACGACCAGCGCACCGCCGACCACGTCGGAGTGGCCGCCCATGTACTTGGTCGTGGAGTAGACGACCACGTCGGCGCCGAGCGCGAGCGGCTGCTGGAGGTAGGGGCTGGCGAAGGTGTTGTCGACCACGAGCTTGGCGCCCGCGGTGCGCGCCACGTCGGCGAGGGCCGCGATGTCGGTGATGCCGAGCAGCGGGTTGCTGGGCGTCTCGACCCAGATGGCCTTGGTACGCGGCCGGATCGCCTCCCGTACGGCCTGCGGGTCGGAGGAGGAGGCCACCGACCATTCCACGCCCCAGCGTTCGGCGACCTTGGCGAAGAGGCGGAACGTGCCGCCATAGGCGTCGTCCGGGATGACGACGTGGTCACCGGGGACGAGCAGGGTCCGCAGCAGGCAGTCCTCGGCCGCGAGCCCGGAGGCGAAGGCCAGGCCGCGGCGGCCGCCGTCCAGGGCCGCGAGGTTCTCCTCCAGGGCCGTACGCGTCGGGTTGGCGCTGCGGCTGTACTCGTAGCCGCCGCGCAGGCCGCCGACCCCGTCCTGCTTGTACGTCGAGACCTGGTAAATGGGCACCGATACCGCGCCCGTCGTCCGGTCCGCTTCCTGCCCCGCGTGGATGGCGAGGGTTTCGAAGTGCTGATGGCGCTGTCCGCGCTGATCACTCATGTCTGCCGAGGGTAGTCGCCCCCGGCCCGGCGCACGCCCAGGAACTTTCTGCTTCGCTGGAGAGTGGATACAAGTGGACACACCCACGAGCCACCGACCCGGCCACCGACGAGCCCCGCAAGCCCGACAGCCCGACAAGCCACCGCACCGCCCGCGCCGCCCGGCGCCGCGCGCCTGACGACCCGATCTTGGAAACGACTCCCCATGGACGTACTGCTCCTTCTCCTCGCCCTCCTCGCCTTCGCGGGGATCGTCGCCTATCCCCTGGCACGGCGGCGGCGCGCGCTGCAGCAGGCCGGCCGGGGCATGGCGGCGGCCGCCGACCCGATGGCGGACTACGGCTTCGTCCCCGCCGAGCAGCTGGACGCACGGCTGCCGGGGCCCGACCCGGAGCTGGCGGAGACGCTGGCCGAGATCGCGCGTACGCAGGACTGGCAGCCCGCGTCCCGGCTGCTGGCGGGCACCCCCGAGGGGGACGAGCGGCGGTGGCAGCGCGTACAGACGCTGGCGGGCGCCGCGGCCTTCGCGACGGCGCCCGGACAGGAGGGCGCGCCGGGTTCGCACGCCGACGCACCGGGCGGCTCCCGTGGCGGCATCTGGCTGCGCACCTGGCGCTCCGAGAAGCCCAAGGACTCCGGCGGCGCCCAGACGCACGCGCAGTTCCTCGTGGTCCAGGCGCTGCGCGACCCCGGCTCGCAGGACTTCCGCATGATCCTTGAGGAGGCCCGTACGGTCTGCCACGAGGCGCGGCTGCTGGCCCCCGGCAGCCCGGTCCCGTACATCATCGAGCTGGCCGTGGCCCGCGGGCTGGGCGAGCGCCGCCCCGACTACGAAGAGCTCTGGTCCAAGGTGGTCCAGCGCGCGCCGCACCACATGGGCGCGCACCTCGCCGCGCTGCCGTACTGGTCGGAGAAGTGGCACGGCTCCAAGGAGGACGCCGACGCGTTCACCGAGCGCGCGGCCTCGGGCGCCCCCGCGAAGTCGCTCCTCCCCGCCCTCCCCCTGTTCTCCGTCTTCGACCACCTCCCCGAGGCCAACATGGTCCGCAGCCTCTTCCAGAGCGCGGTGGTCGAGCGCGCCATCGAGGGCGCGCACTACGCGCTGCGCCAGGCCCCCGCCGACCATCCGGTGGCACCGCACGTACGCCACCTCCTGGTCTGGTTCCTCGTCCAGGCGGAGCGGTACGCCGAGGCCATGGAGCAGCTGCGCCACGTCGACGGCCACGTCGGCGCCGTGCCCTGGTCGTACGCCACGCAGCCGGCCGCCGCCTACGCCACCTACCGGGCCCTGGCCGTCGCCGGCTGGGAGTCCCAGGGCGGCACTCCGGCCGCCCTCCCGCCGTCCTGACGCCCGCCCCGGAATCCCCGCCCCGAATTCCCTCCTCGGAATTCCCACTCCACCCGGGACGTTCACGGAACGACGGCCCACCCCCGTCCCGCCCTCTCCCCCGGAGCCTGATCGCGATGCTGTTCTCCCGCTTCAAGAACCACCTCCCCTCCGCCGAGGAGGCGCTGAAGGGCCGCTCCGAGCCGGAGTTCACGGTCCCCGAGCGCCATACCGTCCTGGGCAACGCCCTGCTCGGGCCGTATCCGGAAGGGCTTGAGGTGGCCGACTTCGGCCTGGGCTGCTTCTGGGGCGCCGAGCGGAAGTTCTGGCAGACCGACGGCGTGTGGACCACCCTCGTCGGCTACCAGGGCGGCCACACCCCGAACCCCTCGTACGAAGAGGTCTGCAGCGGCCACACCGGCCACACCGAGGCGGTCCGCGTCGTCTTCGACCCGTCGAAGGTCTCCTACGCCACCCTCCTCAAGGTCTTCTGGGAGTCCCACGACCCGACCCAGGGCTTCCGCCAGGGCAACGACGTCGGCACCCAGTACCGCTCCGCGATCTACACCCACTCCCCCGCCCAGCAGCAGGCCGCCGAGACCTCCCGAGACGCCTACCAGAAGGTCCTCACCGGCTCCGGCTACGGCGACATCACCACCGAACTCCTCCCCGCGGGCCCCTTCTACCCCGCCGAGCCCTACCACCAGCAGTACCTCGACAAAAACCCCGCCGGCTACTGCGGCATCGGCGGCACGGGCGTCTCCTGCCCGGTGGGGGTGGCTCGGACGGAGGGCTGACGGACGGCGACCGCCGACGCCGGCGATCCCGCCTTATTACTCAATAGCGGGCACCGGATAGGCGATCCAACTCTGCACTGAACATGACGATAAAGGGCCCCATAAGGGGCCTCGATGTCAGCTGACAGCTCAGGACGCTCCATTGGTAGGGTCAGTGCCCGCCGTCCATGTCGGCTGCGGCTTCCATGCGGCGAGTTTGGCGAACCACGGGCCTTACCACCGAGGGAGAGCACCACTCCATGTCGGAACAAGCACATCAGGGCGCTTTTCGCGATCCGGATACCCTGCGAGCATGGCGCAGAGCAAGGCGCCAAGTCCTGTGGTCGTTGATCCTGCTGACCATCGCGACCTTTGTGCTCGTGGTTCTTGCCGTGGAGGTTGGCGGCGATGCGACCATGCTCATGTACCTGTACTGCCTTCTGGCCGCCCCGCCGGTGCTGTGGATTGCTGCGCTCTCGCGCCGTCAGGACCAACTGAAAGGCATGAAGCGGGTCCTGGAGACCTACCCCTGGCAAGACGTCACACCCACGCCCGTCCGCATGCCAAAAACGGGCGACTCGGGACACAGGGCCCAACACAAGCGCCTTCACGTCCCCAATCCCGACGAGCCGGGGAAGAACATTGCGGTGATTGCCCGGCGGTCCACACCGGGATTGAAATGGCGTCGCGTGCTGAACAAGGCGTCCGAGCATGGGTTTCAGTTCGCAGGCGACCCGCGATTCGGCGGCGTGGTCGCGCTGCGCGGGCGACCGGATTACTTGATCGCCGTGCTGCCGCGGCACGAATTCCTGAACGTTCAAGGCCGCCCGAAAGGCGTGAGCGAAGCCGCCTGGCATCGGGCCAGGTCTGCCTGGATCAGCGGTGAACCCATCACAGAGGAATTGGCCCGAGAATTCGATCGCAAAGGTGGCCGCAATGCCTGAGTTCCGCTTCACCGTGCACCCCGGCCAGGACGACATCACCGATGGCATGTTCATGGGCCACCTCGACGTGGTGGGCAGTTCGGGGCAGATTACGACACGGGAAAGCAAGTCTGCCGAGGGCGGCCCCGGCCTGCTCGTGTTCCAAGTACTGCTCGATCTGCTCGACGGGGTGGGGAAGATCATCGAGCGTGGGCGCGGAACGTATCGGCACAACTTCATGGTCACGGTGACGTTCAAGCTCAAGAGAGACGGGACCATGGTGATCAGCCGTTGGGGAAAAACGATCGACGAATCCCCATCGAAGGCAGTTGCACACGCACTACTGCTGGCAGGCCAAGAGGTGGCAAGGACTCACCTCCCGCGCATCAGTGGGCCGACCGATGTCGCGGAGGTCGCGGAGGACGGCAGTCTCGAGTACCGCGACTACCGTCCCCGCACCGAACAAGCATTGGCTCGATTCGAAGCCATTGCAGGGTGATTCAGCGGAGAGGCCTGGCCGCCAACAGGCCGGGACTGTAAGCCAACCCCTTGCCGCCGGCCCCGCTGGCCGTATCGGCGAGAAGGGTATTCGAATCGAAGGATTGCCCGAAGACCACCGAGTTGAACGTTGCCTTGCCGATACTGGTAGCCAGGCCTGCCGTGGTGCCGATCACGACCTGCGTCCCGAGACTGCCCTTGCCGGCGTAGTCCATGCTGATCCTGCCGTACTCGCTCTGGCTCCAATTGGTCAGCGGAGTCTTGTTGAGGAGGCCGGGCGCCTTCTCGAATCCCTTCTCGACCGCGGAGCCGGCTCCGACACCGATTGCGGAGCCGGCGAGGTTCATCTTCCAGTTCTTCTGGACTCGGTCCACTCCGCCGTTCATAAAGTCCGTGGCAGTGCTCTTGGCTTCTAGCTTGCCGAACGCAAAGGCGGCCTTCCTGGCACCCTTCAGTTCCGAGCCGGCACGCCAGACCTTCATCACGCCGGACATCTTCCGTTCGATCTTTGCCACCCGCACCGCCGTCTTCATGCCGCCCAGCAGCTTGCCCGCCTTGGCCACCATGGCGATCTTGCCCACTACCGGGATGCAGTCGAGCACGGCAAAGGCCAGGTCGCCCCAACCCGCCTTTCCCTGGGCGACCTTTTTGATGGTATCGGCCAAGACGATCAGTGCCGCGGCGAGGAAGATGGCCACCAGCCAGCCACCGCTGACGAAGAGGAGCACGAGTCCCACAATGGCCACAAAGATCTTGCAGGCGGTGACGATGGCGTCCCAGTGATCGGCGATGAAGTCGCCGACCTTTTCGTACCACTTCTTGTTCTGGATGCCGGCGTCCGACGCCGCCTCGACATCGCGCACGAAGTCGTCGGTGGCCTTGCTGTGATCCTTGCCCGCGTTCTCGGCTTTCGTCTTCAGCTCAGCGAGCTGCGTATGAAGGCTGTCCACCTGGCCTTGCGCAGCGTCCTTCTGTCCATTGGCGTACGAGGCGTCACGTGTCGCCTGCCGCACCTTCGCCGAGTCCGGTGGCGGCGGGTCTCCGGAGCCGGGCTTGTGCACGCGCTTCTTCGCTTCTGACGCCCGGTCGGCTGCCGAGGAAGCGTTGTGAAGGCGGTGTTCGGCCGACTTCAGTTCACCGCGAAGCGTGCGGGCCTTGGACAGCGCACTGTCCGCTTCCGACTGCGCCATATCCATTTTGTGCGCGTACGACAGCAAGGCTTCGGCCAGCTTGCTGTAACTCGCGTGAAGCTTGTCCAGCTGTCCCGGCAGTTTGTCGAGGTTTTCCTTGAAGGAGTCCATGGCCTTGCCGACCGCTTCGGCGAGGACGGAGTCCTTGGAGGCCGTCTTGAGCCCTCGACGCACCTCGTCGATGTCCTGGACGAACGTCTTGTACGTCCGACCCTGACTCTGCAGCTCGAGATGGTCTCCGGGGGTCGGGTCGCCTGGGAGGTCCAGGTTGTGCCAGTCCGTTGGGCGTGCCATGTCCGTCTCTCAGCTCGGCGTTTCGCGGTCGGGCTCCGCAAAGACGAAGCTGAATGTGTCGGTGATGGCGCCGAAGAGCTCCAACATCGGCTCCACCAGAGCGAGCTGCGGGGTACTCGCGCTGATCACGGCGACTTTGGGATTGTTCCCGGGATAAGGGACAAGGGTCTGCATCATCACCGCGCGGTAACTGCGGCTGTCGTTCGGCACCTCGATCTCCTCGATGCCCTCGCTGCGGGCGGCCGCACCGGCGTCCGGCAGCTCGACGAGGCTCACCCGGCGCCACACGTCGGTGGGCCGCGGGCCTGGGGGAATCGGGTTGAAGGTGGCGAGCAGGGTGTCCAAACGGGTCTTGGCCAGCGTTCCGGTCCGTTTGTCCTCGGCCTGCGAAACGCTCACCGTCAAGTTCGCCGTCATCGGCTCGCCGTCGATGATCTCCATCATGGAACCGGCGTAGACGACATTCGCGTCGCGCGCCTCCGCGGCCGCCCTGCGCAGCATCTTCTTCAGTGTCGAACGGTGTTCGGCGAGTTCCGGCCGTTCCTTGATCCGGGCCGCGACTGCCTCCCGGATGGACGTGTCGACCGTCGCCGGATGAATGTCGAACTCGTACCAGGAACTGGGGACGAGGATGTGCAGCCCGAGCACCTCGCGAGCCGCCGCGGCGGAAGTCCCAGTCGAGACCGTCGAATTACCTTCAAGAGGCTCACTCACTTGCGCCCCTTTTCGAGCTGATTCTTGAGGTCCAGGTCGAGCTTGGTGAATTTCTCCACGATTTCGCCGGCCTGCTTCGCCACGGCGTCCACGCCGTTGTCGATCTCCTTGCGGCCGTCCTTCCAGCCGTCCAGGAAGCCCTGCAGCGCGTCAAAGGCCCGACTTGCTCCGAGTTCGTCGTGACCCAGCTGGCGTTTGAAGTTGCCGGTGTCATCCATGCGCCGCTTGATCGAGCGCAGTTGACTCGCCAGATGCCCCAGCCCGGCGAGACTGATGGCGAGTTTCCCCTCTGACCCCATGTCTGGTTTTCCCCCAAAATCGCGATCTCGACCTATCTGTTACGCGAGAGATCGCGTGTGCCGCCAGAATCTTAAACAACCGTAAGACATGGAGCGATTGAAGTGTTGGGCGCCCGTGCAGCCGCTCCTGACAACCGATGCATCGGCGCACTCACGGTTTCGCGGCAGGCATGCTCACCCCAGCCGTCGTTGAGCCTCGAACTCGCCGGAAGCGGGCTGGGACGGGGCCATATGCGTGGGCTTCAACTGCCCGGCAACAGTGACTCAGGCAGAGGGGTGAGGGGTGGGGCTTCCCTCGGGGGTCAGGATTGCTTCGGGTGGGGTGTGGTGGTCGTGGAGGGCGTGGTAGCGGGCGCCGAGGGTGTCGGCGGCTTCTTGGGTTTTGGGCGGGGCCGTGAGGGTGATGGCGGCTACGTGGATGCCGTGCGGGGTGAGTTCGGCGTGGAGTGAGCGGGCGTAGTTGCGCAGGGCGGCCATGGCGAGGCCGGCGTTGGCCTCGGACGGTGCTGCGGTGGTCGCCGCGGGGCCCGTGGTCATCAGGAACGTGCCGGAACCGCGCGCGAGCATGTCCGGGAGCACCTGGCCCACGGCCGTGATCGCGCCCAGGACGTAGAGGTCGAACTGGGCGGCGGCCGCGGCGGCGGTGGTCTGGGCCGCGTGGGTGACCGGGCCGGACGGGCCCGGGCCGTAGTCCAGGACGTCGGGCGGGCCCAGTGTCTCGGTCGCCTGCGCGAGCGCCGCGGCGAGCGCGTCCCGGTCACGGATGTCGGCGGGGAACGCGGCCGCGGGAATATCCAGCCCGGCCAGCTCGGCGACCTGGGTGTCCAGCCGGTCCTTCGTACGGGCGATGAGGGCGACGCGAAAGCCCCTGCGTCCGAAGGCGCGGGCCACGCCCATGCCCCGCCCCGGTCCGGCACCGACCACCACGAGAGTCCTGGCCACCGCTGCTCCTCTCCGCGCCGGCGGGAGACCCGGAACTGCCACGGCCGCGCCGGCTGATCACTTGTCGAGTGCGCCTCTTTTGTGTGCCCACGCGCACGCCTCCGTACGCGTCCTCACGGGCGATAGGGCTCGGTGGCCGCCGCGGTGGGCGGAACGGTGGGGGAAGAGGTGGGCAGCGCGGTGGGCAGCTCCGGCGTACGCGGGGCGGGCGTGGGCCGGACGGAGGTCGGCGAGGCGGACGTGCGCCCGTGGGGCGTGGGCCCGTCGGACGTGGGCGAGGGCGAGGCGGAGCTCGATGGGGCCGAGGACTCCGGGATGGGGCGGACGCCCGTGCCGTCACCCCGGCAGGCCGTCAGGGACATCGCGGCCGCGGCGAGCACCGACGCCAGGACGGCGCGGCGGGCGCGTGCGCCCGCACGGGAGCGGCCGCGGGAGCCGGTGACAGGGGTGACGGTGATCGGCATGGCGGCAGGATGTCCGGGCGGCTTGGTGATCCACTAACGTCTCACTAACGCCCGGAGCGAGCAGGGCAGTTGGCCGGTACGAGCGGACGGGCGTACCGGCCGCGTGTCACGGCTTGCGGGCCACCAGGGCGTACTGGGCGACCTCCGGCGGTTCGGCGGGGGTGCCGTCGAGGGCCGGGTCCGGGCGCCAGCGGGTGCAGGAGACGAGGCCGGGCGGGAGAAGGTCCAGGCCGGCGGCGAAGCCGGCGATCTCCGCACCGGTGCGGGCCGTGATCGGCGGGGTGGCGTTCTCGTTCCAGAAGCGCATGGCCTCGGTGTTGCCCGCGCCGCCCAGTTCGAGGGTGGGGTGGGTGAGGACGAGGTGGCTGCCGGACGGCACGGCGGCGAGCAGCCGGTCCACGGTCCGCTGCGCCCGCTCGGTGTCCACGATGAAGTTGAGGATGCCGAGGAACATGATCGCGACGGGCCGGCCGAAGTCCAGGGTGCGGGCGGCCGCGTGCAGGATCGCGTCCGGGTCGTGCGCGTCGGCGTCGATGTAGTCGGTGACTCCGCCGGGCGCGCTGGTGAGCAGCGCGCGGGCGTGGGTGAGCACGATGGGGTCGTTGTCGACGTAGACCACGCGGGCGTCGGGCGCCACGCGCTGGGCGACCTCGTGGGTGTTGTCGGCGGTGGGCAGGCCGGTCCCGATGTCGAGGAACTGCCGGATGCCTTCCTCACCCGCGAGGTGGCGCACCGCGCGGCCGAGGAAGGCCCGGTCGGCGCGGGCCACGTCGCCGATGCTCGGGTACAGGCCGGTGACGTGGTCGCCGACCTGCCGGTCGACGGCGTAGTTGTCCTTGCCGCCGAGCCAGTGGTTCCAGACCCGTGCGTTGTGCGCGACCCCGGTGTTGATCCGGGACCCCGTCTCCGCGTGCCCGCCGTCCGTCATGTCCGTACCCCTCCCGGCCGGTACCGGTCCGCACCGGCCATCGGTAAGTGACGTTACCAGTGGGGAAGTTGGGGATGGAGGGGAAGTAGGGGCCAGTGGGTGCGATGGGAAGCCTGTGGCCAATGAGGTCGACGGCCACCAGGACTCCCGGGGCCAGGAGCCGCTACGACTCGTCAGGGTTCAGGCGGGCGCGGTCCGCCGCTGCGTAGCCCTGGTACAGGCCGTCCGCGTCGCGTACGCCGCGCATCCGTACGGCCGTGGTCTCGGGGAAGAGTGCGCCGGTGCGTTCCTGGACCGCGAGGTCCCGCGCGGCGAGCACCGGCAGCAGGTCGGGCGCCTCCTCTGCGGCCTCGGCGGTGACGTGTCCGGCCGCGTCGGTGAGCCGGTCACGGATGCGGGAGGCGTATCCGGCGAGGAAGGACTGGCGGAAGTCCTTGGTGCGGCGGGATCTGCCGCGGGTGTGCTGCGCGTCTGCGGCCCGGTGCATGGCCGTGGTGGCCTGCACGAGGAGCGAGGTGTAGAGCAGCTCGGCGGCGTCCAGGTCGGGCGTGAAGCCGACGAGGGTGGTGAAGGCGGCCTCCGGGGACCAGATGGCCTGGCAGCGGTTGGCGACGGCCACCGCGTCCAGCAGCAGCGCCTTGGTGCTCTCGTACGGGCCGTCGACACCGATACGGAGGGTGTCCGGGCCGTCGGCGGAGGCGGCGCCCGCGAGCAGCGCCTCGGAGACGCTGTGCCGGGCCATCAGCTCCTGGGCCTTGGCGGAGAGCGCCTCGGCCTCGTCGGGGAAGTCGGTGGACTCGGCCTTGGCGAGCAGGCCGCGGATGCGCCCGAGGACGCGGGGCTCGCCGGCGGCCGGGCCGGAGCCGGGAGCCGTGCCGGAGCCGGGAGCCGTGCCGGAGCCGGGAGCCGTGCGTGCCGCGGCCGGCCGGGCGCCCGGTTCGCCGGGCAGCGGGCCGGACGGCGTGATCCGGGGCAGCCGGCCGAGGACGCGCAGCGCCTCCAGGACGTCGCAGAGCGTCTCGAAGCGGGTGGCGCGGCGGCGCCGGGCCAGCGCGTCCAGGTAGCCGCCGTCGTCCGGCCACCAGGCCTCGGCGCCCGCCTCGCGCAGCTGGCCGGCCCAGCGGGGCGGCAGGCCGTCGGCGGGGTAGCGGCGGATCTCCGCGGCGACGAGGTCCGCGGCGAGGCCGGTGTCGGCGTCCGCGCGCCGTACGAGCCGTACCAGGTCGGCGGGGTGCCAGCCGCCCTCCCAGCAGCCGCGTACGACCGCCGCGGCGGCGGCCAGCAGCGCCCGGCTCACGACCTCGGGGCCCGCCGGGTCGGCGCTCAGCACCGAGGCACCGGTCTCGACGGCGTCCTCGGCGTCCCGGCCGTCGGCGGCGTACCGGACCGTGCCGAGCACGCGTGCCACGGCCTCCGCCGCCGCGTTCCCGGCCGTCTTCTCCCGGCGCCCGCCGCGCCCCGTGTCCTTGTCACCCACCGGGTCACTGTACGTACGCGTACGGTGCGGCGCGGACGGCGACGGGCGGCACCCGGACACCGGTCCGGAGTGCCGCCCGCGTACGGCCGGGGAAGCCGTCAGGTCTTCGGCCGCCGGGGCCCGTGCGGACACACGGCCCCCGGCGAGGTCCTCAGGTCGGCCGGGTCACTGGAGGGCACTGCCCGCCTTCCACTGCGACCAGTCCATGTTCCAGCCGTTCAGGCCGTTGTCGGGCTGGATGGTCTTGTCCGGGGAGTTCTTCATGACGACCACGTCACCGAGGAGGGAGTGGTCGTAGAACCAGGCGCCGTCGGTCTTGTCGTTCTTGGCGCCCTTGGCGTCCGCAAGGCCGATGCAGCCGTGGCTGGTGTTGGCCTTTCCGAAGATGCCCTTGCCCCAGTAGTTGCCGTGGATGAAGGTGCCGGAGTCCGACAGCCGCATGGCGTGCGGGACGTCGGGGATGTCGTACTCGCCCTTGCCGTCCTTCTTCTTGAAGCCGACCGTCGAGCCGTCCATGCGGGTCTGCTCGAACTTCTCGGAGACCACCAGCTGACCGTTGTAGGTCGGGTTCTCCTTGCCGCCGGCCGAGATCGGGATCTGCTTGACCGTCTTCCCGTCGCGCTGGACGGTCATCTGATGGGTCTTGGCGTCGACGGTGCTCACCTGGGAGCGGCCCACGTCGAAGCTGACGGTCTTGTCCTGGATGCCCTGCACGCCGGGCGACGCCTCGGCGCCGTCCAGGTCGAGGTCCATGCTGACCTTCGTACCGGCCTTCCAGTACTCCTCCGGGCGGAAGTCCAGACGGGTGTCGCTGAACCAGTGGCCGACGACCTTCTGGTTGCTGCTCGCCGCGACCTTGATCTTCGACTCGATGGCGGCCTTGTTCTTGACCGGCTTGTCGAACTTGAGGGAGACCGGCATGCCGACGCCGACGGTCGAGCCGTCCTCGGGCGTGAAGTTGGCGATGAAGCTGTTGGTGGGCGAGACGGTGGTGAAGGTGGAGTTCTCCACCGCCTTGCGGCCCTTGGAGTCCTCGGCATGCGCGGTGATCTTGTACTGCGTCGAGCGCTGCAGCGGGGACTGCGGCTTCCAGGACTTGCCGTCGGCCGCGAGGGTGCCGGCCACCTTCTCCTTGGTGGCGAGGGAGGTCATCGTCACGTCGGTCAGCTTGCCGTGGGCGACGGTGACCTTGGTGTCGCTGTTGATGCCCGCGTTGGCGGCGCCGCTCTTCGGAGCGATCTTGATCGTGGCGTCCGAGGCGTCCTTGGCCGCCGCGCGGTCGACCTGCTCCTGCTTCTCGTGCTTCTCGGGCGGCCCCGAGCCGCCGCTGTCGCCGCTCGCCTTGCCACCGCCGCCGCAGGCCGCGAGCGTCAGCGCACCGCCGAGCAGCGCAGCGGTGGCTATGAAGCCCTTGCGGCGCTTGCTGTCCGTCATCAGTTACTTCTCCATTGCTACGGAACCTGAGGTCCTCCCCGAGCAATCCGGGCACACTTGGTCCCGGTCGCTCCCATGATGAACGCCTGTTCCCTATTTGCCGTTCCATGCACGGGAAAGTGTGGGAAAGGACACCTCAGGTTCCGCATCCGTGGAGGCGGACGTCACACGTCTTCGTCGTCCCCTGTGTCGCCCAGTTCCCACTCCTCCGCGTCGGGGTCGTAGTCGGTCTCCTCGCTCGTCCACGACGCCTGGGCGAGCTCGACGCCGGGTACGTCGTTGACCAGGTCGAAGGGGTCGATGAGGTGCGCGACGGCCTCGGCCGGCTCGCCCTGCACCGCCTCCCGCGCGTAGCTGCGCTCCTGGTCGGTCATGTGTTCCTCGCCACTGATACCGTCGAGGGCCGCGCCGGTCAGCAGGTCGGGCTCCGTGATCTCCATGACCAGCTCGACGCGCAGGCGGACAAACCGTGATGTGTCACCGTTGCTCATGCCACGGAGCGTAAGCACGTCAGGGCCCTGGCTTCCCCGCGACCCGCGGCTGTTACTAACATCTGCGTAACGGCCAACGCGCCGAGCCGTGAAGGGGGATCGTTCCGTGACCGCACGCCGACCACTGGTGACTGCAGCTGCGGCGGGCTCGGTGCTGATCGCGCTGTGTTTCGTCCCGTCGGCCAACGCCTCGGTCGAGCAGCACACCGGCAGCCGGCAGGCCGCCGCCGTCCACGCGGTCGGCCAGGACGCGCCCGCCGGACCGGGCACGGCGGCCGGGAGCGGCACCGCCACCGGCGAGCGGGCGCGGGCCGTAACGGACACGCAGACCGTCGGCACGGACGGCGCGCAGGGCGCCGACGAGGTCCGGCTCGCCGACTCCGGCTCGATCGACACCACCCCGTACGCCGTCGGCGGCACGGCCTTCCTCGGCATCGGGGCCGCCCTGGTCACCCTCGCCGTGCGTCGGTCGCGGGGCGAGATGGCCTGAGGGGCCGGTAGGCGGCCCGAGGAGCCGGTAGACGGTCTGGGGAGTCAGCAGACCGCCTAAGGAGCCGGAGGACGGCTGAGCAGCCGGTAAGCGGCCTGAGGGGTCGGCGGGCAGCCTGAGGAGTCGGTAGGCGGCCCGAGGAGCCGGAAGACGGCTGAGGAGCCCGGCGGACAGTCCGAGCAACCGGCAGACCGCCTGCGGGGCGGAGGCCGCCGGGCGGGCGCGGCGACGCCGCAGCGCTTACGGGGCGATTCGAACGGTCACGTCCCCCCAGCAGGGGGTTACCCGAAAGGCGGCGGCGAAGAACCTCCGCCGCCGCCCCGGAGCGGCGTCCGCTCGCCTCAGGCCAGCTCCCCCGTGACCGGCTCCACTGCCGCGATCAGCTTGCCGCTTCGTACGAACTCGTACGCCGCCGCCAGGTCGGGTGCGAGGAAACGGTCCTCCCCCGGGCCCTGGACGCCTTCGGCCCGTGCCGCCGCCAGTACCGCACGGGTGGCCGGGGACGGCGTCAGCCCGTCCCGCATCTCCACCGCGCGGGCCGCTGCGTACAGCTCGACGGCGACGACCCGGGTCAGGTTGTCGACCGCGGTCCGCAGCTTGCGCGCCGCCGACCAGCCCATCGAGACGTGGTCCTCCTGCATGGCGGAGGACGGGATGGAGTCCACCGAGGCCGGGGCCGCGAGCCGCTTCATCTCGCTGACCAGCGCGGCCTGCGTGTACTGGGCGATCATCAGCCCGGAGTCCACGCCCGGGTCACCGGCGAGGAAGGCGGGCAGGCCGTGCGAGCGGTTCTTGTCCAGCAGCCGGTCCGTACGGCGCTCGGCGACCGAGCCGAGGTCGGCGGCGGCGATGGCGAGGAAGTCCAGCACGTAGGCGACCGGAGCGCCGTGGAAGTTGCCGTTGGACTCCACCCGGCCGTCCTCCAGGACGACGGGGTTGTCGACGGCGGCGGCCAGCTCGCGCTCGGCGACCAGCCGGGCGTGCGCCAGGGTGTCCCGGCCGGCGCCCGCGACCTGCGGGGCGCAGCGCACGGAGTACGCGTCCTGGACGCGCGGGGCATCGTCCTGGTGGTGACCGGTCAGCTCGGAGCCGGCCAGCACCTTCAGCATGTTGGCGGCCGAGGCGGCCTGGCCCGGGTGCGGGCGGATGGCGTGCAGCTCGGGCGCGAGGACCTTGTCCGTACCGAGCAGCGCCTCCAGGGAGAGGGCCGCGGTGATGTCGGCGGAGGTGAAGAGCCGGGCCAGGTCGGCGCAGGCCATCACGAGCATGCCGAGCATGCCGTCGGTGCCGTTCAGGAGGGCCAGGCCCTCCTTCTCGCGCAGCTCGACGGGCTCGATCCCGTGGGCGGCCAGCAGCTCGCCGGAGGGGCGTACGACGCCGTCCGGGCCCTCGGCCTCGCCCTCTCCCATCAGGGTCAGCGCGCAGTGCGAGAGCGGCGCGAGGTCGCCGGAGCAGCCGAGCGAGCCGTATTCGTGGACGACGGGGGTGATGCCCGCGTTCAGCAGCTTCGCCATCGCCGCCACGACCAGGGGACGGACGCCCGTACGGCCCGAGGCGAGGGTCTTCAGGCGCAGGAACATCAGCGCGCGGACCACCTCGCGCTCGACGCGCGGGCCCATGCCGGCCGCGTGCGAGCGGACGATGTTGCGCTGGAGCTGGGCACGCAGCTCGGGGCTGATGTGCCGCACGGCGAGCGCGCCGAAGCCGGTGGAGACGCCGTAGACCGGGTCCGGCTTGGCGGCGAGGTCGTCGATGAAGGCGCGGGAGGCGGCGACGGCGGCGAGCGCGTCGGCGGACACCTCGACGCGGGCGGCGCCGCGCGCCACGTCGATGACGTCCTGGGCGGTCGTGCCGGTCGGGTCCAGCACCACGGTGTGCATATCCATATTCAGGCACCCTAGAGAGTGAAAGCACGGATGTCATCAGCGGGGTACGGGAGCACCCCTTACCCCGCGGGACGCGTACGGCCCGGCCGGCGCCGCCGTACCCCGCTCAGCGGCGGAAACGCCGGCGCTCGCCACCCGCGGCCGTCGGGCCCTGCTCGGCAGCGTCGGCCATGCGGACGACCGGATCGTCCGCGCCACCGTTCCGGCCCGCCACCACCGGACCCGGCGAACGGGCGCCCTTGGCCCGGTACTGCGCGGCGTCCGCGAGCCGGAAGAGGCGGCGCGCCGACGGCACCGGGCCGATCGGATCGCCGGTCGAGGCGACGCCGACCGCCACCCCCTCGCCGAGGTCCAACGCGCCCGCACGGCGGCACAGTTCCGCCGCGACCCGCACCACGTCGTCGGCCGGCGGCCCGGCCGCCACCAGACAGAACTCGTCGCCGCCCAGCCGGGCCGCGAGGGCACCCGGCAGTATCGCGCCGCACAGCGACAGCACCGAGCCGAACCGCTCCAGCAGGCGGTCGCCCGCGGTGTGCCCCTGGGTGTCGTTCACCCGCTTCAGCCCGTTGAGGTCGCAGATCACCAGGCTGACGACCGTGCCGTCGGCGCGGTGCCGCTCCAGCGCCTCGTCCAGCCGCATGTCGACCGCGCGCCGGTTGGCCAGCCCGGTCAGCGCGTCGGTGAAAGCCAGCCGGCGGGCTTCGGCCAGCCGCTCGGTCTGGGCGATGCCGGCCGCCGCGACCGCGGCCAGCACGGTCGCGAAGGCCGCGTCGTCCCGGCCGAAGACCGGCGCCCCCCGCGGCCTGGCGACGTACAGCTCCCCCCACGCCCGGCCGTGCAGCACCAGGGGCGCCACCACGCAGCTGCCCCGGCCGCGGCGGCGCAGCGCGGCCACTCTCCCCCGGTCACTGCCCTGTCTGCCGTATCCGCCCGCCTCCTGGGGCCCGTCGGCGGTCTCCACCCACGCCTCGGGCTCGCCGCCGCCCGCCCACCGCTCGTGCAGGAAGCCGACGATCTCGGGGAACTCGTGCACCGGGTAGGACTCGTCGTCCGGGTACTCCTGCTCGCCGTCGGTCAGGTCACCGACGTTGACCAGCACCCGGAGCCGGCCGCGCTGGCGCTCCCACACGGAGACCGCGGCGAAGGAGCCGCCCAGCGCCCGGCACGCGCCGTACGCGGCGGCCCTGGCCGACTCCCTGGGCTGGTGCGCTGCGGCCATGGACTGGGCGAGCGCCACGACGGCCCGCAGCCGGGCGTCGCACCCGTACTCGCCACCGCCCACCGCTTCGCCCGTCACCGGCCCTCACACTCCGTCACCGTCGGCGCGCCCTGACCTTACAGAGTAGGAAGGTATGGCGGGTTTCGCCCTTTATAGGGTGACGGAGAGTGCGGCTCAGGCCGGTGGCCGCTCCCCGAGCCGCGGCGCGGGCCGGTGCGGGCCCGGCGTCACTCCCCCGGCCAGTCCGGGGTCCGCTTCTCGTTGAAGGCCGCCACACCCTCGGCCCGGTCGCCGGAGAAGGCGACGCTGCGCCAGGCACCGTCCTCCAGGTCCAGCCCGGTACGCAGGTCCAGGCCGTGCCCCAGCCGCATCGCGCGCTTGGCGGCGCGCAGCCCGACGGGCGAGTTGCGGGCGATCCGCGCGGCCAGCTCCAGCGCCTCCGTGCGGTCCTCGCCCGCGCCGGCCAGCTGGTCGACCAGGCCCAGCCCGGCGGCCTCGGCGGCCTCGACGCGGCGCGCGGTGAAGACCAGCTCGGCCGCGCGGGCCGCGCCCACCCGGCGCGGCAGCAGCTGCGTACCGCCACCGCCGGGGATCACGCCGACCGAGACCTCGGGCAGGCCCACCACGGCGGTGGGGTCGGCCACGATCAGGTCGCAGGAGAGCGCCAGCTCGAAGCCGCCGCCCAGCGCGAAGCCGTGCACCGCCGCGATGGTGGGCATCGGCAGCTCCAGCACACCGGTGTAGGCGGCGCGGGTGTACGGGCGCTGGCGCATCAGGTCGGCGTCGGTGAAGGAGTTGCGCTCCTTGAGGTCGGCGCCGACGCAGAAGGCCCGGTCGTGGGTGGAGGTGAGCACGACGGCGCGTACGGAGCGGTCGACGGCGAGCGCGTCGCAGGCGGCGGTGAGGGAGCGGGCCATGGCCGTCGAGACGGCGTTCATGGCCTTGGGGCGGTCCATGGCCAGTTCGGCGACGTGGTCGCCGTGGCGGATGACTGCCACGTGATCGCCGTAACGCTCTTCGTGCTGGTCGCCCATGGGGCCACACCCCTCCCGGTTAACGGTCGCTTACACGCGATCGTAACCGGGAGGGAAAGGTGCCCCGGTCCCGCCCCTTCCCGCTGCGACATCAGCGGCTCCGCCGCGGGCGGGGCTCCGCCCCGGGCCCCGGTCCTCAGACGTCGGACCGGCCTGATTTTCTCGGCTCACGCCTCGTCAGGAGCCAGGGCTCGACGACGCCCAGGCCACGGACCGGGCGCTGCCACATCGGCTGGAGGGCGAAGCGGTACGTGGGGACCGGCCCCTCGCCCTCCTTCTCCGCCGCTGCCGCCTCGGCCTCGGAGACCGGTGCGTCGCCGTTCCGGCTCAGCTCCTCGGCGAACGCCTCGTCGACCAGGACGGTGTCCTTGGGGGCTATGGAGGTGAGCCGGCTGGCCAGGTTCACGGTGTTGCCGAAGACGTCGCCCATGCGGGTCGTGACCGTGCCGAAGGCGATGCCGACCCGCAGTTCGGGCATGGTCTCGTCGTTGGCCATGGTCTCGATGAGGCGCAGCCCGATCTCGGCGGCGGTGCCCGCGTCGTCAGCGGAGTACAGCACCTCGTCGCCCAGGGTCTTGATGAGCCGGCCGCCGTGCGCGGCGACCAGGTCGGCGGCCGTGGTCTCGAAGGCCTCGACCAGCTCGCCCAGTTCCTCCTCCTCCAGGCGGCGGGTGAGGCGGGTGAAGCCGACCAGGTCGGCGAAGCCGACGGCGAGCCGCCGGTCGACCATCTCGGCGTCGTCCTGGGCCTGGACCACCCGGCCCGTCGAGGCGGCGAGCTGCCGGCGCCAGACGTAGACCAGGAACTCCTCCAGCTCGGGCAGGAGCAGCTCGACCAGCGGGTAGGTGATCTCCGTACGGGTCAGGCCGGAGTCCTGGGGTTCGGTGAGGCCCTCCAGGAAGGAGTCGATCTGCCAGTCGGCGAGCCGGGCGGTGGTCTGTCCGGTCGAGCGGGCCACCTGCACCGCCATCGCCTCGCTCAGCAGCCCGGCCTCCACCAGACCGGAGAGCCGGCGCAGCGCCAGGACGTCGGCCTCGGTGAGCGCCTTGACCTGGCCGATGTCCGCGAAGCCCATCGCCCGCCAGAAGCGGGAAGCCAGCTCCATGGAGACGCCGGCGCTGCGGGCCGCCTGGAACGGGGTGTAGCGCCGCTCGGAGCCGAGGATGAGCTGTTCCAGGCGGAGGGCGATGGTGTCGTCGCCGGACTCCCCGTCGGAGCCGTCGGCGGCTTCGGCGTCACGCGGTACCGCTTCCGCGTCGCGCGGCGATGCGCCCGAGTCGTCGAGGGTCACCGCGCCCTCCTCTTCCGATCCCTGCGCACTGCCCTTCCGATCACTGCTCGCCCGCGGCCCGCTGCCGGACCGATCGCGTCAACGATACGGCAGGTGTGCTCTGGCTCACTCTCACATTCCACACATAACGCACCATTCGCATGTGTGGAATGTCGTCAACAGCCACCCACCGCCTCCGGTGGCCCCGCTCGGGGCCCGGCCCCGCCCGGCAGGGCCTTCCGGTCCCGGCCGGCCCGCTCACCCCGCCGGCCGCAGATGGACGATGTCACCCGCCGAGACCGGCCGCTGCACCCCGTCCCCGGTGGCCAGCACCAGCCGTCCGTCGCCGTCCACGGCGACCGCCTCGCCGCGGATCTCCTGGTCGCCCGGGAGCAGCGCCCGGACGGTGCGGCCGAGCGTCGCGCAGCCCGCCGCGTACGCCTCCTGGAGCCCGGCGGCCGCCGGGTCGCCGCCGGCCGCCCGCCAGTCGCCGTACCACTGCTCCAGCGAACGCAGTACGGCCCGCAGCAGCGGATCGCGGTCGGTGCCCTGCGCCCCGGCCAGGGCGAGCGAGCCGGCCGTCGGCACCGGCAGCTCGTCGGCGCGCAGCGAAACGTTCAGGCCGATGCCGAGCACGACGCCGCCGCCGGCCGCCTCGGCGAGGATGCCGCCCGCCTTGCGCTCCTCGCCGTCCACAGTGATCAGGAGGTCGTTGGGCCACTTCAGCGCCGTGTCCACGCCGGCCGCGCGGGCGAGCGCGGTGGCGGTGGCCACCCCGGCCAGCAGCGGCAGCCAGCCCCAGCGCGCCGAGGGAACGTCGGGCTCCAGGTACACGGAGAAGAAGAGCCCGGAGCGCGGCGGCGCCGACCACGTGCGGTCCAGCCGGCCGCGGGCCGCCGACTGCTCCTCCGCGACGAGCACGCTGCCCGCCGCCGCCTCGCCCTTGGCCGCGCGGGCCGCCAGGTCGGTGTTGGTGGAGCCGGTGGCCTGGACCACGTCCAGGGCGGTCCACAGGGAGCCGGGGCGGACGAGCGCCTTGCGCAGCGCCGTCGCGTTCAGCGGAGGACGGTCGAGGTCGGTCCACCGGCCGCCACGGTCCTTGTCTGAGTTATCGGGGTTTACGGGCGGTTGAGGCGTCATGGTGCCCAGCCTAGGAGGCTTCGCGGCCCCGGAGTGTGGCCAACGACGCAGTGCCGCTGAGCAGCGCCGCGGATACGCTACGAATCGGTAGCCACACCCCTGAGCGTATCGCCACCCGTACGAGCACCAGTCCAGGACGAGCAGGAGCCGCATCCCGATGTCCGAGCCGGAAGCACACATCCAGACCACAGCGGGCAAGCTGGCGGATCTTCAGCGACGTATCGAAGAGGCCACGCACGCCGGTTCGGCGCGCGCCGTGGAAAAGCAGCACGCCAAGGGCAAGTTGACCGCCCGTGAGCGGATCGATCTGCTGCTGGACGAAGGGTCCTTCGTCGAGCTGGACGAGTTCGCGCGGCACCGTTCCACCGATTTCGGCATGGCCGAGAACCGTCCCTACGGCGACGGCGTGGTCACCGGCTACGGCACCGTCGACGGCCGCCCCGTCGCGGTGTTCAGCCAGGACTTCACCGTCTTCGGCGGGGCGCTGGGCGGCGTCTTCGGCGAGAAGATCGTCAAGGTGATGGACTTCGCGCTGAAGAACGGCTGCCCGGTCATCGGCATCAACGACTCCGGCGGCGCCCGCATCCAGGAAGGCGTCGTCTCCCTGGGCGCCTACGGCGAGATCTTCCGCCGCAACACCCACGCCTCCGGCGTCATCCCGCAGATCTCCCTGATCGTCGGCCCCTGCGCCGGCGGCGCGGTCTACTCCCCGGCCATCACCGACTTCACCGTGATGGTCGACCAGACCTCGCACATGTTCATCACCGGGCCCGACGTCATCAAGACCGTCACCGGCGAGGACGTGGGCTTCGAGGAGCTGGGCGGCGCCCGCACCCACAACGCCACCTCCGGCGTGGCCCACCACATGGCGGGCGACGAGAAGGACGCGGTGGAGTACATCAAGGCACTGCTGTCCTACCTGCCCTCCAACAACCTCTCCGAGCCGCCGTCCTTCCCCGAGGAGGCGGACCTGGAGACCTCCGACGCCGACCGCGAGCTGGACACGCTCATCCCGGACTCGGCCAACCAGCCCTACGACATGCTCTCCGTCATCGAGCACGTGCTGGACGACCAGGACTTCCTGGAGGTCCAGGCGCTGTACGCGCCGAACATGGTCACCGGCTACGGCCGGGTGGAGGGCCACTCGGTGGGCATCGTCGCCAACCAGCCCATGCAGTTCGCCGGCACCCTGGACATCAAGGCCTCCGAGAAGGCCGCGCGGTTCGTGCGCACCTGCGACGCCTACAACATCCCCGTGCTCACCTTCGTGGACGTGCCCGGCTTCCTGCCCGGCACCGACCAGGAGTGGGACGGCATCATCCGGCGCGGCGCCAAGCTGATCTACGCCTACGCCGAGGCCACCGTCCCGCTGATCACGGTCATCACCCGCAAGGCCTTCGGCGGCGCGTACGACGTCATGGGCTCCAAGCACCTGGGCGCCGACCTCAACCTCGCCTGGCCCACCGCCCAGATCGCGGTCATGGGCGCGCAGGGCGCGGTCAACATCCTGCACCGCCGCACCCTCGCCGCCATCGAGGACCCGGCCGCGCAGGAGGCCCGCCGCCAGGAGCTGATCGCCGAGTACGAGGACGCCCTGCTCAACCCCTACGCGGCGGCCGAGCGCGGCTACGTCGACGCGGTGATCATGCCGTCCGAGACCCGTCGGCACATCGTCCGCGGCCTGCGCACGCTGCGCAACAAGCGCGAGCAGCTGCCCCCGAAGAAGCACGGCAACATCCCGCTGTAGGACGCGCACGTCGACGGATCAGAGGAGGCTGACGGTGATCAAGGTCGTACGGGGCAACCCGACACCCGAGGAACTGGCCGCCGCGGTCGCGGTGGTGCAGGCCCGCGCGGCGGCCGCCGCTGCCGCCGAGCCCGGCGGCCCGGCACAGGGCGAGGAGTGGTCCGACCCGGCGTCCCTCGTACCGCGGCGGATTCCGCACCCGGGCCCGCGCGCCTGGCGGAGCAGCTTCTGGCCGCGCTAGGGAAACGGCCGGTACACCTCTTGTGGCCGCCGGGTGGACGCCCGGCGGCCAGGGTTCACCGTGGCGCCTGAGTACGCGTACTCAGGCGCCACGGCCGCTTCCGTCGCAGTCTGGGAAGCATGCTCTGGTCCGACCCGTCCGACGATCCCTCCGAGGAGCTGCGCAAAGCAGAAGCCATGCTCCGTCGGGCCGGCATCGTACTGGCGGTCGCCGCCGTCCTGTTACTGCTGCTGCTCGGTCTGTCCGGCTGAGCCCGCCGCCTCGCGCGCCGGCTCGACCGTGCCGCTGACCTCGCCGAACCCGATCCGGACCCCGTCCGGGCCGGGCGCTGTGGCGCGCAGCGTGACCGTGTCGCCGTCACTGAGGTAGGCGCGGGTGGAGCCGTCGGCGAGCTTGACCGGTTCGGTGCCGTTCCAGCCCAGCTCCAGGAACGACCCCCGCTCGTCAGCGGCCGGTCCCGAGACCGTGCCGGAGGCGTAGAAGTCGCCGGTACGCAGGCTCGCGCCGTTGACCGTCATATGGGCGAGCATCTGCGCCGCCGTCCAGTACATGGTGCGGAACGGCGGCCGGGAGAGCACCGTGCCGTTGCACTCCACCTCCATCGCCAGGTCCAGCCCCCACGGCTCGTCCTCGCGCAGGTACGGCAGCGGTTCGGGGTCCTGCGCCGGCGGCGCGACCCGCGCCTCCGCCAGCGCGTCCAGCGGCACCACCCACGGCGAGACCGAGGTGGCGAAGGACTTGCCGAGGAACGGGCCGAGCGGCACGTACTCCCACGCCTGGATGTCCCGCGCGCTCCAGTCGTTGACCAGCACCGCGCCGAAGACATGGTCGGCGAAGTCCGCCGTGGACACCGGGCGCCCCAGCTCCGACGGGCTCCCCACCACGAAGCCCACCTCGGCCTCGATGTCCAGCCGTACGGACGGGCCGAAGCCGGGCGCCTCGGCGTCCGGAGCCTTGCGCTGCCCGCACGGCCGCACGACCGGCGTGCCGGAGACCACGACGGTGCCGGCCCGCCCGTGGTAACCGACCGGCAGGTGCTTCCAGTTCGGCATCAGCGGCGGCTGGTTCGGGCGGAACACCCGGCCCAGGTTGGACGCGTGGTGCTCGGAGGCGTAGAAGTCGACGTAGTCGGCGACCTCGAACGGCAGGTGCAGGGTCACCGTGTCCCGCGGGGTCAGGTGCGGCTCGACGGCCGCGCGGTGCCCCTCGTCGGTCAGCAGCTCGGTCAGCCGCGCCCGCACCGCCCGCCACGCCTCCCGGCCGCGCGCCATGAACGGATTCAGCGTCGGCGCCGCGAAGTCCGCCGCGTACGGCAGCCCGGCGGCCTCGCCCAGCCGCGACAGGTCCAGGACGTACGCGCCGATCGCCACGCCCGCGCGCGGCGGCACACCGGGCTCGCCCGCGCGGGAGAAGATCCCGTACGGCAGGTTCTGCACGGGGAAGTCGGAGTGCTCCGGTACGGGCACCCAGGATCGGGTCGTCATACGTCCAGCTCCCTGTCGGTGGAGGGCTTCGCGGTCTGCGCAGTCGTCGCAGTCCTCGGATGCGGACGGGAGCCGGTCAGCCCCAGCGCCCGCAGGTCTGCCAGCGGCTCGCTGGTACTGCACGAGCCGTATCCGGTGAACACCGCGCGGGTGCGCGCGGCGAGCGCCGGGGTCACCGCGCGGGCCTCGGCGGCCAGCGCGACGGGATCGGTGGAGCGCAGTACCGCCTCGACGCCGTCGGCCGTCGCCCCGTCCGCCGCCCGGCACACCGCGAGCAGCAGGTTCAGGAACCCGTGGTGGGTGAAGCCGGTGGCCGCGTCGCGGTACCGCACGGCGTGGTGCAGCCCGGCGGTCGCCTTGAACGGCAGCCCGCGGCGCACGCACGCGCAGACGAACGCCGCCAGCCGCTCCACCGGTGGGAACAGCTCGGCGCTCACGCCGCCGCAGCGCACCTTCGCGGCGAGCCCGGCCGTCAGCAGCTCGTCCAGGACGGCCTCCCAGCCGTCGGTGAGCGCCACCTCGACGTGCTGCGGGAAGCCCGGCGGCGGGCCGTACGGCAGGTTCTTCAGCGCGTCGGCGGCCTGCCGGACGGCGGTCACCGGGTCGGGCCCCGCCGGCACCGTGCCCTCCAGGGCGACCAGCCGCAGCCGGCCGTCGGCGGTGATCCGGCGGTGCGCCTCGACCAGCGTGCCCCACTCCAGCGGGCTGATCAGCCCCAGCCGGAAGCGGTCCCCCTCGCCCAGCGCCGCCGACAGCTCCGGCAGCCGCCCGGCGGGGCAGAGGAAGCGGTGGCTGAGCACCGGATCGCCGGCCGCGGCGTCGGCCCGGTGCCGCGCGACGGCCGCATCCATCGCCAGCTGCTCGGGCGGGAAGAGCCCGGCATCGTCCACGAGCCGTCCGTACAACGCGGATGTGGTCATCGCTCACGCCTCCTGAGGTCCGTGGCCGCCTGCCCACGTCCAGGCATACCCGCACCCGCCGGTGCGCAGCGGGCCGGAGCCGTGCGGGGCGGCAACTCCTCGTCGTACAGGCCACCATGGGGGCGGCGGTGCCGGATGCGCGTCCGACTATCGGACAGAGATCGTTGATATGCGAACGCGCCACTGCACTGTGGCCGCAGGCCGAACGACTGTCAATAGCCCGCCCGCCTACCATGAGCCGCATGACCGAACAGCGCCGCCGCCTCGTGCTCGCCTCCCAGTCCCCCGCCCGCCTCGGCCTGCTGCGCCAGGCCGGCCTGGCCCCCGACGTCGTCGTCAGCGGCGTGGACGAGGACGCGATCACCGCCGACACCCCGGGCGAGCTGGCCCGCGTACTGGCCGAGGCCAAGGCCGACGCCGTGGCGCGGCGCACCGAGGCCGCCGGCGCGCTGGTCATCGGCTGCGACTCGGTACTGGACCTGGACGGGCGGGCGCTGGGCAAGCCGGCCGACGCGGAGGACGCCACCGCCCGCTGGAAGTCGATGCGCGGCCGGTCCGGCGTGCTGCGGACCGGGCACTGCGTCATCGACACCGGGAGCGGCCGCCGGGTCTCGGCCACCGCCTCCACCACCGTCCGCTTCGGCGAACCGTCGGACGCGGAGATCGCCGCCTACGTGGCGAGCGGCGAACCGCTGTCCGTGGCGGGCGCGTTCACCCTCGACGGCCGCTCGGCGCCCTTCATCGACGGCATCGACGGCGACCCGGGCAACGTCATCGGCCTGTCCCTGCCGCTCCTCCGCCGCCTTCTGGCCGACGTGGACGTGCGGATCACCGACCTCTGGGCGCGGTGACTCCGGGGCTACGCCGCCGGGGACGGCTCGGCGCCCGGCGTGCCCGGCTCGGCCGGCTCCGGGGCTTCCGCGGCCGGCGCGTATGCCAGCAGGGTGAAGATGAGCAGGCCGAGGACGACCATCGCGCCGACGAAGGCGGCCCAGCCGACCAGCCCGACGGTGAACGCGCCGACCACGCCGTGGATCACCGCGCAGCTGATGAGGACGGTGCGGGCGAAGCCACCGGGCGCGCGGTCCCGGACCGCGCAGCGCAGCGCGAAGAAGGCGCAGAGCAGCAGGTACAGGCCGATGACGATGCCGCCGATCCAGGCCCCGGCCGACATGGCATCGGCCTTCAGGCCCGCCAGCGACATCTGCTGCCGGTCGACGAAGACGCTGAGGATCCAGTTGAGCAGCGCGATCCCGGCCGCTTCGAGGACGAGGACCACGGCCGTCACCACCGCCACGGGTCTGCGTGCCGCCACCCTGCCCACCCACTTCCGCTGTGTCCGGCGCGTTCGCGTCCGCCCTGCCCGGCGCGTTCGCGCTCCTGTTACCGCGAGTACAGAAGACGGGTGCACGCTACTGCTGGGTAATAGCCAGGACAAGGGGCGTGCGACAGACGGCTTTCCCGTACGTCACACCCGACACCCACCCGGCAAAGTTTCGCTCCGCCATTAGTGGGATCCCAACAAAGAAACGGTGTCGATCGGGGATCGAGTGAGGCGAGACGTTGCCCACACCGATCCTCGATCGTGCGACCGAACTCCCGGGCATACCCTGGGAATGGAGGGGACTTCGGCGTGCGGCCGGCGTCGGAAGGTGACGCCTTGTGGGCAAGCTCACCCGCTGGGGCGACTCGGCACGTGGTGTCGTCAGTCCCTAAACTCAGCTTGTTTCGAGGAGGGAGCCATCGTGCGCAAGGTGCTCATCGCCAACCGTGGCGAAATCGCTGTCCGCGTTGCCCGTGCATGCCGGGACGCCGGGATCGGAAGCGTAGCGGTCTACGCCGAGCCGGACCGGGATGCCCTGCACGTCCGTGCGGCGGATGAGGCATACGCCCTGGGCGGTGACACTCCTGCCACCAGCTACCTGGACATCGCCAAGGTCCTGGCCGCCGCCGCCGATTCCGGCGCGGACGCCATCCACCCCGGCTACGGCTTCCTCTCCGAGAACGCCGAATTCGCCCAGGCCGTGCTGGACGCCGGACTGATCTGGATCGGCCCCCCGCCGCACGCCATCCGCGACCTGGGCGACAAGGTCGCCGCCCGCCACATCGCCCAGCGCGCCGGCGCCCCCCTGGTCGCCGGCACCAAGGACCCCGTCTCCGGCTCGGACGAGGTCGTCGCCTTCGCCGAGGAAAACGGCCTGCCCATCGCCATCAAGGCCGCCTTCGGCGGCGGCGGCCGCGGCCTGAAGGTCGCCCGCACCCTGGAAGAGGTCCCCGAGCTGTACGACTCCGCGGTGCGCGAGGCGGTCGCCGCCTTCGGCCGCGGCGAGTGCTTCGTCGAGCGCTACCTGGACCGCCCGCGGCACGTGGAGACCCAGTGCCTGGCCGACAAGCACGGCAACGTCGTCGTCGTCTCCACCCGCGACTGCTCCCTGCAACGCCGCCACCAAAAGCTGGTCGAAGAGGCCCCGGCGCCGTTCCTGACCGCCGAGCAGAACGCCGAGCTCTACCGCGCCTCCAAGGCCATCCTGAAGGAAGCCGGCTACGAGGGCGCCGGGACGTGCGAGTTCCTGGTCGGCCAGGACGGCACCATCTCCTTCCTGGAGGTCAACACCCGCCTGCAGGTCGAGCACCCGGTCACCGAGGAGGTCACCGGCCTGGACCTGGTCCGGGAGATGTTCCGCATCGCCGACGGCGAGGAGCTCGGCTACGACGACCCGCCGGTGCGCGGCCACTCCTTCGAGTTCCGCATCAACGGCGAGGACCCGGGCCGCAACTTCCTGCCAGCCCCCGGCACCGTCACGAAGTTCGAGGCCCCCGCCGGCCCGGGCGTGCGCCTGGACGCCGGCGTCGAGTCCGGCTCCGTCATCGGCCCGGCCTGGGACTCCCTGCTCGCCAAGCTCATCGTCACCGGCGCCACCCGCCGGCAGGCCCTGCAGCGCGCCGCCCGCGCCCTGGCGGAGTTCACCGTCGAGGGCATGGCCACCGCCATCCCCTTCCACCGCACCGTGGTCAAGGACCCGGCCTTCGCGCCGGAGCTGACCGGCTCCACCGACCCGTTCCAGGTCCACACCCGCTGGATCGAGACCGAGTTCGTCAACGACATCAAGCCCTTCGCCGCGCCGGGCGCGGACGAGGCCGAGGACGAGGCCGGCCGCGAGACCGTCGTCGTCGAGGTCGGCGGCAAGCGCCTGGAGGTCTCCCTGCCCTCCTCCCTCGGCATGTCGCTGGCCCGCACCGGCCTGGCCGCGGGCGCCAAGCCCAAGCGCAAGGCCGCCAAGAAGTCCGGCTCCGCCGCCTCCGGCGACAGCCTGGCCTCCCCCATGCAGGGCACCATCGTCAAGATCGCGGTGGAGGAGGGCCAGGAGGTCAAGGAAGGCGACCTCGTCGTCGTCCTGGAGGCCATGAAGATGGAACAGCCGCTGAACGCGCACCGCTCCGGCACCGTCAAGGGCCTGACCGCCGAGGTCGGCGCCTCCCTCACCGCCGGCGCCGTCATCTGCGAAATCAAGGACTGATCCGGAGGAGCGGGAGAGCGACCACGGCGTCGCCCGTACGCAGCTGACCGAGGGGCGCCCGGCCGACCGAGCCGGGCGCCCCTCGGTCGTACGGGCTTCGGCCGCGGACCGGGCCGGCCGTTCGGCCACCCGATACCGTTGAGGCGAGTCCTGCCTACGGAAGGGCAGGTACAGGAAGGACGGCGATGGCCACCGAGACGGCGCACAACGATTCCGCACGCCCCATGCGGGCCGACGCGCGCCGGAACTACGAGCGGCTGCTGGCGGAGGCCCGGACGGCCTTCACCGAGCGCGGCACGGACACCTCGCTGGAGGACATCGCGCGCCGCGCCGGTGTCGGCATCGGCACGCTCTACCGCCACTTCCCGGACCGGACCGCGCTGATGGGCGCCGTCTTCCAGTGCGAGGTGGAGGCCCTGCTGGCCCGCGCACGGGAGCTGGGCGACGCGCCGCAGCCCTGTGCCGCGCTGGTGGAGTGGCTGCGCGCGATCATCACGCACGCCAGCACCTACCGCGGGCTGTCGCGCGCGCTGATGGCGGCGCCGGCCGACGAGAGCTCCGGGCTGGCCAGATGCAGCCGGCCGATGCGCGAGGCGGGCGGCGTACTGCTCACCCGGGCCCAGCAGTCCGGTGCCGTACGTCCCGATGTGGACATCCGGGACCTGATGCAGCTGACCAACGGCATCGCGCTGGCCGCGGAGGAGTCGCCGGACGACCCGGAACTGGCCGACCGGCTGCTGACACTCACCCTGACCGGCCTGAAGGCCGGCCGGTGAGCGACATCGTCGTACGGAAGCACGTGCCGAGCGGCTGAGACCCCGCGGTTCTCAGCGCTCAGCGACGTCGTGGCGCCAGGTCGGCGACCCGGCCCGACTGCGGATCGGGGGCGAGCGCGGCCGAGCGCAGCTGCGGCCCGGCGCCGGTGGGGGAATGGCTGCGCCGTTGTCCCGGCAGTGGTACCTCCCTTCTCGGACCCCGGCGGTCCGCCGCCGGGGTACCTTCCGCACTCCCCTGGCCCTGGGCGGCCGCCGCCGCGGCCCCGCCGGCGACCGTGATCTGCACGCCCTGATCGGCCAGGGCCTGCAGTTCGGTCGCGGCACGGTCGTCGTGGCCGGGCGGTTCGTCCGTCACCAGGCGTGTGATGACGTCGGTCGGCACCGTCTGGAACATGGTGTCCGTACCGAGTTTGGTGTGGTCGGCGAGGACCACCACCTCCGCCGCCGCCTGCACCAGCGCCCGGTCGACGCTGGCGGAGAGCATGTTGGAGGTGGAGAGTCCGCGCTCGGCGGTCAGACCGCTGCCCGACAGGAAGGCACGGGACACCCGCAGCCCCTGGAGGGACTGCTCGGCACCGCTGCCGACCAGCGCGTAGTTGGAGCCCCGGAGCGTGCCGCCGGTCATGACGACCTCGACGCGGTTGGCGTGCGCCAGGGCCTGGGCGACCAACAGGGAGTTGGTCACGACGGTCAGACCCGGGACCCGGGCGAGCCGGCGGGCCAGCTCCTGTGTGGTCGTCCCCGCGCCGACGACGATGGCCTCGCCCTCTTCGACGAAGCTCGCGGCGAGATCGGCGATGGCCGTCTTCTCCGCGGTTGCTAGATGGGATTTCTGCGGGAAGCCGGATTCGCGGGTGAAGCCACCCGGCAGCACCGCACCGCCGTGCCGGCGGTCGAGCAGTCCTTCCGCCTCCAGTGCCCGCACGTCCCGCCGTACGGTCACTTCTGAGGTCTGGACGACACGGGCGAGCTCACGGAGCGAAACCGCTCCGTTCGCTCGCACCATTTCAAGGATCAATTGGCGACGTTCTGCAGCGAACACGAAACTGACAGTAACGCCAACGACCGTCTGTTTTCAGCAGGTTGCACCAATTATCGGAAGTTGTTCGTCTGCGACACCCGCGAGTGATATAGGGCGGTCGTTCGTGCGAACCCGCCCCCGGCGTGCCGCCGGGCTCACTCCCCGGCGGACTTGCGGGTGTGCAGCTGCCGCGCGACCTCGGCTATCGAGCCGGAGAGCGAGGGGTAGACGGTGAAGGCGCTGGCGATCTGCTCCACCGTCAGGTTGTTGTCCACCGCGATCGATATCGGATGAATGAGTTCGCTCGCGCGCGGTGATACGACCACACCGCCCACGACGATGCCTGTGCCGGGGCGGCAGAACAGCTTGACGAAGCCGTCGCGGATGCCCTGCATCTTCGCACGCGGGTTGCGCAGCAGGGGCAGTTTCACGACGCGGGCGTCAATCCTGCCGTTGTCGACGTCGGCCTGGCTGTAACCGACAGTGGCGATCTCCGGGTCGGTGAAGACGTTCGCGGAGACGGTCTTCAGGTTCAGCGGGGCCACCGCGTCGCCGAGGAAGTGGTACATCGCGATCCGGCCCTGCATGGCCGCGACCGAGGCGAGCGCGAAGACGCCGGTGCAGTCGCCGGCCGCGTACACGCCGGGGGCCGAGGTGCGGGAGACCTTGTCGGTCCAGATGTGGCCGGAGTCCTTGAGCTTCACGCCGGCCTCTTCCAGGCCGACGCCCTCGGTGTTCGGGATCGAGCCGACGGCCATCAGGCAGTGCGTGCCGGTGATCGTACGGCCGTCCGAGAGGGTCACCTCGACACGGTCGCCGACACGCTTGGCGGAGGCGGCGCGGGAGCGGGACATCACGTTCATGCCGCGGCGGCGGAAGACGTCCTCCAGGACGGCGGCGGCGTCCGGGTCCTCGCCCGGGAGCACGCGGTCACGGGAGGAGACGAGGGTGACGCGGGAGCCGAGGGCCTGGTAGGCGCCGGCGAACTCGGCGCCGGTGACGCCGGAGCCGACCACGATGAGCTCCTCGGGGAGCTCGTCCAGGTCGTAGACCTGCGTCCAGTTCAGGATGCGCTCGCCGTCGGGCTGCGCGTCGGGGATCTCGCGGGGGTGCGCGCCGGTGGCGACCAGTACGGCGTCGGCGGTCAGCGTCTCCTCGCTGCCGTCGGCGGCGGTGACGGTGACCTGGCGTGAGCCGTCCACGGCCTGGCCCGGCTCCAGCCGGCCGCGGCCGCGCATGACCCGGCCGCCGGCGCGGGTGACGGAGGCGGTGATGTCGTGCGACTGGGCGAGCGCGAGGCGCTTCACACGCCGGTTGACCTTGCCGAGGTCGACGCCGACGACGCGCGCGGGGCGGTCGATGTGCGGGGTGTCGTCCTCGACGATGATGCCCAGTTCTTCGTACGACGAGTCGAAGGTGGTCATCACCTCGGCCGTCGCGATGAGAGTCTTCGAGGGCACACAGTCGGTGAGCACCGATGCGCCGCCGAGGCCGTCGCAGTCGACGACGGTCACCTCCGCACCGAGCTGGGCGCCCACCAGCGCCGCCTCGTAGCCGCCAGGTCCGCCACCGATGATCACGATCCGGGTCAAGGGATTACGCCTCGCGCTCTCGTATTCCGGCCCAACCGGCGCGGTTCCGGCCGGGGGTCCGGGGGTCACCCCCCGGGAGATGCAGTACGTACTCATTGTCCCGCACGTGCCTCCCGCGTTCAGCGCGGGGGCCGCCGTACGGACCCGCCGTCCGCGGGAGCGCAGGCCGGGCGCGGTGGCCCCGGTGGATCCACGGGACCCGGCCCGCCCTCCCGTACCCTCTGATCCATGTCGCTCTACGCCGCCTACGCCGGCAACCTCGACGCGCGGCTGATGTCCCGCCGCGCCCCCCACTCACCGCTGCGCGGCACCGGCTGGCTGAACGGCTGGCGGCTCACGTTCGGCGGGGAGCAGATGGGCTGGGAGGGGGCGCTCGCCACGCTGGTGGAGGCACCGCGTTCCCAGGTCTTCGTCGCGCTGTACGACATCGCTCCGATGGACGAGGAGTCGATGGACCGCTGGGAGGGCGTCGGCATGGACATATACCGCCGGATGCGGGTCAGGGTGCACACGCTGGACGGCGACGAGGCGGCCTGGCTGTACGTCCTGAACGGCTACGAGGGCGGGCTGCCCTCCGCCCGGTACCTCGGTGAGATCGCGGACGCGGCCGAGTCGGCGGGCGCCCCGCACGACTATGTGATGGAGCTGCGGAAACGGCCCTGCTGAGGGCGCGCGGGGCCCGGCGGCGCGGGCTCGCCGCCGCCGGTTCGTAGGAAAGAACCAAACGCACCGCCGCACGTCCGTGATGAGACACATCTACGCGCGTAGGCGATTACCGGCTACCCTCGTCCGCGTGAACGCATCTGTTACCCCGGACCTGGCGAGCGACCCGCGTACCGCCGCCACCGACGCCGCCGACCGCCTGCGCGAGCTGACCGGCGCCGAGACCCACGACGTTGCCCTGGTCATGGGCTCCGGCTGGGCTCCGGCCGCCGAGGCGCTGGGCGAGCCCGAGCACGAATTCCTCGTCACCGAGCTGCCCGGCTTCCCGCCGCCGGCAGTGGAGGGGCACGGCGGCAAGGTCCGCTCGTACCTCATCGGCGACAAGCGCGCGCTGGTCTTCCTCGGCCGGACGCATTACTACGAGGGCCGCGGAGTGGCGGCCGTCGCCCACGGCGTCCGTACCGCCGTGGCCGCCGGCTGCAAGACGGTCGTGCTCACCAACGGGTGCGGCGGTCTGCGCGAGGGCATGCGTCCCGGCCAGCCGGTCCTCATCAGCGACCACCTGAACCTCACCGCCACCTCCCCCATCGTCGGCGCGAACTTCGTCGACCTGACCGACCTGTACTCGCCGCGGCTGCGCGCGCTGTGCAAGGAGGTCGACCCGACCCTGGAGGAGGGCGTCTACGCCCAGTTCCCCGGGCCGCACTACGAGACCCCCGCCGAGATCCGGATGATCCGTACGCTCGGCGCCGACCTGGTCGGCATGTCCACCGTCCTGGAGGCCATCGCCGCACGTGAGGCGGGTGCCGAGGTGCTGGGCCTGTCGCTGGTGACCAACCTCGCTGCGGGCATGACCGGCGAGCCGCTCAACCACGAAGAGGTGCTCCAGGCCGGCCGCGACTCCGCGACCCGCATGGGCAGCCTGCTCGGCCAGGTGCTCAGCAAGATCTGACGCGGCCCGGTACGGAACCGGCCGGTGGCCGGTTCCCGCCGTCCGGGCCGGACGCGGGGTAGGGGTCACGAGCCGGGGCGTACGCGGGAACCAGGGCGTACGCCGGTCCGTCCGTAGGGCACCGTGCGCGCGGCGCCACGTTCGCCGGACGCCGTGCGCGCCCGGCACGGACTCCCGTGCCCCGGCACCCGAGCCCGGTCCGTACCGCACGCGCACCGCACCCACAGGCACCCCTCACGCACCCCACAGGCAGGAGCATCACGTGGCAACCGTCCCCGCGGAGCTGACCGGCCGGGCGAAGGCCTGGCTGGCCGAGGACCCCGACCCCGAGACCCGCGAAGAGCTGGCGAAGCTCATCGAGACCGAGGACACCGACGAGCTGGCGGACCGGTTCGCCGGCACCCTCCAGTTCGGCACCGCTGGCCTCCGCGGCGAGCTGGGCGCGGGCCCGATGCGGATGAACCGCGCCGTCGTCATCCGGGCCGCCGCCGGTCTGGCCGCGTACCTCAAGGACCAGGGGCAGGGCGACGGCCTGGTCGTCATCGGCTACGACGCGCGCCACAAGAGCGCCGACTTCGCCCGGGACACCGCCGCCGTCATGACCGGCGCGGGCCTGAAGGCCGCGCTGCTGCCGCGTCCGCTGCCCACCCCCGTGCTCGCCTTCGCGATCCGGCACCTGGGCGCGGTGGCCGGCGTGGAGGTCACCGCCAGCCACAACCCGCCCCGCGACAACGGCTACAAGGTCTACCTCGGTGACGGCTCGCAGATCGTGCCGCCCGCCGACGGCGAGATCGCGTCCCGGATCGCCGCGGTCGGCGCGCTGGCCGGCGTGGCGCGCCCGGAGGGCGGCTGGGACGTGCTCGGCGAGGACGTCCTCGCGGCGTACCTGGACCGTACGCAGGCGGTGCTCACGGCCGGCTCGCCGCGGGACATCCGCGTCGTCTACACGCCGATGCACGGCGTCGGCCGCGAGGTGCTCGTCGGCGCGTTCGAGCGTGCCGGGTTCCCGGCGCCGGTGGTCGTGCCCGAGCAGGCCGAGCCGGACCCGGACTTCCCGACCGTCGCGTTCCCCAACCCCGAGGAGCCGGGCGCGATGGACCTGGCCTTCGCCGCGGCCCGTACGGCGGACCCCGACATCGTCATCGCCAACGACCCGGACGCGGACCGCTGCGCCGTGGCCGTACCGGACCCGGAGGCCGCCGCGGGCTGGCGGATGCTGCGCGGTGACGAGGTCGGCGCGCTGCTCGCCGCCCATGTGGTGGGCGCGGGCGCGCAGGGCACCGTCGCCACGACGATCGTCTCCTCCTCGCTGCTCTCCCGGATCGCGGCCGCCGCCGGCCTGCCGTACACCGAGACGCTGACCGGCTTCAAGTGGCTGGCCCGGGTGGACGGCCTGCGGTACGCCTACGAGGAGGCGCTGGGGTACGCGGTCGACCCGGCCGGGGTGCGGGACAAGGACGGCATCACCGCCGCGCTGCTGATCACCGAGCTGGCGGCCGTGCTCAAGCGGGACGGGCGCACGCTGACCGGCCTGCTGGACGACCTGGCGGTGGAGCACGGGCTGCACGCCACCGACCAGCTCTCCGTGCGGGTGGAGGACCTGTCGGTCATCTCCGACGCGATGCGCCGGCTGCGCGAGCAGCCGCCTGCCTCGCTCGGCGGGCTCGCGGTGACCTCGGCCGAGGACCTGTCCCGGGGCTCGGCGTCGCTGCCGCCGACGGACGGCCTGCGGTACACCCTGTCCGGGGCCGGCGAGGTCGCGGCGGGCCGGGTGGTCGTCCGGCCGAGCGGCACCGAGCCGAAGCTGAAGTGCTACCTGGAGGCCGTCGTGCCGGTCGCGTCCCGGGAGGCGCTCCCGGAGGCACGCCGTACGGCCGAAGCGGCGCTCGCCGCGGTGAAGTCCGACCTGTCGGCGGCGGCCGGGCTCTGACGCCCCCATGGGGCGGGCCCGGAGGCCCGCCCCTCAGGGTGCGGGGAACTGCGCGACCGGCCACGACGGCGCCGAGGTCGACCACTCCCCCGGGGCGCGGCCACTCGCGCTACAGCGCGAACAGCACGATCAGCGCCACCGCGCCCACCACGATCGGCACGATGATCTCGTACGCCCAGCGCACGGCAGGCGAACCGTCCGCGTCCTCGCGCCCCGCGTTGCGCTCCTGCAGCTCCCGCAGCTCGTCCAGCGACTGGTCGGCCGAGGCGCGCCGCACCTCCACCGGTTCGGCGCCGCGCGCGGCGGCCCCCGCGGCCTTCGCCGACATCCGGCTGGCGCGCTTGCGCTGGCGCAGCGAGACCGGGATCGACCACAGCTGGTACTTCTTGCCGGCCGCGAAGACCTCGCAGGAGAAGGACGCGCGCAGGTCCTCGACCGATGCCCAGGGCAGCGTGATGGTACGGAAGGGGTTCCGCACGGTCAGCCGCTCCGCGTTCGCGCGCACCACGGGCCGCAGGGTGTACGCGGTGATCAGTGGCACGCCGAGGAGCAGTCCGGACACCGCCAACAGGCGGGTGCGGGGGGTGCCGTTGACCAGCGCGTCGATGCCCAGCCAGGCGATGAGCGCGAGCAGCAGGACGCCGCCGACCAGGGCCGCGGGCGACCGGTAGGTGCGGTCCGCGTAGATCTGCGCGGGCCGGCTGGAGGAGTTGTCCGGGCTCGTCATACCGGCGATTGTGCCCGAGAGTCCGGCATCCGGACGTTGCGGTCCGGCATCGATGGCCGGCCGTCCGGTCCGGGGGCGCGGAATGCGCCCGGAATTCCCCGGTGCCACCTGGAGGGGTGACACACCGCTACGCGCGTAGATATGCTCCCCTCGTGACCATGCCCACCACTGTTCCCGCATACGGCAAGGAAGCCGCGGGCCGTCTGGCGTCGATGGCGGACGTGACCGCCGACGACCGGGCGCTGCGCCGTTTCCTGCACGGCCTCCCGGGCGTCGACGCCGTCGGGCTGCAAGCCCGCGCCGCCGCGCTCGGCACCCGCTCGATCAAGAACACGGCGAAGGCGTACGCCATCGACCTCGCCGTCTCGATGATCGACCTGACGACGCTCGAAGGAGCGGACACCCCGGGCAAGGTCCGGGCCCTGTGCGCCAAGGGCGTCAACCCCGACCCCACCGACCGCACCGTGCCGAAGGTCGCCGCGATCTGCGTCTACCCGGACATGGTGGCGACGGCCAAGGACGCGCTGGGCGCCTCCGGCGTCCATGTCGCCTCCGTGGCCACCGCTTTCCCCGCGGGCCGCGCCGCGCTGCCGGTGAAGCTCGCCGACACCCGGGACGCGGTCGCCGCCGGCGCCGACGAGATCGACATGGTGATCGACCGGGGCGCGTTCCTCTCCGGCCGGTACCTGGAGGTCTTCGAGGAGATCAAGGCCGTCAAGGAGGCCTGTGTCCGCGCGGACGGCAGCGCCGCGCACCTCAAGGTCATCTTCGAGACCGGCGAGCTGCAGACCTACGACAACGTGCGCCGGGTCTCCTGGCTCGCGATGCTCGCGGGCGCCGACTTCATCAAGACCTCCACCGGCAAGGTCGGCGTCAACGCCACTCCCCCGGTCACCCTGCTGATGCTGGAGGCCGTCCGCGACTTCCACGCACAGCTCGGGGTGCAGGTCGGCGTGAAGCCGGCCGGCGGCATCCGCACGACCAAGGACGCGATCAAGTACCTGGTCATGGTCAACGAGACCCTCGGCGAGCAGTGGCTGACCGCGGACTGGTTCCGGTTCGGCGCGTCCAGCCTCCTCAACGACCTGCTGATGCAGCGCCAGAAGCTCGGCAGCGGCCGGTACTCCGGCCCCGACTACGTGACGGTGGACTGAGACCCATGGCAGTGGAAAAGCAGGCTTTCGAGTACGCACCCGCGCCGGAGTCGCGCGCGGTCGTCGACATCGCGCCGAGTTACGGGCTGTTCATCGACGGCGAGTTCGCCGAGGCGGCCGACGGCAAGGTCTTCAAGACCGTCTCGCCCGCGAACGAGGAGGTCCTCTCCGAGGTCGCCCAGGCCGGCACCGCCGACGTCGAGCGCGCCGTGAAGGCCGCCCGCAAGGCGTTCGAGAAGTGGTCGGCGCTGCCCGGCGCCGAGCGCGCCAAGTACCTCTTCCGCATCGCGCGGCTGATCCAGGAGCGCTCGCGCGAGCTGGCGGTGCTGGAGTCGCTGGACAACGGCAAGCCGATCAAGGAGTCCCGCGACTCCGACCTGCCGCTGGTCGCCGCGCACTTCTTCTACTACGCGGGCTGGGCGGACAAGCTCGGCCACGCGGGTCTCGGGCCCGACCCGAAGCCGCTGGGCGTGGCGGGCCAGGTCATCCCCTGGAACTTCCCGCTGCTGATGCTGGCGTGGAAGATCGCCCCGGCGCTGGCCTGCGGCAACACCGTGGTCCTGAAGCCCGCCGAGACCACGCCGCTCTCCGCGCTGTTCTTCGCGGACGTCTGCCGCCAGGCGGGCCTCCCCAAGGGCGTCGTCAACATCCTGACCGGCGACGGCTCCACCGGCGCCGAGCTGGTCGCGCACCCGGATGTGAACAAGGTCGCCTTCACCGGCTCCACCGAGGTCGGCAAGGCCATCGCCCGTACGGTCGCGGGCACGGACAAGAAGCTCACCCTGGAGCTGGGCGGCAAGGCCGCGAACATCGTCTTCGACGACGCCCCGATCGACCAGGCCGTCGAGGGCATCGTCAACGGCATCTTCTTCAACCAGGGCCACGTCTGCTGCGCGGGCTCCCGGCTGCTGGTCCAGGAGTCGGTCCAGGACGAGGTGCTGGACGCGCTCAAGCGGCGGATGGCGACGCTCCGCGTCGGCGACCCGCTGGACAAGAACACCGACATCGGCGCGATCAACTCCGCCGAGCAGCTGGCCCGGATCAAGGCGCTCGCCGAGGCGGGCGAGGCCGAGGGCGCCGAGCGCTGGGCGCCGTCCTGCGAACTGCCCGGCGAGGGGTACTGGTTCGCGCCGACCCTGTTCACCGGCGTCACGCAGGCCCACCGCATCGCCCGCGAGGAGATCTTCGGCCCGGTGCTGTCCGTACTGACCTTCCGTACGCCGGAGGAGGCCGTGGCCAAGGCGAACAACACGCCGTACGGCCTGTCGGCGGGCATCTGGACCGAGAAGGGCTCCCGGAGCCTGTGGATGGCGGGCAAGCTGCGCGCGGGCGTCATCTGGTCCAACACGTTCAACAAGTTCGACCCGGCGTCGCCCTTCGGCGGCTACAAGGAGTCGGGCTTCGGCCGCGAGGGCGGCCGGCACGGTCTGGAGGCGTACCTCAATGTCTGATCGTCTGAGCGTGCTCAAGACCTACAAGCTGTACATCGGGGGCAAGTTCCCCCGGTCCGAGAGCGGGCGGGTGTACGAGGTGTCGGACTCAAAGGGCAAGTGGCTCGCCAACGCCCCGCTGTCCTCCCGCAAGGACGCCCGGGACGCGGTCGTCGCGGCCCGTAAGGCGTTCGGCGGCTGGTCGGGCGCGACCGCGTACAACCGCGGCCAGATCCTGTACCGGATCGCGGAGATGCTGGAGGGCCGCCGGGAGCAGTTCACCGCGGAGGTCGCCGACGCCGAGGGGCTGTCGAAGTCCAAGGCGGCGGCGCAGGTGGACGCGGCGATCGACCGGTGGGTCTGGTACGCGGGCTGGTCCGACAAGATCGCCCAGGTCGCGGGCGGCGCGAACCCGGTCGCGGGCCCGTACTTCAACCTCTCCACGCCCGAGCCGACCGGTGTGGTGGCCGTGCTGGCGCCGCAGGAGTCCTCGTTCCTGGGGCTGGTGTCGGTGATCGCGCCGGCGATCGTGACCGGTAACACCGTCGCGGTGGCCGCTTCGGAGAAGGCGCCGCTGCCGGCCCTGTCGCTGGCCGAGGTGCTGGCCACCTCCGACCTGCCGGGCGGTGTGGTGAACGTGCTGTCGGGCCGTACGGCGGAGATCGCCGGGCCGCTGGCCGCGCACCAGGACGTCAACGCGCTCGACCTCGCGGGCGTGGCGGGCGACGCGGAGGAGGCGGCAGCGCTGGAGACGGCGGCCGCCGACAACCTCAAGCGCGTACGCCGTCCACAGGCTGTGGACTGGGCCGCCGACCCCGGCACGGACCGCATGCTGGCCTTCCTGGAGACCAAGACGGTCTGGCACCCGATGGGCGTCTGATCCCGCCGCAGCACGCGCCACAGGGGCGCCCGCGAGCCGTACGGACGGCCGCGGGCGCCCCTGTCGTACGTCCGGGGGCCTACCCGGGCAGAGCCTGCGTCACCGCGCCCACGACGGGCAGCTGACCCAGCGCCGCGCCGCTGGACAGCGGCGCGGTCAGGCCCGCTGTGCTGATCGGCTTGAAGTCGGCGATCTGGGTGCCGACGGCGTTGTCCGTCGGGTCGCTGCCGGTGCCGGAGAGGGGGTTGAGGTGGAGGGTCTTCACCGTGCCGAGGCCACTACTGGTGGCCTGCTGGAGCGCGCCGACCGTGGCGCCGGTGGCCGCCCGGATGTCCTCCAGGCTCGCGGGATCCGACTTCCCGTCGGCGGCCGTGGCGGTCGACGCGCCGGTGGCCAGCGCGGCGCCCGCCATGGACACCGCGAGCCCGGCGCGCAGCAGCCCGCGCGCCGTACGGCTCTGCTGGGGAAGACGTGCGTGAGAGGCCATGAGCACCTGCCTGTGGAGTCCGTCGCGGCGGCACCGACCGCCGCACCGCCGCCGGTGAGCCGATTGTCTGTAATGGGTCGGATGCGCAGCGTAGTTGACTGATGTGTCCACATTCCACCTTGTACGGCTGGGGTAGCTCACACGGGCGAATGCGGGACAATGAGTGCCCGTGAGCTTTCTCCCCAGCGCGCCGCCCGCCCGCGTCATCCTGCTGACCGGCCCCTCCGGCTCCGGAAAGTCCTCCCTCGCCGCCCGCACCGGCCTGCCCGTGCTGCGCCTCGACGACTTCTACAAGGAGGTCACGGACGCCTCCCTGCCGCTGCTCCCGGACGGCGCCACCGACTGGGACTCGCCACTGTCCTGGGACGCGGCCACCGCGGTCACCGCGATCGAGGAGCTGTGCCGTACGGGCCGCACGGCCGTCCCCGTGTACGACCTCGCCGCGAGCGCCCGGACCGGCGAGGAGAAGCTGGAACTGGCGGGCGCGCCGCTGTTCATCGCCGAGGGCATCTTCGCCGCGGAGATCGTCGCGGCCTGCCGGACCGCGGGCGTGCTGGCCGACGCGCTGTGCCTGCGCGGCAGACCGGCCACGACCTTCCGGCGGCGGCTGCTGCGCGACCTGCGCGAGGGCCGCAAGCCCGCCGGGGTCCTGGTGCGCCGGGGACTGCGGCTGCTGCGCGCCGAGCGGACGGTGGTGGCCCGGCAGACCGCCCTGGGCGCGTACGCCTGCGTGAAGGCCGAGGCACTGGCCCGCATAGCGTCGGTGGGCGCCGACGCCTCCGACCCCGTACGGAGCTGACGCGGAAGCACGTTCGCCCGCGCCACGCACGAAGAAGCGGGAATCGGCAGACCCCCCGCCTGCCGGTTCCCGCTTCCTCTTCCCCGTTCCCCCTGCGTTTCCCCCGTGTCCCCCCCGTACCGCGGTCCCCCCGGACCGCTTCCCCCGTGGGTCCCCGCCCTCAGGCCACCAGCTCGCCGAAGGATTCCTCCTGGTCGCGGCCGAAGCTGAGGACGTCGTCCTCGCGCAGCCGCCGCAGCGAACGCCAGATGCTCGACTTCACCGTGCCGACGCTGATGTTCAGTATGTCGGCGATCTCCGGGTCCGTCCGGCCCTCGTAGTAGCGCAGGACGAGCATCGTGCGCTGCGTCTCGGGCAGCTTGACCAGCGCCTGCCACAGCACGGCACGCAGCTCGGTGCCGCGCATCGCGTCGTGGTCACCGGCCGTCTCCGGCAGTTCCTCGGTGGGGTACTCGTTCAGCTTCCGCCGACGCCAGGCACTGATGTGCAGGTTGGTCATCGTGCGGCGCAGGTACCCACCGACCGCCCCCTTGTCGCTGATCCGGTCCCACGCCCGGTAGGTCGAGAACAGTGCGCTCTGCAGCAGGTCCTCGGCCTCGTGGCGGTCGCCGGTCAGGTGGTAGGCGGTGGCGTACAGGGAGGCGCGGCGCTCCTGGACGTAGGCGGTGAACTCGGCTTCACTGTCCACCGCCGCCGGCGCGGCGCTCCGCTCCTCCGTGGCCTCCCCGTACGTGCGTCCCCCGTCGCTTCCCCCGTCCGCGGCCGGAGCCGCGGTCCCCACGACGGTGTCAACGGCCTCGACCGGCGTCGCGAAGAACGCGGCCTGACGCTGACGCCCGGTGCCGCGAGCGCACCCCCGCCCGCTCACGGCACCGGACTTCTCCCCGGCCCGCACGACATCGTGGAGACGCGTGATTACTGCGCTGTTGGCGGTGCTGTGCAGTGTGTTCATCTCGCGCCCCCCGTCGGTTGAGCCGGCTCGTTCATCTGCGGTTCCGGGCCGTTCTCACCCGGTGCCAGAAACTCTGCCGCGGCAGTTTCATCGCGTTGTCCGCCGACTGTCACAGCCCTGTCACAGGGGGCCGCGTGAGGTTCACAGCGCCTGCTCGCGGCGTACGCCGGGGCGGGTGGGGCGCGTGCGGAGAGGGTGGACGGCCGCCGCCGGTCGAAGTCCGGCCGCGCCATGCGCCAGAATGGCGCACGTGCCTTTCCTGTTGCTGATCGAGGACGACGACGCCATCCGCACGGCCCTCGAACTCTCGCTGTCCCGCCAGGGTCACCGTGTGGTGACCGCGGCGACGGGCGAGGACGGCCTGAAACTGCTGCGTGAGCAGCGCCCCGACCTGATCGTCCTGGACGTGATGCTGCCGGGGATCGACGGTTTCGAGGTGTGCCGGCGGATCCGCCGTACGGACCAACTGCCCATCATCCTGCTGACCGCGCGCAACGACGACATCGATGTGGTCGTCGGACTGGAGTCCGGTGCGGACGACTATGTCGTCAAGCCGGTGCAGGGGCGGGTGCTGGACGCCCGGATCCGGGCGGTCCTGCGGCGCGGCGAACGCGAGTCGAGCGACTCGGCGACGTTCGGCTCGCTGGTCATCGACCGTTCGGCGATGACCGTCACCAAGAACGGCGAGGACCTGCAACTCACACCGACCGAGCTGCGGTTGCTGCTGGAGCTGAGCCGCCGGCCCGGCCAGGCGCTGTCCAGACAGCAGCTGCTCCGCCTGGTGTGGGAGCACGACTACCTGGGTGACTCGCGCCTGGTGGACGCCTGTGTGCAGCGGCTGCGGGCCAAGGTGGAGGACGTGCCGTCCTCGCCGACGCTGATCCGCACGGTCCGCGGGGTCGGTTACCGGCTGGACACCCCGCAGTGAGCGAACCGGCCGCGGGCCGGCTGCGCGGCGTGGCGTCCGGCCTGCTGCGCTGGACCAGCCTGCGGCTCCGGCTGGTGGTGGTCTTCGCGCTGGTGGCGCTGACCGCGGCGGTCTCCGCCTCCGGGATCGCGTACTGGCTCAACCGCAACACCGTGCTGGACCGTACGCAGAACGCCGCGCTGAAGGACTTCCGTACCCAGCTGGCGGAGCGTACGCGGTCGCTGCCGCTCCACCCGGCCTGCGGGGAACTGCGGGACGCCGCGCGCCGGATGGCCGCCGGTCCGCAGAACTACGACGTGCTGCTGCTCGCCGAGGACGGCGCGGGCACGACCTGCACCGCCACCACCGACCGTGACCTGCTCAACCTGAAGACCGTGCCGAAGACGCTCCAGAAGGCCGTGGAGCAGCGGCGCCCCGTGGACGCGTCGAACCAGGCGCCGTACCACCTGTACTGGCAGCGGCAGGAGATCGAGGACAACCCGTACTTCGTGGCGGGCGCGCGGCTGAACGGCGGCGGCCCGACGGGGTACATGCTCAAGTCGCTGGCCACCGAGCGGCAGGACCTGAACTCGCTCGCCTGGTCGCTGGGCGTGGCCACGCTGCTGGCCCTGGTCGGCTCGGCGCTGCTGGCGCAGGCCGCGGCGACGACCGTGCTGCGCCCGGTGCAGCGGCTCGGCACCGCCGCGCGCGAGCTGGGCGAGGGCAAGCTGGACACCCGGCTGCGGGTGACCGGCACGGACGAGCTGGCCGATCTCTCCCGTACCTTCAACCGGACCGCCGAGCGGCTCCAGCAGCGGGTGGAGGAGCTGAGCACGCGGGAGGCGTCCTCGCGGCGGTTCGTCGCGGACATGTCGCACGAGCTGCGGACGCCGCTGACCGCGATCACGGCCGTGACGGAGGTCCTGGAGGACGAGGCCGACGCGCTGGACCCGATGATCGCGCCCGCGGTGCAGCTGGTGGTCAGCGAGACCCGGCGGCTGAACGACCTGGTGGAGAACCTGATGGAGGTCACCCGTTTTGACGCGGGGACGGCCCGGCTGGTCCTGGACGACGTGGACGTCGCGGACCAGGTGACCGCGTGCATCGACGCGCGCGCCTGGCTCGACGCGGTGGAGCTGGACGCCGAGCGCGGCATCATGGCGCGGCTCGACCCTCGCCGCCTCGACGTGATCCTGGCGAACCTCATCGGCAACGCGCTCAAGCACGGCGGCTCGCCGGTACGGGTCTCGGTCCGTACGGAATCCGGCGCGGACGGCGACCGGCTGCTCATCCGCGTACGGGACCACGGCCCCGGCATCCCCGAAGAAGTGCTGCCGCACGTCTTCGACCGCTTCTACAAGGCGAGCGCGTCCCGCCCCCGGTCCGAGGGCTCGGGCCTGGGCCTGTCCATCGCGATGGAGAACGCGCACATCCACGGCGGCGAGATCACGGCAGCCAATTCCCACGAGGGCGGCGCGGTCTTCACGCTGCGCCTCCCGAGGGACGCCTCACGGCTCACGGAGGGCGGCGACGACGGCCCCGACACGGAGAACGGCTCCGGCCCGGGGACGGCCACCGAGGCGCGGCAGCGGACCGGCGAGGGCGACGGCGACGGCCCGGCGGCGGAGGGCGAGCGATGAGGCGGGCCACGGGCCGGGCGGCCCGGCGGACCACCGCGGCGCTCGCCCTGCTCGCCGCCGTCGCGGGCTGCGGCATCCGCGGTACGTCGGTACCGGTCGACGCGGGCGGCGCGCCCTCACGGGTGAGCTGCAAGGCCCAGGACGCGGCCGGCGTGCCGGAGGTGCCGGTCGGGGTGCCGGTCAGGATCTACCTGGTGTGCAGCTCGGGGCTGGTGCCGGTGGAGCGGACCGTGTCGCTGCCCAAGGCCGGTACGGCCGAGGACCGGCCCCAGATGGCCCGTACGCTCCTGACCGAGCTGCGGCAGCAGCCGGCGCCCGGCGAGGCCCTGGCGGGCTTCGAGACGGCCGTGCCGGAGGACCTGACGGTGTCCGGGCCGCGGGACGGCGATCCCGAGGACGCGCTGCGGCTGAACACCCGCCCGGAGGACCTGCCGTCGTTCGCGCTCGCACAGCTGGTGTGCACGTACGGGACGCGGATGCCGGTGGACGGGAAGCGGGCCGCGGTGCTCGGCGGCCCGGACGACGCGGCGCCGCGCCACTACGACTGCTCCGACGCCGTCCTCCGCCATCCGGACACCGCCCGGAACGCCGCCTGGAGCAGCGAGCCGGCCGCGGACAAGGGCTGAGCCCCCGCCCGGCGCCCGCCGGACCGCTGTGACGGCCCGCACGGAACCGCCGCCGCCGGTCACGGCGTCTGGGCGGGTGTGCAGCATCATGGCCCCGGCACGACGGCCGGTTTCCGTATGCGCGCCGCGGGCTTCGTGCTTCTTCTGGCGCATCTGTCGGTCGTCTACTCGCTGACGCTGCGACCACGGGCGGTGCCCTGGGTGCCCGAGGCGAACCTCCGGCCGCTGGAGACGATCCGTACGGCGCTGGCGCTGGGCCCGTGGGAGGCCGCGCACCAGCTGGGCGGCGCGGTCCTCCTGATGGCGCCCCTGGGCGTACTGCTCCCGATGGCCGGCGGCCGGCTCACCGCCTCGGCGCTGGGCTCCTTCACCCGTACCGTCTTCACGGGCGCGATGATCGCCTTCGCCGTCGGGCTGCTCCAGAGCACGGTGCCGGGGCGGGTGCCGGACGTGGACGTGGTGCTGCTGAACACGCTCGGGGTCGCCCTGGCGCACCTGGTGGTCGTCCCTGTGGTCAGGGCCCGGCTACGCCGCCGGGATGACCCACGGCGGGGGCGGACCCCGACGATCGCCAGGGTCGGGATCGCTCGGCAGGCCGACGTACTGTCCGGCTCACGCACCTAGCGTGGAGGCATCGGGTCGCACCGGAAGCGGGCCCGGAGACCAACCGAGGAGTCGAGCCCCATGGCCGCCGCACTTGTCCGCCCCCGCAACAACAGGATGATCGCCGGAGTCTGCGCGGGTCTGGCCCGGCGCTTCGGCACGACACCGACGACGATGCGCGTGATTTTCGTGCTGTCGTGTCTGCTGCCCGGTCCCCAGTTCCTGGTCTACCTGGCCCTGTGGGTCTTTCTGCCGTCGGAGAAGAAGTACAGCGAGGCCTGGTGAGCCGCGCGCCGCGGCGGGCCGGCCGGGAGCACCGGCCGCCCGCCCGGCGCCCGCCGGCACGCAGCGCGCCCCGGTCCGTACGCATCCGTACGGACCGGGGCGCGGTGGTACGCGGTGTCTCAGCCGCCGAGCGGGAGGCCGCCACCCACGGCCTTGGTGACGCCGCCGGTCGGCAGGCCGCCGAGGAGGTTGCCCTTGGCGTTCGTCTGGCCGCCTTCGTCGGAGGCCGGCGCGGCCTTGCCGGTGACGCTCTGCAGCGCACCGCTGGCGGCACCGGTGACCGGCTCGGCCGCGGTGGCGGCGGAGGCAGTCCCGGCCGCGGTGGCGGCGATGGCGGCACCGAGGGCCGCGGCACCGATGATCTTGACGGTTCCCTGCTTCATCAACTTTTGTCCTCGTGACGGGGGTTTGTCGGCACCCGACGCTAAAGACATGATCGCCGGAGCCGCAAACATCCCACATGCCCGGTTCGCCGCCGTACGAGCCGCGTGGCGCCCTCCGCCCCAGCGCCTCACCGAGCGTCAGGATGCCCTGCTCACGCCGAGTCCGCGTGCCCCTTCGGGAAGAGCCATTCCGACTTCAGTTCGGCGTAACCGGGCTTGATCACGTCATTGATCATGGCCAGACGTTCATCAAAAGGAAGGAAGGCGCTCTTCATTCCATTGACGGTGAACCACTGCATGTCGTCGAACGTGTACCGGAACGTCTCCACCAAGTGCTCGAATTCGCGCGACATGCTCGTCCCGGACATCAGCCGGTTGTCGGTGTTCACGGTCAGCCGGAACTGCAGCCGGCGCAGCAGCCCGATCGGATGCTCGGCGTAGGAAGTGGCCGCGCCGGTCTGCAGGTTGGACGTCGGGCACATCTCCAGCGGGATGCGCTTGTCGCGTACGTACGACGCCAGCCGGCCCAGCTTCACCTCACCGTCGTCGACCTGGATGTCGTCGATGATCCGCACGCCGTGGCCGAGCCGGTCGGCGCCGCACCACTGGAGCGCCTGCCAGATGGACGGCAGCCCGAACGCCTCGCCCGCGTGGATGGTGAAGTGGTTGTTCTCGCGCTTGAGGTACTCGAACGCGTCCAGGTGGCGGGTGGGCGGGTAGCCCGCCTCGGCGCCCGCGATGTCGAAGCCGACCACGCCCAGGTCGCGGTAGCGGTTGGCCAGTTCGGCGATCTCCAGGGCGCGGGCCGCGTGCCGCATCGCGGTGAGCAGCGCGCCGACGCGGATGCGGTGGCCGTTGGCGCGCGCCCGCCGTTCGCCCTCCCGGAAGCCCTCGTTGACCGCCTCGACGACCTCTTCGAGGCTCAGCCCCTTCTCCAGGTGCTGTTCGGGGGCGTACCGGACCTCGGCGTAGACGACGCCGTCGGCGGCCAGGTCCTCGGCGCACTCCGCGGCCACCCTGGCCAGCGCGTCGCGGGTCTGCATGACGGCGCAGGTGTGCGCGAAGGTCTCCAGGTAGCGCTCCAGCGAACCGGAGTCGGCGGCCTCGCGGAACCAGATGCCGAGCTTTTCCGGGTCCGTCTCGGGAAGGCCGTCGTACCCGTTCTCGCGGGCGAGCTCGGCGATCGTGGCGGGGCGCAGACCGCCGTCGAGGTGATCGTGGAGGAGCACCTTCGGCGCGCGGCGGATCTGCTCTGCGGTCGGGAGGTTGGTGGTCTCGCTCGTCATTGCCGCACTGTAGCCCCTACGCGCGTAGAACGCACTAGAGATCCGGCCGCATCTCCCGCCCGTCCCGGCCGCCCCGTACGGACTTCCCCGGCACGCCCGTACGACTGCCCTACGGCCGCGGGCACCGCCGCCGGACCGCCGTCCAGCACCGATACGGAACAGTGACCCGTACACGGGGTGGGCCACCGACCCCCGTTCTGCCATCGTTCTGCCCATGGATGGCCGATCGGTGTCCGGGCGTACGGCCCGGCTGGGGAAACGACTGGGCTCGGGGACGGGTACGGGGACGGCGGACGGCGCGGTGAACGCGGTCGCCGTATTACTGCCCGAGGGCTGCGAGACGAGCACCGCGCGGATCTCGCCGGCGGCCGCGCTGGCGGCGCGCTCACTGGCGACGGCGCTGGCGCGGGCCGGCCGCGGACACGGGCTGACCACCCATGTCCTGCACTTCCGCTGCCGCGGCTGGAACGGCGAGGCGGCCCACCCGGCGGCGGACGCGGAGTGGGCGGTGACCGAGGTCGTCCGCCGGTACGGCGACGTACCGGTCTGCCTGATCGGTACGGGCACGGGCGCCCGGGCCGCGCTGCTCGCCGCCGGCCACCCGGCGGTCAACTCCGTCCTGGGCATCGCCCCCTGGCTCCCGGCCGCGGCGCCGGCCGACCCGGTGAAGCAACTGGTCGGCCGGCGCGTACTGCTGGTGCACGGCACCAACGACGCGCGTATCGACCCCGACCTCTCCTTCCGCTACGCCGAGCGCGCCAAGAAGATCAACCGCGACACCTGCCGCTTCGAGGTCCACTCCGACGGCCACGGACTGCACCAGCACCGCGCCGAACTCCGCTCCCTCACCACCGACTTCGTCCTCGGCTCCCTCTTCCACCGCGGCTACTCCCGCCCCGTCCAGGACGCCATGGCCGCACCCCCGCCACTGGGCCTGCGCATGCCTCTGGCGGCGGGCTTCGGGGCGACGCTGGGGAGATGAGGCGACCCGGGCCGCCGGGGTGAGCGGCTCGGGCCGAGGTCAGCAGCCGCTCGGGCCGGATTGTCAGTGGGTGCCGGTAGCTTCGGGAGCAGTGTGGCGGAGGTGGGGGAGGGGCCTCGGTCACCGGGCTTCCGGGGGACTTGGCCTTGCGGGGAGAGGGAGGGGCCCTGCCAGGAAACACGCGAGCCGTCCCCGCCACCCCGGCCCCGCCACCCCTACCACCCCACTCCCCGCCACCCCTCCCCCGCCCCTCAGTTCAGCAGCTGCCCCCGCCTGCTCAGGAGGAATTTCTTGAAGGCGGCCACGGGTGGGGTGTCCACGTGGCCGTCGAGCCAGGCGACGCCGATCTCGCGGACGGCGCGGGGCGCGGTGACGGTCAGTTCGACGACGCCGGGGCGCGGGACCGGCGGGGGCGGCAGCAGGGCGACGCCCAGGCCCGCCGCGACCAGGCCGCGCAGCGTCTCGGCCTCCTCACCCTCGAAGGCGACCTTCGGGGTGAAGCCGGCCTCGGCGCACAGGGCGTCGGTGATGCGGCGCAGTCCGAAGCCGGGTTCGAGGGTGACGAACAGCTCGTCGGCGGCCTCGGCGAGCCGGATGCGCTTGCGGACGGCGAGCGGGTGGTCGTCGGGCACGACCAGGCGGAGCTTCTGCTCGTCCAGGCGGCGGGCGACCAGTTCGGGCGCGTCCGGCACCGGGGAGGTCAGGCAGAGGTCCAGATCGCCGGCGCGCAGCCGGTCGAGCATGGCCTCGCCGTAGGTCTGCACGAGCTGGAAGCGGACCTTGGGGTGGTCGGCGCGGAAGGCGCGCAGCAGGCCCGGTACGGTCTCGGAGCCGAGGGTGTGCAGGAAGCCGAAGGCGACCTTCCCGGCGGCCGGGTCGGCGTCGGCGCGTACGGACTCGGCGGCGCGCTCGATGTCGCTCAGCGCGCGCTCCACGGAGGCGAGGAAGGCGCGGCCCGCGGGGCTGAGGGACAGCGTCCGGCCGTGCCGGGCGAAGAGCGCGACGCCCAGCTCCTCCTCCAGGCGGACGATCGCGCGGCTGAGCGTCGGCTGCGGCATGCCCAGCTCGTACGCGGCGCGGGTCACGTGCTCGTGCCGGGCCACCGCCTCGAACTGGGCGAGGCGAGGTGCCAGCACCGCCGCCCAGGACGAATCCGGGGTGTCTTTTCTGTTGCGAAGCTGCAACAGAGGACGCTGTGAGCTGTAGTCATGCGGCATGGAATCGATTATGGCGTTTCGATGCATTGGACGCATGAACTGCGGCGGTCGTACGTTCGGGTCATGCCCTCCGCTGATACCAGGGCGTCCGCCACCACCCGCGCGGACGCCTCTGCCCAGTCGTCCACCACCGTCGATTCCGCCACGGCCGCCGCCGACCCCGAGGCCGGCAAGCTGCGGCCCGGGGGCCCCGGCTACCGCCGGATGAGCTTCGCGCTCTTCGCGTCCGGCATCTCGACCTTCGCCCTCCTCTACTCCACGCAGGCGCTGCTGCCCGCCATCTCCGACGACCTCGGGGTGACGCCGGACCAGGCCAGCTGGACCGTGTCCGCGGCGACCTTCGGTCTGGCGCTCGCGGTGCTGCCGCTGAGTGCCTGTTCGGAGCGGTTCGGCCGCCGCACGATGATGACGGTGTCGCTGAGCGTCGCCGCCGTGGTGGCGATGCTGGTGCCGTTCGCGCCCTCCCTCGGCGTACTGATCGCCCTGCGCGCCGTCCAGGGCGTGGCGCTGGCCGGCGTGCCGGCCTCGGCGATGGCCTTCCTGGCCGAGGAGGTACGGGCCAAGGCGCTGGTCGCCGCGGTGGGGCTGTTCGTCGCGGGCAACAGCATCGGCGGCATGTCGGGCCGGATCGTGACCGGCTGGGTCGCCCAGGCCTGGGGCTGGCGTGCGGCGCTGGCCGCGGTCGGCGCGATGGCCGTGATCTGCGCGGTGGTCTTCCGGCTGATGGTGCCGAAGGCGCGGCACTTCGTCCCGAAGGCGGTCGGCCCCAAGGCGCTCGGCAGGACCATCCTGGGGCACCTCTCCGACCCGCTGCTCTGCCGCCTGTACGCCATCGGCGCGCTCTTCATGACGGTCTTCGGCGCGGTCTACACGGTGATCGGGTACCGCCTCGTCGGCGAGCCGTTCTCGCTGCCGCAGGGCATCGCGGGCTCGGTCTTCCTGGTCTACCTCGTCGGCACGGTCTCCTCGGCGGCGGCCGGGCGTCTGGTCGGCCGGACGGGTCGGCGCGGGGCGCTGTACCTGGCCGTCGGCACGACGGCGGCGGGCCTGCTGCTGTCGCTGGCGGACGTGCTGATCCTGGTGGTCCTCGGCCTGGTCCTGATCACCGCCGGCTTCTTCGCGGGCCACGCGGTGGCGTCCTCGGCGGTCAGCCGCACGGCCAAGACAGCCCGTGCGCAGGCGTCGGCGCTGTACCAGAGCGCGTACTACATCGGCTCCAGCGCGGGCGGTGCGCTCGGCGCGCTGGCCTTCCACGCCGGTGGCTGGGCGGCCACGGTCGCCCTCGGCCTGCTGGCGATGGTCGCGGCGGCGGCCGTCACCCTGTACGCCACGCGCAAGGCGGTCGCGGAACGCCGCGTCCTCCAGATGCAGAAGGCCGCGTAACGCGGCACCACAGCCCGAAGGGGCCGCCCCGCCACCTGTCCTGGCGGGACGGCCCCTTCGCCTTTGCGCAGCGTCAGTCGACCGGGAAGATTCCTGTGTCGAGGGTGACCTCGAACGGCGCCGGAAGCTCGACCTGATCACCGAACTTGCCGCTCCACAGGACGCGGTACACGTCGTCCGACGGCTCACCGTAGAGCGTGATCACCGGCCCTGCCGGGGCCCAGCGGTCGACGAGCAGGTACAGCGGAACACCGGCCCGGGCGTATCCCGCGGCCTTGGCGATCCGGTCGTTGCTCGCGTTCGACTGGGACGTGACCTCGACGATCAGCTTGGCGGAAGATGCCGGGACGTAGCGGTCGGGGCTTGCACCGAGGACATCGTCGTCGGGCACCACGGCGAGGTCGGGGATGTAGCACCCCCGGCGCATCGGAATTCCCGTCCCGAGAGTCTGGTAGACGCCCCAGTCTTCCGGAAGCACGGAGTACAGGCGGCGGTGGATTTTCTCGGCGATGAAGTTGTGGTTGCTGCCGGGCGGTGGCGACACGGTGACGATCCCCTCGATGATCTCCACCTTCCAGCCCTCGGGTACGTCCGCCTGCTCCCAGGCACGGACGAGGTCGTCCCACGTCGGGCCGTTGTCCGGCGTGTGGTCGACGGTGAGTGCGCTCATGGCGGTCTCCTCTATCGGTACGTCACCGATCCCAGCATGCCGAACAGGACCCGAACCGGTCCACCGATCTCGTTCGCCCATACGAGGCAACCGCAGGTCAGGCGGCACGTTTCTGCTTGGCCGACACTCACTTGCCCTTCTTCTTCAGGGCCTCGGGCCTGTGCACAGCGGAGCCGCCGGACTTCTCGCTGCGGACCTTGTACTGGAGGTCGTCCGGGGAGGCGTCGACCGTGCGGCCGGCTTCCTCGGTGCGGTGGGTGATCTTCTTCTCGACCTCGCCGACGGCCTCGCCGCCGTGCGACTTCCAGGTGACCTTGTCGCCCTTGCGGAGGCCGCCGGACTCGCTCTTCCTCTGGTTCTTTTTGGCCATGCGGCCAGGAGACCACCGGAGGGCGGGAAGCGCGCGGCGGGCGCACCCTCGTGGGGCACGCCCGCCTTTCCGCGGCGCGGGGAGCGTCAGGCGATGCGGTCCAGGACGATCGGGTCCGGGGTGAAGTCCGTGCCGGGCGGGGCGATCAGTACGCCGCCGTCGAGGGCCTCGATGGCGGCGGCGAACTTCTCCGGGGTGTCGGTGTGCAGGGTGAGCAGGGGCTCGCCGGCGCGCACCGCGTCGCCGGGCTTGGCGTGGAGTTCGACGCCGGCGCCGGCCTGTACCGGGTCCTCCTTGCGGGCGCGGCCTGCGCCGAGGCGCCAGGCGGCCAGGCCCACGGCGTAGGCGTCGAGGGTGGTGAGGACGCCGGAGGTGGCGGCGTTCACGACGTGCTGCTCGCGGGCGGCCGGGAGGGGCGCGTCGGGGTCGCCGCCCTGGGCCAGGATCATCCGGCGCCAGTGGTCCATCGCGGAGCCGTCGGCGAGCGCCTTGGCCGGGTCGGCGTCGGGGAGGCCGGCCGCGGTGAGCATCTCGCGGGCGAGCGCGAGGGTCAGTTCGACGACGTCGGCGGGGCCGCCGCCGGCCAGGACTTCGACGGACTCGCGTACCTCCAGGGCGTTGCCCGCGGTCAGGCCGAGGGGGGTGGCCATGTTGGTGAGGAGCGCGGAGGTGCGTACGCCGTGGTCGGTGCCGAGTCCGACCATGGTCGAGGCGAGTTCGCGGGCGTCGTCGAGGTTCTTCATGAAGGCGCCGGAGCCGACCTTGACGTCCAGGACCAGGGAGCCGGTGCCCTCGGCGATCTTCTTGGACATGATGGAGGAGGCGATCAGGGGGATCGCCTCGACGGTGCCCGTGACGTCGCGGAGCGCGTAGAGCTTCTTGTCGGCGGGGGCGAGCCCCGCACCCGCCGCGCAGATGACGGAGCCGACGTCGCCGAGGACGGCGAGCAGCTCGTCGTTGGTGAGGTCGGCGCGCCAGCCGGGGATGGCCTCCAGCTTGTCCAGGGTGCCGCCGGTGTGGCCGAGGCCGCGGCCGGAGAGCTGGGGTACGGCGGCGCCGCAGGCGGCGACGAGCGGGGCCAGCGGGAGGGTGATCTTGTCGCCGACGCCGCCTGTGGAGTGCTTGTCGGCGGTGGGGCGGGCGAGGGAGGAGAAGTCCATCCGCTCACCGCTGTTGATCATCGCGGCGGTCCAGCGGGCGATCTCCTTGCGGTTCATGCCGTTGAGGAGGATCGCCATGGCGAGGGACGACATCTGCTCGTGGGCGACCTCGCCGCGGGTGTACGCGTCGATGATCCAGTCGATCTGGTCGTCGGTCAGTTCGGCGCGGTCGCGCTTGGCGCGGATGACGGAGATGGCGTCCATCGAGCGTTCCTTTCCACGGGTGCTCCCCTATGTCTACACGCATAGAAAGGGTGCGGGGAACGGTTCAGCGGGTCAGGTGTTCCGGCCCGAACGCGTCCGGAAGGAGATCGTTCAACGGCCGGATCCCGGCCTCGGTGTCGACCAGCAGGTCCGGTCCCCCGTGCTCGAACAGCAGCTGGCGGCAGCGGCCGCAGGGGATCAGCACCTTGCCGTACCGGTCCACGCACGCGAACGCGGTGAGCCGGCCGCCGCCGGTCGCGAACAGCTCGGAGACCAGGCCGCATTCGGCGCACAGGCCGAGGCCGTACGAGGCGTTCTCGACGTTGCAGCCGGTGACGGTGCGGCCGTCGTCCACGAGGGCCGCCGCACCGACGGGGTAGCCGGAGTAGGGCGCGTAGGCCCGGGACATCGCGTCCCGGGCCCGCTCGCGCAGCTTCTCCCAGTCGGGAGCGTCGGTCACGTGTCCCGGCCCCCTCGGGTTTCACAGACCTCGTTCGTCACTTGCCCTGACCCCTTCGGTACGCCTTGCCGATGGCTTTCGGTGCCCGCAGTCGCTGGGCGGCCAGCGACAGGACCAGCAGCGTAGCGATGTACGGCGCCACGGAGACGATTTCCAGCGGGACCGTGTCGGTCGTGGCGTACCAGAGGGCGAGCAGGACGGCGACGACGATGCTGACGACGCCCTGGACGCGGTGGCCGCCGCGCAGCTTCCAGATCGCCAGGCCGACGAGCAGCACGGCGAGCAGGAGCAGCAGCGCGTGCACGGTGGTGCCGCCGCCGCGCAGCTGGAAGGCGTCCATGAAGCCGAAGAGGCCCGCGCCCATGGCGACGCCGCCGGGCCGCCAGTTGCCGAAGATCATGGTGGCGAGGCCGATGTAGCCGCGGCCGCCGGTCTGGCCGTCCTGGTAGATGTGCACGTAGATGGCGAGGAACGCGCCGCCAAGACCGGCCAGCGCGCCGGAGACCAGCACGGCCGCGTACTTGTACGTGTAGACGTTGACGCCCAGCGACTCGGCCGCGACCGGGCTCTCGCCGCAGGACCGCAGCCGCAGTCCGAAGGACGAGCGCCACAGGACGAAGAAGCTGGCGGCGAAGACGACCGCGGCGAGCACGGTGAGCCAGGAGACGTTGGTGACCAGCGAGCCGAGGATGCCGGCCAGGTCGGAGACGAGGAACCAGTGGTGCTTCTCGATGGAGAGCAGCCAGTCCGAGAGTCCGGGGACGGTGAAGGTCGGCATGTCGTCCATCGGCGGGGACTGCTTGTCGTTGCCGCCCGCCTGCGCCGCCGCGCTGCCCTCCGCGCCGAACCACAGCTTGGCCAGGAACTGGGTGAGGCCCAGCGCCATGATGTTGACGGCGACGCCGGAGATGATGTGGTCGACGCCGAAGGTGACGGTGGCGATCGCGTGGATCAGGCCGCCGAGCGCGCCGCCGATGACGCCGGCCAGCGCCGCCGCCCAGGGCCCGTACTCCCAGCCGACCCAGCCGGCCGAGAACGCGCCGAGCATCATCATGCCTTCGAGGCCGATGTTGATGACGCCGGAGCGCTCGGCCCACAGGCCGCCGAGGCCCGCGAGGCCGATCGGCACGGCGGCGTTGAGGGCCGCGGTGTACTGGCCGGAGCCGGTGAGGTCGGTGGCGCCGGTGACGACGCGGAGCAGGGAGAGCAGGACGAGGGCGCCCGCGAGGATCAGCAGGACCTTGGGGTAGGTCAGCTTCGAGCGGGCGGCGGCGAGCCGGCCGCCGTTGCCGCCGGGGTCCTTCGCGACCGGGGCCGTGAGGTTCTGGCTCACGCGGACACCTCCGCCTTGTCGGTCTTGCGGGCCTGCGCGGCGAGTTCCTCGCCGACCTTGCGCTGCTGGATCCGCAGGCCGTAGCGGCGTACGACCTCGTAGGCGATGACCACGCACAGGACGATGACGCCCTGCATCACGCCGACGATCTCCTGCTCGTAGTCCTCGAACTCCAGCTGGGTGCCGGTGCGTTCCAGGAAGCCCCACAGCAGCGCGCCGGCGGCCATGCCGAGGGGGTGGTTGCGGCCGAGCAGCGCGATGGCGATGCCGGTGAAGCCGATGCCGACGGGGAAGTCGGTGCCGTAGTTGTACGAGACGCCGAGCAGCGTCGGCATGCCGATCAGACCGGCCGCCGCGCCGGAGAGCAGCATGGACGTGACGACCATGCGCTTCACGCTGACGCCGCCGGCCTGCGCGGCGGACTCCGACTGCCCGACGGTCCGCAGGTCGAACCCGAAGCGGGTGCGGCCGAGGACGAACCAGTACGCGAGGCCGGCGACGGCCGCGACGACGAGGAAGCCGTCGAGCGGGTCGGGCTGGGTCGGGATGGTGAAGAAGTGGCTGGAGGCCGGCAGGTCCGGGGTGTGGAAGAGGTTGCCGTCCTTCACCGCGAGCCGGCCGTCCTGGAGGAAGTAGCCGATCACTGCGGCCGCGATGGAGTTCAGCATGATGGTCGTGATGACCTCGCTGACCCCGCGGGTGGTCTTCAGTACGCCCGCGATGCCCGCCCAGGCCGAGCCGACCAGCATCGCCACGATGATGATCAGCGGGATCTGGAGGAAGCCGGGGAGAGTGAGCGCGCCGCCGACGACCGCGGCGAAGAAGGCCGCGATGCGGTACTGGCCGTCCACACCGATGTTGAAGAGGTTCATCCGGAAGCCGATGGCCACGGCCAGCGCGGAGAGGTAGTACGGCACCGCCTTGTTGATGATCCAGACCTGGCTGTCGCTCTTGGAGCCGAAGTCCGCCATCACGGTGTAGGCGTGGAGCGGGTCCTTTCCGGTGGCCAGGATGATCACCGAGGTGATGAGCAGGGCCGCGACGATGGCGAGCGCCGGTGCGGCGATGCCCAGGGTGAGCTTCGTACGGTCGATCTTCTTCACTCCCGGTCGCCCCCTTCCGCGTCCTCGACGTGCTCCAGGTGGCCGCTGGCGGCGCCGGTCATGGCCGAGCCCAACTCCTCGGGGGTGACGGTGGCGGGGTCGGCGTCCGCGACCAGCCGGCCCCGGTACATCACCCGCAGGGTGTCGGACAGGCCGATCAGCTCGTCCAGGTCCGCGGAGATCAGCAGCACGGCCAGGCCCTCGCGCCGGGCCTCGCGGATCTGGTCCCAGATCTGCGCCTGTGCGCCGACGTCCACGCCGCGCGTGGGGTGCGCCGCGATCAGCAGCTTGGGGTGGTGGCTCATCTCGCGGCCGACGATCAGCTTCTGCTGGTTGCCGCCGGAGAGCGAGGCCGCGGTGACCTCGATGCCGGGGGTGCGCACGTCGTACTCGGTGACGATCCGCCCGGTGTCGGCGCGGGCCGCCTTGAGGTCCAGCAGCCGGCCCCTGGAGTTGGGCTTCTCGGTGACGTGGCCGAGGATGCGGTTCTCCCAGAGCGGGGCCTCCAGGAGCAGGCCGTGCCGGTGCCGGTCCTCGGGGACGTAGCCGATGCCGTCCTCGCGCCGCTTGCGGGTGGGCGCGTGGCTGATGTCCGCGCCGTCCAGCGTGATGGTGCCGCCGTCCGGGTCGCGCATGCCCATGATGGCCTCGACCAGCTCGGCCTGGCCGTTGCCCTCCACGCCGGCGACGCCCAGGACCTCGCCCTTGTGGATGGTGAAGCCGATGCCGTCCAGGACGGCGCGCACGACGCCGTCGGGGTCGGTGGCGCTCAGGTGCAGCCCGTCGACCGTCAGCATCGGGGTGTCGGTGACGGTGGACTCGCGGGTCTCCGGCGAGGGCAGTTCGCTGCCGACCATCAGCTCGGCGAGCTGCTTGGGGGTGGTGCCGGCCGGCACCACGGAGGCGACGGTCGTGCCGCGCCGGATGACGGTGATGTCGTCGGCGACGGAGAGGACCTCGCCCAGCTTGTGCGAGATGAAGATGACCGTCAGGCCCTCGGCCTTCAGTTCGCGCAGGTTGTCGAAGAGCGCGTCGACCTCCTGCGGGACCAGCACCGCCGTCGGCTCGTCGAGGATGAGCGTACGGGCGCCGCGGTAGAGGACCTTGAGGATCTCCACGCGCTGCCGGTCGGCGACGCCCAGGTCCTCGACCAGGACGTCGGGCCGTACGTTCAGGCCGTACCGGTCGGAGACCGCCAGGACGGCCGCGCGGGCCGCCGGGCCGATGCCGTGCAGCTTCTCGGCGCCCAGGACGATGTTCTCCAGGACGGTGAGGTTGTCGGCGAGCATGAAGTGCTGGTGCACCATGCCGATGCCGCGGGCGATGGCGTCGGCCGGGCTCGCGAAGGAGACCTGCTCGCCGTCGGTGGTGATGGTGCCCTCGTCCGGCTTCTGCATGCCGTAGAGGATCTTCATCAGGGTGGACTTGCCCGCACCGTTCTCGCCGACCAGGGCGTGCACGGTGCCGCGCCGGACGGTGATGTCGATGTCGTGGTTGGCGACGACGCCGGGGAACCGCTTGGTGATGCCGCGGAGTTCGACGGCGGGGGCCGCTGCGGGGGCCCGCTCCGCCGGAGGGCTGCTGGACGCTGTGATGGCGCACTCTCCTCGGAGAGAAGGAGCGGGGGCGGGGCGGCCGGGACGGCCCCGCCCCCGTACCGGGCTCGTGGAGCCCCTGGCTGGCTCTTACTTGGCGGGCGTCTCGGAGACCTTGACGTCTCCCTTGACGATCTTCTTCTCCGCCTCGTCGAGCTTGCCCTTGATGTCGTCGATGAAGCCGCCGGAGGTGGCCAGCTTGACGCCCTGCTGCTTGAGCGTGAGGTGGGCGGTGCCGGTCAGCGGCTTGCCGTCCTCGACGCTCTTGATCACGTCGTAGACCGCCACGTCGACGTTCTTCACCACGGAGGTGAGGATGTGGTCCTTGTACTTGGCCAGGCCCGGCTGCGCGTACTGGTCGGAGTCCACGCCGATGGCCCAGGCGCCCTTCGTGCCGGCGACCATCTCGATCGAACCGGCGCCGGACTGGCCCGCTGCGGTGTAGATGACGTCCTTGCCGTCGTCGAGCATGCCCTTGGCCTTGCCCTTGGCGGCGGCCGGGTCGTTGAAGCCCTTGTCGTCGTTGGCGTAGAGGTACTGCGCCGTGACCTTGACCTTGGGGTCGGTGTCCTTGACGCCCTGCTCGAAGCCGGCCTGGAACTTCTGGATCAGCGCGTTGTTCACGCCGCCGATGAAGCCGACCTTCTTGGTCTTGGTCTTCAGCGCCGCGGCCACGCCGGCGAGGTAGGAGCCCTCGTTCTCGGTGAAGTTGATGCCGTAGACGTTCTTGGCGGTGGACGGCGCGTCCACCACGGCGAAGGTGGTCTTCGGGAACTTCTTCGCGACCTTGTTGATGGAGTTGCCGTAGTTGAAGCCGACGCCGATGACGGGGTTGAAGCCGGCTTCGGCGAGGGAGGTCAGCCGCTGCTCGCGGTCGGCCTCGGTCTCGCCGTTCTTGGCGGTCATGAGCTTGGACTTCACGCCCAGCTCCTGCTCGGCCTTGTCGGTGCCGCGGGCCGCCGCCTCGTTGAACGAGTGGTCGTCCCGGCCGCCGACGTCGAACGCGAGGCCGACGCCCTTGTCCTTGCCGGCGGCCTCGGTGGAGGATTCGCCACAGGCGGTGAGCGAGAGAGCGAGAGCCGCGGAGGCTATGCCCGCGGCAGCGATCTTGGTTACCCGGCGCACGAGGGGTCCCCTTCGACTCGTAGCGCCTCCTACGGCGCTGATTCCGCCGCATCGTAACGCGCGTAGATGCCAGAGAAAGGGGTGTCTGGAAGCCGTTATCGGATCGTCGCGAAGCGGGTCCTACGGCTGGGTCTACAGCGCGTTACGGTCGAGCAACGCGGCGGCTGTGAACAGCTCCACGCCCACCCGGACCGCCTCCTCGTCGACGTCGAAGTCGCCCTGGTGCAGGTCGCGTCCGACCGGGTCGCCGACCGGCTTCACGCCCAGCCGGGCCATCGCGCCGGGCACCTTCTCCAGGTACCAGGAGAAGTCCTCGCCGCCGAGGGACTGCTCGGTGTCCTCGACCGAATCCGGGCCGCGCCGGGCCGCCATGGCGTTCTGCAGCAGCTGCGTGGTGAGCGGCTCGTTGACCACCGGCGGCACCCCGCGCACGTACGTGATCTGGGACTTGGCACGGTGCAGCGTGGCGACCTCGTCGATCGCGGAGTACACCAGGTCCGGGGCCTGCCGCCAGGCCTCCAGGTCCAGGCAGCGGACGGTGCCGGACAGCTCGGCGCGCTGCGGGATGACGTTGCACGCGTGGCCGGTCTCCAGGCGGCCCCAGGTCACGGCGAGGCCGGCCCGGGCGTCGACCCGGCGGGCGATCAGCGCGGGCACGTCGACCGCGACCCGGGCCGCGGCGGTGACCAGGTCGGTGGTCAGGTGCGGCCGCGCGGTGTGGCCGCCGGGGCCCTCCAGCGCGACCTCCAGCCGGTCGCAGGCGGAGGTGATCGGGCCGGTGCGCAGCCCGATCCGGCCCACGTCGACCTTGGGGTCGCAGTGCACGGCGAGGATGCGGCCGACGCCCTCCAGCACCCCGGAGTCGATGGCGTCGGTGGCGCCGCCGGGCAGCACCTCCTCGGCGGGCTGGAACAGCAGCCGCACCGGGCCGGGCAGCAGGCCGCGCGCCGCGAGGTCGGCGAGGACCAGCCCGGCTCCGAGCACGACGGTGGTGTGCACGTCGTGGCCGCAGGCGTGGGCGCGGTCGGGCACCGTCGAGCGGTAGTCGACGGTCTTGGTGTCCGGGATGGGCAGCGCGTCGATGTCGGCCCGCAGCGCGAGCATGGGGCGCCCGGCGTCCGGCGTCGTACCCGGTTCCCGGCCGATGTCGCAGATCAGGCCGGTACCGGTGTCCAGGACGCGGGGGGCCAGGCCGGCCTTCTCCAGTCGCGCCTTGAGCGCGGCGGTGGTGCGGAACTCCTGGTTTCCGAGCTCCGGGTGCATGTGCAAGTCCCGCCGGAAGGCGATGAGTTCGGCGCGCAACTCCTCGGTGAGCGCTCCGGGCAGGGTTCCCCGTGCGGGGCTGGCATCGGCTTCGGGTCCGCGGGACATCAGTTGGTTCACCCGCTGAAGGTTACGGTGCCGGGCGGGGCAACTGTCCGTCGATCAACAAAAGTTCAGCCCGTTAGGGGAAGACAATCTAGGCCGCCCGGCGCATGGACAGGTCATCAAGGGGGTATGACGTAGGGTTTCACGTACTGGCGAATCCCAAACCCCGATCTTGTGGACCGGCCCTGTGCACGCGCCCGTCAGCAGGACCCGGCGAAGGTGAGTCGCTGCACGTCACGGGCGGTTCCGGTGACGCCGGAGAGGAAACCCTGGGCGCGCGGCGAGGCCTTGGTGGTGAGCCAGGCGGGGTCCACGTCGCAGACCGCGACCTTGACCCCGGTGCCGACCAGCGCGAGCGGCAGGGTGTGCACCACGGTGGACGGGAAGCTGAGGATCATCCGTCCTATGGGCCCGCGCCGGGCGATCAGTTCGAGCGGCAGGTCGGGCCGGACGATCTCCAGTCCGGTGGCGGCCGCCAGCGCGTGCAGCTTCTCGGCGCTCTCCCTGCGGTGTGCGAAGTAGCGGGTGGCGCCGTGCGTACGGGCCAGTGCGCGGACGGCGGCGAGGTAGTGGTCCGGGTCGACGACGCCGGTCTCGACCAGGGAGGTGCCCACGATGTCGGTGCCGCGGGTGAGCCGGGGCGGGCCGAAGCGGGCCCGGGTCCAGGCGAACTCGTTGGCGGTGACGGTGACGCCCGGCGGGGGTTCGACGGGCATCGAGGAGAAGACGGCGACGGTACGGCGGTCGCTGTCGGGCACCGGCGTGAGCCGGCGGCGCGCCGCCGCGGAGAACGGCGCGAAGACCAGGTCGCGCGGGCTGCGGCCGCCGCCGCTGCGGTGCCAGCGCACCAGCTGCTCGCCCCGCGCGAGCTGGGAGATGAACTCCATGGTGGCGGTGCCGTCGTCGACGACGACCAGGTCCCGCGCCCGGGTGAGCGTCAGCAGCAGCTGGACGTAGCGCGAGAACGGGTCGCCGATGACGATGCGGCGGGCGCGGCGCAGCAGCGGGGTGAGGCCCCCGATGGTCCGCAGGGGGGCGGCCGCGCCGCCGCGCGCCTCCTCCCAGCGGACCGCGCACCCCTCGTCCCGCGCCAGCTCCGCCATCCGGCGCAGCTGGCCGCGGGTCATCGGGTCGTGCGGGGAGAGCACGACGACGGTGAGCTCGCCGGCCTGCGTCGCCTGGTGCAGGTACGCCCATTCCAGGACGTTGAGCAGCTGCACGGGGCTCTCGACGAAGGCGAGGGTGGCCCCGGTGGCGTCCGAGTGCTGCCGGGGCTCCCCCCTCCGCGTGCGGCGGGCGGCCCTGCGGGAGTCAGGGCCTTCCGCCGCCTCCTGGGCCGGGCCCCCACGCCCGGCCTCGGGGACAGGGCCCCGGGCCCCGTCTGCTGCGCTCACGGTGTCGTCGCGCTTTCTGCTCAGACCGAGACGGGCTCGCGGTCGGCGGCCTCGGCCTCGGCGACGACGCCCGCGACGCGGCGGAGCTTCTTCATCGGGCCGAGCTCGCTCTCGTACACCTTCTTGACGCCGTCACCGAGGGACTCCTCGATGGTGCGGATGTCGCGGACCAGCCGGGTCAGGCCCTGCGGCTCGACGGAGGCGGCCTGGTCCGAGCCCCACATGGCGCGGTCGAGGGTGATGTGGCGCTCGACGAAGGTGGCGCCGAGGGCGACGGCGGCGAGGGTGGTCTGCAGGCCGGTCTCGTGGCCGGAGTAGCCGATCGGGACGTTCGGGTACTCGTCCTGCAGGGTGTTGATCATCCGCAGGTTCAGCTCCTCGGCCTTGGCCGGGTAGGTGCTGGTGGCGTGGCAGAGCAGGATGTTGTCGCTGCCCAGGACCTCGACCGCGTGGCGGATCTGCTTCGGGGTGGACATGCCGGTGGAGAGGATGACCGTACGGCCGGTGGCGCGCATGGCCTTCAGCAGCTCGTCGTCGGTCAGCGAGGCGGAGGCGACCTTGTAGCAGGGCACGTCGAACTTCTCCAGGAAGGCGACGGACTCCACGTCCCACGGGGAGGCGAACCACTGGATGTTGCGCTTCTTGCAGTAGTCGTCGATGGCGCGGTAGCCGTCCTCGTCGAACTCCACGCGGTGGCGGTAGTCGATGTAGGTCATCCGGCCCCAGGGGGTGTCGCGCTCGATGTCCCACTGGTCGCGGGGGGTGCAGATCTCGGGGGTGCGCTTCTGGAACTTCACGGCGTCGCAGCCGGCGTCGGCGGCGGCGTCGATGAGCGCGAAGGCGTTCTCCAGGTCTCCGTTGTGGTTGATGCCGATCTCACCGGTGACGTAGACGGGGTGGCCAGGCCCTGCGATCCGGTTGCCGAGGGTGCGGAGGCGGTTGTTGCTGGTCATGAGGGAGAGTTCCTTCGTTGTCGGGTGTCTCTCGGAGAGACGGGGACGGTTGTTCCGGAGCGGGTCCGGCGGGTGTGTCCGGGTCGGTTCCGGGACGGGACGCCTCAGAGAGACGGGCCGAGGAGCCAGGAGGCGATCTCACGGATCGCCCCGCTGCCCCCGGGAGTCGAGGTGACGGCGCGGGCCGCGCCGCGTACGACGTCGTGGGCGCTCGCGACCGCCACGGGCCAGCCGACGAGGCCGAAGCACGGGAGGTCGTTGGCGTCGTTGCCGACGTAGAGCACGCGCTCGGGCGCGATGCCCTGGTCCTCGCACCACTGCTTGAGCGCGAGGTCCTTGCGGTCGATGCCGTGCAGGACCGGGATCTGGAGTTTCCGGGCCCGCGCGGCGACGACCGGGTTCTGTTCCGTGGACAGGATGAGCAGCTTCAGCTGCTCCGACTTGCGCAGGGCGCCGATGCCGAGGCCGTCGCCGCGGTGCACGGAGACGAATTCCCGTCCTTCGGAGTCGATCAGCACCCGGTCGTCGGTCTGGGTGCCGTCGAAGTCGAGTACGACCGCGTCCACGTCGTCCAGCGTGGGGAGGGCCCCGGGACGGGGGCTGTCCAGCAGCGGCGCGAGGGCGCGGGCGCGGGCCAGGTCGTGCGGGTCGTCGACCTCCAGCACGCGGGCCGGGTCGGTGCGCACCAGTTCGGTACGGCCGAAGAAGCGGTGGTTCGCGGTGCGGAAGCCGGCCGCGTCCATGGCGTACGCGGCGCCGGTCTCCAGGAGGTCCTGGGGGCGGTCCTGGCGGCGCGGCCGGAAGGACTTGTCGTGGTTGACGCCGTAGCCGCCCGCCTCGGTGCCGACCGTGGTCACGGTCGCCTCGCCGCCCTCGGCGGTGCGGGCGCCGGTGGTCCGGGCCGCGGCGTCCGCGTCGTCGGCCGCGTCGCGCCACACGAAGCCGTGGAAGGGGGCGACGGTCAGCGCGGAGTCGGCGCCCTGCTCGACGACGGCGGCGGCCACCCCGTCGATGTCCTCGCGGACGATGAAGGGGCTGGTGCACTGGACGAGGAGGACCGCGTCGACGGCGGTGCCGTGCTCGGTCTCGTACGCGTCCATGGCGTGCAGAACGGCGGCCTCGCTGGTGGCGGTGTCACCGGCGATGGCACCGGGGCGGCGGACGATCACCGCGCCCGCGCCGCCCGCGGCGGCGGCGATGGCGTCGTCGTCGGTGGAGACCACGACGTCGGTGATCAGGCGGGCCGCCAGGCACTCGCGCACCGCGCGGGCCACCAGCGGCACGCCGCCGACGGCGGCGAGGTTCTTGGCGGGGACGCCCTTGGATCCGCCTCTGGCGGGGATGACGGCGATGACGGTGGGCCGGTCGGTCGGCGGCATGTCGGGCTCCTTCCGGAGGCCGGTCGAGGGGAGGGTCACAGCTGCCCCCAGCGGCGGATGGCGGGGGCGACGCGCTGGACGCCGTGCCGGTAGGCGCCGCGGGCCGCCTCGCGGACGGTGTCGCGGGCCACGCGGCGCAGTCCGGTCGGCTCCGCCGCGCCGGGCTCGTAGCCGGGCAGCGGGTCGCCCTTGGGGTCCAGGCCGTGCCGGGCGAGGAGGCCGGGCAGATAGCCGGGGGCCGTGCGGGGGGTGTAGTACGGGGCGAGCGGCGGCAGCTCGGCGGCGTCGCACAGCTCGGTGACGCGGGCGCGGGCCGCGTCGAACGCCTTCTCGTACGCCCCTTCGGCGCACACGCCCTGCGCCGCGACCCACTCCGGGTCCGGCTCGGGCAGGTACCCGGCGTCCAGCTCGTCCCAGGAGGCCAGGCAGCCGGAGCCGAGGAAGTGGTGGTTGCCGAGCGCCTCGCGGATGCCGAGGTCGGTGAGAATCACCGTCGGGACGCCGCGGTGCAGGGACTCCAGCGCGGCGGTCGAGGAGACCGTGACCATCAGGTCGGTGCGGTCCAGGACCTCGCCCATGTTCCCGTAGACCAGGCGGCAGTTGGCGGGCAGTCCGCCGGGGACCTTCGCCGCGAGCTTCTGGTACGGCAGCTCCTCGATGTGCGTGGTGTGCTCGCCCGGCTTGCTGCGGAGCTTGATGAGCACCTCGCGGGCGGGGTGCCGGCGGGCGTGCTCCACGGCGCGGCGCAGCAGGTACGCGCGGTCGTTCCGGTTGTCCGGCACGGAGGGCTGGACCGCGAAGACCACGGTGCGCACCTCGTCCGTACGGTCGTGCGCGGCGCCCCCGAGGAAGGGCAGCGCGCACTCCACGACGCCGCGGTCGTCGGCGTTCACGCCCCGGTAGACCGCGCGGAAGCGGTCCGCGTCGTGCCGGGAGTTGGCGAGCACCACGTCGGCGCCGTGCCGCAGCAGCAGCCCGTCGGCGAGCTTTTCGTAGACCACGCCGACGTAGCCGGTGACGACGGCGGGGCGGCGGGCGCTGCCCTCCCAGGCGCGGGCCAGGCCGTGCAGCATCGCCTGCACCGCGCCGCCCACGCAGGACAGCAGCACCACGTCGTAGGCGGTACGGTCGATGGACCGCACGAAGTCGACCCCGCGGATCTCGCGCAGCGCGTCCGCCCGGGCCCCGACCTCGTCGAGCTGCCGGACGGTGGGCGTGGCACGGCCGCGGAGCAGGAAGCCGTCGAGCCGGCAGCCGGGCTGGAGGCGGTGCGCCGTGAGGGCGCCCCACTTCCACCGGGTGTCCGAGTCGGCGAGGACCGCGACCCGCGGCGTGGAAGGTGTACGTGATGGCACGTCGAAGACGCTAGGAAGGCATTTCGATTCGCGGGCCAACTGAGCCGCAACAAAGGGTTAACAGCACATCGACGAACGGCGAACCGGCAGGCCGGAAAGGGCGGTTAACCATTCCGCCATTCTTCGTTCACCCTGACGTACGCAAGCGGTAAAGACGAATGCCGGAGCCGCACCTAACGTCACGTGAGTGGTTAAGCTCTCCGTCATCGTGCCGTTCTACAACGTGCAGACATACGCGCCCGACACCCTGAGAAGTCTCGCGGCCAACGCGCGGGACGACTTCGAATTCCTCCTCGTCGACGACTGCTCGCGCGACGGGACGCCGCAGATTCTGGAGCGCGCCGAGCGTGAACTGCCGGGCGCCCGGCTGCTGCGGCACGAGCAGAACGGCGGCCTGGCCACCGCCCGGAATACCGGCCTGGACGCGGCCCGCGGCGAATACCTCGCCTTCCTGGACGGGGACGACTGGCTCGCCCCCGGCTACTACCAGGAGCTGCTCGGCGCGATCGAGGCGCTGGGCTGCGATTTCGTCCGCACCGACCACGTGCAGTGCACCGCGCGGGCACGCTCCGTGCACCGGGTGCCGCACGGCCGGCGCGACGTCGTCCTGGACCCGCGCGACCTGATCCTGCCCGCCGACCGCTCCACCTCGGTCGACTACGCGTTCGCCTGGGCCGGGATGTACCACCGGCGGCTGCTGGACGACGGCGTGCTGCATTTCCGGCACGGGCTGCGCACCGCTGAGGACCGCCCCTGGATCTGGCGGCTGCACCGCGAGGCGCAGTCGATGGCGGTGCTCGGGATGCTGGGCGTCTTCTACCGGCGCGGCGTGGCCTCGTCGCTGACCCAGATCGGCGACGTCCGCCAGCTGGACTTCATCCGGGCGTTCGACCAGGTCGTCGAGGAGACGGCGAAGGACCGGGACGCGGCGGTACTGCTGCCGAAGGCGGTCCGGACGTATTGCGCCATCATTTCCCACCACCTCGGTTCGATCGACCGTTTCGAACCGCAGGTGGCCCGTAAATTGCGTTCGATGAGTGCCGCGGCATTGAAGCGAATGCCGCAGGACGTATTGAAGGAAGCTCTGGATTCCATGGATGTACAGCGCGCTTCCCGGCTCCGTCGGCTGCGCCGCAAGCCGGTCCCGGTGGAGGTGGCCGCCTGATGTCCGCCGCCGGATTCTCCGCGCGGTCCGCCGGGCCGCGTACGCAGATCTTCTTCGCGTCCACCCTGTACGGCGCCGCCACCCTGGCCGCCGCCCTGGACGCCGACCGTTTTGAACCGGCCGGCCGCCGGATTCTGCTGGTCAGCAACAATGCCGCCATTCCCGAGACCACTCCGGCGCTGGACGCGATGCCGGGCTTCGAACGGCTGCGGGGGCGGTTCGACGAGGTGCGGTCCTGGAACGAGACGATCTCCCCGTTCCACCCCGGCGGCTGGGCCCCGCGCGCCGATGACGCGCCCCTGTGGGAGCGCCATCTGCGGCTGCTGTGGGAGCTGGGTGACGCGCCCGTCGAGCTGATCGTCGAGTCCATCCAGGTCAATCCGGCGCTCGCGCTCTGCCAGATCTTCCAGGGCGCGCCGGTCGAGGTCTACGCGGACGGCCTGATGAGCTACGGGCCGACCCGCTCCAAGCTCGACCCGCTGGTCGGCACCCGCATCCGGCGCCTGCTCCACCTGGACCTGGTGTCCGGTCTGAAGCCGCTGCTGCTCACCGAGTTCGGGGTGCCGGCCGAGACGGTGCCGACCGAGCCGTTCCTCGCGGTGCTGGCGGAGCTGGCCGAGGAGACGGAGCGGCGTACGGAGCCGGCGCCCGTACCGGACGGGGGCGGTGCCCTGCTGCTGGGCCAGTACCTCTCCGCGCTCTCCATCCTCACCGCCGAGGAAGAGGAGGAGCTGCACGTCGAGATGTTGCGCGGGGCCGTGGACCTGGGACACCGCCGGGTCGTCTTCAAGCCGCACCCGACCGCGCCCGCGCGCTGGTCCCGGGTGCTGGAGGAGGAGGCGGAGCGGCTCGGTGCCGAGCTGACCGTGGAGGACACGCCGCAGCTCGCCGAGGTGCTGTACCAGCGCATGAAGCCCGCGCTCGTCGTCGGCTGCTTCTCCACCGCGCTGCTGACGGCCACCGCGTTCTACGGCCTGCCCGTCGCCCGGATCGGCACCGACCTGCTGCTGGAGCGGCTGGCGCCGTACCAGAACAGCAACCGCGTCCCGGTCACCATCGTCGACGCGCTGCTGCCGCCGCTGACCGACGCGTCCGCGGTGGCCCGCTGGACGCCGCCCACCGAGGGCGAGGTGGCACGCGAACTGACCGGCCTGGTCAAGGCGGTCGGGTACGCGATGCAGCACCAGATCTACCCGGACCTGCGTCCGGCGGCCGAGCGCTACCTCGCCACCCGGCTGGACACCGGCACCTGGCGCTACTTCAAGCGCCGCCGCCTCACCGCCCTGGCGCTGCCCGGCGGGGTGCCGGTCCAGCTCGCGTTCATCCCGCGCAACGCCACCGTGCGGCGGGTCGCCCGGCGGGCCCGTTCGGTGCAGCGCCGGCTCAAGAAGCGGGCAGCGTTCGGATGACGACCGCACCGGCTCCCCCCACGCTCCCCGCCCACCGGCGGCCGGGAGCGCCCGTGCCCCTGCGCGCCGTCGGCCCCACCCGGCTGCGCGCCCTGGACGGACTGCGCCTGCTCGCCGCCCTGATGGTGGCCGCCTACCACTACGGCGGCCGGGACGGCGAGATCGGCGACGCCTGGGGCAGTTCGCCCGCCGCCCAGTTCCCGACCGCCTCGGGCTTCTTCGCGTACGGCTGCCTGGGCGTGCAGATCTTCTTCGTCATCAGTGGCTTCGTGATCTGCATGAGCGGCTGGGGGCGGCCGCTCCGCGCGTTCTTCGCGAGCCGCGTCTCCCGCCTCTTCCCGGCGTACTGGGCGGCGGTCATATTGGTGACCGCCGTCTTCGCCCTCCCCTGGGTGGCGTACGAGGCGGTCTCCCCCACCGACGCGCTGACCAACCTCACCATGCTGCAGATGCCGCTGGGCGTGGACCGGGTGCTCGGCGTGTGCTGGACGCTCTGGGCCGAGCTGCGCTTCTACGCGCTCTTCGCGCTCTGTGTGGTCCTGCCGGGCGCCACCCGCGGCCGGGTCGTGATGTTCTGCGCCGGCTGGACGCTGGCCTCCGTGGTCGCCGAGGCGGCGAACAACTCGTTCCTCGACATCGCGCTCATGCCCGAGTACGCGCCGTTCTTCATCGGCGGCATCGGCTTCTACCTGATCCACCGCTACGGCCCCCGCGACACCACCGGCTGGGCGATCGTGGCAGTCAGCTGGCTGCTCGGCCAGCACTACGCGGTCTCCCGGCTCTGGCACCCGGCGGACATGCCGGACGCGTTCTCCTACCGGCCCTCGCTCGGCATCATCGCCGTCGTCACCCTCGGCTACCTGCTGATCGCGGCCGTGGCGCTGGGCAAGCTGCGGTGGGCCAACTGGCGCTGGCTGACCGTCGCCGGCGCCCTGACCTACCCCTTCTACCTGATACACGAGCACCTGGGCTGGGTGGCCGTACAGCTTTTCCACCGCGGCCTCGGCCTCCCGGCGGCGGCCACCTTCCCGCTGGTCGTGGCGGTGATGCTCGCCCTGGCCTGGTGCCTGTACCGGTTCGTCGAACGCCCCCTCACCCCACGGCTGAAACGATCCCTCATGGGGTGAACCCCGGGGCGACCCCCGGGGCGCACCTCACGGGGCGCACCTCAGGAGGCGGCGGGCCGCGCCGTCGCCTCGATTCCCGCGACGACGATGCGCAGACCGGCCTCGAAGGCCCGGTCGAAGTCGCCGAAGAACTCCTGGCCCACGGCGGCCGCGAGCGGATACCGGTCTCCCAGCCGGCGCTCGCGGTCGCCGAGGTCGTATGCGGGGTCCCGGGACTCCGGGCCGCGCTCCTCCGGCGGGCCGGGCTCGGGGAAGACCGACTGCTCCTCGATGACCAGGCCGATCGTGAAGTTGTACGCGGCCCACCAGGCGTGCGCCGCCTCGCCGAGCGTGAAGCCGACGCCCGTCAGCGCCCGCAGCAGGGCGTCCATCGGCGCGGCGTAGCTGTCATCGGTCATCCGCGTGCCGGAGAAGACCTTGCCGCCGTCGCGGTAGTCCAGGAGGGTGCGGCGCAGCGTGCGGCAGCTCGTCCGCAGCATGTCCTGCCAGATCGCGTCCGGGCCGCCCGGCGGGGCACCGGCGAACTCCGCCGCCATCCGCCGGAACATCTCGGTGGCCATCTCGTCGAGCAGTTCCTGCTTGTTCTTGAAGTGCCAGTACAGGGCCGGGGCCTGGACGTTCAGCTCCTTGGCGATGCGGCGCAGGGTGAGCCCGTCCAGGCCCACCTCGTTCAGCAGCCGCAGGGCGGTGTCCACCACCTGTGTCCGGTCCAGTCGCGTTGCCATGTTGACAATTTAACACCGTTAAGCCCATGCTCGGCACCATGCCACTTAACAGCGTTAAGGACAGGGGTGCAGGCATGGACACGACCGTGGACGTACTGATCGCGGGAGCGGGCCCGACCGGCCTGGCCCTCGCCGTGGACCTCGCCCGGCGCGGCGTACGCGCGCTGGTCGTCGAGCGGCAGGACGCGCTCTCACCCGGCGCCCGCGGCACGGGGCTCCAGCCACGCACCCAGGAGGTCTACGACGACCTCGGCGTGCTGCCCGCCGTGCGCGCGGCGGGCGGCCCGTACCCGGACATGGCCGTCTGGCGGGACGGCCGCATCTCGGAGACGTTCGAGATGGTGGAGCGGGTGGAGCCGACGCCGCACACCCCGTACGCCAACGCGCTGATGGTCCCGCAGTGGCGCAACGCCGAGCTGCTCCTGCAGCGGCTGACGGAACTGGGCGGGAGCGTCCGGTTCCGCACCGGGCTGACGGCGTTCCGCCAGGACGCGGACGGCGTCACCGCCGAGCTGGCGGCCACCGCGGACGGCCCCGCGCACACCGTGCGCGCCCGGTACCTCGTCGGCGCCGACGGCGGCCGCAGCGCCGTCCGCCGGCAGCTGGGCACCCCGATGAGCGGCCCGGACCTGGAGCCGGGCGCCGTGCTCCTCGCGGATCTGCGCGTGGCCGGCCTGGACCGGGACCACTGGCACCTCTTCCCGCAGCCGGGCGGCGGCTTCGTCACGCTGCTGCCGCTCGCCGGGACGGACACCTTCCAGAGCATGACAGCGCTCTCCGCCGACACCCCGGACACCCGCCCCGAGGCCGTCCGCGCGACCCTCGCGGCCCACACCCACCTGGCCCCGGAGCAGATCCGCGAGGTGCTGTGGACCTCGGTCTTCCGGCCCCGCGCCGGCATGGCCGAACGGTTCCGCGACGGCCGGGTCCTCCTCGCCGGGGACGCCGCGCACGTCCACTCCCCCGCCGGCGGCCAGGGCCTGAACACCAGCGTCCAGGACGCCTACAACCTCGGCTGGAAGCTCGGCCAGGTGCTGCGGCACGGCGCGCCCGACGCGCTGCTGGACACGTACGAGAGCGAGCGGCTGCCGGTCGCCGCCGGGATCCTGGAGACCAGCACCCGGCTGCACCGCTCCCGCTCACTGCGGCGCGGCCGCGACCTGCACCAGCTCACGCTCGGCTACCGCGAGTCCCCGCTGACCGGCGAGCACCGCACCGGGCTCGCGCCGGACGCGCTGCGGGCCGGCGACCGCGCGCCCGACGCGCCCTGCACCACCCCCGACGGCACGCCGTTCCGCCTCTTCGACGCCTTCCGGGGCCCGCACTTCACCCTGCTCGCCCTCGACGGCGCCGAGCCGCCCCGGCCGGCCGCCGAGTGGGCCGCGCACGTCCGCACGTACCGGATCGGCGGCCCCACGCCCGATCTGCTCGACGCCTCGGGCCACGTCCGGCAGGCGTACGGCGACGGCGGCCTCTTCCTGGTCCGCCCGGACGGCTACGTGGCCGTGGCCGCCACCGAACCGGGCCCGGTCGCCGCGGCACTGACCCGGCACTTCCCGGCCGCCACCACCGCCCGGGCCGCCTGAGCACCGGCGGACGCGGCGGACGTGGCCGAGGTGTGGCTGCGGTCGTACGAGGCCGCGCTGCCCGGTGTCGTACGGGCGTGGTTCCGCACGGTGGCCGTACCGGAACGGGAGACCCGGGTCGCGGACGCCGGCGGCGAGATCGCCGGAATGATGGTGCTGCACGGCACGCGCGAGCTGGACCAGCTGCCCCGGAACGGCGCGGCCAGGGCCTCGGCGACCGCTTCGTCGCGCCGGCGAAGGAGCGCCGCCCCGGCGGGCCGGCGCTGTGGACCTTCCAGGTCAACCGGCCCGCGCAGCGGTTCTACCTGCGCCACGGCTTCCGCGAGCGGTTCCGCACCGACGGCCGGGACAACGAGGAGCGGGAGCCGGACGTGCGTTACGCGTGGCTGCCGGAGGGCCGATCCACCGGGTCCGGTGGGATGTCCTGTTCCGCCGTCACGTACGCCTCGGGCAGCAGCGCACCGACCGGCAGGGCCCGGACCGCCCCGCCCGGGCCGACCACGACGGTGAGGTCCGGGTAGTAGTCCAGCAGCACCTGGCGGCAGCGGCCGCAGGGCGGGACGACGCCGCGGCCCTCGTCGGCGACCGCCACGATCTGCCGCAGGTCGTACGCGCCCTGCGCGGCCGCTGCCCCCATGACGACCAGCTCGGCGCAGGGGCCGCCGGTGAAGTGGTAGACGTTCAGGCCGGTGACGATGCGGCCGTCGGCCGTCCTGGCGGCCGCCGCCACGGTGTGGTCGTCGCCCTGCGCGTACGCCGCGACGGCCTCCTCCGCTGCGCGCACCAGCGCGTGGTCGACCGGTACGCCGTCGTCGCTGCTCATGGGATCGCCTCTCGTACGGAGAACAGGAGGTCCGGAAGCCACGAAGGGCCGTACGGACGCTATCCGTCCGTACGGCCCTGCCGCGAAGAGATTTCCCCGTGCCGGGCTACAAGACCAGCGACAGCAGCAGCACGCAGATGATCGACACGACGGAGATGATCGTCTCCATCAGGGACCAGGTCTTGACCGTCTGCCCGACGTTCATGCCGAAGTACTCCTTCACCAGCCAGAATCCCGCGTCGTTGACGTGGCTGAAGAAGAGCGAGCCGGCGCCGACCGCGAGGACCATGAGCGCCGCGTGGGTGGTGCTCATGTCGGCGGCCAGCGGGGCGACGAGCCCGGCGGCGGAGACCGTGGCGACCGTCGCGGAGCCGGTGGCGAGGCGGATGGCGACCGCGATCAGCCAGCCGAGCAGCAGCGCGGGCAGGCCCCAGTCCTTGGACAGGTCCAGGATCATGTCACCGACGCCGACGTCGACCAGGGTCTGCTTGAAGCCGCCGCCCGCGCCGACGATCAGCAGGATGCCGGCGATCGGGGCGAGGGACTTCTCCACCGTCGTGGAGAGCCGCCCGGCGGTGAAGCCCGCGGCCCGGCCGAGGGTGAACATGCCGACCAGCACCGCGACCAGCAGCGCGATCATCGGGGAGCCGATCACGTCGAAGACGCGCTGCACGTGGTCCTCGGGGTCGTCGACGACGATGTCGACCAGGGCCTTGGCGAGCATCAGGACGACCGGCAGCAGCACGGTGGACAGCGTCGCGCCGAAGCTGGGGCGCTTCTCCAGGTCCTCGGAGGGACGCTGGGGGATCATCTTCTCCGGCGGGGCGATGTCCACCCAGCGGGCGGCGAAGCGGGAGAAGACCGGGCCCGCCAGGATCGCGGTCGGGATCGCGACGACCACGCCGAGGGCGAGGGTGACGCCGAGGTTGGCCTTGATCGCGTCGATGGCGACGAGCGGGCCGGGGTGCGGCGGGATCAGACCGTGCATGACGGAGAGGCCGGCCAGCGCCGGGATGCCGATCCGCATCAGGGAGAAGTTGCCGCGCTTGGCGACCAGCAGCACGACCGGGATCAGCAGCACGATGCCGACCTCGAAGAAGAGCGGCAGACCGACGATCGCGGCGATCAGGACCATCGCCCACGGCATCATGCGTCTGCTGGACTTGGCGAGGATCGTGTCGACGATCTGGTCGGCGCCGCCGGAGTCGGCGAGCAGCTTGCCGAGGATCGCGCCGAGCGCGATCAGCACGCCCACGCCGGCGACGGTGTCGCCCAGGCCGCTGGTGAAGCTGGTGATGGCCTTGTCCAGCGGCGCGCCCGCAACGGCGCCGAGCGCCAGCGAGCCGATGGTCAGGGCCAGGAAGGCGTGCAGCTTGAACCGGGTGATGAGCAGAACGATGACGGCGATGCCGACGAGTACGGAGATGCCCAGCTGAGCGTTGCCTGCCGAGGTGATCGGCTCGGCCGCGTCCGCTGCCATCATCTCGACGCTGAGATGGGTCACGGCGTGTCCTTCGGTAGGAGCCCGGTCTCGTGATCGGAGCTCGGGGGTACGGCTCGGTACCGGAGCCCCGGGGAAGGGCGCCGGTTCAGAGCTCGGGGGTGCGGCTCCTGATCAGAGCTCGGTGGCGGCCGGGGAGGTGCCCTCGTCGAGCTGCCGCAGCGCTGCGACGGCCCGCTCGGTGATCTCTTCCGGGGTGCCGGAGACGTCCACCGCCACACCGCGCTCGTCGTCGGCGAGCGGCTGCAGGGTGGCGAACTGGGAGTCCAGCAGCGCGGTGGGCATGAAGTGGCCCTTGCGCTCGGACATGCGGCCCTCGATCAGCTCGCGCGAGCCGGTGAGGTGCAGGAAGACGATGCCGGGCGCGGCGGCCCGGAGACGGTCGCGGTAGACCCGCTTGAGCGCGGAGCTGCTGACCACCCCGCCCTTGCCGGCCCGGTCGTGCGCCCAGGCGCCGATGGCGTCCAGCCACGGCTCACGGTCGGCGTCGTCGAGCGGGTACCCGGCGGACATCTTGGCGATGTTGGCCGGGGGATGAAAGTCGTCGCCCTCGGCGTACGGCACATCCAGCGCGTCGGCGACGAGCGGTCCGATCGTCGTCTTGCCGGTGCCGGCGACTCCCATCACGACGATGACATGGGGGGTGCTCATCGCGGTCTACCTCGCTCGCTCGTCCTCATTGACTTGGCGTGACGAACCACCTCGGTGGCTCGAATGCATCGCTCCACTGAAACCCATTAGGTACGACGTATTCAAGAGTCTGTGATGCAAACGTCATACTTAATCTTCCCGAGGCTCGGGAACGTAGGCTTATCGCATGGAAAACGCGGGGCAGGGACTGCATGCGAGGGTGCTGGAGTCCCTCGGGCCGGAGATCACAGCCGGCGAGCACCGGCCGGGTTCGGTCCTGCGCACCGACGAGCTGGCCCAGCGCTACGACGTCTCCCGCACGGTCATCCGGGAGGCGGTACGCGTCCTGGAGTCCATGCACCTGGTGGAATCCCGGCGCCGGGTGGGCGTGACCGTCCGCCCCACCGAGGAATGGAACGTCTATGACCCGCGGGTCATCCGCTGGCGGCTGGCCGGCGCCGACCGCGCCCGCCAGCTCCGCTCCCTCACCGTGCTGCGCTGCGCAGTCGAACCGGTCGCGGCGGGACTGGCGGCCCGGAACGCCACGCCCGAGCAGTGCGCGGCGCTCACCGAGCACGCGATGGGCATGGTGGCCACCTCACGCGGCCAGCAGCTGGAGGCGTACCTCGTCCACGACACCGACTTCCACAGGACGCTGCTGACGGCCTCGGGCAACGAGATGTTCGCCCGCCTGCACGAAGTGGTGGCGGCGATCCTGACCGGCCGCACCCACCACCACGTGATGTTCACCGACCCCGACCCGGCGGCGGTCACCCTGCACGTCCAGGTCGCCGAGGCGATCCGCACCGGCGACGCGGCCCGCGCCGAGGAGCTGACCCGCGAGATCACCGTCGGCGCGATGGCCGAACTGGACATCCTCGCCCCCTGACGGGCCAGGCACACGCGCCCTCAGAACAACGGCTGCTGCCCCGGAAACGGCGGCTCCTCCGGATCGAACAGCTTCTCCGCCGGCGCCATCATGGGCGCCATCCGCCGCGACCCCGGACACGAGATCAGCTCCAGCCCGGACCGCCGCCCAGGCGGATCATGCCGGGCAAACCGCCCCCCGACCACAGCAATGTCTCTGGTGCACACGGGACAGGTACGACGGGGTGACGACATGACACCAGTGTGACTCAGGGCGCGGACCACGGTCCGCGCCCCGCCCTCACCACCGGCCGTCTCCGGTCAGAACGCGTCCGTCGGGACGTACGCGCCCCAGACGTCTCGGAGGGTGTTGCAGACCTCGCCGACCGTTGCCCTGGCCTTCAGGGCCTGCTTCATGGGGTAGAGGACGTTGTCCGTGCCCTCGGCGGCCTTTTTCAGGTCGGCCAGGGCGGCGTCCACCGCGGCCCGGTCGCGCTCGGCGCGCAGCTTCTTCAGGCGTTCGGCCTGCTGGGCCTCGATGGCCGGGTCGACGCGGTGCGGCTCGTACAGCTCTTCCTCGTCGAGCTGGTAGCGGTTGACGCCGACGACGACGCGCTCGCCGGAGTCGGTCTCCTGGGCGATGCGGTACGCGCTGCGCTCGATCTCGTTCTTCTGGAAGCCGTTCTCGATGGCGGTGACGGCACCGCCCAGGTCCTCGACCCTGCCCATCAGTTCGACGGCGGCGGCCTCGACGTCGTCGGTCATCTTCTCGACGACGTAGGACCCGGCGAACGGGTCGACGGTGGCGGTGACATCGGTCTCGTATGCGAGGACCTGCTGGGTGCGCAGGGCGAGGCGGGCCGACTTGTCGGTGGGGAGGGCGATGGCCTCGTCGAAGGAGTTGGTGTGCAGCGACTGGGTGCCGCCGAGGACGGCGGCCAGGCCCTGGACGGCCACGCGTACGAGGTTGACCTCGGGCTGCTGGGCCGTCAGCTGCACGCCGGCGGTCTGCGTGTGGAAGCGCAGCATCAGCGACTTGGGGTTCTCGGCGCCGAACTCCTCCTTCATGACGCGGGCCCAGATGCGGCGGGCGGCACGGAACTTGGCCACCTCTTCGAGGATCGTCGTGCGGGAGACGAAGAAGAAGGAGAGCCGCGGGGCGAAGTCGTCGACGTCCATGCCGGCGGCGACGGCGGTGCGTACGTACTCGATGCCGTCCGCGAGGGTGAACGCGATCTCCTGCGCGGGGGAGGCGCCGGCCTCGGCCATGTGGTAGCCGGAGATCGAGATGGTGTTCCACTTCGGGATCTCGGCCTTGCAGTACTTGAAGATGTCGGCGATCAGGCGCAGCGACGGCTTGGGCGGAAAGATGTACGTGCCGCGGGCGATGTACTCCTTGAGCACGTCGTTCTGGATGGTGCCGGTGAGCTTGGCGGGGTCCACGCCCTGCTCCTCGCCGACCAGTTGGTACAGGAGCAGCAGCAGGGCGCCCGGCGCGTTGATGGTCATCGAGGTGGAGACCTTGTCCAGCGGGATGCCGTCGAACAGCACCCGCATGTCCTCGATGGAGTCGATCGCCACGCCGACCTTGCCGACCTCGCCGGAGGCGATCGGCGCGTCGGAGTCGTGGCCCATCTGGGTCGGCAGGTCGAAGGCGACCGAGAGGCCCATCGTGCCGTTCTCGATCAGCTGCTTGTAGCGCGCGTTGGACTCCTTGGCCGTACCGAAGCCGGCGTACTGGCGCATCGTCCACGGGCGTCCGGTGTACATCGTGGGGTACACGCCACGGGTGTAGGGGTACGCGCCGGGCTCGCCCAGCTTGTCCGCGGCGTCCCAGTCGCCGAGCGCGTCCGGCCCGTAGACGGGTTCGATGGGCAAACCGCTCTCGGTGTGCCGAGAACTGCCGGTCTCGCGCGCCATGGTGCCTGCCTCCCGCTGTGCTACTGCTCAGTAATGATGGGCGTTTGCGACGGACTGTAGCGGCGCCCGTGCGCCCCGTGGAGGGGCGCGGCCTGGGACCTTGCTCACAGCATGACCGCAGGTTCCGCGGGCCGCAGCGCCGGGAAGCATGAGGAGGGGCGGGTGAGACCACAGGGGTGGGACATGCATCGCAGCGAAGCGTTCCGCACGCTGACCGGCACGCTGGTGCTGGCCGCCGTCCTGACGTCGACGACGGGCTGCAAGGAGATGCGGATCCGGGTCGACGACGGCAAGGGCGCCGGGCGGACCGCCACGGCCCCGCCGACCGCACCGGCCGCGCCGCCCTCGTCCCGCGCGACGGACCCGACGCACGCCGCGCCGAAGCCGGTGCCGGCCCAGGGCGCCCGGAGCGAGCAGGTGCGCGAGCTGCAGGCGCGCCTGCGCCAGGTGCAGCACTTCGACCGGAATCCCACGGGGTACTACGGCCCGGTCACCGCCGCCGCGGTCTCGGACTTCCAGCGCGCGCAGGGCCTGCCGCGTACGGGCAGCGTGGACGCGGCGACACTGAGCGCCCTGCGGGCACGGACGCACGCGCCGACGCGGAGCGAGCTGTATCCGCCGACCGCCAAGCCGGCCGCGGCGCCCGACAAGCGCTGTCTGACGGGCCGCGTGATCTGCATAAGCAAGACGAGTGACACGCTGACATGGATGGTTGACGGCCGGGCCGTCTCGGCGATGGACGTGCGCTTCGGCTCGCAGTACGCGCCCACCCGCGAGGGCACCTTCGCCATCACCTTCAAGAGCCGCCACCACGTCTCGACGCTCTACGACACGCCGATGCCGTACGCGATGTTCTTCAGCGGCGGCCAGGCGATCCACTACTCCGCCGACTTCGCGGCCCGCGGCTACTCCGGCGCCTCACACGGCTGCGTCAACGTCCGCGACAAGAACAAGATCGCCACCCTGTTCCAGCAGGCACCCCCCGGCACAAAGGTAGTCATATACAAGTAACCACCCCAGCCCGCAAAAAACGGACCACACGCAACACCCCGCTCTTGACCGCAACCATCAATTGAGCAACCACAACGGCGAGCACAGGATCCGCGAGAGCGGCGCCGGCTTAGGCGCAAAAAAAGGGGCGCGAGCGGGGCCGGGGGAACGTGCCCCGCTCGCGCCGACGCGCGGTGCCGTAGGTACGGGGGGAACCCCGGCGCCCGCGCAGCCGATGACCAGTCGGCTTCAGTACGTACAGCGTCACGGGTTCAAAAAACGTCACACCCGATGGTCAGGAGGGGTGTCAGCCGGTCGGGGACGGGGTGGCGGAGGGAGTCCGCGTGGCGTCCGTGGACTCGGGCGACGGGGTCGCCGTGGTGGGGGCGGGGGTCGGTGAGACGCTCGGCGCGTAGCCTGGGTGGCTTTCGTCGTCGTCGCCCTGGCCGCCGCCCGACGCGCCGCCCCCGGAGCCGCTGCCGCCGTCGGAGCCGCCGTCGCCCGACGTGCCGTCACCGGAGGAACCGGTGCCGCCCGTGAGGCCGGAGGAGCCGCCTGTGGCGTCCCCCGAGCCGCCGACCCCGCCGGTCAGGCCGTTCTGCTGGAGGTACCGCCGACAGAAGGCGTGCAGCCGGTCGGCGCCGCCGGCCGCGCGCTCCAGGCGGCGTACCCGGTCCCGGTCGCCGGAGTCGACGCGGCCGGCTTCGTAGTCGCGGCAGAGGGCGAGTGCGGCCGCCCGCCGCTCGGCCCGGTCGCCGCCGTCCGCGTCCTTCCCGCCGGGGGTGAGGTCCGGTACGGGGAGGTCCACGGCTGCGTCGTCGCCGTCGCGGCCGAGTGTCGGCCGCCCGTCGGGGCGCTCGGGCGTGGTGGGGGTCGCGGGGTCCGCGGCGTCCGTGCCGGCGTCGGGTGCGCGCGTGCCTCCGTCCGAGGCATCGGGGGCGGGGGCCCGGCTCTCCAGCGGGCTGGGGGTGACGGCGGCCGAGACGCTGGGGGACGGGCCGGGTTCGCCGCCGCGGAAGGGGGTGGGGAGGACTCCGGTGCCGGTGGCCACGGCGACGCCACCGAGGGCGCAGCCGGCGAGGGCGACGGCGAGGCCGCGCCGGAAGGGGCGGCCGAGGCGGGTGCGTTCGGAGGTGCGGGGCGCGCCGCCGCCGGGCACGGACCGCACCACGGGTATCCCGTCCTCCGCGGCGCTCTCCGCCGCGCCGGCGGCCGTGGCCGTGTCGCGCGTAGACCTGCCTGCCGAAGCCTGCCGGAAAGCGGCGACGGCGGCCTCCTCGCCGGGGAGCGCGGTGTCGGGAGAAGGGGCGGCGGCCGTCCTGGCGGCCGCGTCGAGCAGGTCGTCGAGTTCTTCCGCGCCGCGGCCGCGTCCGGCATCGACCCGTTCGCCACGCAGCAAACGCTCCGCGGCGTCCTCGTCGAGCCAGTTGTACCGGTCGTCGGCCATCACATGTCCTTCTGCGTACGTGCGGCCGTTTCCGTCACACCAGGTACGCACGGTTCCGTTCCGCCGCTGCGGCGTGCACGGCCCTGGGGAGGCACCCCGCCCACAGGCCCGTCGGCCGGCTGCTCCCCTGCTACAGGACGGTCGGGAAGCCCTTCCGGTTGCTCCGGCGGAACGCCTCCTTCACCGGGCGCCGCGTCCTCCCCCCGCCCGGTGATCAGCTCCGCGAGCCGGCGCAGTCCGCGGTGGGCCGCGGTGCGCACGGCGCCCGGGCGCTTGCCGAGCACTCCGGCCGCGCTCTTGGCGTCGAGCCCGACGACCACCCGCAGCACGACCGCCTCGGCCTGGTCCTGGGGCAGCTGGGAGATCAGCCGGAACGCGCGGCCCGTGCCGAGCGACTCCAGGGCCTCGTCGACGGTGTCGGACGGGCCCGGCTTGTCGGTCAGTTCGCTCTCGTCGCCGCCGATGGCCGGGCGGCGGCCGCGCATGCGGATGTGGTCCAGGGCGCGGTTGCGGGCGATGCGGGCCGCCCAGCCGCGGAAGCGGTCGGCGTCGCCGCTGAACCGGACGAGGTCCCGGGTGATCTGCAGCCAGGCTTCGGAGGCGACATCCTCCGCGTCCGCTTCGCCCACCAGGGTCCGTACATATCCCAGAAGTCGCGGATGTACGGCCCGGTAGACGGTACGGAAGGCCGCCTCGTCGCCGTCCTGTGCCGCCTGTACGGCGACCGTCAACCGGCTGTCGTCCGGCTGAGTGTCGTCCCCTTGCACGGGTCCATCCTGTCGCACGCGGAGCATCCGCTGCCCGGTCGTTGCTGCCTACGTCTGCTGCCGTCATCCGGCTACCGCAGGTAAACGAACTGCTTATGGCGCCGACGGTATCCCGTGGTGCCACCTACGCCGAAGTAAGTACGTCCGGCCCGTCCGCCGGCCCCGGCGGGCCGCCGCATGACGCGTGACGAGCGCACCGACCGGCGCGGACCTGCACGTTACGGGCATCGGCCGCCCTGCGTCCAGAGTCATCAGGAAGCGGTCGTCCGTACGGCGTGTGACGCCACTGTGACGCTTTCGGCCCTGCCGACGCTGTAGAGGATGAGGGCCCGGTGCGGCCCTCCCATGAACGACGGCCGGGGCCTCTCCTGTGGGGGGTGGCGGCCCCGGCCGTCCCCTTCCCCTCACTTCTCCCGGGCTTCGCGCGCCTGCTGCGCCTTCTCCGGCCCGGCTTGGCGCTGCGGCTTCTCGTGCCGCCCCTCGTAGCGCTTCTCGTGTCGCTGCTCGTGGTGGCGCGTCGTACTGGCGTGACGCGCCCCGTCCCCGTGGTGCGGCTTCTTGTGGGGGCGCCCCTTGCCGTGGCCGTGGCGCCGCTCACCGTCGCGCTTCCTGTCTCCGTCGGGCTTGCTGCCCCCGTGACGCTTGCTGCCCCCGTCGCGCTTGTCGTCGGGACTCTTGCCGCCCTGCCGCTTGCCCTCGCTCTGCGTGCCGGGACGGTCCTTGCCGTTGCCGTGGCCCTTGCCCTGGTAGCCCTTGCTGCCGTGGCCCTTGCCCTGGTGGTGGCCCTTGCCGCCCTGGCCCTTCCCGTCGTGCTGCTTCGCCCTCGGCGGTTCCGGGGAGGTGTGCGGGGGCTTGATGAGGGGGGCCACGGGGTCCGTGGGCGAGGCGGGGCGGAGGGACGGGGGTGTCGCGCGGCCGGGCGCGGTGGGCGACGGGCGGGGCCGCTCCGGGGCGCTGCCGTGCAGGCCGCCCATCGACGCCACGGCGATGCCGCCCAGCGTCACCGAGGTCAGCAGCGCCCCGACAGCGGCGCGTACCGGCCATCCGACGCGCCGCGCCGCGCGCGGGCGCCCGTCGTCCCGCCGTCCGGCGCCCGCCGCGTCCTCCCGGGCGTCCCGGGCCGCGCGGAACGCGGCGACCGCCCGTCGTTCTCCTTCGGGGGTGACGGCGGAGCCGGCCCGCACCGCGGCGCCGAGCAGTTCGCCCAGCGCGGCGGGGCCGCCCCCGTCGTCGTCAGCGGGCGCCGCACCGGCACTCCTGGAACCGCCACCCATGCGTGGCCCCTCACCTTCTCCTCTTGTCCCTCGTTCCGCTTCGGTCTTCCCCGTTTCCCCGTTCGTCCAGCCGTGCCGCCAGCCGCCGCAGCCCCCGGTGGGCCGACGCCCGTACGGCCTCGGGCCGCTGCCCCAGGACGCGGGCGGCCGCCGGTCCGTCGAGGCCGACCACGACGCGCAGCAGCACCGCCTCGCCCTGGTCGCGCGGCAGCCCCGCGATCAGCTCCAGCGCCCGCCGGGCCGAGAGAGCCGCCGGCACTTCTTCGTACGTACCGAGCGGGCCTGCCGACTCGACCGGCTCCGGCCCGTCCGGCTCCGGCGCAGCGGCCCGCTGTCCCGCTTCCGGGCGGCGTGCCGCGGCCGACGCCCGGTGTCGGGCGATGGCCGTTGTCCAGCCGCGGAACCCCGCGCCGTCGCCGTGGAACCGGCCGAGGTCGCGGGCGATCTCCTGCCACGCCTCGGCCGCCACCGTCTCGGCCGCTTCGCCGACGAGTCCGCGCAGATGGCCGAGCAGCCCCGGCTGCACCAGGCGGTACACGACCGCGAAGGCGGCCTCGTCCCCCTGCTGAGCCCGGGCCACGGCCGCGCTCAGCTCCCCGTCGTGCGCCGACGCGCGACGGGGTTCCGCTCTTCGGCCCAACCGCTGTCCTCTTCATGCGTCCAGCTCCGGGACACCCGGCGTGGCGTGGCACGGATCAGGGCGTCCGCGCCCCCGATGTCATCAGCGTGAGAACGGACGGAAATGTCACAGTGTCGCGGACGCCGAGCCGTCGGCACCCCCGTGACCAGCACCGACGGGCATCCGGCCGCGGCCCGTGGCCGAACGGCATCCGGTCGCGGGCCCCGGACGGCGGGCTCCGGACGGCGAGCCCATGCGGCTCGGGCGGCAGGCTCGGGCGGCGGGCTCAGACGGCGCCGCGGGCCTGCCGCGAGACGACGGCGCGCACCACGCGGCGGCCCTCGGCGGAGAGCTCCACCGCCTGCCGCAGGCCCACGGGGCCGTGCGCCGAGAGGAGTTCCAGGATGGTCGTCTGCCGCCGGAGTTCGGCCTCGACCAGCGGCGTCATGCCGTCCGTGCGGCCCGCGCGGCGGTCCTCCAGGGTGTGCGTGACCGCGTCCGTGGCGCCGGGGTCGAGCAGGCTGTGGATACGGAGCGCCGCGAGGGAGCAGTCGTCGGCCCAGGCGCGCAGCGCGCCGTCGTCGGTGCGGTCGACCGGCGCGCCGTCGGCCATCCGGCGGGCCAGCGCGGCGGGGTCCTCGGCCCCCGGCGCGGCGTCGGCCGGTGCCTGCGGCAGCAGGGCCCGTACCGCGGTCAGCTGGGGGCCCCATGCCGTGCCGTCCGCCGTCAGGCTCGCCCACAGCGGGCGCAGCGCGTCGTCGTCGGCGCCGAGCAGCGGCAGACAGCGGTCCAGGCAGGCGAGACCGCTCGCCGCCAGCCCGCGCGCATCTGCACGCGCGACCAGTTCCACCAGGCTCATGACGTACGCCTTCCCCTTCGCAACCGGGCACTTCCTTGCTGCGCCGTACAGCGTGCCGGGGCGCAGGAACGTCACAGCGGACCGTGACATACCGGTGGAAAGGCGTACGTCCGGGCCGTTCAGCGGGCGGGCGCCACCGTCGCGGCCCGGGTCTTGAAGTCGGTCCAGGACAGCTGCGGCTTCCGCGGGTCCCAGACCTTCTGGGAGAGCGCGACGAGCGGCATCCGGATGCCGCGGGCGACCTGCTCGGTGGTCTGGGACTGCGGGATGTCTCCCCAGACGCCGAGGCGGGCGCCGGGGACCCGGTCGGGTCCGGCGAGCGAGGCGGCCACCGGGCTGCTGCCGCGCAGCACGGCCGGGGTCCACTCCTTGTAGATGCGCTCGCCGGTCGGGTAGGTGAAGTCGTTCGGCTGGCCGAGCACGTAGTAGAGGTACTCGTCGTTGAGGTTCACGACCGTGCGCCCGGCCTTCAGGAACGGGGCCGGCTGGTTGGCGCCGATCTCCTTGCCGGTCCAGTACGCGACCGTGCGGTCCTTGGCCGGGGTGACCACCTTGCTGTCGTGGAAGCCGTCGTTCCACGCTTCGACCTGCTGTACTCCCGCGTTGCGCAGGGTCTTCTCGCGGTCGTTGAGCCAGCCGGTCGTCAGGTCCTGGACGGTGGCCCTGGCGCCGTACTTCTTCGTGGCGGCGCGGGCGAGCTGCGGGTAGGTGGCGCCGGGGGACTTCACCGTCAGGGCGCGGTACTCGTCGCCGCCCAGGTGCCAGTGCGGTCCGGGCACGCCCTCCTCGGCGAACAGCTTCGCGTACTCCTTGAGCAGGTCGTCGACGATCTGCGCGGCCTTGGGCTGCGAGATGTCGATCGCGCCGCGCTGGGAGGTGCCGGCGGCGCTGCGCAGCTGGAGCGAGGGGTGCTTGTCGATCACCGCGCCGAGGTGGCCCGGGGAGTCGAGCTCGGGGATGACGGTGATGTGCAGTTCGCGGGCGAGCTTCACCAGGTGGCGGACCTCGGCCTTGGTGAGGTGGTCCTTCGAAACGATTTCCGGGTGGCTGGAGCTCTCGATGCGGAACGCCTGGTCGTCGGAGAAGTGCAGCTGGAGCTGGTTGAGCTTGAGGTCGGCCAGCTCCCGGATGCGCTTCTCCAGCCAGTCGGCCGTGTAGTGCTTGCGGGCGATGTCCATGAGCAGCCCGCGCTGGGCCCGGTCGGGGCGGTCCTCGATGGTGCCCTCGGGGACGCCGTTGGCCGCCCGTACGGACTGCACGACCGTGCGGGTGGCGTTGAAGACGCCGGTGTCGGTGGGCGCGGTCAGGGTGAGCCGGGTGTCGCGGGCGGTGATCGTGTAGGCCTCGTCGGCGGTGCTCGCGGGGGCCGCGTTGTTCGCCTTCGCGGCCTTGCCCTTGCCGGAGATCGCCAGCTCGATGTCGCCGGGGCGGGCGTCGTCCTGCCAGGACAGCTTCAGGCCGCCGAGGTCGGCGGCGAGCCGGCGGGCCTCGTCGGCGAGCGGGCTGTCCTGGCCCGCGGGGACGACGACGCGGGCGTTCTTCGATACCCGCCAGCCGTTCCCGTCGGCCGCCTTGAAGGAGCGGACGGCGGGGATCGTGCGCGGGGCTCCCTTGACCGCGGCCCAGCGGGGCGTGGGCGCGGCGGAGGACGCGGCGGACGTGGGGGACTTTGAATCCTGGCTTCCGCTGCCGCTGCCGCGCTCTCCGGAGTCGCCGGAGCAGCCGGTGATGGTCAGGGCCGAGGCGGCCAGTGCCACCCATGCCGTCAACTTCCTCATCTACGCAAACCTCCCTTTCCAGGGCGAAGTATGACCAGCTGGAGAAACGTCTCGTCCACTACGCGCGCGAAAGCTCTCTCATCCGGGTGAAATTCGCGCATCCGTCGGACAGAGTCCGACTCCCGTCGTTACGGTGACGATTCGCCCGCCCGTCACCCGACCTCCACCCCCAGAAGACGGCGCGAGCGCCGGCAGTCTCCCCGTCACCCGACCTCCACCCCCAGAAGACGGCGCGAGCGCCGGCAGTCCCCCTTTCCCCAGTGCCCTCGCCACCCTGACGGTGTGGCCGCCCTGGCCGGAGACGCGGACTGCGCACCCCACTCCAGGTCGCCCCCAGGTATCCCGAAATCCGAGGAGTTCACGCTGTCCGACGAGTTCCCCGCCCGGCCGACCACTCTGCCCACCGCCCGGCCCGGCATACCCTCGCAGACGTGCCGCCCGCGGCGGGTGGCACCGGACGGCGCGCCCGGACTCGACCGGCTGAATTCGGCCGCCGCTGGAGCCGCCGAGGCCGCACTGCTGGCCTGCTGCGGAAGCCGCCGCTGGGCCCGCCGGATCGCCGCGCACCGCCCGTATCCCGACCTGGAAGCGCTGCTGGCCGCCGCCGACGAGGCCAGTTACGACCTCAGCCCGGCCGACCTCGCCGAGGCGCTGGCCGAGGAGTCCGTGTCGCCGCAGCCGCTCGCGGGCGCCCGCGGCCGCGGGACCCTCGCGGCCCACACCGCGCTGCGCGCCGCCCACGCCGAGTACGAGCGCCGCTTCCGCCATGTCTTCGTGATCTGCCTGGACGGGCTGCGCGAGGACCGGCTGCTGGACCACGTACTGAGCGGCATCCGGGACCGGCTGGCGCACGAGCCGGACGAGGAGCGCGCCGTCGCCGCCGAGGAGCTGCGCCGGATCGCCCGCGGCCGCCTCGCCCAGCTTGTCACCCAAGGTCCCTGATAGCCCGTTTCCTCCCTGTCCGATAGTCCGTCCGTGCTTGTTTGATCACACCTGAGGACCCCGGCGGGAGGAACCGACAAGTCGTCGCTACGATGGCCAGGGCCGGTGGACCGTACCCGGCCGGGCCAGACCGACAGTGAAGCCGGCAGGCCCCAGTCCCCGCTCCCGGAGGGTTTTTCCGTGCCGGCTGGAACGCTGTATCGCGGCCGGGAAGGTATGTGGTCCTGGGTGGCTCATCGAGTCACCGGCGTCCTCATTTTCTTCTTCCTGTTCGTGCACGTGCTCGACACCGCTCTCGTTCGTGTCTCCCCTGAGGCCTACGACGACGTAGTCGCCACGTACAAGACGCCACTCGTCAACGTGATGGAGTACGGCCTGGTGGCCGCCATCCTCTTCCACGCGCTCAACGGCCTGCGCGTCGTGGCCGTGGACTTCTGGTCCAAGGGCACGAGGTACCAGAAGCAGCTGCTGTGGACCGTTGTCGGTGTCTGGCTTGTCCTGATGGCCGGCGCCTTCTACCCCGTGCTGCAGCACACCCTGCGCACGCTGTTCGGGAGCTGATGAAGCGCGATGTCCTCTGCTGAGACGACTCCTGTGAACGACTCCGTGTCCCTGTACGACGTGGACAACCCGGCTCCCGTCATCGAGCCGCCCCGCGCCCGTACGAAGAAGACCCCGCGGTCGACCCGGACCAACTTCGAGCTGTACGGCTGGCTGTTCATGCGGCTGTCCGGCATCGTGCTGGTCGTCCTGGTCCTCGGCCACCTGCTGGTCCAGCTGGTGCTGGACGGCGGCGTGAGCAAGATCGGCTTCGCCTTCGTGGCGGGCCGCTGGGCCTCGCCGTTCTGGCAGGCCTGGGACCTGATCATGCTGTGGCTCGCGATGCTGCACGGCGCGAACGGCCTGCGCACGGTCATCAACGACTACGCGCAGCGGGACAACACCCGCTTCTGGCTGAAGATGCTGCTGTACGCCGCCACGGTGTTCACCGTCCTTCTGGGCACGCTGGTGATCTTCACCTTCGACCCGAACATCCGCTAAAGCCGGGGCTGACTGGAACAATGAAGATCCACAAGTACGACACCGTCATCGTCGGCGCGGGTGGCGCCGGCATGCGCGCGGCCATCGAGTCGACGAAGCGCAGCCGCACCGCCGTCCTGACGAAGCTCTACCCCACTCGCTCCCACACCGGCGCGGCGCAGGGCGGCATGGCCGCCGCCCTGGCCAACGTCGAGGAGGACAACTGGGAGTGGCACACCTTCGACACGATCAAGGGTGGCGACTACCTGGTCGACCAGGACGCCGCCGAGATCCTCGCGAAGGAGGCCATCGACTCGGTCCTCGACCTGGAGAAGATGGGCCTGCCCTTCAACCGGACCCCGAACGGCACGATCGACCAGCGCCGCTTCGGCGGTCACTCCCGTAACCACGGTGAGGCCCCGGTCCGCCGGTCCTGCTACGCCTCGGACCGCACCGGTCACATGATCCTCCAGACGCTGTACCAGAACTGCGTCAAGGAGGGCGTGGAGTTCTTCAACGAGTTCTACGTGCTGGACCTGCTGCTCAACGACGTCGACGGGGTCAAGAAGTCCGCCGGTGTCGTCGCCTACGAGCTGGCGACCGGCGAGATCCACGTCTTCCAGGCGAAGTCGATCATCTTCGCGTCCGGCGGCACCGGCAAGTTCTTCAAGGTGACCTCCAACGCGCACACCCTGACCGGTGACGGCCAGGCCGCCGCCTGGCGCCGTGGGCTGCCGCTGGAGGACATGGAGTTCTTCCAGTTCCACCCGACCGGCATCTGGCGGATGGGCATCCTGCTGACGGAGGGCGCCCGTGGTGAGGGCGGCATCCTCCGCAACAAGGACGGCGAGCGCTTCATGGAGAAGTACGCGCCGGTCATGAAGGACCTCGCCTCGCGTGACGTCGTCTCGCGCTCCATCTACACGGAGATCCGCGAGGGCCGTGGCTGCGGTCCCGAGGGCGACCACGTCTACCTCGACCTCACCCACCTGCCGCCGGAGCAGCTGGACGCCAAGCTGCCCGACATCACCGAGTTCGCGCGGACCTACCTCGGCATCGAGCCCTACACGGACCCGATCCCGATCCAGCCGACCGCGCACTACGCCATGGGCGGCATCCCGACCAACGTCGAGGGCGAGGTGCTGGCCGACAACACCACCGTCGTCCCGGGCCTGTACGCCGCCGGCGAGGTCGCCTGTGTCTCCGTGCACGGCGCCAACCGCCTGGGCACGAACTCGCTGCTGGACATCAACGTGTTCGGCCGCCGCGCGGGCATCGCCGCCGCGGAGTACGCGCACAAGAGCGAGTTCGTCGAGCTGCCCGAGGACCCGGCCAAGCAGGTCCAGGACCAGGTCGAGCGGCTGCGCGACTCCAACGGCACGGAGAGCGTCACCAAGCTCCGTACCGAGCTTCAGGAGTGCATGGACGCCAACGTGATGGTGTTCCGCACCGAGCAGACGATCAAGACCGCGGTCGAGAAGATCGGCGAGCTGCGCGAGCGCTACCTGAACGTGTCCGTCCAGGACAAGGGCAAGCGCTTCAACACCGACCTGCTGGAGGCCATCGAGCTGGGCAACCTGCTCGACCTGGCCGAGGTCATGGCGGTCTCCGCACTGGCCCGCAAGGAGTCCCGCGGCGGTCACTACCGCGAGGACTTCCCGAACCGCGACGACGTCAACTTCATGCGGCACACCATGGCGTACCGCGAGGTCGGCGCTGACGGCAAGGAGTCGATCCGTCTCGACTACAAGCCGGTCGTCCAGACCCGCTACCAGCCGATGGAGCGTAAGTACTGATGAGCACCCCCACGCTTGACAAGCACTCGGCGGCGCTGGACGCGGCCGAGAGCACCGCTGCCCAGAAGATCACCGTGACCTTCCGGATCCGCCGGTTCAACCCGGAGGTCTCGGCGGACGCGGAGTGGCAGGACTTCCAGCTGGAGCTGGACCCCAAGGAGCGCGTGCTCGACGGTCTGCACAAGATCAAGTGGGAGCAGGACGGCACGCTGACCTTCCGCCGCTCCTGCGCGCACGGCATCTGCGGTTCCGACGCCATGCGGATCAACGGCAAGAACCGGCTCGCCTGCAAGACGCTGATCAAGGACATCAACCCTGAGAAGCCGATCACGGTCGAGGCCATCAAGGGCCTGACGGTCCTGAAGGACCTCGTCGTGGACATGGAGCCGTTCTTCCAGGCCTACCGCGACGTGATGCCCTTCCTGATCACGAAGGACACCAACGAGCCGACGCGCGAGCGTCTGCAGACCGCCGAGGACCGCGAGCGCTTCGACGACACCACCAAGTGCATCCTCTGCGCCGCGTGCACGTCCTCGTGCCCGGTGTTCTGGAACGACGGCCAGTACTTCGGCCCGGCGGCGATCGTCAACGCGCACCGCTTCATCTTCGACTCGCGTGACGAGGCGGGTGAGCAGCGCCTGGAGATCCTGAACGACAAGGACGGCGTCTGGCGCTGCCGTACCACCTTCAACTGCACCGACGCGTGCCCCCGTGGCATCGAGGTGACGAAGGCGATCCAGGAAGTGAAGCGCGCACTGATCACGCGACGGTTCTGAGAGCCTGATCCCGCCAAGGGCCCCCTGTCCGGATTTCGTTCCGGGCGGGGGCCCTTCGCGTAGGTACGGCGTTCGTCCCGGGGAATGCTCTCCCGTATGACGAACGACACCGCCCCCCTCTCCCCGCACCGGCCCCTGCCCCCGCTCTCCGCCACCGTCACCGGCTCCGGTCCCGGCATCGTGCTGGCCCACGGCGCCACCGGCAGCATCGACGACAACTTCGCCCGGCTCTTACCGGCGCTCGCCGACTCGGGCCACACCGTGGTCGCGCCCGACTACCCCGGCTCCGGCCGTACTCCGCGCGCCTCCGGTCCGCTCACCCTGGACGCCCTCACCGACGCGGTCGTGGACGGCGCGGTGGCGGCCGGCCTGGAGACCTTCACCCTCATCGGCTACTCGCTCGGCGCGGCGGTCGCCGTGCGCGCCGCGACGCGCTATCCGCAGCGGGTCAGCGGCCTCGTCCTCACCGCGGGACTCGCGGCGCCCGACCGCCGTACGGACCTCTGGCTGGCCCTGTGGCAGCGGCTGCTGGAGCAGGACGACTACACGGGGCTCGCGCTGGCCCGCACGCTCAGCGGCTGGGCCCCCGGCCACCTCGACGGGCTGCCGGCCGACGACGTCGAGACGCTGCTGGACCCCTGCCCCGAGCTGGTGCCGGCGGGCTCGGCCGACCAGGCGGCGCTGGTGCGGACCCTGGACACCCGCGCCGACCTGCCGCGGGTCTCGGCCCCCACGCTCGTCATCGCCACCCTCCACGACCAGCTGGTCGACCCGGCGCACTCCCGCTACCTCGCCGACCGCATCCCCGGCGCGCGGTACGCCGGGCTCGCCGCCGGCCATGTGCCGATGCACGAGTGCCCGGACAAGTGGGAGCGGCTGATCACCGACTTCCTCGCCGAGCACGGCCTCTGACGCCCTTTCCCCTCCCGCTCCTCCTCCCCCGCCCCGCTGAGGGGCGGGCCCCTCTCCCGCGCTTGAACATGTTCAAGAACAGGTCTACTGTCATGGCAACGGGGATTTGAACACGTTCAGAAAGGCCGTCCCATGGACCTCACCGTCGTCGCCTACGCGGTATACGCACTGGTCAGCATCGCCCTGACCGTCTGGGTCGCCCGCACCCTCAGCCGGAACGGCAGGGTGTTCCTGGCCGACGTCCTGCGGGGGAACGAGAAGCTCGCGGACGCCGTGAACCACCTGCTCGTCGTCGGCTTCTACCTGGTCAACCTGGGCTTCGTCGCCCTGTACCTGCGCGCCGCCGACGCCGTCTCCACCGCGCGCGGCCTGGTCGAGACCCTCTCGCTCAAGCTCGGCGTCGTCCTGCTCGTACTGGGCGTCCTGCACCTGGCCAACGTCTACGTCCTCAGCCGCATCCGGCGCCGCGGCGCCATGGAGCGCGAACAGCTGCCGCCGGTCGAGCCGCAGGGCTTCACCGCCCCGGCTCAGGCCTGACGCCATGGCCGCGCCGGCGGCACGGCCGCGGACCCCGCTCCGGTCCGTCACCGTGCTCTACGACCCGGACTGCCCGCTCTGCGCCTCCGTGCGGGACTGGCTGACCCGGCAGCGGCAGCTGGTCCCCCTCGTACCGGTCCCGGCCGGCTCGGACGCGGCGCGGCGCCGCTTCCCCGGGCTGGACCACGACGCCACCCTGCGCGACATCACCTGCGTCGGCGACGGGGGCCAGGTCTACCGGGGCGCCGCCGCCTGGATCGTCTGCCTCTGGGCGCTGGCCGCCCACCGCGCCACGGCCCACCGCCTCGCCACCCCGGCCGGCGCGCCGCTGGCCAGGGCGGCCGTGCTGGCGGCGGCCAAGTACCGCGCGGCGCACCACCCCACGGGTCCCGCACAGGAGCGGGCCGACGGCTGGACGTACGACCGGGCACGGGGCTGGTCGTACGTCCCGGTGCGACGGGCTGCCGGAGGCCGGGCGGCCCCCGGCTAAGGTCGGACCCTGTGAGCGACGAGACGACCGGGGCGCCCCGGCCCGCCAAGGGCGAGCAGACCCGCACCCGCATCCTCCAGGCCGCGATGAAGCTGTTCGAGGAGCGCGGGTACGACAAGACCACCATGCGGGCCATCGCCCAGGAGGCCGGGGTCTCGGTCGGCAACGCGTACTACTACTTCGCCTCCAAGGAACACCTGATCCAGGGGTTCTACGACCGGATCGCCGACGAGCACCGGACGGCCGCCGCCCGGGTGCTCGCCACGGAGACGGATCTGTCGGCCCGCATCCGCGGGCTGCTGCTCAGCTGGCTGGACGTCGCGGCCCCGTACCACCGGTTCGCCGCGCAGTTCTTCAAGAACGCCGCCGACCCCGACAGCCCGCTCAGCCCCTTCTCGGACGCCTCCGAAGGCCCCCGCGAGGCGGCCGTCGCCCTGCACCGGGAGGTGCTGGCCGGCGCGGACGTGAAGTCGGCGCCGGAGCTGGCCGATCAGCTCCCCCGGCTGCTCTGGCTCCAGCAGATGGGCCTGGTGCTGTTCTGGGTCCACGACCGCTCGCCGGACTGCGCCCGCAGCCGCGCCCTGGTCACCCGTACGGCCCCGCTCGTCGCCCGGCTGATCTCCGCCTCCCGCTTCCGCGTGCTGCGCCCGCTGGTCCGCGAGCTGACGGAGCTGCTGGACGACTTCCTGATGCCGGGTCAGCCGTCCACGGGCTCGCCGTCGGTGTCGGACAGTTCCTCGGCTCCCGGCCGGCCCCGGTCGGGGTAGCCGCCCGCGCCCCGGCGGGTCACCCGCAGCATCTCGTGCATGGCATCCGCCGTGCCGATGATGTCGTCGAACAGCGCGTGCATGGCGCTCCGGGTCTCCTCGAACCAGGCGTCGAATGCCTTGTTGTCGCTCTTCGGCAGCTCGTTGTCGCGCAGCTGCCGCCGCGCGACCTGGTCGATGATGATCGATTCGAGCCTGGCGCCACGGTAGCCCTGCAGCGCCGCACCGCCGCTCCACCGGCTCGTGCCGCAGGTGGCCAGCGCGGACATGACGGCGTTCGACAGCTCCGAGTAGTCGCGGGAGTTCTGGTCGCCGCCCGCGCCCTTCTCGGCGCCCTGCATCGCCGAGCGGTACCGGGCGTGGTCCCGCTTGCGCCCCGCCTCCTCCGCATGGGTCCTCAGGTGCTCCAGCCGCTCCTTCACCCCGCCCTGTCCCGCCGCGCGGCCCGCCTGTTCCTTGCTGAGGCTCTTGCTCTTCACCTGCTGGTTCAGCTGGCCGATGCGCTCGTCCCGCATGCCCTTCAGCGTCGTGTACGCCTTCATGGCCAGCGCGTCGAGGGCGTTGAAGACGTGCTCGCCCTGCTTCGAGGCGCCGGGGGCCTGCTTCGGGGCGCGCTGGACGTCGGGCGTAGCGCCCCGCGACTGCCGCACCATACGGGTCACGGCGGCGTTCCCGGCGGCCCGCTGGAGCGCGAGTACCGACGACGGTACGGCCGTGTCCCCGGCCCGGGCCGGGGACGCCTCGGGCCCGGCGGCGCGGAGCGGGACACTGCCTGCAGGCCGGGTGGTCGTGGCGTCGGTGGCCTTGCTGGTGTCGTCCCGTGCGTGCATGGGGTCCTCTATCGCGAGTGGGCAGATCCTCCCTGGATACGGGGCACGGCGCCGGACCGCCAGGGATGTCCGGGCAGACATCGGTGAACGATCGGCCGCCCGAAAAGCCACCCGGCGGAGGCCACGGCCCCGCCGGGGATCAGCCCTGGTCGCGGCTCTCGGTGACCTTCGCGAGAAACGCGTCGAGGTTGGCGGTCAGCCGGGCGACCTTCTCCTCGACGCTGAGCTGCTCCTCGTAGCGCGCGGCGAGGTCGGGCTTCTTCTTGCCGCGGAGGTAGAGCGGGCAGGCGAGGTCGGCGCAGACGTACGCGCCGACCGTGTTGCCCTGCCGCCCCCTGGCCCCGGCCCGGGGCGCGGCCAGCAGGCTCACCCCGGAACCGCCGTGCCCGGTCAGACAGAGCGAGCAGACCGTGGTCTTGGTGAACGTCCGGCGGATGTTCTGCGGCCGGCGCAGCGTCACGCCGAGCGGCCCGCCGTCCCGGGGCGCGACCAGGTAGGCCCGGTCGGGCGCCTGCGGATCACGCCATCCGAGGAAGTCCAGGTCCTCCCACGGCAGCCCGTCCAACCCCGCGGGTATGTTCAGCCGCTTCGCCTCCCCCTTCGAGCAGTTCACGAAAGAGGCGCGGATGTCGGATTCGGACAGTGGTTCCATAATTCCGGAAGCTAACAGCCGGGGTCTCAGGTCGTCGCCTGATTTTCGTGCGCCTCGCGGTGGTGATTGCGCAGCATGACCCGGGCGTCCGTCTCCCGGCTCCGGTCGTGTGCCACGCGAGCGGCCCGCTCCATCCGTTCCAGCAAGGCGCACTGCTCACAATCGGGCCGATACGGCGGAGCGGGCAGCGGAAGGGACGAGGGCGGCTGTACGGCCATCATGCGGAAGTACTCCTTCGAGGGGCGGGGCCAGGCTCTTGCCCACCAGCCTGACCCGGCGTCCCTACGCTCGGCAGCAGGTGACACGTGACAACGGGTCCGTCACCGAAGGGGGTCGGTCACATGCTGGGTGAGGGCATTCCGGAATCGCGCGCGGCGTACGGAACCGAGCTGCGGCAGCGCCGCGAGTCCGCCGGTCTGACGCAGGAATCGCTGAGCCAGCGCGCGATCATGTCCCGTACGCACATCGCCCACATCGAGGCGGGCCGACGCAAGCCGTCGCTGGAGGATGCGCGACGGCTGGACCAAGTCCTGGCGACGGGCGGGTTCTTCGAGCGGTTTCTGCCGACGCTGGACGACCGGACGCTGGCCAACTTCTTCTCCACGGCGGCCGAGCTGGAGAAGCGGGCTGCGATCATCCGCGAGTACTCGTCGACCCTGGTGCCGGGCCTGTTGCAGACCGCGGCGTACGCGCGAGCGGTACTCCGCTCCTACTTCCCGCCTCGGACCGACGAAGCCTGTGACAAGATCGTCGTCACACGACTGGGGCGGGCTCGTATGTTCAACGACCCCACGAGGCCGGTGATGTGGGATCTGCTCGACGAAGCGGTGTTGCGACGCCCTGTCGGCGGACCGGCCGTCATGGCCGAGCAGCTTCGCCACATTGCCGCCCTGGGTGAGAGCGAACGCATCCGGGTGCACATCCTCCCCTTCTCGATCGGGGTGCACCCGCTGATGGAGGGCTCGGCCATGCTCATGTCGTTCGACGACGCACCGCCCGTTGTGTACGCGGAGGGCCTCAAAACCGGGCACGTCATCGACGACTCGTCGACTGTCCGGCAGTGTCACGCCTACTACGAACTGGCCCTGAGCGACGCGCTCTCGCACTCGGACTCGCTCGCCATGCTCAGAGCCGTGGCAGAGGAGTACGGCTGTGTGGCGTAAGTCGAGCTACAGCGGCACCAGCGCTGGCAACTGCCTTGAAGCAGAAATCAATTGTGCGGGCCGCGTCCCCGTCCGCGACAGCAAGGACCCCCACGGCCCCGTGCTGATATTCGGGGACGCCGCCTGGGAGTCCTTCATACGCGGGCTGGTCACGCGTCCCGCGCGGCCAGCTGCACGACCGTGACATCGGGCGGGGCACCCACCCGGACCGGTGGGCCCCAGGCGCCCGCGCCTCGGGTGACGTAGAGCTGGGTGTCGCCGTAGCGGTCCAGGCCCGCGACGGTGGGGTTCGCGGCGGCGGCGATCAGGTTGCCGGGCCAGAGCTGGCCGCCGTGGGTGTGGCCGGAGAGCTGGAGGTCCACACCGTGCCGTACCGCCTCGTGGATCATCACCGGCTGGTGGGCCAGGAGGACCGAGGCGCGGGCCGGGTCGCGGTCGCCGAGGGCGCGGGCGTAGTCGGGGCCGTCGGCGTGGTTCTCGCCGGAGATGTCGTTGACGCCGGCGAGGTCGAAGCCGGGCAGCTCGACGCGGGCGTTGCGCAGCGGGTGGACGCCCAGTTCGCGTACGTGGTCCACCCACTCCTCCACGCCGGAGAAGTACTCGTGATTGCCCGTGACGAAGTACGCGCCGTGCCGCGCCGACAGTGTGCGCAGCGGCTCGGCGGCGGGGCCGAGGTCGGCGACGCTGCCATCGACCAGGTCGCCGACGATCGCGATCAGATCGGGGCCGGTGCGGTTGACCGCCTCGACGATCCGCTGGGTGTGGGCGCGGCCGAGGATCGGGCCGAGGTGGATGTCGCTGACGACGGCGATGCGGTAGCCGTGCGCGGCGCGCGGCAGCTTGGCGAGGGGGACGGTCACCCGCTTCACGCGGGGCCCGCTGAGCACGCTGTACGTGCCGTACCCGACGGTCGCGGCCGCTGCCGCCGTCGCGCCGACGGCCACCGAACGGGCGACGAAGAGGCGGCGGGAGGGGGCCGGGGGCGGGGAGCCCTCGGTTGCCGGTGTCGCCTCGGGGCCGGGAAGCGGCCCGCCGGCCGGGGATGTCTCCGCCACTGGCGCCTCGGCGCGCTCCACAGCGACCGCGTCACGTGCCGGTACCCGTAGCCACACCGCCCGTACGACCTCGCCGATAAGGAGCGCGAGGGTGAGGTAGAGGACGAGGGCGAGCCAGAGGTAGCCCGGCCAGGCGAAGAGCTGCTGGAGGGGGAACGGGGCGCCCGTGCGGGGCACGACGAACGCGCCGAGGATCAGCAGCGGCAGCACCACGGCGAGCACGGTGCCGGTCCGGCGCGCGCCGCTTCCGGGAGAGGTCGTGTCGCGGACGAGGCGGCGCCAGAGGTACCAGTGCACCCCGCCGATCAGCGCGAAGATCGCCGCGATGACCAGGACGAAGATCACGTAGCGGACTTCTCGTCCGCCGGGGCCGCGGTACCGCCCCGCAGGGCCCGTACGCCACGCAACCCGATCACGCCGATTGCCGTCCCCAAGAGAAAGGACGTCACGGCGAGCGCCAGATGCACCCAGAAGTAGGCAGTCGGGTCACCTGCGTCATCGAAGGCGAGACCACTTCCGTCCTTGACCAGATTCTTGACGAAAGTGATCCAGATGAACCAGCTCCACACCCCGAAGGCGAGCAGGAACCAGGAGACGGGGCGCGAGAGCTTCATGCCTTCCAGTATGAGCGGCGGGCCGGCGGCGCCGTCGGCAGGGGCCGTGTCTCACGGGGCGCCCGCTACCGGGACGGGCGCTGCGGGTACGTTCACCGACGTGCCGACGATTCCCCCCTCCCCCGCGCTGTCCCCGTCCCCCGCCGCCGCACCCGCCCGCGCCCGCCGCCGTACCGGCCGCAGGGCCGCGGCCGCCGCCCTGGTGTGCGCCGCGCCGCTGGCCCTGGCCGCGCCCGCGCACGCCGATGATCCGAAGCCTTCGAAGACACCGCAGCCGCCCGCCACGATGTCCGCGGTCGGCGGCGACCGGCTGGCCGAGTCCGGTACCCAGGTACAGCTGAAGGAGGGCGCCCCGAAGCTGCCGAAGGGGCTCTCCGCACGCTCGTGGATCGTCTCCGACCCGGAGTCCGGCGAGGTGCTCGCCGCGCACAACGCGCACTGGCGGCTGCCGCCCGCCTCCACGCTGAAGATGCTCTTCGCCGACACCCTGCTGCCGAAGTTCCCCAAGACCGAGAAGCACAAGGTCGAGCCCGAGGACCTGGCGGGCATGGGCGAGGGCAGCAGCCTGGTGGGCATAAAGGAGCACCAGACCTACACGGTCCACGACCTGTGGCTGGGCGTCTTCCTGCGGTCGGGCAACGACGCGGTGCACACCCTGGCCGCCATGAACCACGGCGTCCCGCAGACCGTCCGCGACATGCAGGCCCACGCCGACCAGCTGAACGCGCACGACACGCACGTCGTCACCCCGGACGGCTACGACGCGAAGGGGCAGGTCTCCAGCGCGTACGACCTGAGCCTGTTCGCCCGCTCCGGGCTGCAGAACGCCGACTTCCGGGAGTACTGCTCGACGGCGTTCGCGCAGTTCCCCGGCGAGGCGAAGAAGGGCAAGAAGCGCGAGACCTTCGGCATCCAGAACACCAACCGGCTGCTCACCGGCGTGTACGGCGGTAAGCCGTACGAGGGCATCGCGGGCGTGAAGAACGGCAACACCACCAACGCGGGCGCGACCTTCACCGGCGTCGCGCAGCGCGGCGACAAGGTCCTCCTCGTCACGGTCATGAACCCGGCGAAGGACGAGGCGAACGAGGTCTACAAGGAGACCGCTTCGCTGTTCGACTGGGGTTTCGCGGCGCGCGACAAGGTCGAGCCGGTGGGCCGGCTGGTCGGCCCGAAGAGCAAGGAGGGCGACGCCAGCAAGCACAGCGCCGCCAAGGGCCACGGCAAGCACTCCGCCGCGCACCTGGCCGCGACGGACGGCGCCGAGGGCCGGAACGGCGCGTGGACCGCGCTCGGCATCGCGGGCGGCGCGGTGGTGGTCCTGGGCGCCGTGGCCCTCGCGGTGCACCGCCGCTGGCCGCTCCCGGAGCTGGTGCGGCGCCGCGGCCGCTGAGGCGATGGCATTTCGCCTCTCCAGTGCAGGGGAAGACGGCTGCCCGAAGCGGGGAAATCTCTGATCAGAACGAGTGAACCGCTCGGGCGAAGGCGAGGACGACCCGCCCTCCGGGGCACATTCTGCATTGCGGAAATTCCCGGAGGGCGAGGTGATGGAGTTGGTTCCCGTGCTGCCGCCGAACATTACCGATGTGATGGACGAGCAGGCCAGGGCATGGTGCGACACGCCATGGAGGGCGGTGGAGGCCGGCCTGGGCGACGACGGCCGTTACCACGGGACGTACCACGTGGACATGGCCTCGGACGTCGGCGAACGCGCCCCCCATCGGCCACTGCTGCACGCCTCGCTCCTCGCCGAGCTGGTGAACTTTCATGCACTGCTGTCGATCACCTTTGTCTACGCCACCGGGCGGCACTCAGCTTTCGCGAAGCTGCCCAGGGTGGAGCCGGCAGAGTTTCGACGCCGTGCGCTGCTGACCGGTCTGCAGCTGTCGCTCAAGGAGCCGGTTTTTGAAAGCCGAATTCCCATTTCCTACACATTGGATGAGGCTTTCGACAAATGGGAACGGCATCGCATGATTTTCTTCAACGGATCCGCTGAAGCGGCCGGAGGTAAGCATGTCGCCAAAGTAGAAGGCTGCGTCAACTTCCGGGACCCGATCGACGCATGACCCACGGCAGCTCGGTCCCGCTTCAGGCGGCGTCCTCCACGGCGCCGCCCGCCGGCGGGGCGTCCGGCACCTCGACCGGCTCGTCGGCCGGCTCCTGGGTGGCCGTCCACGCCGCGCAGAAGACCAGCAGCTTCGCCGTGAAGTTGATCCACAGCAGCAGCGCGATCGGCGTACCGAACGCGCCGTACATGCTCTTCGCCGCGACGCCCTGCAGATAGCCGCTGAGCGCGTACTTCAGCACCTCGAAGCCGACCGCGCCGATCAGTGACGCCACGACCACCGCGCGTCGCGGCGGCTCAGCGCCGGGCAGCTGGGTCAGGACGTACGCCAGCAGCAGGAAGTCGGCGAGCACGGCGATCAGGAAGCCCGCCAGCTTCAGCAGGACGCTGCCCGCGCCGTCCTCGGGGATGCCGAGAGCCTGGGCGACCCGGCCCACCGCGGCCGAGGCGAACGCCGAGCAGGCCAGCGAGACCACCGCCACGCCGCCCAGGCCCAGCAGCAGGGCCCCGTCCCGGGCCTTCGCGACGAAGAAGTTCCCGTCCTCGTCGTCGGTCTCCCACACCGCCCGCAGGCAGTCCCGCAGCGACTGGACCCAGCCCACCCCCGTGAAGATCAGCGCGGCACCGGCGATCACTCCGACCGTGCCCGCGTTGTCCACCAGCGCCCCCACGTCCAGCTGCTCGGCGATGCCGGGGACCTGCTCGGTGAGCTGGTGCTGGAACTGGCTCAGCTGCGCGTCGGTGAGCGTCGCGGCGCCGACCGCCGCCGAGACCGTGAGCAGCGGGAAGAGCGCCACGAAGCTGGTGAACGTGATGGCGGCGGCCAGCCGGGTCCAGTGCACGCGGTCCATCCGCTGGTACGCCCGCCACAGGTGCGTACGCATCAGCCACACCACGGCCGGACCGATCAGCGGCAGCCTGGTCAACCACTCCATGAGCCGTGTGTACCCCCTCCGGCCGGCGTCCCGTCCGGCGGAACACTAACCTCCGGATGGCCGAACGACGCGCCGACGCGCGGGGGACACCGCAGGTGGAAGGGGCCCGCGGGGTGTACCGCGAAGGCCGGAAAAGGGCTAGTGGGAGGGGGCCGGCGGCCGGGAGAGGTCCACCTGCCGGGGCACGCCCGCCACCGGCGCGCCGAAGGGGTACTCCCGCTCCAGCCGCCAGACGCCGTCCGCGCCCTGCTGGTACAGCGCGAAGCCGCCGATCGTCCAGGCCGCCTCAAAGTCCGCCAGCTCCCGCTGCGCGCGGTCCATCGCCTCCTCGGAGATGCCGTGCGCGACGGTGACGTGCGGGTGGTACGGGAACTGCAGCTCACGGGCGCACGGCCCGGACGCGGCCCGGATGCGCTCCTGCAGCTCCGTGCAGCCCTCCTTGCCGTCGACGAGCCTGACGAAGACGACGGGCGAGAGCGGACGGAAGGTGTCCGTGCCCTTCAGCCGCAGCGTGAAGGGCCGGAAGTCCGCCGCGACCTCCGCGAGGTACTCCTCGACCCGCGGCAGGTCGGCGGGGTCGGCCTCGGTGGGCGGGAGGAGGGTGACATGCGTGGGGATGGCATGCGCGGCCGGGTCACCGAAGGCCGCGCGCTGCTCCTGGAGGAAGCGGCCGTACGGCTCCGGGACCGCGATCGAAACGCCGAGCGTTACGGTCCCCACTGCGTTCTCCTCCCTGAAAAGGATGGTTTCCCCGGTTGCCAGTGTGCCGGGTGCGCCGCCGTTCCGGCGAGCGTCGTCGGTCCCGCCCCGCCGGGACCTCCGGCCCCCTTGGCGGGGCCGGCGCCGTCCCGGCCGCACCGGTCAGTGCTTGGCGGGCAGGAAGCCGATCAGGTCGTACGTGGTGGCCAGCGTCTCGGCGGCCACCGCGCGCGCCTTCTCGGCACCCTTCGCCAGGATCGAGTCCAGCGTCTCGGGATCGTCGAGGTATTCCTTCGTACGGTCCCGGAACGGTGTGACGAAATCGACCATCACCTCGGCGAGGTCGGTCTTGAGTGCGCCGTACATCTTGCCCTCGTAGTCCTTCTCCAGCTGCGGGATGTCCGTGCCGGTGAGGGTGGAGAGGATGGACAGCAGGTTGCTGACGCCCGGCTTGGCCTCGCGGTCGAAGCGGATCACGGTGTCCGTGTCGGTCACCGCGCTCTTGATCTTCTTGGCCGTGACCTTGGGCTCGTCGAGCAGGTCGATGATGCCCTTCGGTGAGGAAGCCGACTTGCTCATCTTGATCGTCGGGTCCTGAAGATCCTGGATCTTCGCGGTCTCCTTGACGATGTACGGGTTCGGGATCGTGAACGTGTCACCGAAGCGCTGGTTGAAGCGGTCCGCGAGGTCACGGGTCAGCTCCAGGTGCTGGCGCTGGTCCTCGCCGACCGGGACCTGGTTGGCCTGGTACAGCAGGATGTCCGCGACCATCAGCACGGGGTACGTGAAAAGGCCGACCGTCGTCCGGTCCTGGCCCTGCTTCGCCGACTTGTCCTTGAACTGGGTCATGCGGGACGCCTCGCCGAAGCCGGTGAGGCAGTTCAGCACCCAGGCGAGCTGCGCGTGCTCGGGGACGTGGCTCTGGACGAAGAGGGTGCAGCGCTCGGGGTCCAGACCGGCCGCGAGCAGCTGGGCGACCGCGACGCGGGTGTTCGCGCGCAGCTCCTTCGGATCCTGCGGCACGGTGATCGCATGCAGGTCCACGACCATGTAGAACGCGTCGTGGGACTCCTGGAGGGCTACCCACTGGCGGACCGCGCCGAGGTAATTGCCGAGGTGGAAGGAGCCGGCGGTGGGCTGGATACCGGAAAGCACACGCGGACGATCGAGAGCCATGGCACACATTCTCTCAGGTCCCCGGGGCGGCCCGGCCGCCGGTGGGAATACCGCCGGGTACGGCCGGAACCGGGGCCCCGCCGCTCACTCCGGGCGAGCGCCGCGCGCGGCGGCAACGGCCGTGGCCGCCTCGGCGGCGAGCCGGACGGCGAGGGTACGGGCGAGGAGGACGACAGCGCCGGGCGCCACCGCGTCGGCCGCCGCCGCACGCATCCGCCCGGTGTAGCCGATGCAGTCCAGGACCAGCCACCGGGCACCGGCGGCGGCCAGCTCCCGGGCGGCCGCCGCCACGGCCTCGGGGGCGCCCGGCGCGTACGGGTCGGCGGCGGCCACCGAGACCGGGCCCGGCAGCAGCTCCGCCCAGCGGCGGCCCACGTCCTCCCGCTGGGCGGGCAGCGGGCAGACCACGCCGACCGCGGCACGGTCCGCCAGGGCCCGTACGCCCTGCTGCACCAGGGGCTCGGCGTGGAGCAGCGGCCCCGCACCGGGCACGGCCGGGAAACGGCCCGTGCACAGCAGCAGGGTGGCCTCGGCGCCGTCGCGCTCGCAGCGGGCCACGGCGTCCCGCATACGGGGCGCGAGGGCGTCGTGGCCGAGCACGACGGAGGAGCCGTCGCGCAGCCGGGAGACCAGGGGCGCCTCGCCCTCGACGGGAGCCAGCGCGGCACGGGTGCGCTGGCCCTCCGGGCCGTCGAAGCGGTCCTCGTCGAGCGCGCCGTGCTCGACGACGCCGAAGCCGGCGAGGAGCGGACGGGCATCGTCGGTCAGGTCGGTGCGGGGCGCCTGGCCGATGGTGACCAGGCCGAGCGTGGGGGGCCGGACGGGGCGCTGCGGGGATTGCTGCACGGGGGTCCTTTCGTGGCGGCGACCGGGCGGGTCCGGGGCCGCCGCCCGCTCGCCGGGCGGGGCTCAGAACGCCTTGTAGATCTGGCTCACGTCGTTGAGGGAGCTGCCCGCGACCAGACCGGCGCCGACCAGGGCGAGGTCGTTGTCGGCGGTCTCCCCGGCCGTGCCCGGGTCGGCGTTCTCCCGGGCCGCGCGCCGGCGGCGGTGGCGGACGTAGGCGAAGCGGGCGGCGAGCGCGAGCAGCACCAGCCAGCCGGCCTGCGGGGTGGCGACCAGCAGGCCGGTGGCCAGCAGGACGCCCATCTGGCGGGAGGAGCCGCCGAAGAACTGGATGAGCGCTCCGGGGATCGCCCACAGCGCCATCATCGTCAGCGCGTGCCCGTCGGTGAGGCCGGCCTTGATGGTGTCGACGTAGACCTGGGCGACCGGCGGGACCCGGCCGTCCGAGAAGAACGGCTTCCAGGCGACGGCCACCACCACGACGGCGACGGCGAAGCCGACGAGCTGCGCGAGGTACTGCTGCCGGCGCCCGGCCATCTCGTACGGGTGCCACGGCACGGCGCCCTTGCGCAGCAGCCAGCCGGCCTTGAAGTCGAAGCCGACGTCGGCGAAGGCGGGGCCGGTGGACGCGGCGTACCCGACGAGGAGGGCGAGGGGGACCATCGGGATGCCCACGACGAGCCCGACGATCAGGAAGATCAGCGTCACCGCGAAGGCGGGGAACCAGCCGGAGTGCATGGCGGCGAGGCCGACGATCAGCTGGTGGACGAGGGCGGCGAACCCGGCGAGCAGCACCCAGCCGACCAGCCCGGCGCCGGACATGTCGGCGCTCACGCCGCCGGCGAAGGCGATCAGGACCGCACCGGTCAGGAAGAGCACCAGGCCCTCCAGCAGGCCGCGGCGCAGCCGGGCGGCGCTGACCGTACGCAGCCCGGCGTCGAAGCGGTCGTCCTCGGTGGTGCCCTGCCGCGGGGTGCCGGATTCGTCCCCGGTGGCCTGCGGTCCCTTGCGGCCCTTGCGGTCGCGCATCATCAGGACCGCCTGGACCAGGGCCACCAGACCGGCGCCGATCATGACGCCGTGCGGCACGTGGTTCGCCGCGAGGTCGACGTGCAGGACGGTCGGCGCGTACTGGGCCACGAGCAGGCCGATGCCGAACATCAGCAGGGCCCAGATGTTGCCGAGGAACGCCACGCCCGCCGCGCTCATCGGCAGCTTGAAGAGGGAGCCGGCCAGGCCGACGACGGCGCTGAGGCCGAGCATCCCGGCCTTGCGGCCGCCCTCGTCACCGGCCTTGATCGTCTCGGCCGCCGCGATCCCCGCCGGCCAGGCCGCCGAGGCGGGCAGCAGGCGGGAGTCGAAGGCCCGGTAGAGCACCCAGCTGTCGACGGCGAGCCCGATGACGGCGCCGCCCAGCATCGGCCACACCAGGCCGGGCCGCCCCAGGAGGAACGGTACGGCGATGGGTGTGACCAGGGAGTTGGCGGCGGCGAAGGTGGAGCCGGAGATCGCGGACTGCACCAGGTTCTGGCGGTGCGGGTCGCGCATGCGGGACAGCGCGGCGAAGGAGATCCGGCCGATCAGCATGGCGATGAGGGCGCCGATGACCGAGGTGTTGGGCGCGATGCCGAGGGTGGTGATCAGCACGAGGCCGATGACCGAGCCGAGCACGGACAGCACGATCGTCACGACGAGCGTGACGGGCTCGAAGGCTCTGGGGTGCCGGCCGGGCGCGGCGGGCGCGGCCGGGGCGGGGGCCGGGGTGGGACGCATGGGGAGCTCCGGGGGCGGGACGGGTCAGTGGGCGGTCGGCTTCAGTCCTCCGCAGTCGCCTGCAGCTGCTTCATCGGGCCGTACAGCTCCACCAGCCGGGCGAACTCCTCGGCGTCGTGGAAGCGCAGCACGCCCCGGCCGAACTCCTTCGCCGTCTCCACGGCGAAGCGCGCGGCGGCGGCGATGTCGGTCTCGTGGCTGGCGCCCGTGGCGCAGCCGGCGACCGCCGGGCCGGTGGTGAGCGCGAGGCCGACCACGGGCGCGTCGGTGGCCACGCACGGCTGCATGATCGAGTTGATGTGGTGCACGCCGTTGCCGTACGGGGTGATGTCCTGCGTGGTGATCGGCAGGACGTGCGCGTCGGCGCCGGTGACCGTCTCCAGTACGCCGAGCAGGGTGTCGCTGACGCGCAGGATCCAGCCCTCCTTGACGGTCGGCGACAGGGCGAGGCCGCGGTGGTTGAGGAGGCGGTTGCCCTTGGTGGTGTCGATGGAGACGACCGCGTCCATCTCCGGGGAGATCTCGTTGCGGTTGCAGTCGAGGATCGAGACCGGCGAGTCCATGAAGGGCACCGGCTCGTGCGGGCGGGTGGGCGCGTCGGGGCACACGTGGGTGCTGAGGACGACGTCGCCCTCCAGGACGTCGCCGCGCCCGTACATGTCGAGCAGCTTGGCCGCGGCCGCGAGGGCCGAGACCGCGCCGTCCGCGTCGGAGACCAGGCCGGTGCGCTCCGGGCGGGCGCCGACGCCGCCCAGCCGGCCCAGGACGCCGAGGGTCGGCGCGCCGCCGCCGGCGGCCCTGCCGCGGCTGCCGGGGACGACGACCTTCACGAAGTCGGTGCCGCCCCGGTGGCCCTCGACGCGCGTGACGGTGATCTCCGGCTTCGGCCCGGCCGGCAGCGCGTCGCCGGTCTCGCCGGCGGCCGTCTCCAGGACGGAGCGCAGGTGGTCGGCGAGGAGGCGGCCGCTGGTGCGCGGCCGGTCGAGGAGGTCGAGGACTTCGAGGACGTGCTTGAGCACGGGGGCTCCTTGGGGCGCGTTGGTGCGAGGGAGTCGGACCGGGGCCCGACGTCCAGCAGCCTGCTCCCGTGTTTTCTTTTTCAGCAACCATTTCTCTATATGAGAGAAGGCGTCTCGCATACCGCCGTCGGGGTGCCTAGGATGCCGACGTGACCGCAGAACGCGCCCCCCTCCAGACCGTCGACCGCGCCCTCCAGGCCCTGCTCGCCTTCTCCCAGGACCGGGACGAGTGGGGCGTGACCGACCTGGCCGCCGAGTTCGGCTGGGACAAGTCCGTGGCGCAGCGGCTGCTCGCCTCGCTCACCCACCGCGGCTTCCTGGTCTCCGACGAGGTGACCCGCCGCTACCGCCTCGGCCCCGCCGTCTGGCACCTCTCCACCGCCTGGGAGCGGCACGGCGGCATGGCGGGGCTGGTCCGCCCTGCGCTGCGCGAGCTGGCGGCGGCCAGCGGGTTCACGGCGCTGTTCGCGGTGCCGGACGGCGCGCACCTCCGCTGCGTCGAGCCCGCTGAGGGCGCGTCCGGGCCGCTGCGCGCGTACCGGCTGTCGGACGAGCTGTACCCGGGGCACGCCGGGGCGACCTCCCGCGCGTACTTCGGCATGCTCTCCCCCGGCGCCCGCGCCACGCTGCTCTACGGGCGGCCCATGGCGCGTTTCAGCGACCGTACGGTGACCGATCCGGAGCGCCTCGAAGAGCTGATGTGCCGGGTGCCGGTGGACGGTTACGCGTACTCCGAGGGCGAGTACGACCCGGCCACGGCGGGGCTGGCGGTACCGGTGCTGGTCCGCTCGCACCCCGTCGGCTCCCTCACCCTCGTCGGCCCGCACGAACAGCTGAGCGGCCCGCGGGAGGAGCTGCTCCGCCCGCTGCGATCCGCCGCCACGGCGCTCGGCGAGCTGCTCTCCCCGCGCCGCCACGGCCGTCCCGGCCGCCCCACCGCCCCGAAGAAAGGCTGATCCCGATGAAGCTGCTCCTGCTGTCCAACTCCACGGCGCCCGGCCGGGAGTACCTCGTCCATGCCCGCGACGCCATCGCGGAGCATCTGCGCGGCGTCTCCGAACTGCTCTTCGTGCCGTACGCGCTGGCCGACCACGACGGCTACACGGCGAAGGTCGCCGCGTTCATGGAGACGCTCGGCATACGGGTGCGCGGCGTCCACACCGGTGATCCGCGGCAGTTGGTGGCGCGCGCCGAGGCGGTCTTCATCGGCGGCGGCAACAGCTTCCGGCTGCTGAAGTCGCTCCAGGAGCACGGGCTGCCGGCCGCGATCCGGGAGCGGGTGGCGGCGGGCGCCCCGTACATGGGTTCCAGCGCGGGCACCAACATGGCCTGCCCGACGCTGCGCACCACCAACGACATGCCCATCGTCCAGCCGGACGGCTTCGCGACGCTGGGGCTGCTGCCCTTCCAGATCAACCCGCACTACCTGGACGCCTCCCCGGACACCTCGCACATGGGCGAGACCCGCGAGGAGCGGCTGACGCAGTTCCTGGAGGAGAACGCCGTCCCCGTCCTCGGCATGCGCGAGGGCACCTGGCTGCGGCGCGACGGCGACCGGCTGGAGCTGGCCGGAGTGGCGGCCGGGGCGCGGCTGTTCACGCCCGGCGCCACGCCGTCCGAGCACGGCCCCGGCACCGACCTGAGCACACTGCTCACGGCCGACGCCCGGTTCGACGTACGCGGCGCCGGCTAGCGGAGCCCTGCGGCCGGGCGGGCGTCAGCGCCCGCCCGCGACCCGGAGGACCGTCCCGGTGGTGTACGAGGCGTCCGGCGAGAGCAGCCAGGCGATGGCGGCGGCGATCTCCTCGGGAGCGCCGGGGCGGCGCAGCGGGATGCCGGGCGCTGCCTGCGCGGCGCGGTCGGGGGCACCCATGGCGGCGTGCATGTCGGTGTCGGTGATGCCCGGCGCTACGGCGTTGACCCGGACGCCGTCCGGGCCCAGCTCCTTGGCGAGCCCGACGGTGAGCGCGTCGAGGGCCGCCTTGGAGGCGGCGTAGTGGACGTAGTCGCCGGGGCTGCCGAGGGTGGCGGCGGCCGAGGAGACGTTGACGATCGCCCCGGTCCGGCACGGGGCCATGACCTGCGCCGCGCGGCGGCAGCAGAGCAGGGCGCCGAGGACGTTGACGTCGAGGACGCGGCGCAGCACATCGGTGCCGGTGTCGGCGAGCCTGCCGAGCGGGCCGGACACGCCGGCGTTGTTGACCAGTCCGGTGACCGGGCCGAGCCGGTCGGCCGCCGTGTCGAACAGCCGCTCCACGTCGGCCTCTTCGGCGGTGTCGGCCCGTACGGTGACGCAGCGGGCCCCGGCGGCGCGTACCGTCTCGGCCGTGCGCTCGGCGGCCTCGGCGTCCCGTACGTAGGTCAGGGCGAGGTCGTGGCCGTCGGCGGCGAGCCGGCGGCAGGTGGCGGCGCCGATGCCGCGGCTGCCGCCGGTGACGAGGGTGACGGGGCGGGTGGCGGTCATGCGGCGGCTCCGGGCGGTGGTCGGTCGGGGGCGTGCGCGGTGCGGGCGGGCGGTCAGGGAGCCGGTGGCAGGGACCGCAGGAGCGCGTCCAGGGCGCCCGAGAAGGCGTGGTCCGGCGGGCGGCCGTAGCCGACGACCAGGGCGTCCGTGGGCGCGTCCGGGCCGGGCCGTCCGTCCGGGCCGGGCCGGTCGTCCGGGCGGGAACGGTCGTCCTGGCCGGTGGGCGGCAGGGCCGTGAAGGTCGCCAGGCCCTCCAGGGCGAGGCCGTTGCGGCGGGCGGCCCGCAGCGTGGCCGGTTCGGTGCCCGGGGGCAGGCGGAGGACCACGTGCAGTCCGGCGGCGAGGCCGGTGACCCGGACGTGCGGCGCATGGCCGGCGAGCGCGGCGGCGAGCTGGTCGCGGCGGCGCCGGTAGCGCAGCCGCATGGTGCGCACGTGCCGGTCGTAGGCGCCACTGGAGAGGAATTCCGCGAGGGTCAGCTGGTCCAGGGAGCCGGACTGCCACTCGCCGGTGCCCTTCAGGTCGAGCAGCGGCGCGACGAGCCGCTCGGGCAGCACGAGCCAGGAGAGCCGGAGGGCCGGGGCGAGGCTCTTGCTGGCGGTGCCCAGGTACACGACGTGGTCCGGGTCCAGGCTCTGGAGGGCGCCCACCTGCCGCCCGTCGTACCGGAATTCGCCGTCGTAGTCGTCCTCCAGGACCAGGCCGCCGGTCCGCCGCGCCCAGTCCACGGCGGCGGCGCGCCGGTCCGGGTGCAGCGGTACGCCGGTGGGGAACTGGTGCGCGGGGGTGAGCAGCGCGGCGCCGGGCCGGCCGGTGAGCGTGTCGGTGCGGGCGCCGTGCGCGTCCACCGGGAGCGGTACGGTCCGCAGCCCGGCGCGGTCCAGTACGTCGCGGTGGAAGGGCAGGCCGTAGGACTCCACCGCGGCTTCGCGGGACCCGGCCTGCCGCAGCAGCCGGGCGAGGAGGGAGAGGCCCTGCATGAATCCCGCGCAGAGGACGATGCGGTCGGGGTGGGCATGCACGCCGCGGGCGCGGGCGAGGTAGTCGGCGAGGACGGTCCGCAGTTCGGGCCGGCCGGCCGTGGTGCCGTACCCGAAGGCCTCGCTCGGCGCCGTGGTGAGCGCCTGCCGGGCGGCGGCGAGCCAGGCTGTGCGGGGGAAGGCGGAGACGTCGGGGGTGCCGGCGGTGAGGTCGTAGGCGGGCGGCGGGGGCACGACGGGCCGCTGCGGCCGGCTGCGGGCCGGCGCGGGGGCCGCCGGGGGCCGCGACACGCGCTCCGCCACTCGGGTGCCGGACCCCTGGCGTGCGGTGAGCCAGCCTTCGGCGACCAGTTCGGCGTAGGCCTCGGCGACGGTGTTGCGGGCCAGCCGCAGGTCGGCGGCGAGGGTGCGGGAGGACGGCAGGCGGGTGCCGGGCGCGAGCCGCCCGGTGCGTGCCGCGTCGCGCAGGGCGTGCACGAGGGCGGCACGTTTGCCCTGGGTACCGGGGAGATCCAGGTACAGATCGCGCCCGAAAGCGGCCCAGGAATCGGTCATGGAAATGGACCATACCGAGGGACCGGTCCGGACGTAGCGTCGGACTCATGACGACGAACACGACGACCGGCCAGGGCGCCGGCACGCACGGGCCCCGCCTGAACTGGTCGGAGCACGCCCCCGAGGTCTTCAAGGCCATGCTCCGCCTGGACACGGCGGCCAGGAAGGGCCTCGACCCCGCTCTGTGCGAGCTGGTCAAGATCCGGGCCTCGCAGCTCAACCAGTGCGCCTACTGCCTCGACATGCACATCACGGACGCCCGCAAGGCCGGCGAGACCGAGCAGCGGATCTACTTCCTCAGCGCCTGGGAGGAGGCCGCCGCCGCGTACACCGAGAAGGAGCAGGCGGCGCTCGCGCTCACGGAGGCCATCACGGTCCTGACCGACGGCTTTGTGCCGGACGCGGTGTACGCACGCGCCGCGGCGCACTTCGAGGACGCCGAGCTGGCCCAGCTCATCGCCATGATCACCACCATCAACGCCTGGAACCGCTTCGGCGTGACCTGCCGGCTGACGCCGGAGTCCCTGAAGTGACGGCGGCGCGGCTGCGCGCCCTGCACCACGGCCGGGCCCCCGGCGACCCGCTCGTGCTGCCCGGCCCCTGGGACGCCGCGAGCGCGCGGGTCTTCGCGGACGCCGGTTTCGAGGCGCTGGCCACGCCGAGCGCGGGGATCGGCGAGTCGCTGGGGTACGGGGACGGGCACACCCCGGCGGACGAGATGTTCGCGGCCGTCGCCCGGATCACCCGGGCGGTCGACGTGCCGGTCACCGCTGACGTGGAGGCGGGGTACGGGCTGCCCGCCAAGGAGCTGGTCGAGCGGCTGCTGGAAGCGGGGGCCGTGGGCTGCAACCTGGAGGACTCCGACGCGGCGACCGGCACCCTGCGGGACGCCGGGGAGCAGGCGGAGTGGCTCGCGGAGGTGCGGGAGGCCGCCGGCGACGCGCTGGTGATCAACGCCCGGATCGACACGTTCCTGCGCGGCGTGTCCGGGGCAGCGCCCGCCGTGGAGCGGGGGCTGCGGTACGTCGCGGCGGGCGCGGACTGCGTGTATCCGATCCTCGCGCCGCCGGAACTGCTGGCTGAGCTGGCCGCGGGCATCGGCGCCCCGGTCAACGCGGTGGTCGTGCCCGGCGGCCCTGCCCCGCGCGAGCTGGGCGCCGCGGGCGCGTCCCGTGTCACCTTCGGCGGCGGGCTCCAGCACGCGGCGACGGAGACGCTGCGCGGGGTGGCGGCGGCGCTGCGGGCGGGCTGAACGCACGCGGTGGCCGCTTCCGTACGGGTACGGAAGCGGCCACCGGACGTCCTACCGTCGCGCGCCCCGCGTCACTGCCCGGCGTACTTCTTGCTGATCGCGTCGAAGACGCCCTCGGCCTCAGGGCCGAGGTGCGGGCCGGCCAGCCAGGTGTGGTCCAGCGAGCCGATGGAGCTGTTGGAGACGAGGGAGAGTTCGCCGTTGCGGTCGGCGAGCCAGCCGCCGCCGGAGGTGCCGCCGGTCATGCTGCAGCCGATCCAGTGCATGGCCGGGGTGGACCGGGCCATCGTCAGCCGCACGGGCCGGTCGAGGCAGTTCATCATCTTCGCGCCGTCGTAGGGCGGGGCCTGCGGGTAGCCGATCGCCTTGACGCCGTCGAGGCCGCCGGTCACGCCGTTGCCCTGGGGCGCGTCGAACCAGACCGGGACGGAGGTGCCGACGGTCTCCTCCAGCGACTTGCCGCCGCCGTTCTCCGGCTTCACGTGCAGCACGGCGAAGTCGTAGGCGGACGCGGCGTTGCCGCTGTGGCCGCCGCCTTCGATCCACTGCGTGGAGGTCTGCGACCAGTCGGCCCACCAGGTGCCGTACGGGCTGACGTTCTGCTGCGAGGAGGCGGCGACCTGGTTGGCGGGCAGCCCGCTGTCGTTGTACGAGGGCACGAAGACGATGTTGCGCATCCAGCCGCCGCTGCTGCCGGAGTGCACGCAGTGGCCCGCGGTCCACACCAGGTTGGACTTGCCCGGGTTGGCGGGGTCGGAGACCACGGTGCCGGAGCAGACCATGGGACCGTCGGGGCTGTCGAAGAAGATCTTCCCGATGGGCGCCATGTGCTGGTGGTACGGGCGCTCGACCTGCTGGGCGGTCACGGGGCGCGGCTCGGGGTCGGTGGCGCCGCTGCCGCCGGAGCCGGTGCTCTGCGTGGTCACCACGGGGGCGTCCTCGGCCTTCGCCATCCGGGACGGCTTCCACAGGTCCTTGATGACGGGGTTGGCGAACTCGGACGCCTTCCGGGCCCAGGTCTCCTTGTCCCAGTTCTGCCAGCCGCCCTGCTCCCACTTCTTCAGCGAATCCAGGCTCTTGGGCAGGCCGTTGGGCAGCTTGGGCAGGCCGGACGAGCCGCCGGCCTCCGCAGCGCTGTCCTGGCCCGCGGCCTTGGTGTCCTCAGGCCCGCAGGCGGTGGCGGTGACGAGCAGTGCGGCGACCGCGACTGCGGCTGCTGCGGTACGGCGTATGGATGGCATGACCCTTACTCCCCGTTATGACCTACTGTGCGACTGGCAAATTGTCATGACCCCATTCAGGGCCCGCCCTACTATGCCGCCAAGTTGGGGTTGACGCGCGAGTAGGGGCTTGTGATGCACGTCTTACTGGAGACGGAACGGCTGCTTTTGCGCGCCTTTTCGGGGGCGGACCTGGACAATCTGCGTGAGCTGCACGCGGATCCCGAAGTCATGCGATTTCTGGACAGCGGACGGCCGGCGCCCGGACTTCTCGTCTCGCGGTACGCCGGCCCCGCGCAATTCGGATACTGGGCCGCCGAGGAACGGGAAACCGGCGGGTTTGTCGGCTGGTTCGAATTCCGGCCCGTACGCGAGGACCGCACGGACGAGGTCGAGCTGGGATACCGGCTCCGGCGCTCCGCCTGGGGAAGGGGCTACGCCACCGAGGGCTCCCGGGCGCTGCTCGACCGGGGCTTCACGGAGCTGGGCGTGGTCCGGGTGACGGCCACGACGATGGCCGTGAACACGGGATCGCGGCGGGTGCTGGAGAAGTGCGGCTTGCGGTACGTCCGCACCTGCCACGAGGAATGGCCGGACCCGCTGCCGGGCGCCGAACACGGTGACGTGGAATACGCGCTGACCGCCGCGGAACGGGCCCGGTCCGCATGACGACGGCCGGGCACCCCCGAGGAGTGCCCGGCCGTATCACCGCCGGTGTTTCAGCGGGTCACTTCTTCGGCAGCCACTTCTGCCATACGTCCGGGTTCTTCTTCACCCAGCTCGCGGCCGCGTCCTCCGGGGACATGTGCTTGGACGCGATGAGCTCCGAGACGTAATTCTGGTCGCCCACCGACCACTTGAAGTTCTTCAGGAACTTCGCCGCCGAACTGTTGCCCTTGACGAAGTCGGCGTTGAAGAACTTCTGCAGCGGAGTCGTCGGATAGGCACAGTCGATCGTCGTCGGATCCTTGGTGCCCTTGTCCGCGCAGTCCTTCGTGTACTTCGGGAGCTTGACCTCCTTCAGCGGCAGCTGGTTGAAGAGCCAGTGCGGCTCGTACCAGTACGTCAGGAAGGGCTTCTTCTCCTTGGCGAACTGCTGCATCTGCGTGATCTGGGCCGCCTCGGACCCGGCGAAGACGACCTCGAAGTCCAGGTCGAGATTCTTCACCAGGGCCTTGTCGTTGGTGACGTAGGACGGCGAACCGTCCATCAGCTGGCCCTTGTCACCGCTCTCGGCGGTCCTCAGCTGCTTGGCGTACTTGTTGAGGTTCTTCCAGTTCAGTACGTCCGGGTGCTTGTCCGCCCAGTACTTGGGGACCCACCAGCCGATGTGGCCGTCGACGCCGAGATCACCACCGCGGGTGATGGTCTTCTTCTCGTCGATGTACAGCTTCTCCTGGGTGGGGTGGCCCCAGTCCTCCATGATCGCGTCCACCCGGCCCTGGCTGAGCGCGTCCCAGGCCGGGGTCTCGTCCACCTGGACGGTGTCGACCCGGTAGCCCAGCTCGTGCTCCAGCAGGTACTTGGCGACCGCGACGTTGGACTGCGCGCCCACCCACGTCTGCGTGGAGAGGGTGACCGTCTTGGTCCCGGCAGCCGCCGCGAACGGCGACGTCTGCTTGGTCATGTCGGCCTTGCCGCAGCCGCTGAGGGCCAGCAGGACGACTCCGGTCAGCGCCGTCGCGCCGACGGCGGTGGTCCGCTTACGCGTGAGAGTCATGGCTCAGGCTCCCTTCCCCGCGCGGCGGTCCGTGGGCTGCGTGACCCGGTCCAGCATCAGGCCCAGGCAGACGATGGCGATACCGGCGATCATGCCGAGGCCCAGGTCACCGGTGGACAGGCCGGCGACGACGTCGTAGCCGAGCGCGCCACCGCCCACCAGGCCGCCGATGATGACGACGGCGAGGACCAGCACGACGCCCTGGTTGACGGCCAGCAGCAGCGCGGGCCGGGCCAGCGGCAGCTGCACCTGGCGCAGCTGCTGCCAGCGGGTGGCGCCGAGCGACTGCGCCGACTCCATGGCGGCCGGGCTGACCTGGCGCAGGCCCTGGGTGGTGATGCGGATGACGGCGGGCAGCGCGTAGACGACGGCCGCGGCGGCGGCCGGGGCGCGGCCCACGCCGAACAGCGCGACCACCGGGATCAGGTACACGAACTGCGGCATGGTCTGGCAGACGTCCAGCACCGGCCGGAGGATCTTCTCCATCCGGGCGCTGCCGGCCGCGAGCACGCCGACGCCGATGCCGACGACGAGGGTGACGACCAGCGCGGACAGCACCTGCGACAGGGTGTTCATGGACGGCACCCAGACGCCGAGCACGCCGATGACGGCGAGCGCGACGGTCGCGGTCAGCGCGGTGCGCCAGGTGCCGATCAGCCAGGCCAGCGCGGCGACGATCAGCAGCGCACCCCACCAGGGCAGTGCGGTCAGGCCGTCACGGAGCGGGTTGAGCACCCAGGAGGTGAAGCCCGCCGCCCAGTCGGCGGTGCCGCCGATGACGGGGATGCCGGAGTAGAGGTGGTCCACCATCCACTCCTTGAACTCGTTGACCGGCGGCGCGATGTCGGTGACCGCGGCGGACGGCCAGATCAGCGAGCCGGTGAGCCGGCCCACGACGGCCGCGAGCACGGTCACGACGGCGACGGCGGGCCAGACGAACCGGCCGCGCAGCCAGCCGGGCCCCGTGCCCTGCTCGGTGCCGAGCCGCTCGCCGGCCTTGGCGGTGGTGCGGTCCATGACGATGGCCAGCAGCACGATCGGGATGGAGGCGGCCAGCGCGGAGCCGACGTCCACGGAGGCCAGCGCCTGGTACACGCGGTCACCGAGACCGGCCGCGCCGATCATCGAGGCGATGACCACCATGGACAGCCCCATCATGATCGTCTGGTTGACGCCGAGCAGCAGTTCCTTGCGGGCCAGCGGCAGCCGGGCGGTCAGCAGCCGCTGCCGGCCGGTGGCACCGAGCGAGGACACGGCCTCCAGGACGCCGGCGTCGGCGCCGCGCAGGCCGAGCGCGGTGAGCCGGGCCATCGGCGGGGCCGCGTAGATCACGGTGGCGAGCAGCGCCGCGGGGACGCCCATGCCGAAGACCATGACGAACGGCAGCAGGTACGCGAAGGCCGGCAGCACCTGCATGGTGTCCAGGACCGGCCGCAGCACGCGGAACATCCGGTCCGAGAGGCCGCCGACCAGGCCGAGCACCGCGCCCACGACGACCGAGACGAGCACCGCCACGACCATCAGGGCGATGGTCTGCATGGTCGGCACCCACATCCCGAGCACGCCGCTGACCAGCAGCGACACCAGCGCGGTCGCGGCGATGCGCAGCCCGGCGACGCGCCAGGCGACGAGGGTGACCAGCGCGGTCACGCCGGTCCAGCCGAGCGCGAGGAGGCAGACGTAGACGGCGCGTACGGAGAGGACGATGCCGTTGGAGAGGTGGCCGAGGAAGTAGACGAAGAGCCAGTGCGAGTCGCGGTTGTCCACGATCCAGGTGCTGGCGTCGCCGAACGGACCGGAGAGGTCGACGGTCAGCGCGTGCGGCCACACGCCGCTCGCCCACTTGGCGTTGACGAGGGGCACGAGGACGGCCGCGGCGACGGCGAGCACGAGGAGCTTGCCGAGGGCGCCGTGGCGCAGCGAGGCGGTGAGGCGGGCAGCGCGCGGGGCGGCGCCGGCCGGTGCGGTGGTGGCGGGGCTGGTCGTGGCGGCACTCACACGCGCCCCCGCTTCGCGGTACCGGCCGGCACGTTCAGCGCGGCGGCGCGCTGCGCTTCGTGCCAGTACCGGCGGGCCGCGGCACGCAGCCCTCGCAGGGTCAGCGGCCGGGCGGCCGCGGGGCGGGCTCTGAGGTTCAGCGTCACGGGGACGGTACGGGGATGCATCAGACGGCCGCCTTCCCCTGGTCCGCCGCTTCCTCGTCCGCCGCGTCCTCGGCGGGGTCCGCCTCGTCGAGGCGGGCCACGACGTTGAGCAGGCACTCGTGGTCCACGACGCCCAGGCAGCGGCCGTCCTCGACGACGCGCGCCGCGCCGCCGGAGCGGACCACGGTCTCGATCGCGTCGGAGATCAGCGTGTCGGGGGCGAGCGTGGCGCCCTCCCCGGCCTCGGCGTCCTCGGCGGGCCGCATGGCGCGGCGTACGGTCAGGACCTGCTCGCGCGGCACGTCGCGGACGAAGTCCCGGACGTATGCGTCGGCCGGGGAGCCGACGATCTCCTCGGGGGTGCCGAGCTGGACGATCTTCCCGTCCCGCATCAGGGCGATGCGGTCGCCGAGCAGCAGGGCCTCGGCGAGGTCGTGGGTGATGAAGACCATCGTGCGGCCCTCGTCCTTGTGCAGGCGGATGACCTCTTCCTGCATGTCGCGCCGGATGAGCGGGTCCAGCGCGCTGAAGGGCTCGTCGAAGAGCAGGATCTCGGGGTCCACGGTGAGCGCGCGGGCCAGGCCGACGCGCTGCTGCTGGCCGCCGGAGAGCTGGCCGGGGCGGCGCTGCTCCAGTCCGCCGAGGCCGACCTTCTCGACCATCTCCATGGCCTTGGCGCGGCGTTCGGCCTTGCCGACGCCCTGGATCTCCAGCCCGTAGGCCACGTTGTCCAGCACCGAGCGGTGCGGCAGCAGGCCGAAGTGCTGGAAGACCATGGCGGCGCGGTGCCGGCGCAGCTCGCGCAGCGCGGACTTGTCCATGCCGCGCACGTCCTCGCCGTCCATCTCCAGGTCGCCGCTGGTCGGCTCGATGAGCCGGGTCAGGCAGCGGACGAGGGTGGACTTGCCGGAGCCCGAGAGCCCCATGACGACGAAGACCTCGCCCTTCTTCACGTCGAAGGAGACGTCTCGGACGGCGGCGGTGCAGCCGGTCCGCTCGCGCAGCTCCTGCGCGGAGAGGCCGGTGAGGTCGGCGTCCCCCGGCACCTTCTCGGCCTTGGGCCCGAAGACCTTCCACAGGTTGCGGACGGCGAAGACGGCGTCCTGCCCGGCCGCCGAACCCTCCGGCGCGGTGGGGGACTTGTCGTTGGCGGATGCGTCGATGACGGTACCGGCCATCACGCATCACCTCCCTGGGTCGGGGTCTCGGTGAGAATCTCGGCGCACTTCTCCCCCACCATCAGGACGCCGATCATCGGGTTCACGGCGGGCATCGTCGGGAAGACGGACGCGTCCGCGATACGGATACCGCTGAGCCCGCGAATCTTCAACTGCGGGTCGACAACGGCCAGTTCGTCGTCCAGGGCACCCATCTTGCAGGTGCCGGCGGGGTGGTAGACGGTGTGCGCGGCCTTGCGCACGAGCTCGCTGATCTCGGCGTCGTCGGTGACGTCGGGGCCGGGGAAGACCTCGCACTTGAGCCACTTGGCGAACGGCTCGGCCTGCGCGACCTTGCGCGCCAGCTTGATGCCGTCGACGAGGGTCTGCCCGTCGTAGTCGCCCTCGTCCTCGAAGTACTTGAAGTCCAGCGCGGGCTTGACCTCGGGGTCCGCGGAGGTGAGGTAAAGACGGCCGCGGGCCCGGGACTTGGGGATGTTCGGGGTCATCGACACACCGTGCGGGGGGCGTTCGTAACCCAGCCGCTCCGGGTTGTCGGTGAAGGGGATCTGGTAGAAGTGGAACATCAGGTCCGGGCCCTTGTGGTCCGGGTCCCGCTTCACGAAGAGGCCCGCGTCGGAGTCCATCGCGGAGTTGCCCGGGAGCGGTCCGTTGGTCTCCCAGACGATGACCGACTCGGGGTGGTCGATGAGGTTCTCGCCGACGCCCGGCAGGTCGACCACGCAGTCGATGCCCAGCGCCTCCAGGTCCTTCCTCGGACCGATGCCGGAGTGCATCAGCAGCCGCGGGGTGTCCACCGCACCGGCGCAGACCAGCACCTCGCGGCCGGCCTCCAGGTAGATCTCCTCGCCGTCCTTGGTACGGACGTGGACGCCCTTGGCGGTGGTGCCGTCCAGCTCCAGCTTGTGCGCCCAGGTCTCCAGCAGCAGCGTGAGGTTCGGGCGGTCGCCGGCCTCCATGTGCGGGTGCAGGTACGCGACGGAAGCGGAGGACCGCTTGTTGTTCTCCGGGTGGTACGACAGGTCGAAGAACCCGACGCCCTCCTCGAACGGCTGGTCGTTGAAGCCGACGACCTCGGGCACGCCCAGGGCGGTCTTGGTGGCCTCGATCCAGTCCGAGGCGATCTCGTTCTGGTCCTTCTTCGCCACCCGCACGATGTTGTTGCGCAGCTTGCCGAAGTACGGGTCCATCGCCTTGGCGTTCCAGCCCTCGGCGCCCGCCGCTTCCCACTCGTCCCAGTCGGACGGCAGCGGCTTGAAGGAGATCAGGGTGTTGTGCGACGAGCAGCCGCCGAGGACCTTGGCGCGGCTGTGCAGGATGTGCGAGTTGCCGCGCGGCTGCTCGGTGGTCGTGTACTCGTAGTCCAGGTCACCGCCGAGCAGGCCGAGCCACTTGCGCAGCGTCAGCACGTCCTCGCGGTCGATGTCGGACGGGCCGCCCTCGATGACGGCGACGGTGACGTCGGGGTCCTCGGTCAGGCGCGAGGCGATCACCGAGCCTGCGGTGCCGCCGCCGACGATCACGTAGTCCGCTGACATCTTCTTCGCTGCTGCGGGAGGCATGGGTAGCTCCTTGTGGTTTTTCAACGTGCGTGCGGTGGCGCAGTTCTTGAGAGCGGATGCGCTCGGCCGGTGGGCGGGAGCGCCCGGCGTGCGCGAGCGGTGGTCGCTCTGCGGGGCTGCGGTTCCGCTGGGCCGCGTCCTTGCGGCCGGGAAATTCAGGGGGCGGGCCGGGCCTGTCACCGGGTACGGGATACGGCCGGGCCCGCGCGGAGGGGCGGGCTGCGGGTGGCCGGGCGGGCCGCGACGGTGCTGCGGCCCACCCGGTCACCGCGGGCGGGTCAGCCCGCGAACCAGCGCACCGGCTCGGGGCGCAGGTTCTCGTAGATGTGCTTGCTCTCGCGGTACTCGTCCAGGCCGGCCGGACCCAGCTCGCGGCCGATGCCGGACTTGCCCATGCCGCCCCACTCCGCCTGCGGCAGGTAGGGGTGGTAGTCGTTGATCCAGACGGTGCCGTGGCGCAGCCGGGCCGCGACCCGGCGGGCGCGCGCGGTGTCACCGGACCACACCGCGCCGGCCAGGCCGTACTCGGTGTCGTTGGCGAGCGCGACGGCCTCGTCCTCGGTGGTGAAGGTCTCCACCGTCAGGATCGGCCCGAAGGTCTCCTCGCGGACCACCTTCATGTCGCGGTGGCACTGGTCCAGGATGGTCGGCTGGTAGAAGTAGCCGGCCTCGGGGCGGGCGTCGCTCGGCTTCGGGCGGGAGCCGCCGCAGCGCAGGCGGGCACCCTCCTTGAGCGCGGACTCGACGTACGCCTCGACCTTGTCCAGCTGCTGCTGGGAGACGAGGGGGCCGCACTCGACGCCCTCCTCGGTGCCCCGGCCGAGCTTGATCCGCTCGGCGCGGCGGGCCAGTTCGGCGACGAAGCGGTCCTTGACCGAGGCCTGGACGATCAGGCGGGCACCGGCGGAGCAGACCTGGCCGCTGTGGATGAACGCGGCGTTCAGGGCCTGGTCGACGGCGGTGTCGAACTCCTCGTCCGTGGAACAGGCGTCGGCGAAGACGACGTTGGGGTTCTTGCCGCCCAGCTCCAGCGCGATCTTCTTCGCGCCGGACACCGCGGCCGCGCCCGCCTTCGTGCCGCTGACCAGGCCACCGGTGAAGGAGAAGAGGTCCACGTCCGGGTGCTCGGCCAGCCGCTGGCCGACGGGCACGCCGGCGCCCGTGACGATGTTCGCGACACCGGTCGGCAGACCGGCCTCCACCAGCAGCTTCACCAGGTGCACGGTGGACATCGGCGTGACCTCGCTGGGCTTGATCACGAAGGTGTTGCCGGCCGCGATCGCCGGGGCGACCTTCCAGCTGGCCTGCAGCAGCGGGTAGTTCCAGGGGGTGATCATCGCGCAGACGCCGACCGGCTCGTACACGACGACGCTGTGCACGTCCTCGCTGCCCGCGTCGACGACCCGGCCGCCGCTCTCGTTCATCACGAGGTCGGCGAAGTACCGGAAGGCATTGGTCACGTCGTCGACGTCGACGCGGCCCTCCTCCAGCGTCTTGCCGGTGTCGCGGCTCTCGATGAGCGCGATCTCCTCGCGGTCCCGCTGCAGGAGGTCCGCGACCCGGCGCAGCAGCGCGGCCCGGTCGCTCGCCTGCGTACGGGGCCACTCGCCCTGTCCCCCGGCGAAGGCGCGCGACGCCGCGGCGACAGCCGCGTCCACGTCCTCGACGCCGCCCTCGGACACGGTGGCCAGCACCGTCGCGTCGGCGGGGTCGAGGACCTCCCGCGTGGCGTCGGATGCGGCGCCACGCCACATCCCGTCTACGTGAATGGTCTCGATTGCCGACACGTCCGCTCAGCCTTCCAATTCCACTTGCCGTTCTGTGCCTGCCGGTTCACACCAGCAGCAACATCGACCCCTCCCCTCTTATCCGGCGCTCATGCGCAAAACTTCACCAAAAGTGACCGGGGTCACCGCGACCGGACCGCAATGTGCGGTTTTGCCTTATTTACAAGCGGCCGCGATGCCCCTGGGTGATCAATAACCGGCGCTCGCTTTACCCGAGTGGCGACGATTTAAGCAGTTTGCGTGTACAGCGTCAGCGGCCGTGCCCGCCGGACGGCCCTGACGGCGGGCGGGGAATCCGCGGGCGCGCCGGCGCGGCCTGCGGACGGGCCGCCTGCTGCCCTGCCGCGGGCCCGGCCTGCGGCCCCTGCGAGGACCGGCTCCGCAGCTTGGCGGCCTGGGACACCGGGGACGCCGGCGCCTGCGTGGCACCGGCGCCGGCCGTGGCCTGCGCCTGCGCGGACTGCTCACGGTTCAGGTACGGCTTCGCCGCCACCTGCCACGGTGTGACGTGCGGGTCCACCTCCTTGCGGACCACCCGCTCCATGAGCGTGGCCATCTCCACCGGGCCGATCCCGCCGGGCACCGGCGTGAGGTGCTGCGGGATGTCGTACGCCTCGCGCCGTACGTCACCGCGCACGCCGCCGTCCGGCTGCGGCACGAAGCCGGAGTCGACCACCAGCCGGTGGTGGGGGCGCAGATGCTCGGGCCCGAGGATGCCCGGGTTGCCGGTGACCGAGACGACGATGTCGGCGTCCCGGACCCGGCGCAGATCGTCCCCCGCGTCCAGCTCGATGGGGCGGTGGCCGTTCTCCTTCAGCTGGGTGACCACGCCCTGGCCCACGAAGCCCTTGGCGCCCACGACCGCGATGGCCGGGTTGTCCTGCGCGAAGGGCTCCACCACCCGGCAGATGCCCTCCGCCGTGGCACAGGCCCGGTACGGGGAGCGGTCCTTCAGCAGCGCGTCGATGTCCTTCCGGGGGTCCATCCGCTGCACGAGCGGCATCAGATGGGCCGGCGGCGGGAACTGCACGATGATCGCGCGCGTGTCGGCGTCCCGGTTGCACCGCTCCAGGACGGCGGCGAACTGCGCACGGTCGGCGCCCGGCGGCAGCACGATGTGGTCCGCGCGGAACCCCAGATGCTCGAAGCTCTTCACCTTCTGCTCGGCGGAGACCCGGGACGCCTGAAGACGCGCCTGCCATTCCGGCGGATCTGTCGCGGCGGGCTCGAAGCGGATGATCGCCACCCGCTTGCCGGTGGGCTCAACGACGTCCTTGTAGTGCTGGTACAGGGCACGCGCCTGCCCCAGCACCTCCCTGCCGGATACGTGTTCGGTCATCGGCCGTCGTCAGCCCTGGTGACCCAGCGTCGTCAACACCTGTGCGACCGGCTGGAGGTGCCAGCCCTCCAGCAGCGTGGCCACCTCCTGTGCCGACAGGGGTTCGTCACCGCGCAGGTCGTCCCGGTGCCCACTGCCGGCATCGCCGGTGACGTCGATCCGGTGGAACGTCTCCGGACCGGTGGGGTCGTGGTACGAGAACGCACCGAAGTGCGCGATCCACACGACGCTCCCCAGCTCCTTCGTCAGCCGGCCCTGGAGCACGGGCACCACGGCGTCGGCCACGCTGCCGAAGTCGTCGGTGATGCCCCGGTCGTCGGGGTTGCTCGCCAGCTCGGACACGACGACGACGGTCCGCCGGGCCGCCGGGTCGTGCACCGCGCGGACCAGGGAGTGCGCGGCTCCGGCCCGGCGGTGCCGCCACTCGACGACGCCGGTGAAGCGGGGGGCGGGCGTGTGGTTCATGCGTTCTCCTGTCAGGTGCTTCAGCGGTTCTCAAGTCCTGTGACGAGCAGCCCCGCACCGTTGTTCCGGGTGACGAAGAGACCCGAGCCCTTCAGGACCCGGAGCGGCAGCTCGGTACCGATGGGCAGTGCCTTCACCGTTCCGTCGGCGGCCCGCACCTCGGCGACGGTGCCTTCCGTGTCGGCGAACGGCACGCTGGCGTAGGCGATGCCGTCGTCGCCGACCGCACTGATCAGCACGCCCTTGCGGCTCTCGTCGCCCGCGAGGCAGGTGCCCTTGCGGTCACGGGTGTCGAAGAGGACCGGCCCGTAGGCCACGTACCGGCCGCTGGGGGACGCCACGACCCTGGGCTCGTCCTCGGTGTCCAGCGCACTGACGTTGGTGGCGGCACACGCGGTGCTCGCCTGGATCCGGCCGTTCGCCGCATCGTGCACGGACCAGATCCGGTCGTCCTGCGTGTCCTCTCCCTCGGGTGACCATTCGGCGACGAGCCGGGTACCGGCCGTGCCGACGATGGCGCCGTTGCGGTCCCCGCTCTTGCGGAGGGGCCCCTTGGAGGCCCCGTCCGGGATCACGTCCTGGCTGCTCCAGTGCCCCGGCACCTCGAAGCCGCCGTCCATCTCACCGGCCGCGACCGGGCCGTCGGCCGTGATCGCCGCCACTCTGGCCGTGCACCCCTCGACCTCGCACTCGACACCCAGCTTGCTGCCGTCGCCGTAGCTCGTGACCTTGCCGGTCTCCATGTCCACCGAGGCGCCGAACGTCGAGTAGCCGTCCCAGGTGACGACGAGGCCCGCGCCGCCGTCCCGGACCTGAAGGTCGTCGGGATCGGCGTTGACGAGCGGGGTGCTGTCGTCCTCGTTCTTGAGGGGCACGGAGACACGGTGGGCCGGCGCGACGCTCTTGCCGGAGGCGTGAACGGGGAAGATCTGCAGCTCCACGACCTCCTTGCCGCTGTTCAGTTCGTCCCTGCCCCGGACTCCGTGGGCCCAAGCGACCACGTAATCGCGGCCCTCCTGGTGGACCGTCGTCACGCCGGGCAGCTCGGGCTCGTCGCTCTGGAACGAGCTTGCTTCGGTCACCTCCGACAGCGGAGTCGGCGGCGACCACGGCTTGCCCGTCCACTCGACCGTGCCCGTCGAGGCGTTCCTGACCTGGACGGCATAGCCGGTCTCGTCGATCACCGTCAGGTAGGCGACCCGGTCGGACTGTGCCGACGCGGCCACGGGCACGGTCTTCGCGCCCTCCGGAAGCCAGGTGAGCCGCTGCTGCCACCCCTCGCGGCTCTTGTAGCCGGAGGGCGCGGTGATCTCCGTGAGCGGTTCGGCCGTCGCGCCGCCGCTCTCCCGCTTCACTTCCTTCCCGGACCCCTTGGCCGGGGTGGAGCTCCCGCTGCCGCACCCGGCCAGGAACGCTCCGGCCAACACCACACTCAACAGCGCCTTTGCGCTACGCACGAACGTCCTCGCTTCGTTGGATGACTCGGTCAGCGGAATCGTGACGGGCCCGGTGGGCGCCGCCGGGAGTTACGGGCCACGACGGCCGGCGGGGTACGGGACGGCGGGTCCGGGCGGAGCCGGGGAGCTGGCCCGTCCGTCCGCTCCGCGCCCCGCTCCTCCTCATGGAGCAGCTGCGCGGCGACGGCGAGGGCTTCCTCCAGCGTGGCGAAGAGGGTTCTCGGCGGGGTGGACTCCCCGCTCGCCGAGGACCCCGCCGACACCCGCCACAGGCCGTACGCGTTCTCCACCACGACGGTGAGCCCGCCGTGCCGAAGTTCGATCACGACGCCGCCGGGTTCTTCCCGCACCTCGGCGGCGGCCCCGCCCACGATCCTGCGGACGGCCGCGGTCAGCCGGCTCAGCTCTGTCCGGCGCATCCGGCTCCCTCGCTCCCGTACCCGGTCACCCGTCGTACGCGTCGACCTCCGGTGCGGCCTTCGCGCGGTGCGCGCCGGCCTTGCAGCCCGCGAACGGGCCCGCCGGATCGCGCAGTTCGAGCATGGCCGGGCCGAGGTGGTCGCGGTGCCACACCGCGGGCCCGCTCGCCCCCGACGCCGGGTCGGTGAGCTCCTGCCACGCGAGCCACAGCGCGTGCAGCCGGGCCACCGCCTCCGCGTGCTCCCACCAGCGCGGGCACCACGGCGACTGGGAGCGGGCCTCGCGCCCGTAGACCGGTACGAGCAGGCCGTTGACCCACAGGGCGAGGCTCCGCAGCTCCTCGGCGTACTCGTCGCCCTCCAGGTAGAGGATGAAGGGCGGGGCCTGCGGCTCGGCGCCGCCCACCCCGCCGTCGAACGTCTGTGCCGTCACGGCTTCTCCATCACGATCTGCGCCGCACGCGCCGTCATCGCCTGCGACTCGGCTTGCGCGGCCGCCTGAATGCGCTCGGCGCCCGGCTCCTTGAACCACGGCCGCAGCCGGATCAGCGCCGGCCGGATACCGGTCGCCAGCAGCAGCGCGGTCCCCTTCGGCAGCGCACGGATCCGGTCGACCGGCATCACCCGCTCCTGCCGGTACGAGGTCGACCGGGTACGGCCGTCCTTGCTGCGGGAGATGCTCACCGTGCTCACATCGTGCTCGCCCACCAGCTTGGACACCTTCTCGACGAAGTCCGCGTCGTCGAGTCCCGCACCCAGCATCTTGATCGTCGCGGCGCTCCACAGGGCGTCCATGCCCGCGTCGCCCCACACCCGGCTCCCCTGCCGGTAACTCTGCAGCAGGGTCACGACGTTGATACCGCGGGAACCGAAGTGCGAGTAGAGGTCCGGCAGGTCGGAGATGCGGCAGACGTTGGCCGCCTCGTCGAGCACGGCGGTCATCGGCGGATCCAGCCGCCCGCCCTGCCGCTCCGCCGCGACGGCCCCCGCGCGCATCACCGAGTCCGCCAGCGCGGCGATGACGCCGGCGGCCGAACCGCCGCCGTCCTTGGAGAGCAGATACAGGGTGTCGCGGCTGAGCGCGTGCCGCTGGGGCGAGAACTGCGCGACCCTCGGGTCCGGGGTCACCCACGCCGAGATCCTGGGGTCGAGCAGACAGGAGACGCACTGCCGGGCCGTCTCGAAGATTCCGTCACGCGTCTCGACCGCGCCCTGGATGGTGCCCTGCAACTGCGCGGCGAGCGCCGGCATCTGCGCGTCGTTGAGCAGGTCGATCGGCGTACGGTCGGCCGGGTCGGCCAGCCAGCCCAGCAGCTCGGTCACCTGCCGCTGTCCGCGGTTCGCTGCGTGCAGCAGCGCGGTGAGGGTGTTCTGCGCCGCGGAGATCCAGAAGTCCTTCTTCGAGGCGTCGTCGTTGACCGCGCCCACGAAGTGCCCGGCCAGCCGCATGGCCCCTTCGATGGTGGACGCCTCCGCCAGCATGTCCCACCACATGGTGCGGGGCGTGTGGGCGATCCCCTGCGGGTCGAACGTCCAGACCGTGCCGACGCGCTCCCGCTCGGCCTTCGTGACCGTGTAGACGTCGGCCTTGTTGGAGGTCAGGATCACCGGGCCGCGGGCGCGCAGCGTACGGGGGACGGCGACCCCGGTCGACTTGCCGGACCGCGGCGCCATCAGGTGCAGCTCCACGTCCTCGTACGAGGACCGCAGCTCGGGGCCGTTCGGTTCGAGGTTGCCCAGCAGATTGCCGGTGTCATCGGGGTCCAGCCTGCCCGACTTCGGCAACGAGGGGCGCAGTGAACGGGACTTGGCCGCCGCCTCCTTGGGCAGCAGCACGGCCAGCTCGCGCTTCCCGGCCAGCCCCTTCGGCTTGGCCAGCCGCCGCCGGAACGCGGCGACCACCACCACGATCAGCACGATCGCGAGAACGAAGAGGACGACCATGCCCGCGACGACCGCGCCCACCGGGGCGTCCGGCCACAGTGCGGACGGGCCCTGCTGCACGAGGCCGGCCATGGACGCGAGGGAGAAGGGGGGCGGGTTCCAGCCCGCGCCCGACACGGCGGCGCCGAGCGTGCCGCCGAACCACGCGCCGAAGAAAGCAAGGAAACAGAAGGCGGCAACGGCGACGATCACCCACGGCAGCAGGTCGTCGGCTCCGGCGCCTCCCTTCCGTCCCCCCGTGTACGGCTTGCTCATCCCCGTGCCCCTATGTCTTCCACCGGATTTCCGGCCCCGACCCAGCGGGTGTTGGTGTTGTGGAGCTCGCGCTCGGTGTCGGTGATCGCCACCCGGATCGGAATGCCGGGGCGCCCGCCCACCTTGATCAGGAAGCGGCCACGGCCCGGCGGTTCCTCGTTGCCGCCGGTACCGGCCCAGCCGGGCGGCGAGGACCAGGACGACACCAGATCGATCTCGCGCTCCGACAGACCGACGATATTGCTGAGGTCCTGCATCTCCGCCTTGGGCAGCCCGGCGCAGACCACCATCCCGGCCCGCTCGACGAAGCCCCTGGCCTTGGCCCGGTCGGCCTCGCTGCCCAGCGCCTCCGCGTCCTTGAGCGTGTGCGTGATCTTCGCGTCGCCGAGGCCCAGCGAACGGTTGAGGCGGGTCAGCGCGTCGATCCGTTCCACGATGCCGGACGCCGCGCGGAGCGGCCGCCACAGCTCGTCGAGGACCGTGAAGAACCAGCGCCGCGGCGCCAGTCCGGCATCGGAGAGGGCGTGCGCGGCGGCGACCGTGCCGAGCCCGTCCGACCATGCCGCGAGCATCGCCGCGGCGGTCAGCTGGGTGTCGGCCTCACCGATGCGGGAGATGTCGATGCACACCGCCGGCGCGTTGGGGTTGATCCGGGTCGAGGTCTCGGAGGCGAAGGTGCTGCCCAGCGGACCGTCGAGGATGCCCAGCAACGAGCGGTGCAGCGGGTCGACGGCCTCCCGGTAGCGGGCCATGTCGCCGCGGTCGAGCGTGACGGCACGTACCCGGTCCGGCCCCTCGTCGAGCACCCGGAGCAGGTCGGGCAGGAGCGGCGCACGTCCCGTGGGCGTCCGTTCCCTGAGGTGGTGCAGGCAGGCGGAGACCACCGACATCTCGTGGTCGCCCATCGGCTGCCCGCGCACGATGGTGATCAGCGCGGCGACCATGTTGAGCACCCGGCCATGGGCCTCGGAGGTCAGGGCCCGCCCCGCCTCACCGCCCAGCCGTTCGGCCGCCTCGCCCATGGCACCGGGGTCGAGGACGTTGATGCCGCCGACGCCACGGCCGATGGAGATCACCTGGCCGCCCAGGGCCCGCACCGTGTCGGCGTAGTCCGGCTTGAGGTCGCCCAGCACCAGCGGGACGACGCCGGTCGCGGCCAGGCCGATGAGCATGCGGTTGACCAGCGTCGACTTCCCGAGGCCCGGCATGCCCAGCATGAAGAGGGACGGGTTGGAGATGTAACGGGCCCTGGTGAACCACGAGATGGGGTCGCCGCAGACGGTCGCACCGGTGTGCAGGTGCTGGCCGAGCGGCACGCCGGTCATGGGAGCGCCGGAGCCCGCAGCGAACGGCCACAGGCCGCAGGCCTGCACCGTGGTGGCGCGCCACATCGTCGGCGGGTCCATGTTCGCGACCTGCCCGCCGCCCGGCCCGTACCAGCCGCGGGACGGCGCCATCGGCGCACGCGGAGCGCGGGCCTGAGGCTTCTTCCTGCTCACAGCGCCTCCCGGATCTCGCGCGGGATGAGCGTGTGCTCCCACGGCAGGATCCCGACGGGCAGCGTGCAGGTGAACGCCGACGCCTGCATACGGTCCGCGGGCCGCATCAGCACGCGCGAGGACGCCTGGAGGTTCCGTACGGTCGTGGCCGCATCGGCGAGCTGCGACTCGTCGTCGACCGTCACCGTGAGCATGAGCGAGAACTCGACCAGACCGGCACCCGACGCCTCCTCGGCAGCCGTCTGCTCCGCGGCCCGCATCTCATTGGACGCACGCGCCTGGACCAGGCCACGCCCCGACGACGCGGTGAAGTGGGCGTTGCGCCGGTCCGCCTCGACGATCCGCGCCGAGGTGGCCGGGTCGATCGGGCGGTAGACCAGGCACACCCGCTTGCGCCGGGTCCCGGGCGCGGGCTCCAGCAGGCCCCGCAGGACGTTGGAGCGCACGGTCCCCCGCGGCGCCAGCGTGAGCAGCCAGCTGCGGGAGACTCCCGAGTCGTGGTGGTAGGAGGTGACCGACTCCACGGCCGAGGCCGGCCCGGCGTCCTCCCATTCGAGCCCGGTGGACTTGTTCTCGGCCCGTACGGAGAGGATGTCCGGCGCGATCGCCGGGTCGTACGCGACGCGCACGGTCTCCGCGATCTGCTCCGCCGAGAGCGGCCGCGCGGAGCCGCCGCCCGCGGCGACCAGACCGGACAGCAGCCCGGGCAGGCGGATCGCCAGGTCGGTGACGACGGTCTCGGGGTCACGGCGGGTGCCCACGGTCCCGTACGTCAGCGTGACGTAGGTGTGCATCTCCGAGGACGCGGACGGATACCGCTCCACGACCTCCTCCATCACCGCACGGGCCGCGGCCGGAGCGGTCGGCGAGAGCCTGGGCAGCACCTCGGCGGCCAGCCTGGTCCCGGTGTCGGGCGCCGTCTCCACCACCACGGACGCGCCCCGCAGACCCGGCTCGTGGGAGAGCCTGGCCAGCCAGTCGCCCCAGGAGGCCACCCAGATGTCGATCTGCTCGCCGTCGATCAGCGAGCCGCCGTCGGGCTCGCAGGCGAGCACGACCGTGTACAGATTGCGCCCGGGGTGATGCAGCACGCCGAACGGGCGGTCGTACGCGTCCCTCCCCTCCCGCATCTTCACCCGGGCCAGCAGCCCGGGAGGGGAGAAGCGCCCGCCCGGCCGCCGCGACAGCGGACCGGAGACGTAGATGTGTGAGCCTTTGGACTTCCTGCGCATCCAACCGATCCGAACTGCGAGCAGCTGATAGATGTTCCGTCCGTCCACGGTGCGGACGGCGACGGGCGCGACCACCAGGAACAGCGGTACGAGCACGGTGATCGCGGCCATGAGGGAGATCAGGGACGCCAGCAGGACGACCACCAGCCCGCCGAAGGTGGCGACCGTGCCGAGCAGGCCGAGCGGCCCGAGCCCCGGCCTTCTGGGGCGCCGCCAGTTCCCGTACGTGGGACGCGCGACTTCGGAGGCCATGCGATTCCTTTCAATGAGTCCCTGCGACGCCGGGGAGCACGGACGCGCTCCCCTGTCCCGGCCGCGGCCGACGGAACACCGTCAGCCGCGGCGGCCGGGCGCGGACCCGCGTCGTGGGCCCGCGTCGTGGCCGGCTATTCGTTGTGTCCCTTGTTGCCGTCGTTGTCACCGAGGGAGTTGACCACTTCACTGGCCGCCTGCACACCGGTCTGCACGGCAACCGCAGCCGCCTGCGCGGCTGTCGCGGCACCAGCCGTCGCCGCACCGCCCGCAGCGGATGCCGCGCCGCCCCCGGCAGCCCCCGCACCACCGCCGGCCGCACCGCCACCACCGGCGGACGCGCCCGCGCCACTGGAGGGCGATCCCTTGGGCGTGCTCGCGCCACCACCACCGCCGCCACCGCCGCCGGCTCCGGCACCGCCGCCACCACCGCCGCCGCCACCGCCACCACCACCGGCAATGCTGACGGCACCGGTGGCGATGTTGTTGGCGGCACCGATGGCCACGGAGCCACCGGAGGTGTCCCCGAGGGCCGCGGTCGCCGGGACGACGAGCTTGAGCAGGGCGGGGAGCGCGAAGATCCCGAGGATCAGCACACCCAGTCCGGCGATGATCTGATTCAGATCACTCGTGCCCTGGGTCATCGCCGCACCCGCGTAGAAGATGAGCGCCGCAGCGGGCTTGTACAGCAGCCACGCGGCCAGCCACCCGATGTGCTTCTTCCACCAGCCGCTCCCCCACCCCGTCATCGAGGCGGCGGCGGACAGCGGCAAGGTGCCCACCAGCATGACGAGCACGCCGATGCGCAGGTACATGAGGATGATCTGGACAGTGACCGCCAGCACGGCGAGCAGGCCGAGGATGATGACGAGTCCGGGGCTGGTCGCGGCCATCGGAACGAGCGCACCGACCAACTGCGCGCCGTTCTTGCCGATGTGGGCCTGGCCGTAGATGTATTCCGCGTACCGGTCCGAGGCGATCGTCAGCGATCGCATCGCGGTGACCGACACGGCGGCCACCAACACGACACGCCACATACCGTGGAAGGCCTGTTGCATCGACTGGCCTTTGCGGTCCAGCGCCATGCGGATCGCGGCGATGAGCAGGGAAGCGACGGCGACGTAGCCCACGAGCCAGTTGAGCTGGTCCTGGATCTTGCCGATCGGGTTTTCCCCGCTGTAGATGCCATCGGCGTCGACCTTCATCCACAGCCCGTTCAAGGCGTGCATGACCGAGTCGACGGCGCTGCCGATGGCCTCGGCGAAGGCCCTTACGGCACCGCCGAAGGCGGACTTGGCTACGGACTCGGCGCCGCCGGCGACCTTGTCGGCGCCCCAGCTGATGGCGTCCTTACCGCAGTTGACCGGGTGCTTGATGCAGTCCCCGAAGCCCATGTCACTTGCCCCACTTCACGAAACCCTCAGGACCCGAGGTCTGCGAGAAGCCGCTGTAGGGCGAGCCGTTCGGCTGCGCGTCGACCTTCCAGTCCCCGTCGAGCCACTTGAGGGAGACGGAGCTGGTGGCGTACTCCTCACCGATCTTGAGCAGGATCTGGACGGTGGCCTGCTCCTTGGAGTACGTCAGGACGGTGAACCCGTAGAAGTTGCCCCCGGATTCCTGCGTGCTGTTGCGAGGGTCGTCCTTCTCCTTGGCCCGTTCGCTGACCAGCTTGTCGCGCGCGTCACCGGGTACGAACTGCTTCTCCACCACGTCACGCCATCCGGGGTACGGCAGCTTGTCCGTAATGGCGTTCACCGCAAGGGCAGCACCCATGGGGCTGTGGGAGTAGCACGACCACACATTGCCGTCGAATTTCTTCGGGCCGTAGGTCTCCGACACCGGAACCGGAACGCTTCCGTAGCTCTTCCACAGCATGTCGGCCGGCGCCTTCTTCGGCTTTTCCTGGTCGCTGTCGTCCGTCTTGCAGCCGGCCGGCCGGTCGTCGGCATCGGCACCGTCGTCCTTGCCCGGCGTCGGGGCGGCGTGTGACGGCCGGTCGTCGCTCGGCGCCGGTTCCGACGAGCCCCCGCGCACCACGAGCGCTACTCCGGCAAGTACCACTACGGCCAGCAGGAACCCCGCCGAGATGATCCATCCCCGCTGCTGCCAGAACGGCTTTTCCCACTCGCCGCTGGCCCCGGAACGCTTACCCATGGACTGACTCCCTTTCGCTTCGTCAGAAGACGAAGTTGACCAGCGGACCGGCGGTGGCGACCAGGACACAGCCGCCCAGCACCATTCCGAGGCGTCCCATGTGCTCGGAGCCCTCGCCCCGGCGCATCGACATCGCCATCATGGCGCCGGTGATGAGCACGCCCGCGACACCCGCCGCGGTGCCCGCCCAGGCGACGATGCCGAGCACTGTGTCCACCTTCGAAGTGAGCTCCGCCGGAGCGTTGCTCTTCGGCTGCGGGACACCCCCGTCAGCGAGATACCGGTACGCGTCTGCCATCTTCACGGCTTTCTCCTTATTTCATTTTCGAGCTGCTCGCCACGATCCCTTCGGGCCGGCAGCGTGAAAGAACGGCTCCCCCGGGCGCGTTCGGATTCGATCAGCAATTGCGCACGCGCGCGGGAGAATTCAGTTTGCTAGAGGATGAAGTTCACGAGAGGCCCGGCGGTGGCCGCGATGATGCAGGCCCCGAGCACGGTGGCCATTTGGACGATGTGGTCCTGCCCCTCGCCCGAGCGCAGCGACAGCGCCATCTTCGCGCCGACGATCAGCAGCCCCATGACTCCGGCCGCGGTCGCCACCCAGGCGACAATGCCCATGACCGTATTGAGCTCACGTGTCACCTCCGCCGGAGGCCCCGCCAACAAGAATGTCGTCACCATTGCTCCACATCTACTGAACGGGGTGCCCTACGAGGCGTGCCAGAGCCAGGAGTTCACGCGGGAGCGAACCGTCGAGCTTCGCGCCGGTGCGCCAAGCCGCGATCCACGGCACCCGGTGAACGGCCACCGCAGATCCCAAGATCTTTATTCGCTGCTGGAGTTCGCGCGGCAGCCGCCCGGGAGCGTCCGCGACGAGCACGACCGCACCGATCTGGAGTCCCGCGGGCTGTTCACCGCGCCGGAACAGGTCCAGCGTCTGCGACACCCCGGTCAGCCCCGCCGCGTGTGTACGCGCGACGAGCAGGAGCGTGGCGGGCTCGCCTCGCGACGGGTCCGGCCAGCGCTGACCGACGTCCGCCCCGCCGAACAAGGTCGCCAACGTGCTGGCGCCGGCGCCTCCATGGACATTCACCCAGGAGAACTGCTGCGGCACAGGCGGCTGTTCGTACGCGGCCTGCCGCTCGGCCGACGAGGAGTCTCCCCCGCCGCCCACCGGCCCCCGAACCCAGATATCGGGCCCAAAGGGCACTTCTCCCACATTCCCCCGCACCGTTCTTCTCCCCCGTAAAACCAACTATTCCGACTCATTCGGGCGGCCGCGGTGCTGGTTGGCCGCCCAAGTCGGTGTTGTGCAACGGGATGACGTTGGTTCAGTCGATACCCGCGCGATGCATGATGCCAGCCGCGCTAAGGTGTGCGCTACCCAGGATCTGCAAGCACGGGGGGATGCATGTCACGGGGTGGAGGCGGGGTCGCGTGGGCGATCGGCGGTGCACTCGCGGTAGTTTTTGCACCTGTTGTCCTGTTCATGGGCATTGCAGGTGGCGACGGAGAGGAATCGGACCCACCGTCCGTCGGTAACGGTTCCCTCAACAGCAAGCAGGTACCGGAAAAGTACGTGGCCTGGGTTCTCAAATCGGGGTCGCAGTGCGCAGAGATCGGCCCGGCCGTGATCGCCGCGCAGATCGAGGCGGAATCGGGCTGGAACCCCAAGGCCGTATCGCCCGTGGGCGCCGAAGGCCTTTCGCAGTTCATGCCCGGCACCTGGAAGACCTGGGGCCGCGACGACGACAACAGCGGCACCATTTCCCCGTACGACGCGGGGGACGCCATCATGGCCCAGGGGCGTTACGACTGCGCGCTCGCGAAGCAGATCAAGCCGTACGCGAAAAGCGGGAATGTCCTGGATCTGGCACTCGCCGCCTATAACGCCGGCCCCGGCGCGGTCCAGAAATACGGCGGTATGCCGCCGTACGACGAGACGACGGCCTACGTCGCGCGCATCAAATCCTTGATCGCCAAATACGAGCAGGCCACGGGCGGGGGCGCCGAGGTGCCGGCCGGGCAGAAGATGGCGATGCCGGTACGCGGCAACCCGCCCGTCACCTCGCCCTACGGGATGCGCATGCACCCGACGCTGCACGTACGCAAGCTGCACACCGGCATCGACTTCGGGGCCCCGATGGGCACCCCGATGCGCGCCTCACTGAAGGGCAAGGTGACCTTCGCGGGCTGGTCGACGGGGTACGGCAACCGGGTAGTGATCTCGCACGGAACGATGGACGGCAAAAAGGTGTCGACCACCTACAACCACATGTCTGCCATCAACGTCCATGTCGGGCAGGAGGTCACCACCGGTCAGCAGGTGGGGGCGGTGGGTTCCACGGGCTTCTCCACAGGTGCACACTGCCACTTCGAGGTGCAGCTGAACGGCAACTACGTCGATCCGGCCCCGTGGCTGGGGATCAAGAAGTGACAGTGGGAAACGGGGGTTCGAGGTGAAGACCATGACGGCGGCCGTCGGCATGCGGCGAGCGGGCCTGGCCGCGGCCGTGGCCGTGAGCCTGACCGCGCTCGCGGGCTGTGGCCTTCCCGGGCTCGAACGCCCCGAGCAGAAGGTGAAGCCGACGGAGCCCTCGTTCGCCGAGAAGGCCCCGCTCCCTTCGGCGAAGCCGCTCGGACCCGACGCCAAGGTGCCCGAAGCGCCGAAGCCGGACCGCAGTGATGCCACCGCCGTGGCCGAGGCGTGGGCGCTCGTCGCGTACAGCTACGACACGAAGTACGACATGAGCCCGCACGACGCGATCCTGCGCGCCATCCCGTACCTGACCAGCAAGAAGGCCAAGGACGAGCGCAGCTACCACCCTGCGGCCGGCGCCGGCAACGACTGGAACACCTGGGCGAAGCACAAGGCGTGGACCAAGGTGAAGCTCCACCTGGAGGTGGACGGCGACGCCCCGGCCGACACGCCCACCAAGGCCCATCGGCAGATCTCGGTCGCCGGCACGGCCACCGGCCGCGACGGCTGGAAGGGCGTGGGCCCGCGAGTACAGGCCTTCGTCACGCTCGTCCGGGCCGACAAGAAGGCCGACTGGCAGGTCAGCCGAGTCGACGCGGTCCCGGCGGCAATCGTCCCCAGCGCGCCACCGTCCTCGGCCAAGCAGGGTTGATCACTTCACTGAGACGTTGGAGAGGGAAATGACGGCAGAGTACGAGTACTTCATCGAGACCGACGAAGACCCGCAGGTGCATCGCACCACCGAGGACCTGTGGCGGCGCCCTCTTGGTGGTGAGGAATGGGAGTACCTGTCGTTCTTCGACTGGGAGTGGCACCACGCCGGGCCGGGCCAGAAGGTGCAGAACGGGCCTGAACCGGCATCGCTGACGTCGGTCACGCCCGAGAGGGCGATGGAGTTGAAGGAGGACCGCGGACGGTGGTCCCTCTACTGGGCTGTCTACCGTGCTGAGCCCCGCCCGGACGAGCGCCCCGGGGGTGTCGTGCGCCGGAAGTACAGCCTGGAGACCGGACGGGACGAGGCGTTCGGCAGGGACAAGACCTGGGTCCCCACCAAGGCGATCTTCGACTTCCACAGCGCGTCGCCGCACGACCCGCCGCACCTGGTCCCGATCACCCCGGGTGAAGCAGAACGAATCATTCAGGAGACGCGCGGCGTGTCCGGGGCCACAGCACAGTGAGTGAAGAAATCGGCTGGCAGGGGCGGGCGGACAAAGGAGAAGCTCACCTCAGGCTGACCGCCGACGAAGACGCGCTGGTTCAGGCGGCATGGCGCCGTGCTGAGGCCGCACGGCCTGCCTTCGACACGATGATGCGTGAAATCCGGGAGCGCACCAACGGACAAGGCAGTCAGCTCCCCGGCGACAAGATCTCCGACGGAATTGTCGAGATCGACTACTCGCTGAAGACTCTCGAATCCCTGCGCGGGAAAGTCGCCCGCGAACTGTCGGACAACCCCACGGGACAAACGGCTGCCGAGATCCTCGCAGACATGAAGGATCTCAATCGGTACACGCTGCTTTTCGATTCGCAGTCGTACACCCAGGGAACGCAGGCGGCATTCCACGAGTTGAGAAGTCACGGGTTCGACGAGATCAAGGTCCAGAACACCTGGACCGACCCCGTCTACAAGGGCATCAACAGCGCCTGGGAACACCGCGAGTCCGGTCAGCGCATCGAACTGCAGCTCCATACCCCGGACAGCTTCGATGTGAAGATGGCCAACCACAAGCTCTTCGAGCTCGCCAGGTCGGGAGCGCTGATCGAAGAGTTCGGCAAGGACAACGCCGGGCCCTACATCGACGCGGCCAACCAGCTGATGAACGACCGGTACCAGACGTGCCGCGAGGTCAACGGCGAGAAAGCCCCGATCGTCGAGCCGGTCGGTCACGAGCAGTTGGCCAAGCCCTTCGCCCGCGCGGAACTGTTGGGCACCGCCCAGGAGCAGCACCTCGCCGCCGTGCGGGAACGCGCCGGCGAGCCCGCGCCGGCCGTGGCGCAGAACAAGTCCGTGCAACAGAACATGTCCGTCGCCCAACTCGCCGAACTGAAAGGGGGAGTGCAGGCCGCACAGGCCAAGTCGGCCACTGCCGCGCAGCAGTCGGGGCAGGCGGCCAATCCCGTTGCCGGTGTGGCGCGCAAGCGTTCTGCCCTTGGGAACGCGCAGAGCGCCGGGAACACCACGACGCAGGGGCCCGCCGCCCAGCAGAACGCCGCGCGTCCCCGGCAGTTGCCCCAGCAGAACAACAACGCCGGCCCGCGCCGGAATCACTGACGAAGCCGCTGCGCGTCCACGGCGAGACCCCGAGTGAGTGCGATATGCCTAGATTCCGCCGTACTGAGCGGAAACCGGCTGCTGAGCAAGGCCAGCAGCCGGCGCCGACTCCGTTCGACGTGCTGATCACCGAGAACGGTGACTGCACGGTCGGCGGAATGCCCGTGACCCCGTCCGGAGACGAGGCGCTGCACGACGCGGTGCTGAATTACCTCTACCGGTTGGCCATGGCCACCGGGCACCCCGTGCGTGCCTCGGTACACGACGCTCGCAGCGGCTTCCTCACCCCGATCGAGGTGCAGACGGACGGCTCCAGCCACTTCACCGGCGAGCCGGAGCAGGTGGCCCCGCCGGCGGCGGTACCGCCCCGGACCGCCGCGCCGTCCCCCGCGCCCGCGCCGCAGGTGCCCGAGCCGCAGGCGCGACCCCACCCGCAGCAGATCGATCAGCAGGGCGATCAGCGGAGCGCCCCCGCGGGGCCACCGGCACCGCAACAGGCACCGCACCACATAACCCAGCCGACCGCGCCCGCCGCGCACGTGGCTCCCCCCGCGCAGAGCGTTCCGGCCCAGCAACCGGTCCAGCAATCGGTCCAGCAGCCGGTCCAGCCGGCCCCCGCTCCGGGGAGTGCCGCGCCCGGCACCATTCCGCCGGCTCTCGCGGAGGCCGTCAGCCGGATCAATGACGCCGTCCGGCTGGGGCACCTGGAGTTCGCCGCGTCCACGGCCAACAGCGCGCTGAACTCCGCGGTGCAGGAGTTCGGCGTCGGCCACCCGTACGTGCTCCACCTTCAGGAGCTGTTCGCCCATATCGCGTACCTGGCCCACGACACCGTGAAGTCCATGGCCATCTACCTCGATGTCTTCGACTTCCGGTACCGGCAGCACGACCCCGCCGCCTACGACACGTTCATGCGTGCGGCCAAGGTGTGGTTCGCCATCAAGGAGCCGCAGCAGGCGATGCGCTACGGACAGCAGTTGGTCAACACGTGGGTCGAGCTCGCCCGGGCCGGCGGTCCGGCCGCGACGGACGGGGAGAAGATCGAAGCGGCCCAGAAGCGGCTCGCCCGGCTCACCCAGCGTTCCGACGCCCCGGGGCAGGCGCCGGCGTAGGCCACGGCCCGGCCCGGTACGGCCCCGCGGCGACGTGGCCGTACCGCTTTTCGTCCCCCGTCAACACCCGTCAACCCGTCACCGCTGCCGTGGAGGACATGCATGGATCCCAGGGTGCAAGGACCACAGCACGTGCGCGGACCTCAGCACGCGCAAGGACCACAGCACGGACACCGGTCCGACGACGATCAGGCGCTCCGGAGGCGTCTCGGCCGGGAGGAGCGCGACCGGGCCGAGCAGCCGGCTCAGAGGGAGCGGGAGCGGGCGGCGGCAGCGCGCGAGCGCTCCCCCCGCGCCAAGGTCGATCTCTACGTGAACGAGTATTCGGGGACGGTCACCTGGCGTACGCGTATGACGCCGGCCGAGAAGCGGTACCGGGCCGCCGAGCGGCCAGGGGCGTCGCGGCAGGTGTCGGCCGACGACCGGAAGCGTGCGCAGGCGGCGGCGCTGCGTTCTGTCGGGCTCGACCCGAAGCGCAGCAAGGGCACTGGCGCAGTGCCGATTCCCGCCCATCCCGGGACCGTGCTGGCCGCCGCTCACACCTCCGTGGCCGGGATGACGCCGGAGCAGCTGAACAGCCACGCGGCGCGGGTCAGCGCCCTGCGTTCGCGGCTCCAGGGCGACACCGCGCGTGCGGGCCGCATGCCGACGAGCAGCGCCGCCCGGCTGCGCTCCGGCCTCGACGCCGCGCGGGTGCACTCGCTGCGTGTGGAGGGTGCCTCGTCGGCGCGGGAGCTGGCGCAGCGGCACCAGCAGCCCCGGCACCCGCGGGCCGGTCAGCGGCAGAGCGGGCCCGCGGCTCCGCATCGCTGACGAACGCATCGGGCGCGGCGTACGGAAGAGCCCGTGCGGCTCACCCCAGCGGGGTGGGCCGCACGGGCTCCTGAAACCGTCGGATCAGATGAGGCCCAGGCCGCGGACCGCGTCGCGCTCCTCGGTCAGCTCCTTGACCGAGGCGTCGATGCGGGTGCGGGAGAACTCGTTGATGTCCAGGCCCTGGACGATCTCGTACTTGCCGTCCTTGGTGGTGACCGGGAAGGAGGAGATGATGCCCTCCGGCACGCCGTAGGAACCGTCCGACGGGATGCCCATCGAGGTCCAGTCGCCGGCGGCGGTGCCGTTCACCCAGGTGTGGACATGGTCGATGGCGGCGTTGGCGGCCGAGGCGGCCGAGGACGCGCCACGGGCCTCGATGATCGCCGCGCCGCGCTTGGCGACGGTCGGGATGAAGTCGTCGGCCAGCCACTTCTCGTCGTTGACGGCCTCGGCGGCGTTCTTGCCGGCCACCTCGGCGTGGAAGATGTCCGGGTACTGGGTGGCGGAGTGGTTGCCCCAGATCGTGAGCTTCTTGATCTCGGAGACCGGGACGCCGGTCTTCTTCGAGAGCTGCGAGAGCGCACGGTTGTGGTCCAGGCGGGTCATCGCGGTGAAGCGCTCGGCCGGTACGTCCGGCGCGGCGGCCTGGGCGATCAGCGCGTTGGTGTTGGCCGGGTTGCCGACGACCAGGACCTTGATGTCGTCCGCCGCGTGGTCGTTGATGGCCTTGCCCTGCGGCTTGAAGATGCCGCCGTTGGCCTCCAGGAGGTCGCCGCGCTCCATGCCCTTGGTGCGGGGGCGGGCGCCGACGAGGAGGGCGACGTTCGCGCCGGCGAAGGCGACGTTCGGGTCATCGGTGATCTCGATGCCCTGCAGCAGCGGGAAGGCACAGTCGTCGAGCTCCATCGCGGTGCCCTCGGCGGCCTTCAGGCCCTGCGGGATCTCCAGGAGCCGCAGCTTGACCGGCACGTCGGCGCCGAGCAGGTGACCGGAAGCGATGCGGAAGAGGAGTGCGTAGCCGATCTGGCCGGCGGCGCCGGTGACGGTGACATTGACGGGAGTGCGGGTCATGGCGATCTCCTGCGGCGAGTTTCTTCTGGGGGCAAGCCCCAGAGCCACCATGGTTGCGGTGGGCGGTGGGAGTTCCTGCCCATGTATACGGAGCCCCTCGACGCCTTGATGTATCTCGTCGATGTATCTCGGTATCAAGAGACCCGGGCGTCAGGCTATCGGACGGCGGAGCACCTCCGGTGACAGGCCGGTGTGTGACTCCTCACCGCCCGTCACCCCGCCGGTCGCCGGCCGCGCGTCCGAGAACGCCCGGCCGGTCCGCGGCAGGGGTGGGCGGCCGTTCGCGACAAGGAGGGGGAGCGCGAACGGCCGCCGGGTGGTGCCACGCCCGTGGGGGGCCGACCGGTCGTCTGCCCCGAATCGGCCGGGCCATGCCCCCCGTTCCGCGGTACGCCCGAATGGCCCAGCTCCGCGGGTCCGCGGCGGGTCCGCCACGCGCCGGTCAGGGCGTGCTGGACGGGGCCGCACCGCCATTCCGCGCGGCCTGCGGCTCGGTGCAGCTCTGGTAGCCCGCGCTGGTCGTACCGCATGCCCTGGCCTTCTCCGGCGGGCCGCTGACCCGCACCATCACGGTGTACGCCGAACCGTCCCGGCCCGCCGTCGCCTCCTCCGTACGCCCGTCGGAGGTGACCGTGGCCCGGTCCCCCTGCGCCGCGCCCGTCAGCCGGGCCCAGGCGGCGCCGCAGACCTTGCTGTAGCGGACCTCGATCAGCGCGCCGCCCATGACGCCGCGGGACGGCGTGGTGGCGTGGTCACCGCCGCAGCCCATCTCCTCGGGGTCCTTGCCCGCGCAGTCGTCGCCCGCGCACTTCACGCCGGCCGGCAGCCGCGGTTCCTGGGAGGCGGCGGGGGCGGGCGCGGGCTTCGCCTGCTGTCCGCCGCCCCCGCCGCCGAGCAGCAGTACCGCGGCGGCGATCAGCAGCAGCGCCCCGACGACGCCGGTCACGAACATCGTGATGCGACGGCGGCGTTCCGGGTCGTGCGCCGGGCCGAAGGGCGGCCGCGGGTCCGGCCCGTAGGGCGAGTCCGATCCGTGGGGCGAGGCCGGCCCGTAGGACGAGTCCGATCCGTAGGGCGAGTTCGGCCCGTACCGGGGCGGGGCGGGTGCGGGAGACGACGACGGGGTGGCGGAGGCGGGGCGGGCCCCCAGGGCCGCGTAACCAGCCGCTGCGGGGGCCGCGTGGGATTCCGCGGCCGAGTCGTCGGGAGAGCGCCGGTGCGGCACTCTGGTCGCGGCAGGGGCCTCGTACGGGGCGGCCGGCGCCTCGTAGGGGGCGACCGGTGCCTGGGAAGGGGCCGCGGGCGCCTCGGCGGGGGCCGCCGGGGTGGGAGCGGCGGACGGCGCAGTGGAGGCGGACGGCGCGGCGGCGGCATCGTCGGAGCCGCTCTTGGCGACCTCCCCGGGGCCGCTCTTGGCGGCGGACCGCTTGCCGGGTTTCTTCGCCGTCTCCGGGGCGGGGCCGAACTCCCCCAGTGCGGCGCGCGCCTCGGCGACCCGTATCGCTTCCATCGTGACGTCGTGGCGCATCTCCGCGCGGCTCCAGGCGCGTTCGGCCAGCTCCCACATCGTGGTGAGGTGGCCGGTGTGCGCGCCCGTGGCCTCGGCCAGCGCCATCACCGCGCGGCGCGGCGGGAGCAGCCGGCCGTTGAGGTACCGCTCCCAGGACGTCTTGCTGTAACCCGTACGGTCCGCGACGGCCGATATGCTCAGGCCGCTGCGCTCCACCAGCGTGCGTAACTGACCCGCGAACTCCCTCACCTGCGGATCGAGTTCGTCCGGTAGCGCCCTCCAGCGAGGCATTGCCTCCCCCTATCCCCCCGAACTGCTGCGGCTATCCGTTGGGATGCCACTCGTCAGGATGCCAGTTCCCGGCGAGGGAGCGCAGGAAAGCATTCACGGTTCGGACACGCGCCTGCGCGCGCCGCACACGTCCGGACGCTCCTGTTCCGGGCGCCCGGACGCCGTTCGGCGCACGGTGATCAGCGCACCGTGAAGTGCACGATGTCGTCGAGGAAGGGCAGCGAGAGCCAGGGCTTGGGCTGGATCATGAGCGCCAGCATCACGATCACGAAGCCGAGCCCGCCGTACGTCGCCATGTCCGTGAAGCGCGACCGTACGGCGAGCATGCCGACGGAGGGCAGGACGCGCCGCAGCACGGCACCGGCCAGCAGCGCCAGCCCGATCAGCAGGGTCCCCGCCCGGAAGGCGTCGAAGGCGATCACCAGCAGCCCCAGCGCGACCCCGCCGATCACCGTGAGCAGCGGCCACTGCCGGACCGGCGCGGGCGCGTCACCGGGCGCCGCGCGCCCGCCGCCCTGCGGGCGCGCCGTGTCCTTCGTGATCAGCGGAAAGCGCCGGGTGAGGCGCTGCGGCCTGGACACCCCGTCCGAGTGTGCTCCGGCGTTCATGCGCTCGCTGCCCCTTCTGTCGTCCGTACCTCGTCGGCCCCGCGGCTCAGGCGGCCGCGCGCTCGGCGGCCTCGACCACGTTGACCAGCAGCATGGCGCGGGTCATGGGGCCGACGCCACCGGGGTTGGGGGCGACAAAGCCGGCCACCTCGCGCACGCCCGGGTGCACATCCCCGACGATCTTGCCGTTCTCGTCCCGGCTGACGCCGACGTCCAGGACGGCCGCGCCCTCCTTGACGGACTCCGGCTTGATCAGGTGCGGCGAACCGGCCGCGGCCACGATGATGTCGGCTTCCTTGAGGTGCTTGGCCAGGTCCCGGGTGCCGGTGTGGCACTGGGTCACGGTGGCGTTCTCGGACTTGCGGGTGAGCAGCAGCGGCATCGAGCGGCCGATGGTCACGCCGCGGCCGACCACGACGACCTCGGCGCCCTTGATCTCGACGCCGTACTCGCGCAGCAGCCGCAGGATGCCGTTCGGGGTGCAGGGCAGCGGCGCCGCCTCGTTGAGCACCAGGCGGCCGAGGTTGGTGGGGTGCAGCCCGTCGGCGTCCTTGGCCGGATCGATCAGCTCCAGGACGCGGTTCTCGTTGATGCCCTTGGGCAGCGGCAGCTGGACGATGTAGCCGGTGCAGGCCGGGTCCTCGTTCAGCTCGCGGACGACCGCCTCGATCTCCTCCTGGGTCGCGGTGGCCGGCAGCTCACGCTGGATGGACGCGATGCCAATCTCGGCGCAGTCGCGGTGCTTGCCCGCGACGTACTTCTGGCTGCCGGGGTCCTCGCCGACCAGGACGGTACCCAGACCCGGCTGGACACCCTTCGCCTTCAGCGCCGCCACGCGGGCGGACAGGTCGGACTTGATCGCGGCGGCGGTGGCCTTGCCATCGAGAATCTGGGCGCTCATGACCCCCATCCTCCCGGATGACGGTGCCGGCGTACCAATCAGGGGCCGGTTCGAGGGTTGACGCGCGTAGAGCCGATGGGGTTGTCGCGAACGGACCACAGACCGGTCCGGTCTCGGTAACAGGAAGAGCACATATCGGGATCAGCCGACGACCAGTACCCCCCGTCGGCTGGACAAAGTCTTTATCCGGACTTCACGATGTTGCGACACGTACCGCGTTCGCAGGAGGGGCCGAATGCGACAGCGGTGCGTTCGGGGGAGAACACCAAGCACTCTTCACGGCTCACGCAGCAACGCGGCTGCGCGGGCGGTTCGGTGGCTTCCCGTCGTATTCGTCGGCCCGCCACAGTCCCCGCCCGAAGGAAGCCTTCCGTGAGTTACCCTCCGCCGCCCGCCGGCGACCCGAACAACCCCTACGGCCAGCAGCCTCCCCAGGGCCAGCCCGGCTACGGCTACCCCCAGCAGGCCCCCCAGGGCGTCCCGCCCCAGCAGGGCTACGGCTACCCGCAGCAGCAGCCCGGCGTGCCGCCGCAGCAGGGTTACGGCTACCCGCAGCAGCAGCCGCCGGCCGGCACCGTCCAGGCCAACAACGGCTACATCAACCTCGCCACCGGCCCCGTGCTGCTCGCCACGATGGGCCAGCGCTTCCTGGCCCGCCTGGTGGACGGCCTGATCGTCGGCGTGATCATGACGATCGCCATGGTCGCGGGCATGGGCAGCGTCGTCGGCATCGCCGGCAACGCCGCCGATGACTGCGGCAGCTACATGGACCCGGGCTACGACGCCTGCATGAACGAAGCGGCGGCGCAGGCCGGCAGCGGCATCGCCGTCATGTTCGGCATCCTGGGCATCTTCGCCCTCTTCATGCTGCTCTACGAGTGGCTGATGATCGGCATCAAGGGCGCCACCTTCGGCAAGATGGCGCTCGGCCTGCGGGTCGTCCGCGAGTCCACCGGCCAGGTGCCGGGCGTGGGCGCGGGCTTCATCCGCTACATCATCCCGATGGTCGGTGCCTTCCTCTGCTACATCGGTGCGGCGCTGGTCTACCTGTCGCCGTTCTTCGACGGCACCGGCAAGCTGCAGGGCTGGCACGACCGTGCCGCCGGCACCGTGGTGATCAAGAAGTAACCACCGGCCGTGCCGCCGCCGTCGCGGCGGCCGTCCACGCCGAAGGCCCCCGCTCGCGACTCGCGAGCGGGGGCCTTCGGCGTGTCCGTACCGGTGTCCGTATCAGTGGAAGAAGTGCCGCGTACCGGTGAAGTACATCGTCACGCCCGCCTTCTTGGCCGCCTCGACGACCTGCTCGTCGCGGACCGAACCGCCGGGCTGCGCGACGGCCTTGATGCCGGCCCCGGTCAGCACCTCAAGGCCGTCGGGGAAGGGGAAGAAGGCGTCGGAGGCGGCGAAGGAGCCGCGCGCCCGCTCCTCCCCCGCGCGCTCCACCGCGAGCTTCGCGGAGTCCACGCGGTTGACCTGGCCCATGCCCACGCCGACCGTCGCGCCGTCCTTGGCGAGCAGGATCGCGTTGGACTTCACCGCGCGCGAGGCACGCCAGGCGAACGCCAGCTCGGCCAGCTCCTCGGCGGACAGCGCCTCGCCGGTCGCCAGGGTCCAGTTGGCCGGGTCGTCGCCCTCGGCCTGGAGGACGTCCTTGACCTGGGCCAGGCCGCCGCCGTCGATCGGCTTGAACTCGGCCGGCGGCTGCGGGCCCTCGGGACAGCGCAGCACCCGGATGTTCTTCTTGCGGGACAGCACCTCGACCGCGCCGTCCTCGTAGTCCGGGGCCACGATGACCTCGGTGAAGATCTCCGCGACCTGCTCGGCCATGGCGACGGAGACCGGGCGGTTGACGGCGATGACGCCGCCGAACGCGGAGAGCGGGTCGCAGGCGTGCGCCTTGCGGTGCGCCTCGGCGACGTCGGCGCCGATCGCGATGCCGCAGGGGTTGGCGTGCTTGATGATCGCCACGCAGGGCTCGGAGTGGTCGTACGCGGCCCGGCGCGCGGCGTCGGTGTCCGTGTAGTTGTTGTACGACATCTCCTTGCCGTGCAGCTGCTCCGCCTCGGCCAGCCCGCCGCAGCCGCCCGTGTAGAGGGCGGCGGCCTGGTGCGGGTTCTCGCCGTAGCGCAGCACGTTCTTGCGCGCGTACGTGACGCCGAGGAAGCCGGGGAACTCGCCGCCGTCACCGGCGTAGTCGGCGGCGAACCAGGAGGCGACCGCCACGTCGTACTCGGCGGTGTGCCGGAACGCCTCGGCGGCCAGCCGCTTACGGGTGGCGAGGTCGAAGCCGCCCTCGGAGGCGGCGGTCAGCACGTCCTCGTAGCGGGCCGGGTTCACGACGACCGCCACCGAGGGGTGGTTCTTGGCGGCGGCGCGGACCATCGAGGGACCGCCGATGTCGATCTGCTCGACGCACTCGTCCGGGGTCGCGCCGGAGGCGACGGTCCCGGCGAACGGGTAGAGGTTCACGATCACCAGGTCGAACGGCTCGACGCCCAGGTCGGAGAGCTGCTTCTGGTGGTCCTCCAGGCGGAGGTCGGCGAGGATGCCGGCGTGCACCTTCGGGTGCAGCGTCTTCACGCGCCCGTCCAGGCACTCGGGGAAGCCGGTCAGCTCCTCGACCTTGGTGACGGGGACGCCGGCCCCGGCGATCTTCCCGGCGGTCGAACCGGTGGACACGAGCTGGACGCCCGCCGCGTGCAGCCCCTTCGCCAGCTCTTCCAGCCCGGTCTTGTCGTAGACGCTGACCAGCGCCCGGCGGATGGGCCGCTTGGTACCTTCGGCGGTCTCGGTCACGGGATAACTACCTTTCGTCCCTCAGTGCGGTAGCCGTTACGGGCCAGACGCCCCACGACATCGACGAGCAGCGAACGCTCGACTTCCTTGATCCGCTCGTGCAGCGCGGATTCGTCGTCCTCGTCCCGGACCTCGACCACACCCTGGGCGATGACCGGACCGGTGTCGACGCCGTCGTCGACGAAATGGACGGTGCAGCCGGTGACCTTCGCGCCGTACGCGAGCGCGTCGCGCACGCCGTGGGCACCGGGAAAGCTGGGCAGCAGGGCCGGGTGGGTGTTCACGGTCCGGCCGCCGAACCGGGCGAGGAACTCCTTGCCCAGGATCTTCATGAAGCCCGCCGAGACGACGAGGTCCGGCTCGTACGCGGCGGTCGCCTCGGCGAGCGCCAGGTCCCAGGCCGCGCGGTCGGCGTGGTCCTTGACCCGGCAGACGAAGACCGGCAGCCCGGCGCGCTTGGCGCGCTCCAGGCCGGCGATGCCGTCCCGGTCGGCGCCGACGGCGACAATCTCGGCTCCGTACGCCGCCGTGCCCTGCTCGGCGATGGCGTCCAGCAGCGCCTGGAGATTGGTGCCGGAACCGGACACCAGCGCGACGATCCGGGCCGGGCGGCCAGGACGGGCGGGCGCGGGGACGGTGAGTGGGGAGGAAGCCACGGCGGGTTCTTTCTCGGTCTCGCGTGCTTTGTGTGGTCGTACAAGGCCGTGGGTACCGGAAATCCGGGGAACCCTACGAAGGCGCCGACCGTCAGCAACGATACCGGCACACCGCGCGGCCCCCACGGGACGGGGGCGGACGCGGAAGGTAGCGTCGGGCGTGAGAGCGCATGTGATCTCTCGGCAGGTCCGGTGGATCACATGGGATTCGTGGTGACCCGCCGCCGGCCCGACGGCCCGGCGGACGGACGAGACAAGGGGAAGACGCACCTCAGATGACGGACCGACGCCGCCGGGCGGCCCTCCTTCTCCTCCCGATGCCCGCCACCGCACCGGGGGCGGTGCTGCTGCCGCGCGAGCACAGGCCGTCGTCCTCGTCGGAGGGGACACCGGGCACCCCGGACGCCGGATCCCCGGGCGCCGCGGAGGGACAGCAGGGCGCGGGCTCCGGCGGTACGGGCGGCAGCGGCGGCCCCGACGACCGGGAGGGCCGGGACCGCAAGGGCCGCGACCGTGAGGGCCGGGACCGCGGGGACCAGGACAATCCCTTCGCCGCGCCGCCCGCCGGGACGCCCGACCAGGAGTGGCGGCCCCGCCACACGCACTCCGGGCAGCACGGCGACGACTCCGCCGAGGGTTCCTCCGGCGAGCAGGGCTCCCGGCAGGGCTGGGGCAGCCAGTGGAGCAGCCGCCAGCCGGGGCGCCAGGGCGGCGGATTCGGCAGCCGGCCCGGGCGCGGCGGCCCGGAGGGGCCGGGCGGCACCGGCGGCCCCGGGCAGGGCGGGCTGCGCTGGGACCCGACGGACCCCGCCCAGCGGCGGGCGCGCTACGCACTGCTGTCGGGCATGTGGTCCTTCTTCTTCGCGCTCTTCAGCCTGCCGGAGATCGCCCTGCTGCTCGGCGCCCTGGCGCTGTACTGGGGCATCAGCTCGCTGCGCGCCAAGCCGCGCGCGGGCAAGCCGGGCGGCGGCCGGACGGGCGGGGCGAAGGCCACGGCCGCCGACTTCTCCGGCGGGGTGCCCGACGGCGCCCCGCACGGCACGGACACCACTCCGGCGGCGGGCCCGCCGCACGCGACCGCCGGGAACACCGCCACGCCCGCGACGTACGGCGGCGGCCGGCCGCAGACCACCGCGGCGCTGAGCGGGCTGGTCACGGCGTGCCTGGCGCTGGCCATCGTGGCCGCGAGCTTCACCCTCCAGCTCGTGTACAAGGACTACTTCACCTGCGTCAACGACGCCCTCACCCAGTCGGCGCGGCACTCCTGCGAGAAGCTGCTCCCCGAGCAGCTGCGGCCGATCCTGAGCGTCCAGGAGTAGCCGCTCCGCACGAGCTGGAGGGCCGGTCCGAAAGCTCGGATGCCTCCGGCGCCGGGTCGGCCGGCCCGCGCCGCCTCAGTCCATGCCCGGGCCGCCCACTCCGCCGGGCCACTCCGGCGCCGGGCCCGAGCCGGGTCGCGGCGCCTCGGTGGCGGGGCCGTCCGGGGTGGCACGGCCGTCCGGCCCCGCCGACGTCCCCGTGACCGGCGCGCCCAGCCCGCCCGAGACGCGGCGCAGTTCGGCCCAGCGGGTGCGGCGGGAGCCGGTCTCGTGCCAGGGGTGCGCGGCCGCCCCGGGCCCCGTGCCGGTACGCCGCCGGAGCCGTAGGCCCCGCAGCCGTACCTTCCGCTCCCGGCCGGCCCGCCCCGCCGGTGCGCCGCCCCGCCGGGACCCGCGTGCCGTGCCGGACCTGCGGGCCTTGCGCTCCGCGCGGGCCACGGCGCGTTCCTGGGCGGCGGCGCGGGACTCCGCCGCCGCCTTCTCCCGGCGCCGCGCGCGGGCCTCCCTGCGCTGCCCGCGCCCCGACCGGTACTCCCTGAACTGCGCCAGCGGCGACCGGCCGAGCCCGCGCCAGAGGTACCACTCGCGCAGCAGCAGCGCGCCCGGTACGGCGACAGCCGCTGTCCAGCCGGCCGCCGCCGTGCCCGTGAGCCACCAGCTCGGGCCGACGTGCCGGAGCGCGGCCGTGCCGAGCGCACCGCCCGCCACGCCCGACAGGACGGCGGCGCCCACCCCGCACCACAGGGCGGCCAGCGCGGCGACCGTCGCGGTGGCGCGGCGGTTCCAGCGCAGCAGCCGGGCCACCGCGGCGCGTGCCCGGCGCTGCCCGGCGGGTTCGTCCCCGCTGTGCCGCGCCGACTCCCGTACCCCGGCGACCGCGGCGCGCGCCGGCCGGGCCGCGTACCGGGCGGCGACCGCCCCCGCCACGACGGGCCCCGCCGCCACCGCCCAGGTCAGCGGCGACCCGGCGCCCTCCTGCGGCACCGCGCCCAGCAGCGGGAAGGGCGGCAGCCCCGCCGGGAGAGCCGTGGCGCCGAGCGGGCCCACGGCGCTGCCGCCGCCGAGCGTGAAGCCGGGACCCAGCGCGTACGCGGCGGCCCAGACGGCCGCGTTGGGCAGCAGCAGAAGGCAGACCAGCACGACCGTGCAACGCCCCGGCCAGTCCTGGGCGATCCGGAGGAGGCCGTGGCGTACGTCGCCCGCGTGCCACACCAGTCCGGCCAGGACGAGCAGCGCGCCCGTGGCGAGCAGTACCGCTCCGGCGGCGCACGCGGCCCGCAGCGCGGCGGCCCGCCGGGGCCGGGCGAGTGCCGCGCGCACGCCGGGCGGCAGCGCGGACCGGATCCGGCGGAGCCGGCCGGACGGCGGCAGCACCGTGTGGAGCCCGACCGTGCGCGCCGCCACCAGCGCGACCGTGCCCGCCGCGGTGAGCGGCACGAAGAACAGCGCGCTGAAGGGCTCGACGCGCAACGGTCCGGTCGCGGCGTAGGCCACGGTGACCGCGGCGACGAGCAGGTAGCCGCCGAGGAAGCGGCCGAGCACGGCGCCGGGAGCCGCCGCGCGGAGGGGCACCGCACGCGGGCCCGTGCCGCGCCCGGCCTGCCGGGGCACCGTCCCGTCGGCCGCGCCCGCGAGGGCGTGCTGCGCGCACCGGTAGAGCAGCCACACCGGCACGGCGACGAGAAGGAGCGGCGTCACGCCCACCGGTACGGCGACGGCGCCCGGTCCCGCGGTGCGTTCGAGGTTCGCGCCGTGTGCGAACAGCCAGAGGTCGGCGGCGACGTGCAGCGCGCCGGCGGGGCCGCCGGCCGGGGCCGGCGCGGCGATCCACAGGAGGAGGACGGAGACGGTGCAGACGCCGAGGCCCAGCCCGGCGGTGACCATTCCTACGAGGAAGGCGCCCACGGGGGTGGTGACGCGCGGCGCCGCGGCGCCGCCGGACGTGGCGGCCGTCGGGTCGCTGTCGGTCAGCTGGCTCACGCCGCCATGCTCCCAACTACACCCGTTTCCACCACGCAGCGGGCGAATGCCGGACGTGTCGCCCAATATACGTTTATGGGATTTACAACCCGTAAGGCGCAGGAGTCACGGAAGGTCAGAAAGAGCCGGCAGCCCCCGAAATCCAGGAAGGCGCCCCGGCCCCGGAAAGCCTCACGGACCAAGAGCGCCGGTCCGCCGCCGGAGAGCGCGCACGGCGACGCGCAGCCCGTTGCGCCGTCGCCGGTCGCGGCCTTCGACGCGCTGTACGACCGGCACGCGCCGACCCTCGCCCGCCAGGCCTTCCTCCTCACCGGCCGGACGCGGCTCTCGGGCGAGGCGGTCGAGCGCGCTTTCCAGCTGGCCTGGCAGCGCTGGCCGGAGGTGGCCAGGGACCTGGACCCGGCCGGGTGGGTGCGGGCCGCGACCCACGAGTACGCGCTCTCCCCCTGGCACCGGTTCCGCCCGAGCAGCTTCCGCTCCCCCGCGCGGGCGCTGGAGAGCGGGCGGCCCGATCCGCTGCTGACCGCCCTGCTGCGGCTGCCGGCGCCGTACCGCCGCGCCCTGCTGCTGCACGACGCGGTCGGCCTGGAGCTGCCCGAGACCGCGGCCGAGGTCGAGGCGAGCACGCCGGCGGCGGCCGGCCGGCTGACCCACGCCCGCGAGGAGCTCGCCGGGCGGCTGCCGGAGCTGGGCCTGGAGGGCGCGTCACCGGCCCGGCAGCGGGCGATCCTGTGCGAGCGGCTGGCCCGGCTGGCGGCGGCGCATCCGGTGCGGACGCCGGCGGCCCGTGCCGTACGGACGGGCGGCGAGCGCAGCACCCGGCGGATGACGCGGAGCGCGATCGGGCTGACCGGGCTGATCGTCGCCCTCACCGCCACCGCGCTGTGGACCGGGGGCGGCGAACGGTACGTCCCCCCGCCGGGGCCGCCCGGTGTTCCCGCGGCCGGCGACCCGCAGGCCGAGCACGACCCGCAGCAGCGCCCGTAGGCGGGGCGCGGCCGCAAACGACGCGGACCCGTACACCCCCCAAGGGAGTACGGGTCCGCGGAGAAAGCTACGCGCGCTTCACGTCAGGGACGCAGCGCCGCGCCGCGCCGGATTCAGCCGGCGAGCAGCTCGCGGGCGAGCTTGGCGGTCTCGGTCGGGGTCTTGCCGACCTTGACACCGGCGGCCTCCAGGGCCTCCTTCTTCGCCTGGGCGGTGCCGGAGGAGCCGGAGACGATGGCGCCGGCGTGGCCCATGGTCTTGCCCTCGGGCGCGGTGAAGCCCGCGACGTAGCCGACGACCGGCTTGGTGACGTTGGCCTTGATGAAGTCGGCCGCACGCTCCTCGGCGTCGCCGCCGATCTCACCGATCATGACGATCAGGTCGGTGTCGGGGTCCGCCTCGAACGCCTCCAGGGCGTCGATGTGGGTGGTGCCGATGACCGGGTCGCCACCGATGCCGACGGCCGAGGAGAAGCCGATGTCACGCAGCTCGTACATCATCTGGTACGTCAGCGTGCCGGACTTCGAGACCAGGCCGATGCGGCCCGGCTTCGTGATGTCGCCCGGGATGATGCCGGCGTTGGACTGACCGGGGGTGATCAGGCCGGGGCAGTTCGGGCCGATGATGCGGGTCTTGTTGCCCTTGGCCTTCGCGTACGCCCAGAAGGCGGCGGAGTCGTGCACCGCGATGCCCTCGGTGATCACGACGGCCAGCGGGATCTCGGCGTCGATGGCCTCGACCACGGCGGCCTTCGAGAAGGCCGGCGGCACGAAGAGGACGGACACGTTGGCGCCGGTCTTCTCCATGGCCTCGGCGACCGTGCCGAAGACGGGGATCTCGGTGCCGTCGATGTCGACGTTGGTGCCGGCCTTGCGCGGGTTCACACCGCCGACGATGTTGGTGCCGTCACCCAGCATGAGCTTGGTGTGCTTCATGCCCGTGGCACCGGTCATGCCCTGGACGATGACCTTGCTGTCCTTGTTGAGGAAGATAGCCATTGTTCTGGAGTCCCTCTTCCCTTACTTCGCAGCCGCGAGCTCGGCGGCCTTGTCGGCCGCGCCGTCCATGGTGTCCACGCGCTGCACGAGCGGGTGGTTCGCGTCCGACAGGATCTTGCGACCCAGCTCCGCGTTGTTGCCGTCCAGGCGGACGACCAGCGGCTTGTTGACGTCCTCGCCCTTGGACTTCAGGAGCTCCAGGGCCTGGACGATGCCGTTGGCGACCTCGTCGCAGGCGGTGATGCCGCCGAAGACGTTGACGAACACGGACTTGACGTCCGGGTCGCCGAGGATGATCTCCAGGCCGTTCGCCATGACCTCGGCGGAGGCGCCGCCACCGATGTCGAGGAAGTTGGCGGGCTTGACGTTGCCGTGGTTCTCACCGGCGTACGCGACGACGTCCAGGGTGCTCATGACGAGACCCGCGCCGTTGCCGATGATGCCGACCTCGCCGTCGAGCTTGACGTAGTTCAGCCCCTTGGCCTTGGCGGCAGCCTCGAGCGGGTTGGCTGCGTCCTTGTCCTCGAGGGCCTCGTGCTCCGGCTGGCGGAACTCGGCGTTGGCGTCCAGGGACACCTTGCCGTCGAGGGCGATGACGTCACCGGAGGCGACCTTGGCCAGCGGGTTGACCTCGACGAGGAGCGCGTCCTCGGCGACGAAGGTCTTCCACAGGGTGACCATGACGTCGGCGACCTGGTCGGCGACCTCGGCGGGGAACTTCGCCGCGGCGACGATCTCCTGGGCCTTCTCCTTGGTGACACCCTCGTTGGAGTCGACCGGGATCTTGGCGAGCTTCTCGGGGGTGGTCGCCGCGACCTCCTCGATGTCCATGCCGCCCGCGACGGAGGCCATGGCCAGGAAGGTGCGGTTGGTGCGGTCGAGGAGGTACGAGACGTAGTACTCCTCGGCGATCTCCGGAGCGGTCTCCGCGATCATCACCTTGTGGACCGTGTGGCCCTTGATGTCCATCCCGAGGATGTCCGTCGCGCGGGCGACGGCCTCGTCGGGGGTCGCGGCGAGCTTCACGCCGCCGGCCTTGCCGCGGCCGCCGACCTTCACCTGCGCCTTGACGACAGACTTGCCGCCCAGCCGCTCGGTCGCCTCGCGGGCCGCCTCAGGCGTGTCAATGACTTCACCGGCCAGCACCGGTACACCGTGCTTGGCGAAGAGGTCCCTCGCCTGGTACTCGAACAGGTCCACGCGCGTCCGTCCCTTTGCTTCTCAATTAGCCCACGAACGTGGTGATCGTGGATTCGTTGTCTGCGCGGGCGTGCCGCGAAGGCAGGGTGACAACGCAGTCACAGCAAGGGCGTACATCGTCAGCCGGTACGCGGCATGTCCGTCTCGCAGGTTATCCCCGTGGCGCACGCCCTTCTAAATCGCAGATCACACTGCGGCGGTGATTACTGTCACAGATCACGCGGACGGAGGCGCGCGTCACAGCCCCCGTCCGAGTGTGGCCGGATCTCGACGGTGCCTCGCACGGGGTCCTCACACGGAGTACACCCGTCCGCCGCGTGTCCTCCGCCGGACGCGCGCCGGGGCGTCCGGTTTGCGCCCGGGCGAGCGGCTCACGGTGGTACGGCCCGCACACCCGTCGCAGCCGCTCGCCCACCGCGTCGACACGACCCACACAACTCCTGCGCAAAAGCCGACCGGAAAGGATCCTTGACCCTCCAACTGTCAGCCCTGGAGACTGCGTTGAGCACTTACGCATCAGGAGTCACAGGTTTGCCGTTGCCCACGGCTGCCTGGTCCCGGCCGGCCGACCCCGGTGGGACAGACGGGGGAGAACTGATGAGTAGGCGTGGCCGCGTAGGGGCGCGGTGGCGTCGCTTGCCCGCCTCCTCCCCCTTCCGCCCTCTTGGTGCCCTCTTACTCGGTGCCTGACAGGGATTGGAGGGGGAATGCCGACAAACGCGACCTATCCCGGCGTCTACGTCGAAGAGCTTCCCAGCAGCGTCCGCAGCATCACCACCGTCACCACCTCGGTGACCGCCTTTGTGGGACACACTCGCCGGGGCCCGCTCAACCACCCGGTGCGCGTCACCAGCTTCGCCGACTTCGAGCGCCGCTTCGGCGGCCTGACCTCGAAGAGTCCGCTGAGCTACGCCGTGCACCAGTTCTTCGGCAACGGCGGCACCGTCGCGGTCATCGTCCGGACCGTGAAGGCCGGCACCGGCGAAGAGGCCTGCGTCACTCTGGAGTCCACCGAGGGCCACAGCGAGTGCCCGGTGCTGGAGGTGCACGCCAAGGAGCCCGGTATCTGGGGCGACGGCCTGCGCATCGCCGTCGACCACGACACGCCCGCCCGTCACCCGACCACCACCCCTGCACGAGGCGCTTCGCGCCACCCCTCTCATGGGGAGACGTTCAACCTCCAGGTCCTCGACGCCAAGGGCACCGCCCGCGAGTCCTACGGCAACCTGTCCATGGACCCCGAGAGCGGCCGGTACGCCGAGACCGTGATCAACGCGGGGTCGCAGCTGATCCGCGTCAAGGTCCTCGACGAGGGGCGCCCCGACCCCTCCGGCACGGTCTCGAAGCCGTTCGCCCACGAGCTGCCCGACCTGAACGTCGACCTCACCGTCAAGATCGGCGAGGTCGAGCGCGAGTTCACGCTCTACGACTCGGACCAGGACGGCGAGGCCCCCTGCACGGTCACGGAGCTCGCCCTCCTCCTGGAGCGCAAGCTGCGCGCGCTGCCCGACGCGCCGGGCAAGCACGCCTACGCCGGCGCGCAGGTCACCGCATTCGGCCGCCGCCTCCAGGTGGTCGCCGGGTCCGCCGACCCCGAGGACGTGGTGCGGTTCGTCGGTGAGTGCGCCAACGACCTGGGCCTGGAGGCCTCGGTCAACCCGCCGGTCTTCCCGCTCTCCGGCGGCGTCGACGGCGACGTGCCGGGTCCGCGCGACATCATCGGCAGCGAGGCCCGCAAGACCGGCCTGCAGGCGCTGCGCGACGTCGACGACGTGAACCTGCTCTCGCTGCCGGAGCTGTCCGGCTACGAGAACACCGAGGACATGGTCACCGTCCTCTCGGCCGCCGAGCGGCTCTGCCAGGAGCGGCGCATCTTCCACCTCGTCGACGCGCCCTCGACCTGGGTCTCCGTGGACTCCGCGCGGGCCGGCATCGGTGCCTTCGAGTCCGTCCGGGGCAACCACTCCGGGCTGTACTTCCCGCACCTCCAGCTCACCGACCCGCTCACCGGCCGGCTCCGCACCTTCCCGCCGTCCGGCGCCATCGCGGGTGTGATCGCCCGTACGGACAGCGAGCGCGGCGTGTGGAAGGCGCCGGCGGGCACCGAGGCGCGCCTCGCGGGCGTGCACTCCCTCTCGGTCAAGCTCACCGACCGGGAGAACGGCCTGCTGAACCCGCTGGGCATCAACTCCCTGCGGACCTTCCCCATGGTCGGCCCGGTGGTCTGGGGCGCGCGCACCCTCCAGGGCGCCGACGCGCTGGACAGCGAGTGGAAGTACGTACCGGTCCGCCGGCTCGCGCTGCACGTCGAGGAGTCCCTGCTGCGCGGCCTGCAGTGGGTGGTCTTCGAGCCCAACAACGAGCAGCTCTGGCAGCAGATCCGGCTCAACGCCTCGTCGTACCTGCACGGCCTGTTCCAGCAGGGCGCCTTCAAGGGCGGCACGCCGCGCGAGGCGTACTTCGTCAAGTGCGACAAGGACACCACGACCGCCGAGGACATCGACAACGGCATCGTCAACGTCGTCGTCGGCATCGCGCCGGTCAAGCCCGCGGAGTTCGTGATCGTCAAGATCCAGCAGATGGCCGGGCAGTTCGAGCTCTGACCATGAGGAAGCAAGGAACGAAGGAACCGAAGGAATCCGATGGCTGAGTTCACAATCAACGCCCATCGCTTCGACCCGTACAAGAACTTCAAGTTCCTGGTCCTGTGGGACGGTCGTACGGTCGCGGGCATCAGCAAGATCTCCCCGCTCAAGCGCACCACCGAGGTGGTCAAGCACCGCCACGGCGGCGACCCCAGCTCGCCGCGGAAGTCGCCGGGCCGCTCGGAGTTCGAGGGCATCACCCTGGAGCGCGGGGTGACCCACGACCCCGAGTTCGACCGCTGGGCCAACAAGGTCTGGCAGGTCGGCGCGGGCCTGGGCTCGGAGGTGTCGCTCGCGGACTTCCGCAAGGACATCGTCATCCAGGTCCTGAACGAGGCCGGCCAGGTCGCCGTCTCGCACAAGATCTACCGGGCCTGGCCGAGCGAGTACCAGGTGCTCGGCGAGATGGACGCCAACGCCAACGCGGTGGCGATCCAGAGCCTGAAGCTGGAGTGCGAGGGCTGGGAGCGGGACTACGAGGTCGAGGAGCCGCAGGAGCCCTCGTTCACGCACCCGGCCTGAGTCACCCCGTACGCGAGTTGGACGAGCACCACCGGACGAGGTGAGGAATGGCGGTCACCGGGCCCGCTGAGCTGCTGGCCACCTGGGAGGCCGGGCTGGCCCTCCAGGACGGCGGCCGAGCCCTGCTGCTGCACCGCGCCGCACGCCCCGAGGCCGGTACCGACGCACTGCTGTCGGTACCGGCGGGCGAGCGCGCGGCGGACCTCTTCGCCCTGCGCCGCGCGCTGTTCGGCGAGCGCATGCAGGTCAAGCTGGCATGCGCGGACCCGGAGTGCGGCGCGGCGATGGAGTTCGAGCTGGCCGCGGCCGAACTGGGCGCGGTCCGGCCGCGGCCGTCCGAGGACGGTCTGCGGGTCGACGAGGGCGGCTGGTCGGTGGTCTTCCGGCTGCCGGCCGTCGCCGACCTCACCGCCGTCTCGGGCGCCGCTGCGCACGACCCGGCGGAGGCCCGGCGGCTGCTGGGTGCCCGGTGTGCCGTATCGGCTCGCAGGGACGGACGTACGGCCGGCCCGGAGGAGCTGGAGCGGCTGCCGGAGGCGGTCCTGAAACGGTTCGCCGAGGCGGTCGAGGAGGCCGACCCCGGGGCCGAGGTGACGCTGAACATCGCCTGCCCGGAGTGCGGCACGACCACCCCGGCCGAGCTGGACATCGCCGCGTACCTGTGGACCGAACTGGACGCCTGGGCCCGCGACGTGCTCCTGGACGTCCATCTGCTCGCCTCCGCCTACGGCTGGAGCGAGCCCGAGATCCTGGCGCTCAGCCCGCTGCGGCGCCGCTACTACCTGGAGCTGTGCGCCGATGTCTGACGACTACTTGGGGCGGCTGGTCGCCCGGCACGCGCCGGCTCCGCGCGCGCTCCCGGGCGCGCCGGGCAGGAACACGGGCGCGCCGGACGCGAGCACGGGCACGACCGGCCGCGTGCGCCTGCAGCCGCGGCTCCCGGGCCCCTTTGAGCGCATCGAAGCGCTGGGGGGCGCGCCGGTCGAGCCGGAAGCCCCGGCAGCGCTGTACCCGCAGGCCCCGCTCGCCGCTCCCGCCGAGGGCGAACGGCTCCGCTTCGAGCGGGAGATCAGGACCACCGCACACGAGACGACGGTGCTGCGGCCGGAGGCGGCGCGCCCGGCCGCCCCGGAGCCGGCCTCGCCCGCCACCCCGCCCCCGGCCCCGCTGCTGCGGCCGGCCGTACGGGCGGAACCAGCGGCGCACCCCACCGCGCCCGAAGGACAGCGCACGAGCGGCCGGCGTACGGACGGCCGCGCGGCGGAGCCCGGTCCCGCGCGACCGGCAGCGCCCTCGCCCCTCTCGGGCCCGGACACCGCCCCGCGCGCGGTGACACCCGCGCTGCGCCCCCGTACGGAGGTGCCGGCGGCCCGGGACGCGGCGCGCGCGGCTGCTGCCGGCCGACGCGGCCAGCGGCCCGCCGAGCGCGTGGTGCACGTACAGATCGGCCGCCTGGAGGTCAGCGCGGCCGGCGCGGATCGGCCCGCGACCACGGGACGTCCGGGGCGCACCGACCGCCGGGGCCCGGCCCTGAGCCTCGCGGACTACCTGACGCGCGGGGAGAGGAACAGCTGACGGTGACCGTGATGACGACGAGGAGGCCGGGCCCGCCGGCCCCGGTATCTGGGGGACGCACTTCATGAGCAACGCACTCGCCATAGCGACGGTCACCCAGGCCCTTGCGCTGCTGATCGAGCACAACCTGCACCCCGAGATCGACATGGCCGTCTCGGTGGAGACCCGCAAGCCGCCGGCCGAGCCGGAGCTGGACCCGAAGATCACGGTCTTCCTCTACCAGGTCACGCACAACCCTTCGATGCGCAACAACGACCTGGTCACCCGGGCCGCCGACGGCACCCTGCTCAAGCGTCCCGCCGCGGCCCTGGACCTGCACTACCTGATCAGCGCGTACGGCGAGGAGAACGAACTGGTCGGCCAGCGGCTGATCGGCAGCGTCGTACGCACCCTGCACGAGATCCCGGTACTCCCCAAGGAACTGATCGCGGAGGCGGCCGAGCGCCCGTACCTGGGCGGCAGCGACCTGGCCGAGTCCCTCCAGCGGGTCCGCTTCACACCGACCCAGATGGACGTCGACGAGACCTCCAAGCTCTGGGGCATGCTCCACAACACCCCGTACTCGCTGTCCGTCGTCTACCAGGCATCGCTGGTCATCCTGGACGGCCACGAAAAGCCGGTACCGGCGAAGCCGGTGAAGAGGCCGGACGTACGGGTGCTCCCGTTCGGGGCACCCGGGGCGCCGGAGCGGCCTTCGGCCGATGTGCCGGAGCGGCCTTCGGCGGGGGCGGCGGAGCGGCCTTCGGCGGGAGTCGAGGGGGCCGAGGCCGCGCCCGCGGAGACGCGTAAGGGGGCCGACGAGACCGGTGAGCGGGCTGAGGAGGCGCGCAAGCGGACCGGTGCCAAGCCCACCACCGACGTCGCCGCGACCAGCAACGTCCGCTCCACGGTCGCCAAGGCCGCGTCCGGCGGCGGCGCTCGCACCGAAAAGAAGGCCGAGCCCAAGCCCCGTAACACAGGCGGCCGTTCGCGCACACGCAAGGCGGCGGGCGGCACGTCCGGTTCCGGCTCGGCGAGCCGCTCCAAGGACACCGGCCGTGCGGACGACACCGGTCGTACGGACGACACCGGCCGTGCCGACGACACCGGCCGTACGGAGAACACCGGTCGTACGGACGACGGCAAGGAGAGCTGAGGCGCGTGCGCGGAACGGGGGCGGGGACGGGACCGGGGGCGGAGAGGACCATGGGCAAGAGCAGCGAGCGACCGGGCACGACGGGCGGCGGCGCGGCGGACGGCATGGCGCTGGCCGCCGCCGTGCGCTCCGTACTCGCGCGCGTGGACGCCCATGCGGCGCGCGGCCGCGCTACGGGGGCGGGTACGAGTACCGGCGCGACCGCGGGTGCGGACACCGGCGATGGCCCCGCGGCCGACGACGGATCCGCGGCCGGCGTCCCCGGCACGACCTCCGCCACGACCACCCCCGGCACCGCGGTCGAGCCCGCGCCCGTCGCATCCGCCACACCCGCCGCCCCTACCGGGGCCTCCGTGGCCACCCTCGACGCCCTGACCACCTGCTTCGGCCTCAGCGCCTTCGAGCGCGAGATCATCCTGCTCGCGGCCGCGGCCGAGCTGGACCCGACCACGAACGCGCGCTGCGCCGCGGCCGCCGGCGACCCCACCCGCGCGTACCCGACGCTCTCCCTCGCCCTGGCCGCGCTCGCCGACCCGCACTGGAGCGCCCTCACGCCCGTCGCCCCGCTCCGCCGCTGGCGGCTGGTCGAGCTGGAGGACGAGACCCGGCTGACCACCACCCGGCTCCGCCTGGACGAGCGCATCCTGCACTTCCTGGTCGGTACGCCGTACCTGGACGCCCGCCTGCACGGCCTGCTCCGCCGCACCACGCCTCCAGCCGCCCTCCCACCCTCGTACGACGCGGCAGCCGACCGGGTAGCGGCGGGCTGGTCCGGCGCCGGACCCGACTCACCCCTCCGCGTCGAACTGGTCGGCGCCGACCTCCGCACCCGCGCCGACATCGCCGCCACCGCCGCCCGCCGCTCCGGCCTCGGCCTGTACTCCATGGCCGCCGACGACGTGCCCACCGACCCCGCCGAACGCGACCGCCTGGCCCGCCTCTGGCAGCGCGAGGCGATCCTCCTCCCCGCCGCCCTCCTGATCGAGGTCGGCGAACTGGACCGCGACCAGCACGCGGCAGCGGACGCCTTCATCGCGGGCGCCGCCGTCCCCCTCGTCGTATCGAGCCCCGATCCCCGCCGTACGGAGCAGCCCCGGGGCGAACGCGTCACCATCCCCAAACTCTCCGACGAGGAGCACCTCGCCCTCTGGACCGACGCCTTCGCCGAAGTCCCCGAGGTGACCGACACACATCTCCAGTCCCTCGTCGCGCAGTTCCAGCTGCCGCCCCACGTGGTCCGCTCGGCCGCCGCGTCCGTACGCCGCGACCTGCCGCACTCCGACACGCTCGACGCCACCGAACTGGCCTGGCAGGCCGGCCTCACCGAGGCCCGCATGGGCCTGGACGAGCTGGGTCGGCGAATAGAGCCGCGCGCCGGCTGGGACGACCTGGTCCTGGCCGACCGCCAGCTCCGCATCCTCCAGGAGATCGTCGCCCACGTACGTCAGCGCGGCACGGTCTACCAGGACTGGGGCTTCGCGAAATCCCTCCGCAGCGGCCTCGGCGTCACCGCGCTCTTCGCGGGCGGCTCCGGTACGGGCAAAACCCTCGCCGCCGAAGTAATGGCCAAGGAACTGGGCCTGGACCTCTTCATCATCGACCTGTCCCAGGTAGTCAGCAAATACATCGGCGAGACAGAGAAAAACCTCAGCCGAGTCTTCGACGCAGCGGAGCGAGGCGGCGCCCTCCTCCTCTTCGACGAGGCGGATGCGTTGTTCGGCAAACGCAGCGAGGTAAAGGACAGCCACGACCGCTACGCGAACCTGGAGGTCAGCTACCTCCTCATGCGCATGGAGGCGTACCGCGGCCTGGCCGTCCTCACCACCAACATGAAGAAGGCCCTCGACTCCGCCTTCATGCGCCGCATCCGCTTCGTCGTCGATTTCCCCTTCCCGGCGGAATCCGAACGCGCCGAAATCTGGCGCCGCGTACTCCCCTCCCAGGCCCCGACAAAGGGCATCGACCCGTCGCTGTTGGCGCAGTTGACCGTGGCGGGCGGCTCGATCCGCAACATCGCCCTTTCAGGAGCCTTCCTCGCCGCCGAAGAGGGCGACCGCCTCCAGATGCGCCACATGCTGGCCGCGGCCCGCACCGAATACCTGAAGCTGGAACGCTCCTTGACGCCGTCGGAGGTCCACGGATGGGTCTGAACGAGCACAGGACCGTACGCGGGCAAGCGGCCCCGACGGCCCCCGCCACCCCGTCTCCGGCCCCGGCCCCGGCTATGGAGGCGGCTCCCGCCCGCTCCTTCCGCATCGACATCGGCGAACTGGCCCTGACCGGCTTCGACGCCCGCATCGACCCCGACCGCGTCTCCGCGGCCTTCGAACGCGAACTGTCCCGCCTGGTACGGGACCGAGGCGTCCCCCTGGCCGCCGACGGCACCCCCGTACACCTCGACGCACTCGCGGGCCTGCCGCCCCTCCCCCGTACGACGTCCCCGGCGCGCCTGGGCGAAGCCCTCGCCCGCTCGGTCCACGCGGGCCTGACCGGCCGAGGGGAGGCCCGATGAGCAGCACGTCCCACTCCTCCTCCCAGGACAGCAGCCAGTCCGCCGCCGAGAAGCGCCGCAAGCGCCGCGAACGCAACGCCAAGTCCCGCACCCCGGAACCGAAGGACATCGTCAGCGGCGCCGGCCAGCCCCTGGACCTGAGCGTCCGCCGCGACCTCGAAGAACAGCTCGGCCACGACTTCAGCCAGGTCCGCCTCCACACCGACCGCGACTCGTCCCAACTCGCCGACATGATGGGCGCCGACGCCTTCGCGGTAGGCCAGGACATCTTCTTCCGCGAGGGCACCTACCGCCCCGGCACAGCCGACGGCCAACGCCTCCTGGCCCACGAGCTCCTCCACACCGTCCAGAACCCCCACGGCCTCGGCGCCCTCCGCGCCGGCCGCGACCTGGGGTCCGTGTCCCTCCCCCAGGAATCCATCGAGCGTGAGGCGGAGTCCGCGGCCCAGGAGTCGGTACTGGGAGCACTGCGCGAGTCCGTACGGGACGAGCAACCCGCCACCGAGATCGAAGAGGGCCAGGCGACGCCGGGGTGGCTCCGGTACGCGACGGTGGACGCGGACCGGATGCGGTTCGAGCAGATCGATCCGGCCACTCTCGTCGACCGCATGACGAACGGCATCGTCCGCTCACTGCGTGGAGACCCCGAGGACCTTTCGGGCCGGGTCCGTATGGAACTGGCGCGCATGGCGCCCGAGCTGCAGGAATCGGTGCTGGACCGGCTGGAGGTCCGGCTGCTCTCGCCCGAGTACGACCGGCTGCTCGACCTGACCGCACAGACCGAGGCCGTACCGCTCGGGCTGCAGCCGTTGAACGTGCCCGAGCCGATCCCTGACGCCATCGACCTCATCGAGGACGAGCGGCAGACGAAGGCCGCCCGTGACGAGGGCGAGAAGAAGCACGCGGAAGCGCGGGACGAAGACACCGAGGAAGAGAAGAAGGACGCCAGGGGCCGGGACGGCGAGCGCGAGAAGGAACAGACCCGCGCACAGCAGGACGCCTCGGCGGAGCAGAAGGAGGCCGGCGAGCGCAAGGCGCAGGAGGACGAGCGCGCCGAGGAACTCGCGGACTCGAAGAAGGAACAGCAGCAGGAAGAAGAGAAGCAGGGCGAGGAACGCGAGAAGGCCGAGGAGGCCGACGCGGAGAAGGCCCAGGAGGGCCAGGAGGACACCGAGCGCACCAAAGAGGAGCGCAAGGAACAGCGGGAGCGCGAGGAACAGGATCCGGAGCAGGCCAACCGGCCCGGAGCCGACAAGCGCAAGCGCAAGGACGACGAGAAGAAGCCTGCCGACGGCTCCAAGCAGGAAGAGCTCGAAAAGAAGAAGAAGGAGCAGCAGGGACCGGTCCGCCCGGAGAAGGCGGACGAACGCGCCGACCAGCGTGACAGCGCCCTGTCCGAACACGGGCTGCACGAGAAGGACGAGGACGAGGGCGAGCCTCGCGAGGAGGAACAGCCCATCGGGCTGGAGGCCGGTGCGGAGAAGGAGGTCGACGGCGGGCACGAGGACAAGCTCTCCGGCGGCGCGGGCAAGGGTGAGGCCGAGCTCAAGCCCGAGGACTTCCTGCCGGAATCGGATCCGGACCTGTCCTCCGTACCGACGGCCGACACGATGCAGCCGGGTGCCGCGCCTCCCTCCATGCCGTCGTTCCCCGCTCCCCCGCCCACCAAGGCCGAGAAGGTCCAGAAGGAGCGCGAGAACGAGGCCGACGAGGAGGAGGACGAGGACGCGCCGGAGGCCGAGACCAAGGCACCCGGCGAGGAGCGGGGCCCGGTCGAGGGTGAGGCACCGCAGCCCGAGCACGGTCCGGCGTCCGAGGCTCCCGATCGCAGCGAGAAGGACCTGCAGCCGGAGAAGCCGGTGGAGCAGGAGGTCGGCCCCGACCCGGAGGCCGAGGAGCAAAAGGATCCTGAGCAGGAGGCCGAGGAGAAGAAGGATCCCGAGCAGCAGCAGGAGCAGGACGAGGACGGGGCCAAGGCCGCCAAGCAGGAAGCGGCCGACAAGGACGCGGAACGGGACGGGGAGTCCGGCGACGGCGATGAGGCGCCGGACGCCAAGGAAGCCCAGGACGAACAGGAAGAGAAGAAGCAGCAGGACGCGTACGAGGAGAAGAAGGAAGCCAAGGGACAGCCGGAGGGCGCGGCGGCGGACAAGCCTGCCGGCGCTCCGGCTTCGGGTGCGGCCGGCCCCGGCCCCGGGCCGGCGGCCGCTTCCCTGGCACCGCCGGCGGGTGCCCATACGGAACGTACACAGGTCGAGGACCGGCATCCCTCCCCCGCTGCCCGACGGGGCGCGGAGCCGGTACGGGGTGAGAACGAGGCGCCTGCCCCGAAGAGCACCGTGCCGAAGGAGGCCGGTCCGGGCGCGGCACCCAGCGGTGCGGTCGGCGCGAACGAGCCGGCCGCTCAGCCGAAGGCCGCGGCCGGTCCGGGCGGGGCACCGTCCGTCGCGAAGGCCGCCGTCAGCCCGGTGGGCGAACAGACCGAGAACCCCGGAAAGATGGGCGCCCCGGCGCCCGAGGGTGCCAAGCCGCAGCCGGACGCGTCGCTGGAGAAGGACGGCGGTGGCTGTGCGCCGCCGGCTCCCGCGCCCGAGCAGGAGGAGAAGGGCGGCTCCTGTGGCGGCGGTGGAGGGGGCGAGAAGGGCGCCGAGGAGAAGAAGGAAGAGCCGCCGGACGTCTCGGGTCAGGACCCGAAGGCCGCACTCAGTACGGTCAGCAAGCTCTCCCCCGACCAGGCGCAGGCAGCCATGCCTGGCGTGGACTCCGCTGCCGACAAGAAGGTCAACCAGGAGCAGAAGCGCCTCCAGGCCAACCCGCCCAAGCGGGAGCGGCCTTCTGGAGCACCACAGACCCAGTCCTCGGCTCCCGAGGCGGAGGCGCCGGAGTCACCGGTCACCGGCAAGCTGGAGAAGGTCGGGCCGGAGGAACAGGGCGAGAAGCAGCGGGCCAAGGGCAGCGAGAAGGCGCAGGGCGCCAAGCCCACCGACAACGTCAAGCCGCCGTACGTCCCTCCGACGAAGGACGGCAAGCTGACGGCGGGGGACGCGAAGAGCGTCGAGGCCGCCGCGGACAAGGTGCCGACGACCGACCCCGAACTCCGTAACAAGACGGTCGGCCCTGCCCCGAAGATCAAGCTTGAGGGCGAGAGCGACCCGAAGCGTACGGACAAGCAGGCGGAGAAGCTCAAGGACAAGCAGGGAAAGATCCAGGACACCGGCCGGGCGGACGCGTCCAAGCCGATGGGCGAGGACAAGATCTTCCCGAACGCTCCCAAGGAGCAGCTGACCGGTAAGGCGTCCGGGCGCGCGGGGGGCGGCGGTGGCCGTCAGTCCGCCAGCGGTGCTGCGAAGTCGCACGTCGGTGTCGTCGCCAAGCAGGAGCGCGGCGGCGAGCTGAAGAGCGGGGCGGCCCAGTCGCAGACCGACATGGCCGCCAAGGAGAAGGAACACCAGCAGGGCGAACAGAAGTCGAAGCAGGAGAAGCAGCAGGAGATCGACAACGAGGTCGCGCGCAACGCCGAGCAGCAGACGGCGGAGCGCGGCCGGGCGGCCGAACAGGCCGGCAAGGAGCGCCAGAGCTGGCGTGACGAGCAGGACAAGAAGATCGAGAAGGCCGACAAGGACACGGAGAAGGAGCACAAGGACGGCAACAAGAAGATAACCAAGGAGCGGGACGACAAAGACAAGGAAGTCGACGACCGCAAGAACACCGACAACAAGGACATCGACAAGAAGGCTGACGAGGCCGAGAAGGACGCCGAAAAGAAGAAGGAAGAAAAGAAGGGCGAGTCCGACAGCCTCTTCGGCAAAATCCTCGATGCGGTAGGCGACTTCTTCAAGGGCCTGCTGGACGCCGTCACGGCGATCTTCGACGCGGCGCGCAACGCCATCAACAGCGTCATCGACAAGTTCAAGGAGTTCGCGAACAAGGCGATCGACGCCGTCCGCGACTTCGCCATCAAGGCCATCAACGTCCTGGCGGACGCCCTGATCGCCATCGGGGATGTCCTCCTGGCCGCGTTCCCCGAGCTTCGCGACAAGTTCCGCAAGGCCATCGAGGGCCTGCGCGATGCCGCGATCGACACGGTCAACAAGCTCGCCGACGGCCTGAAGAAAGCCGTCAACGCCCTCCTCGACGCCCTCGCCGCGGGCCTCAACGCGCTCCTCGACGTCCTGGAAGCGGGCATCAAGGCCGTCATCAAGGCCTACCAGGCCGTGATCACCGCCGTGATCAAGTTCGCCGAGGCCGCCATCGAAGCACTCGGCAAGTTCGCGGCCCTGGTCGCCGACATCGCCCCGGACCCGGGCGGCTGGCTGGCAAAGGCCGCCAGCGCCGCCAAGACCGGCATCCAGGAACACCTCTGGGGCGCGATCAAAACAGCGGTCAAGCAATGGTTCGACACCAAGGTCGAGGGAATCCTCGGCCTCGGCAAGGCGGTCATCAACGTCCTGGTCAAGGGCTGCATGTCCTTGAAGCAGATCGGCAAGATGGCCTGGGACGCGATCGTCGCCTCCCTCCCCATGATGATCGCGTCCCTGGTCATCGAGAAGGTCGTCTCGATGATCATCCCGGCCGCGGGCGCGATCCTCACGATCGTCCAAGGCCTGATGGCGGCCTGGGAGAGCATCAGCTCCATCCTCACGGCGTTCAGCAAGTTCTGGGCCTACCTCAAGGCGGTAAAGGCCGGCCCCGCAGCCTGTCTCTTCGCCGAAGCCGTAGCCGCCGGCGTCGTCGCCCTCCTCGACTTCATCACCAACTTCCTCCTCCAGCGCCTGGGCAGCGCCACCAAGGGCGTAGGCAAACGCCTCAAGGCCATGGCCCAAAAAATCACCGCCGGCCTCAAAAAAACCGGCAAGGGCGCCCGCAAGGCAGCCGGCAAGGCCGTAAACGCAGCCAAGGGCGCCGCCCGCAAGGCCGCCCAGGCCCTCCGCAAGCCCGCCCGCCCAGCCAAGCCCAAGGGCCCCCGAGTCCCCGGCCGCCCCGGCGCCTCGACGGACCGCACCCCAGGCGGCAGCACACCCAAGCACCAGCCCAAGACCCACCCCACGGGCCGCCCCACCAGCAAAACGCCCGACCCTGCGAAGAAGAAGCGGGACGACGAAGCAGACGCGAAGAAGACCCGGGACGAGGCGGCGTCACCCAACAAGCACCCGGACAGGGACGCCCCCGACAAGCCCAAGGAAAAGACCCCGGACGCCAAAGGCCCGAACAAGAAGCCGGACAAGCCGACCAAGAAGAAGGAGACCGAGGCCCCCAAGCGCACCAAGTCGCGCAAGCCCAAGTCTCCCCTGGGCCGGTCCCTCAAGAAGATCAAGGGCAAGGTCAAGTCCGCCCTCAAGAAAGTCCGCAACGCCGGCAAGGCACTGGGCAAGAAGCTCCGCAAGTCCAAGGTCGGCAAGGCACTGAAGAATACAGCGAAGAAGACTCGCGACTTCTTCAAGAAGAAGCGCAATCATCTGCGCGACAACAAGAAGCACAAACAGGACTACAAGAAGCAGCAGAAGAACGACAAAAAGAAAAAGGAGAACTCGAAGGAATCCAAGGAGGCCCGGCTCAAGAAGATTGTCGCTCGAGTCAAGCCTCGACTCCGCAATATGCTCGGTCGAGGGACCGCACGCCCGGCAATGCGCGTGGCTCTCGCTGCCATGCGGACGTGGTACCGACTTACCTCGCTCAACGCTGAGGGGGGTGATCGCTTTGGGATCGAGGCCGCACTCAACCCGAAGGAACAGGTACTCAAGGCGCTGGGCATCACCATCCCCCGACGCGAACTACTTGGATTCCTCCAAGCGTTGGCTACCAGGCTCGAAGCCGACCCGAATATGGTTGCCGCGAGCCAGAACGTCCAGCTATCGCCCAAACAGCCCGGTGTCGTGCCTCAGCACACCGTGAACGCCCCAACGGCACCGCCTGCCGTCTCCCGCATCACACGAAACGCCACCCCCCTGGGGCCACAGGAACAAGAAGTAATGAACGTGTTCGACGAAGGGCAGCAGACCGGAGCATCGACACCTGCTCCCCCAGCCGTCCGGCGCCAACAGACCGGCCCTAAAGCGGCCAACAAAATCGTCACAGGGGAAGGAATCGCGCGAGAGGAGCAGTCAGCCCACTCGTACAAGTCAGCCAACAAGAAGGACAAGGAGACCGGGGAGAAGCATAGAATTCTGGGAATCCCTGACGAGTACACAGCGCAAGGCGTTTGGCCTGAGGCCACGGAGTACCTCGATAACCACTTCCGTGCAAAGCCGCAATCCAGCAGTCTCGAGAGAGTGCAGCGCGTCAACCTGCTCAAGACAGCCTGGATTGTCGGTAACCAGGAAGTCGACCGTGATCCGATGGCGCTCGTCACGAATGCACTCGTCGTGCAGCGACTCAGGAGGGCCCAACAAAATGGCGCCTCACCAACCCGACTCACCAGGATGTTCCTAGAAATCCCAGCAGCGTTCAAGGGTTCCGAACGAGCTGGTGAGATCCTCAATGAGGACGTGGCGGGCACACGGTCGATCGATGGGGAGCGAGCAGCCATTCAGCAACGACTCGATGGCGAAAGCGAGGACGACGCCCGGCGCCGACGCAATAGGGAGCGAGCACCTCTCAACAATGCCAACAAACTGGCTAACCGGCATGTGCAATCGGTAGCTGCCTGGATGAGAGAATTCGGCATCGAAAAGAAAGTGGAAGCGTCACTCAATGCGGAGAACCTGGTGGGGACCGAAGAGCGTGAAAAAATGATCAAGGAACGAATATTCCACGAGATCGAGGACTCCGTACGAGAAATGTACGGCGCCTCCAAGCGCCGTTGACCCCAGCTAGACCAGGAGAAAACGCATGATCGATCCGAACTACCGGACGCACCGTTACGTTCTACATCCAGACACACACTGGAATAAAGTAGGCGATTTCGCTGCCACGCTCGGCTGGCCGCTGGCGCGCGAGATCACAAGAAATCAGGCAGAGGGAACTGACGGCCAGATGATCTGGCAGTCTCCATTTGGAGTTTCCTTGCATTACGTCGTCGATGCAACATCCGGAATCGGCTATATCACCCTGGCCGGACCGGATGAGGACACAGTGACGCCTTTCATGGCTCAGGCGCTCGAGACATTGACGCCATGGCGTTTGGAAGAACTCTTCCAATGCTTCGACAACGAGACCGACCCGATCGAACTCGGGAGGCTCACGCTGAGGATCGGGTTGGCCGCGCCGCCGAACTTGACCCGTGGCTGCCTGACCAGAATCCAAGGTTCACTCACGGACGAGGATCCGCGGATCCGTCTCGCAGCACTGTGGGCCGCCTCGTACACCGGCTACGAAGAGTTCGTCCCGGCGGTTCGCCAAGTTGCACAGGAAGACCCAGAGGCCTGGCTCCGTACACGCGCCGAGAGCGTCGTCGCCGCATTCGAAGAGGTAGGTGAAAATCGATGACCACCTACGCCGACATACCCAAGCCCATTCGTTCCGGCATAGTCATTGTCGACCCGGAGCGTGGCACCCCGCAGCGGATCATCGTGCTGCAGTTCAACCCCGACACGCTTGAGCGGTCAGTGGCGCCTCAAGCCGCCGGCGGGGAAGGCGGAGGGGGCGGCGGAGGAGATAGTGGCGGCGACCGCAACGAGGCTCTGCGGCTGAAGGGGCCGGCGCAGGAGTCGTGGAAGTTCACTGCGGAGATTGATGCCACGGATCAGCTGGATGTGGCCGCGCCCGATGGGATTCATCCTCAGCTTGCCGTGCTGGAGATGCTTGTGCAGCCGACTACCGCGCAGTTGCGGGCTGCCAGCAAGCTCAGCAAGAAGGGGACTATTGAGATCAGTCCTATTGAGATGCCACTCACGCTCTTCACTTGGGGGAGCAAGCGGGTCATGCCAGTTCGGCTCACCGAGCTGTCCGTGAATGAGTCGGCGTTCGATGTCAATCTCAACCCCATCAGGGCCTCGCTCTCTATCGGGATGAAGATACTCACGGTGAGTGATCTGCCGGCTGGGCATCGGGGGGCTGAGTTGTACCTCGCGCATCTTGCGCAGAAGGAGCAGTTGGCGCGGCGGGCTCGGGCCGGGAGTCTGGCTCAGCTCGGTCTTGGGGGAGGGATCTGAGCGTGATCGAGCCGTATGAGAGTGCGTTGGACGATGTGCCGGGGGCGCATCCGTACCCCAGGAGCAGTCGGTACCACGATGTGGAGATCGGGGTGCATCGCGCGCCCGACGGTACCGAAGTGAAGTACGCCAAGCGGAGGTTGTTGCCGCCGGTCGAGTACGACGTCGACGAGACCGTGCCCCATGTCGTCAGTGACGGCGAGCGGGCGGATCAGCTTGGGCAGCGGTATTTCGGTGATTCGGGGCAGTGGTGGCGGGTTGCTGATGCCAACCCCGTCATTGACCCGCGGGAGTTGACCGATGAGCCGGGCGAGACGATAGCCGTGCCGTTGCCCGGTGGGTTCCCCGGTGGCATGGGTGGGCCGGGGGTGCGGAATGGCTGATGACCTGCCCGTCGGGGGCGGTCCCGTACATGCGTCGCTGTACATGGGGCCGAAGTTGGCGCGGTTGGTGCCTCAGGAGGTGACCGAGGCGCTGTTGTCCGCGCAGATCACCAGTACGGCTGGTGAGAGGAGCGGGTTTCAGCTCGCCTTTGACCTCACCAAGAAGGGGGCGATTATTCAGCGGCTGCTTCCCGAGGGGTTCTTCGATCCCAAGACGCGGGTGATCCTGACCGTTGCGGTCAAGGGGACGCCTGTGGTGCTGCTGGATGGGCTCATCGTGCGGCAGGAGGTGGGGGCCAGTAATCAGCCGGGGCAGACGACTCTCACGGTCACCGGGGAGGATCTGACGCTGCTCATGGATCTGGAGGAGCGGACCGATCGGTATCCGAACCTCGCGCCCTCGCAGCGGGTTGAGCGGATTCTGGGGAAGTACGCGGATTACGGGATCGATGCTCGGATCATTCGGGAGCAGGTTCCGCAGCCCCCGAGGGAGCAGGCTCGTGTGGATTACCAGACGGGGACTGATCTGCAGTATGTGAATGACCTGGCGAGGGCTAATGGTTACACGTTCTATCTCGATCCCGGCCCCGTTCCCGGGCGGTCCACCGCCTTTTGGGGGCCCGAGCAGCGGCTTGGGCAGCGGCAGCATGCGCTGAACGTGAACATGGATGTGAACTCGACCGTTGATCAGCTCACCTTCGCCTATGACGGGACCGCGCGGGAGGAGCCGCAGGCTCGGGTGCAGGATCCGGTGACGCGGCAGGCTCCGCTTCTCGCACAGCCGGACATCAGTCCGCTCAGGCCACCGCTGGGCAAGCGGGCCTCGCCCGCGCTGAAGCGGAAGACGCTCACCGGTACCGCGAAGAAGGACGAGGCGCTGGCGAAGGCTGAGGCGTTGGGGCGGGCCGCTACCAGTGCCGATGCGATCAGTGGATCGGGGCAGTTGGACGTCAACCGGCATGGGTACGTGCTTCGGCCGCGCGAGTTGGTCGGGGTGCGGGGGGCCGGGGTGACGTACGACGGGGATTACTACGTGAAGAGCGTTACTCATAATCTCCGGCCCGGGTCCTTTCAGCAGAACTTCACCCTGTCGCGCGAGGGACTCATTGCGAGGAGCGACCGTGTTCGTCCGTAGCTCGATTCCGTAGTCCGATTCCGTAGTCCACCGCCCGTAACCGACCCGCACCACAGCCGCGCACCACACCACCAGGAGCAGCCCGCATGGCGCCAGCATCGAACAACCGATTCCTCGGCAAGTTCCGGGGACGGGTGGCGAGCAACAACGATCCGTTGCGGATGGGTCGGATCACGGCTCATGTGCCGGATGTACTCGGTGACGAGGCGTCTACGTGGGCCATGCCGTGCTTTCCGTTCACGGGGGCGCAGGCGGGGCAGTACGTGATGCCGAGCGTGGGAGCCGGCGTGTGGATCGAGTTCGAGCAGGGGGATCCGAGTTTCCCTGTGTGGACGGGGTGCTGGTACGGGTCCGAGGCCGAGATGCCGGTGGATGCGCAGGTCGGGGCGCGGGCCGGGGCCGAGCCTGTGGTCATCGAGACGCAGGGGCATCACAAGATCGTGCTGTCGGACGTGCCGGAGGAAGGGATTCTGCTCCAGGCGCCGACCGGTGCGTTCGTACGTATCAATGCGGCGGGGGTTCAGATCAACAACGGTGCGGGAGCGGTGGTTTCGCTGGTCGGGGATCAGGTCGACATCAACGAGGGCCGGCTGACCGTCCCCAAGAAGCGATGACCCACGAAGCGATGACCCAAGAAGCGATGACCGGAGTAGTCGTGGGCCGGAGAGGGACAGCGGGACGGGGGAACGAGAAGACGTGAGCGGGAATCTTGTGCACGGCGGGGCCGTGATCAGCTGCCCGCACGGCGGGCGGGCCGTGTCGACGGCCGCTGTCGGTACGGGCGTACGTATCGACGGCCTGCCCGCCGTCACCGCCGCCGGTCTCTTCACGGTCAGCGGCTGTCCGCACACCGTCGGCGGCCGGCCGCAGCCGTGTACCAGCGTGCGCTGGACCGCGGCGGCGCGCAGCGACGACGTGACGATCGACGGGGTGCCGGTACTGCTGGACACCTCGGCGGCGATGTGTTTCAGCGCCGGGCTGGTGCCGCAGGGCCCGCCGGTCGTGGCGCCCGTCCACCAGGGGGTGTCCAGCCGATGAGGGCTGCGAAGAAGGTAAGGACCGAGATCGCTTTTCCGTTCCGGGTGGACCGGCGGGGGCGGACGGCGCATGCGGACCGGGACGAGCATGTGCGGGATCTGATCGAGCAGTTGCTGTTCACGAGCCCGGGTGAGCGGGTCATGCGGCCGGACTTCGGGTGCGGGCTGCTGGACCTGGTGTTCACGCCGAACAGCCCGGAGTTGGCGTCGGCCGTCGAGCTGTCGGTGCAGGCGTCGTTGCAGCGGTGGCTGGGCGATCTGATCGACGTCGAGGCGCTGGACGTGGTGAGCGAGGAGAACGTCGTACGGGTCGAGTTGCGCTACGTGGTGCGCGCCACCGGCAACCGGCGCGATGAAGTGTTCGAGGGGCGGGGCGAGATATGAGTGACCAGCAGCTCATCGGCGGTGAGCTGGTGTGCCGTACCGACCGGCGGCGAGGCCGGATCAGGGCCGAGCGGCTGAACGGCATCGATGGAGTCGAGGTCGCCGATGACGGCGTGACGCTGACGGTCACGTTCCTCGGGAAGGCCCCGCGCGGGCTCGGCCCGGAGAACATCAGAATCGACGGCGGGCGGCGGATATCCGGCCTTGAGGCGCTGGAGGTGTCCGTCGAGCGGGAGGAGGATCCCGAGCTCGACGACCGGCTGCATGTGGTGCTGGACCGGACGGGAGACACCTCGCGGTACCGGTTGTCGATCGTCGATACCGATCCGTACGGGCGGCCGGGGACGGAGCCGTACGAGGGCTTCGATCAGCGGTACTTCGCGGCCGACTTCCGGTTCCGGACCGACTGCCCGAGCCCCTTCGACTGCGCCGACGAATCACCGGACACCTGCCCGGACACCTTCAGGCCCGCGCCCGTCATCGACTACACCGCGCGGGACTACGAGACGCTGCGGCAGCTGGTCCTGGACCGGCTGCGGCTGACCACGCCGGACTGGGTCGAGCGGAACCCCGCCGATCTGGGGATGACGCTGGTCGAGATGCTGGCGTACACGGCTGACCAGATCAGTTATCAGCAGGATGCCGTGGCGACGGAGGCGTACCTCGACACCGCGCGGCGGCGGGTGTCCGTACGCCGGCATGTGCGGCTGATCGACTATCCGATGCACGACGGGTGCAGCGCGCGGGCCTTTGTGTCCGTGGAGGTGGCCACCGACCTCGTGCTGCTGCCGGGGACGTTCCGGTTCGCGGCGGTGGACTTCCGTACGTACGGGCCGCGGGACCGGCCCGAGATCGGGACCGTCATCGACGACCGGGACCTGGCCGTGCTGGACGAGCGCGGGTCGGTGGAGGTCTTCGAGCCGGTCGGTGACGCGCCGCTGCGGCTGCGTCCGGAGCACAACGCCATCCGGCTGTGGGCCTGGGGCGATCAGGTCTGCGCGCTGCCGAGGGGCGCGACGTCGGCGACGCTGCGGGACGAGTGGGCGGATGAGGCATGCGAGAACCGCGCCCTGAAGGTCTCCCCCGGTGACCTTCTCCTCTTCGAGGAGGTGAAGGGCCCCCGTACGGGGACGCCCGGTGACCAGGACCCGAGTCATCGGCAGGCCGTACGGCTGACGTCGGTCACGCCGGCCGTCGACCGGCTCGACGGGCAGCCGGTGCTGGAGGTGACCTGGGCGCAGGAGGACGCGCTGACGTTCCCGCTGTGCCTGTCCACGCGGGGCGGGACGGAGTGCGCGCCGGTGGAGGACGTGAGCGTCGCGCGCGGCAACGTCACGCTCGTCGATCACGGGCGGTCGCTGGTCTTCGGGGAGTGTCCCGAAGGCGTGCCGGAGACGGTGACCGTGCCGCCCGTACCGGCCGTGACCGGCTCCTGCGAGCCGCCCGCCTTTGGGTGCGCGGATTACGGGGACGGCGGAAACGCCACGGCGAGCACGATCAACCACCTCCTCGACAAGACGAAGCACCACCGGGCGCTGACCGCCGACGACATCCGCGAGCTGTTCGAGGTCGTCGGAGAAGAGGCGACCGTACGGGCCGGGCTCGGGCTGGAGCTGGCCGGGCAGCGGCGCGAGAAGGTGGTGCCGGGCACGGTGTACGCGCAGGCCGAGGCGTTGCGCACGCTGCTGGCGCAGTCCGTGTACCCGGGCATCGGGGCGCGCTTCCGGCCGCTGCTGCACCGCTCCCCCATCGCCCAGACCGTGCCGTTCCCGCGGCCGGAGCTGGTGGCGGCCGGGCAGGCCGAGCGGCTCGCCGGGATCCGGGAGCGGGTACGGGCGCGGCTGGTGGAGCTGTGGCGCAGCGCGCGGGACCGGGACGGGCTGGCGGAGGCGGAGATCGCCGAGCTGACGGTCCTGTTCGGGCTGCACGTGCTGGAGCACCTGGAGCTGCACCGGCATCCCGTACGGGCGCTGCGGGAGTTGCTGCACCGCGGTGACCGGCTCCTCGCGCCCAAGCTGCAGCGCCTTGAGGTGCTGACCGCGCGGGCGCGGGCCGGCGCGGTGCTGGACGGCCGGATCGCCTGGGAGATCGCGCACAGCTGGGGCCCGGAGTACGCGGCCGGGCTGCACCCGGACGAGCCGGTGCTGCACGGCCCGGCGGCCGGGCTGCTGCCGGATGCCAGGGCCGCGCTGCCGGCCGTGCGGATCGAGGACGGCGAGCACACCTGGGAGCCGCGCCGGGACCTGCTGAACAGCGGGCCGCGCGACCGGCACTTCGTGGGCGAGCTGGAGGACGACGGGCGGATCGCGCTGCGCTTCGGGGACGGGCGGTACGGTGCCCGGCCGGAGCCCGGCAGCCGGCTCACGCTGCACTACCGGCTGGGCGGCGGAACGGCCGGCAATGTGGGCGCCGAGGCCATCAACCACCTGGTCTTGAGCCGCGATTCCGAGGATTCGGACGGCGGTGACCCGATGCCGGTGGCCGGGGTGCGCAATCCGCTGCCCGCCGTCGGGGGTGCCGAGCCGGAGCCGGTCGAGCAGGTGCGTCAGCTCGCGCCGCTGGACCTCAAGCGGACGCGCCGGCGGGCCGTCACCGCCGCCGACTACGCCGAGCTGGCGTCCGCGCTGCCGGGCGTGCAGCGTGCCGCGGCGGAGATCCGCTGGACGGGCAGCGTGCAGGAGGCGCACGTCGCCATCGACGCCGTGCGCAGCGGAGAGCCCGCGCCCGAGCTGCTGGACTCCGTCGCGTACGCGCTGGAGGGGTACCGGCGGATCGGCCACGACCTGGTCGTGGAGCCGGCCCGGACCGTGCCGCTGGACATCGAGGTCGAGGTCTGTGCGGCACCCGGTCACCAACACGGTCGGATTCTGGCGGAGTTGACGCGCGTGCTGGGCAGCCGGCGGCTCCCGGGCGGTCGGCTGGGCTTCTTCCACCCGGACGCGCTGACGTTCGGGGAGCCGGTGCGGCTGAGCCGCCTCACCGCGGTGGCCGCGGCGGTACCGGGCGTGGAGAGCGTACGGATCACCCGGCTGCAACGGCTCTTCGAACACGGATCCACCGACATCAGAGACAACAGAGCACTGGAGGACGGTGTGCTGCGGCTCGGCCCGCTGGAGATCGCCGTGTGCGACAACGACCCGGAACGGCCGGAGAACGGCCGGCTGGTCATCGAACTCGGAGAGCTCGGGGGTGCGCGATGAGCGCCACGTGCGGCTGCGGCTGCGGGGGCAGCGACGAGCGGCGTGCCCCGGACGCCCTCTACAACCCGCCGGCGCGTAACGCCCTGGACTACCGGGTGGGTACCTACGGCACGTTCCTCGCCGGGATGCTGGACCGGCTCGCCTCGCCCGCCTACCCGGCGCTGCGCGGCCTGACCGTCCGCACCCCGGACGACCCGGCGATCGGGCTGCTGGACGCCTGGGCGGTGCTCGGTGACGTACTGACCTTCCACAGCGAGCGGATCGCGGACGAGGGATACCTGCGGACCGCCAACGAGCACCGGTCGCTGGCGCTGCTCGGGCGGCTGGTCGGGCACCGGCCGCGGCCGGGCGTCGCGGCCGACACCCACCTCGCGTACACCCTGGACAAGGACCCGCGCGCCGAGGACGTGCCGGTCGTCGTCCCGCGCGGCGCGCGCAGCCACAGCGTGCCCGCGGCGACGGGCGAGGAGTCGCAGACCTTCGAGACGACCGAGGACCTCACCGCGCGGTACGCGTGGAACGAGCTGAAGGTCCGCAGGCGGCGGCCCGCGCTGCTGGTCGCCGACGACGTGAAGACTCGCTCCGAGCTGTACGTCTCGGGCACGGCCACCTCACTGCAGACCGGCGACCAGCTGCTGTTCGACTTCGGCGGCACGGAGCAGAAGCTGCTGCCGGTCGCCAAGGTGCGCATCGACCGCGCGGAGGACGTCACCGCGATCGGGCTCCAGCAGTCCGCGCCGCCCACGCTCAAGGAGCTGGTGGACGAGGCGAAGCAGTGGATCACCGAGCCGGAGGACGGCGGCGACCCGGACGACCCGGACGAGCCCGGTCCGCCCACCCCGGAGACGCCCAACCCGCGTCCGGTCAGCAAGCTGATCGAGACCTTCGACACCCAGGTGCTGGCGCCGCTGCGCAAGGATCTGGAGGGTGACGCGGCCAAGACTCCGGCCGCGTTCGCCGAGCGGCTGGCCGGACCGCACGAGCGGCTGGCCGAGGCGCAGGCGCTGGCCGCGCCGTACGAGGAGGTCGCGGCCTGGTTCGAGCAGTTGGAAGCGGTGCTCGCGGAACTCCGCGAACGGGCGGCCGACCTGGAGCCCGCGCGGACCGTGCCGCCGTCGGAGCCGCAGCCGAAGAAGGCCGGGGCCGCCCGGCGGTTCACGCCCACGGCCGCGCTGCGTGCCCTGAACGCCGTGCTGCCCGCCCTCCGGACGAGCGTGGTGCGGCCCCCCTCCAGCGCCCGGGTCGTCTCGCGCGACCCCGGACGGCTCTTCGCGCCCGGCTCGGACCTCACCGCGCGGTTGCTGTCCGCGCTGGACCCGCGGCTGTCCGACGGGATGTACACGGCGTGGCGGCAGGCCGCGCCCGCGACGCCCGCCGCGCTCCGCGCGCTGCTGGCGATGCGGGTGACGGCCGCGCCCTTCGGGGCGACCGCGCCGCTCAAGCCCGTGCAGGACGAGAAGGGCCGGGTGATCCGCACCGCGGACTGGCCGCTCACCGGCGGCGTGCTGACCAGCGTGCGGATCGTCTTCGACACGGCCGGCAAGGTGCCGGTGAAGGCGGAGTTCCAGCACGCCGAGACCGGCAACTCCGTGCAGTACTCGGAGAACCTGCCGTCGGAGAACTCCTTCGACCTGGGCCCCGGCCGGGTCCAGGTGTCCACCCGCACCGGGCAGGACCGCGACCTGAGCTGGCTGGGCCGCCGCCCGACCGAGTCCCAGGAGCCGGGGGTGACCATCCGGCTGCTGGCCGGGCTGCCCGAGCGCTCCCTGTTCGTGGCCCGGCCCGACGAGGACGGGAAGATCGAGGTCGCGGTCAACAACGGCGAGACCAAGACCTGGGACCTCGCTCCCGGCGACAAGCACCAGATCCGGCACGGCGAGTACGAGGTGACGGTGCGGCGCACGCCGGGCAGCGAGCCGCCCGCCGTGGAGATCGGCATCGCCACCGTCCCCGAGCCCGCCAACCGGTACGTCCTGCCGCTGGACTCCGTCCAGGACTCGATCACGGTCGGCAGCTGGGTGGCGATCCAGCGTCCCCGCAAGGGCGCCGAGGGCCCCGACGGCATCCCCGGCGACAAGAAGCTGGCGTTCGTCACCACCCGCGTGACGGCCGTGCGCACCGCCGCGTACACCGACTTCGGCATCACCGGGCGCGGTACGGAGCTGACGCTGGCCGACCCGTGGCTGGACGAGCACGACGTGCTGCTGTCGGCCATCCGGGACACCACCGTGCACGCGGGCGGTGAGCCGCTGCGAATGGCGGACGAGCCGCTGGGCGAGGACGTGCACGGCAACGAGCTGGAGCTGGCCGACCTGTACGACGGGCTGCGTCCCGGCCGGTACATCGTCGTCTCCGGCGAGCGGACCGACATCCCCGGCTCGGCCGGGGTGCGCGGCACGGAGCTGGCGGTGATCGCCGCGGTCGACCAGCGGCTCGACGAGGAGCTGCCCGGCGACCACGTGCACACCGTCCTCACGCTCACCGCCGACCTCGCCTACCGGTACCGCCGCGACACCGTCCGCATCCAGGGCAACGTCGTGCCGGCCACCCACGGCGAGAGCCGGGACGAGCCGCTGGGCAGCGGCGACGCGGAGAAGACCAACCAGACGTTCGCGCTCTGGCAGTCGCCGCTGACCTGGCTCCCCGACGGCAACCCCCTGGGCGCCACCCCGGAACTGGAGGTCCGGGTCGACGGGCTGCTCTGGCACCGGGTGGACAGCCTGGCCGGGCGCGGGCCGCGCGAGCGGGTGTACGTCCTGGGCTCGGCCGGGGACGGCCGGACGACGGTGACCTTCGGCGACGGGGTGCACGGCGCCCGGCTGCCCACCGGGCACGAGAACGTCCGGGCCCGCTACCGCTTCGGCACCGGGCGCGCCGCCAACGTCAAGGCCGACCGCATCACCCAGGCGATCACCCGGCCGCTGGGCGTCACCGGCGTCACCAACCCGCAGCCCGCCACCGGCGGCGCGGACGCCGACGGCCCCGGGCTCACCCGCCGCACGGTCCCGCTCGCGGTCTCCGCGCTGGACCGGCTGGTCTCGCTCGCCGACTACGAGGACTTCGCGCGCTCGCGGGCCGGCATCGGCCGGGCCGCGGCGGCCGAACTGTACGACGGGCGGCGGCAGGTGCTGCACCTGACGGTGGCCGGGGTGGACGACAACCCGGTCGCGGCCGACGCCGAGGTGCTGCAGGCGCTCCGGTCCTCGCTGGCCGAGTACGGGGACGCCGCGCTGCCGGTCCGGGTCGACGTGCGCGAACTGGTGCTGCTCCTGCTGGTCGCCAAGGTCAAGGTCGCGCCCGACCACTCGTGGGCCGCGGTCGAGCCGCGGGTACGCGCCGCGCTGCTGCGCAAGCTCGGCTACGAGGGACGCGAACTGGGGCAGCCGGCGCGGCTGTCGGAGGTGCTGGCCACCGCCCAGTCCGTGCCCGGCGTGGACTACGTGGACGTGGACGCCTTCACCGGCGTAGCGGCCTCCGCGACCCCCGCCGACCTGGCCGGTCTCGCCGACGAGCTGGCCGGGCCGCGTACGGCGGTCCCGGCCCGCGGCGCCACGTACGACGAGCGGACCTACCGGGTCACCGACGAGAAGGGCGAGTCGCTCAGCTCCGTCGCGGGCCGCAACGGCATCTCCCTCGCCGAACTGCTGCGCCTGAACCCGGACATCACCGATACCCGGCCGCTGGCCAAGGGCCGCTCGGTGTACGTCTTCCGCGGCATCCGGCCCGCTCAGCTCGCGCTGTTCTCGCCGCAGGTCGCCGACACCATGATTCTGACGGAGGTCAAGTGAGGTCCGCCGACACCCTGACAACGACGGGGGGCAAGTGATGTCCAGGGAGCCGGACGGGCTCGCGGAGCTGCTGCCCCAGTGGCACCGGCTGCGGGACGCGGAGAACGGCGAGCCGCTGCGCGCGCTGCTCGCCGTCATCGCCGAGCAGGTCGATCTCGTACGCGACGGGGTCGAGCAGCAGTACGACGACTGGTTCGTGGAGACGGCGGCGGAGTGGGTGCTGCCGTACCTGGGCGACCTGGTCGGCTACCAGCCGCTGCCCGGATACGAGCGGGTGCTGGCCACCGGCCTGAAGGACGGCGGGCTGCCGGACTCCTCGCGGCGGCGGCTGGCCGAGGCGCTGGCCCCGCGCCGCGACGTGGCGGCCACGGTCGCCAACCGCCGCCGCAAGGGCACCCTCGCGCTGCTGGAGGAGCTGTCCGCCGAGGTCGCGAACTGGCCCGCGCGGGCCGTGGAGTTCTCCCGGCTGGTCTCGCACGGCCAGCCGGTGAAGCTGTACGGCTCGGGCACCGCGGCCGTCAACGCACGGCGGGCCGCGCGCGGCCGGTCGGTGGAGGTACGGGACTCCTCGGCGCTGGACCTGGCGGGCGGCCCCTTCGGCGCCGTCGCGCGCTCGGCGGACGTCCGCCGGGCCGACTCGCGGCGCCGCCAGGGCGGCCTCTCCCCCGCCGGGGTGGGCCTGTACGTGTGGCGGCTGAAGCCCTACTCGGTGACGCGGGCGCCCGCGTACTGCATCGACCGGGCCCGCAACCTCTACACCTTCTCGATCCTCGGCAACGACACGCCGCTGGTCACCAAGCCCGAGCCGGAGCCGTCGGCGACCCATATCGCGACGATCGACAACGTCCCGGCGTACGTCCGGCGGCGGCAGCTGCACGACCGGCTCGCGGACTACTACGGGCCCGGCAAGTCCTTCACGATCTGGCGGGACGGGCAGCGCGAGCCGGTCGACCCGTCCGACATCGTCGTCGCCGACCTCAGCGACTGGCGCTACCGGCCCAAGCGCGGACAGGTCGCGGTCGACCCGGAGCTGGGCCGCATCGCCTTCGGCTCGCGCTCGGCGCCGCGCCAGGGCGTGTGGGTCACGTACCACTACGCCTTCGCGGACGACCTGGGCGGCGGCGAGTACCTGCGCGAGCGGGAGACGCCGGCGGGCGCGGCCGTGTACCGGGTCGGCCCCGGCCAGACGTACCAGCGGATCATGGACGCGTACGGGGACTGGCAGAACGACCGGCGGGCCGGACGCTGCGGCCCCGACGGCATCATCGAGATCACCCACAGCGGCGCCTACCAGGAACAGCTGGACTTCGACCTGGACCCGGGCGACCGCCTGGAGGTGCGCGCGGCCGAGGGCACCCGGCCGGTGATCAGACTGCTGGACTGGTACAGCAACCGGCCCGACGCACTGAACATCCGGGCGCGCGAGGAGGACTGCGAGCCGGGCGAGGAACGCGGCCCGGCACCGCGGGTCGTGCTCGACGGGCTGCTGGTCACCGGCCGCGGGATCAACGTCCAGGGCCCGGTCGGCGCGCTGGCGCTGCGGCACTGCACGCTCGTCCCCGGCTGGTCGCTGGAGCCGGAGTGCCACCCGCACTCCCCCGAGGAGCCCAGCCTCGTGCTGGACCGCACGACCGCGTGCGTGGAGATCGACCGGACGATCCTCGGCACCATCGAGGTCATCGGCGACGAGGTCTCCACCGACCCGCTGCCGATCCACATCCGGGACAGCATCCTGGACGCCACCGGGCACGACCGCGAGGCGCTCTCCGCGCCGGACTGCCGGCACGCGCACGCGGTCCTGCACGCGCACCGCACCACGGTGATCGGCGAGGTCCATGTGCACGCCGTGCAGCTCGCGGAGAACTCGCTCTTCACCGGGAAGCTGCACGTCGCCCGGCGGCAGCTCGGCTGCCTCCGGTACTCCTACGTACCGCCCGGCTCGCGCACCCCGCGCCGCTACCGCTGCCTGCCGGACCTGGTCGGCGCCGAACAGGCCGGTGCCGTACGGCCGGTCTTCCGCAGCGAGCGGTACGGCACGCCCGCGTACGGGCAGCTGACCGCGCCGGACGCGGACGGCCCGGCGGGCGAGGGCTGCCGGCGGGCCGCGGAGGACGGAGCCGAACTGGGCGCCTTCCACGACCTGTACCAGCCGCAGCGCGAGGACAGCCTGCGGGCGCGGCTCGCGGAGTACACACCGGCCGGAACGGATGCGGGGATCTTCTTCGTGACCTGATGCCGCCACGGGGCGCCGACGGGAAGCGCCCGCCCACGACCTACCGCCACGAGCTTCATGACGAGCTTCATCACGAGGGGGAACCCTTCCCATGCACGCTGATCTCTCCCGCATCACCTTCCGGCCGGACGCCCGCTACTCCGCGGTCCTCGCCCAGCAGGGCCGCGTCCAGCTGGACGCGGACACCAACGAGCAGACCGCGATCCAGCTCTACCAGGCCCGGGTGACCGCCACCGACCTGATAGGGCAGCACGGCGGCCCGGCCGCCGACGCCGGCTTCAAGATCGACATGACCGGCGGCAGCCGCGAGCTGGACGACCTCTCCATCAGCCCCGGCCGCTACTACGTCGACGGCATCCTCGTCGAGTCCTACCGCCCGCAGCCGGGCGTCCCGGTGCCGGACCCGGCGGACGCCGGCGCCAAGGACGACGAGCAGGACGGCGAGGCCGCGGCCGACGAGCCGCCGGCCACCTGGACGTACTGGGACCAGCCCGACGCCCACCGGGACGCGGAGCGCCCCGAGGACCGGCTGCCCACCCAGTTCCCGTACCTGGCCTACCTGAAGGTGTGGGAGCGCACGGTCACCGCGGCCGAGGACCCCGCGCTGCGCGAGGTCGCGCTCGGCGCCGCGCTGCCGGACACCGCGGCCCGCCTCAAGGTCGTCTGGCAGGTGCTGCCGCTGCCCGGCGGCGAGCTGGACGTCCAGGGCGACGACTCGAAGAAGGGCCCGGTCCGCGAGGCGTTCGGCAAGTGGGTGGCCGAGCAGCGCAAGGCCACCGCGCGGATCGCCGTGCGCAGCGAGCGCCCCGACCACGCCGACGACGACCCGTGCCTGGTCAAGCCGGACGCCCGCTACCGCGGCCCGGAGAACCAGCTGTACCGGGTGGAGATCCACGACGGCGGCGCCGCCAAGGACGCCACCTTCAAGTGGTCCCGCGAGAACGGCTCGGTGACCTTCCCGGTCGACGGCCTGGACGGCACCTGGGTCGAGCTGGCCACGCTGGGGCACGACGACAAGCTGGACCTGGACGTCGGCGACCGGGTGGAGTTCGTGGACTCCGCGGTCGCGAGCCGGCTGGAGGCCCACCCGCTGCTGCGCGTCGAGGAGCTGGACCTGCCGGGGCGCCGGGTGCGCCTGTCGGAGGAGCCCGCGCAGCACGTCGGGCGGCGGCCCGAACTCCACCCGTACCTGCGCCGCTGGGACCAGCGCGAGGGCGGCCGGGCCCAGGAGCGGCAGACGAAGAAGGGCGCGGCCGGGCAGCTCAAGAACGGTGCGGTGCGCGTCGAGGAGGGCGCGTGGCTGCCGCTGGAGGACGGCGTCGAGGTGTACTTCGCGGCCGGCGGCACCTACCGCAGCGGTGACTTCTGGCTGGTCCCGGCCCGTACCGCCACCGGCAACGTGGAGTGGCCGACGGACGCCGCGCGCCGCCCGCTGCTCCAGGCACCGCTCGGCCCGCAGGTGCACTACGCGCCGCTGGGCTGGGTGATGGGCGAGAAGACCGTGTCCGACCTGCGGCTGGCGTTCAAGCCGCTGGCCGGGGAGATCGCCGCGGCCAGCGACGAGGAACTGGCGGCCGAGGAGGAGGCGCGGGCCGCCGACGCCGCGGCCGAGGCGGAGAACGAGCCGGCCGACGTGGCATCCGCCGGCCCGGCACACGGTGCGGCGCTCCGCTCGCAGACGACGGCCGAGGCGGAGTCCCTGAGCGAGGAGTGACACCGATGCCCGGCGGTGTCTCCGACCGAGGAATGACACCGCCGGGGTGGCGCCACGGGGAGCGCGCCACCGCGTACGTACTGGGTGGCGCGTGGATGATCCCGCGCGCCGCCGACCGGGGGACCGGCCCGCGCGGCCGGGTCGAGGAAGGAGCACGACGATGGCGAAGCCGCTGAGCGCGTCAGGCCTGGTGAAAGCCCTGAAGGACGAGGGCCTGACCGTCCACGAGGTCCGCAACTGGCGCAAGCACAACAGGAACAGCAAGGGCCCGTGGGGCCCGCTGAACGGCGTGATGATCCACCACACCGTCACCAAGGGCACCGACAGCTCGGTCAACCTCTGCTACGAGGGCCGCTCCGATCTGCCCGGCCCGCTGTGCCACGGCGTCATCGACAAGAAGGGTGAGGTGTGGCTGGTCGGCAACGGCCGCGCCAACCACGCCGGGCTCGGCGACTCCGACGTGCTGCGCGCCGTGGTCAACGAGTCGAAGCTGCCGCACGACAACGCGGCGAACACCGACGGCAACCGGCACTTCTACGGCTTCGAGTGCATCAACCTCGGCGACGGCGAAGACCCCTGGCCCGAGGAGCAGAAGCTCGCCATCGAGAAGGTGTCGGCGGCGATCTGCCGGGCGCACGGCTGGAACGAGAAGTCCGTCATCGGCCACAACGAGTGGCAGCCGGGCAAGACGGACCCGCGCGGCTTCACCATGGGCGGCATGCGGTCCCGCATCAAGAAGCGGCTCGCGGGCAAGCCCGACGGCGGCAAGGACGAGAAGCCGGCCCCGGAGAAGCCCGCGCCGGAAAGGCCCGCGCCCGAGAAGCCCGCGCCGGAGAAGCCGCGGCCCGGCACCCGGTACGAACGCTTCCCCGGCAGCGGCTTCTTCCAGGCCGGCGCGCGCAGCCCGGTCATCACGGCCATGGGCAAGCGGCTGGTCGCCGAGGACTGCTCGCACTACGAGGAGGGTCCTGGCCCGTACTGGACGGAGGCCGACCGCCAGTCCTACGCCGCCTGGCAGCGCAAGCTCGGCTTCTCGGGCAAGGACGCGGACGGGATCCCGGGCAAGGTGAGCTGGGACCGGCTGAAGGTACCCAGGTCGTAGGAAGTACCTGGCATCGATCATGGTGCGTGCCCGCCGGGGCCACCGCGGCAGCGGCCCCGGACATACGGACGCCGCCGGGCTCCCCCTCCCCAAAGGGGGTGCCCGGCGGCGTTTTCCGTTCCGGTTCAAGTGGCCGCTCACGTCACGGACGTGGCGCGTCCGTCCCGGTGTCCGTACGAACGGCGTCCCCACAACGCCGTCCCGCGGACGCGCGGCCCCTCGCGGTACCGGTACCGCTCCGGCTCACGCCGGAAATCGGGGAGTTCAGCCCGCGAGCGCCGGCAGCACCGGGAGCGCGGGGATGTTGGCGGGGCTGGTCAGGTCGCCCTGGGCCACGTTGACGGGGATGACGCGCTGCACACCGGCGGCGGCGTTGCCCGCGGTCTCCTGGCCGTCGGCGGCCACGGTGGTCGCCAGGCCCTGCGCGAACGGCACGGCGTCGGTGGCGACACCCTGCGCGAACGGGGTGGCGTCAGCGGCCACGCCCTGGGCGAAGGGGACAGCGGTGGCGGCGGTGCCCTGGGTCAGGTGCTGCGCACCGGCGACCGTGCCCTGCGCGAACGGGACCGCACCGGCGGCCGCACCCTGCGCGAAGCCCCGCGCGTCGGTCAGCGTGCCCTGCGCGAACGGCACGGCGTCGGCGGTCGCGCCCTCGGCGAACATCTGGGTGCCGGCGACCGTGTCCTGCGCGAACGGGGTGGCCTGGCCGGCCGCGTCACCGGCGAGCAGGCCCACGCCGCCCACCGCGTCCTGGGCGACCGGGACGACCTTGCCGACGGCGCGCTGGGCGACGGGCGGCAGCGCGTCGGCGGCGGCCTGGTCGACGACCGGACGGGCGGTGGCCAGGGCGCCCTGGGCCGGGTTGGTCAGCGTGCCGGGACGCAGGTCGCTGCCGGCCGCGGTGCCGACGACCCGGTCAACGGCACCGGACGCGTCGGGCAGCTGCGGCACGGCGGGCAGCTCGGCGGGGAGCTGACCGGTGGGCAGGTCGGTGGGCAGGTCGGCCGGGAGCTGACCGGTGGGGAGCTGGTCGGTCGAGAGGCCGGCGGGCAGGTCCGCGGGGAGCTGGTCGGTCGGCAGGCCGCTGGGCAGCTCGGCCGCGGGGACCTCGACCGGGAGGCTGCGCAGGTCGAGGGCGGGAACGCCCTCGACGGGCAGGAACGGCACGGCGGGCAGGCGGCCCGCGGCGGTGTCCTGGACCTGGCCGACGGTGCCCTGGGCGGTCTTCGCCACCTCGCCCACGGTCTTGGTGGCCTTGCCCGCGCCCTTGGCGGTGTCGGCGACCTTGCCCGCGCCCTTGGCGGTCTTGGCGACCTCGTTCAGGTCGGCCTTCTTCTGCACGCCGTTCACGGTGCCGGTCACGTCGCCGAGGCCGTCGGTGGGCAGCGCGCCGCCGGACAGACCGTCGGTCGCGGGCAGGCCGTCCATGGTGTGCACGTCACCGCCGCCGAGCGCGCCGGTCACCTTGCCGACGGTGCCGCCCACGGTCTTCCCGACGGTGCCGGTCGCCCCGTCGGCGGTCTTCTGGACCGTGCCGGTCAGCTCGCCGGCCGGCAGGTTCTTCTGAACGGTGCCGGTCAGGGCGCCGGTGTCGGGAGCGTCGACGGGCAGCTCGGCGGCGTTGGCGCCGGTGGCCCCCAGGGCCAGCAGACCGGTGGCGGCAGCGGCGACGACGATGGAACGGCGGATGTTCTTGCGCATGGTGGCGATGAGCCCTTCGGATTCCAGGGATGTGTCGGGCAGACCTGTCCCGCCCCCGCGCGGCAGGTCTTGAGGAGCTGACGGCCGTCGGATCCCTGCGCTCGCCGTACGTCGGCGAAGGCGCGTGTGCGTGGGAATCCGGCGGGAGGTCTGCCCTAACCCGGGAATTCGAGGATGTCGGTGCTGCGCTCGCGGGTCGGCGCACCGCCCGCGGCCCGTACGCCGCCGGGCACCAGCCCGAAGTGCGGCTGTCCGCCCGGCAGGACCGCGTGCTGGTCCCCGCTCCGGGGGCCGTTGCCGTCCCCGGTGGTGTGCGAGGCCGGCGCTGCCGGTCCCTGCGGGAGCTGGCCGGGCAGTCCGCCGCGGCCGTGTCCGTCGCCGGCGTCACCGGAGGTGGCACGCGCGGCCGTACGGTCCTGACCGGCGGTGTCCCCCGAGGGGCCCGTCAGCCGGTCGTCGCCGGTACGGTCCGTGCCGCACCGCTCGGGCGCGGCCATGTGCTGCCGGCCGCCGTCCCGTACGTCACCGTGCTGCGCCTGCCCGGCGCCGCGGTCCTGACCGGCGGTGTCGCCGGGCAGCCGGACCGGGAGCCCGGTCGCGTCACCCACGCCGTGGACGACGTCGTGCACCGGAGCGGTGACCGGGTCGGTGACCGGCTTCAGGCGCTCCGCGAGCGGGCGTACGGCCTCGCCGAGCCGCTCCTCGGACGCCTGCGCGCCCTCGGAGAGCCGGGCACCGGCCCGCTGCGCGACACCCGCATCCGGCTCCGCGGCCGCCTCGCCGGCGTCCCGCCCCAGTGCGTACCCCGAGCCGGCGAGCGGCGAACGCCCGTCGGTGGAGGTGGCGGTGGTGGCGGTCGACCCGTTGGTGGCGGCGGAGCCGGTGTTGTCGGTGACGGTGCCGGTGTTGTCGGTGGCGCTGGTGGCCTCCGTGAAGGCGCCCTGCGCCTGCTCGGTACCGCTGTCCGCCGCGTGTGCGGTGCCGCCGCCGAACGCGACGGCGAGCACGACGAACCCGACGAGGAAGAGCCCGGTCAGCAGCGCACGCCGCACGGCCACGGTGCGCGGCAGGCGCACAACGGCAGGCAGAGCGAGCACAGCGGACAAGGGGGACCTTCCCGGAAGGACGGCGACCGGGACCAGGGCGTCAGGCACCCCGGATCAACCGGCACGTCGCGGGTGATCGAGCGATGCACCGATCCTTGCACGAGCAGCCAGGGGCCGCGCAAGTCCCCTGTGCCACCTGTCACCGTTACTCCGCCATGTCCGGTATCGACAGTGGCGAAAGGGTGTACGACCTGCGAACACGCCGGTGCCCCGGGGGAAGTGAGCCGTCGCCGGAGGATTCCGGTTCCGGTACGGCCGACGAAACAGGGATCGGGTGCGTCCGGTACGGCCTCGTCGTCATGACAATGACTGCCGTCATGGACGGCGGCTGTCGTCATGGACGGTGACTGCCGTCATGGACGATGACTGTCGTCGTCGGCGCGGGTCGTTCGGATCGTTCGGGCCGTTGAGGCCGTTGAGGCCGTTGAGGTGGTTCGGAGGCTTCGGGCCGTCACGCCGTCGTGTCGGGCACCGGCAGCGGCCGCTTCTCCAGCGCGGCCGCCATCACCTCCGGGAAGAGGTCGGGCGTACAGGCGAACGCCGGTGCCCCCAGCGCACCCAGAGCCGCCGCGTGATCCCGGTCGTACGCGGGCGCGCCCTCGTCCGACAGCGCCAGCAGCGTCACGAACTGCACCCCGGATGCCTTCATGGCAGCCACCCGCTTCAGCATCTCGTGGCGTATCCCGCCCTCGTACAGGTCGCTGATCAGCACGACCACCGTCTCGGTGGGCCGGGTGATCCGCGACTGGCAGTACGCCAGCGCACGGTTGATGTCCGTGCCACCGCCCAGCTGCGTGCCGAAGAGCACGTCCACCGGGTCCTCGATCTGGTCGGTGAGGTCCACGACCGAGGTGTCGAAGACCACCAGCCGGGTGGCGAGCGACCGCATGGACGCGAGCACCGCGCCGAACACCGAGGCGTACACGACGGACGCCGCCATCGAACCGGATTGATCGATGCAGAGGATGACCTCCTTCTTGACCGACTGTGCTGCTCGCCCGTAACCGATCAGCCGTTCCGGCACGACCGTTCGGTACTCGGGGAGGTAATTCTTGAGATTCGCGCGGATGGTGCGATCCCAGTCGATGTCGCGGTGGCGCGGCCGGCTGATGCGCGCCGACCGGTCCAGCGCGCCCGTCAGCGTGGCCCGCGTCCGGGTCGCCAGCCGCTTCTCCAGCTGCTCGACGACCTGCCGTACGACCGCCCGCGCGGTCTCCTTCGTCGTCTCGGGCATCGCCTTGTGCAGCGAGAGCAGCGTGCCGACCAGATGCACGTCGGCCTCCACGGCCTCGAGCATCTCCGGCTCCAGCAGCAGCGCGGACAGTCCGAGCCGGTCGATCGCGTCACGCTGCATCACCTGGACGACGGAGGTGGGGAAGTAGCGCCGGATGTCGCCGAGCCAGCGCGCCACGGCGGGCGCGGAACCGCCCAGCCCCGCCGACCGTGCCCCGCCGCCCTTCCGGCCGTCGCGCCCGCCCGGGCCGCCCGGCCCGCCGGCACCGGGTCCTTCCCCGTACAGCGCCCCGAGCGTGCCGTCCATCGCGGCGTCCCGTCCGCGCAGTTCGCACCCGGTCCCGTCGCCCTCTCCCCCGCCGAGCACCAGCCGCCAGCGCCGCATGCGCTCCTCGGACGGCCCAGTACCGGCCGCCGTCTCCGCCGTCTCCGCCGTCATCCCTTCTCCCCCTTCGCCGTGGTGGCGACCTCCGCCGTGGTGGCGACCGTCGCCGTGGTGGCGCCTTTCGCCCTGATAACGCCCTCCGCTGTCGTGGGGCCCTTCGCAGTCGTGGCGCCCTCCGCTGTCGTGGGGCCCTCCGCAGTCGTGGTGGGGCGGCGGGCTTCACCGCCGGCGGGCCGGCCCGGTGGGGCCGCCCCGGTGCCCTGGCCCAGCAGGGCGTGCAGGGTCGGCAGGACGGCCGCGGCGCGGTCGCGGTCCAGGCCGGGGCCGAAGCCGGGGGCCGCCGCTTCCTCGCCGGCGCCGGCCGCGCCACGACCGGCTGCCGCGCCGCTGCCCGGCGCTCCCGGGGCCACCGGCCCGCGCCGGGCCAGTTCCCCGAGCGTGCGCCGCACCCCCGCCTCGAACTGCGAGAACGTCCGGCGCAGCAACGGCAGTACGTCCGTGAACGCCTCCCCCGGCACCCTCGTCAGCCAGTCATCCACCAGCCCGAGCAGCCGCTCGTCGTGGATCAGCAGCATCCCCCCGCCTGCGCCGCCCCCGACGAACCCCTCGATCCAGGCCGCGGCGTCCGCCGGCGGCACCCCGGGCGAGAGCGCGAGCCCCATGAGCCGCCCGGCCCCGCCACCCTCCGCGGCATGGCTGCCGTTCCCCGCCCCCTCGTTTCCGTCCGCTTCGGCTGCGTGCCGTGCGATTCCGTCCAGGTCGGCCCCGTCCCGTGCGGTTTCATCCGGGTCGGTTTCCTCCGTTGCGGTTTCGTCGAGCGCACCGTCGTCGACGAGCATGCGAGCCGCGCGCCCGCGGATGAGCCCCGGTATCGCCTCCCGCTCCGCCAGCACGCGCAGCACGGCGGTCCACCGTTCCCGCAGGCCCGAAAGGTCTGCGGAGGAAGACGCCACGGCCCCCGGGCTTTCCCCCGCTCCTGCGCCGCGCTCCGTGTGGGACAGCAGCGCCACGGCCTGTTGCGTGGCTTCGAGATGCGTACGCATCTCCGCCGCGCCCTCCGCGTCCAGCGAGGCGCAGGCCGGCGGCAGTCCCACGAAGACCCGCTCGGCCAGGCCGACCGCGACCTCGCGCAGCGCCGCCGCGTCCGTACCCCGCACATCGCCGTACCGCACCGACCGCACCAGCGCGGGCAGCGCCTGGGCGAGATGGCCGACATCGGCGTCGAGCGCGGCCCGGTCCGCCAGTACCCGCATCACCACCGGCAGCGTGTCCGGCAGTTCGGCGAGCAGGCAACGCTCGGCCAGCGCCGTGACCTCGGCGAGCGCGCCGGCGTCAGACGCGTCGGAGGCCGCCCGCGCCGTGGCGGCGGCGAGCACGGTCGTGCCCCAGATGCCCGCCTCCGCGACCCGCACCGACAGCTCCGGCTCCCAGCGCAGCCGCCAGGTCTCCCGGAACGTGCCCGTACTCGCCCGCGAATTGGCGGGCGCCCCCCACGGGATGTCCAGCAGCCGCAGCCGGTGCAGCAGGCGGCTGCGCGCGGCGTCGGTCTCCTTGCGCAGGTCGAGCTCCAGCTCGCGTTCCTTCGCCTCCGGCTTGAGGCGCAGGGAACGCTGGAGGCGGGCGATGTCCCGCTGGAGCGGCACGGCGGGCGCGGCCTGCGGCACCTCGCCGAGCACATCCCCCACCACCAGACGGTCGTGGATCAGCGAGGCGGGTACGTCCGAGCCGTCGCTCATCACGGCACGCACCGCGTCCTCGGCCTCGGTGAGTCCCGCGAGCGGGCGCCCGCGCATTGCCGCGAGCGACTCGGCGAGCCGCACCGCCTCGATGACGTGGGCGGTGGAGACCGCGTAGTCCTCCTCGCGGAGCAGGCCCGCGACCTTGGTCAGCCAGCGCTCCATGGGGCGGTCGGGACTGGCGAAAAGGTGGCCGTACCAGCCGGGCGACGCGATCCCGGCTCCGTACCCGCTGTTCCGCGACAGCCTGCGGTGCGTCCAGGGCACCCAGGTGACCGACACCTTCGCCTTCGGCAGGCCCTTGAGGACGGCCCGGTCGGCGGTGACGGTCGTACGGCGGGTGAGTGCCGGTACGTGCCACGCGCCGCAGACGACCGCGACGTCGTCCCCGAACTCCCGCCGAGCGTCGCGCAGTCGGAGCCGCATATGGGCTTCGCGCACGGCGTCGCGGGAGTGCGCGCCCTCCTCGTGCTCCTCCCGCAGCGCCCCCATGGCTTCGGCCAGCGCCTCGAACGGCGCCAGGGCATCCCCGGAATCCCCGGAATCCCCGGTGCTGCCGCTGCCGCCCGTGCCGCGGTGCTCGACCACGTCCTCCCACCAGCGCTCCGCGTCGTCGTACCCGGCCGCCTCCGCAAGCACCCCGATCGGATCGACCCGAGCGTCCACCCGCGCGCCCACCCGCGGGCCGCGGCCCACCTCCCGGTCGCCATCCCGGTCCAGCACCTGGTCGCTCTGCCGATCCGGCACCCGGTCACTGGCTCGGCCCGGTGTCCGGTCACTGCCTCGGTCCGGCCTCCGGTCCCGGTCCGGGGCCGCGGGCGCTTCCGGCACGCCGCCCCGGCCCGGCTCTCCGGCCGCCTCCGGTCCGCCGGACGCTCCCGGGTCCGCATCCTCTCCCGTTCCCTCTCCCGCTCCCTCCCCCGCACCCGCTTCCGCCTCGGCCAGGGAGTGCGCCGCCGGGAGGTCGATGAAGCGCACCGGGATGCCGCGGCGCAGTGCCCACTGGAGCGCCACCCACTCCGGGGAGAACTCCGCCAGCGGCCAGAACGCGGCGCGCCCCGGGTCGTCGGTCACATGCGCGAGCAGCGCGACCGGTGGCCGCATTTCCTCGTCGGCGGCCAGCGCCACCAGCGCGTCCGCCTCCGGCGGCCCCTCGATGAGCAGCGCCTTCGGCTCGCACTGTGCCAGGGCCGCGCCGACCGCGCGGGCCGAGCCGGGCCCGTGGTGCCGCACTCCGAGCAGCCACGGGCCGTCCGCCCGGCGCTCCCCCGTGCCGTGCTCCGTCATGCGCTCACCTCCCGGCAGGCGCGGTAGAAGTCCTTCCAGCCGTCGCGCTCACGGACGACCGACTCCAGGTACTCCTGCCAGATGACGCGATCGGCCGACGGGTCGCGGACGACCGCCCCGAGGATGCCCGCGGCCACGTCCGCCGGCCGCAGCACGCCGTCACCGAAGTGCGTGGCCAGGGCCAGTCCGTTGGTGACGACGGAGATCGCCTCGGCCGTGGAGAGCGTCCCGGACGGCGACTTGAGCTTCGTCCGCCCGTCCGCCGTCAGGCCGCCCCGCAGCTCGCGGAAGACCGTGACCACCCGGCAGATCTCGGCCATGCCGTCCGGCGCCGCGGGCAGCTCCAGCGAGCGTCCGATCTGCTCGACACGGCGCGTGACGATGTCCACCTCGTCTTCCGGCGTGGCCGGCAGCGGCAGTACGACGGTGTTGAAGCGGCGGCGCAGCGCGCTGGAGAGTTCGTTGACCCCGCGGTCGCGGTCGTTGGCGGTGGCGATGAGGTTGAAGCCGCGTACGGCCTGCACCTCCTGGCCCAACTCCGGTATGGGCAGCGTCTTCTCCGACAGCACGGTGATGAGCGTGTCCTGCACGTCCGCCGGGATTCGCGTCAGCTCCTCGACCCGCGCGGTCATGCCCTCCGCCATCGCCCGCATCACGGGGCTCGGCACCAGCGCGTCCCGGCTGGGGCCGTGCGCGAGCAGTTGCGCGTAGTTCCAGCCGTACCGGATCGCCTCCTCCGGCGTGCCGGCCGTGCCCTGGACCAGCAGCGTCGAGTCGCCGCTGACCGCGGCGGCGAGATGCTCCGACACCCATGTCTTGGCCGTGCCGGGAACGCCGAGGAGCAGCAGCGCGCGGTCGGTCGCGAGGGTCGTGACGGCCACCTCGACGATGCGGCGCGGGCCGACGTACTTGGGCGTGATGACCGTCCCGTCGGCAAGGGTGCCGCCGAGCAGATACGTGGCCACCGCCCACGGCGAGAGGCGCCAGCGCGCGGGCCGCGGCCGGTCGTCCGCGGCGGCCAGCGCAGACAGTTCATTTGCGAATGCATCTTCTGCGTGCGGCCGGATGACCGCTCCGGAACCCTCCGCCGACCCGGCCGCCGTCGTCGTCCCACGACCGCTTCCCGCGCCGTTCTCCGTCATCGCGTAAGACATGACTCCCCCTCGTCCCAGGCCGTCCGGCCCGCACCCCGCAACCCGCGGGCCGCTTGCGGATTCCAGACTGCACCATGCCACTGACAATCGACCTCGGCGCGACAAACATGCAGGTCAAGGCGATTGTCAGTGGCTGGGTCTAGCGTTTTCACCATGCTGGGAACGGACGGGGAACAGACCCCGAAACCCCGAGCGCAGGGGGAACGCTGGACGACCGAACAGGTGCTGGCGGTGGCGCCCGACGCGGCGTCGCGCAAGGCCGGCGGAAAGCTCGCGACACCCGGCCCGTGGTCGGGGACGGGCGCGGGTGACGGAGCGGTATGGGGCGTGTGCAAAGGGAGCGGCGGCACTCCGTACCGCACGATGACGGACACGACGGGACCTGCCTTCAAGTGCAGCTGCCCGAGCCGGAAGTTCCCGTGCAAGCACGCGCTGGGGCTGCTGTTGCTGTGGGCGGGGGAAGACGGTTCCGAGGGGGATGCCGAGCCGGTGGTGCCGGCCGGTGAGCCACCGCAGTGGGTGGCCGAGTGGCTGTCCGGGCGGCGCGAGCACCGCGAAGACCGGCCGGGCAAGGGGGACAAGGACGGGGACAAGGGCGACAAGGGGAGCAAGGGCCTCGCCGACCCGGAGGCGGCGCGCCGGCGGGCGGAACGCCGGGCGCAGCGAATCGAGGCGGGCGCCGAGGAGTTGGAGCGCCGGCTCGCGGATCTGCTCCGGTCGGGGCTGGCCGCGGCTGACCGCGCGGGATACGGCAGCTGGGACGAGACGGCGGCCCGGATGGTCGACGCGCAGGCACCGGGACTGGCCGCTCGGGTACGGGAGTTGGGTTCCATACCGGGTTCCGGTGCCGACTGGCCATCCCGGTTGCTGGAGGAATGCGCGCTGCTCCACCTGCTCGACGAGGGGTTCCTTGGTATCGAGCGGCTTCCGGAGCCGCTGGCGGCCACGGTCCGCTCACGAGTGGGTCTACCGGCCGATCTGTCCGGTACCAGTGCCGGTGCCGGTGCCGGTGCCGGTGAATGTGCCGGTGCCGCGGAAGGCGCCCCGGACGGTTCCGCCGAGGGCTCTCGGGACGAGGGGTTGGGGGGCGAGAGTTTTGCGGGCGAGAGTTCTCGGGAGCGGACGGTCCGGGACCGATGGCTGGTGCTGGCGCAGCAGGACCGCGACGAAGGCCCGCAGGGGAAGTTGACCACGCGGCGCATATGGATGAGGGGCGAGCGGACGGGCCGGATGGCACTGCACCTGTCCTTCGCCGGCCCGGGGCGGGCGCACGAACTCGCCCTGCCGCCGGGGCTCGTCCTGGACGCCGACCTGACCTACCACCCCGGCGCCCGCCCGCTGCGCGTCACCGTGGGCGAGCGGTACGCACCGGCCGCGCCGGGAGGCGTCCCGGCCGGGTGCGGCACGGACGCCGCGCTCGCCGCGTACGGGGACGCGCTGCGCGACGACCCGTGGCTGGACTCGTGGCCGGTAGTGCTCTCCGACGTCGTACCGATACCGGCCCGGCCACCGAAACCCGGGCAGCCGGGCACCGGCTGGCAACTTGCCGACGTGGACGGCGAGTCGGCGCTGCCTGTGGATCCGCGCTGCGCGGGCGGCCCGGGGCTGTGGCAGCTCGCGGCGATATCCGGCGGCGGCCCCGTCACCGTATTCGGCGAGTGCGGCCACCGCGGCTTCGTCCCACTGACGACCTGGGACCCGGCCCCGGTGGCGCTCTGAAGGACAGCGGGGGAAGCGGCACGCCGGCCGCCAGGGGAAACGGGGGAGGGAGCCGGCGCGCCGCCGATCGGACGGGGGGACGGGGGAACGGGGGGGGAACGGCGTGCCGCCGCCGGCAGGAGGGGGGTCGGCGGCGGCGCGCGACGGGGGATGCGAACAGAGGGGCCTCGCCCCCTACCGGCGGTCGGCCTCGTTCGGACCCGGGTCGGACTCGGTCGGCCCCGTCGGGCCCGTCGGTCGGCCCGTCGGTCGGCCCCTCGTCGGCCCCTCGGTTGGCCCCTCAGGCGGTCGATCGAGCAGGCAGCCGATGAGACGGGGGAGGCCGATCAAGCAGGCAGCCGGTGAGACCCGGGCGGCCGATCAAGCAGACAGTCGAGCAAGCAGCAGTAAGACGGGCAACGGGAGGGGTTCGGAAGCCGTGAGTGATGGCCGTGAGTGATGTGAGAGGGACCCGTGGGAACGCCGCTCACTGGGGAGAGCTGGTGAGCGCGGCGCTGCTCGGGACGGACCGGCGTACGCCGGACGTGCCGGTGCGCGCGGGTCAGGAGGCGGCCGCCGCGCTGCTGGACGCGGCGGCGGTGAGCACCGTACGGCGGCGGGCCGGGCTGCGGCCCGCACCCGCCGCGGAGCGCCCCGCCCCGGCCCCGCCGGATCCCCGGCCCGAACTGCCGGACGCCGCGCGGCGGAGGCTCGCGCTGCTGCTGGCCGACCGGGGCGGGCACACCGGCAGCCGGCGCGGCACGGCCCCCGACCTGACGGAACTGCTGCCGCAGTGGCTCGCGGCAGCCGGAGAGCGGGGGTACCGCGCGCCTGCCGCGCTGCTGCCCGCGCTGCTGGACGCGGCGCGGGCCCGTACGGATCTGCGGCCCGCCGCGCTCGCGCTGGCCGGACCGCGCGCGCTGTGGCTGGCGCGACTCAACGGCGACTGGAAGTTCGCGCTGCGCGGCATCGGCGGGGCGGCGGCGATCCCGGCCCGCGGGGATCAGGAGGCCGGTCGCCGCCTCTGGGAGGAGGGGCTGTTCGCGGAGCGGGTGGCGCTGCTGTCGGCGACCCGGCGCCTGGATCCGGCGGCGGGGCTGGAGCTGCTCGCGAGCACATGGTCCACCGAACGGGCCGAGGACCGGCTGATGTTCCTGGATTCGCTCCGGGAGGGTCTGTCGGCGGCGGACGAGCCGTTCCTGGAGAAGGCGCTCTCCGACCGCAGCCGGAACGTCCGGGCCACGGCGGCAGAACTGCTGTCCGCGCTCCCCGGCTCCGCCCTGGCCTCCCGTATGGCGGCCCGCTCGACGGCCTGCCTGCGACTCGTCGCGGCGGCGTGCGAGGAGGGCGGCCCGGTCGTAGAAGTCGTAGAAGTGGAAGCGCCGGCGGTCTGTGACGCGGGGATGGAGCGGGACGGGGTGGTGGCCAAGGCTCCGGCCGGACGGGGCGAACGAAGCTGGTGGCTGGCCCAGTTGCTGGAGTCGGCGCCGCTGGGCGTGTGGTCGGGGCAGCTGGGCGGTCGGGGTCCGGCGGAGATCGTCGCACTTCCGGTGGCCGAGGGGCGGCGTACGGAGGTGCACGACGCCTGGTGCCGGGCGGCGGTGCGCCAGCGCGACACCGCCTGGGCGCGGGCTCTCCTGGGCACGCCGTCCGCGGCGGCCGACCGGCCCACCTCCTCGATACCGGGCGCCGCGCCCATGAACGCCGGCCCCTCCGCCACGGAGGCCGGATCGTCGCGGGACACCGCGAAGCTGCTCGGGGTGTTGCCGGAGGAGGAACGCGGCGCGTGGGTCGCGGAGTTCATCGCGTCGCACGGGCTGTCGGACGCGTTCCGGCTGCTGGGGGTGTGCGCCGTGCCGTGGACGGAGCCGCTCGGTACGGCGGTGGTGGACGCCCTGGACATCGCGCGGGACGCCGGGAGTTACCCGTGGAGTTTCAGCGGGGTGATGGGGCTGGCCGAGCGGTGCCTGGACCCGGCCGCCGCAGACCGGCTCGACAAGCTCACGGCCCGGGGAGACGAACCGGAGGACGGCTCGCCGGGCGCCGACGGCTACTGGTCCGAGTCCTTCCAGCGCCTCGTCGGCACCCTCCGGCTACGCGCCACGATGCACGCCGAACTGGCCGCACAGCCGACACCGACCACCGGCGCAGCGCCATACGGGACAGCGCCATGAGCCCCGGACTGCGCCATGAGCCTCAGCCTGCGCCACACACCCCAGAAGCAGCGTCGTCACCAGCCCGGAAGCGGCGCCATGAACCCCGGAGCGGCGCCATGAACCCCGAGGCGGCGCCGTGAGCCCCGGGGCGGCGCCGTCCCTGCGGGCAGCCGGCCGGACGGGCGGTCGGACAGGCGGTCGGACAGGCGACTGGACGGTCGGCCGGGCTGCCGGCCGGTCAGGCTGCCAGTTGGCGGACGTGGGTGTTGACCCAGTCGACGATGGAGGCGGTCGTGGCGCCGGGGGTGAAGATCTCGGCGACGCCCAGCTCCTTGAGCGGGGGGATGTCGGCCTCCGGGATGATGCCGCCGCCGAAGACCTTGATGTCCTCCGCGTCGCGCTCCTTGAGCAGTTCGATCACCCGCGCGAAGAGGGTGTTGTGCGCCCCCGAGAGGATCGAGAGGCCGATCGCGTCGGCGTCCTCCTGGATCGCGGTGTCGACGATCTGCTCCGGGGTCTGGTGGAGCCCCGTGTAGATGACCTCCATACCCGCGTCGCGCAGCGCCCGTGCGATGACCTTGGCACCACGGTCATGGCCGTCGAGCCCCGGCTTGGCCACCACCACACGGATCGGACCGGCTGCGTTCGCTCCGCTCACTCCGCCTCGGCTCTCCGATTGAGCCACTTGATGCCGAGCCACACCCATCACTGCCTCCAAGCCAAGCGCGGCACGTGCCTTGACCAGTGCCGTCGAGCCGACAACCGAATGCGCGGCCGTCCGGGCGGCCGCCAGCGTGAACGAACGTTATCGCCAGCATCGCGCACGGAGCCGTTTCGCGACATGGAGGGAGGGGGAAATCACACGTGGGACACGTTCGCTACGCGCCGTACGCCTCACACCAACCGCCGCCGCGAGGCGGCGGGGGTGTCTGCGGACGGCGCAGGGAGCCGCAGCAGGTCGTCGCACCGCCGCGTCGTGAGCCGCGCGGCACGGAGGTGCGCACTTCGGGTACGTACAGGCCCTATGCACACGCACGGAGTGCGGGGAACTGGTATCGCGTCACGTACGGACACAACGCAGTACGGACGCAGGAGCAGCGGGGACACACGTCGGCGAGTGCGCCGGCGTCCCGTACCGGTATCAGGACGTCACAGGCGAGCACGGTGTACGGGGACCGTGTACGCACCCAACGGCTCCCCATGAGGGCATGACGGGGGACAGAGGCGTCCTCCCCATGCCGTTCGGGAGGTCGGCCGATGAAGGCCTTGCCCTTTCTCTGCTGTCTGATCCGCCCCTCCGCCGCCAGGCTGCGCGTCACGGTCTGGGAGCTGGCGGTGCTCGCGGGGCATCTGTTGCTGTATCCCATGGGCGTCTCGCAGGAGCAGGCCGCGGCAGCGGCGGCGCGTGCCCGGGCAGCCGCCGACACCGCCGCGGGCGGGCTCAATGATCCCCACACCACCGACACCATCGATGCGGTCATCGACACCGTCGAGGCAGGTGCCGACGGAGTCGACGGTGTCGACGCGGATTTCGACACGGCCGATGCGGATATCGACACGACCGATCCCGCCGACATGGCTGACATGACTGACATGGCCGACACGGCCATCGGTGCCGTCGGGGCGGTCACCGGCATCAGTGCCGGTTCGAGAGCGAGGAAGGCCGCCGGGCCGTGGTCCGCCGACGCGGACCGGACGCACACCAATGCGCGGACCGGGACCGAGGCACTGTCCGGAACCGAGACACGGTCCGGAACCAGGTCGCGGACCGGAGCCGGGGCACGGAGAGGGGCCACGGCAGAGGCAGCGGCTCCGACGGCCCCCGAGGCGCGGGCCGGGACGCGCGCGGGGGCGCGCTCCAACCCGCTGACCGGGACCGGGGCCCAGACCGAGACCGGGGCCAGGGCCGGGGCCAAGACCGGGACCGAGGCCGGAGCCGGCTCCCGCGTCGGCCCCGGTCCCGGCGCCGGCGCCGACCGCCTGCCCGCGCCCGCCCTCCTCCCCACCGAGGGCCGGTCGCACCCGCCCGTGCTCCTGCTGCACGGCTTCATCGACAACCGTTCCGTCTTCGTCCTGCTGCGCCGTTCCCTGCGCCGGCACGGCTGGCGTCACCTGGAGGCGCTCAACTACTCCCCTCTTACGTGCGACATACGCAAGGCCGCCGAGCTGCTGGGCCGCCACGTGGAGGACGTCTGCGCACGCACGGGGCACCGCCGCATCGACATGGTGGGCCACAGCCTCGGCGGGCTGATCGCGCGGTACTACGTCCAGCGACTGGGCGGGGACGCGCGGATCCGGACGCTGGTCACGCTCGGCACCCCGCACGGCGGCACCCGGCTCGCGTCGCTGCTGCCCGCGCATCCGCTCGTGCGCCAGATGCGGACGGATTCCGACGTGATCAAGGAGTTGGCCGCTCCGGCGCCGAATTGCCGGACGCATTTCGTCTGCTTCTGGAGCGATCTCGATCAGATGATGGTCCCGGTGGAGACGGCCCGGATCGATCACGATGATCTCCGTACTCGGAACGTTCATGTCTCCGGTGTCGGACATCTCGCCTTTCCGGTCAACGGCGCGGTTGCCGCCGGCATCCGCGAAGCGCTGGCCGCGGTGGATCCGCTCAATCCGGCCCAGCCGGAGCGGACCGGCACCCCGCCGGAAGCGGCCGCCCCCGACCGGGCATCCGTGGCCTGAACTCCCCAGAACCGCCCCGACCTGCCCCGACCTGCCCGTTCCGGGCGTCGGCGCAGGTGGCCGAAGCGCACGCCGGAGCCGACGGCTACGCCAATCGATCTCGAACATTCTTCGAACGTGGCGCCAAGAACATGTGTGGCGTCCTCCGAAAGACGGCCAAATGCCCGGTCTGGAAGGGCCCGAAACCTACGGAAGATTGTCGCCGTCGCATACCGCCGGGTACAGTCGCCGCTAATTCTCCTGCTGCCGAGGCGAAAGAGAAGTTGGTGGTGAACGACCGTCACCCGTCGGGGAACCCAGACCCGACCGGCTCTGCTGCTGACGCCTCGTACGGGTCCCATCCCGGATACGAGCCGCACGGGCAGCAGGACCCCCAGCTCGGTTACGCCGCGTACGACGGGTACACCACCGGAACGTACGACGCGGGCGCGTATGCCCCCGGGGCGTACGACCCGACCATGTACGAAGCGGCCGCCTACGACACCGGCGCCTACGGCACGGTGTCCTACGACGGCGGGACGACGCACGACGGCGGAGCGTACGAGACCGGCAGCTACGACGTGAGCGGTGCGTACGACCCGAACGGGACGTACGACACCGGCACGTACGCCACGGGGTACGGAACCGGCAGCTACGACTCGTATGCGTACGGCGCGTACGACAGCACCGGTACGTACGACACCGGGGCGTACGACCCGAACGCCACGTACGACACCGGCTCGTACGACACCACCGGTGCCTACGATGCCGCCGGTGCCTACGACGCCACGGGTGCGTACGCCGGGTACGGGCAGCAGGACGCCGGGGCCGGCACCGACACCGGGCAGTGGGACGGCGAGGCCTGGGCCGGCGCCGAGGGGTACGAGGCGGCCTATCAGGGCGCGCAGTTCGAGACGAACCAGTTCGAGGCGACGCAGTTCGGTACGGGCCCCTACGACTCCGGACAGTTCGACACCGGGCAATTCGATACCGGGCAGCTCGATCCGTCCCAGCTCGACCCTTCCCAGTTCGACACCGGACAGTTCGACACCGGACAGTTCGACGCCGGGCAGCTCGACCCGTCGCACCTCGACCCGTCCCAGTTCGAGACCGCGCAGTTCGACGCCGTCGAGCACGTCCAGGGCGCGGCACCCGAGGGTGCTGCCGAGTCCACCGCCGCCTTCATGCCCGAGGACCTGGCCGCGGCCGACGCCGGGGCCGGCGCCGACGAGGACGGCGACCTTCACTCCGCCGTCACCGCGATCATCCCCACCCCCGCCGTCTCCCCCGAGAGCGGGCTCGACGGCCCCTCCGGGGCTGCTCCCGGCGGCCGCCGGGCCGCCCGGCGCGAGGCGCACGGGAGCAGCGGCGGCCGGGGCCGGCGGCGTACGCCGAAGAAGTCCGCGCTGCTGACCGTCGCGGTGCCGTCCGTGGCCGCCATGGGCGTGTGCGCCGTGGCCGCGGCCTCCGTGTCCGGCGCGACCGACAAGGACGACGACACCGCCGTACAGGCCGCGTCGGACGCCTCGGCCGTGAAGCCGTCGGCCGCGAACAACAAGCTGGACTCCCAGCTGTCGAACCTCAGCGCCGACGCGAACGACTTCGCCGACCGTGCCAGTCGTACGCAGGAACGTCTCGACCTGCAGGCTAGAGCGGCCGCCGAGAAGAAGCGCAAGGCCGAGGAGGCGGCGCGCAAGGAGGCGCTGCGCCCCAAGTTCGCGCTCCCGGTCAAACAGCACGGTCTCAGCGCCCTCTACGGGCAGGCCGGCGTCAACTGGATGTCGCTGCACTCCGGGATCGACTTCCCGGTCAGCTACGGCACGCCCGTGATGGCCGCGACCGACGGCACCGTCGTCACCAAGTGGAACCCCGCCTACGGCAACATGGTGGAGATCACCGCGCCGGACGGCACGGAGACCTGGTACTGCCATCTCAGCAGCGCCAAGATCCGTTCGGGCACGGTGAAGGCCGGCGACGTGATCGCGTACTCGGGCAACTCCGGCAACTCCACCGGCCCCCACCTGCACTTCGAGGTGCACCCGGGCGGTGGCGACGCGATAGACCCGCTGCCCTGGCTGCGCTCCAAGGGCATCGACCCCAACTGAGCCGAGCCGCGGTTACGCACGCGAGTACGCATGGCCCGGAGCCCTCGGGGGCTCCGGGCCATGCGTATGACTACCGCTTCCGTACCGCCTACAGCTTCCGTACCGCCTACAGCTTCTGCACCGGCGCGTACCGCAGCAGCAGGCGCTTCGGCTTCTCGCCGCCGAAGTCGATCGTCGCCTCGGCGTTGTCGCCGCTGCCCTTGACCCCGACGACCGTGCCGAGTCCGAAGCTGTCGTGCGTGACGCGGTCACCGATGGCCAGCGCGACCACCTGCCGGTCCTTGGCCCGGCGGGTCGCGAAGCCGCTCGGCCCGGCCTTGCTCCGCGAGGCGGACGAGGAGCCGAAGCCGCCGCCGGAGAAGCCGGAGGACAGGCCGGAGGAGAGCCCGCCCATGGACGCGGACGGCGTCGCCGGGCCGGTCCGCTTCCACTCGACGTATTCGTCCGGGATCTCTTCCAGGAAGCGGGACTGCGGGTTGTACTGGGGCTGGCCCCACGCGCTGCGCATCGTGGAGCGCGTGAGGTAGAGCCGCTCCCGGGCGCGCGTGATGCCGACGTACGCCAGCCGCCGCTCCTCCTCCAGCTCCTTGGTCTGGCCGAGCGCACGCATGTGCGGGAAGACGCCGTCCTCCATGCCCGTCAGGAAGACGGTCGGGAACTCCAGGCCCTTCGCGGTGTGCAGGGTCATCAGCGTGATGACGCCCGTGCCCTCGTCGTCCTCGTCGGGGATCTGGTCGGAGTCGGCGACCAGGGCGACCTGCTCCAGGAAGTCGGACAGGGTGCCCGGATTGTCTTCGTCGCGGTCCTGCTCGAACTCAAGGGCGACCGCGGCGAGTTCCTGGAGGTTCTCGATACGGGTCTCGTCCTGCGGGTCCGTGGACGACTGGAGCTCGGCCAGATAGCCCGTACGCTCCAGGACCGCTTCCAGGACGGTCGCGGGCCCGGCACCGGACTCGACGACGGTCCGCAGCTCTTCCATGAGCGTGTTGAAGCGCTTGACGGCGTTCGCGGAGCGCGCGGCCATGCCGTACGCCTCGTCCACGCGGCGCAGCGCCTGCGGGAAGGTGATCTTCTCGCGGGCCGAGAGGGCGTCGATCATCGCCTCGGCGCGGTCGCCGATGCCGCGCTTCGGGACGTTCAGGATGCGGCGGAGCGGGACGGTGTCCTCGGGGTTGGAGAGCACGCGCAGGTACGCGAGGACGTCCCGGACCTCCTTGCGCTCGTAGAAGCGCACGCCGCCGACGACCTTGTAGGGCAGCCCGACCCGGATGAAGACTTCTTCGAAGACACGGGACTGGGCGTTCGTACGATAGAAGATCGCCACGTCGCCGGCCCTGGTCTCACCCGCGTCCGTGAGCCGGTCGATCTCGTCGGCGACGAACTGCGCCTCGTCGTGCTCGGTGTCGGCGACATAGCCGGTGATCTTCGGGCCGGTGCCGGCGTCCGTCCAGAGGTTCTTCGGGCGGCGGTTCTCGTTGCGCTCGATGACGGCGTTGGCGGCCGAGAGGATCGTCTGCGAGGAGCGGTAGTTCTGCTCCAGCAGGATCGTCGTGGCGTTCGGGTAGTCCTCCTCGAACTGGAGGATGTTCCGGATCGTGGCGCCGCGGAAGGCGTAGATCGACTGGTCGGCGTCGCCCACGACGCACAACTCGGCGGCGGGCACCTCAGGGGTCCCCGGGCCGACCAGCTCGCGTACGAGGGTGTACTGGGCGTGGTTGGTGTCCTGGTACTCGTCGACGAGGACGTGCCGGAAGCGGCGGCGGTAGTGGTCCGCGACGTCCGGGAACGCCTGGAGCAGGTTCACCGTCGTCATGATGATGTCGTCGAAGTCCAGGGCGTTGGCCTCGCGCAGCCGTGCCTGGTACATCGCGTACGCCTCGGCCAGCGTCTTCTCGAAACCGTCGGCCGCCGTCCCGGCGAAGTCCTCGTGGTCGATGAGCTCGTTCTTGAGGTTGGAGACCTTGGCGCTGAAGGACTTGGGCGGGAAGCGCTTCGGGTCCAGGTCCAGATCGCGGCAGACCAGGGCCATCAGGCGCTTGGAGTCGGCGGCGTCGTAGATCGAGAACGATGAGGTGAAGCCCAGCTTCTTGGACTCGCGGCGCAGGATGCGCACACACGCGCTGTGGAAGGTGGAGACCCACATGGCGTTGGCGCGCGGGCCGACCAGCTCCTCCACGCGCTCCTTCATCTCGCCCGCGGCCTTGTTCGTGAAGGTGATCGCGAGGATCTGGCCGGGGTGGACGTGGCGCGTGCCCAGGAGGTGCGCGATGCGGTGCGTGAGGACGCGGGTCTTGCCGGAGCCTGCGCCGGCGACGATGAGCAGCGGCGAGCCCGTGTGCACGACGGCGGCCTTCTGCTGGTCGTTCAGCCCCTCCAGCAGCGCGGCCGGGTCGACGGCGGGGCGGGCCGCGCCGTCGCGGTAGTACGCGTCCCGCTGCACGGGCGCGTCGTAGCGGCCACCGAAGAGGTCGTGCGGCACCTCCTCCGCTGCCGGACGGTCCTCGTCCTCGGGAGGCGGCGGCTCCTCGTCCTTGGGGTCGAGGTCCGCCAGGAAGCTGTCGTCAAAGAGGCTGCTCATCGCCCACCGAGTCTAGGCCGCCCCACCGACAGCCCGGCCCCGGCCGTGAAATTCGGGTGCGGGGAGAAGTGCGGGAGGCGGTGCGGAGAGGGCGGGGACGCGGTGTGGAGGCGGCCGGGGGCACGAGGCGCACGCTTCCCGGCGGCCGGGAGGCGGGCGCCGGGCGGCGCCGAGGGCGCGCGGAGGGTACGGCACCCCGCCGCCCGTCACGGACGGACAACGACACCGGACATTCCGTGGTCGCGACAGCCCTCACATCGGCACGGACACGATCAGGTCACGAAAAGATTGCGGGCAAATCGAACATCAGCCTTCACAGAAGTCACACGAGTTGGCTACCGTGCCGACCGGGCAGCCCGCCCCACCGCCGGTGACAGCACCGGCACGGGCCGCCCCGCCGAGTCCGGTCTGTTCGTACGCACGGCCCTTGCCATACGCATGGCAACTGCTCGTCACCACGGCCAGCCGGAGCCGGGGACCCACACGCACGACCGGGGTGAATCGGCCCCCGCGGAGCGATCCGCACGGCCGTAGGGCACCTTCCGTAGCACCAGTGGGCGCGCGGCCCCACGCGCGCGCTCACGCGCCCGAACCCGACAGCTAACCCGGTAGGCGGTCCACGGAAGGAGTCGCCGGCCTTGGCGTCTCATCGCAAGCCGCGCACCCGCATGCTCACCGTGCCCGCACACCGCCGTACGGCGGCCGGGCTCACCACCGCGGCGCTGGCCTCGGTCACGCTGCTCACCCAGACCGCGGATGCGTCCCCCAGGAAGCCCGCGCCCTCCATGGAGGAGGTCAAGAAGAAGGTCGACGGCCTGTACCGGCAGGCCGAGGTCGCCACCCAGAAGTACAACGCAGCCAAGGAGCGCTCCGCGACGCAGCGCGCCAAGGTGGACGAGCTGCGGGACGCCGCGGCCGAGCGGACCCAGAAGATGAACGACGCCCGGCGGGAGCTGGGCACCTTCGCCTCCGCCCAGTACCGGTCCGGCGGGCTGAGCCCGACCGCGCAGCTGATGCTGGCGCAGGATCCGCAGCAGTTCGTGGACCGCAACCACCTGATGAAGCGGCTCACCGGCCGCCAGCAGGAGGCGGTCGCCGACTACCAGGACCAGCAGGCGCAGGCCGCGCGCAAGCGTGCGCAGGCGACGAAGGGCCTGGAGGAGCTGCAGAAGTCCCAGGAGTCGCTGAAGACGTCCAAGCAGGAGGTCCAGGGCAAGCTGACCGAGGCCCGGCAGCTGCTGTCCCGGCTGACCGCGCAGGAGAAGGCGCGGCTGGCGGAGCTGGAGCGCAAGAAGAAGGCCGAGGCGAAGCGCAAGGCCGAGGAGCTGGCGCGGGAGCAGGCCGAGCGCGAGCGGGAGCAGGACGGCGGTTCGGGCGGTACGGACGGCGGGTCCGGCTCCGGGACGGGCAGCGGTTCCGGAACCGGCTCCGGGGTGCCCGACGGTTCGTACGCGACCAAGGCGGAGAAGGCGATCGCTTTCGCCCGCGCGCAGATCGGGAAGCCGTACGTCTGGGGCGCCACCGGGCCCACGTCGTACGACTGCTCGGGGCTGACCCAGGCGGCGTGGAAGACGGCCGGCGTCTCGCTGCCGCGGACGACCTGGGACCAGGTGAAGACCGGCACGCGGGTCGCAACGGAGGATCTGCAACCGGGTGACCTGGTGTTCTTCTACGACGACATCAGCCACGTCGGGATGTACATCGGCGACGGCAAGATGATCCACGCCCCGAAGCCGGGCGCGAACGTACGCGTGGAGTCGATCTACTACATGCCGATCTACGGGAACGTACGACCGGCCTGAACCGGTTCCGGAAAAGACGAAGTGCGCGGCCGCCCTCAGGGCCGCCCCGCCCATACTGTGTGCGTCGGGCGTCAGGTCCAGAGGAGCGCGATGAAGATGTTGACGACCGTGAGCAGGCCGACGAGTCCGAAGAGCGGCTTCTCCACCTTCTCCTCGTCGCGCTTCACGTAGACCAGACCCAGGATGACGATCAGGACGGCGAGCTTGACGCCGATCTTGATGTTGTCGACCGCGTAGTCCTGCATCTGGTTCAGGCCGACCAGGATGACGCCGGTCACCAGCATCGTGATCGCGCCGTGCAGCATCGCGGGCACGAAGCGGGCGGTGCCCGCGCTCATCGCCTTCATCTGCGTGAGGAAGCCGCCGAGCAGCGAGGCGATGCCGATGATGTGCAGCGCGACGAACACATTGATCACTACGTCCATAGTGGTCGATCGTAGCTCCGGCTCCATGCGGCCCGGCGGGCAGGTCCACCGTCGGCTCGAACTGCCGCGCGCCCCTGGTTCGCGCTCTCGTACGTCACCGGTCGACGTCATTCACCCGGCGGCCAGAAGCGGGCACGGACCGGTAAGGGAGCGGGCAATGCCCGGCAATGGCCCGCTTGCCGGGCGCCGGGAGGTTTAGCGTCCTCGTTCAGGCGGCCGGCTCCCCACCGCCGTCGGTTCCGCCCCGACGGCCGCCGGCCGCCCCCGCCGAAGGTACGGCGGGGGCCCGCTCCCCCTTGACCCGGGCCACCGCCGTACCAACGGCAGGGCGGACGCGGCGGACAGGGAGAGGGGTCGGCGGCGCCGCGAACCCCGAGGGCCCCTCCGGTGCTTTGCTGACGCGAGGGGAACACCGGGCCATCGTCGCCACATTCGTATCGGAAGACGATTGTCGGCAGACCGGGCGGCCGGTTTAGCAATCAATGAATTACGGCTCAGAATTCGACCGACCGGTCGTATTTCGCGTCCCGCACGCCCGCGCCCGCCGGTAACACCGGAACCGGCAGCCATATTCGGCCACGGAAAAGCGGCCTCGGCGGTTCAATGCAAGCGCGGCACATGACCGCTCACCACGAAGTCCCGCAACAGGTCCATCGCCCGTTTCGGCGACTCGCGGAAGACCCCGTGCCCGGCGTCCGCCAGGACGTGCAGCCGTACGTCCGCGTGGCTCAGCCGGTGCGCGAAACGGCGGGCCGCCGAGGCCGTCGCCACCGGGTCCTGCTCGCCGGCCAGGATCAGCGCGCGGCACTCCAGCCGCTCCAGCCCGCGCCAGGGGTCGAACCCCCTCGCCAGCACCGTGCGGAAGTGGTCCAGCACGTCGTCGTTCCAGCGCACCCGGCGGAGCCGGTCGTGGGTGGCCGCGTCCCCGCCGGGCTGCCGGGAGTACAGGGGCAGGCAGACGCGCTCCCACGCCTCGGTCATCTCGTCGCCGGTGTCCCCGGCCCAGTACCGCAGGGCGACGTCCCGCGCCTCCGGCCCTCCCAGCCGTTCGAACATCTCCAGCCGTTCGTACGTGTCCCCGGGCATCACGCTGTCCAGCACCACCCCGGCGAACCGGTCGGGGTGCCGTATGGCCGCCAGCAGCGCGACCCATCCGCCGCTGGACGAGCCCAGGAGGACGGGCCGTTCGATCTCCAGCGCGTCGCAGAAGTCGATCGCGTCGTCCGCCCACCGCTCCCACGTCCACTGGGTCGGCCCGCACCGCACGGAACGCCCGCTCCCGCGCTGGTCGAGGTAGATGACCTGAGCGAATCCGGCCGCGGCGGAAAGCTCCGGTTTGAACAGGGTGTGGTCGGCCCCCGGTCCCCCGTGGAGCAGCACGATCGTCGGCCGTTCGGCCATGTCCGGTCCGTCCGTCTCCAGTTGGGCTCCCTCCACATCGAAGTAGAGCCGAACACCATCACCGATATGTACCCGCACGGCCCTTGACCTCTCTCAAGCAGCCTGATTTTCCAAGGATTCGGGTGGCCCCGGCAGCGTTATGCAAGGGGGCCGAATTCGACCGTCACTATTGCGAAGCTCTCGCAATACGATCGGGTCCGTGGACACAATGACCGAGCACCACCGCGTGCCCGTGGCACGGCCCGAGGTCGTGCGCGCCTGGGTGGACGGCTGGGTGCGTTCGCGCGGCACGGACGGCGCGGTCGAGGTACCGGGCGGCTTCCGGATAGCCGTGGGCCGCACCGACCAGGTCGCGCGGTACGTCCTGCCCGCCGCGGACCCCGCGGTGCTGCGCCGCCTGTCCGTCGCGCTCATCACGCCGGGCCTGTGGCTGAAGGTCTGCGCGCCCCGCTCGGCCGTCGAGCCCGCGCTGCCGGCCTCCTGGGAGTTCCGGGCACCGGAGTACCTGATGACCGCCCCGCTGGGCCGCGCGTCGCACAGCGGGGCGTCACGGGCGGCGGGGGCACCGGAGGTGCCCGACGGGCTGCGGGACGGCCTGGTGCCCGGCGCGGCCCCCGCGCCGCCGCCGGACCCGGCCGTGCTGCCGGGCGGGTACGTCGTCGAGACGGTCGCCCAGGGCGGCATCGTCGACGCGCGCGCGTTCGCCGCGACCGGGGAGGTGGCGGCCGGCGGCCGGGTCGCGCTGGCCGGCGCGACGGCGGTCTTCGACCAGGTCCGCACGGACCCCGCACACCGCCGCCAGGGGCTGGGCCGGGTCGTGATGACGGCTCTGGCGGCCCGTGCGGCGCAGCAGGGCGCCACGCAGGGGGTGCTGGTGGCCCGGGACGACGGGCTGTCCCTGTACCGGGCCATGGGCTGGGAGCTGCACTCCCCCGTGACCACGGCGGTGCTCCGCAGACGGGGCACGCGGTGAGCACCGCCTCGCTCGCTCATCGCACTCAGTGGAGGGCGAGGCTCTTGCCGCCGGCGGCGTACGCGTCGTACGCCGCCCGGGCGCGGGAAGCGCCCGCGCGGTCCCGCCGCGCCTCCGCCCGGGCCGGGTGACCCGCCTGGTCACCCCGGTAGCGCCATGCGTTGGTCACTGCGCCCACCTCCGCGGGGAGTACCGGCCGGGGTACCACCGCGGAGGTGCCCGGTTGGTCACTTCCAAGGTATGACCGGGTGGTCGCCTCGCGGTGACGAGCCACGGAACACCCCGGGACATCGAACGGTATTCGCCGAGCGGGCCCCGGAGTGCGGGCCTGTCGCGTACACTGCCCGCCGCCCGGCCCCAGGAGGCCGAACTCCCGGACCGGCAGCGGCAGTCGGCGTCAGATCAGGCGGCGGGCCGTCGCCCAGCGCGTCAGCTCGTGGCGGTTCGAGAGCTGGAGCTTGCGGAGGACCGCCGACACATGCGACTCGACCGTCTTGACGGAGATGAAGAGCTGCTTGGCGATCTCCTTGTACGCGTAGCCGCGGGCGATCAGCCGCAGCACCTCGCGCTCGCGCTGGGTGAGACGGTCGAGGTCCTCGTCGACGGGCGGGGCGTCCGTCGACGCGAAGGCGTCGAGAACGAAACCGGCCAGTCGCGGGGAGAAGACCGCGTCGCCGTCCGCGACCCGGAAGACCGCGTCCACCAGGTCCGTACCGGTGATCGTCTTGGTGACGTAACCGCGCGCCCCGCCCCGGATGACGCCGATGACGTCCTCCGCCGCGTCGGACACCGACAGGGCCAGGAACCGGACCGGGCGCTCCGGGTCGGCCATGAGGGAAGCGGACCGGCGCAGCACCTCCACCCCGCCGCCGCCGGGCAGGTGCACGTCCAGCAGGACGACCTCGGGCCGGGTGGCCGTGATGACCGTGACCGCCTGGTCGACGTCGGCGGCCTCGCCGACCACCTCGACGCCGGTGATGTCGGTCTGCCCGATCTCGGCCTGGACGCCCGTACGGAACATCCGGTGGTCGTCGACGAGGACCACGCGCGCCCGCCGGGCCGCCCCCTCGCCGCTCCCCTGTGCTGCTTCGGTGGCGTTCATTCCGCGGCCCTCTCCATTTCCAGTTCCACTACCGTCCCCCCGTCCGGGGCCGAGCGCAGCCGCGCCGTACCGCCGTTGCGCTGCATCCGCCCGATGATGGACTCCCGTACGCCCATCCGGTCCGCCGGCACCGCGTCCAGGTCGAAGCCGGGCCCCCGGTCGCGTACGGAGACGAACACCGACCGGCCCTCCACCTCGGCGAAGACCTGCACCGCGCCGCCGCTGCCACCGTACTTGGCCGCGTTCACCATCGCCTCGCGCGCGGCCTGCAGCTGCGCCCCGAGCTGCTCGTCCAGCGGGCAGTCGCCGACGACCACGACCTCGATCGGCACGCCGTGGGCGTCCTCGACCTCGGCCGCCGCCTTCCGGACGGCGTCCGCGAGCCGGTCCGGCTCCTCGGTCTCGTCCTTGCCGCGGCCCTCCGGCTTGTACAGCCAGGCGCGCAGCTCCCGCTCCTGGGCGCGGGCGAGGCGGGCCACCTCCCGTGGGTCGTCGGCGCTGCGCTGGATGAGCGTCAGGGTGTGCAGGACGGAGTCGTGGACATGGGCCGCGACCTCGGCGCGCTCCTGTGCCCTGATGCGCATCAGGCGCTCCTCGGAGAGGTCCTGCATCATGCGCACGAGGTAGGGGCCCGCGAGCAGGGCGATGCCGACGACGACGGCGAGCGCGGCCTGGAGGACCGAGCCGAGGTTCCGGACCGAGCCCTGGAGGATCACGATGGCGGTGACGCCGATGCCGACCAGGAGGACGCCGGCCGCGCCGCGTACGAAGGGCAGTACGCCCTTCCTGCGGCCGAGCTCCAGCCACTGGGCGCGGCGGGCGTTGTCGGCCTGCCGCCACACGAGGGCGACGCCGGCGCCGATGAGGAGCACCGGCCACAGGTAGGCGTTGGCCTGCCCGAGCCGGAAGTTCGAGGCGAGCACGGAGGCCCCGACGATCAGGGCGATCAGCGCGAAGAGCTGGCCCTTGTCGGGGCGCCGGACGCGGCGGGGGCGCCGGCCGTCCGGGGCCGCGCCCTCGGGGGCGTACGGGCCGTACGCGGCCCCTCGGTGGGCGTCGACGCCGCCGACCCCGAGGGGCACGAAGAACCAGAACGCGGCGTAGAGAAGGGCGCCCATGCCCTGCGCCACGAAGAGCGCGACGAAGACGATCCGCACCCAGGAGACGGGCAGCGCCAGGTGGCCCGCCAGGCCCCGGGCGACGCCGCCGAGGAGCCGGCCGTCGGCGCTGCGGTAGAGGCGGCGCGGAGGGCGGTCGGCGGGGTCGGGCACCGAGGCGTACGGGCCCTCGGTACGGGGCGGAGCGGTCGTCATGCTCCCGATCGTCACACGCGGACGGATGTCCGGGCATCAGGGTCGCCCCTGATCGTCCCCTGATCGGTCCCGGCGGGCCGTGGTCTCAGCTGTTCGGCCGGTGGTCGCGGAATCCGTCGCGGGCCACGTTGAAGACGTTCTGGTACTGCGCCCACCGGGCCTTCGGCGCGGACAGGTAGAGGGCGTACTCGTCCTCCCCCTCCTTGCCGAAGCCGAGGTCGATGGCGCGGAACTCGCGCGCCCGGCCCTGGAAGGTGAACTCCCAGACGGCGGCGGGCTGCCCCTGGAACAGGGTGTCCTGGAGGCGCAGCCGCTCGTACCCCTGCGACTTGGCCTTGAGCTGCTGCTCGACCTGCTCGAAGTGGCGGACGTGATTGGAGCTGGCGAAGCCCAGCACGCTGACCTTCAGGCCGACGAGTCCGGACGGGTGGAGGTAGTCGACCTCGTTGCGGTCCGGCATGGCCTGGCGGGTCCAGCCGTTCGGTACGGGGAAGGAGACGCCCATCTTCTTCTCCGTGACGAGGTGGTAGCCCTTGGGCACCTTCGGCGGAGCCTGGCTCGCGGAGGCGGACGGCCGGTCCGGCTCGCCGCCCCCCGGGGCCGCCTGGACGCCGCCGCCGTCCCCCAGGACGTGTATCAGCCCGGCCGCGACCGCGCCGGCGCCCACGACGGCCACCGCGCCCCACAGGACGAAGCGCAGCGGACGGCGGCGGGCGGGGACTGACGGGCCGCCGCTGACGGTGACCCGGTCGGTGGCGTCGGTGTCGCGCTGGACGGGCACGGAGGGGAAGGCGCCCGCACCGGGGACGGCAGCGGGGACGGCACCCGGACGCGTCCCCGTGCCGGTACCCGTTCCCGTCGTCGTAGCGGTGCCCGTACTCGTGCCCGTGCCCGTGCCCGTGCCCGTACCCGTGCCGGTGTCGATGGTGCCGGGCCCGGCTCCGGTCGCTGTTCCGGATCCGGCTCCGGCCCCGGTCCCGGTGCCGGTCGCGGTTCCGGTGCCCGTCGTCAGCGGGCCGCCCCCGGTGCCCGTTCCCGAGGTCGTGAAGCCCTCCACCGTGAGGAGTTCGGTCACCGCCTCGGAGGCGGGCGCGCGGAGGGTCCGCTCGACGGCCTCGGCGGACGGGCGGTCCGACGGCTCCTTGGCGAGCAGCGCCTCGATGAGGGCCGTGAGCGGGCCGGCCTTGCGGGGCGGGTCCAGCGGGTCGACGGCGATCGAGTACGCCGTCTCGACCGCGGTGTTCTTGCGGAACGGGGGTCTGCCCTCGACCGCCTGGTACAGCGTCGCGCCCAGCGCCCACAGGTCCGAGGCGGGCCCCGGCGTACCGCCCTTGACGCGCTCGGGCGCCAAGTAGTCGATGGAGCCGACCAGTTCGCCGGTCTTGGTGAGGGTGGACGTGCCGCTGGCCACCGCGATCCCGAAGTCGGTGAGCACCACCCGGCCGTCCTCGCCGAGGAGGACGTTGCCCGGCTTCACGTCGCGGTGCAGGACGCCCGCCGCGTGTGCGGCGCGCAGCGCGGCGATCATGCCGCGGCCGATGCGGGCGGCCTCGGCGGGCGGTACGCCGTCGCCGGCGAGCGCGGCCTCCTTGATGACGTCGCCGAGCGTCACGGAGGGGACGTACTCCATGACGATGCAGGGCAGGCCAGCGTCGTCCACGACGTCGTGCACGCCGACGACGTTGGAGTGGTTGATGCGCGCTGCGGCCCGGGCCTCGCGGCGGGTGCGCTCGTTGCGCATGGCCAGCTCGTCCGGCTCCAGCTGGAGCGAGGAGGCGTGCAGGCGCTTGACGGCGACCTGACGGCCGAGCAGCTCGTCCTGGGACCGCCAGACGGTGCCCATACCGCCCTGACCTATGCGTTCGAGCAGGCGGTACCGCCCGGCGACCAGCCGACCCTCGTCCACCGCAGCCTCCGACACCGCACGCCCTCCGGCTCCCCCATAACCCGTCAGAGGACAACGATAGTCAACGGAACCTCACCCGTAACGGGGCGGTCGTCCCCGGTCCGCCCGCCGGACCTCGGGGAATGCCGGAGGTGTCAGGAGTGTCGGGGATGCGCCGTCCGGTATCTCAGGGACCGGCCAGGGTTGTCACTGATGCCGGGCCGCGGTTCCGCTTGTCACCATGGGCGCATGAACGATGCTTCCCCTCCCGGTGCGGGTGACGGCGCCGGTACGGGTGCCGGCGCCGGCCCTGACGGCGGCGCCGGTTCCGGGCCGGCACACGGCGCGACCGCCGATCCTCCGCCCCCGCCACGGCACCCGCTGCGACGCAGCCGCACCAGGGTGGTCGGTGGGGTCTGCGGGGGCCTGGGGCGGCACTGGGACCTGGATCCGGTCATCTTCCGCATCGTGCTGGCCGTACTGGCCGTCAGCAGCGGCATCGGCCTCATCGTGTACGGCCTCGCCTGGCTGCTGATCCCGGCGGACGGCGAGGACGAGAACGAGGCGCGGCGGCTGCTGTCCGGGCGTGTCGAGGGGACGGCGCTGACCGCGCTCCTGATCGCGCTGGTCGGCTGCGGGCTGTTCCTGTCGGTGCTCGGCCGGGGCGGCGGCATGGCGTTCACGGTCATGCTCGCGCTCGCGGTGGCCGGGTCCGCGTACTGGTCGAAGCAGCGGCGGGCCGCGGCGCGGGGCACCGGCCCGGTGGACCCGGCGACGGCGCAGGCCGTCGCGGACGCGCCGCCCGAGACGCAGGCGCCGCCCGCGCCGGGCAGCCCTTCGTGGTGGCGGGATCCGCTCGACAAGGAAGGGCGGACCACGGGCACGCACGCGGGCCGGACCGGCTATCTGTGGGGGCCGGCGGACACGCCGTCGTACGAAGCGGCGGCGGCCGGCGGGCACGGCGGGCCGGACCGGGGCGGTGCGCACTCCGAGGGCGCGGGCACGCAGGCCACGGAGCGGCGCGACGCGTGGGAGCGGCGCCCGAAGCGGGCCGGGCGGTCCATCGGCGGCCTGACGTTCCTGCTGGCGCTGGCCGCCGGCGCGGCGGCCACGGCGGCCACCTGGCACGACGGTTCGGTGCCCGCGAGCCTTCAGGCGGGGGCGGCCGCCGCGCTGGTGGTGTTCGGGCTGGGCCTCGTGCTGAGCGCGTGGCTCGGCCGGACCGGCGGCGGCACGGTCTTCATGGTGGTGGTCACCGCACTGCTCCTGGGTGCCACGACCGTCCTGCCGCGCAACATCACCGCCGACTGGGACGTCCGTACGTGGTCCCCGTCGGCCGCTGCGGACGTCCGGCCGGCCTACGAACTGGGCGCGGGCCGCGGTCACCTGGACCTCAGCGGGCTGCGGCCCGAGCGGGGGCGGACGGTCCGGACGCACGCCGAGGTGGGCGCCGGGCTGCTGCGGGTGACGCTCCCCGAGGGCGTACGGGCGCGGGTGCACATCGAGGTCGGGCTCGGCGACATCCAGCTGCCGGGCGAGACGCCCGACGACGTGGACGTGGCGTCGGACCGGGCGCGTACGGTGACGCTGCCCGCGCACGGCCTCAAGAAGGGCGAGCCGCCGCGCGGCACCCTGGACCTGCGGCTGGAGGTGGGGCTCGGCCAGGCGGAGGTCGGCTACGGCTACCTGCCGCCCGTGCACCCGCCGCCCGCGCCGGAAGCGCCGGACGCGGCCGGCGCGCGGAAGGAGGTGGCCGATCGTGCCGCGGCATGAATTCCAGCCCGCGCGGCTCGTCACGGGCCTGACCGCGCTCGGCATCGGCGGCGTCTACGTCCTGGACTCCGCCGGCCGCGTCGACGTACCCGGCGCCTGGCCGCTGATCGCCCTGCCCGCCGGGCTGTTCCTCTCGGGCGGCGTCTCGGCGCTGTACGGACTGGTCCGCCGCCGGCGGCGGAGCGCGGAGCTGCCGCCGCCGGAGAACAGCCCCGGCTGACCGGTCCGGCCGGCCGCCGTCAGCCGATGAGGCGGCGGCCGAAGCGGCGGCGGCGTCTCGCGTAGAGGGCGTCGACGGAGAGGTACGGCGTGCCGGCCAGCACCAGCGGCAGCCAGGCCATCAGGTACGCGAGGTCGTTCCCGAAGTAGTACGGCGTGGTGGACCAGCTGACGGTCAGCCAGAAGCTCAGCGAGATCAGCGCGCCGCCGCATGCCGCGAGCCGCCCGAGGACGCCGAGGAGCACGCCGAGGCCGACCGCCAGCTCACCCGCCGCGATGGCGTAGCCGAAGCCGGCGGGGCTGTTGAGCGCCAGGTCGACCAGGGCCGGCACCCCGGCCGACTGCCGTGCCTGGCGCATCGTCTCGCCGATGGAGCCGGTGCCGGAGGCCGCGAAGAACCCCGGCTCGGTGAGCTTGTCCAGGCCCGCGTAGACGAAGGTGACGCCGAGAAAGATCCGCAGCGGCAGCAGCGCGTACCTCCCGAGCGTGCCGCGCAGCCCGCCGGGGCCGTGCCCGCCGCTGGATCCTCCGTGGTCGATCGCGAGCGATCTGCCCGTGTGCACCATGATGTCCTCCCGCCTCTGCGCGCCGCCCGGCGCGGACGATTCTGCCCACGGGCAGGCGTTCGAAGACTGATACGGACCGGGCGTCGCAGAACGTTCAACGGAACCGGGCGAATCAGGATGCGCCCGACATCCTTACGTCACTCCTGCACGTCACACGTGCGAGTCATTCCTGGACGAACAGGGGGTAAGCGGCGGATTCGACACCGGCCGCCGTGATGACCCGCACCTCCGCACGGCCCGGCTCCACGTCGGCCGGCACCGGCACGACCAGCACGCCGTCCGACGGGTTGGCGAAGCCGCCGGGGACCGGCACCAGCGGCACATGGACGTCGACCGTGCCGATCCGGACGACCGTACGGGCCAGCCGGTGCGGCGGCTGGGCGCCCGGCGGCACGAAGCCGCTGCCGCGGATCTCGATGTCGTCGCCGGTACGGACCGGCCCGTCCAGGCCGCCGATCTCGCGGGCCCGCACGACGGAGAGCACGACCGGGCGGACGCCCTCCGCGTACTTGCCCGCCAGGTACGTCGCCGCGCTGACCGCCGCCAGCACCACCAGCCCCCACGGAAGGTCCGGGAGCCGGTCCGGTTCGGCGGCGAGACGGACCGCGGTGAAGACCACGGCGACCGCGTTGAGCAGCACGTACTGCGCGTCCGCGAAGCTGCCGCGGCCCGCGTCGTCGGTCAGCAGGTCCCCGGTGCGCGGATACTCCGCGGGGATCTTCTGCTGCCGCCCGGCACGGATGCGGACGGACACCAGCCGGGCCGCGGCGACCGCGGCGGCACAGGCGATCGCCACCACGGTCAGCAGCCCGGCACCGCGCGCGAGACCGAGCCCCGCCAGCAGCCGGTGGCGCTCGGCGGCGTCCGGGGCCAGCGCCAGCCGGGCCGCGAACATCAGGACGACTCCCACGGCCGGCAGCAGCCAGGCCGTGGCGACCGTACGGGAGGTGGACAGCCGGCCGTCCTCGCCGGTGACGGGCGCGAGGAGGCCGCCGTGGCCGCGGTGCCGCAGGACGAGGACGGTGAGCAGCGCGGCCAGGACGACGGCCGCCGCCAGCCCCGCCGTACGGGAGTCCGTCCAGCCCGCGCCGATCGCGGTGAGCGCCTGCCCGAGGAGCAGGGCCCCGACCGCGCCCCACAGGACGAAGGGAGTGCGGCGCCGGACCGCTTCGCGGCGGGCGCGGCCCTCGGCGGCGGCACGGTCGGCGACGGCCCGTGCGGACTGGGCGAGTTCGTCGGAGATCCACTGGCGCGCCGCGCCCGCGGAGTGCGCCAGGCCGGCCGGTACGCCGCGGCCGGCGGCGAAGTCCTCGCGCAGCGCGAGGAACGCGGCGACCGCCTGCCGGTGGCCCGTACGGGCGCCGCTGGGGCAGTCCCCGCAGTCGCACTCCGCACGGGTGCCCGCCGCGTCCGCTGCCGTGCCCGCTCCCGTGGCCGGGGCCGTCCGGCCGCGCCCGTCCGCCGTGGCCAGCTCGTGCTGCCCGGCCCGCCGCCCCGCCGCGTCCACCGACACTTTCCGTACCGCCCGCTACCCGTAGTCGCCGTCCACCGCTTCCGGTTGGCAGCGTGGGCTGCGCATTGTGCCGAGCGGGACGGGCCCGGCGCCAGCCGCGCTGTTCCGGAGGGTGCGGACGGCCTTCGGGCGGCGCCCCGCGGAGCCGCCGGAGGCCGTCCGCCGCGCGCGCTCAGCCGAACAGGTCCGGCTCCTCGCGGCTGATCTGCTGGAACAGCGGCTGGTAGTTGATCCACGCCACCAGGTCGCTGCCGAGCTGCTCCCGGGTGCGCAGCGCGCTGGCATGCTCGATGTGTACGGGCTTGCCCGCCGCCTTCGCCGTCAGCTGCACCTGGCAGGACCGTTCCATCGTGAGGAACCACCAGGCCGCGGCGTCCACGGAGTCGCCGACCGTCAGCAGCCCGTGGTTGCGCAGGATCACCGCCTTGTGCGGCCCGAGCGCGGCCGCGATCCGCCGCCCCTCCGCCTCGTCCACGACCACACCCGTGTACTCGTCGAAGAGCGCGTGGTCCTCGTAGAACGCGCAGACGTCCTGCGTGATCGGCTCCAGCAGCTCGCCGAGCGAGGCCAGCGCGCGGCCGTACGTGGAGTGGCTGTGCGCCACGGCGACCACGTCCGGACGGGCGGCGTGGATCTGCGCGTGGATGGCGAAGGCCGCCTGGTTGACGTGGTGGCGGCCCTCGACGACCTGCCCCTGGCTGTTGACGAGGAGCAGGTCGCTGACGGTGGCGTGCCGGAAGGACATCCCGAAGGGATTCACCCAGAAGCAGTCGCCGAACTCCGGGTCCCTGGCGGTGAAATGACCCGACACGCCCTCCTCGAAGCCGTACCGCCCGAAGAGCCGCAGCGCCGCGGCGAGCCGCTCCTTGCGGTACCGGCGCTCCTCCTCGACGGTCGGGTACGTCGGGGGCATCGCGAACTGCAGCTGTTCGGTGGGTATCGGCGTCGGTTCGGGCATTCCGGCTCTCCCTCGTGTGTGACTCGCACGGGAAGCTACGCCGGGGTAGGTGAAGAGGCCAGACATGAAGCGGGCGGTTGCAGTGGAAATGCTGTGAACTCCCCCTGCAGACCCGGGGCGGGACCCCGCCGGGAAGCAGGGGCCGCCCCTCCTCCCCTTACTCGCTCTCCCCCTCGCCGCTGAGCAGGCGGATGCCGCGCAGCAGTGCCGAGTGGTCCAGCTCGCCGTCGCCGCGGGCCACGGCGGAGGAGATGAGCTGGGCGGCGGTGGCGCCGACGGGCAGCGGCGCGCCGACCGCGCGGGCGGCGTCCGTGACGATGCCCATGTCCTTGTGGTGCAGCGCGAGCTTGAAGCCGGGGCGGTAGTCGCCCTCAAGGAAGTTGGTCATTTTGCGGGTGAGAACGGCCGAACCGGCGAGGCCGCCGTTCAGCACCTCCAGCGCCGCGGGCAGGTCCACGCCGGACTTCTCCAGGAAGCCGACGGCCTCGGCGCAGGCCTGGAGGTTGACGGCGACGATCAGCTGGTTGGCGGCCTTCACGGTCTGGCCGGCGCCGTGCGGGCCACAGTGCACGACGGTCTTGCCCATCGCCTCGAACACGGGGCGGGCCGCCTCGAAGTCGGCCCGCTCGCCACCGACCATGATCGAGAGCACCCCCTCGACGGCGCCGGCCTCGCCGCCGGACACGGGCGCGTCCAGCACCCGCACGCCGCGCTCCTTGGCCCGCGCGGCCAGGTCGATCGAGGTCTGCGGGGTGATCGACGACATGTCGATCAGCAGCGCGCCGTCCGCGGCGTTCGCCAGGATGCCGTCGTCCCCGTACGCGACCTCCTCGACCTGCGGCGACGCGGGCACCATCGTGATGACCACGTCGGCACCCCGGACGGCCTCGGCGATGCTCGCCGCCTCCGTGCCCCCGGCCTCGACGAGCGCGTCCGCCTTGCCCGGGCTGCGATTCCACCCGCGCACGGCGTGCCCGGCCTTCGCCAGGTTGACCGCCATCGGGCTGCCCATGATCCCGAGTCCGATGAAACCGATGGTGCTCATGCCGTACGCCCCACTCTTCCGCATCGCGGATGTATGTTCCGTAGTACGGAATCAATTTTCCGCGGCAGGGAGTGGGGCGTCAACAGGCGTCCGTCAGCCGGGCCTGTTGTAGATCGCCGTCAGGTCGATGTCGATGGGAAAGGGGGTCGCCAGCTTGAGGCGGTTGTGATGGATGCCGGACAACGCATACACCTTGGTCGCAGGGTCGAGCTCATAGACGTAGACGACCGGGAGGCCGTCGTTCTTCTCGACACGCCAGAAATGCGCCACTCCGGCCCGCGCGTATTTGTGCGGTTTGACCTCACGGTCGCGCTCCCGGGAGTCCGCCGAGACCACCTCGACCGCCAGGACGACGTTCTCCGGCGCGTACCAGGTCTGATCGGCGTCGTCCGTCACCCCTTCCTCGCGGTAGACCACGACGTCGGGCTCCGGTCGGTTCTTGTCGTCCAGCTTGATCGTCATTTCCCGGTCGACGTCCAGGCCGTCCGGCAACTGCGCCAGCAGGGCGTTCTCCAGCAAGCGCATGGTGCGCGAGTGGAACCGGGTCTGCGGACTCATGAAAACGAGGCTCCCGTCGATCAGCTCCGTGTGCGGAGGGAGATTCGGAAGCCGGTCGAGATCGTCCGCGGTCCAGCCGCCCTCGGGCGGGCGGGGCCACTCGTACTGGTCGTCCAGCCCGTACTCGCGTGCGGCGCTCATGGTTGCTCCCATGCGACGGAGTCTCGTCTGTGCAGCCAGAGTACTCAGCGCGAACGCCGAAGCCGCCACTCATACGTATGAACGACGGCCAGAGACCGTCGATCTCCGCGAGGTCGATGTCGATGTCGGGCCGCGGGGGAGAAACGGCGAGGCCGCCACTCGTACGCGTGAGTGACGGCCTCGGCACCGGCGGGGGACCTGTCAGGTCACTCCCACTCGATCGTGCCCGGGGGCTTGCTCGTGACGTCGAGGACCACTCGGTTGACGTCCTTGACCTCGTTGGTGATGCGGGTGGAGATACGGCCCAGCACGTCGTACGGCATGCGGGTCCAGTCCGCCGTCATGGCGTCCTCGGAGGAGACCGGGCGCAGCACGATCGGGTGGCCGTAGGTGCGGCCGTCGCCCTGGACGCCGACCGAGCGGACGTCGGCCAGGAGCACGACCGGGCACTGCCAGATCTCGCGGTCCAGGCCGGCCGCGGTCAGCTCCTCGCGGGCGATGGCGTCGGCCTCGCGGAGCAGGTTCAGGCGCTCCTCGGTGACCTCGCCGACGATGCGGATGCCGAGGCCGGGGCCGGGGAACGGCTGGCGCTGGACGATCTCGTCGGGCAGGCCCAGCTCGGAGCCGACCATCCGGACCTCGTCCTTGAACAGCTGGCGGAGCGGCTCGATGAGCTGGAACTCCAGGTCCTCGGGGAGGCCGCCCACGTTGTGGTGGGACTTGATGTTGGCCGTGCCCGTGCCGCCGCCGGACTCGACGATGTCCGGGTACAGCGTGCCCTGGACCAGGAACTCGACCGGCTCGCCCGGGGTGGCCTCGGCGACGATCTCCGCCTGGGCCTGCTCGAAGACGCGGATGAACTCGCGGCCGATGATCTTCCGCTTCTGCTCGGGGTCGGAGACCCCGGCGAGGGCGTTCAGGAAGCGCTCCGAGGCGTCGACGACCTTGAGCTGGACGCCGGTGGCCGCGACGAAGTCCTTCTCGACCTGCTCGGTCTCGCCCTTGCGCATCAGGCCGTGGTCGACGTACACGCAGGTCAGCTGGTCCCCGATGGCCTTCTGGACCAGGGCCGCCGCGACCGCGGAGTCCACACCGCCGGACAGGCCGCAGATCGCCCGCTTGGTGCCGACCTGCGCGCGGATCGCGGAGACCTGCTCCTCGATGATGTTGCCCATCGTCCAGTTGGGCTCGATGCCCGCGCCGCGGTAGAGGAAGTGCTCCAGTACCTGCTGGCCGTGCGTGGAGTGCATCACCTCGGGGTGGTACTGCACGCCGTACAGCTTCTTCTCGTCGTTCTCGAACGCGGCGACCGGGACGACGTCCGTGGAGGCCGTGACGGTGAAGCCCTCGGGAGCGGCGGAGCAGGCGTCGCCGTGCGACATCCACACCTGCTGCTCGGTGGGCGTGCCCTCGAAGAGGGTGGACGCGGCCTTGGAGACGGCCAGCTGCGTGCGGCCGTACTCACGGGCGCCGGTGTTGTCCACCGTGCCGCCGAGCTTGGTGGCCATCAGCTGGAAGCCGTAGCACATACCGAAGACCGGGACACCGGCCTCGAAAAGGGCGCGGTCGATGCTCGGGGCACCTTCCGCGTAGACCGACGACGGACCGCCGGAGAGGATGATCGCCGCGGGGTTCTTCGCGAGCATCTCCTCGACCGGCATGGTCGAGGGCACGATCTCGCTGTAGATGCGCGCCTCACGGACACGGCGTGCGATGAGCTGGGCGTACTGCGCGCCGAAGTCGACAACGAGGACGACATCCGGGGCGGCGGCGGGGGGCGCTGCTGACACTTCGGCGGCCTTCCGGCGGTGGTGGAGCGATGGGGTTGGACTTTCGATTCTAACGGGCACATACTGAGCCCCATGTTCACGCAGCTGACCTTCGTCTTTACCTATGGCACCGGCCCGTCCGGCTGCCATGGTCGCGCTGCATGAACCGCTGATACAGCGACAAGCGACTTCCCAGGCGCCCCGGGCCGTACAGGCCCGGGGCGCTGGTGTTTTCCCGTCCGGGCGGTATGGATCCCGGGGGCCACGAAACCCCAGGAGACGGACATGAGCAGCAGCACCCGGGCGACGGCAGTGAGCGCGACCGTGACCGAGACCACGGCGGCGGTGCCCGCCCCGGCCGGCGCGGCGACGGTGGCGGGGCCCCGTCCCGAGACCGGTGCGCGGACCGACGAGGCCGCGGCGCTGATCGGCGACGCACGCCGCCGGATCGACGATCTCGACGGCCGGATCATCGGCCTCGTACAGGAACGGATGGCCGTGTCGGCGGTCATCCAGAAAGAGCGGATCGCCTCCGGCGGGCGCCGGGTGAACCTGTCCCGCGAGATGGAGGTCCTGGAGCACTTCCGGGAGCAGCTGGGCCGGCCCGGCACCGCGCTCGCCATGACGCTGCTGGAGCTCTGCCGCGGGCGCATCTGAGGACGCCGCCGGGCCTCCGCTGCGGGCGCATCTGAGTTCGGGCGGCGTCTCACCCGTACGGACCGTGACCGGGCGGCGCGAGGCTTCGTTGTTCCCGGTGCCACGTCAGCCAGGCGCGGCCTGCAGGACTACGCGTAGACGCCGCCCGTGGGCGGGAACGCCGGAGCGATGAGACGCCGGCCGCCGCTGAAGCGGCCGGCGCCGTGGGACCTCGCTGCGGTGCTGTGGCCGGTCGGCAGGGGACAGCAGCCCGGTCACATCCGATGGGGCGGTCGGCCCCGGGGACGCCTGGGGCCGACCGCATCCGGTCGAAACGGTTGCGCCGGATGAGGCGTATCCAGCACGATGCATGAAGAGCCAAGTACCTCGCACCGAGGTGGCTTCCGGCACTGCCATTGGTCTACACCAGCGGAACGTATCGTTCCTGCAGGCGACCTGCGGTATCGGAAACCTGGCACGACCCAGAGCCGCACAGGCGCTTCCCCCCAGCGCCTTCCGCCGGCGCCGCCGCTGCCCTGACGCCGGCGCCGGGCAGCAAGGGCCCCGCGGTCGCCCGCACCCCCCTCGCGGACGGCACCTCGGGGCCCTTCGCTCTGCCGTCTCCCCACCCCCACCGCGCCTTGTCGCAAATATGCGCGATCTTGCGTGCAACCTTTTCGGTATACGGCTGGTCATGTACGTGTAAACGCACGGCCATACCGCGCCCCACCGCGACGGCCCGCTACCGCTTTCGTGCCGCCCCCCTCGGCACTCCGGACCCCGAAGAGGTCTAGACACGATGAAGCTTCGCCGTGCACTGACGGCTGCCGCAGCGACGGCCGTCATCGCTCCTGCCGCGCTGCTGGCTGCGCCCGCGGCGTTCGCGACGGACGACACCCCCGGCCCCTCGCAGTCCGCCGGGGCGCCGACGGAGCCGGGCGACGGGAACAGCTCGACCGACCCGACGACCGAGCCGCCCACCACCCCGGCGCCCACGGACTCCGCCGACCCGACGGAGGAGCCCACGGAGGAGCCCACCGCTCCCCCGACGGCCGCCCCGACCGAGGAGCCCACGGAGCCCACCGAGGACCCGACCGACAAGCCGACCGACAAGCCGACCGCTCCGCCGACGGCCACCCCGACCGAGGAGCCCACCGAGGACCCGGTCTGCGAGGAGGAGTCGGACGAGGCGGCCATCACCACCACGCTGCGCGGCCTGCCCAGCAAGGTCGTGGCCGGTTCGGGCTGGCACGGCTTCACGTTCCGCGCCTCGAACACCTCCGACAAGGCGATGAAGTCCGTCGACGCGTACGTCATGCTGTCGGCCATCGACAAGGGCGACTTCGACGACGTCACGAGCCTGCTGACGGTGCAGTGGTACGACGAGGGCGCCGGTGCCTGGGAGAACGTCGACGACTACGGCTACTTCGCCTCCCTCGCCGACCTCGCCCCCGGTGAGTACGCCGACGCCAAGCTGCGGCTGAAGGTCGACGCGAAGACGCCGGGCAGCTACGGCTTCGCCTTCGCGGTCGGCGCGTACCACGACGAGCACGACGTCTGCGGTTACTCCGAGGGGTCGGAGTACGAGTTCGACGTCCTGGTCGCGGGCAGCAACCCCGGCTCGGTGCCGCCGGCGACCGGCAAGCCGAGTGACCGCAAGCCCGGCAAGCCCGCTCCGCAGGGCGGTCTGAAGGAGCTGCCGGTCACCGGCAGGCTCGCCGAGACCGGTTCGTCCTCGGCGCTGCCGATGATCGCGGCGGTCGCCGGGGTCACGATGGCCGTGGGCGCGGGGGCGGTCTTCGTCGTCCGCCGCCGCAAGACGGACGGTGTCGCGGCGTAACACCCGCTGAGCAGCGAGGGCCGCACCTGGACTGCCCGGGTGCGGCCCCTCGTCGTACACGTCGGAGATCTCCTCGATCTCCCCCGGCTACCGCTGGGAGGTGCCCCCGGACGGGCCGGCCTTTGGCACCGTCGGTACCGCCAGGAACGGCAGTTTCAGGGCCGCGAAGGCCTTCTCCGGTACGGCCGGGTGGTGGGGCGCGACCGCGGAGAGGCGTACGTACGGGCTGCCGGGGGCCGGGCGCCGGTCGGCCTCGCCCTTGTTCGGCCAGAAGGACATCGCGCGTTCGGCCTGCGCTGTGATGGTCAGGGACGGGTTGACGCCGAGGTTGGCGGAGACCGCCGAGCCGTCGACGACGGAGATGCCGGGGTGGCCGTGGAGCCGGTGGTACGGGTCGATGACGCCGTGGTCCGCGTCCTCGCCGATCGGGCAGCCGCCGAGGAAGTGGGCGGTCAGCGGGGTGCCCATCAGCTCGCCGACATTGCTGCCGGCGAAGCCGTTGATCTCCTCGGCGATCAGGGTGGCGGCCTCGGCGGCGGCCGGGATCTGCGCCGGGTTGGGCGCGCCGTGGCCCTGGCGGGCGGTGAGCAGGCCCTTCCCGATGCCGCCCGGCTTGCGGTACGTGGTCAGGGAGTTGTCCAGGGACTGCATGACCAGGCCGATGATGGTGCGCTCGGACCAGCGGCGGTTGGAGAGCGAGCGGGCCATGAGCACCGGGTGGCGCACGGTTCTGCCGAGCCAGCCGAGGACGCGGGCCGCTGCGCCGTCCCGTACGGGCACCTGGAGGACGGAGAGGCCGCCCATCGCGTTGGAGCCCTTGCCGTAACGGACCGGTTCGATGTGGGTGTTGGCGTCCGGGTGGATGGAGGACGTGATCGCGACACCGCGGGTGAAGTCGACCTTCTGCTCGCCGGTCTTCTTCTTGTAGCGGCGGTTGTCGGTCAGCGCGCCGACCAGCGCCTCGGAGTTGGTGCGGGTCAGCTCGCCCAGCTTGGGCGAGAGGCGCGGCAGCAGACCGGTGTCCTTCATCCGGTGCAGCAGGGTCTGGGTGCCGTACGTGCCGGCGGCGAGCACGACCCGGCGCGCGGTGAAGGTGCGGCCCTTGCCCTTGCGCTTGTCGTCGGTGGGGAGGGTCTTGACCGCGAAGCCGCCGCGCGAGTCCTCGGTGACGGCGACGACGGAGGTCATCGGGTGGATGACCGCGCCGGCCTGCTCGGCGAGGTAGAGGTAGTTCTCGGTGAGGGTGTTCTTCGCGCCGTGCCGGCAGCCGGTCATGCACTCGCCGCATTCGGAGCACGCCTTGCGGGCCGGGCCCGCGCCGCCGAAGTAGGGGTCGGGCGCCTCGCCGCCGGGGGCCGCCTTCGTCGTGCCGTCGGCGTCCTTGCCGTCGCCGAAGAAGACGCCGACGGGGGCGAGGTGGAAGGTGTCGCCGACGCCCATCCGCTCGGCGGCGGCCTTGAGGTGGACGTCGGAGGGGGTCACGGTCGGGTTCAGCCGTACGCCGAGCATCCGCTGGGCCTGGTCGTAGTACGGCTTGAGCTCGTCCTGCCAGTCGGTGATGTGGCCCCACTGCTGGTCGTCGAAGAACTGCTTCGGGGGGACGTAGAGGGTGTTGGCGTAGTTGAGCGAGCCGCCGCCCACTCCGGCGCCTGCCAGGACCATGACATTCCCGAGCAGGTGGACGCGCTGGATTCCGTAGCAGCCCAGGGCCGGGGCCCAGAGGTAGTTGCGGATGTCCCAGGAGTTCTTGGGCAGCGTCTCGCGGGTGAAGCGGCGGCCGGCCTCCAGGACGCCGACGCGGTAGCCCTTCTCGGTGAGGCGGAGGGCGGTGACGGAGCCGCCGAAGCCGCTTCCCACGACGAGGACGTCGTAGTCGTGGGCCGGCTGCTCCTGGTTCCGGGCAGAGTTCTCCCCTGACATCGGCGCTCCTTGAAAGTGTGCGGGTCGGGGCTGGGGGGCGGTCAGCGGAGCCGGATGGCCTTCATGGCCTTGAGGCTGAGCGACATGAACGCGGCGTACTTCTCGTCGTCCATGCCGAACGACGGGGCGAGCGGCATGATCCGCTGGTGGGCGACGGTCTGGGCCTCGGTGTACTTGAGGATGCCCTCGGAGCCGTGGCGGCGGCCGAGGCCGGAGTCGCCCATGCCGCCCATCGGGGACTGGACGCTTCCGTAGCCCGCCGCGTAGGACTCGTTGACGTTCGCGGTGCCGCTGTTCAGCTCGGCGGCGACCTTGCGGCCGCGCCGGCCGTCCTTGGTCCAGACGCTGGAGTTCAGGCCGTAGGGCGTGGAGTTGGCGAGGGCTATCGCCTCCTCCTCGTCGCGGAAGCGGTAGAGGGAGACCACCGGGCCGAAGGTCTCCTCGTTGCAGACGGCCATCGGGGCCTGGACACCGTCCAGGACGGTGGGCTCGTAGAAGAGCGGGCCGATGTCGGGGCGGGCCTTGCCGCCGGTGAGCAGCTTGGCGCCCTTGGCGACGGCCTCCTCGACGTGCCGGGTGACGGTCTCCAGCTGGCGCTCGCCGACCAGCGAGCCCATGTCGGCGCCGTACGCAAGGGCGTTGCCCAGGCGCATGGCCTTCACCCGGGCCACGAAACGCTCGGCGAACTCGTCGGCTATCGACTCGTGGACGTACAGCCGCTCGATGGAGATGCACAGCTGGCCCGCGGAGGAGAAGCAGCCGCGGACGGCGCCGGCGGCGGCCTTGTCGATGTCGGCGTCGTGCAGCACCAGCATGGCGTTCTTGCCGCCCAGTTCGAGGGAGCAGCCGACCAGCCGGGCCGCGGCGCCCTGCGCGACCTCGCGGCCCGTGCGGGTGGAGCCGGTGAAGGAGACGTAGTCGGCGTGCTTGACCACCTCGGGGCCGACGACCGGGCCGTCACCGAGGACGACCTGCCAGACCTCCGGCGGCAGGCCCGCCTCGATCAGCTGCTCGCGCGCCCAGAGGGCGGTCAGCGCGGTCTCGGTGTCGGGCTTCATCACGACCGCGTTGCCCGCGACGAAGGCGGGGAGCGCGTCGCCGACGGACAGCTCGAAGGGGTAGTTCCAGGGCGCTATCTGGCCCACCACGCCCTTGGGCTTGCGGAGTTCGGTGACCTTGGTGAGGGTCGGCACGACGCCGGTGTGGCCCTTGGGCTTGAGGTACGCGGGGGCCTTGCGGCCGTAGTGGCGGGCGGCGACCGCGACCGCCTGGACCTCTTCGTGGGCGTGCAGCCGGGCCTTGCCGGTCTCCAGCTGGATGAGGTCCAGCACCTCGGCCTGGCGCTGGAGCACCAGGTCGTGGAAGCGGAGCAGGATCGCGGCGCGCTTGCGTACCGGGGTGGCCGCCCACTGGCGCTGGGCCACGCGGGCCCGCTCGAAGGCGTCCGCGACGTCCTCGGGGGTGGACTCGGGCAGCTCGGCGAGGACGTCGCCGGTGAACGGCGTGTGGTTCGCCGTCCGGCCGCTGCCGACCACGCCGCGGGTCAGGCGGGCGACCAGGTCCTTGGTGACCACATCGGCGGCGGTGCGGGTGCCCGCCGCTGCGGAGGCGACCGGGTTGCCGTCGGCGGGGGCGGTCTGTGCGGTGTCCAGCGAGTCCGTCATGGCGCCGAGCGTATGCCTCCGGGAACACTTTGTGTACCCGCCGGTAATGGGTTTTCACCGGGCGGCCACAATTGCGCCAGTGTTCGCTGGCCAGAACGCCGGTGTCCTGGGGATTCCTCCGCGCACGAAGGGCGGCGGGTCAGCCGGTGGCCGGGTCGCGCAGCACCTCGAAGGTGTCCAGCGCGGTGTCGAAGTGTCGTTTCGCCGCTGCCCGGTCACCGAGCGGCGCGGAGATCCACACGTCGTACATCCGGCCGCCCTGCGTCCAGCTGAGGTCGTACGTGCGGCGCGGGCCGCCGTCCCCCTCGCCGCCGTCCCAGGTGAACTCCCACAGCGCCGCCCGGTACCCCTGGTGGGTGGTGGCCGTGACCCGGCCGTCGCGGTACCCCCGGTAGTTCTGCGGACCCTTGACGTGCGCCTCCCGCATCGTGCCGAGCGGCCCGCCCGGCTGCGGCGGCTGGACATGGATGCCCAGCCGGAACCGCTTCCCGGCGGAGTAGTAGTACACCCGCGGCTTCTCGTAGGAGCGCGTGAAGCCGTCCGGCACGGCGAGCGCGAAGCCCTGCGGATCGCGGACGACGCCGTACCCGCGCGGCGCGGTCGCCCCCGGGCCCGGGTTCCCCGACGCCGTCGGCGCCGGCGTACGCGCCCCGTCACCGTCCGTCCCCTTCAGCACCAGTACGGCGGCACCGGCGCCCGCACCGGCCAGCACCAGCGCGGCCGTCACGGCGAGCAGCACCGTACGGGTACGCCCGGTGTGCGGCCGGGCGGCGGCGGCCAGCGCCCGGCCGTCCAGCGCGTCCCGGAGCGGCGCCGACGGCCCCCGGGCGGGCGTGGGCGGCAGCGGCGCCTGCTCCTCGGGCAGGGCGTCGGCGCCCGGCTCCGGCATCCGGCCGGTCTGGAGATAGCCGCGCAGCAGCCGCTCGGTGCCCGCGACGGTCAGCCGGCGCTCCGGATCGCGCTCCAGCAGCCCGCTGACGACCGCGTGCAGCGGCCGGGCCGCCTCGGGGATACGGATCTCGTCGGACAGCACGGCGTGCAGCACACCGCCCAGGGAATCGCGGTGGAAGGGCGTCCGGCCGCCGCTGAGGACCGTGCACAGCAGCACCCCCAGCGACCACAGGTCGCCCTCCGGGCCGGTACCGCGGCCCGCCATCCGCTCGGGCGCGGTGTACTCCGGCGAACCGACGAACGTCCCCGTCTCGGTCAGCGTCGACCCGCCCGCCACCTGAGCGATGCCGAAGTCGGTGAGGACCACCCGGCCGGTACCCGCCTCCAGCAGCACGTTGGCGGGCTTGATGTCGCGGTGCAGGACCCCGCGGGCGTGCGCCACGCGCAACGCGCCCAGCAGCGCGACGCCGATCCGTGCGGCCTCCCTGGGGGCCAGCGGGCCGCCCGTCGCCAGCCGGTCGGCCAGCGAACCGCCGTCCACCAGCTCCATCACGATCCACGGCCGGTCGTCCTGGGTCACCACGTCGTGCACGACGATCACGTTCGGATGCTTGATCTGCGCCACCGTACGGGCCTCGCGCAGCATCCGCTCACGCAGCACCGACACGTCCGCGGAACCGCCCAGCCCGTCGGTGCCGAGGGTGCCGAAGGTGGTGCTGCTGCCGCCCTGGTCGTCGTCGAGGTTCAGCTCCTTCACCGCGACCTGCCGGCCCAGCAGTTCGTCGGCGGCCCGCCAGACCGTGCCCATCCCGCCGCGGCCGAGCCGGCCCTCCAGCCGGTAGCGGCCGGCGATCAGGCGGCCGTGTCCCCCGAAGCTCCCCATGAAGGCCATCTTGCCCCACCGTTCGCGAAGCGGAAGAAGGTACCGACCGCTCCGCACCCTGTCGCGAACGGGGACCGAGGTGATCAACTGGCCATATGGAGGCAGTAGTCACGAGCGTGGTCGCGGTGGTCGGCACGCTGCTCGGCGCCGGCACCACCCACCTCTTCCAGCGCCGCGAGACCGAGCGCAGCCACGCCCTCGCACGCGAGGAGAAGTTGCGGCAGGAACGCATCGACGCGTACTGCGCCTACGCGGGGGCCCTGCTGGAGTACCGCAGAGTGCTGGTCCACCGGTGGTTCGTCCTGCACGACGGCGACGAACTGTGCGGCGAGGACACCCCCGAGCTGCGCGAGGAACAGTACAAGGCGCGGCGCGCCGCACAGGAGACGATGTTCCGGGCCCAGATGGTCAGCGGCGACGCCGACGTGGTCGAGCAGGCCGAGCGGCTGATGGCGGGCGTCACGGAGCTGCACTCCGTCGAGACCCGCCAGTCGCTCACCGCACTGCGCACCCGCACCCGCCAGGAGATCCGCGACTTCGTCTCGGCGGTCGCGGGACGGGTGCGCTGAGAACGCGGGGCGGGTGGGCCAAGACCGGGGGCCGGTGGGCCGGACGGTGCGCGACACGGCCCGAGGAGAACACCGGGGCCGCCGGCACACAGGGGTGGAACCTCCGCGCACACACGCGCCGTCCTTGAACAATGACAGTGCACGGCGGGCGCACCGCACGACGGGCGCCCGCGGGCGAGAACGCGGCGTACGGCCCGGTGTGCGCGGCGGATCGGGGGTCGGTCATGGCGATGCAGGACGGCGGGCTGCTCGACGTACGGCCGGGCGCCGCATCCGGCCGGGCCGCGCCCGAGCACAGCGGCGCCTACCTCGCGGCCGGGCTGGCCCTGACGCTGTACGCGGGCGCGCTGCTCGCCTGGGTGGTGACCGGCGCGGTCGACGCCCGGGTGGGCCCCCTGGACTTCGCCGAGGGCCTCTTCAACCCGCTGGCGGGGCCGGTGGGCGCGCTGGGCCCGCAGGAATGGGCGCTCGCGGTGGCACTCGCCGCGGTGGCCGGTGCCGCGCTCGCGCAGCGCACCGTCGCCCGCCCGGCCGCCGTACTGCTGGCCTGCCTCGTCCTGGCCCGCTCGCTGCGCGAGGGCATCGGCCTGCTGCACCCCGGATACCGCTCCGCCTACCGCTTCGAGGCAATGGGCGGCTGGACGCTGGCCACCCACGTACTGGGCCTGCTCGCCGGGATCGTCGTGCTCTGCGCCCTGCTGCCCGCGCGCCCCGACGCGGGCCCCGGCCGGGCCCCCGGCTCCTGGTGGCCGGGGCGGGTATCCCGGATCTGCGGGGCGCTGTTCCTGCTGGCCGGACTGGTACAGACGGCCTGGCTGGTGCGGCTGCTCGCCGACGGCACGAAAGGCGCGGGGTCCTACCTGGCGAGCGCCGTGGACGCGGCCGTGAGCCCGTCGGCCGTGGCGCCGTCCGCCGGGGCCGCGTTCGCCACGCTGACCGCCGTCGCGGGCTGGCTGGTGACCGGCCGGCTCGCCCTGCGGGGGCGGCGGGACGTCCGCGGCGCACTGCTGGTCTTCGCCGCGCTCCAGCTCTACCTCGTGGTGCGGACCGTGGTCGGCTACACCGTCACCGGGGCCTTCGGCACCGGGACGCGGACGGTCGAAGGGACGCTGGACCTCGCCACCACCGCGTACTTACTGGCCGCGATGACCTCGGTAGTGGTACTCACCACGGGGCGGGCGTTCAGCCCCGGCCACGGCAGCACGCACTCCTGGGCGCACACCCGCCCGGAGTGAGCACGGACCCCGAAGGGGACGTTCGGTACCGAACGCACCGATGGCGGCCGTCGCGTGTGGGGGTCGCGGCGGCCGCCGGTGTGAGCTGCACCGCGTGACCGGCTCGTGGCCTCCTCAGTGGTGCAGCATGAGGAGCACTCTGCCCGCGGGTGCCGTCCCGCGGCATCCTCCGCAGGTCGCGTGCGGACCCCCGCCCAACGGCGGGGGTGCGGGCCCGCCGCGCGGAGTCGGTACGGCACGACAGGAAGGGGCGACCGGTGATCCGTGTCGCTGTGGTGGACGACGAGCGGCTGGTCCGGTCCGGGCTGCGGATGATCCTGGGCACGGCGCCGGACGTGGAGATGGTCGCCGACTGCGGCGGCGCCACGGCCGTCGAGACGGTACGGCGCAGCGGTGCCGAGGTCGTACTGCTCGACATCCGGATGCCGGACGTCGACGGTCTCACCGTACTCCGCGGCCTGCGGGCCGCGGCCGAGCCCCCCGCCATCGCCATGCTCACGACCTTCGACGCGCAGGAGTACCTGACGGCCGCGCTGCGCGAGGGCGCGTCCGGCTTCCTGCTGAAGGACTCCGACCCCGAGCAGCTGATCCGCGCCGTGCGCACTCTCGCGGCGGGCGGCAGCGTGCTGGACCCGGGCGTCACCCGGGCCGTCATCGGCGGGTACCTCACCGCCGAGACCCAGGCGGCCGCGGCGGACGCCGTACGCGCCCTCACCCCGCGCGAGTCGGAGGTGCTGGCGCTGCTCGGCGAGGGCCTGGGCAACGCGCAGATAGCCGCCCGGATCGGCCTCGCGCCCAGCACGGTCAAGGATCACGTCAGCGCGCTGCTCGGCAAACTGGGCGGCATCAACCGGGTACAGGCCGCGATCGTCGCGGACCGCGCGGGCCTGGTCACGGGAGGCCCGAGATGACACCGGCCGGTACGGTCACGGAGCCGGCCCCGGCGGCGGAAGCGGGGGACATACCGGCGGCAGGACGGCGCGGCATCCGCGCGGGCCGGTGGCGGCAGCACGCCGTCCTCGTCGTCCCCACCCTGCTCGGCATCGCCGACTCCTTCCTCGTCAACGACGTCGACCAGCCGCTGGAACTGGGCGTCTCACTGCTGGCCGCGCTGGCCCTGCTGCTGCGCCGCCGACTGCCCCTCACGGTCTTCCTGGCGACCATGCCCGGCCTCTACATCGGCTACATCTGGTTCGCGCCGATGATCGCCCTGTACACGGTCGCCGCGCTGCGGCCGGGCCGCTTCCGGCTCGGGGCCTGCGCGTTCCTGCTGATCGCCGCGCACTTCTTCCCGTACCCGATCGCGGACTGGGAGCCGACCGCGTACCGGGAGAACACCCTCGTCCTGATCGACGCCTCGGTGACCTCGGCCGGGCCGATCGGGCTGGGTCTGCTGGTACGCACCCGGCGCGAACTGGCGGCCCGCGTCGCCGATCTCACCCGCAGCCTGGAACGGGAGGACCGGCTGATCGCGGACCGGGTACTGGCCACGGAGCGGGCGCGGCTGGCGCGCGAGATGCACGACGTGGTGGCCCACCAGGTCAGCCTGATCAGCCTCCAGGCGGGGGCGCTCCAGGTCGCGTCGGAGGACGCCGGGGCGCGGGAGGGCGCGCGGACGATCCGGCAGCTGTCGGTACGGACGCTGGAGGAGCTGCGGCACATGGTCGGCATCCTGCGGGCCGCGGGCGGCAGACCACCGGAGGAGCAGGACGGCGCGGCGCAGCCGGCGCCGGCGCCCCAGCCGGACCTGGCCGAACTGCCGCGGCTGATCGAGATGTCGGCGCTGGACGTGACGTACGAGAACGGCGTGGACGGGGACGCGCCGACGGACCGCACCGTGGAGCGGGCGGCGTTCCGCACCGTGCAGGAGGCGCTGACGAACGTCCGCAAACACGCGCCGGGCGCCCGGGTACGGGTACGGGTCGCGCAGCCGCGCGCGGAGGATGCGGGACTGCTGGTGGAGGTCCGGAACGGCCCGCCGGACGCGGGCGCGGACGCCCCGCAGCTCCCCGGCGGCGGCCACGGCCTGGTGGGCCTCCGCGAACGCGCCCAGAGCCTCGGCGGCACCCTGGAAGCCCGCCCGACCCCGGACGGCGGCTTCGTCGTACGCGCGGAGTTCCCCCCACGGGCGGCTTGAGGGGGGGGCGGTGAGGCTGCCGGGGCTTGGGGGAGGCGGTGAGGCTGCGGGGGCTTGGGGGGGGCGGTGAGGCTGCCGGGGTTTGAGGGGGGGCGGCGAGGCTGCGGGGGGGCTGTTGGTGCCCGGGGGGTGTCAGACCCTCCCGCTACTGTGTTGAGAAGGGGACCTCGTGCTCCCCCATGGGGAAAGAAAGCGGGGGAAACGGTACGGCGGTACAGGCGTCCAGCGGTCCGGCGGGGAGTGCCGGGGCGAGCGGAAGTCAAAGGCGCGATACGGCGGAAAAGCCGCAGTTCGGTGGCGGGGCAGGCGGAGAGCGGGGCCGACCCGGCGGGGAGAGGAGACGCTCAGGCGGAGAGCGGGGCCGCGGTTTCGTCGACGGCGGTGGTCACGTCGGGGTACACCTCGAAGAGGCGGCGCACGCCGAGCGCCGCGAGCACACGGTTCACGTGCGAGCCGTCGACCGCGCCCTGAGCGGGCAGGATCAGCCGCAGCCGGCCCTGGCAGGAGCGCATCAGGCGGCGCGCGGCGATCAGTACGCCGACGCCGCTGGAGTCGCAGAACTGCACTCCGGACAGGTCCAGCACGACGCTGCGGCGCCCCTCCGCGACCGCGTCGTGCACATGCTGGCGCACCGAGGGGGACGTGACCAGATCCATTTCGCCGGACACCCGCAGGACCGCCCAGGGGCCCTGCTCGTCCTCTGCCACCTTCAACGTCACGCGCTCGAAGCCTTTCGCTCGCTCTCGGACCGGACGCCTCTCCGGAGCCATCCGGAACGCACCCTTCCCCGCATCGGCTGCCCGGACCCGCTCCCCTGAAACTCGTGGGAATTCCTCGCGCAACAGGCCGCCACGACCCAGGCTATGCCCTGGATCACCGGCTTTCCTCCCCGCATCCGGTCACACACGAATAACGTGCGGGCAAAAAAGGGCATGAACGATCTGTATCAGTCGTCTTTCGCCAGGAACTTCAATCAGAAAGTGACGGGACCTATACCATCCGCAGTCGCCGCACGGCTCGTTTTGCCGTAAAGGAAGGTGCGCCGGCGGACCGGAGCACTACATTCGATGGCACGGCGCACACACGACGGACTCTGTGACGATGAACTTCTGTGACGGTGGGCACAGCGGCGACGGGGAAGGGGGCCGTGGATGGTGAACGAAGCGCCGCCGCGCTGGGACAGGCGGATGCAGCAGCGGCTCGCCCGCGGCGAAGCAGCCGCGCTGGGCGAGCTGTACGACCGTTTCGCTTCGCTCGTGCACAGCCTCGCGCAGCGCGTCCTGGAGGACGAGGACGCCGCCGACCGGATCACCCGCGAGGTCTTCGGCTACATATGGGAGAACCCCGACGCGTACGACCCCAAGCAGGGTTCGCTGCGGTCGTGGGTCGCCACCCTCACCCACCGCCAGGCCGTGCACCGGCTGCGCCAGACCGAGGCCGCCTCCGCGCTGGGCTGTGGCGCCGACGCACCGGAACCGGCCGAGATCGAGCAGAAGATCAACGCCGCCTCCACCGCGGCCCGCGCCGACTACATCGTCACCTCCATGCCGGCCCCGCTCCGCGCCGCGCTGGAACTGGCCTACTTCCAGCGCCGCGACTACCGCCAGACCGCCGCCGACCTGGGTGTCACCGAGGACGAAGCGCGCCGTCGGCTCCGGCTCGGCCTGCAGCTCCTCGCCACCGCGCACAACCACCAGGCGGGGCCGACCGCGCCGGGCCACCCGGGCTCCCCGCCGCCGGCACCGCCCGGCTCCGGATACGGGCGGGCGCTGTGAACGGCCCCGAGGACTGGGACCGTTTCGGCCCGCAGGGCCCCGAAGGCACGGGCCGTCCCTGCCCCGGCAACGGCGAGCGCCCGCGCATACCGGCCCCGCGACGCCCCGCCGAGGACCAGGGCCCGCTGCCGGACGTCCACGTGCCGGAGTCGGCCCCCGAGCCGGACCCGCCGGCGGAACAGGAGCGGAAGCGGGCGCAGGAGCGGGAGCAGGGGCAGGAGCGGGACACCTCCGACGACAGCGGCGCCGAGCACGCCGCCACGCAGAAGGACGGGACCACGGACCAGGACCCGGCCGGCACCGACCGGCCCGAGCCGCCGCACGCGGTGCTCAAGTCGCTGCTGGGCGCCTGGGCGCTGGCCGCCTGCTCGGCCGAGGAGACCGCAGCCGTCGAGGCGCACCTCACGGACTGCGCCACGTGCGCCGATGAAGCGCTGCGGCTGCGGGACGCGGTCGGCCTGCTGCACCCGGCCGACAGCCTGGATCTGGACCCGCTGCTGCGCAGCCGGGTCCTGGAGGGCTGCCTGGGCCGCCGTCCGGCGCGTATCCCGGTGCCCGAGTGGGCGGGCCCGTACGACGCGGAGGCGGCCAAGCTGGACGCGTTGCTGCGGGACATGGGCGAGGCGGAGTGGCGGGCCCCGGTCCGGCTGCGGTGGTTCGAGAACGACCGGGCGGCCGGCCGGACCACGACCGTCGCGGGCGTCATCGGGCATCTGATGTCCGTGGACGGCCTGGTGGCCAACGCCCTCGGCCTCACCGACCCGCTGGGCGCCGAGGTCCCGGAGGACGCCCCCACCGACCCGACGGAGCGCACGCTCGCGTACTGGCGTACGTCGGTGCACGAGGAGTCCCCGCTCGCCACCCGCGAGCCGTGGCGCGAGCAGACCCACGCCCTGATACGGACGGTGGCGTTCGCGGGCCGCGGGGTGGCCGAACTTGCCGTTCCGTACGGCGACTTCCGGCTGCCGCTGCGCGACTCCATGCTGGAGCGGGCCTTCGAGTGCTGGGTGCACGCCGGGGACATCGCCGACGCCGTGGACTATCCGTACGAGGCCCCGGCGGCCGACCACATGCACGGCATGGTCGACCTGGCGGCCCGGCTGCTGCCGTCGGCGCTGGCCGTACGGCGCCGCTCCGGGCTGGCCACGCCGCCCCGGCGGCTGGTCGAGGCGGGCACGCCGGGGCGCACGCTGCACCTCGAGGTGGAGGGCAGCGGCGGCGGCCACTGGTACATCTCGCTGGACTCGCCGGGCGCGCTCGGTACGCCGGACCACACCGTGGCGCACATCGCCCTGGACAGCGTGGAGTTCTGCCAGCTGGCCGCTGGGCACGTGTCGCCCGAGGACGCGGCGGCGGGCCAGCACGGCGAGCGGGACGCCATCCGCGACGTCCTCTTCGCGACGGCTTCGCTCTCGCGCCTCTGACGGCTTCGCTCTCGCGCCGCTGACCGTCCGTACGGTCAGCGGCGCGAGCGGCGGTACGTCGAAACGTTCAGGCGAAGACGACCGTACGGCTGCCGTTGAGCAGCACGCGGCGCTCGCTGTGCCACTTCACGGCGCGGGCCAGCGCCTGGCACTCCACGTCGCGGCCGACGGCGACGAGCTGCTCCGGGGTGACGTCGTGGCCGACCCGGGCGACCTCCTGCTCGATGATCGGGCCCTCGTCGAGGTCGGCGGTGACGTAGTGCGCGGTGGCGCCGATCAGCTTCACGCCGCGGGCGTGTGCCTGGTGGTACGGCTTCGCGCCCTTGAAGCTCGGCAGGAAGGAGTGGTGGATGTTGATGATCCGGCCCGACAGCGCCTTGCAGAGGTCGTCGGAGAGGACCTGCATGTACCGGGCCAGTACGACCAGCTCGACCTGCTCGGCGCGGACCAGCTCCAGCAGCTGGGCCTCGGCCTGCGCCTTGGTGTCCTTCGTCACCGGGATGTGGTGGAAGGGGATGTCGTAGGAGGCGACCAGCTCGGCGAAGTCGGTGTGGTTGGAGACCACGGCCGCGATCTCCACCGGCAGCGCGCCGATGCGGGAGCGGAAGAGCAGGTCGTTCAGGCAGTGGCCGAACTTGGACACCATGAGGACGACGCGCATCTTGTCGTCGCCCCGGTGGATCTGCCAGTCCATCTGGAAGGAGTCGCCGACCGCGGCGAAGCTGGCGCGCAGCTTCTCCAGCGTGACGGCGGTCTCGGCACGGAAGTGGACCCGCATGAAGAAGAGTCCGGTGTCCCGGTCCCCGAACTGCTGGCTGTCCACGATGTTGCACCCGGTCATGAAGAGGTAGCTGGACACCGCGTGCACGATGCCCTGCTTGTCCGGGCAGGACAGCGTCAGGACGTACTGATCGGAGAGGGCGGGCTTCGACTGGCTCATGAGGAGAAAGGGTCGCACATTCCGGCCCTGCGCACACCGTCCGCTCCCCTGTCGGCTGCCCGGAGGGCGCCGCCCGCCGGGCCTCACGTGGCCCGGCTCACTCCTGCGGTTCCAGGCCCCTGGTGACGATGGCCAGCACTTCGAGGGAGCGTGGCGGCACGTCCGGGTCCTCGCCGTCGGCGGTGGCCATGCGGACGTGGGCGTCGCGCGCGGCCCGTACGGCCTCGGGCCAGCCGTGGTGCTCCAGGTAGTCGCCGGCCGGGGCGTCCGCGCCGACCTGGTGCAGGATGCGCAGCACCCGGAGCACGGCGACGTCGACCAGCGCGGCTTCCTGGGAGTCCCGGAATATCGTGCCGACGTACTTCTCCGCGGACCAGTTGTCCAGCCAGGTGTCCTCCACCAGCCGGTACACGGCGTCGGTCACATCGCCGTATCCGGGCAGGCCGGCCACCCAGGTGTCCTGCTGGAAGGCGGGGTCGGAAAGCATGTGCAGCGCCGAGCGCACATTGGCGCGCCAGCGCCACCAGGGCATGTCGTTGAGCGGCATGGCGCCCATGGTGGTCGAGCGGCGGCCGCGACGGGAAGACTTCTCCGAACCTTGCACAACAATCGATCGTACGTTCTCGGCCAGGACGCGGTGGCCGGGCCTCCCCCGCTGTTCACCTTCAGGTCACTTTCCGTTACCCGAGCAGCACTCAGGTGTTCTGTCCTGGCCGGAAAAGTGCGGGCACATGACCGGACGGCGTCGTTCCTTCCCCCGTTTCTGCCACCGCGCCACCGCGATCCGCTCAGCGGTGGCGGGTACGGCGGTCCTGGCGTCCCTGCTGACCGGCTGCGGTTCGCTCCCCGGCGCCTCGGGCGACGCCGCCGGTGCCGGGGACGGGTCCACGATCACCGTCATGACCTGGGCGCCCTCGGGCACCAAGGGCACGAACATGGCCGGGATGCCCGCCATGGCCGAGGCGTACGCGCGCTGGGTCAACTCCAAGGGCGGCATCGCCGGCCACCGGCTGCGGGTGCTCACCTGCAACGAACGCAACGATTCGGTCGCCGCGGCGCGCTGTGCCCAGAAGGCCGTCTCCGCCCACGCCGTCGCCGTCGTCGGTTCCTACAGCCGCCAGGGCCGGTCCTTCATGGGCCCGCTGGAGGCCGCGAACATCCCGTACATCGGCGGGTACGGCGTCTCCGGCGAGGAGTTCGACAGCCCGCTGTCCTACCCGGTCAACGGCGGCCAGGCGGCCCTGCTGGCGGGCAACGGGCGGCAGCTCGCCGGCGAGTGCGAGCGGGTCTCGCTGGTCCGTCCCGACACCATCCAGGGCGACCAGATGCCGCCGCTCCTCAACGCCGGCCTGGCCACCGGCGGCCGTACGGCGGCCCACGACGTCCGGGCCCCCGAGAACGCCACCGACTACACCGAGGCGGCCCAGCAGTCGATGGACGAGGTCGGCGCCGACCCGGCCTTCTACGGGACGGCGGAGTTCGGGGCCAAGGCCAAGGGCGCCTGCGTCACCGCCACCCTCGGCGAGCACACCGACACCTTCTTCGACTCCTTCCGGCGCCTCCAGGAGGACAAGCCGAAGGTCCAGATGGCGTCCGTGCTCGGCAGCGTGAACCAGACCCTGGTGGACCGTACGGGCGGCAAGTCCAGCCCGCTGGAGGGCGCGCTGGTCACCGGCTGGTACCCGGACGCGCGCGACCGGCGCTGGGACCCCATGCGCGACGTGATCACCGAGCACGCCTTCGACGACAACCGCATCGACCCGGCGGACGCCGGCGTGCAGACCACGTGGATCGCCTACACCGTGCTGCGCGCGACGGTCGAGCAGGTCGCCGAGGAGGGCGGGGACGTCACCGCGCGCTCCCTCCAGCAGGCACTGGACAACGGGGACCGGGCGGTCGACACCGGCGGCCTCACCCCGAAGCTGCGCTGGCGCTACGACGACATGCTCGCCGTGCAGTCCTTCCCCCGGATCGTGAACGCGATGGTGACGTACCAGGTCGTACGGGACGGCCGGCTGGTCACCACGCACTCCGGCTTCGTGAACCTCACCAGGACGCTGGAGAAGCCGCGCAAGGACGCGTGAGGTGCGGCCCCGGCACCGGGCCGCACCGGGAGGCCCGGAGGGCGCCGAGGCCGGTCCTCGGCGCTGCTCCGGGCGGCGGTGCCTCAGAGCCGCCCGGACGGCCTCAGAGCTGCTCGGGACTGTGCTCGGTCAGGCCGTACTTCTTCGCGATCGGGTTCCAGAGCTGCGCGGCTTCCTTCTTGTTCGTGGTCGCCTGGCCGCTGGCGGTGTTGCCCTGCACCGCCGCCTTGGTGCCGCGCGCCTTGCCCTTGTGGCAGCCCTTCTTGCCCGCGTGCGCGACCTGGTCGGCCCAGGTGGCGTAGTGGCTGTCGGCCGCTGCCGAGGACTTCCAGGCATTGGTCAGCGCGGTGGTCAGCGCGAGGTGGTCGGGCACCTGGTCGACCGAGAGCTTGCCCAGCCGGGTGACCAGGTCGTTGCGCTGCTTCGCCGCGTCCCGCAGGTCCTTGGCCGCGTCCCCGAGCTTGTTGCAGGACTTGATGTTCCCGACCGCGCCGATCACCGCGGAGCGGCTGTTGTTGCTGTCCTTGAGCAGCGCGTCCAGCTCCTTGGCCTGCGCCTCGGCCGGGTCCGCGGTCGGCGAGGGCTTCTCCTCCTGCGCCGCGCCCGCGGACGTCTTGCCGCTGTCCTTCTTGGCGCTGTCGTCGCCGCTGCCGCTGAGCGCGTAGCCGACGCCGAGCCCGGCGCCGACGCAGACCACCACGACGGCCCCGATGACGGCAGCGGGCGCGAGCTTGCGGCGGCGCCCGCCACCGCCGTGGCCCTGGCGGTCCTCGGTGGGGAACCCGCCCTGCGGCGGGAAGCCGCCCGGCTGTGGTGCCGGGCCCGGCTGCTGGGACGCCGCGGGCTGTGCCGCATACGGCTGACGCCCCCCGAAGCCCTGCGCTGCGGGCTCCTCGAAGCGCGGCATCTGCTGGGTGGAGGCCGGGGAGTCCGCCTCGGCGGCACCGGCCGGCGTGTCACGGAAAAGGCCGTCGAACTCGGCCGGGGTCGGCCGGTCCCCCGGCCTGCCCGGCCGGATGGCGAACGGCGCGCCCGGGGGCGGCTGCGGCGCACCGCCGCCGACCGGCGGGATGAGCTGGGTCGCCGCGTCGGTGCCGTCGGGCGAGGCGGGTGCCTTCGGCATCACCGGCCGCCGCAGCATCGTGGTGGACTCGGCGTCTCTCTCGGGCCGCTTGTTCTCGGGCGGCAGCGAGCCGGGCATCGGCCCGGGCGCCCCCTGCGCCGGCGGCATCGGCTGCGCGCCGGGACCGCCCTGGCCGCCCTGCCCCTGCCGGCCGGCGAAGGGCGGGATGAGCTGGGTCGCCTCGCTGTCCCCGGTGGCGGGCGGGATGAACTGGGTGGCCTCGCTGTCCCCGGCCGTGGGCGGCAGGTACTGGGTGGCGTCGGCGTCCCCCGCGGCGGGCGGCAGCGGGCCGGCGCCCTGCCCCGCGGCGGGCGGCAGCGGCGCGCCGGCGCCGGGCTGGTCGGCCGCGGGCGGCAGCGGCGCCGCGGGCTGCCGCTCGGCACGCACGAGCGCCCCGCCGGCACCGTTCCCGGCCCCGTCCGTACCGGACCGCTGCGGAGCGGAGGGCTGCTGCGGAGCGGCGGGCTCCTGGGGGTAGCCGTAGCCGGAGTGCGCACCGTTCGGGGCGGCGTCCTGGCCGCCCCCGAAGGCGTTCCGGTCGCCATAGGCGTTCTGCGCCCCGTGGGTGCCCTGGGAGCCGTAGCCCTCCTGGCCGGCGAACTGGGGCTGCTGGCCACCGTAGGACGCCTGCTGGCCACCGAAGGGCGCCTGCTGGCCGTACGTGTTCTGCGCGCCGCCGTAGAAGGGCTGCGTGCCCTGGGAGGGCTGCGCACCGTAGGAGGGCTGCTGCCCGTAGGCGCCCTGGGCGTCGCCGTACGAGGGCGCGGCGTCGTACGAAGGCGGGGCGTCGTACGAGGGCTGTGCGCCGTACCCGGACTGGGGCGCGCCGTACCCGGGCTGCTGCCCGTACGTGCCCTGCCCGCCGGGCGAGCCCTGGCCACCGCCGTACGAGGGCTGAGCACCGTACGAGCCCTGCGCGCCGTACGTGTCCTGGGCGCCCGGATAGCCCGGGCCGGCCGGCGGCTGACCCGGCGGCATCGGGGGCACCGGGGCCTGTCCCTGGGGCGGCGGCGGGTAGCCGCCCTGCTGCGGCGCCCCGTAGGAGTCCTGCTGCTGCGGCGCCTGGGACGGCCCCCAGGGCTCGCCCCACGGCTGACCGGCGGCGGGCGCGGACTGCTGGTCGGGCACGTACGGCTCGCCGCCGTTCGCGGGCAGCACCACGCCCTCGCGCGCGGGTCCGCCCGCAGCACTCTGCGGGTCGCCACCCTGTCCGCTCTGCGTCACCGGGACTCCTACTTCTGCTTCTTACGGAATCGTCGGCTCACGCTACCGGGTAGCAGTCACGTTCGACCACGTCGCCTGGTCATGGGCCACTTGACACCCAGCAGCCCCACACGGTGATGTCCGCAGATCCACGGATATGGGTGCCACACGACAGAACGGCACACAGCAGACGTCCGCCGCTCCCCCGAGGGGAGCGGCGGCACCGTCCTTCCGCGCCTGCGCCGGTACGCCTACGTCTACGCGGCCCGCAGTTCCAACCGCGCGGCGAACTCCCGCACCACCGCCTCTTCCCGGTACGGCTCCAACCGCGCCTGGAAGTCCTCCAGGTACTCCGTACCGCGCGAGGACCGCAGCCCGCTCAGCAACTCGGCCGCACGCGTACCCGTATGGCACGCCTGCTCGATCTCGCGCTGCTGCACCTGCGCGCTCGCCAGCAGCACCAGCCCGATCGCGCGCCGCCGCGCCCGGCTCTCGGGGAGCCCGGCGAGCGCCTGCTCGGCCTGCTGCCCGGCCGCGGTCGCCTGCCCCAGGTCCCGGTGGCAGTGGGCCAGTTCGTCGGCGAGGTAGGCGGGGTCGAAGTGCGCGATCCACGCCGGGTCGTCGCCCGCGTCCGTACCCGCCTCGGCCCGGTCCATCGCGCCGACCGCCCGCGCGGCCACGGTCTGGAACGCCCGCTCGTCCCCCATCAGCGCGTGCCCGCGCGCCTCGGCGGCACAGAACATCGCCTCGGCCCGCGGCGTCACATGCCCGCGCGAGCCTTCCTGGGCCGCCCGCGCGAGCTGGGCGATCTCCCGGGGGTTGCCGAGCGAGGCGGCGAGGTGGCTCATGCTCGCGGCGAGCACGTACCCGCCGTACCCGCGGTCGCCCGCCGCCTGGGCCAGCCGCAGCGCCTGGATGTAGTACCGCTGCGCCAGGCCGGGCTGCCCCGTGTCGACGGCCATGTACCCGCCCAGCTCGGTCAACCGGGCCACGGCGGCGAAGAGTTCGCGGCCGACCGACTCGCGGTACGAGCCGGCGAGCAGTCCGGAGACGACGCTGTTCAGGTAGTGCACGACGACCGGGCGGACGTGCCCGCTGCCGTACTGGTGGTCCAGCTCGCTGAGGGCGCTCGTCATCGAGCGCACCGCTTCGACATCCGAAAGCCCCACCCGGGCACCGGCGTTTCGCGCGACCTGGGTGTCGGCGCCGGTGATCAGCCAGTCGCGGCTCGGCTCGACCAGCGCGGACGCGGCGACGGTGGAGCCGCTGAGGAAGTCCCGGCGGCCCACGTCGCTCCGCCACAGCTCGCAGACCTGTTCTATCGCGCCGAGGACGGTGGGCGAGAACTGCAGCCCGACGCCGGAGGCGAGGTTCTTGCCGTCGGCCATGCCGATCTCGTCGATCGTGACCGTGCGCCCCAGCTTGCGGCCCAGCGCCTCGGCGATGATGGCGGGCGCCCGGCCGCGGGGCTGCTGGCCGCGCAGCCAACGGGCGACGGACGTCTTGTCGTAGCGCAGATCCAGACCGTGCTCGGCGCCGCATACGTTGACGCGGCGGGCGAGCCCGGCATTGGAACAGGCAGCTTCCTGGATGAGCGCCTGCAGCCGTTCGTTCGGCTGCCGCGCAACGAGTGGCCTGGCGGCCATGCTGTACCCCCTGTGTACTGCGGCGCGTTCACCGTCGAACGCCGTCCCCGTCCATCATTTCCCGCCCGTACCCGTGATATCCGTGATACCCGCCATATCCGAGTTGCTCGGGATATCAGAGGTATCAGCGATATCAGCGGTACCTTCCACATACCGCCAATTGCCCGCGAGGTCCGCTCCCTCCCTCCATGAGCTTCACTGCGTGCACGGCAGGTACGAGCACATACGGGAAAGCGCGCGGCGCCCGCCTTCTGTGTGCGTACGCGGCGCCGCCGTACCGGAACGCGTCCTTCGGGGACGCCCACACGGCCCACGGCCCGCCGCCGGGCGGCCTTCCCGCCCTCTCACGCAAGTGGCTACCCACCCTCCGCCGCACGGCCCCGTACGCGCCCCCGCCCGTGCATCCATGCGCCCCACATGCAAGAACGTTGCGCCGGGCCGTGCCACGGGTTGGCCGTAACCCTTGGTGACAGCGGAAGTTGTCACCTTCGTGGAACAGAGCAGCGGAGTCACTCAAGCCCCACAGGTCCCTCAGCAGCGCGGTGAGCGGCTGCTCGACATTGCGGTGCGTTACGCGGCGGAACGGCATTGGGACGTACTCCCCGGCGCATGGCTGGAAGACGACGGTGCGACGCCGTACTGCTCGTGCGGCGCCCGCGGCTGCCCCGCCCCCGGCGCCCACCCCCTGGCGGCCGACTGGACCACGGCCGCCACCGGCAGCACCTCGGTCGTCCACACCCTGTGGACGAAGAACCCCCGCGCGGCGATCCTGCTCCCGACGGGCCGCACCTTCGACGCGCTGGACGTGCCCGAGACCGCCGGCTGCCTGGCCATGGCCCGGATGGAACGGCGCGGCCTGCCGCTCGGCCCGGTCATCCGCACCCCCGCCCGCCGGATGCTCTTCCTCGTCCTCCCCGGCGCCGCCGCCAAGGTCCCGGACCGCGTACGGAAGCTGGGCTGGTCCTCCCTCGCCGGCCTCGACCTCATCATCCACGGCGAGGGCGCCTACCTCCCCGCGCCGCCCACCCGCACCGGCCGCCACGCCCCGGTCCAGTGGGCCGTTCCCCCCACCCCCGCCAACCGCTGGCTCCCCGACGCCGAAGACCTCCTCACCCCCCTCACCTACGCCTGCAGCCAAGAGGCCGCCGCCGTCCGCTCTTCCTGAACGCGGGGCCTTGCGGGGGGAGGGTGGAGCGGCGCCGGGACGGGGCCGAGGGCTGAGGCCACCGTTTCGGCGAACGGCAGCCGGCCCCTCCCCGCCGGAACGCCACTCCCCTCGCCCCACCGCCCCGGCCTCCCCTCCCAGCACCCCGGTAAGCCCTGCCCGAGCACGAGCCCACGGCCGCACTCCTCGAGCCCCCACGGATCCGCAGAGACGGCCCCGGGCTCAGTGGCAGAGCGGCCGGTGACGACGATCAGCAGTCGGCCGTGTCACGTAACCGACGCGGAGCTCGATATCCGTGCCAGCGTCCTGAACGGCGTTGGCGACCAACCCGCCGCACACACAATCGGGCATCTCCGCCGGACCGGGCAGCCGGCTGCCCGGCGACACGTACGAGGTGGCCCGCGGCCCCGTGCGCAGTACGGGCACAGGGCCGCGGTCGAATACGGCCCTTCGCCCCCGCGCGCAGCATGGTGCTCCGCGACTCGCAGGCTTGAGGACCGGTGGCGGCAGGGGGCGGGGGCAAGGGGGGCCAGGGGTGGTGGGAGGCGGGGGGCGGGGGCGGGGAGCGAGTCGGGAGCCGGGGGCCGGAGAGCGAGTCGGTAGCCGGGGTGGGGGCGGCTCGAGATAGCCCCCTCCGGGGCCCTCCCCCCTCCCCCCCCGGATGGTGATCTTGAGCTTCTGGTGGGGCATGCCCAGGCAATGCCTGGCCCGTGCTGGTTTGTGATCGGGCGCATATCGTGGGGCGTGGCGGGGGCGTGACCGGTCTCTGCCGTGACGTCTATCGACAGGGGAACCGGTGACGACCGAAGGTTCGGGTGCTGTGGAACAGGCTGGCACGGCGGCGGCGCCGGCTGCCGTGCGTATCCACAACCTCTGGAAGAAGTATGGAGATCACACCGCCGTCGCGGGAATCGATCTGACGCTGCCCGCCGGGCGGTTCATCGGGCTGGTGGGCCCGAACGGCGCGGGCAAGACCACCACGCTCTCCATGGTGACCGGCCTGCTGCGGCCGGACTCGGGGCAGGTGGAGATCGGCGGGCACGACGTCTGGCAGGACCCGGTCGCCGTGAAGTCCCGGATCGGCGTACTGCCCGAAGGACTGCGCCTGTTCGAGCGGCTGTCCGGCGCCGAACTCCTCTCGTACATCGGTCGGCTGCGGGGGCTGCCCGGCGACGAGGTGGACAAGCGGGCCGGTCAGCTGCTGGACGTGCTCGACCTGTCCGGCGCCCGGAACAAGCTGGTCGTCGACTACTCCACCGGTATGCGCAAGAAGATCGGGCTGGCGGCGGCGCTGCTGCACAACCCGGAGATCCTCTTCCTGGACGAGCCGTTCGAGGGGGTGGACCCCGTCTCGGCGCAGACCATCCGCGGCGTGCTGGAGCGGTACACCGGGTCCGGCGCGACCGTCGTCTTCTCCAGCCATGTGATGGAGCTGGTCGAGTCGCTGTGCGACTGGGTGGCCGTGATCGCGGGCGGGAAGATCCGCGCCGACGGGCCGCTCGCCCAGGTACGCGGCGACGCCCCCTCCCTCCAGGACGCCTTCCTCGAACTGGTCGGCGCGGGCGGCCGTGCGCGGGCCGGGCAGGACCTGGACTGGCTGGGCGGGAGCGGCACACGATGAGTACGCAGGTCCGAGCGGTGAGCCGGCAGTCGGCCGCGGGGTCGGCGCCCGCCCTCACCCCCCTCTTCGTACGGCTCAAGCTGTCGCTGCTGAAGAACGGCCTGCGGCAGTCCGCCGGCCGCACCGCCGCGTACATCGCCTCGATCGTCGTCACCCTGCTGATCGCCGCCGGGCTGCTGCTCGGGCTGATCCTGCTGCGCGGCGTGCCGGGCGCGCCGACGGTGGCCGTGCTGCTCACGGCGCTCGTCGCGCTCGGCTGGGCCGCGATGCCGCTGTTCTTCCCGAGCGGCGACGAGACGCTGGATCCGACGCGGCTGGTGATGCTGCCGCTGCGGCCCCGGCCGATGATCATTGCGCTGCTGGTCGCCTCGCTGATCGGCACCGGGCCGGTCTTCACGCTCGTCCTGGCGGCCGGTTCCGTGATCGCCGTGGCGCACGGCGCGGCGGCCGCGCTCGTCGGGGTCGTGGCGACGGTGCTGGTGCTCCTCGTGTGCGCGGCGCTGGCCCGCGCCATCGCCACCGCGAACGTACGGCTGCTCACCAGCCGCCGCGGCCGTGATCTCGCCGTCCTCAGCGGCCTGTTCGTGGCGGTCGGCGCGCAGGGCATCAACCTCGGCGCTTCGAAGCTCTCCGAGGCGCAGAGCCTGACGGTGCTGGAGCCGGTCTCCGATGTGCTGCGCTGGATCCCGCCGGCCTCGGCGGTGGACGCGGTGGCCGCGACGAGCGAGGGCGCGTACGGGCGTGCCGCGCTCGGGCTCGCGCTCACGGCGCTCGCGCTGGTGCTGCTCGTGTGGTGGTGGCTCCGCACCCTCACCCGGGTGATGACCTCGCCCGACTCCTCGACACTCCAGGCCGCGGAGACCGACAGCGGCCGCAAGCGCGCCGACAAGGCGGGCGGCGGCTGGTCGCGGCTGCTGCCGGGCGGCCGTACGGGGACCGTCATGCAGCGCACGCTGCGGTACGCGTGGCGTGACCCGAAGACGAAGATGGGCTGGGCCTCGGGGCTCGGCGTCGGCCTGCTCGTGCCCCTCGTGTCGGTCGTCCAGGGCAACGGCAGCGTCTACACCGCCTGCTGGGCAGCGGGGCTGCTCGGTATGCAGATGTACAACCAGTTCGGGCAGGACACCTCGGCGTTCTGGATGGTGGCCTCGACGATCTCCACGCGGCGCGACGCGTACGTGGAGCTGCGCGGGCGGGCGCTGGCGCTGTGCCTGGTCGCGGTGCCGTACGTGTCGCTGGTGGTGGTCGGCGCCGCGGCGCTGCTCGACAGCTGGGGCGAGTTCCCGGAGGCGTACGGGCTGGCGCTGGCGCTGCTGGGTGCGCTGATCGCCACGGGCGCTTTCGCCTCCGTCTTCTTCCCGTACTCGGTCCCGTCCGAGGGCAACAAGAACGTCGCCCCCGGGCAGGCCGGGCTCGCCTGGATCAGCATCCTGGGCGGGATGGTCGTGGGCGCGGTGCTCTGTGCCCCGATGGTGGGTCTGACGGTCGGCCTGCATGTGGCGGGGCTGAACGGGCTGCTGTGGCTGGTGCTGCCGACGGGTGTGGCGTACGGGGTGGGCGTGGCCTTCCTGGGGCTGTGGCTGAGCGCCCGTCATGTGCTGCGGCGGCTGCCGGAGATCCTGGTGGCGGTGAGCCGGGGCTAGGTCGCGTCCCTGGCGTCCCTGGGGCTGTTGGGGCCGGGCTGCCGGGCCGGCGGCGGTCGGCCCTACGCGCGGGGCCTCGCCGCCTCCGCACAGGGACTCGCCGCCCTCCACGCGGAGCCTCGCCGCTCACCGCGCCGGGCCTCGCCGCTCACCGCGCCGGGTCTCGCCGCTCACCGCGCCGGGCCTCGCCGCTCACCGCGCCGGGCCTCGCCGCCCTCCGCGCCGGGCCTCGCCGCTCACCGTCGAACGTGTGCCCCGGAGCTCGGGCTCCGGGGCACACTCATGTCCGGTCGACGGCCCCCTGGTGACCTCCGCAGACCTTTGGCGAAAGCTTCCGCCCCGGCTCGGCAGCGGTGCCGTCAGGCCGGGAGGGCCGTATGCAGGAACGGTTCCAGGCAGCGGCGCCAGTCCTCGGGGCGCTCCCACGGGACGAGGTGGCCGGCGTCGGAGATCTCGGCGTACGCGCCGCGCGGGAGGACGCGGACCATCTCCTGCGCCTCGGCGCGGCCCAGTTCGCCGTCGAGGCCGCGGACGACCAGGGTGGGGCACTCCACCAGCGCCAGTTCCTCCCAGTGCGCGTCGTGCACCCAGGCCTCGCGGACGGCGAGCATCTGGCGGCGGGAGAAGACCGGGCGCCAGCCGTCGGCGCGCTCGGCCATCACCTCGGCGAAGAACTCGCCGCGGGCCGGCCGGGGCCGCTCCAGCGTGGGGTCGTCCTCGCCGAACCACTTGCGGACGTCGGCGAGGGTGGCGAAGGGGACCGGCCAGGAGCGGAACCACTCCTCCCATTCGCGCTGCGAGGCCGCGCCCAGCGCGGAGGCCCGCATGTCGCAGATGACCAGAGCGCTGACGAGGTCGGGCCGCCGGGCGGCGAGCTGCCAGGCGGTGAGTGCTCCCATGGAATGGCCGATAAGTGCCACCGGCGCGAGGTGCAGCTCCTCGATGGCGGCGATGGCGTCGTCCACGTATGTCAGGCGGTCGAACGGCCCGTCACCGGGCTTCTCGCTGCGGCCGTGGCCCCGTTGGTCCAGGCCCACGGGGCGGTAGCGCGCGCCGAGCCAGCGGGCGGTCTCCGCCCAGTGCGCCGCCCGTCCCATCAGGCCGTGCAGGAGCAGCACACCGGGACCTCGTCCGTTGCGCTTCTGCTCCGATCCCTCGCCGTAGGCCTTGGGAGGGTCGGTGAACTCCCAGGCCGCGAGCCGTACGCCCCCGCTACCGGTCACGTCGATGCGCCGCACCATTGCTTGGCACCCCCATCCGTCCCCTTGAGCAGCCCCACACTATCGAACCCATATTCGAATATACTGCCGTCGCGTCTCAACACCCCTCGTACGAGTGACCATGCTCAAGGATTGGCCGCCCGCGGCAGGGAAAGAGTGTGAGCGGGAGGCGGGCCCTGACGGGAAGAGGGCCCGCGGGGGAAGACCCTGAGAGCTCGGGGCTCCGGGTCTTCGCGGGGGGACATGGGGAGGCAGGGCCCCGGCTGCTCGCAGCGCCGGGGCCCCTGCTGTCCGTGGCCCCCCAGCCAGGCGATGCTTCCGTCCGCGGACTCATCCGAGCCCCCTCCCCAAGGGGTCACGACGGCCGGCCGGATGTGTTCCCCGCGCACCCGCCGACGCCCGTCCCCAGGTCCTCAACGCCTCACGCCCATGCGCCCACGCGCATGTGACAGCGCCAGGGTGACACGGAGCCGCGCCCACCGCTCGCATTCCGCCAAGTCCACGGCGGGCGGGCGGCCGGAGCGCGCCTTGGTACAGGCAATTGCTCCAGGTCAGGGGCGCAAAAGAGACGGAAGGGGCGGCGAAAAAATCTTCGCGGAACGGCGAAGCGGAACATGCCCCGGGAAACGGCGGTGAAGCCGTCGCACCGGGTGGGCGCCTGCGCAGGCATTGCGGAAGCGGCGCCCCACCGGTGAAGCGGAGCGGCGGTACGCGGACGGAGCGACCGCCGGAACGGCGCCGGCGAGCGGGCCGGAAGAGGTCAGCGCTTCGCCACGAAGACGTGCTGCGCGATGTCGGTGGCCAGCTCGGCGGCCTCGCCGCTGCTGCCGACCAGCACCCCGGCCGACGACTCCGTCACGCTCACCACGGCCCCCGGCTGCACCCCGGCGCGCCGCAGGGTGTACATCAGCTGGGCGTCCGTCTGGATGGGCTCGCCGATCCGCCGTACGACGACGGTCTTGCCGTCGGCGCCCGGGTCGAGGTCCATCAGGCTCAGCAGGCCCTCGTCCAGGAACGCATCGGCCTCGGCCTTCTCGCCCAGCTCGTCCAGGCCCGGGATGGGATTGCCGTACGGCGACTCGGTCGGGTGGCGCAGCAGCTCCAGGACGCGGCGCTCGACCGCCTCGCTCATGACGTGCTCCCAGCGGCAGGCCTCGGCGTGCACCTGCTCCCACTCCAGGCCGATCACGTCGACGAGCAGGCACTCGGCGAGCCGGTGCTTGCGCATCACGCGCGTCGCCAGGCGGCGGCCCTCCTCGGTCAGCTCCAGATGCCGGTCGCCGGCGACCTGGACCAGGCCGTCCCGCTCCATGCGGGCGACGGTCTGGCTGACCGTCGGACCGCTCTGGTCGAGCCGCTCGGCGATCCGAGCGCGCATCGGGACCACACCTTCCTCTTCCAGTTCGAGGATGGTGCGGAGATACATCTCCGTGGTGTCGATCAGTCCGGACATGCGTGCCCCTCGGCTGTGTCGTGCGATGGCCCTGGACTCAATTCTGACGCATCCCACCGACAACGGTGCCGCCCGTGGGCCGAAGGGCGGTCGGGAGCGCTGCCCGGAAGCGGCCGTCGAGCGGCCGTCCGGCCCGTGACCTGGGCCGTACGCACGGCGTTCGCCATGCGTCGGAACCTTTCGGCCCTACGGTACGGGCGCCGTATTGACAGGGCACTGGTCCAGACCGCAACGTGAGCCGCGCCACGACCGCGGAACCGGCCACGACCATGCGCCACAGGAGCGACCGTGTACCGCTGCGGGCGGCCGTGCACCACTGCGGCGCGGGACGCCCGTCCGGTTCCGACCGGCCGGACGGGACCATACGAGGAGAGGGGCGCTCCGCGATGGGCGGAAGCGAGAGCAACGGGCTGGCCGGGCAGTTCTTCGACGCGGCGATCGACCTGCTGCGTACGGTGCGCGACACCGAGGGCGAGCGGATCGTCGAGGCGGGGACGCTGATCGCCGACACCGTGGCGGCCGGCGGCCGGATCTTCTGCTTCGGCGCCGGGCACTCCTCGCTGCCCGCCCAGGACACGGTCTACCGGGCCGGCGGCCTGGCGGTGATGAACCTGCTGGCCGTACCGGGGGTGGTGGGCGTCGACGTGATGCCCGCGACGCTGGGCAGCGCCCTGGAGCGGGTCGACGGGCTGGCCGCCGCCGTCCTGGACTCCAGCCCGGCGCGGGCCGGCGACCTGCTGGTGATCATCTCGCTGTCCGGCCGGAACGCGCTGCCCGTGGAAATGGCGCTGAACGCCCGCGCGCTGGGCCTGAAGGTCATCGGGCTGACCTCGGTCGGGTACGCGGACGGCACCAAGTCGCGGCATGTCTCCGGCACGTTCCTCAAGGACCACTGCGACATCGTGCTGGACAGCCGGATCCCGGTCGGCGACGCGGAGCTGACCGCGCCGGGCATCGAGGCGCCGTTCGCGCCCGCCTCCACCGTCGTCACCAGCGCGATCATGCAGGCGGTCGTGGCGACCGCGGCGGGGACGCTCGCGGAGCGCGGCATCGACCCGCCGCTGCTCCGCTCGGGGAACGTCGACGGCGGCCACGAGTGGAACGGCCGGGTCATGCGCGAGTACGCGGACCGGATCTTCTACCGGCACTGAGAGAGCCGGGCTCCGCTGCCGAGCGCCCCGGAGCACCGGAGGGACGGGGCGCGGGGCCGGGCCCACGCGCCCCGGCGTCATCTCTTGCCCAGCGCGTCCGCCAGGTCCAGGGACGCGGCGATGCGGGAGGCGACGTCCTCGGCGTACGCGGCGTCCGCGCGGTCGAAGGGGCGGCGGGAGGCGCCGCGCAGGAAGGTGGCCACCCCCACCGTCCGGCCCCGGCTGCGCAGCACCACGCACAGGCCGTGCACCGTCCCCTCGGGCCACTTGCGGGCCGCCGCCCAGCCCTCGGGCGAGGCCGAGAGACCCGCGCTGGCCCGGACCGAGCCGCGGCGCCGGTACGCCTGGACGGCCGGGTGGCCCGGTACGTACGCCAGCGGGATGCCGGTGGCGGCGACCGGCTGGGAGGGGCCGGGCGCGCCCGCGGGCGAGGCGAGGGCCCGGACCAGGCGGGGCGCTGGGTCCCCGGTGTCGTCGGGCGGCGCGCCCACGTCCGCGTCCTCGATGGGCGTGGTCGTGTCCAGCCCGGAGAGCGGCGGGCCGGCGGGCGACGGTACGGCCGCCAGGTCGACCAGGCCGTGGTCGGCGAAGCCGGCGAGCGCGAAGTCCAGCTGGACGGCGGCTGCCTCCATCGGGTCCTCGCACTCGGCGGCGGCACGGCCCGCGCGGTGCAGCTGATGGGCGCGGAAGCGCTGCAGCGAGCTGTCCTGTTCGCCGCGCTTGATGTCGGTGATGTCCTGGAAGAGCCAGCCGACGCCGAGCGGTACGGGCTCCTCGGCGAGCGGGGACGCCAGCCGCAGGAAGCCGCTGCGCCAGCAACGGCGGGGCTCCTCCGCCTCCTCGGAGCGCAGCGTCACCCACAGTTCGGTGGCGGCCGGGGGCGCGCCCTCGGCCAGGACGTGCTGGAGGGCGCCCTCCAGTTCCTCGACGCCCTGGGCGAGCAGGTCCCCCAGCGGGCGCCCGAGTACGTGCGTACGCCCCAGCCCCAGGGCGCGCGCGGCGTGGGCGTTGACGACGGCGGGGCGCAGGTCGGCGTCGACGAGGACCACGCCCCAGGACGCGTCGTCGAAGAGGGCTTCGCTGAGCGCGATGGAGCGTTCGAGGTCGATCTGCGTGTGCACCTCGCTGAACGCGCAGTACACCCCGGCGGGCGCGCCGTCGGTGCCGGTGACGGCGGAGGACTGGGTACGGACCAGGACCCGGCCGCCGTCCTTGGTGAGCAGCGCGAACTCGTGCACCTGGCGGCCCGGCGCGGTCATGGCGCCCATCAGGGCCGCGTGCACCTCGTCGGCGTCCTCGGCGCGTACGGCCCAGCCGGCCAGGCCGGCGCGGCCGACCGCTTCGGCGGTGGTCCAGCCGAGGATGCGTTCGGCCTCGCGGTTCCAGTGGGTGACGGTGCCGTCGGCGTCGAAGGCGCACAGGGCGGCATCCATGCCGTCCAGGAGTGCGGCGAGCAGGCCGGAGTCCTCGCTGTCGGGCGGGGGCGGATCCGCGTCGGCCTCCTGGTCGTGGCGCTGGTCCGGGCGGCCCGGTTCTCCGGGCAGCGCGGCGTTGAAGTGGCGGGACGAAGCAGTCACTGGCACCCCCTGCTGGACGCGGCTGCACGTGCTGCACGTCGGATCATTCAACTGGAACGTGATGCAGCCCACACCCCATTCCGTAAAATCTCCGCCCGCCGGAAATTCGGTTGTGGAGGGCCGGAGGGGTTCTTAGTGTGTGGAGCACACGAGAAGGGAGGTGGTTCGGCAGATGTATGCACACCGGACGCGTGAGGTGGCTGCGGGCTAGCGGCCCGTCGCTTCACTCAGTGCAGCGCCGGACCAGCGCACGAGAGCTGTGCGCAGCCGGCCAATCCCAAGCAGTCACCCGACCCGCGGGCCGCCGGTTCGTCCGACCGGCCCCCGGCGCCTGCCGGCGCCGGGGAGATGGCCCGCGGGTCGTCTGCGTTCTCCCCTCGCCCTACGGCGCGAGGCGCTCCACGGCCCAGCCACCGCCCGGCGCGCGGACGTACCGCAGCCGGTCGTGCAGGCGGTTCTCGCGCCCCTGCCAGAACTCCACGCTCTCGGCGGCGACCCGGTAGCCGCCCCAGTGGGCCGGCGCGGGCACCTGCTCGCCCTCGGGGTAGCGGGCCGCGAGGTCGGCGTACGCCCGTTCCAGCTCCGCCCGGGAGCCGACCACCGAGGACTGCTCGCTGGCCCAGGCGCCCAGCTGGGAGCCGTGCGGGCGGGTGCGGAAGTAGGCGGCGGTCTCGTCGCGGCCGATGCGCTCCGCGGTGCCCCCGACGATGACCTGGCGGGCGAGCGGGTGCCAGGGGAACAGCAGCGAGACGGCCGGATTCCGCCCCAGTTCGCGGCCCTTGCGGCTGGTGTAGTTGCTGAAGAAGACGAAGCCCCGGTCGTCGAACGCCTTCAGCAGGACGGTGCGGGAACTGGGCCGCCCGTCCTCGTCGGCGGTGGAGACGACCATGGCGTTGGGCTCGTGCATGCCGCTCGCGGCCGCCTCCTTGAACCAGCGCGCGAACTGCTCGTACGGAGTGCCCGCGAGGTCCTCCTCGCTGAGGCCGTGCGCGCGGTACTGGGCGCGCATCGAGGCGGGGTCGGGGTGGGCTGCGGATGCGGCGTCGGCAGGGTGCACGGGCATATCTTGCAGCATCCTGCGGGCAGTACGGACCGGCGACGGCCGGCCCGTGCGCCACTCGCGGCCCGGCAGTCTGCCCGTCTTCGGGGGTGCGTAACCCTCCCGTCAGGAAATCGCACAGTGTGCCGGATGTCACGCTTCCCCGCACGTGCGGAACCCACCAAAATCATCTGGTGGGGCGCTGTGGACTCCGGACATCCGGAGATATGGTGTCCGCCCCTGAACGCACTGAACGCCGGAACCGAACCGGTGACGCACCGTCACCGCCCGCGGTCCGACCGGAATGCGGGGACCGCCGGGCGAGCGAGAGCAGTCCAGGCAAGGAGTACCGACGACCGCATCACACGTGACCGCACGGCCCCGACCGCACGGCACCGTGGCCACGAGCCGCGCCGCCGTCCCTAGCTTGAGGAGCTTGCCTGATGTCCGACTTCGTACCCGGGCTCGAAGGAGTCGTCGCGTTCGAGACGGAGATCGCCGAACCTGACAAGGAAGGCGGCTCGCTGCGGTACCGCGGCGTCGACATCGAAGACCTGGTCGGCCATGTGTCGTTCGGGAACGTGTGGGGCCTGCTGGTCGACGGGGCCTTCAACCCGGGCCTGCCGCCCGCCGAGCCGTTCCCCATTCCGGTGCACTCCGGTGACATCCGGGTGGACGTGCAGTCCGCGCTCGCCATGCTCGCGCCCGTGTGGGGCCTGAAGCCGCTGCTGGACATCGACGAGGCCGAGGCGCGCGACAACCTCGCGCGGGCCGCCGTCATGGCCCTCTCGTACGTGGCCCAGTCGGCGCGCGGCCAGGGCCTGCCGATGGTCCCGCAGAAGGAGATCGACAAGGCGGAGACCGTCGTCGAGCGCTTCATGAAGCGGTGGCGCGGCGAGCCCGACCCCAAGCACGTGAAGGCCGTCGACGCGTACTGGACGTCGGCCGCCGAGCACGGCATGAACGCCTCCACCTTCACCGCCCGCGTCATCGCCTCCACCGGCGCCGACGTGGCCGCGGCGCTCTCGGGTGCGGTGGGCGCGATGTCCGGTCCGCTGCACGGCGGCGCGCCGTCCCGCGTGCTGGGCATGATCGAGGAGATCGAGCGCACCGGCGACGCGAAGGCGTACGTGAAGAACGCGCTGGACCGCGGCGAGCGGCTGATGGGCTTCGGGCACCGCGTGTACCGCGCGGAGGACCCGCGCGCCCGCGTGCTGCGGCGGACGGCCAAGGAGCTGGGCGCGCCCCGCTTCGAGGTCGCCGAGGCGCTGGAGAAGGCGGCGCTGGAGGAGCTGCACAACCGCCGCCCCGACCGGGTGCTGGCGACGAACGTGGAGTTCTGGGCGGCGATCACGCTGGACTTCGCCGAGGTCCCTGCGCACATGTTCACCTCGATGTTCACGTGTGCCCGTACCGCCGGGTGGAGCGCGCACATCCTGGAGCAGAAGCGGACGGGCCGGCTGGTGCGGCCGTCAGCGCGGTACGTGGGCCCCGCGGCCCGCAGCCCGCGCGACATCTCGGGTTACGGGGACATCGCGGGCCGCTGACGGCCGGCGGTACTCGGCACATCGGCCGAAGGGACGGGCGCCCCGGCGGGGCGCCCGTCCTCATGTCCGCAGCGCCTCGTCCAGCAGCAGTGCCCACTGCGCCACCACTCGCTCGCGGCGGGTCGTGTCGTCGCTGAGGAGGGTGGCGAGGCCCAGGCCGCGGGCCATGTCCAGCAGGCCCTGGACGGTCTCCCGCACGCCGGGGACGGTCTCGTCGGCGCCCAGCAGTTCCACGGCGATGCGGTGCGACTCGCGGCCGACCCTGGCCTCCAGTTCGGTGACCCGGCCGTGCAGCTGGTCCTCGTTGGCGGCGGCGACCCAGAGGTGGAGCGCGGCCCGGAAGAGCGGGCCCGTGTAGAGGTCGACGACGGCGCTGACCACGGCCCGGCGGTCGGCCGGCGCGGAGGCGGGGAAGAGGGCGCGCAGCGCGTGCGAGCGCTCCTCGGCGACGTACTCGACGGCCGCGGTGAAGAGGTCCTCACGGGTGGGGAAGTGGTGCTGCGCCGCGCCCCGGGAGACGCCCGCGCGCTCCGCCACGACGGACACCGTGGAGCCCGCCCAGCCGTGTTCGGCGAGGCAGGAGACGGCCGCTTCCAGCAGCTTGCGGCGGGTGGCGCGGCTGCGGTCCTGCTGCGGTTCCTTGGGGGCGCGGGTCACTGTGCCCATGACGGCTCCCGGCGCTCCAGGAACGCGGTCATGCCCTCGCGGGCCTCCTCGGAGGAGAAGAGGCGGACGGACTGTTCGGCGAGCGCGTCGGTGTCCCGGTCGAAGGCGCGCAGCACGCCGGCGGAGGTGAGCTTCTTGGACTCCGCCAGGCCCTGCGGCGAGCCCTTGCGCAGGCCCTCCAGCACCGGTTCCAGCGCCGCGTCGACGTCCTCGGCGGCCAGCGTCACCAGGCCCGTCCGGGCCGCCTCGGCGGCGTCGAAGCGCTCGCCGGTGAGGTAGTAGCGGGTGGCGGCGCGTGCGTCCATGCGCGGCAGTACGGGCATGGAGATGACGGCGGGGGCCAGGCCGAGCCGCGCCTCGGTGAAGGCGAAGGTCGCGCCGGGCCCGGCCACGGAGATGTCGCAGGCGGCGAGCAGCCCGAGCCCCCCGGCCCGTACGTGCCCGGTGACGCGCGCGACGACCGGGACCGGCAGGCCGACGATCTCGCGCAGCAGCCGGGCCAGCCCGAGCGGGCCGTCCCCGGCCGCGCCGGACGTCGCCTCGGAGAGGTCGGCGCCGGCGCAGAAGGTGGTGCCGGTGTGGGTGAGGACGACGGCGCGGGTGCCGGGGTCGGCCACGGCGTCCGCGAGGCCCTGCCGCAGTTCGGTGACCAGGCGGGCGGAGAGCGCGTTGCGGTTGCCGGGCGAGTCCAGGGTGAGCGTGGTGATGCCGCGCTCGTGTGCCCGCGGCACCAGGGGGGTCTCGGGTGCGTCGGTCATGAGTCCTGCGAACTCCTTTCCCGGGCGCGGAGTTCGCGCCGCAGGATCTTGCCGGTGGCGGCGCGCGGTACGGCGTCCGTGAACTCCACCCGCCGGATCTTCTTGTAGGGGGCCACCCGGTCTGCAACGTACGCGATGATCTCCCGCTCGGTGAGCAGGGCCCCCGGTTGCGGTACGACGTACGCCTTGGGTATCTCATTGCCGTCGGCGTCGGTGACGCCGATGACGGCCGCGTCGGCGATGTCCTCGTGCTGCAGCAGCAGGGCCTCCAGGTCGGCGGGGGCCACCTGGTACCCCTTGTACTTGATCAGCTCCTTGACCCGGTCGACGACGTGCAGCCAGCCGTCCGCGTCGCAGTGGCCGATGTCGCCGGTGTGCAGCCAGCCGTCGGCGTCGATCATGGCGTCGGTGGCCTCGGGGCGTCCCAGGTAGCCCTTCATGACCTGCGGGCCGCGGATGAGGATCTCGCCGGTGTCGCCGGTGCCGAGGTCGGCGCCGCCGTCCAGGCCGACGATGCGCATTTCGGTGCCGGGCAGCAGCTTGCCGACCGCGCCGGGCGGCGCCTGGCGGGCGTCCCGCGGGACGACATGGGTGCCGGGCGAGAGCTCGGTCATGCCGTACGCCTGGAGGACCGGCGGCAGCTTCAGGCGCGCGGCGCAGGCGGCGGCCAGCTCGGCGTCGAGCGGCGCCGCGGCGCTGAGCAGGTACTCCAGCGACGAGAGGTCTCTGCCCTCGACGGCCGGGTGCTTGGCGAGCGCGAGGACGATGGGCGGGGCCACGTAGACGGCGGTGACCCGGTACTTCTCGATGGCGCCGAGGAAGCTGTCGAGGTCGAAGCGGGGCAGCACGACGACCGTGGCGCCCTTCCGCAGCGGGGCGTTCATCAGCGCCGTGTAGCCGTAGATGTGGAACATCGGGAGTACGGCCAGGACCCGGTCGCCGGGGCCGGCGGTGAGGACGCCGTCGAGCTGGACGAGGTTGGTGGCGATGTTGCGGTGGGTGAGCATCACGCCCTTGGGCGCGCCGGTGGTGCCGGAGGAGTACGGCAGGCACGCCAGGTCCTCGGCGGGGTCGAGGGCGACCTGCGGCTCGGGCGCGCCGGTGGCCAGCAGGTCGGGCAGGGACCGGTGGCCCGGGGCGCCGTCGCAGACGAAGATCTCGGTGACGCCGCCGCACTTCTCGGCGGCCGTACGGGCCGTCGGCAGCAGCGCGGAGACCGTCACCAGCCAGCGGGCGCCGGAGTCGTGGAGCTGCTTGGCGACCTCGTCGGCGGTGGCCAGCGGGTGGACGGGCGTCACGGCGGCGCCGCAGCGGGAGGCGGCATAGCAGACGACGGGGTAGGCGACGGAGTTCGGGCTGTGCAGGGCGAGGACGTCGCCCTTGCGGATGCCCGCCTCGGCGAAGGCCGCGGCCAGGCGGCGGGTGCGGGCGTCCAGTTCGGCGTAGGTGAGGGTGGTGCCGGTCAGGCCGTCGATGAGGGCCGGCCGGTCGCCGTGCTCGGGGGCCGACCGGCCCAGTACGGCTTCGTGGATCGGCAGGTCGAGGGGGGCGACGCCGGGGTACTCGCTGCGGAACACCATGGACTCACTGCCCTTCGCTCGGTGGTCGGCAGCCGGCTTCTGCGGCTGCGGTGTCGGACGGTGTTCCGCAGCATGGCGGTCTCAGTAGGACTTGGGGAGACCCAGGGACTGGTGGGAGACAAAGTTGAGGATCATCTCCCGGCTGACCGGGGCGATTCTGGCCACCCGGGCCGCGGTGATCATCGAGGCGAGGCCGTACTCCGCGGTGAGGCCGTTGCCGCCGAGGGTGTGCACGGCCTGGTCGACGGTCTTCACCGCGGCCTCCCCCGCCGCGTACTTGGCCATGTTGGCGGCCTCGCCCGCGCCCATGTCGTCGCCGCTGTCGTAGAGATGGGCCGCCTTGTGCATCATCAGCCGGGCCAGCTCGATGTCGATGTGGCACTGGGCGAGCGGGTGGGCGATGGCCTGGTGGGCGCCGACGGGCACCTTCCAGACCTGCCGGTCGCGGGCGTACTCCAGGGCCCGGCCCAGGGCGTAGCGGGCCATGCCGAGGGCGAACGCTGCGGTCATGATGCGCTCGGGGTTGAGCCCGGCGAAGAGCTGGAGGAGACCGGCGTCCTCTCCCCCACTGCCGAAAGCGTGGGAGGGGCCCCCACCCACCAGCGCGTCGGCGGGCAGCTTCACATCGTCCAGCACCAGCTCGAACTGCTTCTCCGGCGCCGCCAGTTCCATGTCGATCGGGCTGCGGGAGAAGCCCGGCGCTTCGCGCGGGACGATGAAGAGACAGGGCTTGAGCTTGCCCGTCTTCGCGTCCTCCGTACGGCCGACGATCAGCGTGGCCTCGGCGATGTCGACGCCGGAGATGAAGACCTTGCGGCCGTTGAGTATCCAGCCGCCGGTCTCCGGGTCGCGGCGCGCCGTGGTGGTGATGCGGTGCGAGTTGGAGCCGGCGTCGGGCTCGGTGATGCCGAACGCCATCTTGCGGGAGCCGTCGGCGAGACCGGGCAGCCACTGCCGCTTCTGCTCCTCGGTGCCGAAGCGGGCGATGACGGTGCCGCAGATGGCGGGCGAGACCACGAGCATCAGCAGGGGGCAGCCGGCCGCGCCCAGCTCCTCCAGGACGATGGCGAGTTCGGTGATGCCGCCGCCTCCGCCGCCGTGCTCCTCGGGCAGGTTGACGCCCAGGTAGCCGAGCTTGGCGGCCTCGGCCCAGAGATCGTCGGTGTGCTTGCCCTCGGCGACGACGCGGGTGAAGTACTCGCGTCCGTACCGCTTGCCGAGCGCGGCGACGGCCGCGCGGAGGGCCTGCTGCTCTTCGGTTTCGATCAGGCTCACGGGGTGCTCCTTCGAGGGGTGTCGGTCAGTCGGAAACGACGGCCAGGAGGGCGCCCACCTCGACCTGGCGGCCGGGCTCGGCGTGCAGTGCCGTCACCGTCCCGGTCGCAGGCGCAGTGATCTTGTGTTCCATCTTCATCGCCTCCAGCCACAGCAGCGGCTGCCCGGCCGCCACGCGGGCCCCCTCGGTGACCCCGTCCGCGACGCGGACCACCGTGCCGGGCATCGGCGCCAGCAGCGATCCGGGTTCCTGGCGGGCCGTGGGGTCGGGGAAGCGGGGCAGCGCGGTGAGGGCCGTGGCGCCGAGCGGGGAGTCGACGTACACCCGGTCGCCGTGGACGGCGACCTCGTAGGTGCGGCGCACCCCGCCGGACTCCAGGACGACACGGTCGGCCGAGACCGCCACGACCTGCACGCCGTCCGCCGTGAGGCCGTCGCGGGTGTGCCAATAGCGCGCCTCGTGCTCCTCGCCGTCCGCCTCGGTGCGGTACCGCTTGACCTGCGGCTGGGAGGGCACGTTGCGCCAGCCGCCGAAGCGCGAACGGCCGTGCGTGTCGGCGAGCGCTGCGGCCAGTGGCGCGTGCGGGTCGGGGGCGGCGGCCGTGAGCGCGGGCAGGTGGCGGTCGTAGAAGCCGGTGTCCATGGCGGCGCCGGTGAACTCCGGGTGGCGCAGGGAACGTACGAGCAGGTCGCGGTTGGTCACCGGCCCGTGGACGCGGGCCCGCTCCAGGGTGCCCGCCAGTATGCGGACGGCGGCGGCGCGGGTGGGTGCCCAGGCGACGGCCTTGGCGAGCATCGGGTCGTAGTGGATGCCGATGGTGTCGCCGTCGGCGCAGCCGGAGTCCAGGCGGACGCCGGGGACGTCGAGACGGTGCAGGGTGCCGGTCTGCGGGGCCCAGCCGGCGGCCGGGTCCTCGGCGTAGAGGCGGGCCTCGACGGCGTGGCCGCGCGGCTCCGGCGGGGTGTCCGGCAGCGCCTCGCCCTCGGCGACGCGGAGCTGGAGCGCGACCAGGTCGATGCCGAAGATCTCCTCGGTCACCGGGTGTTCGACCTGGAGGCGGGTGTTCATCTCCAGGAAGTGGGCGGTGGAGCCGACGACGAGGAACTCGACGGTGCCCGCGCCGCGGTAGTCGGTGGCGCGCGCCGCGCGTACCGCCATCTCGTACAGCGTTTCCGTCAGTTCCGGTGTGAGGCCGGGCGCCGGTGCCTCCTCGATGACCTTCTGGTGGCGGCGCTGGAGGGAGCAGTCGCGAGTGCCCAGCGGCCAGACGGTGCCGTGCGCGTCGGCGAGGATCTGCACCTCGACGTGGCGGCCGTCCTCGATGTACGGCTCGACGAACACCTCGCCGTCGCCGAAGGCGCTGGCGGCCTCCGCGCGGGCCGCCGCCAGCTCGCCGTCCAGGTCGGCCAGGTCGCGGACGACACGCATGCCGCGGCCGCCGCCGCCCGCCGCCGCCTTCACCAGCACCGGCAGATCGTCCGCCGTGACCTCGGCGAGCGGGGCGATGCCCATCAGCTCCTTGGCCCGGGTCTTGGACGCCATCGCCTCGATGGCGGCGGGCGGCGGGCCGACCCAGGTCAGGCCGGCGTCGGCGACCGCGGTGGCGAACTCCGCGTTCTCGGAGAGGAAGCCGTAGCCGGGGTGGACGGCGTCGGCCCCGGCGTCCAGTGCGGCCTTCACGATCAGGTCGCCCCGCAGGTACGTGTCGGCGGGCGCGTCCCCCGGGAGCCGTACGGCCGCGTCCGCCTCCCTGACGTGCGGCGCTCCGGCGTCCGCGTCGGAGTGCACGGCGACGGTGGCGATGCCCAGCTCCCGGCAGGTGCGGAAGACCCGGCGGGCGATCTCGCCGCGGTTGGCGACGAGGAGAGAAGAGATCACGGAGGTCATGAGGTCCCCTACATCCTGAAGACGCCGAAGCCGCCGCGGGCGCCCTCGTACGGTGCGGTGTGGATCGCCGACAGGCACAGGCCGAGGACGGTGCGGGTGTCGCGCGGGTCGATGACGCCGTCGTCGTAGAGCCGGCCGGACAGGAACATCGGCAGCGACTCGGACTCGATCTGCTGCTCGACCATCGCGCGCAGCCCGGCGTCCGCCTCGTCGTCGTACGGCTGCCCCTTGGCGGCGGCCGAGGCGCGGGCCACGATCGACAGGACGCCCGCCAGCTGCTGCGGGCCCATGACGGCGGACTTGGCGCTGGGCCAGGCGAAGAGGAAGCGGGGGTCGTACGCGCGGCCGCACATGCCGTAGTGCCCCGCCCCGTACGAGGCTCCCATCAGCACCGACAGGTGCGGCACCGTCGAATTCGACACCGCGTTGATCATCATCGCGCCGTGCTTGATGATGCCGCCCTGCTCGTACTCCTTGCCGACCATGTAGCCGGTGGTGTTGTGCAGGAAGAGCAGCGGGATGTCGCGCTGGTTGGCGAGCTGGATGAACTGCGCGGCCTTCTGCGACTCCTCGCTGAACAGCACGCCCTGCGCGTTGGCGAGGATGCCGACCGGGTAGCCGTGCAGCCGCGCCCAGCCGGTCGTCAGCGAGGGCCCGTACAGCGGCTTGAACTCGTCGAAGTCCGAGCCGTCGACGAGCCGGGCGATGACCTCGCGCGGGTCGAAGGGGGCCTTGAGGTCGTCGGGGACGATGCCCAGCAGCTCGTCCTCGTCGTACTTCGGGGGCTCGGCGAGCTGGGGGTCGGCGTGCGCCTTCTGCCAGTTGAGGCGGGCGACGACCCGGCGGGCCCGGCGCAGCGCGTCCGGCTCGTCGACCGCGAAGTGGTCCGCGAGCCCCGACGTACGGGCGTGCATCTCGGCGCCGCCGAGGGACTCGTCGTCGCTCTCCTCGCCGGTGGCCATCTTCACCAGCGGCGGCCCGCCGAGGAAGACCTTGGCCCGCTCCTTGACCATGATCACGTGGTCGGACATGCCGGGGACGTACGCGCCGCCCGCGGTGGAGTTGCCGAAGACCACGGCGACGGTCGGGATGCCGGCGGCCGAGAGCCGGGTGAGGTCCTTGAAGAGCGCCCCGCCCGGGATGAAGATCTCCTTCTGGCTGGGCAGGTCGGCGCCGCCGGACTCCACCAGCGAGACGACGGGCAGCCGGTTGGCGTACGCGATCTCGTTGGCGCGCAGCGCCTTCTTCAGCGTCCAGGGGTTGGAGGCGCCGCCGCGTACGGTCGGGTCGTTGGCGGTGACCAGGCACTCCACGCCCTCGATCACGCCGATGCCGGTGACCAGCGAGGCGCCCACCTGATAGTCGCTCCCCCACGCGGCGAGCGGCGACAGCTCCAGGAACGGGGTATCGGGGTCGAGCAGCAGCTCGATGCGTTCGCGGGCGAGCAGCTTGCCGCGTCTGCGGTGCCGCTCGACGTACTTCTCCCCGCCGCCGGCGACCGCCTTGGCCTGCTCGGCGGCCAGTTCGTCCAGCTTGGCGAGGAGCGCCGCGCGGTTCTCCGCGTACTCGGGGCTCGCGGTGTCCAGCCCCGTGCCGAGCACGGTCACAGCAGTACCTCCGGTATGTCCAGGTGGCGGGCGCGCAGCCACTCGCCCAGGGCCTTGGCCTGCGGGTCGAAGCGGGCCTGGGAGGCCACGCCCGCGCCGAGCAGTCCGTCGATCACGAAGTTCAGCGCCCGCAGGTTCGGCAGCACGTGCCGCTCGACGGGCAGGCCGGCGGCCTCCGGGAGGAGCGTGCGGAGCCGTTCGGTGGTCAGCTCGTGCGCCAGCCAGGCCCACGCCTCGTCCGTACGCGCCCACACCCCGACGTTGGCCGCGCCGCCCTTGTCGCCGCTGCGGGCCCCGGCGACGAGGCCGAGGGGCGCGCGGCGGGTGGTGCCGTCGTGGTGCAGGGGTTCGGGGAGGGGAGGGTCGGGCTCCCGTATCAACTCCCTTGTCACCGTCGCCGGTTCGACGGTCACGCGGCGACCGTCCGGCAGCACGGCGACGTGCGGGACCTCCCCCACCGGTACGTACGCGGCTTCGAAGACGCCGTACGGGGCGCCCTTGCCGGGCGGCGCCGTGACGTGGAAGCCCGGGTAGCTGCCGAGGGCGAGTTCGACCGCGGCACCGCTGATCACCCGGCCCACCGCGTCCTGGTCCGGGTCGCGGACCACCAGCCGCAGCAGCGCGCTGGCCTCCTCCTCGGATGCCGCGTCGGGGTGGTCGGTGCGGGCGAGCCGCCAGTCCACCTCGGCGGGGCGGCGGCCCGCCGCGTCGAAGGCGGCCTCCATCTGCTCGCGCACGAGCCTCGCCTTGAGGTCCACGTCCAGCCCGGTCAGCACGAACGTGACCTCGTTGCGCCAGCCGCCGAGCCGGGTCAGGCCGGTCTTGAGGGTGGGCGGCGGCGCCTCGCCCCGTACACCGTCGATCCGCACCCGGTCCGGGCCGTCCTGGGTGAGCCGGGCGGTGTCCAGCCGGGCGGTCACGTCGGGTCCGGCGTACCGGGCGCCCGTCGTCTCGTACAGCAGCTGCGCGGTGACCGTGCCGACCGTGACGGCGCCGCCGGTCCCCGGGTGCTTGGTGATCACGGCGGAGCCGTCGGCGGCGATCTCGGCGAGCGGGAAGCCGGGGCGGCGCATGTCGAGCGCGCCGAAGAAGGAGTAGTTGCCGCCGGTGGCCTGGGTGCCGCACTCCAGGACGTGCCCGGCGATCACCGCCCCCGCCAGCCGGTCGTGGTCGTCGGGCCGCCACCCGAAGTGCGCGGCCGCGGCCCCGCTGACCAGCGCGGCGTCGGTGACCCTGCCGGTGACGACCACCTCGGCGCCGGACCGCAGGCACTCCGCGATGCCGCCACCGCCGAGGTAGGCGTTGGCCGTCAGGGTGCCGTCGGGCCATCCCCCGCGGGCGAGCAGGTCGTCGCCCTCGACGTGCGCGACACGCACGGGCACGCCGGCCTTCTCCGCCAACTCCCGTACGGCGTCGGCGAGTCCGGCCGGGTTGAGGCCGCCCGCGTTGGTGACGATCCGTACCCCGCGTTCGGCGGCCAGCCCGAGGCCGGTCTCCAGCTGCCGCAGGAAGGTCTTCGCGTAGCCGCGGCCCGGGTCCTCCAGGCGGTCGCGGCCCAGGATGAGCATGGTCAGTTCGGCGAGGTAGTCGCCGGTGAGGATGTCGAGCGGGCCGCCGGTGAGCATCTCCTCCAGCGCGCCGAAGCGGTCGCCGTAGAATCCGGAGGCATTGCCGATGCGGAGGGGAGCCGTGGGCTCCCCGGGTATCGCGGGGGTCACGCGGTGGGCTCCTTCGGCGCTGTGGGCTCCTTCGGCGTTGCGGACCGGGGGCCGCGACCGGCACCCGGCGGCCCCGCGAAGGCCTGCGCGATGCCCAGCCAGCGGTCGGCCTCCGCGCCCTCCGCCGTCACCGCCACGTCGTCGCGGTGCGCCCGCTGGGTGACCAGCAGGCAGAAGCCGAGCGCGTCGCCGGTCACCCGCTGCGCCGCGTCCTCGGGCCCCCACGTCCAGAGCCCGCCGTCCGGGGCGCGCAGCTCGACGTGGAACTCCTCCTCCGGCGGCGTGAGCCCGTGCGCGAAGTAGGCGAAGTTCCGGGCCCGTACGCCGATGTGGGCGACGTGCCGCAGCCGCGCCGTGGGCTCCCGTACGACGCCGAGCGCATCGGCCACGTCCTGGCCGTGCGCCCAGGTCTCCATGAGCCGCGCGGTGGCCATCGAGGTGACGCTCATCGGCGGCCCGAACCACGGCAGCCGGCCGCCGGGGTGCCCGGCGAGCGCGTCGTGGAGGGCCGCGCGGCCCGTACGCCAGTGGGCCAGCAGCTCGGCGGGCGGGCGGCGGGCCCCGTCCTCGGCGCCCTCGTCGACGAAGGTGTCCGGGGCGGCGAGCGCCGCCTCGGCGGCGCGCCGGAAGCCGTCCGGGTCGGTGGCCGCGTGCAGGGCCTGCTGGTCGGTCCAGGCGAGGTGGGCGATCTGGTGGGCGATCGTCCAGCCGGCGGCGGGCGTCGGCAGCGCCCAGCGGTCCCCGGCGAGCCGTCCCACGAGGCCGTCCAGCGCCTCCCCCTCCGCGTGCAGGTCGGCGAGGACCGGGCTCGGATCGGACACGCTGCACTCCCCTCATCAGGCCCGACTCGCAGGCGGGTGGGCCGCGTTGACGTGTGTGGTGCGGCTTAAGAGAGTGGCAGTCGCCCCAGAAACAATCAAGCACGCATGCATGATTTTCTGCCGCGCCGTCGCTCCCGGGCGGGCGCATCATGGAAGGGAGAGGTCCGTCCGGCGCTGTGGCCGGTCCGTGAACACCGCCGGAGGGGTGGTGACGGGCCCCGGAGGCATGACACGGGCCTGTCGACGAAAGGACCCCTCATGCTTGAGGTCAAAACGATTGAGAAGCCGGACGAACGGCGCGAGTTCCCCCGTGGCCACCTCGACACCGTCCACCTCTCCGGGCTGGACTTCGCCAGGGCGACCTTCGAGCCCGGCTGGCGCTGGTCCGAGTGCGTGGCACCGCTCGCGGGGACCACGAGCTGCGAGGTGCCGCACAACGGCTATGTCGTGCAAGGGCACATGGGCGTCCGCATGGACGACGGCACGGAGGGCGAAGCCGGCCCCGGCGACGTCTTCGTGATCTCCCCCGGGCACGACGCCTGGGTCGTGGGTGACGACACGGTCGTGGTGTACGACTTCGCCGGCGTCATGGCCCAGCAGTACGCGAAGTCGACGTAGGAGGAACGCACTCAGCCGCCGTGTGCGTACAGCGAGAAGCGGCGGCGGTTGACCTTGCCCGAAGTGAAGCCCGCGACCAGCTGGTCGCCGCCGCGGCGCAGCACCGCCAGCCCCTCCGGCTCGCGCGGGCGCAGCTTCCGACCGGCCGTCGTACGGACGTCCTGGAGGACGGTGCCGGTGCGCAGGTCGATGCCGGCCAGGCGGGCGTCGCCGGGCCCGGAGGCCGGGTTGCCGGGGCCGTACGGGCTGCCGGTGAGCTGGTACGCGTAGTTCCCCGAGAGCGCCAGGCCCTGGTAGAAGACGCCCTTGCGCAGCGGCGGCTGCGGGACGTCGGTGAGCGCCTTGGGCTTCGCGCCGCGGACGAAGTCGTCCAGGTCGTAGAGCGCGTAGCGGTAGATGCCCTTGCGGCGGTAGCGGAGCAGCAGCCGGCCGGTGGCCATGTCGACGGCCGGCTGGTTCTTCGTGGTGCCCGGCTGCGGGTGGAAGGTGGTCAGCGAACGGTCGCCGGCCCGCAGGACGCGGTTCGGGGTGTAGGTGAAGCGGGCGATGCCGCGGCCGTAGCCGGAGGCGGGGTTGACGTCCCACTCCGTCCACAGCAGGGGCGCCCGGCCCGGCCGTTCTTGGACGCCGATCGAGCCGCCGTGCCCGAAGCCCTTGAGGAACATCCGGTCCTTCAGCCGCCCGGCCATGGTGAGGCGGTTCAGGCAGAGGTCGCCGCGGGTGACCCGCTGTGCGTGGGTGTACGTGCGTGTCTCGCCCCTGAGGCGGACGCCGCCCTGCACGACCTGGAGGGCGTAGATGTAGCCGTTGCCCTCGTCGAACGCGAAGGACTGGAGGACCGAGGTGTGCGTGAGCCGCTTCTTCTGGAGCAGCGAGGCGGCCGGCCCGGACACGTCGATGTACCCGCCGCCGCCCGGTGCGGCGCCGGGCAGGGCGATGTCCGGCATGCCGACGTCGGCGGGTGCCGGTTTCACCGTGGGCACCGGCTTGCGGCCCGGGCCCGGGGGCCGCGGGGCCGCCTCGGCCGGGCCTGTGAGCAGCGCCGGACCGCCGAGAACCGCGGCGCCTCCGAACCTGAGAAGTTCCCTGCGCCCGATCCCCGTCATACCGCGTCGCCCCTCCGTCGCCGTCCCGTGCGTCGTCGTCCGTACGTCCTCTTTCCGTACGGAAGACGTGTGACCGATGGCGGACAGGCACCACACTCGTTTTCCGGCGGCTTCATCCATCCGCCCCCGGCCCCTCACACCAACGGCGGCAGGGATCGGGGGCGGTGACGGAAGCGGGCCGGTGACCGGAGCTCGCCGGCTTCGGGTCAGTGCCCCGAACTCGCCGAGCGGACGGCGCCGACGCTCGCGAGGACGACCATGCCGATGGCGGCGACCTCGGCCCAGCCGAGCGCCTGGTGCAGGACCAGGAAGCCCGCCGTCGCCGCCGCGGCCGGCTCCAGGCTCATCATGACCGCGAAGCCGGAGGCCGGGAGCTTGCGCAGGGCGAGCAGCTCAAGGGTGTACGGCAGCACCGAGGACATCATCGCGACGGCGGCGCCCAGCCCGATCGTGACCGGGTCGAGCAGCGCGGCGCCGGAGGTCGTGACGCCCAGCGGCAGGGTGAGGACGGCGGCGACGGTCATCGCCAGCGCCAGCCCGTCGGCCTGCGGGAAGCGCTGTCCCGCGCGGGCCGACAGCAGGATGTACGCCGCCCACAGCGCGCCGGCCGTCAGCGCGCACCCGGCGCCGAACAGGTTCAGCCCGTCGAAGCCCTCGCGGCCCAGCAGCGCGACGCCGCCCAGCGCGAGCGCCGCCCACACCAGGCTCAGCGCGCGCCGGGAGGTGACGATGGACAGCACCAGCGGGCCGAGGAACTCCAGGGTGACCGCCGCGCCCAGCGGGATGCGGTCGATCGCCAGGTAGAAGAGGGAGTTCATGCCGGCCAGCGCGAAGCCGAAGCCGACCACGGTGGCCCAGTCGCCGCGTGAGTAGCCGCGCAGCTTCGGGCGGCAGGCCACGAGCAGGACGAGCGCCGCGACGACGAGGCGCAGGGTGACCACACCGAGCGCGCCGGCCCGTGGGAACAGCAGCACGGCCACGGAGGAGCCGAACTGCAGCGAGATGATGCCGCCGATCACCAGCCCCACGGACACCATGCGGCTGCGGGAGCCGTCCGCCCGGGCCGCCCGCTCGGCCCGCCGGACCTCCTCCGAGGCCGGTACCGCTACGGGCAGCGCGCCCGCGTCGGACGCCGCGAGCCGCGAGGGCTCACCGGCGTCCGGGAGGCCGGAGGAAGCGCGGGAACGGGGGCCGGCCTGCGCGCCGGCCGAGGGAGACGAATGATTCACGTGCCCCAAGCTACGGTCCGGCCGCCGCACGGAAAAATGCACTTTCCGCGAATTCGTTGCGATCGCACATTTCCGGCCGTTCCGTCACAGGTGCTCCGCCAGCACCTCCGCGAGGTGACGTCCGGGCCGTTCTCCCAGCTGAGACAGTTGCGTACGGCAGGAGAAGCCATCGGCGACGATCTCGGCGGACGGGTCAGCGCCCCGTACGGCAGGCAGCAGTTGCTCTTCTGCACACGCCACGGAAACGTCGTAATGCCCGCGTTCGAAGCCGAAGTTGCCCGCGAGACCGCAGCAGCCGCCGCTCAGCTCGCCCGTCAGCCCCGCCCGCTCCCGCAGCCGCCGCTCGGCCGCGTCACCGAGGACCGCGTGCTGGTGGCAGTGGGTCTGACCGGCCACGGGACGGTCGATCCGGGGCGGCTGCCAGTCCGGCGCGCACTCCTCCAGGTACTGGGCGAGGGTCCGCACCGAGCGGGCCAGTTCGGCCGCGCGCGGGTCGTCCGAAAGCAGCTCCGGCAGATCGGTACGGAGCGTGGCCGCGCAGCTCGGCTCCAGGACGACCAGCGGGCGGCCGAGGGCCGGGCCGATGTGGTCCAGGGTGCGGCGCATCACCTTGCGCGCCTGGTCGAGCTGGCCGGTGGAGACGTAGGTCAGGCCGCAGCAGACGGCCTTGCCGGGCGCCGCCGGGAGCACGACCTCCTTGCCCGCGGCCTCCAGGACCCGCACGGCGGCCTGCCCCACGGACGGTGCGAGGTAGGTGGTGAAGGTGTCGGGCCAGAGGGTGGCGGCCTTCGCCCGCGGGATGATCCGCGGCCGGAAGCCGGTCGTACGGGCACGGAAGCGGCGGGCGAACCAGCGCGTGAACGGCTCCGGCGCGATCTCGGGGATCGTGCGCTCCGCCGCGATGCCGCCCGCCCGCTTGGCCACGGCGGCGAGCGGGCCGACCCCGGCCGCCGCGTTGAGCACGGGAGCCAGCCGGGCGACGGACGCGGCACGCAGCCACAGCGGCAGCCGCCCCATGGCGTAGTGCGCGGCGGGCCGCAGCCGGCCCGCGTAGTGGTGGTGCAGGAACTCCGCCTTGTACGTCGCCATGTCCACACCCACCGGGCAGTCGCTGCGGCAGCCCTTGCAGGACAGGCAGAGGTCGAGCGCGTCGTGCACCTCGGCCGACCGCCAGCCGTCCGTGACCACCTCGCCCGCCAGCATCTCGTGCAGCAGCCGGGCGCGGCCGCGGGTGGAGTGCCGCTCCTCCCCCGTCGCGCGGAAGGACGGGCACATCACGCCCGCGCCCGGGACGGAGGTGTTGCGGCACTTGGCGACGCCGACGCAGCGCCGTACGGCGGCGGAGAAGTCGCCCTTGTCGTGCGGGTATCCGAACTCCACGTCGACCGGCTGCTTGGGCAGCACGGCGAAGCGGAGATTGTCGTCCATGCGGTGCGGACGGACGAGCATGCCGGGGTTGAGCCCGCCCGCCGGGTCCCACATGTCCTTGAAACGACCGAAGAGGCCCGTCAGTTCCGGCCCGTACATCTTCGGCAGCAGCTCGGCGCGAGCCTGCCCGTCGCCGTGCTCGCCGGACAGCGAGCCGCCGTGCGCGACGACCAGGTCCCCCAGGTCGTGCGAGAACTCCCGGAAGCGGCGGATGCCGGGACCGGTGAGCAGGTCGAAGTCGATGCGTACGTGGATGCAGCCGTCGCCGAAGTGGCCGTACGGGGTGCCGCGCAGCCCGTGCTGGGAGAGCAGCGCCCGGAAGTCGCGGAGGTAGCCGCCCAGCCGCTCCGGCGGTACGGCGCAGTCCTCCCAGCCGGGCCATGCCTCGCTCCCGTCGGGCATCCGGGTCGCCGTCCCCGAGGCGTCCTCGCGGACCCGCCACAGGACGCGCTGCCCCGCCGGATCGGACACCACCATGTGGTCCGTGACGCCGTCGGCGGCCGCCGCCCGGCACATCTCCTCGGCCCGCGCCCGCGCCTCCGCCGGCGAGGAGCCGCCCGTCTCCACGAAGAGCCAGGCGCCCCCTTTGGGCAGCCCGCCCGCGTCCGGCACCAGGTCGGACGCCATGCCCTCGACCGTCAGCGGCTCGTACGGCAGGAGGGTGTGCGCGGCCTCGGCGGCGGCGCTCTCGTCCGGGTACCCCAGCACGGCCAGGGCCCGGGCCGCCGGCGCCTCGACCAGTTTCACGGTCGCTGCGGTGAGCACCCCGAGCGTGCCCTCGCTGCCGGTCAGCGCCCGCGCCAGATCGACCCCGTTCTCGGGGAGCAGCGTGTCCAGCGCGTAGCCGGAGATCCGGCGCGGCAGCTCGGGGAAGCCGGTGCGCAGCAGCGCGAGGTTCCCGTCGACCAGGGCACGCACGCCGTCCGCGAGGGCGCCCGGCACCCCGTCGAGCCCCTGCCCGGCCCGCACCCGCTCGCCCCCGTACGTCAGCACGTCCAGGGCATGCACATTGTCCGCGGTCGTCCCCCACGCCACCGAGTGCGAGCCGCAGGAGTTGTTGCCGATCATGCCGCCGATCGTGCAGCGGCTGTGCGTGGACGGGTCGGGCCCGAAGGTCAGGCCGTGCGCGCCGGCCGCGGTGCGCAGCTCGTCGCAGATCACGCCCGGCTGGACCACGGCCGTCCGCGCCTCCGGGTCCAGCGACTCGATCCGCCGCATGTGGCGGGTGAAGTCCAGCACCACACCCGTACCGGTGGCCTGCCCGGCGATGGACGTACCGCCGCCGCGCGGCACCACCGGCACCCCGTGCTCCCGGCAGACCCGCAGCGCCGCCGCCACGTCCGCCGCATCACGGGGCGCGACGACCGCCCGCGGCACCCGCCGGTAGTTCGACGCGTCCATGGTCACCAGCGCCCGGTCCGCCGGGGTCCCCGACACCTCCCCCCGTACGGCCGCCGTCAGCGCCCGTACCAGCTCCTGGTCCGCCGTCCCTGTCCCTGTCTCCCTCTGCGCACGCTCAGCCATACCCCTCAGCCTGCCCCGCGGGACGCCGGGAGATGGGCTGCGACGCCCGGCCATCCCCGGACACTCCCGTCTCAACGGCTGGACTCGGGTCAGAACCCGGCGGCCCGACGGATTAGGCTTCGCCTGTGGCTGATATCCAGATTCCCGCTGACATCAAGCCCGCCGACGGTCGCTTCGGCGCGGGCCCCTCCAAGGTGCGTACGGAGGCGGTCGACGCCCTGGCCGCCACCGGAACCTCTCTCCTCGGCACTTCCCACCGCCAGGCCCCGGTGAAGAACCTGGTCGGCAAGGTGCGCGAGGGCGTCCGCGACCTCTTCCAGCTCCCCGAGGGCTACGAGGTCGTGCTCGGCAACGGCGGCTCCACCGCGTTCTGGGACATCGCGACGCACGGTCTGATCGAGCGCAAGTCCCAGCACCTCACCTTCGGTGAGTTCTCCTCCAAGTTCGCCAAGGCCAGCAAGCTCGCGCCCTGGCTGGAGGAGCCCACCGTCATCTCCTCCGAGCCCGGTACGCACCCGGAGCCGCAGGCGGAGGAGGGCGTGGACGTCTACGCCTTCACGCACAACGAGACCTCCACCGGTGTCGCCGCGCCGATCAAGCGCGTCGCGGGCGCCGACGAGGGCTCGCTCGTCCTGGTCGACGCCACCTCCGGCGCCGGCGGCCTCCCGGTCGACGTCTCCGAGACGGACGTCTACTACTTCGCCCCGCAGAAGTCCTTCGCCTCCGACGGCGGCCTGTGGATCGGTGTCTTCTCCCCCGCCGCCCTGGAGCGCGCCCGCGCGGTCCACGCCTCCGGCCGGCACATCCCGGAGTTCTTCTCGCTCCCCACGGCGATCGACAACTCCCTCAAGAACCAGACGTACAACACCCCCGCCCTCTCCACCCTCTTCCTGCTCAACGAGCAGCTGGAGTGGATCAACGGCCAGGGCGGCCTGGACTGGGCGGTCCGCCGCACGGCGACCTCCGCGCGCACCCTGTACGGCTGGGCCGAGGACTCCAAGTACGCCACCCCGTTCGTCACCGACCCGGCCAAGCGCTCGCAGGTCATCGGCACGATCGACTTCAACGACGACGTGGACGCCGCGGCCGTCGCCAAGGCCCTGCGCGCCAACGGCATCGTCGACACCGACCCGTACCGCAAGCTCGGCCGCAACCAGCTGCGCGTCGCGATGTTCCCGGCCATCGACCCGGCCGACGTCGAGGCCCTGACGAACTGCATCGACTACGTGATCGACAAGCTGTAGTCGTCCGCCTGCGGTGACATACGGAAGGGCCCCGGCGAGGTGATCGCCGGGGCCCGTACGCGTTCCGTGGCGCCTGCCGCGTTCTGTGACGTACCCCGTGGCGCCTGCCGCGCGCTCAGCGGCGGCCGCGCCTGCGGATGGCGATGATCGCCACCATGGCCACGGCGATGACGAAGATCCCGGTGACCGCCGGGTTGCTCTTCTCCGAATCGCCGGAGTCGGAGGAGTCACCGGAGCCGCCCGTGCCGTTCTCGTCACCACCGCCCGGAGTGGCGGAGACCGAGTCCGGCAGCTGCTTCCCGCTCAGCCCGACCGGCCGCACCTCGCTGTTCTCCCCCTCCGACCCGAACATCAGCGTCCGCCCGTCCGGGGTGAACGTGACGGACTCGCCCTGCCCCTGTATCGGTACGCCGATGCTGCCGATGTCGTCCTTCGGGCGGCCGTCCTGCCAGCGGAACATCCGGCCGCCGAAGTAGCTGCGCAGCATCAGCCGGCTGCCGTCCGGCGAGAACGCGCCGTCGGTGACCCACATGTCGATGCCGGAGACCCGTCCGAAGACGTTCGGCCCGGACGTGCTCAGCCGCTCCGGCCCGGCGTACAGCGCCGCACCCCCGTCCTCCTTCTTCGACACGACGTACACCCGGCCGGTCTTCGGATGGACCATCATCGCCTCGGCGTCCCGCGGACCGTCCGCGTACTTCACGTCGTACTGGGTGGCCGTCACCGTCTGATCGCGCAGCTGCTTCGGCTCCGGGAAGCGGTAGATCCAGACGTGGTCCCAGGAACCGCCGAGGTTGTCCCCGATGTCGCCGACGTACAGATCGCCGTCCGGCCCGACCGAAATCGCCTCCACGTCACGCGGATCGCCGACCCCCCGCATGGTGACGGTCGCGACGGTCCGCCCGGTCCGGGAATCCACGGCGTAGACGTAGGGCCCGTCGTCGCTGTCGTTGTGCGTCCAGTAGACGCCGGGGTGCGCGCGGCTGGCGGCCAGACCGCTGGACTCGGTGATCCGCGGGTCCTTGATCGTGAACTGCTCCGGCTCACCGCCGGACGCGGCCACGGCGCCGGCGGCCGACACGAAGAGCAGTACCCCCGCGGCACCTGCCGCGCACAGAAGCGAACGCATGCCCCCAGCTTCCCACCAGCGCGGCGGTGTACGGGGGCACGTGGCGGGCGTCACGTACCGGCCACGCCGGTGATCGGCGAAAATGGCCGGATGCGGATCATGTTCGTCGGCGACTCCATGACCATCGGCTCCGCCGGCGACTACACCTGGCGCTACCGCATGTGGCAGCACCTCAACCGCACATACGGCGGCCCGTACCGAATCGTCGGCCCGCGCGACACGCTCTACGACGTCGCCGCCGCCGAACCCGTCTCGTACGACTACGGCGACCCCGGCTTCCCCGAGCGCGCCCGCCGCCATCTCGCCGGCTGGGGCGAGGGCTGGCTGCACATGGCCCCGCTCATCGCCGACGCCGTACGCGCCCACAAGGCCGACACGCTGCTCATCTCCCTCGGCCTGATCGACCTCGGCTTCTACACGGACGCGGCGCAGACCGCCGCGAACGCCCGCCGCTTCTTCGCCGAGGCACGGGCCGTACGCCCGCACGTGCGCGCCGTACTCCTCCCCGTCATCCCCAACATACGAGCCCTGACGGATCCCCTCTTCGCCGCCGAGTGCGACCGCTTCAACGAACTCCTGGCGAAAGCCGTCGCCGACCTCTCCACCCCGCAGTCGCCGTTGCTCCTCGCCTCTCCCCCGTCGGACTACATCCTCGACCGCGACACGTACGACGGCACGCATCCCTCCCCCTCCGGCGAACACCTGCTCGCGGCGGCCTTCGCCGACGCGATGCACCAGGGGTGGGACGTGGGCGGCCCGTACGAACCGGCACCGCGCTAGGCCGGACCCGGACCTCCCCGACGGGATGCGGTCACCCGCCCCACGCGGTGCGCTGCGACACCCGCACGCAGTACTTCTTCCAGTCCCCCTTCCTGGTGTCGTACGTCGTCGGCACCGCGCACGCCGTGGCACGGAACGTGTCGTCGACCGAGGCCATCGGGGTGAACTGGTCCTTCCCGTAGGCGACCAGCGCCGCCTTCTGCGAGCCGCCGCTCACCTGGATGGTCACCTGGTCACCCTGCTCGCCATCGAGGATCCGGGCCCACAGGACACCGCAGTGCTTGCTGTACCGCACCTGCAGCGCCACGGGGTTGCCGCGCGGGGGCTGCCATCCGACGGCGTCGGCGGAGCAGCCTTCCTTCTGCGGGTTCCTGCCGTCGCAGCCGGGACCGGGGCAGGTCGCCGGCGGCGGGTCGTCGGGCAGTGCGTACTGGACCACGACCGGTACGAGGCCACCGGCCACCGCGACGACCAGCGCATGCGTCGAGTGAGCCCGCAACCAGGCCCAGGCCGCCGCCCAGCGCCCCCGCGTCGGCCGGTGCGAGCTGTTGGTGTCACCGCCTGCTGTGCCCATCCGGTCTCCAGAGAGAACTCGTGCGCCAGAAGACACCAGTATTCACGGCCGCCACTTCTCAACGGCAGTCAATTTTCCGCCCGTTGGGCCACGTTGCCCTTCAGCAGGCGGCCAGCACCCGCACCGCCATCTCCTGCAGCAACTCCGGCTCCACGTAGGGCGCTTCCACGCAGGGGAGCGAGCGCCAGTCGAGCGGCCAGGTGTCCCCGTACAGCGCGGGCACCCCGACGAACGCCGTGTGCCGCCCGTCCCGCCCCAGCACCTCCGCCCCCACCGGCCACGCGTATGCCGCGGCGGTGCGCGGCGGGAGCAGGAAGTAGGAGCTCCGTCCCCGGGTCGAAGTCCGGACGATGGGCCCGGCCCGGAAGTGGGTGAACGCCATCAACTCGTAAGCCACTTGCTCCCCGAACAAGTCCCCGATGCGGATGGCGTCGAAGTGGACGCCGACGAGCCGCAAGGCATGCCCCGAGGCGGGCACCCAGGCCGGGACGAGATCGGGTGAGATTCGAAGGTTCATGCCGAAGACGATTGCCGCCGGCGCTTGACTGTGACCAGTGCCACATACGGCTCGTGCGAAGCCGTGCACTCGGGGAGGGCGTTGTGTACATGGATGGCAATGCGCGGATGTTCGGCGCGCTACTGAGGTTCTACAGGGAACAGGCTGGGCTGACTCAGGAGGTCCTGGGCCGGCGCATCGGCTTCTCCAAGTCCCAGGTGGCCATGGTCGAGCGGGGAGAACGACCGCCCAAGGGCAGCTTCGCGCCGCTGTCGGACGAGACGCTGGATGCTCAGGGAGCGCTGCGTGTGGCGGCGACGCACTTCCGAGTCGACCACCTGCCACGGTGGACCGCGGAGTACGCGGAGGAGGAGGCTCGGGCGGTTGCCCTCCACACGTACGCCAACCATGTCGTCCCGGGACTCCTCCAGACGGAGGCGTACGCGCGGGCCGTCTTCAACTGCAACTACTGCCCTCCCTTGGACGACGAGGAGGTCGAGGCCCAGGTGGCCACTCGGCTTGCTCGTCAGCAGCTGTTCCACCGAAAGCCGACACCTGTCCTCAGCTTCATCCTGGAACTGGTGGTGCTCACCCGGCCACTCGGTGGGCCGGAGGTACTGAAAGGGCAGCTCCAACACGTGCTGGACATCGCCCGGATGCGCAATGTCGAGATCCAGGTGATGTCATCGGACCGGCAGACGCACGCGGGCCTCGCGGGCCCGATGATCCTCCTGGAGACGGGCGAACTTCGCCGGCTCGCCTACGTGGAGGGACAGGGGAGCGGCTACTTCGTGAGCGAACAACCAGACGTGGGAAACCTGTTCGGCAAATATGGCATTCTGCGGTCGCAGGCTCTCACGCCGGAAGAGTCCGTGGAACTCATCGAACAGGTGGCACGAGGACTATGAACTGGTTCAAGAGCAGCTACAGCGCTGAGCAGGGCGAGTGCGTCGAGGTTGCCATCGCCCCCTCCGCCGTCCACATACGGGACTCCAAAGACATAGCGCGGCCCGGTATCACCGTGTCGGCCGACACCTGGGACCGCTTCACGTCCTTGATTCGAGTGCGCTCCAAGGCGTTGGCTGTGGAGTCATGGAGTACACGCAGCTAGGACGTACGGGGCTCAAGGTCAGCCGACTCGTGCTCGGGACGATGAACTTCGGGCCGCAGACCGACGAGGCCGACAGTCACACGATCATGGACGCCGCGCTGGGTGCGGGCGTCAACTTCTTCGACACGGCCAACGTGTACGGCTGGGGCGAGAACAAGGGCCGGACGGAAGAAATCGTCGGGTCGTGGTTCGCCAAGGGCGGGGGCCGGCGCGACAAGGTCGTGCTGGGGACCAAGGTCTACGCGAACATGGCCCCGGACGGGGACGGCGCCTGGCCCAACCACGACAAGCTGTCCGCCGTGAACATCCGGCGGGCCGTGGACGCCAGCCTCAAGCGGCTGGGGACGGACTACATCGACCTGTACCAGTTCCACCACGTGGACCGGTCGACGCCGTGGGACGAGATCTGGCAGGCGATCGACGTCCTCGTGCAGCAGGGCAAGATCCTGTACGCGGGGTCCTCGAACCACGCGGGCTGGCACATCGCGCAGGCCAACGAGGCGGCCGCGCGGCGCGGGTCGTACGGGCTGGTCAGCGAGCAGTGCCTGTACAACCTCGCCGAGCGGCGGGCCGAGATGGAGGTCATCCCGGCGGCCCAGGGCTACGGGCTCGGCGTGATCCCGTGGTCGCCGCTGCACGGCGGGCTGCTGGGCGGCGCCATCCGCAAGGAGCGGGAGGGCGGCAGCGGCCGTACCGCCTCCGGGCGGGCCGCCGACACGCTCGCCGACCCCACCGCGCGGGCGCAGATCCAGGCGTACGAGGACGTCGTGGCCAAGCACGGGCTGGAGCCGGGCGAGGTCGCGCTGGCGTGGCTGCTCACGCGGCCCGGCGTGACGGGGCCGATCGTGGGTCCGCGTACGACGGATCAGCTCGCGTCGGCGCTGCGGGCGGTGGAGCTGACGCTGCCGGACGAGCTGCTGCGGTCGCTGGACGAGATCTTCCCGGGGCCGGGCCCGTCCCCCGAGGCTTTCGCCTGGTAGACGGGCGCTGCGCGGGACGGCTCCTGGGCCGGGTGGTTCAGGAGCCGGTCCCGTCGTACGCACCGGCGCCGCGGCCGTCACTGCATGGCGGCCGCCACGACGACAACGATCAGCAGCACGGCGAGCAGGCCGGACATGATCCGGTTACGGGTCTTGGGGTCCACCCTTTGAGCGTAACCGGACCGCCGGACCGGTCCGCAGCCAGTACCGCCCCGGGTCGTCCACGGGTCAGTGGCCGTCGCCCAGGGGCCAGGAGGCCACCGTCTCGTAGCGGGGCTGCTCGCCGGGGACGCCGGAGACGGGCAGGTTGCTGCGGACGAGGGCCAGGTCGGCCACGCTCCACTCCTCGCTCTCGTACTCCGCGAGCGCGTCGGCGAAGGGGACGAGGTCCACGCGGGCCTCGCCTCCCCGGGCACGGGCGAGGGTGAGGTGCGGGGTGTAGCGCCGGTGCTCGTCCATGTCCACGCCGGCGCGCCGGGCCGCGGCCCCCGCGGCGTCCGCCAGGTGCCGCATCGGCTCCCGGCCGCCCGCCGCGCCCGCCCACAGCACCTTGTGGTCGAACCGGCCGCCGCCGCTGATCCGCAGCGGGAACGGGCGGTGGCGGTGGGCGGCGCGGGCCAGCCGGGTGTGCAGCTCGGGGAGCAGGTCCTCGGCCACCTCCCCGTAGAAGGCGAGCGTGAAGTGCCAGCCCTCATGGCCGGTCCAGCGAAGGCGCTCCGCGCCGGGAAGCCGACGGAGGAGCTTCACCTCGGCCGCCAGCGCGTCGATCACCGCCTGCGGCGGCAGAACCGCTGCGAAGAGTCTCATACGGTGATTCTCGCGGGTGCGGGGCGTCTCGGGCGGGCTGATAACGCGGTTCCCCGCGCCCCTTGAAGGGCGCGGGGAACCGGGTGGGCGCCGTGGGACCGTGGGCGGCGGACGTCACGCCGCGGCGGTGACCCGTTCTCGGGTGGCCGGTTCGCGTGGGACGACGGCCAGGTGCTGGTGGCCGCGGCGGAGGTCGACCTTGAGGCGGAGGCCGCCCTTGCGGGCCAGGACCAGGCCGACGGCCACCGCGGCCAGGGCGGAGATCAGGCCGCCGGTGAGGAAGCCGACGCGCGCGCCGTACGCGTCGGTGACCCAGCCGACGAGCGGCGCGCCCAGCGGCGTACCGCCCATGAAGACCATCATGAACAGGCTCATCACGCGGCCGCGCATGGCGGGGTCGGTGGCCAGCTGGACGCTGGAGTTGGCGGTGACGTTGATCGTCAGGCCGCACATGCCGATCGGGACGAGGAGTACCGCGTAGAGCCAGAACGCCGGCGACAGGGAGGCCGCGATTTCCAGGACGCCGAAGAGGAGCGCCGCGCCGACCAGCAGCCGGAGGCGGGAGGTGCCGCGCCGGGCCGCGAGCAGCGCGCCGGCCAGTGAACCGGCCGCCATGAGGGTGTTGAGCAGGCCGTACGTGCCGGCGCCCGAGTGGTAGACCTTGTCGACGAAGGCGGTCAGCCAGATCGGGAAGTTGAAGCCGAAGGTGCCGATGAAGCCGACCAGGACTATGGGCCATATCAGGTCCGGGCGGCCCGCCACGTAGCGCAGGCCCTCGCGGAGCTGGCCCTTGCCGCGGGGCACCTGCTTGCCCGGGTACAGCTCGGCGGGCCGCATCATCAGCAGGCCGATGACCGGAGCGATGAAGGACAGACCGTTGAGCATGAAGGCCCAGCCGCTGCCGACGGCGGTGATCAGTACGCCGGCGACGGCCGGGCCGACCAGCCGGGCGGACTGGAAGTTCGCGGAGTTCAGGCTGACGGCGTTGCGCAGGTCGTCGGGGCCGACCATCTCGGAGACGAACGACTGCCGCGCGGGGTTGTCGACGACGGTGACCAGGCCGAGCAGGAAGGCGACGAGGTAGACGTGCCAGACCTGGACCTGTCCGGTGAGGGTGAGGACGGCCAGGGCGAGTCCCGTGCAGCCCATCGCGGCCTGGGTGAGCAGGAGGAGCTTGCGCTTGGGGAGGCGGTCGGCGATGACGCCGCCGTACAGGCCGAAGAGCAGCATGGGGAGGAACTGCAGGGCCGTGGTGATGCCGACGGCGGTGGAGGAGCCGGTCAGGCTCAGCACCAGCCAGTCCTGGGCGATGCGCTGCATCCAGGTGCCGGTGTTGGAGACGACCTGGCCGGTGGCGAAGAGCCGGTAGTTACGGTTGCGCAGCGAGCTGAAGGTGCCCTTGCGCGGCTTGACGGCAGCCGCAGCGGGTTCCGCGGGGGCGTGGGCAGTGCCGGTCCCGCGGTCGTCGTCGGGGTTCGGTGCGGGGGCGGAGTCTGCTCCGGATCCCGTACTCAAGTGGGTTCGCCTCCTCGGCGGTCGGTGGCTGTATCACGGTGCACACAGGTGGCTCCGGCGGTTGCGGCTCGTCCTTCTCGGCCCGGCGCCGCGCGCTAGAGGTGCGCGAGCTTCTCCAGTACGGGTGCGGCGACGCGCAGCGCCTCCCACTCGTCCTCGTCCAGGCCCGAAACCAGCTCGGCCAGCCAGACGTTGCGCTTGCGGCGGCTCTCCTCGAGCATCTCCTCCGCCTGCTCCGTCTGCATGACGACCTTCTGGCGCCGGTCGTCGGGGTGCGGCTGCAGCCGGACCAGCCCCTTGGCTTCGAGCATCGCCACGATGCGGGTCATCGACGGCGGCTGCACGTGCTCCTTGCGGGCCAGCTCACCGGGGGTGGCGGTGCCGCAGCGCGCGAGGGTGCCCAGCACCGACATCTCGGTGGGGCTCAGCGATTCGTCGACCCGCTGGTGCTTGATCCGGCGGGACAGGCGCATGACGGCGGACCGCAGCGCGTTCACGGCGGCATCGTCGTCACCGAGGGACAGTTCCGGCATGTTTGTTAGCGTAACTCATTACTCTCGCTAAAGAAAGCCGAGGGGCGCAGGACTACATGCATCACCCAAACGAGTGAGAGGGTGGCGGAAAGTGACGCGCCAGAACGGGCCGTACGTGGAACGTTGACCGCATGGGATCGAGAGTGCTCAGCCTTCGCGTCGAGAGTGAGCTGCTGGAGCGCATCGGACAGCACGCGGCCAAACGCGGCATGAGCGTCCAGGATTACGTGATCCGGACGCTCATGCGCGAGGACTTCGACGAACGCTTCAAGACGTCGGTCGAGGAGACGGAACGGTTCTACGCCGCTCCGCCGATATAACGGGGCGATAGCAGGGGCGTTCGCTCCGCCGATACAGCCGAGGGAGCCAGTGACTACTTCAGGCCGAGCGCCTGCTCGATCGGGTTGAGCAGGAAGTAGACCAGGAAGCAGAGGCCGACGACGTTCAGCAGCCACGGGACCTGCCGGAAGCGGCCGGTCGCGGCGCGCAGCAGGATGAAGGCCACGACACCGATACCGATACCGGTGGTGATGCTGTACGTGAACGGCATCGAGACGATCGTCAGGAACGCCGGGATGCCGACCGTGAAGTCGCTCCAGTCGATCTCGCGGACGTTGGACGCCATGATCAGGAAGCCGACGACGAGCAGGGCGGGCGTGGCGGCCTGCGACGGCACGACCGTGGCGAGCGGGTTGAAGACCAGCGTGAGCAGGAAGAGTCCGCCGGTCACGACGTTCGCGAGGCCCGTACGGGCCCCCTCGCCGACGCCCGCGGTGGATTCAACAAAGCACGTGTTGGCCGAGCAGGAGCCGAGGCCGCCGCCCGCGACGCCGATGCCGTCCAGCATCAGGATCCGGCCCATGCGCGGCAGCTGCCCGTTCTCGTCGGTCAGGCCGGACTCCTCGCCGACGCCGATGATCGTACCCATCGCGTCGAAGAAGCCGGAGAGCAGCACGGTGAAGACGAAGAGGCAGCCGGTGAGGATGCCGACCTTCTGGAAGCCGCCGAAGAGGCTGATCTGACCGACCAGGCCGAAGTCGGGGGTGCCCACCAGCGCGTCCGGGATCTTCGGCACGGCCAGGCCCCAGGCGCTGTCCGGCAGCCCCGCGATGGTGTTGATGATGATCGCGACGATCGTCATGACGACGATCCCGATGAGGATCGCGCCCTTGGTCTTCCGCACGGTCAGCACGAACATCAGCGCCAGGCCGAGGACGAAGACCAGTACCGGCCAGCCCTGGAGCTGGCCGCCGGTGCCCAGACCGAGCGGCACGGTGGTGTGCGCGGAGTCCGGGTTGCGGGTGACGAAGCCGGAGTCGACCAGGCCGATCAGGCTGATGAAGAGGCCGATGCCGATGGCGATGGCGCGGCGCAGCCCGTTGGGGATCGCGTCCATGACGCGCTGCCGCAGGCCCGAGGCGACCAGGATCATCAGCACGATGCCGGCCCAGACGACCATGCCCATCGCGTCCGGCCAGGTCATCTGGGGCGCGAGCTGGAGCGAGACCAGCGCGTTGATGCCCAGCCCGGCGGCGAGCGCGATCGGGACGTTGCCGATGACGCCCATCAGGACGGTGGTCAGGCCCGCCATCAGTGCGGTGGCGGTGACCAGCTGGGCGTTGTCCAGGTGGTGCCCGTTCATGTCCTGACCGCCGGCCAGGATGATCGGGTTGAGGATCACGATGTAGGCCATCGCGAAGAAGGTGGCCAGACCGCCGCGCACCTCACGGGCGACCGTGGAGCGGCGTTCGGAGATCTGGAAGAACCGGTCGAGACCGTTCTTGGGCTCGGGCGTGGCGCCGGACGGGGAATCGGCGTCGGCCTCGGTGGTGGCCGGGGTGGGCATCGGTGGGGACCTCAGTGGTACGGGCCTGGGGAGGCGCGGGCGGCCCGGTTCCCGGACCACACAGACGATCGGATCAGTTTTGTTCTATCAGACGAGAGAAACCGGTCAGATCCGGAAAGGTTCAGTATGAATAAACAAATCGATGATCGCTATCTCCGCGCGTAGACCCTTGCGCCGACCGGGTCGGGACCGGTTCCGGCACCGTTCACGAGTGCCGGGGGAAGCCGGCGGACCGGCCCGCCGTAAGCTTGGTGGTATGTGGAAGAAGTCCGAACTGCGCGAGGCCCCCGCCCCCCTGGAAGGGCCCGTCGTCGCCACCGTCACCGGCGGCACCGTCATCTGGTTCGTGCTCTTCCTCGCCCAGCTGCCCTTCTACGGCTGGTTCGACGACCGGGGCACCACCTGGTGGGTCTGGACCTGCCTGGCCGGCGGCGGCCTCGGGCTGCTCGGCATCTGGTACGTCCGCAGGCGCGACGCCGCCATAAAGCGCGACGCGGCAGCGAAGAGCGCCGAGGGCCGGGCCGCCTCTTCCGACGCCTGACCCCCGGGTGACCCAGGGAGCACCTGCCCCCGGGTGAGCCGGGCCCCCGCGTCCCCGCGGAGGCCCCCTCGGAGAACCTCTCCGTCAGCGATTCCGTCAGTCGAACCAGCGCGCCCGCGCCAGCTCCTCCGTACGGGTCGGGTCCTCCAGCAGCGCCGCCACCTCGAAGCGGCGCGGCCACTGACCGGTAGCCCAGGCCAGCCCGGCCGCCACGCCCTCGAACGTGGCCGCGTGCACCGTGCCGTCGGCGGCGCGCCGCCAGTCCAGCTCGGTGTCCCCGCCTTCCGCGGCCACCAGCAGTTCGTCGTGCTCGACGTACGTACCGGGCGTGTCGGGGCCCAGCAGCACCCGTACCGCGTCCGGCACCTCGCGCACCGTGCCCTCGCTCCGCACCTCGGCGGCGCACTCCTCGCTCAGCCGGCGTACCTGGAGCAGCTCGGCCAGCGCGCCGGCGCGGCCCGGGCTCACCGGCAGCAGCGGCCGGTCACCGGCCAGCGGCAGCAGGTCGGGCGCGTCCGCGATGACCGCGTCGGCCGCGTCCACCACCCGCACCGCGTCCCCGACCACGGCCCGCAGCTCGTCCGGCAGCGTCACCTGCTCGGGGTCCATCCCCGCCAGCGCGCCATAGAGGGCGTGCAGCTGAGCGGCCGTCACCGCGGCGTCCTCGTCGGCCAGCCGCCCGAGCAGTTCGGCGGCGCCGCCCGGCTCGTCCAGCAGCGCCTCCACCGAGGTCCGTACGCCCAGGGCGCGCAGCACCTGCGCGTCGACCTCGCCGGCGTCCGCCGCCTCGTACAGGCCCGCCAGCAGCGGGTCGCCGCCCGCGGAGCGCAGGCCCGCCGGGCGCCGCCCGTCGAGCACGGGGTGGCCGCGCAGCCACCACGCCGTGTACGGGCGCACCGTCTCCGTCGTGCCGTCCGGGAGCAGGACCCGTACCGGGGCGGTCAGCGCGTCCCGCAGCGGCGGCTGCGACAGCATGGCCAGCACCTGCGGCCAGGCGTCGTCGTCGACCAGGTCCAGGTCCCGTACGGCGACGATCTCGGTGGCGACCGGCGGTACGGGCGTCTCGGGCAGCCCGTCGAGGACGTCCTCGCACCACACGTCCACGGCGTCCAGCAGCCCGGTGTCGTCCGGCTCGGCGAAGTCGCCGTCCCGGGGCTCCAGCTCGTCCGGGTCCAGGACCACGTCCTGGGCGCGGACCAGCGCGAAGTCCGCCAGCACGCCCACCGCGGTCAGCGGCTGCTCGCCCCAGCGGGCCGCCAGCTCCTCGTCGACGCAGGGGAGTTCGCCGTCCCGGATGACCCGCTCGAAGGCACTGCCCGGGTAGACCAGCTCCCCGGCCGGGGCCGGCTCGCCGTCCTCGTCGGGCAGCGCCAGCGCGCCCAGCCACGGCTCGTCGCCCGGGGCCAGCCCCGCGTCACGGACCAGCCCGAGCACCGCCTCGGCCAGCTCCTCGCCGGCGAGCGCGCCGCCGGGCCCGTCCGCCGTCTCCTCGGCGAAGACGTCGTACTCGTCCTCCGCGTCCTCCAGGGAGTGCGCGACCGCCGCGCGTACCTGGGGGGTCGTCAGGACGGCGCGCGGCGTGGCGGGCACCGCGCCCAGCTTCTCCAGCAGCGGGTGGACCGCGTCCGGGTGCGCGACCTTCAGCCCCAGCCGGGCCAGGGTGCGGTGCCGGGACGCCGTTTCCGTGCCCTCCTCCCGGAGCGGCAGCAGCACCTGGCGGGGGCCGATCGTCGTCCGGACTCCCCCGGACTCCTCGGCCGGCCCGCCCGCGAGCGGTACGGGGAGCCCGCTCAGCCGGTCCGGGTCGGTCCCGGCCAGCGAGGCGTACAGCCGCCGCCACCAGGACGGCGCGCGCTCCACCCCGGCCAGCCGGTCGACGACCTCGCCCAGCGGCACCCGGGCCACGCCCAGCGCGCGCAGCTCGGGCCGCCGCTCCAGGCCGGCGGGGAGCAGGCTGGGGAACAGCTCGGCCAGGACGGCGACGGTCCCGGCGCCGGCGCCCTCCACCAGTTCGGCCTCGACGGGGCGCAGCACGTACGGCCCGTCGGCCTCGACGCCGGCCGGTTCGTCGGCCTCCGGCCAGGTGCCGAGCGCGCGGTCGGCCTCGCGGCGCACCGCGGCGCCGGTGCCGGCGCCGGGCAGGAACGGCACTCGCGGCAGCCGCTCCAGCACCAGCCGCCGCAGCTCGCCGTCCAGGCCGCCCTTGCCCAGCGGCCCCGGCACCAGATCGATGGTGCCGACGGAGGCCGGCTCCCAGTCCCGGAGCAGCGCGGCGTAGGCGTCGGCGGCGCGCTCGGTCACGAAGTCGGCGAGCGGCCCCGGCGCGACGTGCCGGCGGGTCGGCTCCAGCGGGAGCGACGCGATGAGCAGCGCGGGCAGGCCCAGCGGCTCGTCGGTGGGGGTCGGCGCGTGCACGACGGGCGCGGTGGCCGGGCGTACCGGCTCGCCCTCGGCGTTCACCGGCACCGCCCAGGTCACCGACCAGACGGGCCGCAGCCGTTCCTCGACGGGACGGTCCCCCAGCAGTGCGGGCTCCAGGGCGCCGCCGTCGGAGGCGACGCGCCAGCGGACCGTGCCGCGCGCGCTGTCCTCGACCACGACGTACGGGCCGTCGGCGCCGCGCCGCAGCGTACGTGCGCCCTCGGCCGTCTCGATGACGATCTCGCCCAGGCCCGGCAGGGTCAGCAGCAGCGCGTCGTCGACGGCGGCCAGCAGACGGTGTGTCAGGTCCTCGGCGGCGCCGTCCCGCAGCGGCAGCACCACGGCGGTGTCGTACCCCTCGGGAGCCGTGCCCTCGGCGGGCAGCGGCAGCCGGAGCAGCGGTACGTGGCCGTCCCGACGGCGCAGTTCGTTGCCCAGACCCGGGCTGTGGGCCGCGACGTCCAGCGCCAGCGAACGCGCCTCGGCCAGCGACCAGCGCACACCGCCGGTCCTGCCGACCACCGCCGGTTCGTCGGTCACGGCCAGCACGGCGGCGAAGCCGACACCGAAGCGGCCGACCGCGCCCGCCGCAGCGTCGCTGTCCCGCTTGGCGGAGGCGCGCAGGGTGGCCAGCGACTCGACGCCCGTGGCGTCCAGCGGCGCGCCGGTGTTGGAGGCCACCAGGACCGCGTGCGCGCCGTCCTCGCCCGGGTGCAGCGTCAGGCGCAGCCGGCCCGGCACCCCGGCGCGCGCGGCCGCGTCGGCGGCGTTCTGCGCCAGCTCGACCACGAGCCGGTCGCGGTACCCGCCGAGCGCGAGGTCCTCCTCGGCGTTGGCATCCTCGCGGAACCGGGCCGGGGAGCCGGCCCAGGCGTCCAGCACGCCCCGCCGCAACCGCGCGGCTCCGAAGGGGTCCGCACCATCGACGGGATTCCGGACGGTCGCCCTACGGCTCACGACTGCTCCCTCGCACACAGCTTCCCGCCCCGCGGCGGCTTCGCACGTCATTCTTCCGTCTCGGGTGCCCCGCGAACGGCCGGGGTACGACACGCCTCGCCAACGGGCCGAGAACGAGGGGGTCCGCGGCCGGAGCGCGTGTCGAGCCGTGCGTCGCACCGGCGTACGCCGCGTGCGGTGCGGGGCGGGCGTGCGCCGGGGTTCGGCCCTCGGCCGCGGCGACCCGGCGCAGCACGTCGACCTGCGCCACGTACGTCAACCGGCCCCGCGCACGTCAGCGGCGGCCCCGCGTACGTCGGCCGCCGGGGCGTCCCGGCGTGCGGCGTCCCGGCCCGGTGCCCGCGCCGCGCGCGGCAGCGGCGGGCCGTCGCCCCGGTGGGTCAGCTGTGGCCGAGCTCTTCGGCGGGTTCGCCCTCCGAGACGGAGCCGCCGGTGCGGTCCGGGCGGAGCGGCATGGGCTCGACGACGGTCTCGTCGATGACCGGCGGGGCCGGGCGCGGCGGCTTGGGCATCACGGCGGCCTCGGAGTGACCGCCGCAGCCGTACGCCAGCGAGACGACCCGGCCGTCCGCCGGGGAGAACTCGTTCGCGCAGACGCCGAAGGCCTGCCGCAGGGAACCGGCGAGCGGCACCAGGAAGCCGCAGCTCATGCACGCGGCGGGCGCGGCCTGCGCCATCGGGGTCTTGGCGCCGTACGCCTCCTCCCAGCGGTCGGCGGCCGTGTGCAGGCCGTACCGGGAGAGCACCCGGGCGCGGCCCATGCCCAGCTCCTCGGCGACCGCGGCGATGCTGCCGCGGGCCGGCACCGTGGCCTGGTGCGCGGGGGTGCCGGCGACCACGTCGGCGTCCTCGGCCTCGGCCAGCTCGGCGAGCGGGCCCCGGCGGGCCTCGGCGTCCTCGTCGGCGCTCGCGGCGGCCGGGGTGCCGGCGCTCCGCGCGGCACGTGCCGCGTCGGCGCGGTCGGCGGCGGTCGGGCCGGCCGCGTCCGCGTCGGGCGAACCGGGGGCGACGGGCGGGACGCCCACGCCGCCGTTGTCGCCGAACGTCTCGTCGGCCGCGAAGCCGGGCTCCAGCCGCAGGTCCTCGGACTCGGTGGGCAGCAGATCGCCCGGGCCCATGTCGCCGGGGCGCAGCCGCTCGCTCCAGGGCACCCACTCGGGTGCCAGCAGCGCGTCGGGGCCGGGCAGGAGCACCGACTCGTCGAGCGTGACGACCTTGGCGCGGGAGGCGCGGGCGACGGTGACCGCCCAGCGCCAGCCCCGGTACCCGGGCTCCTTGCATTCGAACAGATGAGTGACGACGCGGTCCCCGTCGGCCACTGCGTCGACGTGCTCACCGACCATGCCCGGCAGGGCGGCCTCCTCGGCCGCCCCGCGGGCGAGTTCGACGGCCTCGGCGCAGAGGCGGTCGGGCGTACGGCTTCGCATCGCAGCACTCACAAGAATCGATTCTCTCTTCCACGCCGTCTCACGAGCGCGCCGGCCGGAGCCGTCCTGAACCTGTCCGGACGACCGACGGGCCGGGGCGGGCGGAGCGGACCTGGGGACCGCGTCGACGTCCGCGCCCGATCAGCCCTCCAGAAGCAGCGCGCCTATACGAACCATTCTGCGGGATCGCGGCAAGGCGCGCGGCCAAGAGCGACCGCCGGTGGCGCGCTACACACGCTACCCCTTCAATCGTGTACGACCCCCCGGCGGGAGCGGCAAATGTCACCGGCAGCCACCACGGGCCCCTCCACGGCCCCCTGTCCGCCCGGGAAGGAACCCGTGGAAACTCGTGGAAACTGGCATCACCTGGGCGAGTTGAGGAGCCGTTTCGGGCACTATGACGACGTGGCCGCCGCCAGGGCATCGACCGAGGGCAGCGGCCCGGTCCGTGGCGCGGGCCGGGCCGTCGGCCGCGCGAGCCGGGCCGCCGGGGCCGCGGTACGCCGTCCCTTCGCCGCCTCCGGGCGCGCCGTCCGCCGCGCGACACACGCGCACGGCGCGGGCGAGTCGGGCCTCGGAAAACTGATCGAACTGCACGCGGTGAACTCCGCCGGCGACATGCTGATCACCGTCGCGCTCGCCTCGACCGTCTTCTTCTCCGTCCCCACGGACCAGGCGCGCGGCCGGGTGGCCCTGTACCTGGCGGTCACCATGGCGCCGTTCGTGCTCCTCGCGCCCGTCGTCGGGCCGCTGCTGGACCGGGTGCCGCACGGCCGGCGCGCCGCGATGGCCGGGGCGATGCTGGCCCGCGCGGTGCTGGCGCTCACGATGTCGGGCGCGGTGGCCACGGGCGGCCTGGAGCTGTACCCGGCCGCGCTCGGCGTACTGGTGTCCTCCAAGGCGTACGGCGTGGTGCGTTCGGCCGTGGTGCCCCGGCTGCTGCCGCGCCGCTTCTCCCTGGTGAAGGCCAATTCGAGAGTCACCCTGGCCGGGCTGCTGGCCACCGGCGTGGCGGCGCCGCTGGGCGCCGGACTGCATCTGCTCGGCCCGGCCTGGCCGCTGTACGGCGCGTGCGCGGTGTTCGCCGCAGGCACGTTTCTCTCCTTTTCGCTGCCGCACAAGGTCGACTCGGCGCGCGGCGAGGCACGGATTCCTCCGGCGCGGCGGGCGCACCGCCCCCGCCCCGGGCTGCGCACCGTCGGCGGGTCCGTCCTGCGCGGCCTCCGGGCGAACTCCGCGCTGCGCGCGCTCTCCGGCTTCCTCACCTTCTTCCTGGCGTTCCTGCTGCGCGAGCACCCGCTGAGCGGGCTGAGCCCGGCGGTGTCGCTGGGGGTGGTGGCGGTGGCGGCGGGGGCCGGGAACGCGCTGGGCACGGCCGTCGGGGCCTGGCTGCGGGCGCGCGGCCCGGAAGTGATCATCGCCGTGGTGCTGGCGCTGGCGCTCGGCGTGACGGTGGCCGGCGCGGCCCTCTACGCCGTACTGGCGAGCGTGATGGTCACCGCCACCGCCGCCGCTGCCGGGCTCTGCCAGGCGCTGGGGAAGCTGTCGCTGGACGCGCTGATCCAGCGGGACGTCCCGGAGTCCTTCCGCAACTCGGCCTTCGCCCGCTCCGAGACGGTGCTCCAGCTGTCGTGGGTGGTGGGCGGCGGGCTGGGCATCGCGCTGCCGCTGCACGGCGTCCTGGGCCTCGCCGTGGCCGCCGGCGTACTGGCCCTGGCCGCCGCCACGACCGTACGGGGACTCCTCGCGGCGGCCCACGGCCACGGCGCGGCGCGCCCCCGTGTGGCGTAATGCCCGGGGCATGCGCGGCGCCCCCGCGTGGCGTAACCCGCTCCACACGGAGCAGCGCGCACCGTACCCCGGCGTCGTGCGGGCCCAGCGGCCAGATAGCCTGCCCGCATGACCGCGTTCTCCTCCTCGCTCCGGGGCAAGGGCCGCCGTGCCGCCGCCGCCGCGGGCGCCGTGTCCCTGGGACTGCTCGTCCTCTCCGCCTGTGACCAGCCCACGCCGCGGGCGACCGTGACCGCCGGCCAGGACTCCGTCACGGCCGAAGCCTCCTGCTACGAGGACGGCAAGACCATCGGCGACCTCACCTCCAAGAACAAGGCGGAGCAGGCCAAGTTCGAGAAGTGCATGACGGCGAAGCCGGATCGGACGATCACCATTCACCCCGGTGACAAGGTCCGCCTCGGCGTCGAGCCGGACATGGCCGAGCAGGGCTGGATCGCCATGGCGAACGGCATGCCGGTGACCAGCCTGAGCAAGCAGACCTACACCTCCGTCGAGGGCGACCGGGTCTTCTACAACCAGCAGACCCAGCAGATGGCCGACTCCGCGACGATCTCGATCATGACGTCCAAGGGCGGCAAGTACACCGGCGTCTGGAACATCAAGCTCGAACGCGCCTCCTCCTGAGCGCCGCTCCTGAACCGCCCGGTCACCTGATGCGCATCCTGGTCGTCACCGCCGTCCCCGCCGAACGCGACGCGGTCACCGCCGCGACGGCGGGACGGCCCGAGCGCATCACCGTGCCGGGCGGTTTTGAGTTGCACCGCACCGTGCGGTCCGACTCCCCCGGGGGCCCGTTCGCCCTCGACGCCCTCGCCGCCGGCGTGGGCCCGGCCGCCGCCGCTGCCGGCACCGCCACGGCCCTCACGGCCGCCGCGCTGTCCCCCTCGGCCTCGTACGACCTGGTCGTCTCGGCCGGCATCGGCGGCGGCTTCGCGCCCGGCGCGCCCGTCGGCTCGCTGGTCGTCGCGGAGGAGATCGCGGCCGCCGACCTCGGCGCCGAGACGCCCGACGGCTTCCTGCCGGTCACCGCGCTCGGCTTCGGCACCGACGCGCACCGCCCGCCCGAGGACCTGGTCGCGGCGGTCGCCGCGGCCACCGGCGCGCTGCCCGGCACCGTCCTGACCGGCTCCACCGTCACCGGCAGCACGGCCCGCGCCGAGGAGCTGCTGGCCCGCCACCCGCGCGCGCTCGCCGAGGCCATGGAGGGCTTCGGCGTCGCCGAGGCCACCGCGGCGCACGGCCTGCCCGTGCTGGAACTCCGTACGATCTCCAACCCCGTCGGCCCGCGGGACCGCGCCGCCTGGCGGATCGGGGAGGCGCTCGCCGCCCTCACCGCCGCCTTCGCCGATCTGCCGCGAGCCCTGTACTCAAGGAGCACGCCATGAGCCAGGCGCTCAAGATCGCGTTTTCGCCCTGCCCGAACGACACGTTCGTCTTCCACGCCTGGGCGCACGGAAAGGTCCCCGGCGCCGCCGCGCCGGAGGTCACCTTCGCGGACATCGACCTCACCAACGGCATGGCCGAGCGCGGCGAGCTGGACGTGCTGAAGGTGTCCTACGCCGAACTGCCCTGGGTCCTGGACGAGTACGCGCTGCTGCCCTGCGGCGGCGCGCTCGGCCGCGGCTGCGGGCCGCTGGTGCTCACCAAGGACGCGGCCGCTCCCGTGGACCTGAAGGGCCGTACGGTCGCGGTGCCCAGCGAGCGCTCCACCGCGTACCTGCTGTTCCGGCTGTGGGCCGCCGACCAGGTGCCCGGCGGCGTGGGCGAGGTCCGGGTCATGCCGTTCGACGAGATCATGCCGGCGGTGCGGGACGGGCTCGTCGACGCGGGGCTGGTCATCCACGAGGCCCGCTTCACGTACCAGAACTTCGGCCTGACCCGCCTGGCCGACATGGGCGAGCACTGGGAGACCACGACCGGGCTGCCGATCCCGCTCGGCGCGATCATCGCCAAGCGGTCGCTGGGCGAGGAGACGCTGCGCGAGCTGGCCCGGACGATCACGACGTCCGTACGGATGGCGTGGGAGGACCCCGAGGCCTCGCGCGCCTGGGTCCTGGAGCACGCGCAGGAGATGGACCCGGCCGTCGCGGACCAGCACATCGGGCTGTATGTGAACGAGTTCAGCGCGGACCTGGGCGAGAACGGCTACGCGGCGGTGCGCGGGCTGCTCACCCGTGCCGCGGCCGAGGGGCTCGTACCGCCCCTCGGCCCGGATGCGCTGAAGTTCGTATGACGGCCGGCCCCCGCGGGACCCCCCGCGGGGGTGCTTCCGGACGGCCGGTCCGCCGTCCTCAGACGTCCAGCTGGTCGGCGACCGCGCGCAGCATGCCGGCGATCTTGCCGCCGTGCGCCCTGTCGGGGTAGCGCCCGCGCTCCAGCTGCTGCGCGACGCCTTCCAGGAGCGTGGTGAGGTCCTGGACGATCGAGGCCAGTTCGTCGGGCTTGCGCCGCTGGGCCGCCGCGATCGAGGGGGCGGGGTCGAGGAGGGTCACCGAAAGTGCCTGGTCACCACGTTGACCCGCCACTACGCCGAATTCGACGCGCTGGCCCGGCTTGAGTGCGTCCACGCCGGCGGGCAGCACCGAAGAGTGCACGAAGACGTCACCGCCGTCGTCGCGGGAGAGAAAGCCGAAGCCCTTCTCGCTGTTGAACCACTTGACCTTGCCGGTAGGCACGTCTGTCCTCGTCCTCGTACTCGTCGGGAAAAATGGGGGTAGCTGCGCACACAACAGCTCTGGATAGCAATGCAGCGGGTCTGCGGACCCGCCGGCACCAAGGCTAATGGTCCGGGGCCTGGTGACAAGACGTCGCCGGGTGGTTCCTCAACGCTTCCGAGCGGGGACTTACCCTGGTCGTGTGTCTGACAATCCTCCCGTCCGGGGCGCGGCCCCGGCGGTCACCGAAGGTCCGCGCGCCGGGGACGCTCTCGTCCGGATCGGCGCGATCGTGTTCCTTATTGGCGCCTTCGCCACGCTCGCGACGATGACGCCCCTTTTCCTCGGCTCCGACCCGTTGCCGCCCGTCTTCTACTGGGTCTGCATGCTCATGGGCGCGGGCTTCCTGATCGCCGCGGCCGGAGTGCTGCGCTCGATCGCGGCGCAGCGGCGTCAGGCCCGCGAAGCGTCGGCTCAGCCGCGCGGGGCGTCCGCGAGGTAGCCCTCCAGCCAGGCCGGGAAGGCGGTCAGGCCGGGCAGGACGACGTCCGCGCCGGCCTCCCGCAGCTCCTCCTCGGAGCACGGGCCGGTGGCCACCGCGACCGAGAGCGCGCCCGCGGCGCGGGCACCGCGCACGTCGCCGGTGTGGTCGCCGACGTAGACGCTCGCGCCGTACTCGCGCAGCGCCTCCGCCTTGCCCTCCGCCCACAGCGAGCCGACGACCGCGTCGGCGTTGATGTCCAGGTGCTTGAGGTGCAGCTTGGCGTTGGGCTCGTACTTCGCGGTGACCACGATGGCGCGCCCGCCCAGCCGCTGTACGCCCTCGATCGCCTCGCGGGCGCCCGCCATGGCGAGCGTGCCGGTGATGGCGTGCTCGGGGTAGAGCGCGCGGTAGCGGTCGGCGATCTCGGCGACCCGCTCCTCGGGGTACCAGTTGCGGATCTCCTGCTCCAGCGGCGGCCCGAGCCGGGTGGTGACGAGGTCGGTGTCGATGTACGTACCCGTGGCCGCGGAGAGCGCCGCGTAGGCGTCCTTGATGCCCGGCCGGGAGTCGATCAGGGTCATGTCGAGGTCGAAGCCGACCGTCAAGGTGTGCGTGGCCATGACACCCATTGTGCCTCTGGCACGCACGGCCACGGTCCGTACACTTAGCGGAGCCTTACCTTCATCCTCCGTAGGCGTACGCCTCCCCTCCGTACGCGTACACGCTCCACCTGAACACTGCGCTCCGCGGAATGGACCCGATGTCAGTCGCCCTGGCCGGCAGCCCCAGAAGCTCTCTGGCGCGACGCCGCATCTGCTGGACTGCCGCCGCGTCGCTCGCACTGCTGCTCGCGGTGCTCCTCTCCCTCGCGGTGGGCAGCCGCGCGATCGCGCCCCGCGAGGTGCTCGACGCGCTCTTCCACGGAGGCGACAGCGAGGCGGCGCAGATCGTGCTGTTCCTGCGGCTGCCGCGCACCCTCGTCGGGCTGCTGGTCGGCGCCGCGCTCGCGCTGGCCGGCACGGCGATGCAGGGCATCACCCGCAACCCGATCGCGGACCCCGGCGTCCTCGGCATCAGCCAGGGCGCCTCGGCCGCCGTGGTCCTGGCCATCGCCTTCGCGGGCGTGCACTCGCTCTCGGGGTACGTCGGCGTCGCCTTCGCCGGTGCCGCGCTCGCGGCCGTCTTCGTGTACGCCGTCGCCGCGCGCGGCCGCGGTGGCGCCACCCCCGTGAAGCTCGCGCTGGCCGGCGCCGCGATCAACGCGCTGCTGGTCGCGGTGACCATGGCGGTGCTGACGACCAGGTCGGCCGCGCTGGACGAGTTCCGGTTCTGGCAGGTCGGCTCGCTGACCGGCCGGGACGCCGCCGTGGCCGCCCAGATCTGGCCGTTCCTGCTGGTGGGCGCGGTGCTGGTGGTCGTCGTCGCGCGCGGCCTGGACGCCCTGGCGCTCGGCGAGGACGTCGCGAAGGGGCTCGGCCAGAAGGTCGCCACCGTACGGATCGTGGGCGGGCTCGGCGCCGCCGTGCTGACCGGCGCGGGCGTCGCGGCGGCCGGCCCGGTCGCCTTCGTCGGCCTCGCCGTGCCGCACCTGGCCCGCGCCCTCGTCGGCAGCGACCACCGCTGGGTGCTGCCGACCGCCGCGCTGCTCGGCCCGGTGATGGTGCTGGTCGCCGACACCGTGGGGCGCGTCCTCTTCCCGCCCTCCGAGGTGCCCGCCGGGGTGATGACGGCCCTGATCGGCGTCCCGTTCCTGGTCACGCTGGTGCGCCGGAAGGCGGTTGCGGCATGACCTCCACCTCCGCCCCGCAGGCCCCTCCGGCCCCGATACGCCCGGCCGGCTACGCGCTGCTGCGCGCCGGCCGGACCGCCTTCCTGATCCACCGCCGGGCCGCGCTCGTCGCCACCGTGCTCACCCTCGTGCTGGCCGCCGGCTGCGTCGCGTACCTCTCCCTCGGCGAGCACGCCGTCGCGCCCGCCGAGGTGATCCAGGTGCTCCTGGGCCGGCCCTCGCCGGACGCGCTGGTGATCGGCACGCTGCGGCTGCCCCGGATGTGCGTCGGGCTGCTGGCCGGCGCCGCCTTCGGCGTGGCCGGCGCGCTCATCCAGACCGTCGCGCGCAACCCGCTCGCCAGCCCCGACATCATCGGCATCACCCAGGGCGCGAGCGCGTTCACCGTCGGCGCGATGACCTTCGGCATCGGCTCGTACGCCGTCCTGCCGTACCTGTCCGTCGCGGGCGGTCTGCTCGCCGCCGCGCTGGTCTACGTCTTCGCCTGGCGCGGCGGGCTGCACGCCACCCGCTTCGTCCTCATCGGCATCGGCTTCGCCGTCGCCCTCCGCTCGGTCACCCAGCTGTTCCTGACCAAGGGCGACTACCTCGTGGCGCAGAAGGCCCAGGTCTGGATGGTCGGCTCGCTCAACGGCCGGGGCTGGGCCGAGGCCGTGCCGCTCGCCTGGGCGCTGCTCGTCCTGGTCCCCTGCGTCCTGTGGGCGGCCCGCGCGCAGCGCACCGTCTCGATGGACGACGACACCGCGACCGCGCTGGGCGTACGGCTGGGCCGCACCCGGCTCGGCCTGGCCACGCTCGGGGTGCTGCTGGCCGCGCTGGCCACCGGCGCCGCCGGGCCGGTCGACTTCGTGGCACTGCTGGCACCGCAGATCGCCCGCCGGCTGACCCGTACCGCGCAGATACCGCTGCTCTGCTCGGCGCTGCTGGGCGCGTGCGTCGTGGTCCTCGGCGACCTGCCGGCCCGCACGCTGTTCGCGCCGACCGAGCTGCCGGTCGGCGTGCTGACCGCGGCCATCGGCGCCCCGTACCTGATCCATCTGCTCGTGAGAGGGCACGGCGCCCGGCGCCGTGCCGCGGGAGGAAGCGCGTGACCACCATCGACGACCGCACCGCGAGCAGGCTCACAGCCCGCGGGCTGACCCTCGCCTACGAGGACCGCACCGTCGTCGACGGGCTGGACCTGGACGTCCCGCACGGCGCCGTCACCGTCGTCGTCGGGCCGAACGCCTGCGGAAAGTCCACCCTGCTGAGGGCCCTGGGACGGCTGCTGAAGCCGCGCGGGGGCGCGGTGCTGCTGGACGGTACGGACATCGCCCGCATCCCCACCAAGAAGATCGCCCAGTCGGTCGGCCTGCTGCCGCAGACGCCCGTCGCACCCGAGGCGATCACCGTCGCCGACCTCGTCGCCCGCGGCCGCCAGCCGCACCAGCACTGGTGGCAGCAGTGGTCGGAGGCGGACGAGCGGGCGGTCACCGAGGCGATGGACCGTACCGACGTCGCCGAGCTGGCCGACAGGCCCGTCGACGCGCTCTCCGGAGGCCAGCGGCAGCGCGTCTGGATCGCCATGGCCCTCGCCCAGGAGACCGACCTGCTCCTCCTCGACGAGCCCACCACCTACCTGGACATCTCCCACCAGGTCGAGGTGCTGGACCTGGTGCGGCAGCTGAACCACGAGCGCGGCCGCACCGTGGTCGCCGTCCTGCACGACCTCAACCAGGCCGCGCGCTACGCCGACCACCTGGTGGCGATGAAGGCCGGGCGGATCGTCGCCCAGGGCCCGCCCGCCGAGACCGTCACCGCCGAACTGGTCCACGACGTCTTCGGCCTCGACTCGGTCGTCGTCCCCGACCCCGTGACCGGCTCCCCGCTGGTCGTCCCCGGCCGGCCCTGGCAGTCCCCCGCCGACGGCTGACCGCCCCCGCCCCGGGGCCTGTCCTCGGCTCCGGGGCCTCCGCTCCGGGGCCTCTCCTCGGCTCCGGAGCCGCTCCCCTCCGCTCCCCTCCGAAAGGCCCGCTCATGGTCTCCGTGCCCCGTCCCCTCCGCGCCGCCGCCGTCCTCGCCGCGGCCACCGTCGCCCTGTCCGCCTGCGGCGCCACCGGTGCCACCGGGTCCAAGAACGGCGGCGGCTCCTTCAAGGCAGCCGACTGTCCCGCCCAGCCGAAGACCACATGGGCGAAGCCGGCCGACGGCGCGCACACCGTCCCGACCGCCATGGGCGACGTGCAGGTCCCCGCCGCCCCGAAGCGCGTCGTCGTCCTGGACACCGCCGAGCTGGACTCGGCCCTCACCCTGGGCGTGAAGCCGGTCGGCGCCACCCACGCCGACGTGGCCTCCGGGTTCCTGGCGTACCTGCCCAAGGACGAGGTCGCCGGGATCAAGGACGTGGGCACGATCGGCACGCCCGACATGGAGGCGATCGCGGCCCTGAAGCCGGACCTCATCCTCACCAGCAAGGTCCGCGACGGGCAGCGCTACGAGCAGCTGAAGAAGATCGCCCCCACGGTGATGACCGAGACCACCGGCTACCCGTGGAAGCAGAACTTCGCCACGCACGCCGACGCGCTCGGCAAGGTCGAGGAGGGCAGGAAGGCGGCCGCCGCGTACGAGAAGCACGCGGCGGAGGTCACCGACGCGCTCGGCGGCGCCGGCGCGGCGGCGAAGAAGACCACCAACGTCGTCCGCTTCGTCGAGGGCGCCGACACCCGCATCTACGGCTGCCGGAGCTACATCGGCACCCTCCTGGACGACATCGGCACCGCCCCCACCGACGTCGTCAAGGACGCCAAGGACGGCCTGATGACCGAGATCGGCCCCGAGCAGATCACCCGCGCCGACGCGGACGCGGTCTTCTACTCGGCGTACGGCAGCCCCGAGAAGTCCAAGGAGAGCCAGGTCACCGGCGGGGCGCTGTGGAAGAACATGAAGGCCGTGCGGAACGGCAGCGCCTTCCGCGTCTCCGACCAGCTCTGGCTCCAGGGCATCGGCTACACCGCGGCCGACCGCATCCTCGACGAGCTGAAGCGGGACCTGACGAAGACGAGCTGAGGCCGGGACCTGACGGAGTAGCCGGGGGCCTGGCAAGGTAGTCCGGGACCTGACGAACTGGCTCCCGGGACCCTACGAAGCAGCCCCGAGGCCTTCAGCTCACCGCGGCCCTCGCCGTATGCGCCACAGCAGGAAGAGCGCGGAGGCGACGGCCGCGACGCGGACCACGACCGGGAGCGCGTCGGTCAGCACCGGGCCCAGCCGGTCCTGGCCGAGCGGGTCGCCCCACCTGCCGGCGAACCGGCCCCACAGCCAGACCAGCGCCGCCGCGCACACCAGACCCGGCACGCCCAGCGCCGCGAACTTGGCCTCGGCACGCGACAGCTTGCGCGAGGCGTACGCCACGACCCAGCCGAGCGCGGCGGCGAGCCAGCTGCCGGCCGCGGCGCCCGCGGCCAGCAGCAGCACCGCCAGCACCAGGACCGGGCTCGGCTTCGGGCGCGGCGCCGCCACCACCGCCTCGCCGGCCCCCTCTGCAGCGGGCGCCGCGGCCGGCGCGGCGGGCGGTTCCCGCCGCCAGGGCAGCGCCTTGCCCGTCGCCTTCCGCAGCACGCCGGGCAGCCCGCCCCGGCCCGTGTCCGCCGCCTCCGTGCCGGCCGCCGTCTCCTCGGACTCCTCCTCGTCGGTCTCCGGCGGGCGCCGTATCTCCTCGATCTCGATGCCGCCGACGAAGCCGGGCACGGTCTCCCCGGGGCCGTACGGCTCGGCCGTGCCGAACGGCTCGGCCGACACGCGCCACCAGTCCGGCTCCTCCTCGGCCGTCGCGTCCCGGTCGCCGAGCTGGTCCAGGTCCGCCAGATGCGGCGGCGGGGCGCCCTGCTGAGGGACCATGGGCTGCGCGCCGCCGCGGGGCGCGGGCACCTGGCCTCCCGGCTTCGACTGCCGCTTGAGCAGCGAGGGCAGCCCGCCCGGCCGCCGCTCCGCCGGACCGCCGGCCGGCTCCTCCGGCACCGGCTCCTCGCCGCTGACGGCCGCAGCGACCACCGACTCGGGCGTGCCCAGCCTCGCGAGGAGGCGTTTGACGTCGCCGCCGCCCCGGCCCCGGTCCGCGTCTATCCGCGACCGCAGCCGGGCGACCAGTTCCATACGCTGCCGGGCCGTCAAGCCCCGTCCCTGCGCCAGGTCGCCGACCCGGCTCAGGTAGTCGAAGACCAGCTGATCACTCTCGATCCCCACCGAAACACCTCTGCGCCAGCCCGATTCCCGCCGCTCCGACGGTACCCCTCCGGCCGCCCCCGCCCACGCTTTTCCACAGGGGGCGGGCAGCGGCTTTCCACAGGCACGCGGACAAGGGGGCGGGCGGCGGCTTCCACGGGCGCGCGGGCACCGGCGCCCCACCCGCAACCATCGGCCCACCGGCCGCCAGACGGTAACGTGGGGCGAATGAGCGGCAGCCATCCGTCCCCCCGCACGCTGGCCGAGGAGTTGCGCAACCGGCCGGACGTCGACCTGTCCGCTCTGCTGCGGTCCCGGCCCGACCTGCTCAACCCCGTCCCCGGCGACCTGACCCAGCTGGCCACCCGGGCCGGCACGCGGGCCTCCGTGGTCCGCGCCGTGGAGCGGCTGGACGCCTTCGCGCTGCAGACCGCCGAGGCGCTCGCCGTCGCCCCCGACCCCTGCCCGTACGACACGCTCGCCGGGCTGATGACGGGCGACGAGGACGCCGCCGACACCGACCCGCAGCTGCGCGCGGCCGTCGCCGGCCGCCTCCCCGAAGCGCTGGCCGCCCTGCGCGCCCAGGCGCTGGTCTGGGGGCCCGACGACCGGCTCCGGCTCGTCCGCACCGCCCGCGAACTCCTCGCCCCGAGCGCCGCCCACCCCTCCCCCACCGGCCTCGGCCCCACCGTCGCCGAGGCCGCCTCGGGCATGTCCCCCGGCCGCCTCCAGGAGATCCTGGCCACCGCCGGGCTGCCCGCCACCCCCGACCCGGTGACCGCCGTCGCCGCGCTGACCTCGCTCTTCGAGGACCGCGCCGCCATGGCGACGCTGCTGGACGAAGCGCCCGCCGAGTCACTGGCCGTCCTGGACCGGCTGGTCTGGGGCCCGCCGTACGGCTCCGTGACCGCGCAGCCCGCGCCGCACCTGCGCTGGCTGCTGGACCGCGGTGTGCTGCTCCCGGTGGGCGCGCGGAACGTCGTGCTTCCCCGCGAGGCCGCCCTGCACCTGCGCGCCGGGCGCGCGCACCGGGCGCCGGAGCCGCAGCCGCCCGCCCTCGCGCCGGCCACCGCGCGCGATCCGGAGATGGTGGACCGCACCGCGGCCGGCCAGGCGTTCACCGCGCTGGACACGATCGAGGAGCTGCTCAAGGAGTGGGACCTCGGCGGCCCGCCCGTACTGCGCGCCGGCGGCCTGAGCGTCCGCGACCTCAAGCGGACCGCGACAGCGCTGGACACCGGAGTGCACACCGCCGCCTTCTGGCTGGAACTGGCGTACGCGGCCGGGCTGGTGGCCTCGGACGGCGAGGCCGACGAGCGGTACGCACCCACGCCCGCCGCCGAGGACTGGCGGCAACTGCCAGCCGAGGAACGCTGGGTCCGGCTGGCCACCGCCTGGCTGGCCGCGACCCGCACGGCCGGCCTCGTCGGCACCGCCGACACCAAGGGCCGCACCCTCGCCGCGCTCGGCCCGCACCTGGACCGCTCCCCCGCACCCGAGGTGCGGCACCGCGTCCTCGCCCTGCTCGGCAGCGTCCCGCCCGGCACCGCCGTCCCGCAGGACGCCGTCCTGGCCCGCCTGCGCTGGGAGCGGCCGCTCCGCGCCGCCGCCCAGGCCGCCGCCCCCGGCACCGCGCCGGAGAACGGCCGGGCCACCGACCACAACGCAGCGCAGAACGCAGCGCACGCGGCGCACACCGCCCCGCAGGACCTCCGCTCCCGTATCGCCCTGTGGTCCCTCCACGAAGCCGAGCTCCTCGGTCTCACCGGCCGCGGCGCCCTGGCGGGCCACACCCGCGCCCTCCTGGAGACCGGCCCGGACAGCGACGACGAGAAGGCCCGCCGGGCCGCCGCCGCTGCCCTCGCCCCGCTGCTGCCCGCCCCCCTGGACCACGTCCTCCTCCAGGCCGACCTGACCGCCGTCGCGCCGGGCCCCCTGGAGCGCCCGCTCGCCGACGCGCTCGACGTACTGGCCGACGTGGAGTCCAAGGGCGGCGCGACGGTCTACCGCTTCACGCCCGGCTCCGTACGCCGCGCCCTGGACGCCGGCCGGTCGGCGGCCGACCTCCAGGCCTTCCTCACGGCGCATTCCCGTACGCCGGTGCCGCAGCCGCTGGCGTACCTGATCGACGACGTGGCACGCAGACACGGCCAGTTGCGGGTGGGCGCCGCCTCCGCCTACGTGCGCTGCGACGACGACGCGCTGCTGAACGAGATCCTGGCCGACCGGCGCGCCGACGGGCTGCGGCTGCGCCGCCTCGCCCCCACCGTGCTGGCCGCCCAGGCCGCGCCGGACGCCCTTCTGGAGGGGCTGCGCGCGATGGGGTACGCGCCCGCTGCCGAGTCCGCCGAGGGGGACGTGGTGATCACCCGCGCCGACGCCCACCGCACCCCGCCGCGCACCGCGCCGGCGCCGGTCCCCGACGGCCCCCCGCCCCCGGACGCCACGCTGCTGGAGGCCGCCGTACGGGCCATCCGCGCGGGCGACCTCGCGGCCACCGCCGAGCGCAAGCCGGGCCCGGCGGCCGCGGCGCCCGCGCCCGGCCGGCTGCCGCGCACGACGTCGGCCGAGACGCTGGCCACGGTGCAGGCGGCGGCGCTGACCAACTCGGCGCTGTGGATCGGGTACGTCAACGCCGACGGCGCGGCCAGCCAGCGCGTGATCGCGCCCGTCCGGGTCGAGGGCGGCTTCGTGACCGCGTACGACCACACCGCCGACGAGGTCCGCACGTACGCGCTGCACCGCATCACGGGCGTCGCCGAGCTCGCCGACGACGCCGCTTCCTGAGGCGCTGCGCAGCGCGCGTTCCGGAGGCGCGGGGCCCGCGTACCTGAGCCGCGCATCGCGCGTCCCCGAGGTGCGGGGGCGCGCGGCTCCAAGGTGCGGGGCGTGCGTGCCCGGCCGCGGGGCGTGCGTGCTCGGCGGCGGGGCGCGCGGCTACAGGGCCGCACTCCGGCCCGGCTCCCGCTTCGGCACGGATGCGGCACACTGGACGTTTGGCCGTACGTACGGGCGGCCGGGCCTCCCGGTGACGGCGGGCGGGCGCAGGCGAAGCGAAAGGCGAGGCGCGTGAACGGACCCCTCATCGTCCAGAGCGACAAGACGCTGCTGCTGGAGGTGGACCACGAGCAGGCGGACGCCTGCCGGCAGGCCATCGCCCCCTTCGCGGAGCTGGAGCGCGCCCCGGAGCACATCCACACCTACCGGGTGACGCCGCTCGGCCTGTGGAACGCGCGGGCCGCCGGGCACGACGCGGAGCAGGTCGTGGACGCGCTGGTGGCGTTCTCCCGCTATCCGGTCCCGCACGCGCTGCTCGTCGACATCGCCGAGACGATGTCCCGGTACGGCCGCCTCACCCTCAGCAAGGACCCGGCGCACGGCCTCGTGCTCACCACCACCGACCGCCCGGTGCTGGAGGAGATCCTGCGGTCGAAGAAGGTGCAGCCGCTGGTCGGCGTACGGATCGACCCGGACACGGTCGCGGTGCACCCCTCCGAGCGCGGCCAGATCAAGCAGACGCTGCTGAAGCTGGGCTGGCCGGCCGAGGACCTGGCCGGTTACGTCGACGGCGAGGCGCATCCGATCGAGCTGGCCGAGGACGGCTGGTCGCTGCGGCCGTACCAGCAGCAGGCCGTGGAGAACTTCTGGCACGGCGGCTCCGGCGTCGTCGTGCTGCCCTGCGGTGCGGGCAAGACGCTGGTCGGCGCGGGCGCGATGGCCGAGGCCAAGGCGACCACGCTGATCCTCGTGACGAACACCGTCTCCGCGCGCCAGTGGAAGCACGAACTGGTGAAGCGCACGTCGCTGACCGAGGACGAGATCGGCGAGTACAGCGGTACGAAGAAGGAGATCCGGCCGGTCACCATCGCGACGTACCAGGTGCTGACGACCAAGCGGAAGGGCGTCTACCCGCATCTGGAGCTGTTCGACTCCCGCGACTGGGGCCTGGTCGTCTACGACGAGGTGCACCTGCTGCCCGCGCCGGTCTTCAAGTTCACCGCCGACCTCCAGGCGCGGCGGCGGCTCGGACTGACCGCGACGCTGGTCCGCGAGGACGGCCGGGAATCCGACGTCTTCTCGCTCATCGGCCCGAAGCGGTTCGACGCGCCGTGGAAGGAGATCGAGGCGCAGGGGTACATCGCGCCCGCCGACTGCGTCGAGGTCCGCGTCAATCTGACCGACTCGGAGCGGCTGGCGTACGCCACGGCGGAGAGCGACGAGAAGTACCGCTTCTGCGCGACGACCGGCTCCAAGCAGCAGGTGACCGAGGCTCTGGTGCGCCGGCACGCGGGCGAACAGACCCTGGTGATCGGGCAGTACATCGACCAGCTGGACGAGCTGGGCGAGCATCTGGACGCGCCGGTCATCAAGGGCGACACGAGCAACGCGCAGCGCGAGAAGCTGTTCAACGCGTTCCGCGAGGGCGAGCTGTCCGTCCTGGTCGTCTCCAAGGTCGCGAACTTCTCGATCGACCTGCCGGAGGCGACGGTCGCGATCCAGGTGTCCGGCACCTTCGGTTCGCGCCAGGAGGAGGCACAGCGCCTCGGCCGGGTGCTCCGCCCGAAGGCGGACGGCCACGAGGCGCGCTTCTACTCGGTCGTCGCGCGCGACACCATCGACCAGGACTTCGCGGCCCACCGCCAGCGCTTCCTGGCCGAACAGGGCTACGCGTACCGCATCGTGGACGCACACGAACTTCTGGCGGACGAGGGAGCGTGAGCGGATCGCCGGGGGCGTGAGCGGGGCCCGTTGTCAGTACCCCTCGGTACTGTGTTGAGAAGGGGACCTGCCGCCCCCATGGGGGAAGCGGGGAGCGAAACGGTACGCCTGGCGCTCGCTGCAACCAGGCACCGCCCGCCCGCCTACCGCGGCGACCGAGGCCCCGGCACCCCTTCCCGCCCCGCTGCCTCGCTCCGCCCCGGTACCCCGTCCCGCCCCGGCACCCCTTCCCGCCCCGGTACCGCCCCCCGGCCCCCCACCGCCTCCCCGCTCCGTACCGGCGGGCGGGTCAGGGCGCCCGCTGCCACGCCGGTCAGCGCGCCGCCTCGCCAGAAGACCGCGGCGAGGAGCAGGGTCAGGCCGATCAGGGGGTACGGCGCCGCGAGTGGCTGCTGCCACCACGGGAGGGCGAGGTCCAGGTCGCCCTTGTGGGGCGTCAGCCACATCGTGCGGGCGGTGAACAGCACGGCCAGCGCCCACCAGGCCGTACGCCGCCACGCGTCCCCCCGTACGTGCGTGGCCAGTACCGCCAGCAGCGGGACGCACCACACCCAGTGGTGGGACCAGCTGATCGGCGAGACGAGCAGCGCGGTGAGCGCCGTGCACAGCACGCCCCACGCCTCGCGGCCCGCGACCAGGCCCGTCCGGCGGGCCGCGGCCATCCCCACCACGGCCGTGAGCACGGCGGCGGCCGCCCAGACGGTGCCGGGGTGCGGGGTGTGCAGCAGGCGGGCGACGAAGCCCTGGAGCGACTGGTTGTCGACGATCCAGGCCTCGCCGACCCGGCCCGTCTCGTAGAGCCGCTCGGTCCAGAACTCCACGCTGGCGCCGGGCAGCGCGACGACGCCGAGCAGGACCGTGCCCGCGAAGCCGGCGAGCGAGACCAGTGCGGCCCGTACCCGCCCGGTGAGCAGCAGGTACACCGCGAAGAGCGCGGGGGTGAGCTTGATGCCGGCCGCGATGCCGATGGCCAGGCCCTTGCCGCGGGCGCCGTCGGGGCGGGTGAGGTCCCACAGGACGAGGCAGGTCAGCGCGAGGTTGATCTGCCCGAAGACCAGCGTCTGGTACACCGGCTCCAGCCAGACGGCGAGCGCGGTGGCGGCGAGCAGCGACGGGACGCGGTGCGTGGCGCGCAGTCCGGCGAGGCGCGCGGAGAGGTGGATCAGCAGGGCGAGCAGGGCGACGTTGACGAGGACCGAGGCGACCTTGAGGAAGCCGGCCGGGAACCACGCCAGCGGCACGAACAGCAGGGCGGCGAACGGCGGGTAGGTGGCGGGGAGGTGCCACTCGGTGACCCGGAAGCCGTAGAGGTCGCCGCCGGTGAGGACGGAGTCGCCCATCGCCCGGTAGACGAGGATGTCGGAGTTCGGCATGGGCACGATCAGATGCACCAGGCCGAGCGCGGTCAGGGACACCGCGAGCAGCGCTGCCGCGGGGACCGTGTGGCGCGGGAGGGTGCGGGGCGGTCGAGGGGCCCGGGTGGGGACCGTACGGCCCGCCGGCGGGTCCGGCGTTTCCCGGGTGGTGCGTGGCCTGCCCACGAGGGGCGTTGTCCGCTGGATCGGCTTCCCGTCGGCGGCAGACACGCGGGTGACCCCTCCTTGTCGCCATATGCTGATTGCACCCTGTTTACAGCGACGTTAATCGATCACACACGAACTTTCGTGACGCTTTCCGGACGTCCGGATGTCAGTCCCTGGGCCGCGAGGTGCCGGGGTCCGAGGACCGTGACGTATCGGGGGACCGGTCGTCGGCGTACTCGCCCAGTACCACGACGCTGAGGGCGGTACCTGCGAAGACCTTCACGGCCCGCAGGGCACTGCCCACGGGGTGCCGGTGCCCGGTGTCGTGGGCGACGGCGCGGGCGCCGTGTCTGGCACGGCCGGCCGCCTTGGGATCGGGTGGCGTGTTCAGGTAGTCGGTCATGTCTCCATGATGGGATTCACCCGGTCGCCGCACATCCGACCATGGACCGATCCGCGTGTCGCGCGGCGTACGGCCCCGGAAGCACTGCGCGACGGCCCTCCCCTAGGGGGTGCGGGGCCGTTTTTATTCGGTCGCGCGGCCATTGGGTGCTGGCTACAATCGCGCGTCTGCCCGCTTCCCGACGGCTCTCGCCGAGGAGCGCCGCCGCCCGGACGGAAACCGGCCGGCCCCCAGACCACCGCAGCTGCCCGGAGGCGAAGCCGTGCCCTCGCACGCCCAGGATCAGAAAGCCGAGAAGACCGAGCACGACGAGAACGACCCCCTGGAGCGCGAGCGACGGCACCTCGCCGCCTCCCGTTCCGCGCTCCGTGCCATGCGCGCGGACGCCGAGTCGCTGAACATCAAGGACGTCGCGGCGAACTGGGTCAACGCCCAGGTGCTCCAGGGCGAGATCGACGCCCGTATCAAGGCGCTCGCCGACCTCTCCCACACGCCGCTCTTCTTCGGACGGCTGGACTATCTCCACGCGCCGGGGATGGACCTGGCCGAGGGCGCATCGAAAGGGGCGGCGCGGAGCGCCTCCGGCAAGGGCGGTGGTGGGCGACGGGAGGGCGAGGACTTCTACATCGGGCGGCGGCACGTCCATGACGCCGACGGCGACCCGATGGTGATCGACTGGCGCGCGCCGGTCTCCCAGCCGTTCTACCGGGCCTCCAAGAAGGACCCGATGGACCTGCGGCTGCGTCGCCGCTTCGGGTACACCGGCGGCGAGCTGACCGCGTACGAGGACGAGCACCTCACCGACCCGGCGGAGGCGGAGCAGACCTCCAAGCTCCTCCAGACGGAGATCGAGCGGCCGCGCGTGGGGCCGATGCGGGACATCGTGGCCACCATCCAGCCCGAGCAGGACGAGATCGTCCGGGCCGGGATCGGCGGCACGGTCTGCGTCCAGGGGGCGCCCGGTACGGGGAAGACCGCCGTCGGCCTGCACCGGGTCGCGTACCTCCTGTACGCGCACCGCGAGCGGCTGGCGCGCGCCGGCACCCTCGTCATCGGGCCCAACAAGTCCTTCCTGCACTACATCGAGCAGGTGCTGCCCGCGCTGGGGGAGCTGGAGGTCAAGCAGGCCACGGTCGACGACCTGGTCGCGCACGTGGAGGTGCGCGGCGCGGACGACGCCGCTGCCGCCATGGTGAAGGGCGACGCGCGGATGGCGGAGGTGCTGCGCCGCGCCGTGCGCGCGCACGTCACGATGCCCGCCGAGGGGTGCGTGGTGGTCCGCGGTTCCCGCCGCTGGCGCGTGCCGGCGTACGAACTGGAGGAGATCGTCACGCAGTTGCTGGACCGCGGCATCCGGTACGGCGCGGGCCGGGAGGCGCTGCCGCACCGTATCGCGCACGCCGTGCTCGTCCAGATGGAGCGGGCCGGCGAGGCGCCCGACGACCGGGTGCAGGACGCGGTCGCCCGGAACGCCGCGGTGAAGGCGACGGTCAAGGCGGTCTGGCCGCCGGTGGATCCGGCCAAGCTGGTGCTGCGGCTGCTGAGCGACGCGGACTTCCTCGCCGAGCACGCCGACGGCGTCCTCACCGACGAGGAACAGAAGACCGTCCTGTGGACCAGGCCGGCCCGCAGCGTCCGCAGCGCCAAGTGGTCACCGGCCGACGCCGTCCTCATCGACGAGGCGCGCGACCTGGTGGAGCGCACGCACTCGCTCGGGCACGTGGTCCTGGACGAGGCGCAGGACCTCTCCCCCATGCAGTACCGGGCGGTGGGCCGGCGCTGTTCGACGGGTTCGGCGACCGTGCTGGGCGACATCGCCCAGGGGACGACGCCGTGGTCGACGGACACCTGGGAGGAGGCGCTGGCGCACCTGGGCAAGCCGGGTGCCGAGGTCGAGGAGCTGACGCAGGGCTTCCGTGTGCCGCGGGAGGTGATCGCGTACGCCTCGCGGCTGCTGCCGGCGATCGCGCCGGACCTCTCCGAGGCGACCTCCATCCGTGAGTCGCCGGGCGACTTCGGGATCCGTCCGACGACGGCGGAGGCGCTGGACGCGGCGGTGGTCGGGGCCTGTCGCGACGCGCTGGGGCGGGAGGGCTCCATCGGTCTGATCGCCGCGGAGCCGCGTGTCCCGGCCCTGCGTGCGGCGCTGGCCGACGCGGGCCTGGCCACGCTGGAACCGGGCGAGGAGACCTCGGCGGACGCCCGGCTCACGCTCGTGCCCGCCACCCTCGCCAAGGGTCTGGAGTACGACTACGTGGTGCTGGACGAGCCGGCGGCGCTGGTGGACGCCGAGCCCGACCAGCGGACGGGCCTGCGGCGCCTGTACGTCTGCCTCACCCGTGCCGTCTCGGGGCTGACGATCGTGCACGCGGCGCCGCTTCCGGAGGAGCTGGCGGGCTGACGGGCCCGGCGCGCGCGGACCGTTCAGCGGGCCGGGCAGCGGGCCGCTCAGCCGTCGAGTGCCGTGCGCCAGGTCTCGACGGCGGCCGGGGCGACCGGGGCCGTCCAGCCGTTCGGGCGGGCCGCGCCGCCGATGTGGAAGGCGGTGACGCCGGCGGCCCGGAGGCGGGGCACATGGCCGAGGGCGAGGCCGCCGCCCGCCATGATCTGCGGGTCGTACCCCGGTTCGCCGGAGGCGGCGCGGGCCGCCTCGGCCAGGAGGACCGGCAGCCCGTCGTCGACGCCGGCGGCCGAGCCGGCGGTGAGGTAGGTGTCCAGGCCGGGCCGGCCGTCGAGGCGCTTGCGCAGGCCGTCGCGGTCGGCGGCACGGTCGATGGCGCGGTGGAAGGTCCAGCGGCAGCCGTCGATCACCTCGGCCAGTCGGTCCAGTGCCGCGAGGTCGGGCCCGCCGTCCTCGGCCAGGAAGCCGAGCACGAACTCCTCGGCGCCCTCCGCCCGGAGGGCCGCGGCTTCGGCGCACAGCGCGTCGAACGTGCGGGCGTCGCCCGCCGCGAAGCCGTCCGCCGCGCGCAGCATGACGCGCAGCGGGATGCCGACGGCGGCCCGTACGGCGGCGACGGTCTCGCGCGGCGGGGTCAGCCCGTCGGCGGCCATGTCCGTGACCAGTTCGAGGCGGTCCGCCCCTCCGGCCTCGGCCGCGGCGGCGTCCGCGGCATCGAGCGCGATCACCTCAAGGATTGGTCTAGACATGTGCTCAAGAGTGCCACACCCGGCAGGCCACCGCTACGGAGCGACACCGATACGGCGCGAAAGCGATCCGGAGGAGCCGTCCGGGACACGCCACCGATCGGCGCGGATCACTGTGGTGGGGCCCCAGGTCCGGGTGCGCACAATGGACGTATGGCTTCCTCTCCGACGGACACCGCGGACCGCACGGACGCGGGCGACCTCCTGCGCCGCCGCTGGCACGACGCCGTACTGGCGCTACGGGGCTCCGGCGCCGCCGCTTCCGGCGCCATGTCCCTCGCGCCGGACCCCGCTCCGTACGCCGACAACCTGCTCGCGCGCTGGGCCGAGCCGCAGCGCCGGTACCACACGACCGCCCACCTGACCGCCGTACTGGACCGGATCGACGAGCTCGCCGCGCACGCCGCCGAGCCGGATGTCGTACGGCTCGCCGCGTGGTTCCACGACGCCGTCTACCGGCCGGACCGCTCCGAGAACGAGGAACGCAGCGCGGCGCTGGCCGAACGGGCGCTGCCGGAGCTGGGGATCGACGAGGAGCGCACGGCGGAGGTCGCGCGGCTGGTGCGGCTCACGGTCACGCACGACCCCGCGGAGGGCGACCGCAACGGCGAGGTGCTGTGCGACGCGGATCTGGCGGTGCTGGCCGGGGCGCCGGAGCAGTACGCCGCGTACGCCGCGGCGGTGCGGGAGGAGTTCGGGTTCGTGCCGGACGAGGCTTTTCACGCCGGCCGGGCCGACGTCCTGCGGCAGCTGCTGGCGCTGCCGCGGCTGTTCCGCACACCGGTGGGGCACGACAGATGGGAGCGGCTGGCCCGGCGGAACCTCAGCACGGAGCTCGACCTTCTGACGTCATGAGGGCGACGGCCGGGGCGGGGCGGAGGCGCCGGGGTCCGGGGCGCACCGCACGCACGTTCATCTCTCTTCGCGCGGCCGGCTCAGCGGCGCTCGCCCCGGCTGCGCGCGTTGGCCAGTGCCGTACGGGCGGCGAGCCGTTCGCGCGGAGTGGCCTCCCGGGCATCGGCCGGCGGACAGTCCCATTCGCGGCCGCCGCCCGGCGGGCGCAGCTGCACGTAGGGACCTTCGTGTCCCATCACTTCTCCGATCCTGCCGAACCGGGTGTCGACCACGTACGACCCCTTCGCCGGGAGCGTCACCGGGTACCTCATCTCTCCGGTCGCTGACCTCACTGCGCCTCACCGCGCCTCACTGCGCCTAATCGCGCTCCGTCGCGCCTCACTGCTTGTGTCTATATGGTGACGGTCCGGGGTTAAGCTTGACAGAGGGTGACATCCAACAACACCAGGTGCACGACAGGGAGTGGGCCATGCCGAAGCCGAAGCAACTGGACGCATCGGAATCACCGAGGGCGCTCTACGGCGCTGAGCTGCGATTCAAGCGGGAGAGGGCAGGGCTGACGCAGGCCGAGCTCGGAGCACCCATGTTCGTGAGCGGGTCGTTCATCGGCCAGCTCGAATCGGGCGCACGACGTATGCAGACGGAGTACGCACGACGGATCGACGAGATCCTCGACACCGACGGGTTCTTCGCGCGGAATGCCGAGGCCGCCCAGCGCTCGCGCTATCCGGAACACTTCGCGGACGCCGCCGACTTTGAAGCGTTAGCCCTGTCGATCAGGGAGTACGCACCCCTGCTCGTTCCGGGGCTGCTGCAAACGGAGGAGTACGCGCGAGCCGTGTTCCGCGCGGTGCATCCGGTGGCCCCCGAGGAGGTCATCGACGATCTGCTGTCGGCGCGGCTGGACCGCGCCCGCATCCTCAACAATCCAACAACCCCGTTGTTCTGGGCGGTACTCGACGAGAACGTGCTGCGCCGCCCGGTGGGCGGTCCGGCAGCGATGCACGCCCAACTCGCCCATATCGCCGCGCTCATGCGTCGAAATCGCGTCATCGTGCAACTGCTGCCCTACGCGGAGGGAGCCCACGCCGGTCTCGAAGGTTCGCTGAAGCTGATGACATTCGCAGATGCACCGCCCGTCGCGTACCTACAAGGCCTTGAAACAGGTCAGATGTTGGATGAGCCTTTGCGTGTGGAACGGTACGGCCTGGCTTACGATCTCGTCCGGGCCGCTGCACTGTCACCCGAAGCGTCCCTCGTTCAGATCGAGTTGGCGGCGAAGGAATTCCAGGATGGTCATGGATAACGACACGTTCCACCCGGCGCGGTACCGCGCCGTTCCCGGCGCGGGCCACGGTGCGCACAGCACCGCGGCCCGCCGCCCTTCGGGCCACGCGCCCGACCTCTCCGGCGTCCGCTGGCGCAAGAGCAGCTACAGCGGCGGCAGCGGCGGCGACTGCGTGGAGATGGGCTACGGCGCCCCCGGCGCCGTCCCGGTACGCGACAGCAAGATCCCTTGGGGCCCGGCGATCGTCGTGCCGCCGGCCGCCTGGTCGGCGTTTGTCACGGCGGTGCGGGACGGCGCGCTGGACGGGGCCGCCGGCGCCTGACGGCCGCCGGTTCGTGACGCGGCGGGTAACGGCCGCGTCACCTGCCGATGAAGACGGCCGTACGGGCCGATGACGGTCACTTCGGCGCGGACCCGCCGGGAATGTCATGCCTGTTCACACTGTTCATGCGTGTCATGCCCGTCCCTTCCACTCGCGCCGAACGCGCCCGAATGCCCATCGCCGTCTACATCCTCGGCCTATCCGTCTTCGCTCTCGGCACGAGCGAGTTCATGCTCTCCGGAATCCTCCAGCCACTGGCCCGGGACATGGACGTCTCCATCCCCCAAGCCGGACTGCTCGTCTCGGCTTTCGCGATCGGCATGGTGGTCGGCGCACCGACGCTGGCCGCCGCCACCCTCCGCCTGCCGCGCCGTACGACGCTGATCGCGCTCCTCACGGTCTTCGGTCTCGGCCAGGTCGCGGGCGCCCTCGCGCCTTCGTACCCCGTGCTGTTCGTCTCCCGTGTGGTCAGCGCGCTGGCCTGCGCGGGCTTCTGGGCGGTCGGCGCGGCGGTGGCCGTCTCGCTCGTGCCCTTCACGGCGCGCGCCCGCGCGATGGCCGTGATGGTCGGCGGTCTCAGCATCGCCAACATCGCCGGGGTGCCGGCCGGTGCGCTGCTCGGGCAGACGGCCGGCTGGCGCGCCGCGTTCTGGGGGGTGGCGGCCCTCTCCGCGATCGGCCTCGTGGGCGTGATCGCCCTCGTGCCGCGCACGGAGGTGCCCACGGGTGAGGACCGCCCGCAGCTCCGCCGTGAGCTGGCGATCTACCGGGACAAGCAGGTCTGGCTGTCGCTCAGCGCCACCGCGCTGAACGCCGCCGCGGTCTTCGCCCTGTTCTCCTACCTCTCCCCGCTGCTCACCGACGCAGCCGGGCTCGCCGAGAGCTGGGTGCCCACGGTCCTGGCGCTGTTCGGCGTCGGCGCGCTCATCGGTACGTACATCGGCGGCCGGGTCGCCGACGCACACCTCTTCCCGACCCTCTTCGGCGGCATCGCCGCCTCCACCGTCGTCCTGGCGGCGCTCGCGCTGACCGCGCACAACTCCGTGGCCGCCATCGCGCTTTCCCTGATGCTGGGCGTCACGGCATTCGCCACGGCACCGGCCCTGAACGCCCGGATGTTCAACGTGGCCAACGCGGCACCCACGCTGGCCGGCGCCACCACGACGGCCGCCTTCAACATCGGCAACACCCTCGGCCCGTGGCTCGGCGGCCTGGTCATCAGCGCGCACTGGGGCTACCCGGCCGTGGCGTGGACCGGCGCGGCGCTGGCGGCCGCCGCGGTCGTCGCAACCGCCCTGTCCTACCGGGCGCAGCGCTCGGCGAGCGCCTCCCGCCTCGTCGCCTCCTCGGACGAGCCGGGCGCCCACGAAGCGGCGGCGGACGAGCGGAGCGTGTCGGCGGGCGCGAAGCGTCTCTGACGCACCCCACCGCGTACGGCCGGCCGCCCGGCACGTACGGCACGAAGGCGGCGGCACGGCTCCTCGGCCGCGCCGCCGCCTTCCGCTTGCGGTGATCAGTGCCGCGGGTGTTTCGGCCGGCGCAGCCCCGCCGCCGTGAGCCGGCGCACCAGTTCCTTGCTGCCGATCTCGACCGCGCCGGCCCGTACGGCGTCGGCGTACCGTTCCGCCGGCAGGTCGTAGTGATCGCGCTCGAAGGCCCGGCGCGGCGCGCCGAGGCCGGCGGCGAAGGCGTGCAGCTCCTCGAACGACACGTCGCTCACCAGATGCGACCACAGCCGGCCGTGCCCCGGCCAGGTCGGCGGATCGATGTAGACCGTCACCCCGGGCCTCTCAGCGCGCCGCGGTGCCGAGCGAGCCGACACGGGCCACCGAGACCGCCGTCTTCGCGCAGACCCAGTGCGGGTCGGGCCCCAGCTCCGGCTCCACGTCCAGCGCGTGCGGGTCGCCGCCGTCGGTGCACACCGGGCACAGCGGCCAGCGGCCGTACCGCTCCAGCAGCGCGTCCTGGACGTCCTGGGCGACGAGCCCGGCGACGAATTCGACCCCCTCCGGCCACTGCTCCACCCACCACCGCCGGTGCGCGACCGCGTCCTCCACCATCGAGACGATGTCCGCGTCGGCGACCTCGTCCGCCATCAGATCCGCTATCACCAGGGCCCGTGCCGCGTGCAGCGCCTGTTCCAACTCCATATGCCCATTGTCGCGCGTACGCGCCGGAGCCCCACACGCGTTCCCGTCCACCGACCGGCCCCAAGTTGTCCACAGGCCACGGAAAGGTATTGACGCCGCGTACAGCTGAAATTACTTTTCAGTGGTGAGCACGAGATTGAAGGAAACTTTCAGCGGCACCCCCGGCGACCGCCCCGCTCCCCGGACCGGTCCCGGCGCCGCCCGCCGCCCCCAGCCGGACCGGACCCCGCCCGCCCCCGCGGCCCTCGCCGCCAAGGTGCGCACGCTGGCGCCGTCCATGACCCGCTCCATGCAGCGGGTCGCGGAGACCGTCGCCGCCGACCCTGCCGGCTGCGCCGCGCTCACCGTCACCGGCCTCGCCGAACGCACCGGCACCAGTGAGGCCACCGTCGTCCGCACCTCCCGCCTGCTCGGCTACCCGGGCTACCGCGACCTGCGGCTGGCGCTCGCGGCCCTCGCCGCGCAGCAGGCCACCGGCCGGGCGCCCGCGGTCACGGCCGACATAGCGGTCGACGACTCCCTCACCGACGTGATCACCAAGCTCGCGCAGGAAGAGCAGCAGTGCCTCGCCGACACCGCGGCCGCGCTGGACACCACCCAGCTGGAGGCGGCCGTCGCCGCGCTCGCCGGCGCCCGCCGCATCGACGTCTACGGCATCGGCGCCTCCAGCCTCGTCGGCCAGGACCTGGCACAGAAGCTGCTGCGCATCGGCCTGATCGCGCACGCGCACGCCGATCCGCACCTCGCCGTGACCAACGCCGTCCAGATGCGGACCGGCGACGTCGCCATCGCGATCACCCACTCCGGGCGCACCACCGACGTCATAGAACCGCTGCGGGTCGCCTTCGACCACGGCGCGACGACGATCGCCATCACCGGCCGCCCGGACGGCGAGATCGCCTCCTACGCCGACCACATACTCACCACCTCCACGGCCCGGGAGAGCGAGCTGCGCCCGGCGGCCATGTCGTCCCGTACGAGCCAGCTGCTCGTCGTCGACTGCCTCTTCGTCGGCGTCGCCCAGCGCACGTACGAGACGGCGGCGCCCGCCCTCTCCGCCTCCTACGAGGCCCTGGCGCACCGCCACTCCCCCCGCCCCCGCTGACCGCCCGCGCGCACCACCCGCCCCACCCTCAGCCGTACCGGGAGACCCCCTCACCATGACTTCCACCGCTGACCACGCCGAGCTGCGGGCCCAGCTGGAGACCCTCACCACCGAGGCGTTCCGGCCGGAGCTCGCCGAGATCGACCGGATGCCCACCCTGGACATCGCCCGCACGATGAACGGCGAGGACGCCACCGTCCCGGCCGCCGTCGCCGAGCAGCTGCCGCGGATCGCCGCCGCCATCGACGGCACGGCGGCCCGCATGGCCCGCGGCGGCCGGCTGATCTACGCCGGGGCCGGCACGGCGGGCCGGCTGGGCATCCTCGACGCCAGCGAGTGCCCGCCCACCTTCAACACCGACCCCGAGGAGGTCATCGGGCTGATCGCGGGCGGCCCGCCCGCCATGGTCACCGCCGTGGAGGGCGCCGAGGACAGCAAGGACCTGGCCGCCGCCGAGCTGGACGCGCTCGCCCTGACCGCCGACGACACGGTGGTCGGCATCTCCGCCTCGGGCCGCACGCCGTACGCCATCGGCGCCGTCGAGCACGCCCGCGCCCAGGGCGCGCTGACCATCGGCCTGTCGTGCAACGCCGGCTCCGCGCTCGCGGCCGCCGCCGACCACGGCATCGAGGTCGTCGTCGGGCCCGAGCTGCTGACCGGCTCCACCCGCCTGAAGGCCGGCACGGCCCAGAAGCTCGTGCTGAACATGCTCTCGACCATCACCATGATCCGGCTGGGCAAGACCTACGGAAACCTGATGGTCGACGTCCGGGCGTCCAACGACAAGCTGCGGGCCCGGTCCCGGCGCATCGTCGCGCTGGCCACCGGCGCGTCCGACGCGGAGATCGAGGACGCGCTCACCGCCACCGACGGGGAGGTGAAGAACGCCATCCTGACCATCCTCGGCTCCGTGGACGGCCCGACAGCGGCCCGCCTGCTCGCCGCCTCGCAAGGACACCTGCGCGCCGCCCTCCAGGCCGCAGCCCGGGAAGGCTGACGACCGGGGCCCCGCCCAGGACAGCCGACCGCCCGCCCGCGCGCTCCCTCCGGGAGCGGCGCCCTCTCCCCCGCGCGGCGACGCGCACCCTCCGACAGAACAGCGCCTGCACATGACCTCTGCATCTCCCCAGGGGAACTCCGGCTCCCCGGACAAGAACCGCGCCACCGCCGCCGCGCTCCTGCCCCTCGTGGGCGGCGCTGCCAACATCACGTCCGTCGCGCACTGCATGACCCGGCTCCGCCTCGGCATCAAGGACCGCTCGCTGGTCCAGGACGACGCCCTGAAGGCGCTGCCGGCAGTCATGGGGGTGGTCGAGGACGACACGTACCAGATCGTGCTGGGCCCCGGCACGGTCGCCCGGGTCACGCCCGTCTTCGAGGAACTGGTCGAGGAGGAGCGGGCGGCCGCTCCTGACCCGGCGCCGACCGGGCCCGCCGCTGCCGACGGCACCGCCGGTGCCGCCGACCCGGCCACCGCGTCCGGCCCGCCCGGCGACCCCGCCCCCGTCACCGCCGACGAGCTGGCCGCTCAGGGCGCCGCGATCAAGGCCCGCCGGAAGGCGGCGAACGCCACCCCCTTCAAGCTGTTCCTCCGCCGGATCGCCAACATCTTCGTCCCGCTGATCCCGGCCCTCATCGGCTGCGGCATCATCGCCGGCATCAACGGCCTGCTGACCAACCTCGGCTGGCTGCCGGCCCTGGTCCCCGCGCTGACCGCCATCGCCTCCGGCTTCATGGCGCTGATCGCGGTGTTCGTCGGCTTCAACACCGCGAAGGAGTTCGGCGGTACGCCGATCCTCGGCGGCGCGGTCGCGGCGATCATCGTCTTCCCCGGCGTCGCGAACATCACCGCGTTCGGCCAGAAGCTCGCCCCCGGGCAGGGCGGCGTACTCGGCGCGCTCGGCGCCGCGGTGCTGGCGGTGTACGTGGAGAAGTGGTGCCGCAGATGGGTGCCGGAATCACTCGACGTCCTGGTCACCCCGACCCTCACGGTCCTGCTCACCGGGCTGGTCACGATCTTCGGCCTGATGTACGCCGCGGGTGAGGTCTCCGCCGCGATCGGTACGGCCGCCAACTGGCTCCTCGCCCACGGCGGCGCGCTCGCCGGCTTCGTACTCGGCGGTCTCTTCCTCCCGCTGGTGATGCTCGGCCTGCACCAGGCCCTCATCCCCATCCACACCACCCTCATCGAGCAGCAGAGCTATACGGTCCTGCTGCCGATCCTGGCCATGGCCGGCGCGGGCCAGGTCGGCGCGGCCGTCGCCGTCTACCTCCGCCTCCCCCGCAACGGCTCGATCCGTACGACGATCAAGTCCGCCCTCCCCGCCGGCTTCCTCGGCGTCGGCGAACCGCTGATCTACGGCGTCTCGCTCCCGCTCGGGCGGCCGTTCGTCACCGCCTGCGTCGGCGGCGCGTTCGGCGGCGCCTTCGTCGGCCTCTTCAACCAGCTCGGCACGGCCGTCGGCTCCACCGCCATCGGCCCCTCCGGCTGGGCCCTCTTCCCCCTCCTCAAGGGCAACCACGACCTGGGCACGACGGCGGTCATCTACGCCGTGGGCCTGCTCGCCGGCTATGTCGTCGGCTTCCTGGCCACGTACTTCTTCGGCTTCAGCAAGCAGATGCTCGTCGACCTGAACGCGGACACGGCACGGGCCCCGGTGGCCGGCGGCACGGGTACGGGCCCCACCGCGGCCGCGGCCGGCGGCTCCGCCGCGGCAAAGGAGCCGGCGTCCGTATGAGCCGGCGTCCGCCCGGCCCGGCGCCCGGCTGAGCCGGCCGGCCCGTACCCCCGCCTCGTCCCCCGAGTCCCTCCCCCTGCTGTTCCGCCGCGGTGACATGTACCGTTCAGTCAACGGACGGTTCAACAGGGGGAGTTGAGGCGTGTGACGAGCGATGCGACGAGAGCCCCGCGGCCGGACGGAGCGGCGGAGCCCGCCCCTGATCCGGCCGCACTGCCCGGACCCGCCCCGCAGCCGACCGGCGGCGGCCGGTTCACCCGCCTCCGGCGGCGGTTCGCGGCGCTGGGGGCAGCCAACAAGATCGCGACGGTGGGACTGGTCATCGCCGCCGTACCGGTGCTCACACCACTGGTCACCGCGGGGTACGACGCGCTGTTCGGCGAGGAAGCCATCGCCATGGACGTCAGTCAGGCCGATGACGCCTGCTCGGCCCAGTACGTCGTCCCACCGGCCCATGAGAAGCTGCGGAACGCCGTCCCGGCAGCCCCGACGCGGACCCTCACCCGATGGGAACGGGAGAAGCGGATCACCCACCTGTCAGAGGTCGGCGCGGCCATCAGCATCCGCGGCAACCTCGACAAGGCCGTACAGATCCGGGACCTGTCCCTCACCGTCACCCACCGCTCCGAGCCCACGGCCGGCCGCCTCGCCCCGCACCCCGGCTGCGGCGGCGACGGCATCCGGGAAGTGTTCGTCGTCGACCTCGACTCGCTGCCGGTCGGCCGGCCGGTCTCCAGCGGCTACCTGCTGACCAGCCCCCGCCAGGACGCGGCCCGGCAGGCGGAGAGCCAGGGCAGCCGGAACAGCCTGCGCCTTCCCAAGTCCATCGGCACCAGCGATGTGTACGACCTCCTGCTCACCGGCCGCACCCGGAGCCACTACATCGAGTGGCGGGCCACCCTCACGTGGTGGGACGGCCGGACCCTGCACCGGACAGTCATCGACAACGACGGCCGTCCCTTCCGGGTGACGGCCGGGCCCCGGCCGGCCCGGGAGGAGCGTTGAACTCCCTCCGTGCCGCACGGCGCTCGCCCGTCGCCACCGCCGTCCTCACCGTGCTGCTGCTCCACCTCCTCGGCACGCTGCCGCAGCAGGTCGACTGGGCGGACCGAAGCACCGGCGACCGGCCGCTGTCCGCGCTCCGACTGCTGACCGTCTCGCCGACGCTGCGGTTCACCGAGGCGACCGGCGCGACGGCCGTGCTCCAGGAAGCGCTGTGGACGGTGCTCTTCCTCGCCCTGCTGGGCTCGGCCGCCACGGGGCTCGCCGCCCGGACGACGGGCCGTACCAAGGCCATGACCTGCGGCGTCGCGTTCACCGTTTTCGCACCGCTCGCCCATCTGCTCGCGCTCGCCTGCCTGCGGCTGCCCGAGCTTTCCGCCGACCCCGCGCTGCGCGGCGAGGCGGCGCTCCAGCTGCTCCAGGACGCCCAGGCGGGCGCCGGCCATGCCGTGTTCCTCGGGCTGCTCGGCGGCCAGGTCGGCTATACGGTCAGCATGCTCGGTGCCGCACCGAAGGAGTCCGGACTCGCGCTCCGCGATCAGTTCCACGCCGGCATCCGCCGGTTCCGTGCCGGCCTGTACACCCTCTGGCCGCGGATCGGCGGCACACTGCTCGCGACCGCGGGCGGCGCGCTGGTGCTGGCCGTGCTGCTCTCGGACGCGCCCGGCCGGATGCTGGAGCCACTCGTACGCTTCTGGTGCGCGCCGGGCGAACTGCCCGAGCAGTGCGGAATCTGGCTGCGCGAGCAGGTCGCCAACACCGACGGGATGGCGGCGCAGGCCGGTGAGTCGCCCCGGGAGCGCGCGTTCATGCTGCTCTACGCCTGGCAGATGTTCCTGGTCGGGTACGCGGTCACGCACCTCTTCGTCAATGTGACGACGGCCGGCCTGGCCCGCGTCCCGCGCGTGCTGCTCAGCGTCTGGGCCGCGTACACCGTCGGCGCGATCGGCTTCGTCGGCGGGCTGGCGGCCGGCGCCCCGCCGGAGGAGGGCGCCGCGACAGATCCGCTCGTCAGGCAGCTGATGTTGCTCCTGCCGCCGCCCGGTCTGGAGCATGCCCTGTACGGGGCGCCGGTCGCCGCCGCGGTCTGCGCGGTCGCGGTGTGGGCGGGCAGCCGGCTCGTTCGCCGCGGCACCCGCCCGGCCCCGGCTCCGCTCGACCCCGGTCCGGCCCTCGCTCCGGGCGCCCGGCCCGCCCCATGAAACGCCCGAGGGCGGCACCCCCGCGATGGGGGTGCCGCCCTCGGTCCGTACAGCGCGTACTGCGATGAACAGCTGATCCGTTCCCGGAAGGGGTGGATCAGAAGTCCATGTCACCGCCCGGCATGCCGCCCGGGGCGCCGCCGGCGGCGGCCTTCTCCGGCTTGTCGGCGATGACGGCCTCGGTGGTGAGGAAGAGCGCCGCGATGGAGGCGGCGTTCTGCAGCGCGGAGCGGGTGACCTTGGCGGGGTCGATGATGCCCTCGGCGATCATGTCGACGTACTCGCCGGTCGCGGCGTTCAGGCCGTGACCCACGGTCAGGTTGCGCACCTTCTCCACCACGACGCCGCCCTCGAGGCCGCCGTTGACGGAGATCTGCTTCAGCGGGGCCTCCAGGGCCAGCTTCACAGCGGCGGCACCGGTGGCCTCGTCACCCTCGAGCTCAAGCTTCTCGAAGACCGAGGAAGCCTGCAGCAGGGCGACGCCACCGCCGGCAACGATGCCCTCCTCGACGGCCGCCTTCGCGTTGCGAACGGCGTCCTCGATGCGGTGCTTGCGCTCCTTGAGCTCGACCTCGGTCGCGGCACCGGCCTTGATGACCGCAACACCGCCGGCGAGCTTCGCCAGGCGCTCCTGCAGCTTCTCGCGGTCGTAGTCGCTGTCCGAGTTCTCGATCTCGGCGCGGATCTGGTTGACGCGGCCCTGGACCTGGTCGCTGTCGCCGGCACCGTCGACGATGGTGGTCTCGTCCTTGGTGATGACGACCTTGCGGGCGCGGCCGAGCAGGTCGAGACCGGCGTTCTCCAGCTTGAGGCCGACCTCCTCGGAGATGACGGTGCCACCGGTGAGGATGGCGATGTCGCCGAGCATGGCCTTGCGGCGGTCACCAAAGCCCGGGGCCTTCACGGCGACGGACTTGAAGGTGCCACGGATCTTGTTGACGACCAGGGTCGACAGGGCCTCGCCCTCGACGTCCTCCGCGATGATCAGCAGCGGCTTGCCCGACTGCATGACCTTCTCCAGCAGCGGAAGGAGGTCCTTCACGTTGGAGATCTTGGAGTTGACGATCAGGATGTACGGGTCGTCGAGCGACGCCTCCATACGCTCCATGTCGGTGGCGAAGTACGCCGAGATGTAGCCCTTGTCGAAGCGCATACCCTCGGTGAGCTCCAGCTCCAGACCGAAGGTCTGGGACTCCTCGACGGTGATGACGCCTTCCTTGCCGACCTTGTCCATGGCCTCGGCGATGAGCTCGCCGATCTGGGTGTCGGCCGCGGAGATGGAGGCGGTGGAGGCGATCTGCTCCTTGGTCTCCACGTCCTTCGCCTGCTCCAGCAGGGCGGCGGAGACGGCCTCGACGGCGCGCTCGATGCCGCGCTTCAGGGCCATCGGGTTGGCGCCGGCCGCGACGTTGCGCAGGCCCTCGCGGACCAGGGCCTGGGCCAGGACGGTCGCGGTCGTCGTGCCGTCACCGGCGACGTCGTCCGTCTTCTTCGCGACCTCCTTGACCAGCTCGGCGCCGATCTTCTCGTACGGGTCCTCGAGCTCGATCTCCTTGGCGATGGACACACCATCGTTGGTGATCGTGGGGGCGCCCCACTTCTTCTCAAGGACGACGTTGCGGCCCTTGGGGCCAAGGGTGACCTTGACGGCGTCGGCGAGCTGGTTCATCCCGCGCTCGAGACCGCGCCGTGCCTCCTCGTCGAACGCGATGATCTTGGCCATGTGAAGTGGTCCTCCCGGACAGGGGTGGAAACGCAGTGGACCGCGACGGTGCCCGCGACGGACGGCCTGCGACCCCGTGGTTCCCTGCCCCACCGGGCCGCGGACCTCACCGGCCCGATCCGAAGTTCTGTCACTCTCACCTTCAGAGTGCTAACGCAATGATTAGCACTCGGCCCCCCAGAGTGCAAGCGCCTCCACAGAAGGCTCGATGAGCGGTGGTGGTGGGCGACAGGGTGGACGCAAGCACCTCAGCCAGGCTGCGGGCTCGCGCGGCGGCTGTGCAAGGGGCCGGGCCATTGCATGCCGTGCACAACAAGAGGCCCGTACCCCCCTCAGGGAGCACGGACCTCCGTACGCTGCAGTCGGTCGGCGCTTCAGCCGGCCACGCGAACCATGTCCGCCTGCGGCCCCTTCTGACCCTGCGAGATCTCGAACTCGACCCGCTGGCCTTCCTCAAGGGTGCGGTAACCGTCCATCTGGATCGCGCTGTAGTGGACGAAAACATCCGCACCACCGTCGACCGCGATGAAGCCGTACCCCTTCTCCGCGTTGAACCACTTGACGGTGCCCTGAGCCATTCCTAACTCCCCTATTGCTGGCCCTTGCGCAGGACCGCACTCCGCGGACCCGGGTCAGACCTCACCCTCAAGGAGGGTGTGCGCCGGAACGCGTCGACCGCCGCTGAATGTATCTGGACCGATGCCCAGCGCAACAGGTCAATCGGACGAGAATTCTGCCCACGACCATTCGCCGATATCTGGCGAAGTCTCAACAATTCTGGGCAAGCCGGGCCGGGCATAGCTCATCAACACGACAAATTGCGCACACACTTTGGGCACATCTTGTCGTGTTCTCATATGCGGCGGGCACGCGCGCGAAGAGGATTCACCTCAACTGTATCGCCTTTAACGACATGGAATCGCCCCGTCCGCTTCTGTTGCGGACGGGGCGATTCCGGGGCGCGCATCCCGTCATTCACGAGACGGTGCACAAGGGGCGCACACAGGGCGCACAAAGGGGCGTACGGCCGCTTTTTCAGCAGCCGCCGGCCACCGCGGGAATGATCGAAACGCTGGCACCGTCCGGCGTCGCGGTCTCCAGGCCGCCCTCGAAGCGCACGTCGTCGTCGTTGACGTAGACGTTCACGAAGCGGCGCAGCTTGCCCTGGTCGTCCAGGACGCGGGCCGCGATGCCGTTGTGGTTCTTCTCCAGGTCCTGGATGACCTCGGAGAGCTTCGCGCCCTCGGCGGGGACCTCGGCCTGGCCGCCGGTGTAGGTGCGGAGGATGGTGGGGATGCGGACGTTGACGCTCATGTTCTTCTGCCTTCCGGTTTCAGTGGCTACGGGTGCGAGGCGGCTCTCCGGCCGGGGGCCAGGGCTCAGCCGAGGCCGGCCTCGCGGAAGGAGTCCAGGCTCGGACGGATGGTCGCGGTCGGGCCGGTGGTCGGCGCGACGGCGTCCAGCGTCTTCAGGCCGTCGCCGGTGTTCAGGACGACGAGGGACTTGGCCGGGTCGATCTGCCCGTTCTCGATGAGCTTCTTGGTGACGCCGACGGTCACGCCGCCCGCGGTCTCCGCGAAGATGCCCTCGGTGCGGGCCAGCAGCTTGATCGCGTCCACGACCTGCTCGTCGTCGACGTCCTCGACGGCGCCGCCGGTGCGGCGGGCGATGTCGAGCACGTACGGGCCGTCCGCCGGGTTGCCGATGGCCAGCGACTTGGCGATGGTGTTCGGCTTCTGCGGGCGGACCACGTCGTGGCCGGCCTTGAAGGCGGTGGACACCGGCGAGCAGCCCTCGGCCTGGGCGCCGAAGATCTTGTACGGCTTGTCCTCGACCAGGCCGAGCTTGATCAGCTCCTTGAGCCCCTTGTCGATCTTCGTGAGCTGCGAGCCCGAGGCGATCGGGATGACCAGCTGGTCCGGCAGCTCCCAGCCGAGCTGCTCGCAGATCTCGTACGCGAGCGTCTTGGAACCCTCGCCGTAGTACGGGCGGAGGTTGACGTTCACGAAGCCCCAGCCCTCGCCCAGCGGGTCGCCGATGAGCTCGGAGCAGAAGCGGTTGACGTCGTCGTAGTTGCCCTCGATGCCGACGAGGTCACCGCCGTACACCGCGGCCATGACGACCTTGCCCGCCTCCAGGTCGTGCGGGATGAACACGCAGGAGCGGAAGCCGGCCCGGCGCGCCGCGGCGCCGACGGCACCGGCCAGGTTGCCGGTGGAGGAGCAGGACAGGGTGGTGAAGCCGAAGGCGCGGGCCGCCTCGACGGCGATGGCCACGACGCGGTCCTTGAAGGAGTGCGTCGGGTTGCCGGAGTCGTCCTTCACGTACAGGCCGCCGGTGACGCCCAGCTCGGCGGCGAGCCGGTCGGCCTTGACCAGCTTGGTGAAGCCCGGGTTGAGGTTGGGCTTGTCGGCCACGTCGGCGGGGACGGGCAGCAGCGGCGCGTACCGCCAGATGTTGTCGGGACCGGCCTCGATCTGCTTCTTCAGGCCCTCGGGGTCGCCGCTCGGCAGGTCGTAGGCCACTTCGAGCGGCCCGAAACATTCCTGACAGGCGAAGATCGGGCCCAGATCGAAGCGGGTACCGCACTCGCGGCAGGACAGCGCAGCGGCGGGGCCGAGGGAGACGGCGGAAGTGGTGGTGCTTTCAGAAGCTTGCACAGCCATGGAGGCGAGGCCCTTTCTCCTCATCTTCCTCACGACGCATCTCGCCGTGAGACGGATTTGGCACCTTCCCTAGCCGGGAGCCTCGCGCGCGGGACGTCAGTGTCCTGGCGGCAAGACCGGCTGGAGGGTTGCCGGGGCTTCAACGGGCCGTATCCCTCTGCCCCTCTGGATGAGCGGTATGGCCTGCATACGAAACACAGGCGTTTGTTCAGCGGTGACCCCGGCATGCGGTGGTCATCCGCGTTGTTCAAGACTGTAACCGAAGGGGTGGATGGTTGAGATAGCCGTCCGAACCGCGAGATGGCTCACACCGCGTAGCAAGATGGCCCACACGCGTAGCAAAAGGAGACGGATACGTGCTGGAAGAGGTGGAGCGCTGGCTGGCCGGCCGCTCCTGGTCCGCCGCCGACCGACCGCTCGACCAGCTGTTGGCAGCGAAAGGGCGCACGGGGCAGACGGTCAGCGTAGTGCTGCCCGCGCTCGACGAGGAAGCCACGGTCGGCACGATCGTGGAGATCATCCGTCGTGACCTGATGTCCGACGCGATGCCGCTGGTCGATGAGCTGATCGTGGTGGATTCCGGCTCCACCGACCGCACCTCCGAGGTCGCCGCCGCGGCCGGCGCCCGGGTCGTGCACCGCGACGCGATCCTGCCGCGGCTGGCGACGGTGCCCGGCAAGGGCGAGGTGCTCTGGCGCTCGCTGCTGGCCACCAGCGGCGACATCGTCTGCTTCGTCGACGCCGACCTGCGCGAGTTCTCCGCCGACTTCGTGTCCGGGATCGTCGGGCCGCTGCTGACCGACCCGCAGGTGCAGTTCGTGAAGGCGATGTACGACCGGCCGCTGGGCGACGCCGTCGGCGGCGCCGGGGCGGGCCGGGACGGTCGTCGTGCCGGCGGCGAGCAGGGCGGGCGGGTGACCGAGCTGGTGGCCCGCCCGCTGCTCAATCTGCACTGGCCGCAGCTGGCCGGTTTCGTCCAGCCGCTCGGCGGCGAGTACGCGGCCCGGCGCTCGCTCCTGGAGCGGCTGCCCTTCCCCGTGGGATACGGCGTCGAGCTGGGCCTGCTGGTCGACGCGCTGCACACGGTCGGCCTGGACGCGCTGGCGCAGGTGGACGTGGGGGTGCGCCGGCACCGGCACCAGGACGGGCAGGCCCTGGGGCGGATGGCCGCGGCGATCTACCGCACCGCCCAGCTGCGGCTGGCGCGCGGCCACCTCGTACGGCCCCGGCTCACCCAGTTCGACCGGGGTGCGGAGGGCGGCTTCGTGCCGCGTACGACCGCGGTGGACACCGAGGAGCGGCCGCCGATGCGCGGCATACCGGAGTACGCGGAGCGGCGGGCGGCCTGAGGCCGGGGCGCGGCGGGCGGTACGGGCCCCGAGGAGCCGCGGGGATCCGGTGCGCCGGGGGCCGTCCGCGCGCTCGTGCGGGCCGCGCGCGGCGCCCGACGTGCGGCTGCGCCCGCGATGTGCTGCGGGCCGTACGTTTGAGCGGATCTGTGGCGGGTTAGTTCATCGGCATGGTCTCCTCCAGCTCAGGTGCCCAGGTTCTCGTCGCGTCCAACCGCGGCCCGGTCTCCTACGCCCTGGGCGCGGACGGCGCGCTCACTTCCCGGCGCGGCGGTGGCGGACTGGTCTCGGGCCTGTCCGCGATCGGCTCGGACGCCGGAGCCGTGTGGGTGTGCGCGGCGCTCGGCGACGGCGACCGCGAGGCGGCCCGGCGGGCCGCCTCCGGTGCCGGACTGCTGGACCCGGCCGACACCGGCGGACAGCAGGTCCGGATGCTGGACATCCCGCCCGAGGTGTTCTCCGACGCGTACAACGGCATCGCCAACTCCGTGCTGTGGTTCGTCCACCACCTGCTGTACCAGACGCCGCTGGAGCCGGCGTTCGACGCGGATTTCCGCGGCCAGTGGGCGGCCTACGAGGCGTACAACACCGCCTTCGCCGACGCGCTCGCCGAGGCCGCGGCGCCGGGCGCCGCCGTCCTCGTGCAGGACTACCACCTCACGCTGGTGCCGGGCCTGCTCCGCGAGCGCCGCCCCGACCTGCGCATCGGCCACTTCTCGCACACCCCGTGGGCGCCGCCGGACTACTTCCGGCTGCTGCCGGACGATGTGGCGGCCCAGGTGCTGCGTGGCGTCCTGGGCGGCGACCGGGCGGCGTTCCTGACCCGCCGCTGGGCCGAGGCGTTCGCCGAGTGCTGCGCGGCCGTGCTGGGCGCCGAGGTGGCGCGGGACGGGGAGGCCGGGCTGCGCGTCACGCACGAGGGCCGGACCACCCGGCTCGGCGTGCACGGCCTGGGCGCCGACGCGGACTTCCTGCGCGACCGGTCCCGGCAGCCGGACGTCGACGACCGGCTGGCGGACCTGCGCGAGCAGATCGGCACCGGCGAGGACGGCGCGCCGCGGAAGACGATCGTGCGGGTGGACCGCACGGAGCTGTCGAAGAACATCGTGCGCGGGCTGCGGGCGTACCGGCGGCTGCTGGCCGACCGGCCCGAGTGGCGCGGCCGGGTCGTCCACATAGCGTTCGCCTACCCCTCGCGGCAGGACCTGGCGGTGTACCGGGAGTACACCGAGGAGGTCGCGCGGCTGGCCGGGGAGATCAACGACGAGTTCGGCACGGCCGGCTGGCTGCCGGTCGTGCTGCATGTGAAGGACGACTTCGCGCGTTCCCTGGCGGCCTACCGGCTCGCCGACGTCGCGCTGGTCAACCCCATCCGCGACGGCATGAACCTGGTCGCCAAGGAGGTGCCGGTGGTCTCGGAGGCGGGCTGCGCGCTGGTGCTCTCCCGGGAGGCCGGGGCCTGTGCTGAGCTGGCGGACGACGCGCTGGTGGTCAATCCGTACGACATCGAGGCGACGGCCGGCGCGCTGCACGAGGCGTTGACGATGCCCCAGGACGAGCGCGCGGAACGTTCGAAGCGGCTGGCCATGGCGGCGACGGCGCTGCCGCCCGCGCAGTGGTTTTTGGACCAGCTCCGGGCCCTGCGGGGCTGAGGCCGACCGGGTTCCGGGCTGCCCCGGACAGTGCTTTTGCCGGCTGCCCCGCCGTCGTGGTCGCTCGCGCAGTTCCCCGCGCCCCTTCAGGGCGCGGGCTTCGCCGCCTCCGCGAGGGCCGTCAGCAGCTGCACCACCCCGGCCGGGCCCGGTACGACCAGGTCGGCGCGGTCGGCCAGTTCCTCGGCGCCCTCGCCGACCGTCGCCGAGCTGCACACCAGCACCCCGGGCTGTCCCTGGTCGCGGAGCGCGTCGACGGCGGCGTACGCGGCCAGGTCGCCGAGGTCGTCCCCGGCGTAGAGGACCGCGCCCGCCGCCACCTCCCGCAGGTACGACGTGAGCGCCACGCCCTTGTCGACGCCGGGCGGGCGCAGCTCCAGGACGAAGCGGCCGGGCTCGACGATCAGACCGTGCCGCCCGGCGAGGTCGGCCAGCGGCGCGCGCAGCGCCTCAAAGGTGCCCTGCGGGTCAGGGGTGCGGCGGGTGTGCACGGCGACGGCCCGGCCGCCCTTGGTCTCGATGGCGTCCTCGACGGGCGCGTCCCGCCAGGCACCGGTGCCCGCCAGCAGGCCGGGCAGCTCGGCGGCCGCGGCGGCGACGCCGGGCGGCGGCGCGGGCGCGTCGATCCGGCCGGTGGCGGCGTCCCAGCGCTCCGCGCCGTAGTGCCCGAGGACGACGAGGTGGTCCAGGCCGTCCGCCGCGGCGAAACCGCCGAGCCGTACGGCGGTCTCCGCCGGCCGGCCGGTGATCACCACGACGGCGCGCAGCAGCGGCGCGAGGCGGGCGAGGGCCGGAACGACGCCGGGGTGCGCGCGGGCCTGTTCGGGGTCGGGGACGATGTCGGCGAGGGTGCCGTCGAAGTCGAGCGCGACGACGGCTTCGGCGGGCCGGGCGAGGAGGGTGGCCAGGCCCGCGCGGCCCGCTTCGGACACCGGCTGCGCGAGGAGGTTCTCGGGGCTGCCCATGGGGCCGAGCCTATCGGTGGGCCGGGGCGCGCGGAGGGCGTACGGAGATCTTGAGCGCCGGACACGGCGCGGGCTCAGCGACGTGCGCACCGGAGACGCGTCCCCACCCACTACTCAACGACGCGCCCGCCGCTCCTCTCGGACTCGGCGCAGCTGCGGACCGGCCGGGGCACTCGGCGTCCGTCATCGACGCGCCCGCCGCTCCTCCCGCACCCGGCGCAGCCGATTCACCGTCACGGGGTCGTGGGCGAGCGCGCGCGGGTCGTCCAGGAGGGCGTTGAGCAGCTGGTAGTAGCGGGTCGGCGAGATGCCGAGCCGCTCGCGCACGGCGCGCTCCTTGGCGCCGGGGCCGGGCCAGGAGCGGCGCTCCACGGCGAGCACGGCCTCGTCGCGCGCTGACAGCTGCTCGGACGGCGATTCGGACACCACACGACCACGATAGCCCCGCGGTACGACATCCCTACTGATCACCCGGGCGGGCGGCGCCGGCCGTCCGTCGTCAGCGGGTCGCGCTGTCCGCCTCGTTCGCGGTGTTCTCGATGTCGGTGAGGACCTGCTGCGGGTCGCCGTCGCTGCCGACCGCGCCGCCCATCTTGGCCTTGACGGTCTTGCTGACGAGGGGCCAGGAGGTCTTGTCGGCGGGGTAGAACTCCGCGTCCGGCAGCTGCGTGAGGAAGCCGTGCAGCTTCTTGTACTTGTCCTCGGCGAGCATGTCCTGGGAGGCGGAGACGGTGACCGGGAGGAGGCCGTAGTCGCCGGAGAACTTCAGGACGTTGCCCTTGTCGTAGACGAAGTCGAGGAACTTGCCGATCTCGGCGCGGTGCCCGTGCTGCTTGAAGCCCATCATCCAGTCGGCGACGCCCATGGTGGACTTGGCGGGGCCGTTGATGCCGGGGAGTGCGACGGTGCCGTAGTCGACGCCCTTGGCCTTGGCCTGCTGCATGAGGGTGGGGTGGCCGTTGAGCATGCCCACCTTGCCGTCGGCGAAGGCGTCGAAGCCGGCCTGGCGGTTGAGCTTCGCGGGGTCGCCGCCGGTCAGGCCGGGAGTGACGAGGTTGTCCTTGACCCACTTGAACGTGCGGACGTTCTGCCGCGAGTCGATCGTGTACTTGCCTATGGAGTCGGTGTAGCCGCCGCCTCCGCTCAGCATCCAGATCATCGTCTCGGCCTGGGTCTCCTCGGGGCCGAGCGGCAGCGCGAACGGCGTCTTCACGCCCGCGTCCTTCAGGAGCTGCGCGTCCTGCTTGATGTCGGACCAGGTCTTGGGCGGGTCGGCGATGCCGGCCTGGGCGAAGAGCTTCTTGTTGTAGAAGAGGCGGCGGGTGCTGGCTCCGAAGGGCAGGCCGTACTGGACGCGGTGGTACTCGCCGGCGTCGGCAAGGCCGGGCGTGAAGTCCGCCTGGGTGCTGATGGAGAGCAGGTCGTCGGCGCTGTAGAGCTTGCCCTCGGCGGCGTAGTCGGCGTAGGCGCCGATCTGGGCCATGTCGGGGGCGTTGCCGGCCTCGACCCGCTTCGCGACCTCCTTGTCGACGTCCTCCCAGCTGTAGACGTCGACGTCCACCTTGATGTTGGGGTGCTTCGCCTCGAAGGCCCGCGTGACGCCGTCCCAGTAGTGCTTGCTGGAGTTGGACGCGTTGTCGCCGTAGTCGGCGGCGACCAGCTTCAGGGTGACGTCGTCGCTGCCGCCGGGTCCGCCGGAGCAGGACGCCAGGGTCAGTGTCATGGCCGTCGCGATACCCGCCGCCGCGAGGCTCTTGTAGCGTCGCTGTACTGCCATTACGTGCCCTTTTCCGCCTTCGTGTGCCGTCTGGGTGTGCCGTACGTCCGGGACGCGCCGCGGCGGCGGGGATCACCCCCGCCGGGCGCATGAGCTGCGAGTCTGCCCCGCACACCGTCACAAGGTCTACACCAAATGAGGTCTCCGTTTCGCATCAGCGAACCGGAACGCGGGCCTCCCTCCGGCCCTGCGCGACCGCCCGGCGCACGCGGCGCGGACGGAGCGCCCGGTGAAGCGCGGGCGACCCGGCGCCCAACTCCCCGTGCAGCACGCCCGAACATCACCCCCACAGGGTAGCTACGCGCGGAGACCGCAAGTGGACTAGACCTTTCGACACTTCTCGCGGGAGACTGGCCCGCGTGAGACATGTCATCGCGCTCGATGTGGGCGGCACCGGGATCAAGGCCGCACTCGTCGGTACGGAGGCGGCGTCCTCCGGAGGCGCGCCCGCCCGGCCGCCCGTCCTGCTGCACGAGGCCCGCCGCCCCACGGGACGCGAGCGCGGCCCCGAGGCGGTGATCGGCACGATCCTCGATTTCGCCGCCGAGCTGCGCGAGCTGGGCGCCCGCCGGTACGGCACCCCCGCCGCGGCCGTCGGCGTCGCGGTCCCGGGCATCGTCGACGAGACCACCGGTACCGCCGTGTACGCCTCCAACCTCGGCTGGCGCGACGTCCCGCTGCGCCGTCTGCTCTCGGAGCGGCTCGACGGCGTACCCGTGGCGCTCGGCCACGACGTACGCACCGGCGGACTCGCCGAGGGCCGCATCGGGGCGGGCAAGGACGCCGACCGGTTCCTCTTCCTGCCGCTGGGCACCGGCATCGCGGCCGCCATCGGCATCGGCGGCCGCATCGAGGCCGGGGCGCACGGCAGCGCGGGCGAGATCGGGCACATCGTCGTACGCCCGCAGGGTCCGCAGTGCGGCTGCGGCCGGCGCGGCTGCCTGGAGACGCTGGCCTCGGCCGCCGCCGTCGGCCGCGCCTGGGCCGCCGCCTGCGGTGACCCGGACGCCACCGCGGCGGACGCCGCCAAGGCCGTCGAGTCCGGCGACCGGACGGCCGTCGCCGTCTGGCAGGAGGCCGTCGACGCGCTCGCCGACGGTCTGGTCACCTGCCTCACGCTGCTCGACCCGCAGACCCTGATCATCGGCGGCGGGCTCGCCGAGGCGGGCGACACGCTGTTCGCGCCTCTGCGGGAGGCGGTCCGGCAGCGGGTTACGTTCCAGCCGCTCCCCTCGATCGTTCCGGCGGCGCTCGGGGACGCGGCCGGCTGCCTGGGCGCAGGACTGCTCGCCCGGGATCTACTCTCCACGGAGGTAACTGCCTGATGGCGGACCGAACCATCCTCAGTGGCGCCCGGGTGGCGCTGCCCGCGGGCGTCGTCGACGAACTCGCGCTCACCATCGACGGGCCGCACCTCGCCGTGGGCCCCGCGGCCGGCGGCACCACCGTCGACCTGTCGGGGCATCTGATCGTCCCCGGCTTCGTGGACATGCACGTGCACGGCGGGGGCGGCGGCTCGTTCTCCTCCGCCGACCCCGAGGAGTGCCTCAAGGCCGCCGACACCCACCGCCGCCACGGCACCACCTCCATGGTCGCCTCGACCGTCACCGGCGACCTGGCGGACCTGGCCCGGCAGGCGGCCGTCCTGTCCGAGCTGGTCGAACAGGGCGAGCTGGCCGGCATCCACTTCGAGGGCCCGTTCATCTCGGCCCACCGCTGCGGCGCCCACCAGCCGGAACTGCTGCGCGACCCGGACCCGGCGGACGTCCGCAAGCTGATCGACGCGGCCCGCGGCACGGCGAAGATGCTGACCCTCGCCCCCGAACTGCCCGGCGGCCTGGACTCCGTACGGCTGCTGGCCGAATCCGGCGTCATCGCGGCCATCGGCCACACCGACTCCACGTACGAGGCGGCCCACGAGGCCATCGAGGCGGGCGCCACCGTCGCCACCCACCTCTTCAACGCCATGCCGACCCTGAACCACCGCACTCCCGGGCCGATCGCGGCACTCCTGGAGGACGAGCGGATCACCGTCGAGCTGATCAACGACGGCACCCATCTGCACCCCGCCGTCCTGGAACTGGCCTTCCGTCACGCGGGCGCCGACCGCGTCGCGTTCATCACCGACGCGATGGGCGCGGCCGGCATGAGCGACGGCATGTACCCGCTCGGCCCGATGGAGGTCGAGGTCAAGGACGGTGTCGCGCGCATCCACGGCGGCCCCACCGCCGGCTCGATCGCGGGCTCCACGCTCACCCTGGACCTGGCCTTCAAGCGCGCCGTCACGATCGACGGCATCGGCATCGAGCAGGCCGTACAGGCGCTGTCGGCGAACCCGGCCCGGCTGCTGGGCATCGACGACCGCACCGGCTCCATCGAGCCGGGCAAGGACGCCGACCTGGTCGTACTGAACGCGGCGTACGACGTGGTGGGTGTGATGCGGCGGGGTGAGTGGGTGGTACGGCCGCCGCAGGCCGGGTAAAGACCCGGTGCGGACGTTGGTCCGGGCGGGCACCCCGTCCGGGCTGGGCCGATTGATCCGGATCCGCGGCCCCGGCGGTCAACGCGCTCTGTGCCAACTGCCGTCGGCGATGGCATGATCGCTCGCGCACTCGTCCGTACCCGGCCGTTCACGCGGCCGCCCGACCACTGCGCGGGAGGGGGAACCATGATCCTCACGGTCACGCTGAACGCCGCACTCGACATCACCTACTGGGTACCGCGGCTCCGCCCGCGCGGCACCAACCGGGTGACGGAGGTGTCCGAACGCCCCGGCGGCAAGGGACTGAACGTCGCCCGGGTGCTCGCCGCACTGGGACATGACACCGTTGCCACCGGTTTCGCCGGCGGCGGCACCGGCGACGCGCTGCGCGCCATGCTCGCCCAGGAGACCGGCGTCACCGACGCGCTGGTGCCGATCGGCGCCGCCACCCGGCGCACCGTCGCCGTCGTGGACACCGCGGGCGGCGACACCACCCAGCTCAACGAACCGGGCCCGACCGTCTCCCCCGCCGAGTGGGACGCGTTCCTCGGCCGCTACCGCGAACTCCTCGACGGCGCGCAGGCAGTGGCCCTGTGCGGCAGCCTGCCGCCCGGTGTGCCCGTGGACGTGTACGCGCGCCTCACCCGTACGGCCCGCACGGCCGGCGTCCCGGTCCTCCTGGACACCAGCGGCGAACCGCTGCGCCGCGGCCTCGCAGCCCGGCCCGACCTGGCCAAGCCCAACGCCGACGAGCTGGCCGCGCTGACCGGCCACAACGAACCACTGCGGGCCGCACGGGACGCGCGCCGCCGGGGCGCGCACACGGTAGCGGCCTCGCTCGGCGCCGACGGCATGCTCGCGGTGACCGCGGACGGCTCCTGGCAGGCCGCGCCGCCCCGGCGGATCGCCGGCAACCCCACGGGCGCCGGCGACTCGGCGGTGGCCGGCCTGCTGACCGGCCTGGTCGAAGACCTCTCCTGGCCGGACCGCCTGATCCGCGCGGTGGCCCTGTCCGCAGCAACGGTCCGCGCCGAGGGCGCCGGCGAATTCGACCGCGCCACATACGAGGAGTTGCTGGGCGAGGTCACCGTGACGGACGGGCCGGCCGCGGCCTAGAGACAGCGCCGGCCGGGAGCCCGAGGCTCAGGGACGGCACCGGCCGGGAGCCCAAGAATTGGCGGCGGCACCGGCCGGCGGCCGCATCGTGGCCCCGGCCGGCGGTACCGGCTACGGCTTGGTGACCTGGCCCGCCTTGAGCCACACCTGGTCGAGGTTGAAGTCGCACTTGTTCCCCTGCTCGCAGGAGATCTTGACCTCGTTGGTGCCCTTGTTCAGCTGCACCCAGGCGTAGGTGCGGGTCCAGCCCTTTTCCCAGTCGCCTTCCTGCGCCCCGGCGAAGTTCTTCATGTTCAGCCCCGAGTCGCGGGCCTTGCCGTTGATCGACAGGGTGGCGTCGGCGTCCTTGCCGGGCACGCCGTACCCGACGAAGACGGTGTACTGACCGGCCTTGGGCACGTCCATCTTCCACGTCGCCGCGGAGCCCGGCGTGTTCATACCGGTGACGTACAGGCCGCCGGACGAACGGGCGCCCGGTATGTCCTTGGCGGTCGTCGCCGAGCCGTCCAGTCGCAGGCTGCCCGCGTCGGCCTTGGGCAGGTCGACCTCGGCCGGCTTGTCGGACGGCTTGGCGCTCGGCCCGGCGCTCTCGCTCGCGGACGCGCCGGCCCCGCCGGCCCCCTCGCCCTTCCCGTCGTCACCGTTGGAGATCATCGCGACGCCGATGCCGACGCAGACGACGGCGACGACCGCGATGGCGCCGATGAGCAGGCCGTTGCGGTTGCGGCGCGGCCCCTGGCCGGAGCCGCCGGCACCGTGCCCGCCGTGACCGTTGCGCGCCCCGCCGCCCGGCAGCGTCTCGGGCGCCGCGTAGTGCGCGTTCTGGCCGTACGCCTGCTGCGGCGCCTGCGCCTGCTGCCCGTACTGCTGCTGCCCGTACTGCCGCTCACCGACGGCGCGCACCTGGTTGTAGGACCTTCTGGGGACGCCCGGCTGCCGCACCGCCGCGCCGGCGCCCGACTGACCCTGCGCGCCCGCCTCGCCGCCTTCCGAGCGGTAGAGGTAGCCGAACGGATCGTCGTTCTCCGGCGTGTCCGTGCCGTTACTACCGGCCGTCATTCCGCGTCACTCCCCAGCGGTCTTGCAAACGAATGTCTACGTACTGATGTCTACATGCTTGTGAGGCCCCCGGCGGCCAGCGCCGCATCGGCGCAGCCTACCCGGTGCGGAGCGGCGTACGCCGGTTCCGTACGGCCACAAGATCACTACAGGACGGTGAACAGCAGGCGCTCACCGGGCTAGGCAGCGGTCAGCGCGGTACGGGCGCCCTCCGCCGGGCGGGAGGTGTCTTCCGCCACACGGCCCGGACGGGGGACGGACGCGGGACGGGTGGGACGGGTGGGACGGGTGGGACGGGTGGGACGGGTGGGGCAGACGGGCCGAACCGTCGTCCCCACCTCGCCGGACCCGGCGGGTTCGCGCGACCGGGTGCCGGGGCCGTCAGCTCGCCCGCCGGTTCGCCTTCGAGCGGGACCGCTTCTCGACGTACATCCGCTGGTCAGCGGATTGCAGGACCTCCTCGGCCGACATGCCGCAGCCGGCCCAGCCGATCCCGAAACTGGCGCCGACCCGCACGGCCCGGCCGTCCACCCGGATCGGCGGGATGATCGCGTTCCGCAGCCGTACGGCCAGGTCCTGGGCGTCCGCCTTGCCCAGCCCGTCAGCGAGCACGACGAACTCGTCACCGCCGAGCCGGGCGACCGTGTCGCCGTCCCGCACCCCGTTGGTCAGCCGCCTGGCCACCTCGATGAGCACCGCGTCACCCGTGTGGTGCCCGAACCGGTCGTTGATCGACTTGAAGCCGTCCAGGTCGCAGAAGAGCACGGCCAGCCCCTTGGCACCGTCGTCCTCGGGCCCGTCCGACGGCGCCACCGCGTGCACATGGCTGTCGTAGACGGGACCCGTACGGGCGAGGTGGAAGCCCTCGAACGGTTCGCCGCCGCCGTCCGGCAGGAAGTCGTGCCCGTCGATCTCCCCGCCGACCGCCGAGGCGAAGGCGTCCGCCTCGTCCGCGCCCGGCGGCCGCGAGCACAGCCGGGCGCTGAGCCGGGCACGCAGCTCGGCGGCGTTCGGCAGGCCGGTCAGCGAGTCGTGGCTGGCACGGTGCGCGAGCTGCAGCTCGTGCCGCTTGCGCTCCTCGATGTCCTCGACGTGCGTGAGCAGGAAGCGCGGGCCGTCGGCGGTGTCCGCGACGACGCTGTTGCGCAGGTTCACCCAGACGTAGGAGCCGTCCCGGCGGGCCAGCCGCAGCTCCGCCCGGCCGCCCTCGGCCGAGGTCCGCAGCAGCGTCCCGATGTCCTCGGGGTGCACCAGGTCGGAGAAGGAGTACCGGCGCATCACGGAGGCCGGGCGCCCCAGCAGCCGGCACAGCGCGTCGTTCGTACGCAGCAGCCGTCCGTGCTGGTCGCCGCCCATCTCGGCGATGGCCATGCCGCTCGGCGCGTACTCGAAGGCCTGCCGGAAGCTTTCCTCGCTCGCCCGGAGCGCCTGCTGCTCCCGCTCCAGCCGGACCAGCGCGCGCTGCATGTTTGCCCGCAACCGGGCATTACTGATCGCAATCGCGGCCTGGAAAGCGAACATCTGAAGCGCCTCGCGGCCCCAGGCTCCCGGACGGCGCCCGTTGCGCGGCCGGTCGACGGAAATCACGCCGAGCAGCTCGCCGCCGCCGGAGGAGGCCGAGTACATGGGCGCGAAGAGGCGGTCCATCGGATGCCACTCGTCGGGGAAGCGCGGCGTGGGCCCGGCGGCGTGCCACTGCGGGACGTCGTCGTCGTCCAGCACCCAGCCCTCGGTGTGCGGAATGAAGCACAGGTCGCCCCAGCGCTGGCCCATGCTCAGCCGGCGCTCCCAGGACTCCCGGGAGCCGACCCGGCCGGACAGCAGGGCCTCCGCACCCGCACTGCCTGCGACTGCGGCCACGACGAGGTCGCCGTCGGGGCGTACGAGATTGACCGCGGCGAGCTCATAGCCCAGCCCGGTGATCGCGCCGTCGGCGACGGCCTGCAGCGTGTCTGCAAGGCTGCGTGCGGTGTTCAGGTCGGCGACCACTTGGTGCAGCTGCCGCAGGGTCGCAAGACGGACGTATGGCTCCGACTCGGTCTCCATCGCTCGCTCTCCCTGAGACCTCGACAGCAACTCCAGGCTTCTTGTCGTCCTCTAGTCGTCCGATTGCCACGGCCACTGAATCACAGTGAGCTGTTCACCCGGTACACAGGGTCAACAATTACCCCCTGCTGTGACTCAAGTCACAGAACACGCCGGGAAGTTACCCACCTCCCCCGAAAGCCCTTTCCTCGCTTCCATAAACTTCCTGAACGCAAATTCCGCCGACCGGAGTCCTCGGTCGTCAGCCCTAGGACGCGGCTGGTCCCAGGGCCCGATGCGAACCGCACGCGGATCCGATTAGCGTTCATTGTCTGTTCACGAACAACCCTGCCGCCGCCACCGACCCGCGCACCGCCCCGGCCCCGGGCGCCGGCCCGCACCAGGCTGGGGAGCCGAGCCCCTGTTCGGAGGAGGCGGTTTCCCGTCCGGAGGAGATCGCCTCGCACCCCGACGCGATCGTCGAGGGCCAGGAGCTGATCCCGCATGCTGGTGGGGTGAGTGCCGACGAGTTCCGTGCCGCCCTGTCCCGGCTCGCTGCCGGGGTCGTACTGATCACCGCCCTCGACCCGGAGGACGATCCGGCCGACGGGGACGTCCCGGACGGCGAGGACGCGGGGATGACCGCCACCGCGTTCATGTCCGTCTCACTCGACCCGCCGCTGGTCATGGTGAGCGTCCGCAACGAGTCCCGGATGGACGACATCCTGGAGCGGCAGCCCCTGTGGGCCGTCTCGGTCCTGACGGAGGGCCAGCGCAACATCGCCGGCCAGTTCTCCATGAAGGGCCGCCTCAGCGACCGGCTCCTCTTCGCGAGCGTCCCGCACGTACGGGGCAAGGAGACCGGCGCCGCACTCGTGGAGGGCGCGCTCGCCACGATGGAGTGCCGCACGGAGCAGCGCGTCGTGGCCGGTGACCACACCCTCATCATCGGCCGCGTACTGACCGCCCACACCCCGCACGTGGAAACGAACCCCCTGACGTACTTCCGGGGGCGGTACCGGAAGCTGGGGTAGGGAAAGCAGGCGGCACGGGGAGCTGGGGGTACTGGGAGCCTGAGGTAAGGGGAGCCGGCGGTACGGGGAGCTGGCGTCGGCCCGTCTTAAGAGGTGAGGTACGGCGGGCTCAGTGCCAGTCGCGGCCCGAACGCCCCCGCTTCGTGTCACCGCGCTGCTTCTTCTCCCGCAGCCTGCGCTCATTGATGCCCCGCGGTATGCGCGTCTTGCGGCGCGGCTTCGGCGGCGGCGCGGACGCCTCCGCCAGCAAGGAGGCGAGCCGTACCGCGGCGGTCTCGCGGTTCCGCCACTGCGAGCGGTGCTCGGAGGCCCGTACGGACACCACGCCACCGTCGAGCAGCCGCCCGCGCTCGGCCAGCCGCTGGAGCGCGCGCTCCTTCCAGGCCTCGGGCAGCGCAGTGGTCGCGGCGAGGTCGAATCGCAGCTCCACCTGGCTGTCGGAGGTGTTGACGTGCTGGCCGCCCGGTCCGGATGAACGCGAGAAGCGCCAGACGAGCTCCGCCTCCGGAAGGACGACCGAACCACGGATGACATAGGGCCCGGACATGGACCAATGATCGCGCGCCCGCGCCGGTCCCGTCACCCGCATTTCCCCGTCCCGGTCCCTGTCCGGGTCCCCGCCGCGGTCCCGGTTCGGTGCCCGTCCGGGCACCCGGCCCCCCGGAGCCGCGCAGAGTCCATGGAGCACGCCGGCCGCGGCAGCCGCATCAGGACTTGGCAAAGAAAGTAAAGCCAGCTGGAACCTCATGGTCCTCGACCGACGTTGTGCAGGGTGACGGTAGCTTCGTCCGGAGTACGGAGCCCGACGAAACGACGAGGAAAGGGCACTCCCATGGCTGTAAGCCTGTCCAAGGGCGGCAACGTCTCGCTCACCAAGGAGGCTCCGGGCCTGACCGCCGTCACGGTCGGCCTCGGCTGGGACGTCCGCACCACCACGGGCACGGACTTCGACCTCGACGCGAGCGCGATCGCGGTCAACCCGAGCGGCAAGGTCTTCTCGGACCAGCACTTCGTGTTCTTCAACAACAAGGCCACGCCGGACCAGTCCATCGTGCACACCGGTGACAACGTCACCGGCCAGGGCGAGGGCGACGACGAGCAGATCAACGTCAACCTCGCCGCGCTGCCCGCCGACATCGAGAAGATCGTCTTCCCGGTCTCCATCTACGACGCCGAGAACCGCAGCCAGAACTTCGGCCAGGTCCGCAACGCCTTCATCCGCATCGTGAACCAGGCCGGCGGCACCGAGATCGCCCGCTACGACCTCAGCGAGGACGCGGCGACCGAGACCGCGATGGTCTTCGGTGAGCTGTACCGCAACGGCTCGGAGTGGAAGTTCCGCGCCGTCGGCCAGGGCTACGCCTCGGGCCTGGTCGGCATCGCCCAGGACTTCGGCGTCAACGTCTGAGCCGGCCAGACGGCCACCTCGGCTGACGGCTGCTTCGGCTGACGGCCACCCCGGCTGGCTGCTGACTGACGGAGGCCGCCCGCACCGCACCCAGCGGCCGCGGGCGGCCCCCGCCTGCTCCGACCTGCTCCGGCCCGCTTCGATCTGCTCGACCTGCCTCGATCTGCTCCGACCGGGGCTCGGGGAGCGGGGAGCGGGGCCACCTCCCGGGCGGACCTCCGCCCGCCCCGGCACGAACTTCGCCGCTCCCGTTCTGCGCCGCTCCCGTCCCGGCTCCTCCGTAACCGGCGTCTCCGCACTCCGCCGACTCCCTCGCTTCGGGGCGACCGACCGACGAACATGCGGCCATGACCGGTACAAGCCACCACCCGCACGAGGACGAGCCGCCCACTGACTCCCCCGCTGACTCCCCCGCTGAGGCTCCCAGTGGGGTTCCCCCTGAAGCTCCCGCTGAGGTTCCCGCCGAAGCTCCCGCTCTGGAACCGCTGAGCGCCCTGCTCGCAGAGACCGACGGCCGCCTTCCGGACCCACTCCTCGACGAACTGACGGACCTCTACGCCTCCAACGCCGAGTTCTTCGCCCTCAGTGGCGACTTTCCCGACCCGTACGCCCTGCGGCGGGACGAGGTCGCCTCCAGCCTCAACGCCGAACTGGCGCACCCCGCCGCCGAGGTACTCCTCGCCCGCGAACCGGGACGCGCAACGGCTCCCGGGTCGGGACGCGCAACGGCTCCCGGATCGGGCAACCGGCCGCCGGGACGGCTGACGGGCCTGGCCGCCACCCTCGCCGAACACCCCGACCCGATCGACCCGTACCCCTGGATCGGCCTGCTCCTGATCCACGGCGACCTGCAGCGTTCCGGCCGCGGCAGCCGACTGGCGACATGCGTCGAGGACCGGCTGCGCGCCTCCGGCCACGACGGCGTACGTCTGGCCGTCCTGGACGACAACCCCGGCGCGCTCGTCTTCTGGACCGCCCTCGGCTACCGCGCCATCGACCACCGCACGGACCACGCCATGGGCCGCCCGTGCACGGTCCTGCACAAGGACCTCTCCACCGGCCCTGACAAGGCCGGCCGACCGTAGCCCGTCGCGGGAGGGGCGTGGGGCGGACGCGAGGTGGCCGCGGGGCGGACGTGAGATGGGCGTGGGGCGGTCGTGAGGTGACGTGGGGCGGAAGTGAAAGCGGGCCCAAGCCCCTCAGGCGGCCGCGCTGTCCGGCCGCGCAGCCGGCGGCACCACCCCGCCCCCCTCGGCCTCGGTCTCGACCTCGGCGCCTGTTCCGTCCCCCGGTGGGGTAGCGAGAAACGCCAGCTCATCGAGCGACAGCCCGAGCGTCGAGGCGAGGGTCGCCACGGTGAAAAAGGCCGGTGTGGGCGCCCGCCCCGTTTCGACCTTGCGCAGCGTTTCGGCGGAGATCCCCGCGGCTGCCGCGATCTCGACCATGCTGCGGCCGCCGCGCGCCGCCCGGAGCAGCGCCCCCAGCCGCTCGCCGCGCTCGCGTTCCCAAGGAGTGAGAGGTGTACGGACCATGCCGTGATACTAATACCGGTAAACAAATACCGGTATAAAAATTGGGTGCACCGACGAGCCACGGACTCGGACAAGCGGCGACAGATGCCTGGCAACCAGCGACTGGCGACTGGCAACCAGCGACAGGCCAGAGGCCACGGGCCACACGGCACACGGCACACGGCACACGGCACACGGCACAGACGATGGGGCACGCAGCCGCCATCCCGCCCCGCTCGTCCCGCCCGACCCGCCCGGGAACCGGCTCACAGCACCCCGATCACGGAGGACCCGACCATGGTGGAGATCAAGACCGACACCGCCCTCGACTCGATGCGCGCCACCGGCCGCGTAGTCGCCGACATCCTCACGGCCGTACGCGACGCCGCCACCCCCGGCACCCGGCTGACCGAGCTGGACGAGGTCGCCCGCTCGGTACTGCGCGAGGCAGGCGCCACCTCGCCCTTCCTGAACTATCGCCCGTCCTTCGCGCTCACCCCCTTCCCCGCCACCATCTGCACGTCCGTAAACGACGCGATCGTGCACGGCGTCCCGAGCCCGCACCGGCTGCGCGACGGCGACCTGCTCAGCATCGACTGCGGCGCGGTGGTGGACGGCTGGGCGGGCGACGCGGCCATCACCGTCGCGGTCGGCACTCCGCGCCCGGAGGACCAGCACCTGATGGACACCACCCGGCGCGCCCTGGAAGCCGGCATAGCGGCGGCCGTCGTGGGCGCCCGCATCGGCGACATCTCGCACGCCATCGGCAGCATCGGCCGTGCCGCCGGCTACGGCATCCCCTCCGACTTCGGCGGCCACGGCGTGGGCCGCCAGATGCACGAGGACCCCTCCGTACCCAACGACGGCCGGCCCGGCCGCGGCTTCGTCCTCCGCCACGGCCTCGTCCTCGCCATCGAGCCGATGTTCCTGGCCGGCGGCAGCAACGCGTACTACACGGGCGGCGACGGCTGGACGCTCCACACCACGGACGGCAGCCGCGCCGCCCACTTCGAGCACACCATCGCCATCACCCACGACGGCCCCCGCATCCTCACCCAGCCCTGACCCCAACCCAGCCTTGTCCCCATCTCCCACCGACCAGCGCCCCCGGAGAGGCCCGGGCCCCGCCCCCAGAGAGGCCTGGACCCCGCCCCGCCCCCGGGAAGGTCCGGCCCCCACTGGAAACGTCCGGGTCCGGGCCCCCACCGATCAGCGCCCCGGAGAGGGCCCGGCCCCCGCCACCGGAAAGGCCAAGCCAGGTCCCGCCCCCGGTCCTCCCCCGGGCCGGGCACGGGCCCCGCGGCAGCCCCCACCGGCCGGCTCCGGGCCTCCCTCCGGCCACCCCCGAGCGATCACCGCAACCGGCATGCGACCATCACCTACGTGATCGACCTCGGCTACTCGCTCTCCCGGCGCTTCCCGGACCCCCCGCAGACGGACTACCGCACCGCGGACACCCGCGCGCTGCGCCACGACCTGTTCTGCGGTGACGTCTACCTCGCCGACACCAAGGCGGACCGGGAGCTGTCCACGGCCTGGGGCTGGGTTCCGGTACTGGACTTCGCCTGGGCCCTCTGCGACATCGTCGAGCAACTCGACCGCGACCCCCACGGCAGCCGCGCCGCCCGTCCGCAACACGCCGAGCTGGACTTCACCGAGTCGTCCGACCGCGTGCTCTTCGAGCGCCGTTTCGGATGGGTGGACGTCACCGCCGACTGGATGCCGGTCGACGAGGCCCCGCTCAGCTTCAACCACGCCGCGCTGCGCCGCGAGGCCCGCGACTTCCTGCACGACCTGATCGCCGACCTCACGGACATGCACGACGGGCTGGCCGACAACCCCCTCGTATGGGACCTCCAGGCCCGCTTCCCCCGCGTCTGATCATCCCCAGTTCCCCCGCACTCTCCGCACGCTCCGCGCTCCCCAGCGCTCCCCCATTGCGACGGTCTCGCCCCGCTGAACCCCCGCACTCCCCCGGTTCCTGACGGCCTCACGCTCTCTCCCTCCGCAAGCCCGCCCCCTCCCCTCCTCTCTCCCCCTCTCGCCCAGCCCCGTTCCTCGCCGCTCCCCTCGCTGATCGCCCCCTCCCCTAGCCCCCTTTCTCCTAGCTCCCTTTCTCCTAGTCCCCGCTCCCCCCGGCTGGCCCCGGCCCCCCTCACTCCACTGTGACGCCCACCTGGGCGGCGAACGCCGGTGCCAGGTCCATCAGCTGGGACGTGCTGATCACCGCGCCCGCGAGCCGGTCGATGCCGCGCGCGATGTCCAGCGTCGCCGCACCCCGCAGGTCGACATCCCGCATCCGCACCTCGCTGAAGTCCGTACGCGCCAAGGTGCAGCCGTCGAACGTCACCCGCTCCAGCTCGGCCCCGCCGAAGTCCGCCTCCACCAGCACGCATTCCTCGAACGCGACGTCCCGCAGCTTCGCCTTCCGCAGGTTGAGGAAGTCGATCTTCCCGCCGTGCACCACGACCCGCTCCAGCACCGCGCCGTGCAACTGCGTCCCGCCCAGCCGTGCGTCCCGCATCTCCACATCGCGGAACGACGCCCCCGACAGATCCGTACCGACGCCCCGCACCCCCTCCAGCACGCTGTCGATGAAGCGGGCCCGGCTCAGCACCGCCTCGTCCAGCGAACTGCGCCGCACCGCACAGTCGAGGAACCGCGCGCCCCGCGCCGACTGCCCCCCGAAGTCCGCGTCCGCGAACTCCAGCCCGTCGTAATCCCCCTCCGGCTCCCACTCCCCTCCCTCGTACGCGACCAGTTCCGGCAGGCGCACCTCCGGTCGCCGTACCGCCCGCCTCGCCCGCTCGGCGTTCCCGGCTCTCCCGGCCACACGACCACCGCCCATCTCCGCACCCTTCCGTCTCCGCCCGCGCCCCCGCACGCAAGCACCTCGGCAAGCCAGTCCCGCCGGCATCCACCCGACACCCGGCACCCGGCACCCGACGCCCGAGATCCGGCGCTCGCTCCCCCGGACCCCCGACCCCCGGCACCCGACCCCGGCCCCCAACACCCGGCAGCCGACTTCGCCCTCATCCCGACCCATCCTGCACCCAGCCACTGACATTCCGCCGTCGCCCGTCCCGGCCTGTGGATAACCCCCTCGGCAACCCGCCGACATGGCCGTACTCGACCTCGGCGGCCGAACGCATCGGCCGGGGCCCGGGACCGGGCGCTATCCCACGATCCCCAGCTCCCGCGCCGTGTTGTTCAGCCGCCGTCCACCCGACTCGGTGCACGTCACGATGTCCTCGATCCGCACCCCGAAGCGCCCCGGCAGGTAGATCCCCGGCTCGATCGAGAAGCACATTCCCGGCACCAGCGGCAGGTGTTCGCCCTCGACCATGTACGGCGGCTCGTGCGTCGTCACGCCGATGCCGTGCCCGACCCGGTGAATGAAGTACTCGCCGTACCCCGCCGCCTTGATCACCTTCCGCGCCACCCGGTCGATGTCCTGGCACGCGGCGCCCGGCCGCACCGCCTCGAACGCCGCCTGCTGCGCCTCCCGCACGATGTCGTGGACCTTGCGCTCCTCCGCGGTCGGCTCGCCCACGTGCACGGTGCGCGTCGTGTCCGAGCCGTACCCGTCCTTCAGCCCGCCGAAGTCGAGTACGACCATGTCGCCGTCCTCGATGACGCGGTCACCCGCCTCGTGGTGCGGGTCGGCCCCATTGGGCCCGGAGCCCACCACCGTGAAGTCCACCTGGCTGTGCCCGTGTTCGCGCAGCAGCCGCGCCAGGTCCGTCGCCACGTCGCACTCCCGGCGCCCCGCGAACGGCACGCCCAGGATCTCCTCGTACGTGGCATCCGCTGCCGCGCCCGCCGCCGCCAGCCGCTCCACCTCGTACGCGTCCTTGACCGCACGCAGCATCGGCAGCGCCTCCGTGAGCGAGGCGTACGCGCTGCCCGGCAGCGTCCGCTGCATCCCGAGGAGGTGCATCGCCCAGGCCGAGTCGGAGATGCCGTACCGCCGCTCCGGCTCCAGCAGTCCGGCCAGTACCGCGTACGGGTCCTCGCCGTCCCGCCACCCCACGATCTCCGTCGCGGCGGCGCCGGCGGCATGCTGCGCGTCCGCCCGCTCCAGTACCGGCACCACCAACTGCGGCCGCCGGTCAACACGGACAACCAGCGCGGTCAGCCGCTCCGTCACAGCAGTCGGCCGGTACCCCGTGAGCCACACCAGATCGGGCCCCGGCGTCACGATCACCCCGGCCAGCCCGGCATCTGCCGCCGCCCGCCCGGCCCGCTCCATCCGCCGCTCGAAGTCCTCCCGCGTCAGCGCAGCGCCTTTCTCAGCCCCCTCGTCAGCGCCCTTGTCAGCACCCGCTCCAGCACTTGCCGCCATCCCGGCCTCCCCGTCGTCCGCCGTAGTCCTCACAGAACTCACCATGCCGGGAACTTACGCCGGGACCGGCCCGACAGCGCCCGGCCGTGCCGCACGAACCAGCCCCGATCACTCCCCCGCACGCCGACCAGGCTGAAGCGCCGGATGCCGGAGGCCGCCGCGAGCGCGGAGCAGCCCCGGACGCGCGCCCGGCGACATCGCCCGGCCACGTCCCCCTACGCAACTCCCCCTGGATAGAGTCGTTCCCGACCGGTGCCGGAGTGTCCCGCGGGGCGGGGCCGTCCGGCGCGCTGTGCCGGACGGCCCGAGTCGAAATGACCGTCATGGACTGGTCATGGATGACCGTCATGGGCTGTCATGGGCTGTCATGGACCGGATGGGCCGTGACGCGCCGTCACGGCCGCCATGCACCGGACCGTGACCGGCCCGTCAGCCGTCATGCACTCATCTCCCATCAGCCGTCATGCACTCATCAGCCGTCGTTGTCCGGCGTACGGAGGCGGGAGGAACCATGTTCACCTTCGAGGTCGACCCCGGGGCGCTGTTGCGCGAACGCACCCGTCAGCTGGTCTCGCTCGGCGTTCCGGCGGGCGTCGTCGCGGACGCCTCGGACCGGATCGACGACATGTGGGGTACCGGGCCCACCGGCTGGGTGCCGGTATGGACGCAGCACGCCGAGCGCGCCGCGCAGCAGGGGGGCCCGCTGCTCGCCTCCCTGTGCTGGGGAGCCGCCCGGTTCCCCGTGACGGCGACCCCTGAACGCCGTGCCGCCCACGAGCGGCAGCTGGAGTGGTATTTGAAGGCCGCCGACGGATTCCCGGTCCGTTTCCAGCGCAAAGTCGTCGAAGTGCCCCATGGCCACGGCACCACCGCCGTCCCGCTTCACCTCTTCCGCCGCCGGCAGGCTGCCGCCGGGCACCCGCGCGGCGTGCTTCTCCTCTCCGGCGGCGTGGACACCTGGAAGATGGACCTGCACCGGCTCGCCGTGTCCTCGGCCCTCGCCACCGGCCTGCTGGTCGTGGCGGTGGACATGCCCGGTACCGGCGAGTCGGCGGTACCGCTCAGCCACGCCGCCGACACCGTGCTCGGCGGCGTCGTGGAGCTGCTGCGCGCGCAGTACCGCCGCCGGTGGGCTTCCTCGGGCTGAGCTTCGGCGGCCACTGGGCGGCGAAGATGGCCCTTCAGGGCCGGGTGGACGCCGCCGTCGACATCGGCGGGCCGACCGGCATGGCCGTACGCGGTGACGCCGAGTTGCTGGCCATGCCGCACGGGATGCCGGGCATCGTCGGCAACGCCCTCGGCCTGGACCGGCAGCCCGAGGGCCGGCAGGCCGCCGAGCTGCTGGCGCGCTTCTCCCTGCGCGAGCAGGGCCTGCTGACGGCCGCCGGCACGGCACCGCTGCTGGCCGTCAACGGCGCCGACGACCAGTACGTACCGCTCCTCGACACGACCGGCCTGGCGGGCACGGAGAAAACCACGGTGTGGGTCGTACGGAACGCCACCCACTGCGCCCCCGAGCGCTTCCTCCCGCTCATGGCCGCCGCCTGGGGCTGGCTACTGGCGCGGCTCACTCCGGGCCGCCGTACCCGCCTGGCGGAGGAGGCCCTGCGCCTCCCCCTGCGGCCGTTCCTCATGCCCCCGGCGGAAGCCGCGGCGCGGGGAGTACGGGATCACGACCGCCCGGCCCCGGCCGGCGCGACGCGCGGCTCCTGAAGCGGCGTCAGCTCACCGCTGAGGTAACGGTCACGGGTCCTGGCCCGCTGGATCTTGCCACTGGTGGTGCGCTCGACCACGCCGGGCGCGACGAGCAGGGTCTCCGCCCGGGGGATCTGGAAGGCGTGCCGGATGTGGCTGGTGATCTCGGCGGCCAGCTCGCCGGGGGACGTGCCGTCGAGCTGTCGTGGCCTGATCTCCTGTACCAGAACGAGCTGTTCGGGGTGGCCTCCCAGTGCGAACGCGGCGGATGCGCCCGAGGCGAGGACCGGATGGGAGGTCCGGACGGATTCCTCGATGTCGTGCGGGTAGAGGTTGCGGCCGTTGATGATGATGAGGTCCTCGACGCGGCCGGTGACGTAGAGCTCGCCGTCGATCAGGGTGCCCAGGTCGCCGGTGCGCAGGAACGGCCCCTGGCCGTCGGCGGTCCGGGCGCGGAAGGTCTCCCGCGTCAGTCCGGGGTTGTTCCAGTACCGGCCCCGACGCTGGGGCCGCTGACCCAGATCTCGCCGCTGCGCTGCTCCGGCAGTACCTCCAGGGTGTCGGCGTCGACGATGCGGACACCGAGCACTCCGGGCCGTCCGCTGCTCACCAGCCGCTGGACCGCGGTGCCCGGCCGGGCGGGGTCGAGTCGGCCGTGCTGGAAGGCATCGGCGTCGACGCCGTGCACGACCGGTCCGCGCAGCCTGGGGGTGCCGGTCACCAGGAGCGTGGCCTCGGCGAGGCCGTAGCAGGGGCTCATGGCTTCGGGCCGCAGGCCGGCCTCGGCAAAGCGGCGGGTGAAGCGTTCCATCGCCGGGATGCTGATCGGTTCCGCGCCGTTGAGGGCCACCTCCAGCGACGACAGGTCGAGCGTGGCCAGTTGCCGGTCGCTGACGCGCCGGGCGGCCAGTTCGTAGGCGAAGTTCGGTGCCGGAGTGATGTCGGCCCGGTAGTGGCTGATGGCCTGGAGCCAGGCGGAGGGACGCTTGAGGAAGGCCATCGGCGACATGTAGTAAATGGGTGCCGCCCACGTAGAGCGGGTGCAGGAACTGGCCGATGAGGCCCATGTCGTGGAAGTGCGGGAGCCGGCCCACACCGCGTGTGCGGGGGCCGGAGCCGATGGCCTCGCCGATGGCCGCCTGGTTGGCGACGACGTTGCCGTGGGTGACGACGACGCCCTTGGGCGTGCTCGTCGAGCCCGAGGTGTACTGGAGGAAGGCGACCGAGTCCGCCTCCAGGGGTACGGGGCGCCAGTCGTCGGGGTCGGCGTCGAGGGTGTCCGTGGTGGCGTAACTCAGCGTGCTGTCGCCGGACGCCGGCCAGTCGTTCAGGAGGGGCATCGTGGGGGTGTCACTCAGCAGGTGGCCGATGCCGGCGTCCGCGACGATGCCCGCCAGTCGGTCGAGGCTGCGCCGGTGGCCGTCCGTGGGCGGCGCGGGGACGGCGATCACGCCGGCGTACAGGCACCCGAGGAACGCGTCCAGGAAGGCCGGGCCGGGCACCAGCCACCCGACCGCTGACAACCCCACAGACACCAAACGCCCCGGCCGGCCCCTCGAAGGGGCCCGGCCGGGGCGTTCGCGCAGTTCAGCGCCCTGAGCCCCCTGTCGGATTCGAACCGACGACCTTCGCTTTACAAGAGCGGTGCTCTGACCAGCTGAGCTAAGGAGGCGTGTCATGTGAAGTGTACCCAGGGGTGAAGGTTACCTGGCGGGGGGATTTCGTGATGTCCGATCTACTGACACCGGGTGGCCTTGCGGGTACCGTCCCTGGCAGTCGGTGTGCAGTGGACTACACCACCAGCGCACGCCGGCTGCCACATTCCTTCCTTTACTCGGATCGTCCGGCACGTTCCTGCCGGTGAAGGGACATATCACCATGGCTACGGTCACGTATGACCAGGCAACCCGGATCTACCCGGGTTCCGACAAGCCCGCCGTCGATCAGCTCGACATCCAGATCGAGGACGGGGAGTTCCTCGTCCTGGTCGGGCCGTCCGGTTGCGGCAAGTCCACCTCCCTGCGGATGCTCGCGGGCCTGGAGGACGTCAACGGCGGCGCGATCCGGATCGGGGACCGCGACGTCACTCACCTGCCGCCCAAGGACCGGGACATCGCCATGGTGTTCCAGAACTACGCGCTCTACCCGCACATGACCGTCGCGGACAACATGGGCTTTGCGCTCAAGATCGCCGGCGTGAACAAGGCGGAGATCCGGCAGAAGGTCGAGGACGCGGCGAAGATCCTGGACCTGACCGAGTACCTGGGCCGCAAGCCGAAGGCGCTGTCCGGTGGTCAGCGTCAGCGTGTGGCGATGGGGCGCGCGATCGTGCGTGAGCCCCAGGTGTTCCTCATGGACGAGCCGCTGTCGAACCTCGACGCGAAGCTGCGCGTCCAGACGCGTACGCAGATCGCCGGCCTGCAGCGCCGCCTCGGGATCACGACCGTGTACGTCACGCACGACCAGGTCGAGGCCATGACGATGGGCGACCGGGTGGCCGTCCTCAAGGACGGGCTGCTGCAGCAGGTCGACTCGCCGCGCAACATGTACGACCGGCCGGCGAATCTGTTCGTGGCGGGGTTCATCGGGTCGCCGGCGATGAACCTCGTGGAGGTGCCCATCACGGATGGCGGCGTGAAGTTCGGCAACAGCGTCGTACCGGTCAGCCGGGAGGCGCTCAGCACGGCGGCGGACAAGGGCGACCGTACGGTCACCGTCGGCGTCCGGCCCGAGCACTTCGACATCGTGGAGCAGAACGGCAGCGCCGCGAAGACCCTGACGAAGGAGTCCGCGGACGCGCCGGCGGGCCTGGCCGTCACCGTGAACGTCGTCGAGGAGCTGGGCGCGGACGGGTACGTGTACGGCACGGCCGAGGTCGGCGGCGAGGTAAAGGACCTGGTCGTCCGCGTCAACGGCCGTCAGGTGCCGGAGAAGGGCAGCCAGGTGCACGTCGTGCCGCGGCCGGGCGAGACGCACGTCTTCTCCACGTCGACCGGTGAGCGGCTCAGCGACTGAGCGGTTCGCCGCGCGCGACGCGCGCGGAAAGCGGTGGGCGGGGCGGTTTCCCTTGCGGGGCCGCCCCGTCGGCGTTGGGGCCGGCCGACCCGTCGGACTTTGAGCCGGCCGCCCCGTCGGCCATGGGGCCGGCCCCGCTCGGCGAGGGGTGCTTGGGGAGGTCCTGCCGTGCCGCGCCACGCCCGCCCTCGAGGTGCGGCGCGGTTTGAAACGGGGGGCGGGATGGGGAGGTACCGGGCTTCCGGTTGTCGACAATTGGGCGGGCAGTTCCGCCATTTCGAGCAGCGTGCGTCAACATCATTTAACCCGCGACAGGCGATTTCATCCCTCGACCGGGTGACTAAATGTCGCCATATCATCACTGCTCGCTACCATCACGGACGTGAACTCCGCAGCCCGGCGTATCGGCCGAACTCTCGCTCTCGTCCTGCCCGTCGTCCTCGTACTCTCCGGGACACTAGCCGTCACTCGTGTGCCGTGGGCCTCACCGACTTCCGAGTCGCAGATGCTCACTGCCTCTTCCGGTACGGCCACCAGCCATCAGCCGCGCAACCGTGCCCCGCAGGACGTCCTGCGGGACCGTCTGCTGGCCGAACTCCAGGAGAAGGACCCGGGAACCGCCCTGACCCACCTCCAGGAGGCCACCACCAAGCGGCCGTCGCTGGCCAAGCACTGCGCGTCCATCGCCCGCGCGCTGGGCCGCGCCGCGGTCCAGAAGTACGGCGCGTCGCACCGCGCCCAGGCATACTCGCGACCGGTCTGTGACACGTCGTTCGCGAGCGGGGTCGCCACTGCGCAGTGAGCGGCCACCCCGTAACGACCGAAGCATCAACCGAAGTAACAGCCGAATCACCAGCCGAAGCAACAGCCGCACTCGTAGCGGCAAGGCTCGTCACTCCAGCAGGACCAGCCGGACCAGCCGGACCATGTGACGAACGGTGTGATGACGGGCGTACTGCGGTGGGCCACCGTGCCGATCGTCGTACGGCCGTCGTCCCGGCGGGTGGCGGACCACGGCGTACGGCCGCCGGACGGCGACTTCTCGTACGTCCTCTCGTACGTCCTCTCGTACGTCCTCCTGTGCGGCCTCCCGTGCGGCCTCCCGTGCGGCCTCCCGTACGTCGGGTGACAGGGCCCAGCGATCGCACCCGGTCCGCCACAGTCAGCGCATAGGGTGCGGATCATGACAGGTGTCCCGTATCCGCATCCCACGCAGGCCGTGGTCCTGGCCGGCGGCCAGGGCTCGCGACTCCGCCCGTACACCGACGACCGGCCCAAGCCGATGGTCGAGATCCCGGGCACCGGGACCCCGATCATCGGCCATCAGCTCGCCTGGCTGGCGGCCGAGGGCGTCACCGACGCGGTCGTCTCCTGCGGCCACCTCGCCGAGGTCCTCCAGGACTGGCTGGCCGAGGCCGAACTCCCCCTGCGGGTCACCACCGTTGTGGAGACCGAACCGCTGGGCCGCGGTGGCGGGCTCAAGTACGCCGCCGCCTCTCTCCCCCGCCCGGGTCAGCCCTGGTACGCGACCAACGGGGACATCTGGACGCGCTTCTCCCTGCGCGAGATGGCGGACTTCCACCACGAACGCGGCGCGGACGCCACGCTGGCGCTGGCCCGGCCGCGGATCCCCTGGGGCGCCGTCGAGACCGACCCCTTCGGGCACGTACTGGATTTCATCGAGGCGCCGCCGTCGCCGTATCTGATCAACGCGGGTGTGTACGTCTTCTCCGCGGCTTTCACGGAGTTGCTGCCGGACCGTGGCGACCATGAGCGCACGACGTTCCCACGGCTTGCGCGCGAGCGCCGGCTGGCTGGTTTCCCGCTGCCGCAGGGCGCCTACTGGCGCGCGATCGACACGGCCAAGGACCTCACCGAGGCCGCGCAGGAACTCGCCCGGTACGGGCCCGGAGACGGGCACGGGCGTGGGCATGAGCGTGGCCGTGGACATGGGTGACGGACATGGACTCGGGCGCGACTGCGACTACGACTACGACTACGACTACGAGCGTGACCTGAGGAACGGGCAGGAGTAGCAGGGCGCGCCCTCCACCCCCGCGCACCTCGGAACCCATCCCCTCCCCACCCACACACCCCTCCGCCACCCGCCCCACAGCCCTTTCAGGCGGTGGAGGGGTGGCGGAGAGGGGACGGGCGGGGGAAGTGGCCCGGGGGCGGCTGGGTCAGCCCAGGAGGCCGCCCAGGGTGCCGCCGGAGGAGGAGCCTCCGGAGGAGCCGCCGCTGGAGGAGCCGCTCGGGGAGGAGCCACCGCCCGTCGTGCCGCCGCCGGTGCCGGCCGTGGAGGTCGGGGGCTGGGTGGCGGGGGCGGGGTCGGCCGGGACCGACTGCTGGGGCGGGCCGCTCGTCGTACGGCCCGGCTGGGCGCCCTGGGTGGCACCGGCCGTCTCCCTGGCCGCGCCCGGCTGCGAGGCCGACGGCGAGACCGAGGAGTCCGTACCACGGGAGGTGCCCGCCGTGGGGGACGCGCTGCCCTGGGTGGTGCCGCCCATGCGGCCGTTGCTCGTACGGTTCGGGGCCTCGCGCGGGGTGTGCAGCGAGCGGCCGGGCAGGGTGTTGGTCGGCGGCTCGCCCGGCTTGGGGACGGTCGGCCCGGAGGCGGAGCGTACGGCGCCGCCCAGGAGGGAGCCGATCAGCAGCGTCAGGCCGGCGACCACCGCGGTCATCACGGCGCCGCGGCGCAGCACCCGGCGCCGCAGGTCCCAGACCTCCACGCGGGGGCCGAGGTTGCGCCAGGCCTCGCCGGCCAGTCGCGCGTCCAGGGAGTACACGGGGGCGCCCGCGATGATCAGCGGGCTCCAGGCGGCGAGGTAGATGATGTCCGGCGCGTCGTACACAGGAACGTTGCGCCAGCTGACGGTCATCAGGAGGGCCGCCGAGAGCAGCGCGCCCATGGAGGCGGCGACCCGCTGCCAGAGGCCGCAGACGGTCAGTACGCCGACGACGACCTGGAGGAAGGCGACGGTGAGGCCGGCGCCCACCGGGTGCGCGAGCGCGAAGTCGCGGAGCGGGGTGGCGAGCGCCCAAGGGTGCAGCGACTCCAGCCACTTCACCATGGAGCCGCGCTCGCCGCCGTCGAAGTAGACGGGGTCGCAGAGCTTGCCCATGCCGGCGTAGACGGTGATGAAGCCGAGGAAGACGCGCAGGGGCAGCAGGACGACGCCGAGGTTCATCCGGCGGTCGGGGTAGAACGCCTGCTTGTCGCCGGCGAAGCGGCGGCCGTCGCCGTGGCGGGGCTCGAATTCGGCGTCGCTGCACGGGCCTTCGTCCCAGTCCGACCCGGGAGCGCCGGTGCCACCGGAGCCGCCGGACGCGGCGCCGTACGCACCGGCGTACGAGCCGTCGGCCCCACCGGCGTACGAGCCGGCCCGGGTGTCGGCGTGCGCCCCGTCGTGCCACGCGCCGCCCGCGCCCGCCGTGACGTACGCGCCGCTCTCGTCCGCGGCGTACGCACCGTCGGACCAGGTGTCGTCCGTGGGGCGGGAGTGCGGGAGCCGGGGCATCAGCTCGGTGTCGTCGGAGGCGCCGCGGGGCCCGATCACACCGGGCGACGGCGGCGGCGCGAAGGCGCCCGTCCCGTCCGGCCTGACCCGGGGCAGGACCTGGGTCGCGCCGGCGTCGTCGCTGCCGCCGCCCGCGCTGTTCCGCACGGCGTGCAGGAGCTGGGTGGTGGGCGCCGAGGTGTCGCCGGGCGTCGTACGGCCGCTCCAGACGACGGGCGCGCGCCTCCTGGCGGGGGCGGGTCCGGCAGCGGCGGTGCCGGACGCGGCGGCGGCCGTGGCACCCCGCGCGGCGCCCGCCGACGCGGGGGCCGCGAGCTGCACGCGGAAACTGGCGTGATTGACGATGACCTGCGCGGGGTCGCACGGCACCTTGACCGAGCTCAGTACCGGCTCGTCATCGAAGCCCGGCGAGCGTCCCCCCGTAGGCCTGCGGGGTGTTCTGGTGTCCACGCTCATCTAACCGAGTGACCAGCGTTTAAGACACTGCCTTGACCGCGTCGATCTGTCCGAGACCCGTCAAAACTTCCCGCGTTGCACGGAGGGTGATGTTCTGCCCCGGGTTGGCGGCATGGTTCGTACCGATATGCGGCGCGGCCGCTGCGCTTCGGGGCGACACGGCTGCCGCACTCGGGCAACGCGGCTGCCGCGCTTCGGGGCGGGACAGCTGCCGCGCTTCGAGGCGGGAAGGCCGCCGCACTTCGAAGCGGGACGGCCGCCGCGCTACGGGGCGGTAAGACCGCCGCCCCGATGCACGACAAGCGCACACGGGAGCGGCCCGAGGCCCGCCCCCGCGTTGCGCAGAGGCGTCACGCCCGGCGGCGCGCCGCCTCCCACAGCACCACGCCCGCCGCGACACCGGCGTTCAGCGACTCGGCGCCGCCCGGCATCGGGATGCGGACGCGCACGTCGCAGGTCTCGCCGACGAGGCGGGAGAGGCCCTTGCCCTCGCTGCCGACCACGATGACGACCGGGCCGTCCAGCACCTCAAGGTCCTGGAGCTCCATCTCGCCGTCGGCCGCGAGGCCCACGACCGTCATGCCCGCCTTCTGGTACGTCTCCAGCGCACGGGTGAGGTTGGTGGCGCGCGCGACGGGCGTGCGCGCCGCCGTACCTGCGGAGGTCTTCCACGCACCCGCCGTCATCCCGGCCGCGCGCCGCTCCGGTACGACCACGCCGTGGCCGCCGAACGCGGAGACGGAGCGGACGACCGCACCGAGGTTGCGCGGGTCGGTGACGCCGTCGAGGGCGACGATCAGCGGGTCCTCGCCGTTGTCGAACGCGGCCGCGGGGAGGTCCTCGGGGTGCGCGTAGTCGTACGGCGGGATCTGCAGGACCAGGCCCTGGTGGTTCAGGCCGTTGGTCATGCGGTCCAGCTCGGGGCGCGGCGCCTCCATGAGGTTCATGCCGCGGTCGGCGGCGAGCTGGAGCGCCTCGCGCACCCGCTCGTCGCTGTCGATGAACTGCTGGACGTACAGCGTCGTCGCGGGGATGTCCTCGCGCAGCGCCTCCACGACCGGGTTACGGCCGACGACCAGCTCCGACGTGCCCTTGGCGCCGCCGCGGCGCGGGGCCGGACGGCGGTGGGCCGACTGCTTGGCCTGGGCGTTGGCGATGCGGTTCTTCACATGTCCCTTGCGGGCGGACGCGGGCGGGGTGGGGCCCTTGCCCTCCAGGCCCCGGCGCCGCTGGCCGCCGCTGCCGACCTGCATGCCCTTCTTGTTGGACGTGCGGCGGTTCCTGCGCTGGCTGTTGCCGGCCATGGGTCACCTGTCTCTTACTGCTCTCGACGTCTCGCGACGTGGATGTGATGTCTGCTGCGTATGCGTATGAGTGTCGCCCGCGGAGCCCTGTGCGGGCTACCGGGACGGGACCGCGCCGCCCGCGCCCACGAGGGCGCGGGCGCTGCCGTCCGCTTCGCCGCCGTCCGTCACGACAGCGACCAGCGCGGCCCCGACGGGGTGTCCTCGATGGCGAGGCCGGACTGCTGGAGCTGGTCGCGGATCGCGTCGGCGGTGGCGTAGTCCTTGCGGGCGCGGGCCGCCTGGCGCTGGTCCAGGACCATGCGCACGAGGGAGTCGACGACGCCGTGCAGGTCCTCGCCGCGCTCCGAGGCGCCGCCGGACCACTGCTCGTCGAGCGGGTCCAGGCCCAGTACGCCGAGCATGGCCCGCACCTCGGCCAGTCGGGCGACGGCGGCTTCCTTGTCGTCGGCGGTCAGCGCGGAGTTGCCCTGCCGGACGGTCGTGTGCACGATCGCCAGCGCCTGCGGGACGCCGAGGTCGTCGTCCATCGCCTCGGCGAAGGCCAGCGGCACCTCGTCGGCGGGCTCGACCGGTCCCCCGGCCAGCTCCACGACGCGCTGCACGAAGCCCTCGATGCGCGCGAACGCGGACTCGGCCTCGCGCAGCGCTTCCTCGCTGTACTCGATCATCGAACGGTAGTGCGGCGTGCCAAGGTAGTAGCGCAGCACGATGGGGCGCCAGCGCTTGACCATCTCGGAGACGAGCACGGAATTGCCCAGGGACTTGGACATCTTCTCGCCGCTCATCGTGACCCAGGCGTTGTGCGCCCAGTACCGCGCGAACTCGTCGCCGTAGGCCTTGGCCTGCGCGATCTCGTTCTCGTGGTGGGGGAAGACCAGGTCGACGCCGCCGCCGTGGATGTCGAAGCGCTCACCCAGGTACTTGTGGGCCATGGCCGAGCACTCCAGGTGCCAGCCGGGCCGGCCGCGGCCCCAGGGGGTCTCCCAGCTGGGCTCCCCTTCCTTGGCCGCCTTCCACATCGCGAAGTCGCGCGGGTCCCGCTTGCCGGTCTCGCCCTCTCCGGACGGCTGCTTCAGCTTGTCCAGCTCCTGGCCGGACAGCTGGAGGTAGTCGGGGAAGGAGCGGACATCGAAGTAGACGTTGCCGTCGACGGCATAGGCGTGGCCGCGCTCGATCAGGCCGCGCATCATTTCGATCATCTCGGGGACGTGTCCGGTCGCGCGCGGCTCGTACGTCGGCCGCAGGCAGCCGAGGGTGTCGTACGCGGTGTTGAACGCGACCTCGTTCTCGTACCCGATCGACCACCACGGACGGCCCTGCTCGGCCGACTTCTTGATGATCTTGTCGTCGATGTCGGTGACGTTGCGCACGAACGTCACGTCGTAGCCGCGGTACTCGAACCAGCGGCGCATGATGTCGAAGTTCAGTCCCGACCGGATGTGCCCGATGTGCGGGGCGGCCTGCACGGTCGCGCCACACAGGTAGATCGAGACGCAGCCCGGCGTGAGCGGGGTGAAGTCACGGATCTGCCGGGCGCTGGTGTCGTACAGGCGAATGGTCACGCATCAAGGGTAGACGGAACGAGGCAGTGCCCCGCGACCCGATGGGCCACGAGGACACAGAAGCGTGACACGCGCGGGCGCCCTGTCACACTTCGCGACGATATGGGGCCTATGTGCGGTCCGGGGTGGGCCGATCCGTCGGTCCGGGGTGAGCCGGTCCGTACGACGAGGCGAGCCGATGGGTACGACCGGGCGCCGCGGGCGGGTACGGAGTGCGCCCGTCCGTCCATCCGCCCGCCCGGTCCCGTACCCCGCCAACACCCCTGCGAAGCACGGCATTCCCCCTCACTACCCGGTCCCTTACTACCCGGCCCCTCGCGACCCGGCTCCCGTCGGGCGGTGCGTTCAGCTCGCTCGGTACACCAGGGCCGTGGCGAGAGCGGCCAGGCCTTCGCCGCGGCCGGTGAGGCCGAGGCCGTCGGTGGTGGTGCCGGAGACCGCGACGGGGGCGCCGGCCGCGGCCGAGAGGGCCTTCTGGGCCTCCTCGCGGCGCTTGCCGACCTTCGGGCGTACGCCGATGACCTGTACGGCGATGTTGCCGATCTCGAAGCCCTCGGCGCGGACGATGCGGGCGGCCTCGGCGAGCAGGGTCACGCCGGAGGCCCCGGACCACTCGGGGCGGCTCGTACCGAAGTGCGCGCCGAGGTCGCCGATCCCGGCGGCGGAGAAGAGGGCGTCGCAGGCGGCGTGCGCGGCGACATCGCCGTCACTGTGCCCGGCGAGGCCGTAGCCGCCGCTGGCGGCCTCGTCCCACAGGAGACCGGCACACCACAGCTCACGCCCCTCTTCAAAGGCGTGTACGTCCGTCCCGATCCCCACCTGGGGCAACGCGACCATGAGATTTTCCTCCCTGCGAGTGAACATCGAACCGCGCGAGAACTCCGCCCCGCCCCCGCTCGTCGAACGGGTAGGGGACCCACCCCGCAGCCCCCGTATACGCCCCGCCCCCGCCCCAAACCCACGGGCGGCCGAAGCCGGGACCGAACCGCCGAACAGTCGAACAGCCGAACAGCCGAAAAAAGAAACCCGAGCCCCCCGAGGCGACCGCCGTCTCCGACAGCCGCCCCCTCGGACCGCCGCTCAGGCGCACCCGCCCCTCAGACACACCCGTCCGTCACGCGTACCCGTCCGTCACGCGCCGGCGGGCCAGTACGGCCTCGGCGAGTACGAGGTCCAGCGGGCGGGTGACCTTGAAGGCTTCCTCGTGGCCGGGCACGACCACGACCGGCGCGCCGAGCCGCTCGACCATGCCGGCGTCATCCGTCGCGCCCTCGCCGTCGAAGGTGACGGTCGTATGCGCCTTGACCAAGGTGTCCCGGTCGAAGCCCTGCGGGGTCTGCACGGCGCGCAGCCGGGCGCGCTCCGGGGTGCCGACGACCGGCTCGTTTCCGCCGTCGGGATCCGGCCGTACTTCCTTGACCGTGTCGGCTAGCGGCAGCGCCGGCACGACCGCGGGGGCGCCGCCCCGTACGGCGGCGATCACGCCGTCGACGGTGTCGACCGGCACGAGGGGCCGCGCGGCGTCGTGGACGAGGACCACGTCGACGTCGTCGGGCAGCGCCTTCAGGCCGAGGCTCACGGACTGCTGGCGGGTGTCGCCGCCGGGGACGACCAGCAGTTCCGTGCGTTCGGGGAAGGTGTGGCCGTCCAGCAGCGCGCGGACTTCGGGCGCGCCGTCGGGCGGCGCGACCACGACGACGAGCGAGACGGCGCGGGAAGCGGCCATGGCGCGTACGGCGTGGATGAGCATGGGCGTGCCGCCCAGCGCGCGCAGGGCCTTGGGGGCGCCGGGGCCGAGGCGTACGCCACGGCCGGCCGCGGGGATGACCGCCGCCGTGCGAAGTCGGCGGGAATCTTCAGACATCGGTTGCACTCCGTGAGCCGGGGGTCGCACCCCGAATTTCGAGCGGCAGGTTTGTTTACTCGGCCGAGGTGGGTATGGCCTCACCGTGCCGGGCGCGACGCCCCGACCGGACCCTTCCGTGACGACCGGTCGAGCCAGCTGCCCGGGCCCGGCACGTCAGTGCCCATCACATCGGCCGACAGGCTCGATGACCAGGCCGTTCGCGGTGGGTCATCGAGGCGGGTCGCAGACATCTTCAGACGTTGCCGGCAACGCAGTCGCCGACCACGCATGAGGCGTCGCTGACATCTTCGGATGCCGGTGATTGCCCATTGCCAGTGACCGCCGGTGGCAGCGGTGGGGTTCCCACCCCGGTCCCCCGGCTCCCGGCCTGCCCGGTCCTCGGCGTACAGCCGGATACGGGTACGTCCAGGTACGGCGGCTCGTCAGTAGCGTCAGATATGCCGCAGCGCCCGGCAACGGACCGCTTCCGTGGGAAGCAGTCGTCGCTCGGGCACCGCGGCATTTTCGTGCTGAGCCATTCTTCTGCTGAGCACCGCCGAGCACACCACTGTGGGCGATCACTGTGGATACCCAGCGGCGTGGGGACCCAGCAGCGTCCGGCGTCAGGACGCGAGGACCTCGTCGAGCAGAGCCTCGGCCTTGTCTTCGTTGGTGTTCTCCGCGAGAGCCAGCTCGCTCACCAGGATCTGGCGGGCCTTGGCGAGCATGCGCTTCTCACCTGCGGAGAGTCCGCGCTCACGCTCACGACGCCACAGGTCGCGAACTACTTCGGCGACCTTGATCACGTCACCGGAGGCGAGCTTTTCGAGATTTGCCTTGTAGCGACGGGACCAGTTCGTCGGTTCTTCGGCATATGGTGCGCGGAGCACCTCGAAGACCCGGTCGAGCCCGTCCTGGCCGACCACATCGCGCACACCGACGAACTCCGCATTGTCCGCTGGCACACGAACCGTCAGGTCGCCCTGAGCGACCTTCAGCACCAAGTAGGTCTTGTCCACGCCTTTGATCTGGCGAGTTTCGATGGCCTCGATCAGCGCGGCCCCGTGATGGGGATAGACCACGGTGTCGCCAACCTTGAACGTCATGTGACAGGTACCCCTTCCGTGGCTATCCATCCTAACACGGGAACGGTTGGTTCTGAATGGCGTTTTCGCAGGTCAGGGCGTATCTCGGGGCTTGACAACGATGGCCGTGACGTGCATCGGCCGCCTGCCGGAAGCAGGTATTCGCAGGTCGGAGGCGCTTCTTGAGCGCAGCGAAACACGTACGTCACAGCCCCGGAAGAGCCTGATCGAGAGGACGAACGTCCCGTTTTGCCGGGATCCGGATGGCGGGCTTCCAGTGCTCCGTTCGGTGTCTCACGATCACTCTCCCGATCAGTCCCGTCCGAATCGGAAATTGATCACGGCGTCACCCGGACGGGTGGGCCTGACATGATCAATTCGTGTGACGCGGCGCATTCCTTATGCCTTTGCCGCTATTCCTCCGACGGGCGCGGCGGATTCGCGCGCCACGGCGACTCGAACGGACGGCAGGTGAATTCTTCCGGCAGTTCCCGTGAGGACTTCGGCAATCCGGCAGCGCAACGGCCGGACTCCACACCGGGTTGGCACGGAGGAGGCATGAGGGAGGCATGAGGCAGGCCGCCGGAGAAGGTGATCCGGTGCGTTACGAGTGGCCGGTAGTGACCATGTGACCGGCGCGTGATCGCTCAGGGGCGGGTCGGGTGCGGCGCCGCAAGGGCGGCTCGGTAACCTAGCGGCGCTGACACACCCTTAGGGCGGCTTTACGTACGGCGCCGAAGCACGGCGTACGGAAGGGCCGCCCAGCCGTCCACCGCGACCGGGCATCACCGTTCGGCCGCCGAAGCTCGTCCTAGGAGATGCCGCCGCCGTGAGCCGCAGCCTTCGACGCGGCGCCCTCGCCGCCACCGTCCTCACGCTCTCGATCGCCTCGCTCTCCGCGTGCGCGGCCGGGAACGACGCCGCGACGCTGCAAGTCAAGCCGGACAACGCCGCCACCTCCGTCGGCGACATCAAGATCCAGAACGCCACTGTGATCACCCAGCCGAAGCCGGAGGCCAAGGGCCCGGCCGCCGTGTCCGCGACGCTGTTCAACGGCGGCGCGAAGGACCAGACGCTGGACTCCGTCACGCTCGACGGCAGCGGCACGCAGGCCGAGCTGAAGCCCGCCAAGGGCTCCGGCAAGATCACCGTGCCGGCCGGCGGCTCCGTCGTGATCGGCGGCAAGGGCAACGCCACCGCCGTGCTGGCCAGCGGCCGCGAGGCGGTCCAGGACGGCGACGCGCAGGGCGTGACCTTCGCGTTCAGCCGCACCGGCAAGGTGAAGCTGCGCGCGTTCGTCGTCCCGGCGAACAGCTACTTCAAGGAGTACGGCCCGAGCGAGGTCCCGCAGCCGGGCCAGTCCGGCGCCGCCACGCCGTCGGGCACCGGCTCGCCGTCCGAGTCGGCGTCCGGCAAGCCGTCGGAGTCGGGCAAGCCCTCCGACGCCGCCTCCGCCCCGGAGTCCGCGCACGCCGGCCACTGAGCCGTAGCGGCGCACTGAGCAGAGAGCCGTAGCGGCGCCCCTCGGCGCCCGCGGCCCGGCCGACGCCCGTCGCGCCCCCGCCGCCCCGCGGGAGCACGGCGGGCGTGGCTGTGCGTACGGCGTGTACGCACGGCGTGTACGCACGGCCGTCCGTACACGCCGTACGTACACCGGATACGCGTACGCGCTCATCGCTGTTCCGCCGCCCCCGTCGGGCAGTCGGCCCGCCCGGCAGTCGACCGCCGGCTCCGCCTCCCCCAACGCCACAAGCGCCCCACCCGGCTTCGGGGCGGAGCGCTGGAGCGACGCACGTACTCCTCGCGGGAACAGGCACGGGCGCAGGTACAGGCACAGGTACCACTGCAGGTACAGGCACCTGTCCTCGTGGCCTGTCCCAGTGATCGGCTTACGGCTCGAACTTGTACCCGAGGCCGCGGACCGTGACCAGGTAGCGCGGGGCGCCCGGGTCCGGCTCGATCTTGGCGCGCAGGCGCTTGACGTGGACGTCGAGGGTCTTGGTGTCGCCCACGTAGTCGGCGCCCCAGACCCGGTCGATCAGCTGCATACGGGTGAGGACCCGGCCGGCGTTGCGCAGCAGCATCTCCAGCAGGTCGAACTCCTTGAGCGGCAGGTCGACCTTGCCGCCGGAGACCGTGACGACGTGCCGGTCCACGTCCATGCGGACCGGGCCGGCCTCCAGGGCCTGCGGGGTGACCTCCTCCGGCTCACCGCGGCGGCGCAGGACCGCGCGGATGCGGGCGACCAGCTCCCGCGAGGAGAAGGGCTTGGTGACGTAGTCGTCGGCTCCTATTTCCAGGCCGACGACCTTGTCGATCTCGCTGTCCTTGGCGGTCACCATGATGACCGGGACGTTGGAGCGGCCGCGCAGCTGGCGGCAGACCTCGGTACCGGGCAGGCCGGGCAGCATCAGGTCGAGCAGGACCAGGTCGGCGCCGTTGCGCTCGAACTCGTCCAGTCCGTCGGGGCCGGTCGCGGCGATGGCGACCTCGAAGCCCTCCTTGCGGAGCATGTACGACAAAGCGTCGCTGAAGGACTCCTCATCCTCGACGACGAGCACTCGGGTCACGGAAGGACCTCCGGGGCAGGATAGGGCGCACGTAGCGCTTCCGGGGAAGTGTGGTGGTGGGTGACGGCCGGGCCGCTGTAGGTGTCGTACGGACCGTCCTCGCCATCGAGGTCGTCCGGGTCTGATCCGGCGGGGTCCCGGCGGGCCTCGCGGTCGCGGACCGCGCCGGCTTCCGGGAGCCGCAGGGTGAAGGTGGAGCCCTGTCCTTCGGCGCTCCATACCGTGACCTCCCCGCCGTGCGAGGCGGCCACGTGCTTGACGATGGCGAGACCGAGTCCGGTGCCGCCGGTGGCGCGGGAGCGCGCCGGGTCGACGCGGTAGAACCGCTCGAAGATCCGGTCCCGGTCCTTCTCGGAGATGCCGATGCCCTGGTCGGTGACGGCTATCTCGATCATCGTGCCGCCGGCCGCCGGGACGCGGCGGCCGGCTATCCCGACGCGGGTCCGGGCCGGGGAGTAGTTGACGGCGTTCTCGACGAGGTTGCCGAGGGCGCCGGCGAGCTGGCTTCTGTGGCCCCATACGTACAGGTCGGCCGTGCCGCCGACGGCCATGGTGATGGACTTGCTGCTGGCCTGCTGGCGGCAGCGGTCCATGGCCTCCTCGACCAGCTCGTCCACGTGGACGGGCTCGGCGTCCTCCAGGGGGTTGTCGTTCTGCACCCTGGAGAGGTCGATCAGCTCCTGGACGAGGCTGGTCAGGCGGGTGGCCTCGGCCTGCATGCGGCCGGCGAAGCGGGTCACCGCCTCGGGGTCGTCGCTCGCGTCCATCACGGCCTCGGAGAGCAGCGAGAGCGCGCCGACCGGCGTCTTGAGCTCATGGCTGACGTTGGCCACGAAGTCGCGGCGGACCGCCTCTATGCGGCGCGCCTCGGTGAGGTCCTCGACCAGCAGCAGTACGAGCCGGGAGCCGAGCGGGGCGACCCGCGCGGAGACGGCGAGGGCGTCGCCGCGGCCGGTGCCGCGGCGCGGCAGGTCCAGCTCGACCTGGCGTATCTCGCCGTCCCTGCGGGTGTCGCGGGCCATCTGCAGCATCGGGTCGACGGCGAGTTTTCCGCCACGTACGAGCCCGAGGGCGTACGCGGCCGAGCTGGCCTTGACGACGCCGTCGGCCTCGTCGAGGACGACGGCCGAGGACCGCAGTACCGACAGGACGGTGTCGACGCCGGGCGGCAGGACGGCGTCGGTGTGCAGGGACGAACGGGTGGGTTTGGCCTGGTCCCGTTCGCTCCAGCGAAACGCCAGCATGGCGATCACGCCGGTACAGCATCCGGCGATCGCTGCCACTGCGGCGATGGCCGCGTCCACGTTCATGAGTCCAGGTTATGCGCCGGTTGTGACAGTTCCACAGCCATCCGAGGGTCACCTCGAACACCCGTTGCCGAGAGTTCACCTTCACGTCGGTACTGGTTCACTCCGGATGGGCGAACCGGTCGCATCCGGGCTCGAACGTGGGAGCGTGGGGATCGTAGACCCACGCCACCAGGGGCGCAGCCCACGCTACGACGCAGGGCACGCCCCGGAGGTCGGCGGGCATCGCAGGCCCACACCGAACGACTCGATGCGAGAGAAGGTCACTGATGCGGGACGCGTACCACGAGGAGCTTGACTCGATCGGCGAAGGCCTGGTCGAGATGGCCAGGCTTGTCGGCTCCGCGATCGGGCGCGCCACCACGGCGATACTCGACGCGGACCTGAAGCTGGCGGAGAACGTGATCGCCGGCGACGAGAAGGTCGATGATCTGCAGCGGGATCTGGAGGCGCGGGCCATAGCCCTGCTGGCGCGCCAGCAGCCGGTCGCCACCGACCTGCGGATAGTCGTCACGTCGCTGCGGATGAGCGCGGACCTGGAGCGGTCCGGTGACCTGGCGCAGCACGTCGCGAAGCTGGCGCGGCTGCGGTTCCCGGAGTCGGCGGTGCCCCGGGACCTGCACGCCACCATCCTGGAGATGGGGCAGCTGGCGCAGCGCCTGATGGCGAAGGCCGGTGAGGTCATCATCACGAAGGACGTCGACCTGGCGCTCCAGCTGGAGCAGGACGACGACGCGATGGACCTGCTGCACCGCACGCTGTTCCAGCACCTGATGGACGACCGCTGGAAGCACGGCATCGAGACGGCGGTGGATGTCACGCTGCTGGGCCGTTACTACGAGCGGTTCGCCGATCACGCGGTGTCGGTCGCCAAGCGCGTGGTCTACCTGGTCACGGGCGAGCACGCGGACGAGATCGCGCCGCACGCGGCGGTCGAGGGCGCCTGAGCGCTCCGCGGGCGGGGCGCGCGGAGGCTCCGCGCGCCCCGATCCGTGCGGCCGCGCGCCGTTGGTGTGCCTCCCCGGGTGGGTAAGGGAGGGAAAGAACCTCCCTTATGGCTGCCAACCAGGAGGCACTTCATGACCCAGTCTGTTTCCAGCACCCCCGCGCCCGAAACGGCCAACGGCTGCTCGTGCGGCCCCGGCTGCACCTGCGGCTGCCAGTCGGGCGGCCCCTGCCAGTGCGGCGGCGGCTGCGGCTGACCCACCCGCAACGGCCCGAGCCCCCCGCCCGCGAAGAATCGCGAGCGGGGGGCTCGTCGTTGCGCAGACGCAGGGGGCTTACTTCTTCTTGCCCTGGTTCTTCACTGCCTCGATGGCGGCCTTGGCGGCTTCCGGGTCGAGGTAGGTGCCGCCCGGGTTGAGGGGCTTGAAGTCGGCGTCGAGCTCGTAGGAGAGCGGGATGCCGGTGGGGATGTTCAGGCCCGCAATGTCGGCGTCGGAGATGCCGTCCAGGTGCTTGACCAGGGCGCGGAGGCTGTTGCCGTGGGCGGCGACCAGGACGGTGCGGCCGGTGAGGAGGTCGGGGACGATGCCGTCGAACCAGTACGGGAGCATGCGGACGACGACGTCCTTGAGGCACTCCGTCTGCGGGCGCAGCTCGGGCGGGAGCGTGGCGTAGCGCGGGTCGGAGAACTGGGAGTACTCCGCGTCGCGGTCCAGCGCGGGCGGCGGGGTGTCGTACGAGCGGCGCCAGAGCATGAACTGCTCCTCGCCGAACTCGGCGAGGGTCTGGGCCTTGTCCTTGCCCTGGAGGGCGCCGTAGTGGCGCTCGTTCAGGCGCCAGCTGCGGTGGACCGGGATCCAGTGGCGGTCGGCGGCCTCCAGGGCCAGCTGCGCGGTGCGGATGGCGCGCTTCTGGAGGGAGGTGTGCACGACGTCGGGGAGCAGGCCGGCGTCCTTGAGCAGCTCACCGCCGCGGACCGCCTCCTTCTCGCCCTTCTCGTTCAGGTTGACGTCCACCCAGCCGGTGAACAGGTTCTTCGCGTTCCACTCGCTCTCGCCGTGGCGGAGGAGGATGAGCTTGTACGGTGCGTCGGCCATGCCTTTGAGCGTAATCGAAAACGGGGGCTGCTCCGGCAGGGGCCCGGCCCGTGGACGCGGGGCCGCTCGTCTGTGAGAGGGCAGTGTCGTTTGACGGTTCGTGTTAATTCAATGGCGGACTGTGACCTGCGTATGTAGTTTCCCCTTGGCGGGTGTGCCACTTACATCGCCGCCTGCATCGCTGCTTTGGGGGAGACAGGGTGAGACGGGTCGTCGTCGCAAGTGTGGCCGGGTTGCCACGGCAGTTCTGGTGGCTGTGGACGAGCACGCTGATCAACCGGCTGGGGGCGTTCGTCGCCACCTTCCTGGCGCTGTACCTCACGGTCGAGCGCGGGTACTCGGCCTCGTACGCGGGGCTGGTCGGCGCGCTGTACGGATTGGGCGGGGTCGTGTCGTCGGTGGTCGCCGGGGTGGCGACCGACCGGCTCGGGCGGCGGCCGACGATGCTGGTCGCCCAGCTGACGACCGCGGGCTCGGTGGCACTGCTGGGCTTCATGACCGACCCGGTGGCCATCGCGGCGGTGGCCTGCGTGGTGGGCATGGCGAGCAACGGCTCGCGGCCCGCGCTGCAGGCGATGATGGCGGACATCGTCGCGCCCGAGGACCGGGTACGGGCCTTCGCGCTCAACTACTGGGCGCTGAACATGGGCTTCGCGATCTCCTCGTCGCTGGCCGGGCTGCTCGCCCAGCACGGCTATCTGCTGCTCTTCCTCGGCGAGTCCGTGCTCGTGCTGGCCTGCGCGATCGTGGTCTTCGTGAAGCTGCCCGAGTCCCGGCCGGTGGCAGGGACGGTGGAAGGCGGTGCGGCGGAGGGGCCCGTACCCCGTGTGTCGATGACGACCGTGGTGCGGGACGGGCGGTTCATGACCGTCGTCGGGCTGAACCTGATGCTGGCGCTGCTCTTCCAGCAGGCGTACGTGTCGCTGCCGGTGACGATGGGGCTGGCGGGGTTCACCAGCTCCGACTTCGGGCTGGTGATCGCCACCAACGGCGTGCTGATCGTGCTGTTGCAGATCCCGGTGACCCGGTTCATCGAACACCGCAGCCCGGCGGCGCTGCTGATCGGCTCGGCGCTGCTGACCGGCTACGGGTTCGGGCTGACGGCGTTCGCCGGTTCGGTGGCGCTGTTCGCGGTGGCCGTCGCCGTCTGGACGCTCGGCGAGATCATCAACTCGCCCACCCAGATGGGGCTGGTGGTGCGCCTCTCCCCCACCCACGGCCGCGGCCGGTACCAGGGCATGTACGCGCTGTCCTGGTCGGTGGCGTCGCTGGCGGCCCCACTGCTCGGCGGGACCGTCATCGACCGGTACGGCCCGGGGGCGCTGTGGGCCGGCTGCGCGGTGATCGGCACGGTGGCCGCGTGCGGTTACGGGCTGCTGCTGCGGCGGATGAACGCCGAGGAGCGCGCACGGGCCGCGGCCGAGGGGACCACGGCCCCGGCCCCGGACCCCGTCACGGACGCAGTTCCCGCCCCCGTCACGGACGCAGCCGCCGCTGTGCCTCGTACAGATTCCGTGGCCTGACCGCGCCGGGGCGGCCGTAGTCCGTCAGCCTGCTGTGCAGGTCGCCCGTGAAGTCCGGCTTGTCGATCTGGCCGAACTCGCGGACCGTGGAGATACCCGCGGTGACGCTGTACGGGGCCAGGCCGTCGATCTTCACCATGCCGGCCCGCCCGTTGGTGACGCGGATGTTCCAGTGGGTGAAGCGGGCCCCGAAGAGGGGACCGGCGCGCAGGTCGCCGCCGTGCTCGCCGTTGTTGTTCACGACGATCTCGGTACGGACGTTGGCGAACGGCATGCCGCGGTGGGAGTCGAACGTGCCCATTTCCATCCGGCCACGGGACCAGACGTTGTAGCTGGACAGGTTCTCGACGTTGATGCCGTGCAGGATGGTGCCGGGCGGGGCGGGTACGGTGCGCTGCTCGATCACGAAGTCCTCGAAGAGGTTGTCGTGCGCGCCCTCGCGGCAGTAGTAGGGGTGGTGGGAACCGCGGCCCGCGACACGGGTGTTGCTGACCGTGCAGGAGGACGAGGCGGTCAGCCCGATGCCGTTGTCGACGTGGCGCGCGACGACGTCCCGTACCCAGCAGTCGTAAGCGCACTGCAGGAGGACGCCGTTGTAGCCCTTGTCGTGCAGGTGCGGGGACTGCGGCGTCTCGACCGCCTCGATCGTCAGGCCCTCGACCCCGGCGCCGGTGAGCGCAGGGACGTGGGTGGTGAGCCGCGGGTCCCACTCCGGACGTACGTCGAGGGGCAGCGGGCGCTCGAAGGTCACCTCGCGCCCCTTGATACGGACGATGCGTACGGGCCACTCGTACGGGACGAAGCTGTTGAGTTTGGCCCTGCCTTCCCAGGTGTACGCCGCGGGCCCCGGCCCGCCGCCCGCCATGTGCTGGAGGAGGGTGTGGTCCCGGTCGTCGGCCAGCCGGAGGAGGACGAGGGCGCCGGGGCGCAGGCGTGAGGTGTCGGCGACCGTCACCGACCAGTCGCCGCGGCGGGCGGGGCGTACGGCGGTGAGCGTGCGCCACTCGTCGCGCCGGTTGCCCGTCCAGCCCTCGAACGGCCAGTCCTTCTTCCTGATCGCCGCGACGAGCGATTCGTAACGGGCCGTGGGGCAGAGCCAGATGATGCCGCCGGTCCAGGACCAGGCGGACTTGTCGCCGCCGTACCGGCTGCCGTACGGGCCGATCAGCTCGGTGAGGTGCTTGGTGGCCAGCAGCTTCGTACGGCCGCTGCCGGCGCCGCGCAGCACCACGTCGTCGCGGCCGATGCGGATCACGTCGTCGATGCGGAAGGTGCCGGGCGGGAGCGTGACGGTGCCTCCGCCGCGGCGGCCCGCGGCTTCGAGGGCGCGGTTGAGGGCGGCGGCGGAGTCCTTGCTGCCGTCCGGGGTGGCGCCGTGGTCGCGTACGGCGTCGATCACCGGTCCCGCACCGGCGGCCCGTGGGCCGCGCCTGCTGCCTGCCCGGCCGACGTACGGGATCTGCGGATGCCTGAAGGGGCGTGCCGTGTATTCGTCCCAGAGCGCCGTGCGACGGCCGGCCGCCGAGGCCGGGAGAGCGGGCAGCGCCGCGGCCGCCGCCACGGCCGTCGCGCTGCCCAGCAGGGTGCGCCTGCTGATGTCCATGGGCCGCCCTTCATGCAGGTGAAGAGGTGCATGGGAAGGAGGCCGCGAGCATGGCACGGGCCCGCCGCGCGGCGGAAGGGCTGGAAACGGGCGCGGCGAGATGGGCCGGAAAGCGCTACTTGCCCCGGCCGGTCAGGTGGGCGAACGCCTCCAGGTTGCGGGTGGACTCGCCGCGCGAGACCCGCCACTCGTACTCCTTGCGGATCGCCGAGGCGAAGCCCATCTCCAGCAGGGTGTTGAAGGAGCCGTCGGCGTTCTCCAGGACCGTGCCGAGGATTCGGTCCAGTTCGTCGGGGGTGACGGCCGCCAGCGGCAGCTTGCCGGCGAGGTAGATGTCGCCGAGGCTGTCGATGGCGTAACTCACGCCGTACAGACGGGTGTTGCGCTCCAGCAGCCAGCGGTGCACCGCTTCGTGGTTCTCGTCAGGGCGGCGGACGACGAACGCGTTGACCGACAGGGAGTGCCGGCCGACCAGCAGCGAGCAGGTGGTGGAGAGCTTGCGGGTGCCGGGCAGCTTGACGACGTAGCTGCCCTCCGCCGGCGACTCCCACTCCAGCCCGGCGTCGTTCAGCGTCTCCTCGACGATCCGCCGCGCGTCCGCGGCCCTGCTGTCCTCAGCCATGCAGTGATCGTAGGCGACGGCGCCGCTCCTGCAACGCGGCGGTGTACACGTCGGCGGTGGCCCCGGCCGCGGTGTCCCAGCCGAAGGACTCGGCGTGCCGGGCGGCCGCCGCGCCCATCCGCAGCGTGAGCGAGGGGTCGTCGGCGAAGCGGCGCAGCGCGCGGGCGTAGTCCGCCGGGTCGTGCCCGTCGATCAGGAAGCCGCTGACGCCGTCCTTCACGGCGACCGGCAGGCCGCCCACCGACGCGGCGATCACCGGGGTGCCGCACGCCTCGGCCTCGATGGCCACCAGCCCGAAGGACTCGCTGTACGAGGGCATGACCAGTACGCTGGCCGCCCGGTACCAGTCCGCGAGCTGGTCCTGGCCGACCGGCGGCCGGAACCGCACCACGTCGGCGATGCCCAGCCGGGCGGCGAGCTTCTGCAGCCCCTCCGGCTTGGCCAGGCCGCTGCCGCTCGGCCCGCCGACGACGGGGACGACGATCCGCGAGCGCAGCGCGGGCTCCTGGTCCAGCAGCACCGCGACGGCGCGCAGCAGGATGTCCGGGGCCTTCAGGGGCTGGATCCGGCCGGCGAAGAGCGGGATCAGCGCGTCCTGGGGCAGGTCGAGGCGGCTGCGTGCCGCGGCCCGCTCGTCGGCGACGTCACTGCCCGTCACCCCGCTCGCCGGGCGGAAGCGGTCGAGGTTGACGCCCGGGTGCACGACGGCGACCCGGTCCGGCTCGGCCTCGTAGTGCCGGACCAGCTCGCCGGCCTCCTCGGCGGTGTTGGCGATCAGGCGGTCCGAGGCGCGCACGATCTGCGTCTCGCCGATGACGCGCGCGGCCGGCTCGGGGGTGTCCCCCTCCGCCAGCGCGGCGTTCTTGACCTTCGCCATCGTGTGCATGGCGTGCACCAGCGGGACGCCCCAGCGCTCGGCGGCGAGCCAGCCGACGTGGCCGGAGAGCCAGTAGTGGGAGTGGACCAGGTCGTAGTAGCCGGGGCGGTGGCCGGCCCAGGCCTGCATGACGCCGTGCGTGAAGGCACACAGCTGGGCGGGCAGGTCCTCCTTGTTCAGCCCCTCGTACGGGCCCGCGTCCACGTGGCGTACGAGGACGCCGGGGGCCAGCTCGACGGCGGGCGGCAGGGTGCCGGTGGTGGCCCGGGTGAATATCTCGACCTCGATGTTGAGCGAGGCGAGCTTCCTGGCCAGCTCGACGATGTAGACGTTCATGCCGCCCGCGTCGCCCGTGCCGGGCTGGTGCAGCGGGGAGGTGTGCACGCTCAGCATCGCCACTCGGCGCGGCTTGCGGGAGCCGCCCAGCCGCAGCCTGGCCGGGCCGGTGAACTGGCTCTGGGGACGGCCGCGGAGCCGGGACACGTATTGGCTCACTGCGAGCTACCTCCCAAAATCCGGCACAATTCCGGCGTAAAAACGCCTCTCAACCGCCCAACAACGGAGTCGGCCGAGCCATTTCCCGCCAGGCGCCCGACCCCGCCCTCTTTGCCAAAGCGTGACCCTGGCGGGCGGCGGCCGGGATGCCGCCGAGCGCCCCGGCGGGGCATGGGCGGGGTGTCCGCCGCACACCCTGACGGGCGACGAAGCGGGTGCCCGCCGAGTCCTGACGGTCGACGGACCGGATGCCCGCCGAGTCCCTGACGGGCGACAGGCCGGGTGCCCGCCGCGCAGCACATAAAGTCATGCCATGGCCCGTAGCTCCCCCACGCCCCCGCCCGCACGCCCGGTCGGGAGCGCCACCCGCGGGACCACCAACCCCAACCGGCTCCGCCGCATGGACCGCTGGATCGCCGCCACGCACGGCCCCCAGCTGCGCCGCACCACCGATCCGGTCGCGGTCGACCTCGGGTACGGGGCCGCGCCCTGGACCGCCGTCGAGCTGCTGGACCGGCTGCGGACGGCGCGCGGGGACGCGGAGGTGGTGGGGGTGGAGATCGATCCGGAGCGGGTCGCGGCGGCCCGGCCGTACGAGCGGGCCGGGCTGGTCTTCCTGCACGGCGGCTTCGAGGTACCGCTGCCGGGCGCCCGGGACCGCTCCCCCGCGCTCATTCGTGCCGCGAACGTGCTGCGGCAGTACAGCGAGGCCGAGGTGGCCGAGGTCTGGGCGCGACTGCGCGCGCGGCTGGCGCCGGGCGGGCTGCTGGTGGAGGGCACCTGCGACGAGATCGGCCGTCGGCACGTCTGGGTCGCGCTCGGCCCCGAAGGCCCCCGCACGGTCACCTTCGCGGCCCGCCTCGGCTCCCTGGAGGCCCCCTCCGACCTGGCCGAACGGCTCCCGAAGGCGCTGATCCACCGCAATGTGCCGGGCGAACCGGTGCACGCCTTCCTGCGCGACTTCGACCGGGCCTGGGCGGCGGCGGCCCCGTACGGCGCGCTCGGCGCCCGCCAGCGCTGGATCCGGTCGGCCCTCGCCCTCCGCGACGCCGGCTGGCCCCTCGCGGACGGCCCCCGCCGCTGGCGCCTGGGCGAGCTCACGGTCCACTGGACGGCGCTGGCACCGCGGGGGGCGGGCTGAGCGGTACCGGTACGCGACAGGTCCGCGCGATGGGCGACCATCTGCAGACCCGCCGGCCGCGCCGCCGCGAAAACCGGTCAGAGGTCATGCATCGCTCCTCCCCTTCGGGTGAATCAACCGCAGAAGCGCCGTTGAGCTCGGTGCACTCCATACGCTGCGGAGCATGATCGACACACGGGTTCCGAACCGCACCTCCAAGACTTTCTCCCGCATCTACGTGGCCCCGGCGCTCCGGAAGCATCTGGACACAGGTGGAGAAATCACAGAATGGCTGGCCGGGCGATCTCCCATTGCCTCCATGGCCCGCATTTCCGCCGACCGGCTGGAGGGAGACGCGGTCGGCGTCGGCCGACAGCACCGGAACAACACTCGGAATGCAGAAATCCACAACTGCGCCGTTGTCATGCATTACGAAGACAACAATGTATCTGCGGCCGAGCCGGAAGCGAAACGACCGGCTTTTGAGCAAATGCTCAAAGATGTCACGCACGGCCACGAAGAGGAAACGAGAATCCCGATTCGGGGCTGCATCGTGACCGAGCGGGATCACGCCTATCGCCTTACTCGGGATTCCGTCTCTCTCCGGGACGCCTTGGTCATGGCAGAGGACAGCATTTTCATCGAGGGCCAGAACATCATGGAGCTTGCCGAGGATGACGAATCCTTAAACTCCGCCGCCACGCACAGCGGGGCGAAGGAAACAGAACTGTCGAGACTCCGCAGGCGGACAACGAGGAGCGCTGCTGACAGAGCGGAAGAGGGCCGAGTATGCGGGGGCCCGCGGCGCTTCGGGTGGCTCGGGGCGTCCCGAGAACCCTTTCGCCCGGGAAACACGCACCGCGACGGCGAGGAGTGGCCTCATCTGATCGAAATGATCAGGATGCGGCATGCAGGAGCTTCCTGGCGCAGTATCGCGGGAGCAATGAACCGGAAGGGCGTGAGAACCGCCAGGGACGGAATGTGGTCGGAACAAGGGGTCAAGGGCGCCGTCACCAACCCCGCGTGGTGGGGAGGGAGGGTCCTGAACGGAGCGTTGGTGAGGGACGAAGAGACCGGGGAGCCCAGGATCGGCGTCTGGGAACATGCCCGGAGAGAAGACGGGTGCACGTATGGGATGTGGAAGAGCATCATGGCGGGCATCGACGCCAAGCGGTTGCACCGAGGAATGACGGCGGGGCAGGGAAGCCGACAGTCCGCCGGGGAACCGCGCTCCCGCACCTATCTCTTCTCAGGGATCCTGAGATGCGGGCGCATGAACAATCTCGGCATGGTCTGCCATGCGAAGCTCTCGGGGAACAAGGCTTCCGGGAGGAACGCCAAGTATGGCCCCTACTACCGCTGCGGGAGTGTCCACTGCAAGGGAGTGGGACGACGAGTGGAATCGGTCGACAAGTACCTGGAGGGGATCGTCCTGAAATACCTGGGAGAACATTTTTCCGAAACGAAGCCCCAGGTGGTTCCCTGGGGAGGTGAAGCGAAGCTGGCCACTCTCCGCAAACAACGGGAGGAGATCAAGGCAGCCGTCGCGGAGGGGCATTCCCTATGGGCAGATGCACAGGATGTTCTCGTGCGCTTGAACCGCAATATAGAGACGCTTGAAAAAGAGGGGCAGGAACATCTGGCGGCAGAGGCGAAACGCAACCTGCTTCGAGGGTGGCGGTACGAAACGTGGAACCGGCTGGACCTGGCCGCCAAGCGTGCCGCCATCGGCCAGGTTCTTGCGTCCGTGATCGTGCTGCCCGTACCGAAAGGAGTCAGCGACAAAGCCCCGTTCGACCCTGCACTGCTCAAGGTGCACTGGCAGCACCAGGACGGATCCTGAACCGTCAGAGCTGTCCTCCGGAAGCGCGGAGTGAAGCCAGCAGAGCATCTACGAGTTCCGCGTCCATGGGGCGCGTCAATCGATTCCTGGCGTCAGGGGGAGAAAGCCAGAGCAGTTGAGTGACTTCCCGGTTGGGAGCGAATGCGCCGCCCGTCGCCTCGGCTGACCAGTAGCGAACCTGCTTGGGCCGTCCCTTCGCATCTCTGTACCGGGTGCTGGGCAACTCCGGACCCAGAGTGCAGGTCATGCCGGTTTCCTCGAACACTTCGCGTACCGCCGTGGCCCGTGCCTCCTCCCCTGGTTCGGCCTTGCCCTTCGGTAGCGACCAATCCCCCCACCTCGGCCGGTAGACCACGGCGATCTCCAGCCCGCCCGGCTCCCCCGAGCGGCGCCACAAAACGCAGCCCGCTGCGAGGATCACCGCTTCGTTCATCCGTCGGTCCTTCCTCATCGGGGCCAGTCGCCGCGTTCCGGTGTGCGGTCGCGGGGCCGGAAGGGGTCGGACGGGAGCGGGTGCCAGGCGCGGGTGAAGGCGTAGCGGGCGGCCTCGACCTCGTGCCGCTGGTCGGCGTGGAGGATGCCGAGGGCGTAGGCGGTGGCCGGGGCGATGCGCGGGGTGCGGGCGGCAGCGGCGGCGGCCGCCGCGGCCTCGGCGGCGTCCCGGTGCCGCTCCAGCGCCCGGCCCGCCTCCACCAGCCGCAGGTCGGTGACGCCGCCCTCGGCGACCTCCTGCGCGTACCTGCTGTGCCGCAGCAGCAGCCGGACCTGGTGCCAGGGGGTGTCGTGGCGGTCGTCGGCGGTCAGCGACGCCGCGTTGTACGGGTGCCCGGCGCGGGTCAGCGGCAGCGCGGCGACGGCCTCGGCCAGCCGGCGGTGCGCCTGGTCGGCCAGCGGCGGCAGCGCCTCGGCGGCGAGCCGGTCGGCGGCGTTCTTGTCCAGCGGGGCCTCGGAGGCGAGTACCGCCACGGCGTCCGCGACGGCGTGGAAGCGTGACGAGCCGAGCGCTTGCAGGGCGGCGGAGTGGGCGCGGGTGCGGGCCAGGGTCAGCTGCCGGTCCAGCAGCGCGCCGGCCCGTGCGGCACCCGCCGCGGTGGTGGCGGCCGGGTCCTTGGGGTCCCGGGTCCGCTCCTCGCGGGGGCCGGCGTCCCTGCCCCGCGCCGGGCGGGCGGGCGTCCGCTGCGGCGCCGGCCCGTCCTCCGGCGCTCTGGGGGTGCCGCCCGGGTCGGCGGGGCCGGCCACGCGGTGCAGCGCGGCCAGCAGGCGTTCGAGCCGGTCGGCGTAGGAGTGCTCGCGGGCCAGGGTGCCCGACAGCCAGCCCAGCTCGGAGCGGAGCTGGTCGGCCCAGGTCTCGTCGGTCAGCGGCCGGAAGGTGTGCAGCGCGCCGCTGATCCGGCGGGCCGCGGCCCGCAGCTCCCGGGCCGCGTCCCCGGCGCCGCGCGCGTCCGAGCCGCTCTCGCGGTGCAGCCGGAGGCTGCGCAGGAACGCCGTGGACTGTTCGTGGAGGTAGGCCGAGAACACCTCGCCGGCCGTGGCGCGGTCCGGTGGCGGCTCCGTCACCGCGCCGAGCAGGCCGGCGGGTGCGGGTGCGGTGCTCCGGTTCGCTCCGTGCGTCATGCCGTCCTCCTCACGGTGACCGTGGCGGCCGGGCGCGCGGCGGCAGCCGGTCCGGCCGCGGCCGCGCGGGCACGGCTCCGCTCGCGGGGCGGGGAGCTGGGCGGGGAGGGGTCATGTCGCAGGGCCACGCCGGCGCCTCCGGGCGTCGATGAGCATTTCTTGTACGTTCCGCAGCGGCTTGCCGTCCGCGTCGGTGGCGTGCCGGGTCCAGTTGCCGTCGGGGCCGAGGTGCCAGGACGAGGTCGCGTCCGACATGCCGGTCTCCAGCAGCCGGACGAGCGAGGCACGGTGTCCGGGGTCGGTGACCCGGACCAGCGCCTCGATCCGCCGGTCGAGATTGCGGTGCATCATGTCCGCGCTGCCCAGCCATACTTCCGGCTCCCCTCCGTTGCCGAAGGCGAACACCCGGGAGTGTTCGAGGAAGCGGCCCAGGACGCTGCGGACGCGGATGTTCTCGCTCAGCCCCGGTACGCCGGGCCGCAGGGCGCAGATTCCGCGTACCCAGATGTCCACCGGTACACCGGCCTGGGAGGCGCGGTAGAGCGCGTCGACGACGGCCTCGTCCACCATGGAGTTGACCTTGATGCGGACGTGCGCGGCGTGTCCGGCGCGGTGGTGCGCGATCTCCTTGGTGATGCGCTGGACCAGGCCGTCGCGCAGCGACTTGGGGGCGACCAGCAGCCGTCGGTAGGTCTCCCGGCGGGAGTAGCCGGAGAGCCGGTTGAACAGGTCGGAGAGGTCGGCGCCCACCTGCTGGTCGGCGGTGAGCAGGCCGATGTCCTCGTAGAGCCGGGCCGTCTTGGGGTGGTAGTTGCCGGTCCCCACATGGGAGTAGCGGCGCAGCATCTCGCCTTCCTGGCGGACGACGAGGGAGAGCTTGCAGTGCGTCTTGAGGCCCACCAGGCCGTAGACGACGTGGCAGCCGGCCTCCTCCAGCTTCCGGGCCCATTTGATGTTGGCCTGCTCGTCGAAGCGGGCCTTGATCTCGACCAGGACGAGGACCTGTTTGCCGGACTCGGCGGCGTCTATCAGGGCGTCGACGATCGGGGAGTCGCCCGAGGTGCGGTAGAGCGTCTGCTTGATCGCGAGGACGTGCGGGTCGGCGGCGGCCTGCTCCAGGAAGGCCTGTACGGAGGTGGAGAAGCTGTCGTACGGGTGGTGGAGCAGGACGTCGCGGGAGCGCAGCGCGGCGAAGACGTCGGGCGCCGAGGCGGACTCGACCTCGGCGAGGTCGCGGTGGGTGCCGGCGACGAACTTCGGGAACTTCAGCTCGGGCCGGTCCAGCGCGGCGATGCCGAAGAGGCCGGTCAGGTCCAGCGGTCCGGGGAGCGGGTAGACCTCGGCCTCGGAGATCTTCAGCTCCTGGACCAGCAGGTCCAGGACGGCCGGGTCGATGGACTCCTCGACCTCCAGCCGGACGGGCGGCCCGAAGCGGCGCCGCAGCAGTTCCTTCTCCAGGGCCTTGAGGAGGTTCTCCGCGTCGTCCTCCTCGACCTCCAGGTCCTCGTTGCGGGTGACCCGGAACATGTGGTGGGCGCGTACCTCCATGCCCGGGAACAGCTCTTCCAGGTGCGCCGCTATGACGTCCTCTATGGGGACGTAGCGCTGCGGGGAGGCCTCCAGGAAGCGGGAGAGCAGCGGCGGGACCTTGACGCGGGCGAAGTGGTCGTGGCCGCTGACCGGGTTGCGGACGACCACGGCGAGGTTGAGGGAGAGGCCGGAGATGTACGGGAAGGGGTGGGCCGGGTCCACGGCCAGCGGGGTCAGCACCGGGAAGATCTGGTGGCGGAAGAGGGTGAACAGGCGGGCCTGTTCCTTCTCGGTCAGCTCCGGCCAGCGGATCAGGTGGATGCCCTCGCCGGCCAGCTCGGGGGCGACGTCCTGCTGGTAGCAGGCGGCGTGCCGGGCCATGAGCTCGCGGGAGCGGGTCCAGATCAGCTCCAGCACCTCGCGGGGCTGGAGCCCGGAGGCGGAGCGGGTGGCGACGCCGGTGGCGATTCTGCGCTTGAGGCCGGCGACCCGGACCATGAAGAACTCGTCCAGGTTCGACGCGAAGATCGCCAGGAATTTGGCACGTTCCAGCAGCGGCGTGGCCGGGTCCTCGGCCAGTTCCAGTACGCGTTCGTTGAAGGCGAGCCAGCTGCGTTCGCGGTCCAGGAAACGGCCGGCGGGCAGCTCCGTGCCGTCGTCGCCCAGCACGCCGTCGACGTCGTAGGCGTCGAGGTCGGCGTCGAGGTCGGGTTCCAGCTCGGGCAGGGGCGCGGCGACCGTGTTCGGGCGGTGCGCGGCGATCGAGCCGACCGAGGGCTGAGCCTGTGCGGACGGCGTCTGGGGCGTTGCCTGGGCGCTGGTCTGCTGGTCCATGACCTCATTGTTCCGCGCTCCCGGCCGGGAAAGCGCGTCGGGAGGCGGCGGGGCGGCTCGGAGCCATCGGTCACCGGCCGGCTGCGCGGAGGGCTGCATTCAGTGATGCTCGCAAGCGAGTTTGAATCGCCGGTAACGCAGACATGACGGACAGGCAAGCGGGAGGCCACCCGGAGGGGACATTACGGTGCCGGGCGACGGTGCGGCGGCGGGACACGTACCCCGCCGCCGCACCCCTGACACCCCGTCAACACCGGTACGGGGGAACCGCGCTGTCCGTCACAGCTCGGTGCGGTACATCAGGTCCGTCTCGTGCGTGACGAAGCCGAGCCGCTCGTAGACGGTGACGGCGGGGACGTTGTCCGCGTCGACGTAGAGCATGGCCGTGGGCACGCCCTCGGCGGCCAGGTGGCGCAGGCCGATCGCGGTGAGAGCCTTGCCGAGCCCGCCGCCCTGGGCGCCGGGCCGGACACCCACGACGTAGACCTCGCCCAGCCCCTCCTCGGCGTGCTTCTTCGTCCAGTGGAAGCCGATCAGCTCTTCTCCCCGCTGGGCCAGGAAGAAGCCCTTCGGGTCGAACCACGACTCGGCCTTGCGGTCGTCCAGGTCACGCTGGGTGAGCGAGCCCTGCTCGGGGTGGTGGGCGAAGGCCTCGGCGTTCGCGGCGAGCCAGGCCGCGTCGTCCGTGCCGGGCTGGAAGGTGCGGACGGTGACGCCCTCGGGCAGCGCCGGCTCCGGCAGGTCCAGGTCGGTCAGCGGGCGGCGCATCTGCCGCAGCTCGCGGAAGAGGGTCAGGCCCAGGGTCTGCGCGAGATGACGGGCCGCGGGGTGGCCGCCGTGCGCCCAGAGCCGGAGCCGCCGCCCGGACTGCTCCAGTAGCGCGCTGCCGAGCTTGCGGCCCAGGCCGTGGCCGCGGAATTCGGGGTGGACGACCAGCTCGGCGGCGGGCGCCTCGACGGGGTCGGTGTCCTCCAGCTGCCCGTATCCCACGACGCGGTCGCCCTCGGCCCGCACGAGGAAGTGCTTGACGCCCTCCCGGTGCCCGCCACGCAGCTGCAGCCGCCCCTGCTCGGAGACGGCCGGCTGCCCGTCCGTCCGCGCCGCCGTCTCGATCAGCTCAAGTACGGCGCCCGCCACGTCCGGCGTGAGCGCGTCCAGTACCTGCATGCCCCGGTCGGGCCGGCCCGTTTCCTCTGCAGCGTCAGTCATGTCCCGAAGCGTACGGCGCCGCGCGCGCCCGGTGACGACCGCCGTCGCGCCCTACCCGTACCCGGCGGGGCAGCCGTCGCCGTGCCGCAACCGTGCCGTCACCCGACACCCCTGTTGCGCTACGCGCGTTGACCGTAGGCTTCCGGTCGCTCGCACACTCCTGATCCGCTGTCCATGAGGGGGACGACCCATGTCAGACACTCCGCACCGGCGCCGCCCGGTGCGCCGCCTGGCGGCCGCCGCGACGGTGCTGGCCGCCGCTGCCGGTGTCACGGCCGCGGCCCTGCCCGCCGGCGCCGGCACGCACGGCGGCCCCGGCCACTCCTCCCGCACCGTCGACGTGCAGCTGCTCTCCTTCAACGACTTCCACGGCAACCTGGAGCCGCCGCAGGGCTCCTCCGGCACCGTGGACGAGGAGCAGGCGGACGGCAGCAAGAAGAAGGTCGAAGCGGGCGGCGTGGAGTACCTGGCCAACTCCCTGCGCACGGCACGCGAGGGGCACCCGTACTCCGTCACCGCGGCGGCCGGCGACCTGGTGGGCGCGAGCCCGCTGCTCTCCGGCCTCTTCCACGACGAGCCGACCGTGGAGGCGATGAACAAGCTGAAGCTGGACGTGACGAGCGTCGGCAACCACGAGTTCGACGAGGGGCGCACGGAGCTGGCCCGGCTGCAGAACGGCGGCTGCCACCCCAAGGACGGCTGTTACGAGAAGGACCGGAAGTTCGCCGGCGCCGACTATCCGTACCTCGCCGCGAACGTCACCGACGAGCAGACCGGCAGGCCGGTGCTCAAGCCGTACACGGTCTGGAAGCACAAGGGCGTGAGGATCGGCTTCATCGGGGTCACGCTGGAGGGCACGCCCGACATCGTCAGCGCCGACGGCGTGAAGGGCCTGAAGTTCCACGACGAGGCCGAGACGATCGACAAGTACGCCAAGGTGCTGCGGAAGCAGGGCGTGAAGTCGGTCGTCGCGCTGATCCACGAGGGCGGCGCGCCCGCGTCCACCGCGTACAACTACGACTGCGACAGCCCCGGGCCGGGCGACGGGGTCTCCGGGCCGATCACCGAGATCGCCAAGAAGGTCTCGCCGGACGTCGACGCGCTGGTCACCGGCCATACGCACCAGGCGTACGCGTGCACGATCCCGGACCCGGCCGGGCAGCCGCGGATGGTCACCTCGGCCTCCTCCTTCGGCAAGCTCTACACCGACACCACGCTGACGTACGACCGGAAGACCAGGGACATCGTGCGCACGGCCGTGAAGTCGGCCAACCACGTGGTGAACCGCACCCAGCCCAAGGCCGCCGACCTGACCGCGCTGATCAAGCGCTGGGACAAGCTGGCCGCGCCGGTCGCGAGCAAGCCGGTCGGGTACATCTCGGCGGACATCGCGGGCCGCGGCGCGAGCACCCCGGAGTCGCCCCTCGGTGACGTGATCGCCGACGCGCAGCTGGAGGCGACGGCGGACAGCGGCAAGGGCGGCGCCCAGGTGGCCCTGATGAACCCCGGCGGCGTCCGCTCCGACCTGGCGTTCAAGGCGTCCGGCAGCGAGGGCGACGGGGTGGTGACGTACGGCGAGGCGTTCACGGTCCAGCCGTTCACCAACATGACGAACGTCGTCTCGCTGACCGGGAAGCAGCTCATCACCGCGCTCCAGCAGCAGGTCAGCGGCGCCAACGAGGCCTCCCCCAAGATCCTCCAGGTGTCGAAGGGGTTCACCTACACCCTGGACATGACCAAGTCCGGCGCCGGCCGGGTCGTCGTGGACTCGGTGAAGCTCGACGGCGAGCCGGTCGACCCGGCGAAGAGCTACCGCGTCGCGGTGAACGAGTTCCTGGCGGGCGGCGGCGACGGATTCGCCGCGTTCAAGGACGGAACGGACAAGTACGTCGGCCCCTCCGATCTGGAGGCATTCACCGCGTACCTCGGCGCGCACTCCTCGGCGTCCGGCCCGCTGACCCCGCCGAAGGCGGACCGCATCACCGTGGTGAAGTAACGGCTCATATCCCCACTTACCGACAGTAAGACTTGCGTTCGACAGCCGTACGCATGGTGGGATGTGCCGATGCGACCCCCCACACGCATAGCCGCGTCACACGCTCCGCAGGACGCGCGGGACTCTCAGGAGACCCGCGCGTCCCAGGGCCCGGTTGCCCAGGGTGACACCCGCGAGATGGCACCGGTCAACCCGTACGCGGAGCTGGCCGGGCTGGCCGACCCCGAGCCGGAGCCGGAGCCGGGCCCCGCGCGGTCGTACCTCAACGAGCGCGACGACAGCGACGACCCCCTGGGGCTCGGGCTGCGCCCGGACCCCGAGGACGAGGACGCCTGGGAGCCGCCGAACCACCGCAAGGCCCGGCGCGGCATCGGCAGGTTCGCCGCCGTGCCGCTCACCGTGAAGCTGGTCGCCACGGTCCTGGTGGCCGCCTCCTTCGCGGGGCTCGCCGACCGGTTCGCCGTGCTGTACGCGCAGAACAAGGCCGCCGAGAAGCTCAAGGACTCGCTGCACCTCGCAGCCGACCCCGAGGTGGACATCGAGGGCTTCCCCTTCCTCACCCAGGTCGCCGACAAGCACCTGGACCGGGTGCGGGTGGCCATCCCCGACCTCGCCGCCGACCGCGTCTCGCTGGCGAAGTTCGAGGCGACGGCGGAGGACGTCACGCTCGACGGCGACCTGCCCACCTCCCTCAAGGGCGGCACGGTCGGCCGGATGCACGGTGACGTACTGCTCTCCTTCGAGGACATGAACCGCGAACTGGGCGCCTCACAGGTGAAGTTCAGCGAGCTGGGGCCCGACGCGGTACGCGCCGAGGGGCGGCTGCCGATCGCCGGGCACGAACTGCGGATGCACGCCCGGGCCCACATCCGGCAGGCCGGCGACCGCGGCATCTCCACCGAGATCAGCGGCATGCGGCTCGACATCGGCGACATCGCGGTCTACCGCCCCGGCACCGGCAAGGGCGAGGGGCTGCAACTGACCCGCAAGACCGCCCGGCAGCTCAGCCGGGAGGCCGCCAAGATCAAGGCGATGCTCGGCGTACCGGCCATCGCCGACCGCATCGGCATCCCGCGGGACACCATCGACGCCGCGCTGCACAACGAGAAGAAGCTGCACGACCTCGTCGGCACGCCGCGCTTCATCGGCAAGCTGATGAAGGTCAACCTCGTCGACGTCGTGTCCGACCACCCCTGGCTGCTGCAGAAGGTCGGCATCGATCCGAAAATTCTCGGTGGCCTGGCGGGGCTCACCAAGCCGGAGATCGCGGACCGCTTCGACCTGTCCTTCCGGCTCCCCGCCACCCCCGGTGACGTGCGACTGCGCACCGTCTCCGTGGAGCGGGACGGCATCCGCGCGCGCCTGACGGGCACTCAACTCCCCTTCGGTGACGCGGCGAAGAAACAGCCCTGACGCGATACGCACGGGACACAAGGGGCGTCGGTAAAGAACCACGGACGCGGTAATTCCGTCGTATGAGGTGAACGAACGGTGCACCCGGGATGTCCGGGTGCCGACGTCAGGAGGAACCGTGCGCCACCGTTCCACCCCCACCGCAGCGCGCTGCGCCGTGGTGGCCGCGCTGCTCACCGCCCCGCTCGCCTTCGCCGCCCCGGCGAGCGCGGCACCCGCAGACACGCCGGCCGCCGCCGCGAAGGGCCCGGCGGGCACCGCCCCGCAGGCCGACTTCAACCACGACGGCTACGCCGACATCGTTGCCGGAGCCCCGGGCGGCACGGTCGGCGGCAAGGCGAAGGCCGGTTACGTCACCGTGGTCTACGGCTCGGCCTCCGGTGCCGCCACCGGAAAGCACCAGGTCATCAGCCGCGCCACCGCCGGCGTGCCCGGCGACCCCGCCGAGGGCGCCGGCTTCGGCGACCGCACCGTCGCCCGCGACCTGGACGGCGACGGCACCAGCGACCTCGCCATCACCGGCTCCGGAGGCCCGGTGGTCCTGTGGGGCTCCACCGACGGCCGGGGCGGCGCGAGCAGCCTGCAGGGCATCGGCGGCCGCAACCTCACCGCAGGGGACTTCGACGGTGACGGCCACACCGACCTGGTCGGCGACAGCGACGGCTCGGGGGACTCGGACTCCTCCGGCCTGCACGTGATGTACGGGCCGTTCACCCGGGCCGGGGCGCCCGCCCGGACCGCGGACTTCGACACCGGCCACCTCTTCAACTCGGAGGACCTGGCCGCCGGTGACCTCAACGGTGACGGCCGGGACGACCTGGTCAGCATGCACGCGTTCGAGGAGATGTCGGAGTCGAGCGAGCTGTGGAAGGGCACCGCCGACGGCCTCTCCACCAAGCCCACGGAGCTGCCGGACGCCGCGGCCGCCACGGTCGGCGACGTCGACAAGGACGGCTACGGCGACCTCATATACCGCCCGGTGCCCGGCGGCGTCGTCGAGGACCTCCCGTACGACAAGGGCACGGTCAAGGTCGCGTACGGCTCGGCCGACGGCCCGGGCAAGCGCACCACGACCCTCACCCAGGACACCGCGGGCGTCCCCGGAGCGGGCGAGGAGGGCGACCAGTTCGGCTACTCGCTCAGCGCCGGCGACGTGAACGGCGACGGCTACGCGGACGTCGCGGCCGGCGTCCCCTACGAGGACCTGACCTCGGCCTCCGGCGCCGCCCTGAAGGACGCGGGCAGCGTGGTCCTGCTCAAGGGCGGCAAGGGCGGCCTGTCCGGCACCGGCGCGCAGGCGCTCAACCAGACGACCACCGGGGTCCCGGGGGTCGCCGAGGCCGGTGACCGCTTCGGCCAGGCCGTCTCGCTGCTCGACACGGACAAGGACGGCAAGGCCGACCTCGCGGCGGGCGCGCCCGGCGAGGACGGCACGAGTCTGAAGGACACCGGCGCGGTGTGGTCGCTGCGGGGCGCGGCCGGCGGGCTGACGACGACCGGTGCCGTCTCGTACGGCCCCGGCGTGCTCGGTGCCCCCGAGGCCGGCGCCGGCCTCGGCTCGGGCTTCGCCCACTAGGGCCTTTCGTCCGGATCGGGCCGGCACCCGGCAAGATCCGGACGAGCGGTCCTAGCCGCCGCTCACGCCGTCCCCCGGGCCCGGCTCCGGCGCGTGGTCCGGGGGCGGCGTGGCCGCTCCCGGCAGGGTCAGCTCCGCCAGCGTGCCGCCACCCTCCGCCGCGCGGAGCCGGACGGCGCCGCCCGCCTGCTGTGCCGTGCGGGCCACGATCGACAGGCCGAGGCCGCTGCCGGGCAGGCTGCGCGCCGAGGGCGAGCGCCAGAACCGCTCGAAGACGTGCGGGAGTTCGTCGGCCGGGATGCCGGGCCCGTGATCGCGTACGGTCAGCAGGCCGCCCTTCAGGCGGACCTCGACCGTGCCGCCGGCGGGGCTGAACTTCACCGCGTTGTCCAGGAGATTGACCACCGCGCGCTCCAGCGCGGCCGGCTCCGCCCGTACGTACCAGGGGTCGAGGGCGGCGTCGAGGGTGAGGGACGGGCCGCGCAGCCGGGCCCGTTCGAGCGCCGTCGCCGCGACGTCGTGCAGTGCGACGACCGGCGGCGCGCCGTGGCCGCCGGCCCCGTGGTCCGGCGTCCTGGACAGCTCCTGGAGGTCGCCGATCAGCGCGGCCAGCTCGCCCATCTGCGCCTTCACCGAGTCCAGCAGGGCGAGCTTGTCGTCGGCCGGGATGGCCCGGCCGGTGCGCTCGCTGCGCTCCAGCAGGTCGATGTTGGTGCGGAGCGAGGTCAGCGGGGTGCGCAGCTCGTGGCCCGCGTCCGCGATCAGCTGCTGCTGGAGGTCGCGGGAGGCGGCGAGCGCGGCGGTCATGGAGTTGAAGGACCGGGAGAGCCGGGCGATCTCGTCCTCGCCGTCGGTGGGGATGCGGACGGCCAGGTCTTCCGTACGGGCGACGTGCTCGACGGCGGCGGTGAGCCGGTTCACCGGCTTCAGGCCCGCCCTGGCCACCCACAGGCCGGTGGTCGCCGCGCCCAGCACACCGACCCCGGAGACGATCAGCAGCACCAGCGCGAGCTGGTTGAGCGGCTGGGACACCTGGTCCATGGGCGTGGCGACGGACACCGCCACCTGGTTGCCGAACGCGTCGGTGGCGGGCCCGCGGGACGCCTCGGTCGAGACCCGCATCTGCGCCCCGTCGGCGGCCCGCGCGGTGTGCATCGCGTCACGGGCCCTGCCCCGCGCGACCTCGACGTCCGCCCGTGTGGCGGGGATCTGCGACCGCTCCGGCGAGGTGCACACCCGGCCGTCCACCGACACCAGCTGGACGGTGTACGGGCCGGCCGGCGGGAAGCTGACGCCCTGCGCGGTCCCGTTGCACTCGGCGCTCAGCGCCCGTACGTACGCGTCGTTCACGCTGACGCTCTTCAGGGTCGCGTCCAGCTGCTCGGTGAGCCGGTCGCGGGTGATGAGCCAGCAGGCGGCGGCCGAGGCGGCGACCGCGAGCGCGACGGCGAGCGCGGTGAGCATCGCCAGCCGGGACTGGAGCGGCAGCCGACGGTAGCGCTGGGCCGCTCTCTCGCGGACGTTCACTCGGCACCGCCGGACCGCAGGACGTAGCCGACGCCGCGCACCGTGTGCACCAGCCGGGGCTCGCCGCCGGCCTCGGTCTTGCGCCGCAGGTACATCACGTACACGTCCAGGGAGTTGGAGGAGGGCTCGAAGTCGAAGCCCCAGACGGCCTTGAGGATCTGCTCGCGGGTGAGGACCTGGCGCGGATGGGCCAGGAACATCTCCAGCAGGGTGAATTCGGTGCGGGTCAGCTCCACCGGGCGGCCGCCGCGGGTGACTTCACGGGTGGCGAGGTTCATGGTCAGGTCGGCGAAGGTGAGCGTGTCGCCCTCGTCGGGGGCCGCGCCGGCGGCCGCCGCGTAGGAGCTGCGGCGCAGCAGCGCGCGGATGCGGGCCAGCAGCTCGTCCAGTTCGAAGGGCTTGACCAGGTAGTCGTCGGCGCCCGCGTCGAGTCCGGTGACCCGGTCGCCGACCGTGTCGCGCGCGGTGAGCATCAGGATCGGCACGGTCAGGCCGCTCGCGCGCAGCCGACGCGCTGCGGTCAGACCGTCCATGCGGGGCATCAGCACGTCCAGCACGATCAGTTCGGGCCGGTGGGCCGCCACCTTCTCGACCGCGTCCAGGCCGTCCACGGCCTCGTCGGTGGCGTACCCCTCGAAGGCGAGCGAACGGCGCAGGGCCTCGCGGACGGCGGGCTCGTCGTCGACGATCAGGATGCGGGCGGGCGTCTCGCCCTGCTCGGCGGCGCTCATGTTCTCGGTGACCTCGGTAGGGGTGAAGGGAGGGGCCAGGACCCCCTCAGCCTCGCACGGCACGTCTGCGGGAGCGCCGCGCGGCGCGGGACGGGGACCGGTACGGCGCGTGCGGCGGATCATGGGGTGCCGCGCCGCCCGCGCTCAGGCTGACGGCCGTGGCGAGCGCGCGCCGCGCGCGGTGCAGCGGAACGGTGGTACGGGTCCGCCTCGTACGGGTCCGCGCGGCGCGGGTGCGCGTCGTACGGGTCGCCGTGGTGCGGTTCCTCGTGGTCATGGTGCCTCCTCGTACGTGTACAGGTGGCGGGGCTCGGTTCAGCTGTTCGTCGTGCCGCCGGCGCGCAGGTCGGCCAGGTCCGCCTTGACGGTGTTGATCGGTATGGCGAAGCCGAGGCCGACGCTGCCGGCGCTGCTGCCGCTGCCGGCGGAGCTGCCGGAGGCGGAGTACATCGCGGAGTTGATGCCGATGATGCGGCCCGACATGTCGATCAGGGCGCCGCCGGAGTTGCCGGGGTTGAGCGAGGCGTCGGTCTGGATGGCCTTGTAGCTGGTGGTCGAGTCGCCGGTGTCACCGTTGTACTGGTTGCCGCCGAACTCGAACGGCCACGGCATGTCGCCCTGCCCCTGGCCCTGCTGCTGTTGCTGTTGCTGCTGGTCCTCCTTGGGCACGGTCACCTCGCGGTCGAGCGCCGAGACGATGCCGCTGGTCACCGAGCCGGTGAGCCCCTCGGGCGAGCCGATCGCGACGACCTGGTCGCCGACCGCCAGCTTGCTGGAGTCGCCGAGGGTGGCGTGCGTGAGGTTCTTGCCGCCCTTGATCTTGATGAGCGCCAGGTCCTTGTCGGGGTCGGTGCCGACGACCTGGGCGGTCTTGGTGGAGCCGTCGCTGAAGGACACCGAGACGGTGTCGGCGCCGGAGACCACGTGGTTGTTGGTGATGATCTCGCCGTCACCGGTGATGACCACGCCGGAGCCGGTGGACTCCCCCTCGGTGGTACGGCCCTTGATCTCGACTGTCGCGGGGCTGACCGCCTTGGCGACCGAGGAGACCCCGCTGCTCGACGTGGCGCCCGCGTTGACGACGGCGGTGCTCTGGCCGCTGCTGCTGCCGCCCTGCGTTGCACTCCCGATGAGCGCGGCGCTGCCGCCGCCGATCAGGCCGGAGGCCAGCGCGACCGCGGCGATCAGCGCGACGGGGCGACGCACCTTGCGGCGCGGGGCGCCCTCGGCACCACCGTCGGGACCGCCGTCGGCGGGCGGGGCCGGCGGGGCGTACGGGGGCGGCGGCGGGTAGGCCGCCTGCGCGGCACCGCCGTGCGGGCCGAAGGACGCGTACGGGGTGGCCTGCCGGGTGTCGTACTGCGGGGTCTCTTCGCCGCTTCGGCGGTAGCTCTCGGTCATGTCTACGACTCTGCGAGCCGTGCATGAGAACAAGCTGAGAGCACCCTGAGAGGTCCGGCAGAAGTGGGTATGCCCGGTATAAAGACGCCTCTGCCGCCCGTCGGAAGGCTCAGCCCGTGCAGCCGCAGGACTGGCGGACCACCAGCCGGGACGGGTACTGCCGCAGCCGCTCCCGGCGCGACCCGGCCAGCCGCAGCGCGTCGTCCAGCACCAGATCCACCGCCGTACGGGCCATCGCCTCGCGGTCGGAGCCGACCGTGGTCAGCGGCGGGTCGGTCAGCGCCGCTTCCTTCACGTCGTCGAAGCCCGCCACCGCCAGCTCGCCCGGCACGTCGATGCGCAGCTCGCGGGCCGCGCGCAGCACGGCGATGGCCTGGTCGTCGGTGGCGCACATGATCGCCGGCGGCCGGTCCGGGCTTTCGAGGAGCTTCAGCGCGATCGGGTAGGCCTCGTAGCGGTTGTACGGGGCGTGGAAGTAGCGGCCCTCGGTCGGGCGGCCGGCCTCCAGCATGGCCCGCCGCCAGCCCTCGACGTGGTCGGTGACCGGGTCGCCGGACTTGGGCGTCTCCTCCAGGCCGCCGAAGAACGCGACGTAGGGGTGGCCGTGCTCCAGGAGGTGGCGGGTGGCGAGCTGGGCGCCGCCGATGTCGTCCGCCATCACGGCGACGTCGTCTATGGCGTCCGGGCGGCGGTGCAGCAGCACCACGCGGGCGTCCCAGGTGTCGATCTCGGTGGCGGCGTGCTCGCTGGGGCCCTGGCTGATCAGGATGAGCCCGGACACCCGCATGCCGAGGAAGGCGCGGAGGTAGTGGACCTCGCGCTCGTCCTCGTAATTGGCGTTGCCGACCAGCACCATCTTGCCGCGCTCGGAGGCGGCGCGTTCCACGGCGTGTGCCATCTCCGCGAAGAACGGCTGGCGCGTGTCGGGGACGATGAGCCCTATGAGGTCGGTGCGCCGGGAGGCCATGGCCTGCGCGACGCGGTCAGGCCGGTACCCCAGCTCCTTGATCGCGGCGAGCACCCGCTCGCGCGTGGCCGGGGCGACCGGCCTCGGTCCGTTGTTGATGACGTAACTCACCACGGCGGTGGACGTCCCCGCCAGCCTCGCCACATCATCCCGCGTCACCTTGGCCACGCGCGGCAGTCTACGCGGGTGGTGCTACCGCTTGGCAGGGCGTACGCCGCCCGCCGCCGCGCTCCGGTCTGCGGTGTGCTCACGCGCCTCGGCCGCGGCCCGCGCGGCGGCGCGTTCGGCCTGCTGGGCGGCCTTCTCCTTGGCCTCCTCTGCGGCCCGCTCGACCTTCTCCGGTACGACGAAGCGGTAGCCGACGTTGCGCACCGTGCCGATGAGCGACTCGTGCTCCGGGCCGAGCTTGGCGCGCAGCCGCCGTACGTGCACGTCGACCGTGCGGGTGCCGCCGAAGTAGTCGTAGCCCCAGACCTCCTGGAGCAGCTGGGCGCGGGTGAAGACCCGGCCCGGGTGCTGCGCGAGGTACTTGAGCAGCTCGAACTCCTTGAAGGTCAGGTCCAGGACCCGGCCCTTGAGCTTGGCGCTGTAGGTGGCCTCGTCCACCGAGAGGTCGCCGTTGCGGATCTCCATCGGGCTGTCGTCCGAGGTGACCTGCTGGCGGCCCATGGCGAGCCGCAGCCGCGCCTCGACCTCGGCGGGGCCCGCGGTGTCGAGGAGTACGTCGTCGATGCCCCAGTCGGCGGTGACGGCGGCGAGGCCGCCCTCGGTCACGACCAGGACGAGGGGGCAGCCGGGGCCGGTGGAGCGCAGCAGCTGGCAGAGCGACCGGACCTGCGGCAGGTCGCGGCGGCCGTCGATGAGGATGACGTCGGCGCCGGGGGTGTCCACCAGGGCCGGGCCCTCGGCCGGGGCGACGCGCACGCTGTGCAGCAGGAGGCCGAGCGCGGGGAGCACCTCCGTGGAGGGCTGGAGGGCGTTCGTGAGAAGCAGCAGCGAGCTCATCGCTCATCACCCGCCCGGGTCGTCCGTCGTCGCCTGTCCGTTCGGGTCTTCTGCACGCTTCGCTCGCCCATCGGTTCCTCCTCGGTCCCTGCCTGCGAGGACTTTGCGGCACTGCTTCGTACGGTCGCGGGCCCCGCGCCGTTGCGAGGTTCGCATGCTTCCGGAACGTGAGCGCTCCGGCACGCTCCGCACCCAAGGAGCACGCCCGCGCTCATCCGCGCACCGCGCGTCTGAAAGCACAAAAGGACCCGGGGGCTACGCTGCCCGGATCCTCCATGCCCGACAGAATAGCCCACATGCCTTCCCAGTCGGCGGCCGACTTTGCGCGATCTTGTGTTCCTTCGATCACTTCGAGTGGTCGGCGCGTAGCCCTGTTGACGGACGACGGCGTGTGCGTCGAAGCCCTGCACTCCCCCAAGCTGCAAGCAGCAGGGGGTGCCCCCACCCATCCGGACGCGCCGTCCGGCCCTCCGAACGGTCTCGTCGTGGTCCTCGCGCACGGCTTCACCGGCTCGCCGAACCGCCCCGCGCTACGCCGTGCCGCCGCCGCGTTCGCGCAGTACAGCCCCGTGATCACGTTCTCGTTCCGGGGGCACGACCGTTCGGGTGGGCGGTCCATGGTGGGTGACCGGGAGGTGCTGGACCTGGCGGCGGCGGTGCGGTGGGCGCGCGCCCTGGGTCACACCCGTGTGGCCACGGTCGGTCGTGATCCGGCACGCCGCCAAGTACCGGCCGGAGCATGAGGGGCGCACAGGTGCGCACACCGACATGGTGGTGGCCGTGAGCGCCCCTGCCCGCTGGTATTACCGCGGTACCGCGGCGATGCGGCGGCTGCACTGGGTGGTGGAACGGCCGCTCGGCCGCCTCGTGGGGCGGCTGGGGCCGCGCACCCGTATCCACTCCGAGGCATGGGACCCGGTGCCGCTCTCCCCCACCGAGGCGGCGCCGATGATCGTGCCCACCCCGCTGCTCATCGTGCACGGCGACCGCGATCCGTACTTCCCGCTCGACCACCCCCGCGCGCCGGCGGCCGCAACCGCGCCCGGCTCCACCGACCTGTGGACCGAGCGCGGCTACGGCCACGCGGAGAACGCCGCGACCCCGGACTGCTGGACCGGATCGCGGGGTGGCCCGGCGCGCGGACGGCCGGGCCTGCCGGGGACTGATCAGGCGGCGGGCTTCCGCACCGTCTCGATCAGGCTGGTGAAGCCCTCCGCGCCGTACCCCGCCGCCACACCCCGGCCGAACAGGGCCGCCAGGGCAGCGGGGACCGTGGTGTCCAGGCCCGCGTCCCGCGCCGCCTGCAGCGCGTGCTCGGTGGTGGCCGCGCACATCGCGAGGGTCGCCTCGTCGCCCGGGTACCGCCCGGCGGCCACGTCCGCCGCGATCACCGGCAGGAAGGACGAAGCGGTCTCCGCCGCCCGCGCCGCGTACGGCAGGTACTCCGCCGCCGGGATGCCGTGCGCCCCGGCCAGCGCCTGGGCCTGCAGGTGGCCGGTCAGCGTGGTCCAGAAGACGGTCATCAGCGCCTGGTAGTAGACCTGCGAGAGGCCCGGGTCGGCGCCGCGGTAGTCGGCTTCGGTGAGCACCTCCAGCGTGGTGCGGTACGCCTCGAAGACGCCCTCGGGACCGCTGTAGAAGGTGGCGGACCCCGGCTGCCCGACCAGCGGCGCCGGGACCTGCACACCGCCGGTGAGGTACCGCGCCCCGTGCCCCGCCGCCCACTCCGCGCCCTCGCGGGCCCGCTCCGGGGTGTCGGAGCTGAGGTTGACCACGACCCGTCCGTCCAGCGCGGCCGCGGCCGGCTCCAGTACCGCGTACATCGCGGTGTAGTCCGTCAGGCTCAGCACCACCAGCTCGTTGGCCGCGAGCGCGTCCGCCACCGTGCCGGCCCGCGCCGCCCCCTCCGCCACCAGGTCGTCCGCCCGGCTCGCGGTCCGGTTCCAGACCGTCACCGGGTGCCCGGCCGCCAGCAGCGCCCGGACCATGGCCCGCCCCATCGGCCCGAGCCCGATCAGTGTCACGCCCTGCTTGCTCATGCCCCACCCCTTCGACATTCACTAAAACGAGCGTTCTATTTAGAACGCGAGCACGATAGCACTCTCTAAAACGAACGCTCTACTCCATTGCGCGCGCGGATACGATCGGCACCATGCAGAAGACCAAGGGCGGCACGGCCGGCGCCGGGCCGGCCGCAACGGACGGCGGCACGGCCGCCCCCGGCACCCGCGACCGGATCCTCGCGGCCACCGCGCGGCTGCTCCAGCGGCAGGGCTACGAGGCGAGCGGCATCAAGCAGATCGCCCGCGAGGCCGACGCCACCCTCGGCTCCGTCTACCACTTCTTCCCCGGCGGCAAGCAGGCGCTGGCGGCCGAGGCGATCCGGCACAGCGACGACGAGATGACCGAGCTGCTGCGGACGGCGATGGCCGGCGCCGAGGACCCCGCCGACGCCGTCGTGGCCTGCACCCGAATGCTCGGCGAGGCGCTGCGCGCCTCCGGCTGGACCGACGGCTGCCCGGTCACCACCACGGCCCTGGAGGCCGTCGGCCGCGCCCCCGACCTGGAGCGTGCCTGCGCCGAGGCGCTCCAGCACTGGCAGGACGTGCTGCGCGACAAGTTCCGTACCGCCGGCATCGCCGCGGGTGACGCGGCCGACCTGGCCCTCACCGTCATGAACACCCTGGAGGGCGCGGAGATGGCCGCCCAGCTCCGGCGCAGCGAAAAGCCGCTCCAGGTGGCGGGACACCATCTGGAGCGGCTGATCAGGCTCTACCTGTAGGCCGGCCGGGAGCGGCCTCAGTCGTTCTCCGCCACGGCCTCCGCGAACTGGGCCGAGTACAGCCGCGCGTACGCGCCGTCCGCCGCCAGCAGGGCGTCGTGCGTGCCCTGTTCGACGATCGAGCCGGACTCCATGACCAGGATCAGGTCGGCGTCGCGGATCGTGGAGAGCCGGTGCGCGATCACGAAGCTCGTCCGGCCCGACCGCAGCTGCGCCATCGCCTGCTGGATGAGGAGCTCGGTACGGGTGTCCACCGAGCTGGTCGCCTCGTCCAGGACCAGGATCGCGGGCTCGGCGAGGAAGGCACGGGCGATCGTGATCAGCTGTTTCTCGCCGACCGAGACGTTGCCGCCCTCCTCGTCGATGACGGTCTCGTAGCCGTCGGGGAGGGTGCGCACGAAGCGGTCGACGTGGGTGGCCTTCGCCGCCTCGACGATCTTGTCCATCGAGGTGCCCTCGGGGGCGCCGTACGCGATGTTCTCCGCGATGGTGCCGCCGAAGAGCCAGGTGTCCTGGAGCACCATGCCGATGTTCGCGCGCAGCTCCTCGCGGGCCATCGCGGCGACGTCCACGCCGTCCAGCGTGATCCGGCCGCCGCTCACCTCGTAGAACCGCATGAGGAGGTTGACCAGCGTCGTCTTGCCGGCCCCGGTGGGCCCGACGATGGCGACGGTCTGGCCGGGGCTGACGGCCAGCGAGAGGTCATCGATGAGCGGCTTGTCCTCGTCGTACCGGAACGAGACGTTCTCGAAGGCGACGTTGCCCCGCACATGGTCGGGGCGCGGCGGCTGCTGCCGGTCCGGCTCCTGCTCCTCGGCGTCCAGCAGCTCGAAGACCCGCTCGGCCGACGCGACGCCGGACTGGACCAGGTTGGCCATCGAGGCGACCTGGGTGAGCGGCTGGCTGAACTGCCGGGAGTACTGGATGAACGCCTGCACGTCACCGATGGAGAGCGCGCCCGAGGCGACGCGGAGGCCGCCGACCACGGCCACCAGGACGTAGTTGAGGTTGCCGATGAACATCATCGCGGGCTGGATGACGCCGGAGATGAACTGCGCCTTGAAGCCCGCTTCGTAGAGCGCCTCGTTCTCCTTGCGGAAGATCTCGGCGGACTCCTGCTGGCGGCCGAAGACCTTGACCAGGGAGTGGCCGGTGTACATCTCCTCGATGTGCGCGTTGAGCGTGCCGGTGGTCTTCCACTGCTGGACGAACTGCGGCTGCGCCCGCTTGCCGATCCGGGTGGCGACCACCACCGACACCGGCACGGTGAGCAGCGCGACCAGCGCCAGCAGCGGCGAGATCCAGAACATCATCGCCAGCACGCCGACGATCGTCAGCAGCGAGGCGACGATCTGGCTGAACGTCTGCTGGAAGGTCTGCTGGATGTTGTCGATGTCGTTCGTCGCGCGGGACAGCACCTCGCCGCGCGCCTGCTTGTCGAAGTAGCTCAGCGGCAGCCGGGCCAGCTTCTCCTCCACCTGCTCGCGCAGCCGGTAGACGGTCCGCTGCACCACCGTGGTGACGATGCGGGCCTGCACGAAGCCGAAGAGGGAGGACGCGAGGTAGATCGCGAAGACCCAGAGGAGCACCGTGCCGACGGCGCCGAAGTCGATGCCGTGGCCGGGGACCACCGGCATCGTGCCGAGGATGTCGGCCAGCCCGTCCTTGCCCTGATCCCGCAGGGCCTCGACGGCCTGCTCCTTGCTGATCCCCGCGGGCAGCTGCCGGCCGACGATGCCGGCCATGATCAGGTCGGTGGCGTGGCCGAGCACCTTGGGCCCGGCGACCGTCAGCGCGACGCTGACCGTGCCGAGCAGCAGCGCGACGGTGACGATGGCGCGCTCGGGCCGCATCTGGCGCAGCAGCCGCTTGCCCGAGCCCTTGAAGTCCATGGACTTCTCGGTGGGCTGGCCGCCCATGAAGCGGGCCGGGCCCGCACCGGGTCTGGGGCCCGCCTGCGGGGCCGCCTTCTGCGGGGCCGCGCCCTTCGCCGGGGAGCTGCCCTTGTCTGAGGAGCTGCCCTTGTCCGGGGTACTCACGCCGCCTCCTGCTCGGTGAGCTGGGAGAGCACGATCTCCCGGTACGTCTCGTTCGCCGCCATCAGCTCGGTGTGCGTACCCGTGCCGACGACCCGCCCCTCGTCCAGGACCACGATCCGGTCGGCCCCGCGGATGGTGGACACCCGCTGCGCGACGATCACCACGGTCGCCCGGCCGGTCTCGCGGGCCAGCGCGGCCCGCAGGGCGGCGTCGGTGGCGTAGTCCAGCGCGGAGAAGGAGTCGTCGAAGAGGTAGATCTCGGGCTTGCGGACCAGCGCGCGGGCGATGGCCAGGCGCTGCCGCTGACCGCCGGAGACATTGCTGCCGCCCTGCGCGATCGACGCCTCCAGGCCGCCCTCCATCCGCTCGACGAAGTCGCGGGCCTGCGCGGTCTCCAGCGCGTGCCACAGCTCCTCGTCGGTGGCGTCCGGCTTGCCGTAGCGCAGGTTGCTCGCGACGGTCCCGGAGAAGAGGTACGGCTTCTGCGGTACGAGGCCGATGGCGTCGGAGAGGGTGCGCGGGTCGAGTGCGCGCACGTCCTCGCCGTCCACGAGCACCGCGCCGCCGGTCGCGTCGAACAGCCGGGGCACCAGGCCGAGGAGGGTGGACTTGCCGCTGCCGGTGGAGCCGATGACGGCGGTGGTCTCGCCGGGGCGCGCCACGAGGGAGACGTCCTTCAGGACCGGCTCCTCGGCGCCGGGGAAGCGGAACTCCACGCCGCGCAGCTCCAGCTCGCCGTGGCGGCACAGCTCGGTGATGCCGGCGGCCGGCGGGGTGACGCTGGTGTCGGTGGCCAGTACTTCCTGGATGCGCTCGGCGCAGACCTCGGCGCGGGGCAGCATCATGACCATGAACGTGGCCATCATGATCGACATCAGGATGTACATGAGGTAGCTGAGGAAGGCCGTCAGCGCGCCGATCTCCATGCCGCCGCTGTCGATGCGGTGCCCGCCGAACCAGACGACGGCCACGCTGGAGGCGTTCACGATCAGCATGACCAGCGGGAACATCATCGACATCAGCCGGCCGGCGCGCAGCGAGACGTCGTACAGGTCGGTGTTGGCCTTCTCGAAGCGGGTCCGCTCGTGCTGGTCCCGGACGAAGGCGCGGATGACCCGGATGCCGGTGATCTGCTCGCGCAGCACGCGGTTGACGGTGTCGATGCGCTCCTGCACGCCGCGGAAGAGCGGCCGCATCCGCCGGACGACCATCGCCACCAGCACGCCGAGCAGCGGAACGATGACCAGCAGCAGGCCGGAGAGCGGCACGTCCTGGTTGAGCGCCATGACGACGCCGCCGATCATCATGATCGGCGCCGCGACCATCATCGTGAACGTCATCAGCACCAGCATCTGGACCTGCTGGACGTCGTTGGTGGTGCGGGTGATGAGCGAGGGCGCGCCGAAGGAGCCGAGCTCGCGCGCGGAGAAGGACTGCACCCGGTCGAAGACGGCGGCCCTGATGTCGCGGCCCAGCGCCATGGCCGTACGGGCGCCCAGGTAGACGGCGCCGATCGCGCAGACGATCTGCAGCAGCGTCACGGCGGCCATGAAGCCGCCGGTGCGGAGGATGTAGCCGGTGTCGCCCGCGACGACACCGTTGTCGATGATCTCGGCGTTGAGGGTGGGGAGATAGAGCGTGGCCAGCGTCTGGACGAGCTGGAGCAGCACGATCAGGGATATCGAACGTCTGTGGGGGCGCAAATGCGCCATGGCGAGTCGGACCAGCACGCGCCGAAGCCTATGCGAACGTTTGCCCGCAGCAACCGATATTTCTGTCTTACGGGGTTCCGGCCGCGAGGCTTTGCCATCCCTTGCCCGGGGCCGCGCGTCCGGCGGCGTAGGCCATCATGGAGGCGGCAACGAAGGAGAAGGGGCCGTCCGTGACAACAACAGGCACCGTCCGCTACTGGGCGGCGGCTAAGGCCGCGGCCGGCACGGCCGAGGAGCCGTACGCCGCGCGCACACTCGCCGAGGCGCTGGACGCGGCGCGCGCGGCGCACGAGGCGAACCCGGAGTTCGCCCGCGTCCTGCTGCGCTGCTCGTTCCTCGTCGACGGCACCGCGGTCGGCAGCCGCGACCACGCCGCGGTCCCACTGTCCCAGGGCGGCACCGTCGAGGTCCTCCCACCGTTCGCGGGAGGATGAGCGCCGAGATGAGCGACCAGCAGCACGGCCCGTACTACGGGCAGCACGATCCTTACGGACAGCAGTACGAGCCGCAGGGCCCGTACGCGGGCAGCCAGGAATACGCCCAGGACACGTACGCCCCGGGCCAGTACGCCCACGCCCAGGGCCCGTACGCCAACGGCCAGGACCCGTACGCCGATCCGTACGCGCAGCCGCAGGCGCCGTACGCGCAGCCGCAGACGCAGACCTGGGACGGCGCGACCTGGGAGACCGACGCGCGGCAGCCCGCGCACGCCTACGCCGCGGCAGAGACCACCCACCTCCCCGCTCAGCAGGCGGAGCACCAGGACGCGGCGCCGCACGCGCCCGCGCAGCGGGCCGCTGCCGACGACGACCTCTCGCGCCTCGCGCCCAACCAGCGCGCCCGCGCCCTGGGCCACTCGCCGATCATCCCGCCCGGCTTCCGGCCCGCCGCGCTCACCGCGGGACTCGCCGTGCTGCTCGTGCTGGCGGCGCCGCTGCCCCGGGTGTTCCCGGCCGTGGTGGTCGCGGTCCTGCAGGCGGTCACGGCGGCCGGCTGGTTCCGGCTGAACGGCATGTGGCCGGCCCGCCAGGGCATCGCGCTGGCGTTCCTCGGCGGCCTGGTCACCGACGTCGCGCTGCTGGTCACCGGCCGGGACGACGCGCCCGTTGTGGGCATCGGCACGCTCGGCGTGTGGTGCCTGTTCGTCCTCGTCCTGCAGCTGCGCAACCGCAGCAGCGCGGACGAGCGGATGTACGCGCTGACCGCGGGCCTCACCTCGTCCGCGCTGGCGGTGCTGGCCGCCGGCCACCTCGCGGCCGAGCCGCACGCCACGGTCACCGGCGCCGTGGCCGTGGCGGTCGCGGTGCTCGCCCGCGCGCTGCCGCTGCCCGGACCGGTCTCGGTGGTACTGGCACTGCTGGCCGCTACCGGTGCGGGGATCGCGGCCGGACAGTTCGGCGGCGACGGCGCGGCCGGTGCCGTCCTCGGCTTCGCGGCCGGCGGCTGCGCGCTGATCGGCCTGCGGGTCGCCAGCTACGACTACCCCTCGCGGTTCGTGCACCTGACGGCCGGCGTCGCGCTGCCGCTGGCGCTCGCGGCCCCCGCCGTCTACGTCCTGGGCCGCACCCTGGGCTGAGCGGATTCCCGGTATCAGCGCGCAACCTCTTCAGGCCGGTCACGCTCCTTACGGAGGAAGCGTGACCGGCCTGTTCATGCCGTCGCACAAGGTGCCCGGTTAGGCTCGGCGTCACACCGAAGCATGGGGGGAAGGGGTTCGATGCGTGCTCTGAGAAGGCTCTTGGTGTTCTTGGTCGTCGTCGCGGCGCTGTTCGTTGCCGCCGACCGGCTGGCCGTGAACTTCGCCGAGGACAAGGCCGCCGAGAAGATACGGGGCAGCCTGGGGCTGAGCGAGACGCCCCAGGTGTCCATCAAGGGTTTCCCCTTCCTCACCCAGGTCGCGAGCGGCACCCTCACCGAGGTCGACGCCTCGCTCGGCGGCATCGAGGCCACCGCCGAGGGGCACCGGCTGCGGGTCACGGAGCTGTCCGCCCGGTTCCACGACGTGAAGCTGAGCGGCGACTACACCTCCATCGAGGGCGCGGCCTCGGCGACCGGCGAGGCCCGTATCGGCTACGCCGACCTGACCAGGGCGGCGGGGGACGGCGTGCGCATCTCGTACGGCGGCACGAGCGGCGGCAGGAGCCAGGTCAAGATCTCGCCGGACATCCCCGTGCTCGACTCCCTCGACGTGGTCGGCACCGTCTCGACGGTGGGCGGCGACACGATACGGCTGCGCGCCGACGAGCTCCCGACGCTGTGCACCGCGGTCCCCGGCTGCGAGGACAAGGTGCGGGCCCGTACGGATCACGACTGGAAGCTGGGCGAGCTGCCGGCCGGGCTGAAGCTGGACCGCGTGACGACCACCCGCGACGGCATAGCGATCTCCGCGAAGGGCACCGACGTCAAGCTGCCGGGCTGACCCGACGGCCACCACGGAGGCCCTTGTCCATACCTTGAGACGGGCTTGTCCGTACCGCGACCCATGGCGGCCGTCCGGCCCGCCGCCGGACGGCCCGCGCACAGCCGTACCCACCCTCCGCTTCCACATCCCGGACGCTCACGTCTCACCATCCGACACACCGGTGACACGCCCCACCGTCCCTCTTTACGATCGGAGCCATGCAGAGCCTGATGAGCCGTTCCCGTACGCGGGGACAGGCGGATCTCACGAAGCGGCGGGCAGTCGACCTGTGCCGCGTCGCCGCCATGCTCTGTCGCTCTGTCTGACGGGTTTCTGCCCCCCGTCCTCCCGGCCGTGAGGCCATTCCGCCCGTACCCCCGCGCAGCGCCGCGCGCCTCTGATGCCGCCGCGCGTACCGGCGTACTCCTGCGCAACCGCATCCGAAACTGCCCCGGAGGAGAAAACCATGAGCCGTAGCGACGTCCTCGTCGACGCCGACTGGGTCGAGGCCCACATCGACGACCCCAAGGTGGTCCTCGTCGAGGTGGACGAGGACACCTCGGCCTACGACAAGAACCACATCAAGAACGCGGTCCGTATCGACTGGCAGCAGGACCTGCAGGACCCGGTGCGCCGTGACTTCGTCGACCAGGAGGGCTTCGAGAAGCTCCTGTCGGAGAAGGGCATCGCCAACGACGACACCGTCGTCCTCTACGGCGGCAACAACAACTGGTTCGCCTCCTACGCTTACTGGTACTTCAAGCTCTACGGCCACCAGGACGTCAAGCTCCTCGACGGCGGCCGCAAGAAGTGGGAGCTGGACTCCCGCGACCTGGTCGACGGCTCGCAGGTGCCGAACCGCGCGAAGACCGAGTACAAGGCCAAGCCGCAGGACACCTCCATCCGCGCCTTCCGCGACGACGTCGTGAACGCGATCGGCAACAAGAACCTGGTGGACGTCCGCTCCCCCGACGAGTTCAGCGGCAAGCTGCTCGCCCCGGCGCACCTCCCGCAGGAGCAGTCGCAGCGCCCCGGCCACGTGCCGAGCGCCCGCAACATCCCGTGGTCGAAGAACGCCAACGACGACGGCACCTTCAAGTCCGACGAGGAGCTCAAGGCCCTCTACGAGGACGAGCAGGTCGACCTGGCGAAGGACACCGTCGCCTACTGCCGCATCGGTGAGCGCTCCGCGCTCACCTGGTTCGTGCTGCACGAGCTCCTGGGCCAGGAGAACGTGAAGAACTACGACGGCTCCTGGACCGAGTACGGCTCGCTCGTCGGCGTGCCGATCGAGCTCGGCGCCAACAAGTAAGCCCCGACCCACCCTCCCTACCCCTCAAGGAATTCCCATGTGTGGAGCACAGGCCGGCGGCCCCGACGCGTCGACCATCAAGCCCGGCGAGACCACGATCCAGGGCAGCGTGACCAAGAACGGCGAGCCCGTCACCGGTTACGTCCGCCTGCTGGACAGCACCGGTGAGTTCACCGCCGAGGTCCCCACCTCGGCCACCGGACAGTTCCGCTTCTACGCGGCCGAAGGCACCTGGACGCTGCGCGCGCTCGTCCCGGGCGGCACCGCCGACCGCACCGTGGTCGCCCAGCAGGGTGGCCTCGCGGAGGTCGCCATCGCCGTCTGACGCGGACCGTCCCGGACGGTCCGCACACGGCCGGAGGGCCGCGCCCCAGGGGTTTGGACGCCTTGACGGGGGTGCGGTCCTCCGCGCTTCCCGCCCTCCGTACGGCTCGCCGCGACGGAGGGCGCAGCGCTGTTCAGGCCCGCCACGCGGATCTACCGTGGAGGTATGTCCGTGCAGCGCCGCCACCGCAGGTACTACGCCATGATGGCCACCTGCATCGCGCTCTTCGTCCTGGCGTGGGGCGTCGTGCGGCTGTGGTCCGTTCCCGCTGCGGTGGCGATGTGCGTGGTCGCCATGGTCATCCCGCCCTTCGCGGCGATCGTGGCGAACCGCAGGGAGCCGGGTGAGCGCTGGTGGGACGAGTCCGGCGACCCGGAGTCCGACCGCTGGTGGCGCGAGCTGGACGACAAGGACCACCGGTGAGCGCCCGTCCGGCCCCTGGGGCGGACCTCACAGCGCCGTCGCTCCCCGCGGCGACTAGACTCACCTACGGTCCGTAAACCCTCACTCTGTCCGAGGAGCGCGCTCGTGCTTGAGGCATTCTTCACCGCCCTGCTTGTCCTGGTCGCCGTCGGCGTCGTCGCCTTCGCCGGTCTGACCTGGAAGAAGCTGTACCAGGGTCAGCGCTGACCGCGCCCGGACCGAGACTGTCCACCTCCTATAGATCGCCTGAGCTCTCATGATCGAGATCCCGTCCGACCTGAACCCGGCCCTCGTACCGCTGGCCTTCCTCCTGGGCAACTGGGAGGGCGCGGGCGTCGCCGACTTCCCCGGCACCGAGAAGTGCAACTTCGGGCAGGAGGTCACCTTCTCCCACGACGGCCGTGACTTCCTGGAGTACCACTCGCACAGCTGGGTGCTCGACGGCGAGGGCAAGAAGGTCCGCCCGCTGGAGTCCGAGAGCGGCTACTGGCGCATCGACAAGGACCGCAAGGTCGAGATCGTCATGGTCCGCGACCAGGGCGTCGTCGAGGTCTGGTACGGCGAGCTGGCCGACCAGAAGCCGCAGATCGACCTGGCGACGGACGCCGTGGCCCGTACCGAGGCCTCCGGCCCGTACAGCGGCGGCAAGCGGCTGTACGGCTACGTCAACAGCGACCTGATGTGGGTCGGCGAGAAGGCGACGCCGGACGTCCCGCTGCGCCCGTACATGTCGGCCCACCTCAAGAAGGTCGCGGACGCCGACCTCAAGGAGTGGGCGGAGAGCCTGCCCGAGGACATGCCCGACGGCGTCTCCTTCTTCAACCCGGACGGCACGCCCTACAAGCCGTAACAGCGCGCCGACGGGCGTACCTACACTGGGGGCGTGGTGACCACCGACTGGCAGAGCGACCTCCGCAAGCGCGGATACCGTCTGACGCCCCAGCGGCAGCTCGTGCTGGAGGCGGTCGACCGGCTGGAGCACGCCACGCCCGACGAGATCCTCACCGAGGTGCGCAAGACGGCGGGCGGCGTCAACATCTCCACGGTCTACCGCACCCTGGAGCTGCTGGAGGAGCTGGGCCTCGTCAGCCACGCTCACCTCGGGCACGGCGCGCCCACGTACCACCTCGCCGACCGGCACCACCACATCCACCTGGTGTGCCGGGACTGCACCGAGGTGATCGAGGCCGACCTGTCGGTCGCCGCGCCCTTCCGGGAGACGCTGCAGAAGACGTTCGGGTTCGACACGGACCTGAAGCACTTCGCGATCTTCGGCCGGTGCCGGGAGTGCACCGCGAAGGCGGCCGGCGAGGACGGGGACACCGCTCCCGGTACGGACTGACCTCCCGGTACTACCGGGACGTACGCTGGAGCACATGCTGCGTCCATCAGAAGCCAGCCCCCTGCTGTCGCTGCCCGGTGCCGTCCCCGCCGAGGCCCCCGACGAAGGCGTCGCCGCGCACTACGGCGACCTCTTCCGCGAGCAACGCGCCCTTGCGGACGGCGCGGGCTTCGTGGACCTCTCGCACCGCGGCGTGCTCGCCGTCTCCGGCCCCGAGCGGCTGAGCTGGCTGCACCTGCTGCTCACCCAGCACGTCAGCGAGCTGGCGCCCGGCCACGCCACCGAGGCGCTGATCCTCTCCGCCAACGGCCACATCGAGCACGCGGTCTACCTCGTCGACGACGGGGAGACGACCTGGCTGCACACCGAGCCCGGCACCCAGGAAGCGCTGCTCGCGTACCTGGAGAGCATGAAGTTCTTCTACCGGGTCGAGGTGGCCGACCGTACGGACGAACTGGCCGTCGTGCACCTGCCGGCCGGCTCCATCGCCGAGACGCCCAAGGACGCCGCCGCCGTCCGCGAGACGCCGCACGGCCGCGACCTCTTCCTGCCGCGCGCCTCCCTGGAGGACTTCGCCGGGACACACGGGCCGGCGATCGGCGTGCTGGCCCTGGAGGCGCTGCGCGTCGAGGCGCACCGGCCGCGGCTGGGCCTGGAGACCGACCACCGCACCATCCCGCACGAGCTGGGCTGGATCGGCACGGCCGTCCACCTCCAGAAGGGCTGCTACCGCGGCCAGGAGACCGTCGCCCGCGTCCACAACCTGGGGAAGCCGCCGCGCCGGCTGGTCTTCCTGCACCTGGACGGCAGCGAGGTGAAGCTGCCGGGGCACGGGGCGCCGGTCCGGCTCGCCGCCGACGGCCCCGAGGGGCGCCAGATCGGGTTCATCACGACCTCGGCCCGCCACCACGAGCTGGGGCCGATCGCGCTGGCCCTGGTCAAGCGGAACGTGAAGGCGGACGCCGAACTGATGGCGGACGGCACGGCGGCGGCTCAGGAGATCGTGGTCGAGCCGTAGCGGGCGCTGCCCGCTTCAGACCTCCAGGAGCACCGTGAACGGGCCGTCGTTCGTCAGCGAGACCTTCATGTCCGCGCCGAACCGGCCCGTTTCCACCTGCGCGCCGAGTGTCCGCAGCTGCGCGACGACCTCGTCCACGAGCGGCTCGGCGACCGGCCCCGGCGCCGCCGCGTTCCAGGTGGGGCGGCGGCCCTTGCGGGCGTCCCCGTACAGCGTGAACTGGCTGATCACCAGCAGCCCCGCGCCCGTGTCCGAGCACGACTTCTCACCGTCGAGGATCCGTACCGACCACAGCTTGCGGGCCAGCTGGGCGGCCTTCTCCGGGGTGTCGTCGTGCGTCACGCCGACCAGGACGCACAGGCCCTCCCCCACGATCTCGCCGACGGTCTCGCCGGCCACGTCGACACGTGCGCCGTTCACTCTCTGCACCACTGCTCGCATACCGCCATGATGCCGGTCGCCACCCCAGGCCACCCCCGCGGGTGCGGGGCGCTCCACCACCCGGACAGCCCAACCGCGGCGCCCGTCTTACCCCCACACGGACCGTTCGCGGGCCAATGACCCTGCGCGCGCACCTCTCGCAGTGGCACGATGCCTGCACGCGGTGCGCGGGACCACGTGGCTCCGGACCGCGCCGCACGAGGGGACGGACACACGCATGAGCACCGCCGGCACCGGGCAGACATCCTCCGGTTCCGTACCTTTTGCCCGTACATCCGCCCAAGGGGCAGCGGCGGTCTCCGCGCGCGGGCCCCTGCCCCTGCCGACGACGATGTCCACGTCCCGGCCCGAGCCGTCGCCCCCGACCGGGCGCCCGGCGCGGCCCGGCGACCGCACCGAGGATGGCCCCATGCTTCCCGCAGGCCCGGCTCAGCCCCGCCCTCCGCTGCAACGCGACCGCTTCCGTCCGGCCCCCCGGCCCGACCTCTCGGGTCGCGGCCTGCCCGAGATCCGCAGGCTGCGCCGGGACGCGCAGCAGGAGGAGGCCGACCTCAGCTACGTACGGCGGCTGCTCCAGGGCCGGATCGACATCCTCCGCGCGGAGGCAGCGCGGCGCGCGGCACCCCAGACCACGGTCCTGGACCGGCTGCCGGAGATCCTGACGGACGAGCCCTCGCGGCACCGCTCCTCCGCCCGGCACGTGACGGTCGGGACGCCGCACAGCGAGGAGTACCGCCGGCTGGCCGAGGACATGCTCGGCGAGGTCGAGCTGTCCGACCTGGGCGCGCGCACGGACGCCGAGCTGCGGGAGGCGATGGGCCGGCTGGTCCAGTACGAGCAGCAGGTCTCGCTGCGCCGCCAGTCGCTCCAGCGCACGGCCGACGATTGCAGCGCGGAGATCGCCCGCAGGTACCGTGAAGGGGAAGCACAAGTAGACGACCTGCTCTCCTGACCCGGCGGCCGACCGCCGTCCGGTCCTCGCGGGAGGCGGGTCCGCGACCCCGGAAGGCCCGCGATGACCTCCTCCGCCGACACGCCCGGTGCGATAACCGAGCAGCAGCCGTCCCTCCCGCCCGTGCTCGCCGAGGTCGTCCGCTCCGGCTTCGTCGAGGGCGTGCACCGCGGCTCGCTGGTCGTCCTGGCCGCGGACGGCAGCGTGGACCTGGCCCTGGGCGACGTGGCCGCACCGGTCTTCCCGCGCTCCACGAACAAGCCGATGCAGGCCGCCGCGATCCTCCGCGCGGACCTGGACCTCTCCGGCGAACGCCTGGCCCTGGCTGCCGCCAGCCACTCCGGAGAAAGCTTTCACCTCGATCTCGTGCAGAAGATGCTCGCCGAGTACGACCTCACCCCCGAGCAGCTGCAGACCCCGCCCGACCTGCCGCTCGACCCGGCCGAGGCGGAGAACTACCTGGCCGCCGGCAAGGTCCGCGACCCGCTGACCATGAACTGCTCCGGCAAGCACACCGCGATGCTCGCCGCCTGCGCCGCGAACGGCTGGCCCCTGGAGAACTACCTCGACCAGCACCACCCGCTCCAGCGGCTGGTCCTGGAGGCCGTACGGGACGCGAGCGGCGAGTCCGTCGACCACGTCGGCACCGACGGCTGCGGCGCGCCCCTGATGGCCCTCTCGCTGACCGGCCTGGCGCGCGCGTACCGGCACTTCGTCCTGGCCGCGCCCGGCACGCCCGAGCGCCGGGTGGCGGACGCGATGCGCACCCACCCGGAGTACGTCGCGGGCACCCGCCGCCCCGACACCTGGCTGATGCGGGAGATCCCCGGCGTGCTGTCGAAGATGGGCGCCGAGGCCGTACAGGCGCTGGCGCTGCCCGACGGCCGTGCGCTCGCCTTCAAGGTCGACGACGGCGCGACCCGCACGCTCGGCCCGATACTCGCCCGCACGCTGCGTCTGATGGGCGTCGACGCGCCGGTCCTCGGCCGCATCGCGGACGTCCCGCTGCTGGGCGGCGCCGAGCGCGTGGGCGAGATCCGGGCCGCGGCGTTCTGAACCGGCGGCCGGCGCGCTGACGTTGCCCCGCCCGGCGCGCCGTTAATCCGGACGACAACCCGTCAGGACGGTGGCTAGCGTACGCACATGAGCCTTGAGGTGCGCGCGGTCGACGAGGCGGAGTTCACCGGCTGGATGGAGGCGGTGGCCACCGGCTTCACCCGGCCGCCGGGGACGCTGACCAAGGAAGAGATCGAATTCCGCCGCGGCGGCGCCGACTTCGCCCGTATGCAGGGCGGTTTCGACGACGGGCACTGCGTCGCGACCTTCCGCAGCTTCGCGCAGGAGCTGACCGTCGTGGGCGGCGCCCGGGTGCCGGCCGACGCCGTGAGCCAGGTGACCGTCTCGCCCACGCACCGCCGCCGCGGCCTGCTCAGCCGGATGCTCGAACGGGACCTGGCCGCGGCGCGCGAGCGCGGCGAGGCGGTGGCCACGCTGATCGCCGCGGAGTACCCGATCTACGGGCGGTACGGCTTCGGGCCCGCCACGCATTTCACCGAGTGGCGCATCGACGTGGCCCGCGCCCAGCTCGGCTCCGGCCGTCCGGGGGCTGAGAACGGCGGCCGGGTGGAATTCGTGAGCCCCGCCGAGGTGCGCGCCCTCGGCCCGGCCCTGCACGACCGCTTCCGGGCACGACAGCACGGCGCGGTCTCGCGCAACGCGCGCTGGTGGCAGCTCGCGACCGGCGAGGTCCAGTGGCCGGCGCTGGAATGGAAGGAGCCCTTCCACGCCGTGTACCGGTCGGCGTCCGGCGAGGTCGACGGCCTGGTCACGTACGCCTGTGACGACCGCTGGGAACAGAAGCAGCCCGAACAGACCGCCTACGTCAGAAAGCTGATCGCGGTCAGCCCGGAGGCCGAGCGCGCCCTGTGGCACTTCCTGTGCTCGATCGACTGGGTGTGGCACGTGCGGACCGGGGAGCGCCCCCCGGACGACACCCTGCCGCTGCTGCTCGGCGACCCGCGCGCCGCGAACATCGAGGAGCACGCCGACTACCTGTGGATCCGGCCGCTGGACGTGCCGCGCCTGCTGACGGCGCGGACGTACGCGGTGCCGGGGTCCCTGGTGCTGGAGGTGGCCGACGCGGCCGGGTACGCCGCCGGCCGGTACCACCTCGACGCCGGGCCCGAGGGCGCCACGTGCACGCCCACGACGCGCTCCGCCGACCTCACCCTGGACGTACGCGACCTGGCCTCGCTGTACCTGGGCGACGAGTCGGCCACGCGGCTCGCGGCGCTCGGCAGGATCCAGGAGGACCGGGCGGGCGCGGTGGCCACCGCGGACGTGCTGCTGCGGGCCGCGCGGCGGCCGTGGTGCCCGGACATGTTCTGAGGCGTCCTGCCGCCGACTCGCCGTCCGCGGCCCTGGCCTGCATAAAGTGGCGGGTGCAAGCGCACACCACGACAGCAGGAGGCCGACAGCATGAGCGAGACGACCCCAGGCGCGCAGGGGCCCGAGTCGATCGAGCACGCGCACGACCCCGAGGTGCTGCAGCTGGCGGCCAAGGTCTTCGACCTGGCCCGGCACGGCGACACCGACACCGTCGCCGCATACGTGGACGCGGGGGTGCCCGCCAACCTCACCAACGAGAAGGGCGATTCGCTCATCATGCTGGCCGCGTACCACGGCCACGAAGCGACCGTCGAAGCCCTGCTCCAGCGCGGCGCGGACGCCGACCGGCCCAACGACCGCGGCCAGACCCCCATCGCGGGCGCCGTCTTCAAGGGTGAGGACGCCGTCGTACGGCTCCTCCTCAGCCACGGCGCCGACCCGAACGCGGGCACTCCGTCGGCGGTCGAGACGGCCCGCATGTTCGAGAAGAAGGAACTTCTCCAGCTGTTCGGCGAGGGGTGAGGGGCGGGGGCTGAGGGATAGCGGTTGAGGGAACGGGGCTGCGGGCTAGCGGCTGAGGGGCGGGGCGGGGTGCTTCCGTGAGGCGCGCGCCCGCCCCGCGCCGGCCCGGCAAGCTTGACCTCAAGTTTTCTTGAGGTTCTAGCGTCGTCTCCGCATTCCTTCACCGCTTCAGAGAGGCATGTCATGTCTGCGGAGACCATCAACCTCGCCGTCATCGTCGGAAGCACCCGGGAGGGCCGCTTCGCGCCCGTCGTCACGGACTGGTTCACCGCTCACGCGGCCGCCCGCCCGGACCTCGGCGTGGACGTCCTGGACCTCGCCGAGATCCAGCCGTACGCGCTGCGCGGCGGGCCCGGCGCGGAGGCGTTCGCCAAGCGTGTCGACGCGGCGGACGCCTTCGTCGTGATCACCCCGGAGTACAACCACTCCTTCCCCGCCCCGCTCAAGCACGCCATCGACCTGCTGCACGCGGAGTGGCAGGCCAAGCCGGTCGGCTTCGTCTCCTACGGCGGGATCTCCGGCGGCCTGCGCGCCGTGGAGCAACTGCGCCTGGTCTTCGCCGAACTGCACGCCACGACGGTCCGCGAAACCGTCAGCCTCCCCATGGCCGGACAGCTCTTCGACGGCCGGGGCCGGCTGCACGCCCCGGAGGGCCCGGACCGCGCGGCCGCCGCCCTCCTGGACCAGCTGACGTGGTGGGCCCACGCCCTGCGCGACGCCCGCCTCGCCAGGCCGTACGCGGGCTGACGGACCGGACCGGCACCTGACGCGGGCGCGCGGAGCGGCCGGTCGGGTGCCGGCCGCCGCGGGGCGGCAAGTCGGGCGTCGACCACCGCGGGGCGGCTAGTCGAGCCTCGACCACCGCGGGGCGGCTACCGGCCGTCGCCCGGGATCACCCGGTCCACCAGGGCTGGTGCGGGGCGGCTCGGCAGGTGCCGGCCGCCGCGGTCCGGCTACCGGCCGTCGCCGGGGATCACCCGGTCCACCAGGGCGGCGATCAGCCCGTCCGTCTCCTCGCCCGGCACCACACCCGGCAATGTGAGCTGCTCCAGCATCAGGCCCGTCATCGCGAGGTACATCAGCATCACCGCCGTACGGTCCCCCGGCAGCCCGCCCTCCTCGTGGAAGCGGATGTCGTCCTCCAGCACGCCCCGCAGGGTGGCGGTCAGCTCCGCGCGCAGCTCGGGCCGCCGGGTGGCCTCCAGGCGCAGCTCCAGCATCGCGAGGTAACCGGTGCGGTTCGCGGTCACCCGGCGGTTGATCCAGCCCATCAGCTCGGTCACCAGCTCACGGCCGTGCGGCGCCTTCATGACCTCGGTGACCTCGTCCGGGTCCGGCGCGATGCGCTGGTGGATCTGCCCCGTGACCTGCGCGAGCAACGCGTCCCTGCTGGCGAAGTAGTTGGAGGCGGTGCCCTTCGGCACGGCCGCCTCCGCGTCCACGGCACGGAACGTCAGGCCACGCGCGCCGTCCCGCGCCAGCACCTCGATCGCCGCGTCCACCAGCGCCGTACGCCGCTCCGGATTGCGCACCACCGGCACCCTCCTCGCAATTCCCTTGCAACCACTACGCCCAACGTACTACAACTAGAGTACTTCGATTCACTACAAGCGGAGTGGTTGGCGGCACCGTGCCACCGACCGGGAGGGAACCGCATGCGCTTCGAAAAGCTCGGCATCGCCGTACTCAGCGACGACACGGCTGCCAGCGGCCGCTTCTACACCGACCACTTCGGCTTCACCCAGGTCGCCGACCTCGGCTGGTACGTCAGCCTGCACCACCCCGAACACCCCGCGTACGTCCTCGACTTCGTCCAGCGCGGCCACGAGAGCATGCCGGCGGGCTTCCGCACCCAGGACACCGCGGGCCTCTGCCTCGCCTTCCTCGTCGCGGACGCGGCAGCAGAGGAGGCCAGGCTGCGCGCCCGGGGCGTACGCATCACCGAGCCACTGCGCGACGAGCCCTGGGGCCAGCGCCGCTTCAACCTCGAAAGCCCGGAGGGGATCCTCATCGAAGTCCTCCAGACCATCGAGCCGGACCGGGAATGGCTGGCGGCTCATGGCGGGGGGTGAGCCATTCCTTGCCGCCGCCCTCGAGCCATCCCCTGCCGCCGCCCTCAAGCCATTCCCTGCCGCCGCCCTCAGAGGGGCCCCTCCTCGGGGCCCCTCCCCCCCACCCCCTCCCCACCCCCCATCTCAGGCCGCAGATCTCAGACCGCGGGCCTCAGACCGCGGGCCTCAGACCACAGGCCACAGATCCCAGACCACAGATCCCAGACCACAGGCCACGGATCCCAGACCACAGACCTCAGGCCACTACTTCGGTTCGTCGCCGGGAGGCGCGGGCGGGCGGCTCCACAGGCGTTCCATCTCGCGGCGGTCGCGCTTGGTCGGGCGGCCCGTGCCCCGGTCGCGGACCGGGACCTGCAGGGCCGTCGCGCGCGGGGGCGGGGGCGGGCTGTTGTCGACGTAGCACTCGACCGCGACCGGCGCGCCGACGCGCTTCTTCACGAGCCGCTTCACGACGACGATCCGCTCGCGTCCGGCGTGTCGCAGCCGGACCTCGTCGCCGGTCCGCACGCCGTGCGCCGCCTTCACGCGCTCGCCGTTGACCCGCACGTGCCCGCCCCTGCAGGCCGTGGCCGCCGCCGATCTCGTCTTCATGAGCCGCACGGACCAGATCCAGCTGTCGATCCGCACGCTCCCCTCGTCCTCACTCATGTCCCCGACTTTACGGCGGCACGGCGGGTGGCGCGGGGGCCTGTGGAAAACCCTCAGCGATTGACGAAGGCCAGGCTCGACGCGTCGTAGCGGGTGCCGGCGACCGCGTCGGCCGGGGCGACGGCGTCGATGGCCGCCAGCTCATCGGCGGACAGCCCGACGGCGACCGCGGCGACGTTCTCCAGCAGGTACTTCTCGCGGCGCGTGCCCGGGATCGGCACCACGTCGGCGCCCCGGTGCTGCACCCAGGCCAGCGCCAGCTGCCCGGCGGTGACGCCCTTTTCCACAGCCAGCTCGTCCAGCTTCTCGACGATGGCGAGGTTGCGTTCCAGGTTGCCGTCGGCGAAGCGCGGCTGGGTACGGCGTACGTCGCCCTCCGCCATCCCCTCCACGGAGGTGTACCGGCCGGTGAGGAAGCCGCGGCCGAGCGGCGAGAACGGCACGAGGCCGACGCCCAGCTCCCGGCAGACCGGTGCGATCTCCTGCTCCAGGTCGCGCGTCCACAGCGACCACTCGCTCTGCAGGGCGGCGATGGGGTGCACCGCGTGCGCCCGCCGGATCGTCGCGGCGCTCGCCTCGGAGAGGCCGAGGTGCCGCACCTTGCCCGCCGCGACCAGCTCCGCCATCGCCCCGACGGTCTCCTCGATCGGCACCTCGGGGTCGACGCGGTGCTGGTAGTACAGGTCGATGTGGTCGACGCCGAGCCGGCGCAGCGAGGCGTCGCAGGCTTCGCGTACGTACGCGGCGTCGCCCCGGATCGCGGTCGGCTCGCCGAGCTTGTTGGCGAAGCCGAACTTGGTGGCGATCACCGCCCGGTCGCGGCGGTCGGCGACGGCCCGCCCGACCAGTTCCTCGTTGTGCCCGGCCCCGTAGAAGTCGGAGGTGTCCAGGAGGGTGACGCCGAGGTCCAGGGCGCGGTGGATGGTCGCGATCGACTGCGCGTCGTCCGAAGCGCCGTACCCGTGACTCATCCCCATGCAGCCCAGCCCCTGGGCGGAGACGGTCAGATCGCCGAGCTGCCGAGTGGGAATGCCGGTCATGCGTAACCTCCTGGAAGTGCCCCGTCCCCCGTGGGCGAGGACCGTGTCGGGCTCACGTCAGGGACGGTAGGAGTTGGAGCGCACTCCAAGTCAAACCCCCTGGAGGCGGCGGCAGTCGGCCGGCCGCGTCGTCACTCCGGCTTGCGCGCCTCGAAGAGGGAGCGGGTGGAGTGGGCGACGAACGGCCCCTCGGCCTGGATCTTTTCGTGCAGCTCGCGCAGCCGGTCCCGGTACTGCTCGACGGTGAACCCGGGCACCATCCAGATCACCTTGCGCAGGAAGTAGACGACCGCGCCGATGTCGCGGAACTCCATGCGCAGCCGCTCGAACCGCAGGTCGGCGATCTCCAGCCCGGCCGCCTCGGCCGCCGCCCGCTCGTCGTCGGGGTGGCGCCCCCGCCGGGCCTCGGGCTGCGGCCCGAGGAAGTATTCGACCAGCTCGAAGACGCTCTCGTGCGCCACGTGCTGCGCGAAGTACGTCCCGCCTGGGCGTAGTACGCGGGCGATCTCCGCCCACCAGATCGTTGCCGGATGCCGGCTCGTCACCAGGTCGAACGCGTCGTCGGCGAAGGGCAGCGGCGGCTCGTCCGGGTCGGCGACGACCACCGCGCCGAGCGGATGCAGCAGCCGGGTGGCCTTGGTGACGTTCGGCGGCCAGGACTCGGTGGCCACCATCACGGGAGGCAGCTTCGGCGCCCCGGCGAGCACCTCGCCCCCGCCGGTCTGGATGTCCAGCGCGGCCGACGCGCCGGCCAGCCGCTCCCCCATCAGCCGCTGGTACCCCCACGAGGGCCGCGCCTCGGTCGCCCGCCCGTCCAGCCAGGAGAAGTCCCAGCCCGCCACGGACACGCTCGCCGCCTCGGCCACCAGATCGTCAAAACCGCGCTTCATCCCTGCATCCTCGCTCCGCTCCCGATCTGCGGCAAACGATTTCCGCCCGCGTGGCCGTGAGGGGCTCAGACGTCCGCAGCCGGGCCGTCGGGGCCGTACTGGGCTCAGCCGTCCGCACCTGTGCCGTCAAGGGCGGCCGGATCGAAGCCGGCCTCGGTCAGGACGTCGGCGGCGACTCCGCGGCCGACCCGGGCGAGTCCGATCAGCAGGTCGTCGCAGTCGATGCGGTCGGAGCCGTTCTCCTCGGACCGTGTCTCGGCGATGGCGATGGCCTTGCGGGAGTAGGGCGTCCAGGCGATGCGCTCGGCCGCCTGGGAGGCGCCCATGCTCAGCCGGGTTCCGACGGATCGGTGGACCGTCTCCGGTGAGACGCCGGCGGTCCGCAGGAGCCGGGTGGCGCTGTTGTCCTCTGCCGTGAGTCCCCGGAGCAGGTGCTCGGTGCCGATGTAGTTGTTGCGGTGCTGCACTGCCGCCTGCTTGACATGGGCCATCGCCCGGCGGAGGTCGTCGGTCATCGCCTCGGGGCCGTAGCGCTTGTGCGGGGCGTGGAAGCGCTGCTGGACCGCCTGCCGGGTCACGCCCAGGGCGGTGCCGATGTCGGTCCACGAGGAGCCGTGCATCCGGCAGTGCTCGACGTAGTCCTCGACCAGGTCGTCCGCCAGCGCCTGCAGCTGGCCTGCGAGTTGGGCGGCGACGGTCAGCAGAGCGAGCCAGTCGGGCTGTTCTTGTCCGCCGGGGCGGTGGGCGGTGTCGCATCTCCGGTCGACTTCCGCGATGAGGTCGTCCAGGTCCGGAAGAGTCATGAGGCAAGTACGCGTTGACAATTTGAAATTGTCAAGGTGCGCTTGCCTCGCCCCGGGCGAGAGGGCAGGACGTCGATCAGCGCCCCGCCTGTGACTTCCAGCGTTAGATGTCACCGGCGAAGGCTTTTGATCTGACGTGTTCTCTCGCGCTTCCAGCGCTTCCTGTCACCAGATTCATGCGGCAGTTGTCACTTCCGGCTGTTTCTCGGCCGAGTTGTCACTAGATCCGGAGATTGCCCCTCTTGCCGCTCTCGACGGTGGTCGTGTGGTGCCGTGGACGGAGTGCGTTCCCTAGTACAGCCAGCGTCCCCGGCTGAGGCTCGGGTCGGTGGTCTGTGGTCGCACAGCTGCTGGTGGGAAGACTTGCTTGTCCCGGTGTCCGTAGCGCCGGGCAGGGACGGCCTCGGCCTCGGGCCGGGGTGGACGCGCCGTTGGACGGTGACCTGGCGGACAGCGAGCGACGAGGTGTCCTGCACTGTGCGGGACTTGGCCCACACACCTCTCGCGGAGGGAGCTCCGATGCGCTGGTTCTCCTGGCGTCGGGCCCAACGCCACCGTCCCAGCCTTCAGTTCCTCGTCAGCACCGGTCGTCATCACGGGGCCGAGAGCTTGGAGGAGGCCCGGCTGCTCCTAGTCCTCGACTTCGCGGCTGGCCTCGTCGACGTGCTGTCGCAGCCCCTGCGGCTGCGGTTCGACACCGCGACCGGCCGCAGGGGACACATCCCGGACTTCCTGGCGGTGACCCGGACCGGCGTCTGGCTGATCGACGTACGGCCACGGGCGTTGATCGCGCCGGAGGACCTGGAGGCGTTCGCCGCGGCTGCCGAGGCCGCGCTGGCCTGCGGCTGGCATTACATCGTCGCTGCGGGCTGGAGGGACCATGTCGCCGCCGCGGTCGATGCCTTCTCCTCTCAGCGTCGGTCCATGTCCGACCCGCTCGGGCTGCGGCCGGCGCTCAGGGACGCGGCCTGCGAGGGTGGCACGTTCGGGGAGCTTGTGGACGCCACCCCGTTTCCGCCGCTGGCCCGTGCGCAGCTTCTGCACCTGCTCTGGAACCGGCGCCTGGGAGCCGATCTGAGCCGACCGTTCGGTGACCGGTCCTTGGTGATCAACCCCGCCGGGGAGGCGTGATGAGGTCGGCGGCAGTCCTGGACCTCTCGCCGGGGGCGGCTCTGGTGCTGGACGGCGGGGAATGGACGGTCGAGCGCCGGGAGCCCGAACTCGGTCGGGTCCACCTGGTCCGCGGCGATGGTGCCCGGCAGCCGGTGAGCTTCCGGTTCCTGGCCAATCACCCCAACTGCCGCCCCTCATCCAGGACTGCGGCTCAGGGCTCCAGCCGGGGCCGTCAGCCGAAGACCGTGCAGGACCTGGAGCCGGGAAGGCGGGAACTCGCCGCATTCCGCCTGGCTCACCTTCTGGAGGTGGAGACCGGCTTTCGCAGCGGCGACCCGCTGCGTCCGGGGCCGGGTGAGCCGAAGCCGGAGTACGATCCGGCCACCACGACGCTGACCGCCCGCCGCCTGGCGAAGGTCGCCGAACTGGGAGCCATGGACCGCCAGCAGGCGAAACTGCTGGGCCTGGACCGGGTCGGCTACCGGACCCTGATCCGCTGGGACCGCCGCCGACGGGAAGCGGGCCTTATTGGCTGCGCGGACGAGCGGTGGCTGCGTGAGAGCGGCGGCCATCCGAGCATTACTGAGGAGGTCCGAGAGGCAATCTTCGCGGTCCGCGCGGAGACCCTGCACCGGTCGAAGGTGACCATGCGGACCCGGGCGCGCATGATCCACCAGTATGTACGCGAGACCTTCCCTGACAGGGACGTCGCCGTCCCCAGCTACCAGACTCTCTGGGTGGTCTGGCGCGAGTGGTTCGGGCCGGGTCGGTCCCGCCAGCGCTACGCGCGCTCAGCCGAACTGCCGTCGAAGAACGGGCACGTGCTCGTTCATCGGCCCGGCCAGGTGGTGGCGCTGGACACCACGGTGCTGCCCGTGATGGTCCGCGAGAGCGTGTTCGGCGATCCGGTGAAATGCCACCTCACGCTCGCAATGGACGTGCACACGCATTCTCTTTGCGCCTTCCGGCTCACGCTGGTCTCCGACCAGTCGGTGGATGTCGCGATGCTGCTGAGGGACGTGATGCTGCCGCTGCCCATGCGGGCGGACTGGGGCGAGGAACTGGAGTGGCCCTATCCGGGCCTGCCCGCCGCGGTGGTCGCGGAGTTCGCCGGGCACAAGGTCGCGGGGCTGCCGTTCTTCGCCCCGGAGACCGTGACCACGGACCACGGGTCCGTTTACCGCAATCACCACTTGGTTGACGTCCAGCGGGTGCTCGGCTGCAACATCCTCCCGAGCCGAGTCTTGAGGCCTACGGACAAGTCCGCCTGCGAGCGGGCCTTTGGCGCGATCAGGTCGCTGCTGTTCGAGCAACTGCCCGGCTACACCGGCATCGACCCCGCCGACCGCGGAGCGGACCCGGAAGGCGACGCGGTGCTGACTGTCGACGAGATGGAGCACGTGATTGCCACCTGGATTGTTGCCGTCTGGCAACGGCGAAGGCTCGGCGAGTACGCGCCCAGCTGGGACCCCGGCGGCGATCACAGCCCCAACTCGCTGTTTGCCGCTTCGTTCGCCCAGGCCGGCTTCGCGATGGAGATCCCCTCGGCGGAGCTGTTCTACGAGCTGCTGCCCGTCCACTACGTGCAGAAGATCGATGCCCGGCGCGGGGTGAAGATCCGCGGACTCTGGTACGACGACCCGGCCCTGGACCCCTACCGGGGCCAGCGCTCGGCCCGCGGCGGAAAGCACAAGGGCCAGTGGATCATCCGGCGGGACCCCCGGGACCGCCGCAATGTGTTCTTCCAGGACCCACTCACCCACGGCTGGCATCCACTTGCCTGGACCGGGCTGCCGCCTGAAGGGCAGGCCCCCGCCTTCGGTGACGCACGCGTACGCGAACTGCTCAAGAAGGCTCAAGCCTGCGGGCTCAGGCCCCAAACGGATGACGAACTTCTGCCGGTTCTCATGGAGTTGCTCGGCTCCCGCGTCCCGGTGAGTCAGTGGCCGACCCGGCTGCCGAAGTCTGCGCGAACCGAGCATTCGCGTGAGGTCGTTCAGGCCGCCGCCTCGCAGGCTGACCGGCTGCAGAGCGAGCCCGCCGCGGACGCTGCCGCCGAGGATGCGGTAGTCACGCCCCTGCGCTGGCAGGAGAGGACGCGTCAGGCCGCGGAGAGCATTGACAGCCACCGGCGGCACCGCCGTGAGCAGGCCGTTCATGGCAGGCCGAAGGCACCGCCTCCGCTGGGTGAGGCATACCGGCAGCGTGATCTGTTCCTCCTGCCCGAGGAGGACGAGGAAGAGGATGGACATGGCGGACCCAACGCGGAGTGAAAGCGGCATTGTCCCCTTCCTTCGGGCTGGCCCGCCGCCGGACCGCACCAGGGTCGAGGGCTGGCGGCAGTGGCAGGAACGTCGGAGCACCTTCATCCCGGCGCCGCGGCTCTCCGCGGAGGAGTACGCGGCGATGAGCCCGAGACGCCGTGCTCTGCATGACCTGCACCGGACCGCGACGCACGTGAACATGGGGCTGCTGGAGACCCCGATGAGCGCGAAGGTCACCAAGCTGATGCGGGGGCGGATGCGGAACAACGCGCTCAACTTCGAGCCGGGGACTCGCGACGGGCTGATGGTCAGCGGCGGCGGTTACCTGGGCAAGACGGAAACGGCCTGCGATGCCGCGGCCACGTTCGAGATGCTGTGGCGGGATCTTCACCGGCAGCTGCTGCCCGGTCCGGTCCCGGGCACCCGGGACCTGTTCGTCCCCGTCGCCTACTGCCGCACTCCGGTGCGGGCGACACCGAAGGGGTTGTGCGCGGCCGTTCTGGACTTCTACGGGGCGCCGCTGCCGAAGACGCTGAACGGCATGATCCGGGCAGTGCGGGACTCGTTGCGGGACCATCGCACAACGGCCTTGCTGCTGGATGACATCACCAGGCTCAGGCTCCACCGTGAGGACGACCAGGACACTCTCGATCTCGTCCGGGAGCTGATGGACCTCAACGTCACCCTGGTGCTGATCGGTGTCGACATCCCCCGTTCGGGGCTGCTGAGGAGCGGCTATCCCGATCCTCGCACGGGGCAGTGGGTCTTCCCGCCGGCTAAGCCGGGGAAGAGTTACAACCCGTCGGCTGCCACGCAGACTGAGCGGCGTTTCGACCTGGTCGATCTTGATCCGTTCGACTACGACACCGCTGCGGGCATGACCGCGTTCATCCAGCACCTGGCTGGCATCGAAGACAGGTTGAGGCTGTTCCGGGGCCGGCCCGGGATGCTCACCGAAGGCGGGATGCCGGAGTACCTGTTCCGCCGCACCCGCGGCATCGTCGGACTCCTCAAACGGCTGATCGAGGACGGATGCACCGAGGCGATCGAGTCCGGGGCCGAGGAGCTGACCCCGGAACTGCTGTCAGCGATCCCGATCAACCTGGGCAATCTCACCGACCGTGACCCAACAGCCGGGGAGATTCCCGAAGTTCCCACAGATGTTCCCGTCCCTGCCCGGAAGCCCCGCAGGAAGGGACGTAACACCGTTTACGACGACCGCGGTGGAAGCGCGGCCGGTGGCTGAGCCGCCCAGCCTGTCCTCCTTGCGGTCGCTGCCCAGGAGCCTGGACCCGCTGGAGGACGAGTCACTGCCCGGCTATGTGCTGCGGCTTTCGCACCGGCTGGGCGTCGGACCGGGACCGCTGATCCTCCGCATGGGGATCCCCAGCAGCCGGAAGGACAGGACGACCCTCATCCGCATCCCGATCTCCTGCGCGATCAGTCTCGGCGAAGCCGACCTTGACGCTTTCTGCCACGCCACCCGTCTCTCCCGCCAGGAGACAGCTGGCCTGCTGCTGGCCTTGCTCGGAACTCGCTACGGCCCCTTGAGCTCCGATTTTCGCGGCCGGAGCAGTTCCGGCACCAGTCGCCTGCAATACAACAACCCCTGGCTCCTGACCACGCGGACCCAGTACTGCCCCGACTGTCTCGTCGGAGACGGTTCGGAGATCCAGCAGCGTCACGGCGGCGCCTGGCGCAGGCTCTGGAGGCTTCCGCCGGTCTTTTCCTGCCCGCACCACGAACGCTTCCTCCGCCGCTACTGCCACCTCTGCGGCGAACTGGCCCAGAATCGCCACAGCAACGACCTGATTGCCCGGCCGCGAGACAGCGACCTGCATCCTGTCCGATGCAGAGCGACCCCGAAGCCGGGGAATCCCCGGGCAGTGAGACCAGCCTGCGGAGCCGACCTCACCCAAGCTCCCAGGAGTGAGGAGCCGATGCCCCGGGACCACCAATCACGTGACGTCCTCTTCACACTGCAGAAGAAGTACCTGTCGTTCCTGTCCGCGCACGGCCCCGAGCAGGTCAGCAGCATCGGCTGGCTGACCCCCACGGCACAGTACTTTCAAGACCTCCGCGGCGTCGTCGCCCTGATCTTCATGACTTGGCCCGAAGCCCGGCCCCACGCGGCCACCCCTGAACTGGCGCGAATCATCGATACCGAGGCCGAACGGCGCCACGAGCTGTTCCATCGTCGCGGTGCCCAGCCACGGAAGAACCTGCGGTCAACCGCATACACCGACCCGCCGGACGATCCCATCGCCACCGGCGCCGTCCTTGAAATCGCAGACCGCTTCCTCTGCACACCAGACGAAGAAGCCGCAGCACACTTCCTCGTCCCTCTCGCGGACGAAGCCAAGCGCATCCACCAGCCGCTCAGTTACACCCTCCGCAGCCCTCGCGGCGCCTCGATTCCCCTCCGAGTCGTCCTCGCCTACAGCCCCCGGGGAAAGTCGAGAACGCGGAGCGACGTTATCCAAGGCGTCTCTGCGGGAACCGCCACCCGAGCTACCGGACGCGACTCTTCTGGGTAGCCAGCGCTGCGGGGCTGAGCTGGGCCCTAGCTCATTAAGTTCGTCGTGTTTTGACACCGTAAGGGGGTTCTCTGTGGCCACCAGTGCCTGTTTGCGTGTGACGGAAAAGCCTCAACGCTTAACGGATTCTGCGATCTGCAGGGCACAGGCTGTGCTGGCGTGAGCGCGCTCACCGGCCCCGGGGCCGGCACATGGGCTCCCTCCGTATGCGAGGAGTCCAGAGTATTCACACCCTGTCCTTCGGAGCCCAGTATGCCGAGGCTAGATAAGCCTGATCATCCGAGCCACAGAAGGTACTTTCGCCTTCTGCTCAGAATCTGGTCGCCATCGCAAGTGAAATGCTGGGTTAGAGCAGTTTTTGAGAGTGCGCAGCGACCGGAAGTATTGTGCCGTCAGGGAGGACACCACGTCGGCGAATAGAGTCCGCGGAAACCCAAGCAATGTCGGCGTGCGGTGTCTCCATTAGACGACGCAAGTGGACTTCTTGATCTGCAGTAGGAAGCAGTTCGTAGATATCTGCAATCAATATTTCCCATGATTGCGCATGTTCGCTAAGTCTAATCTTCGCTACGTCACGCCTCACATAGTCCTGAAAAGTAAATGGGAAAACCTCGGCTGGCAAGATCCCTGGACCGATTAGTTCCTCGTGGAACTCTCTCCAAGGTGAGTCTTCGCGACCCGCTCGGGAATCAAACCACGAATAAAATCTGGGAATCTTTGAGCCTTTAAATCGCACCCGCAAGTCGTCGCTGCTGGCGGTGTCTATAGGGATCAAAGAGTCATCCTGTGCGCCAATGGACACCAAAAAATGCTTGCCGTACTCTGAAACCTTATAGACACCTCCGACTGGTTGTAGCTGAGAGAAACGTCGGCCTTTGATCAGCAGATATTTACCATCGATCTTGATTCTGAATAGGTAGGCTGCCGAGATTCTCACATCTTGATTTCCGTACCGTACCGAGTACCAGAGATGGCGCAAATTCAGGCGGTTTGCCACTATGCTGTCCAGAAGCGGAATTACCAAGCTGATTACCGCTCCGCTAGCGATGCTTCCTACCGCTTTCCCGTTGTATGAAAAAGTCGCGGCAAGGGAAGCCATGAAGAGCACGGCGTAAACGAGAAGTCTGCTCATTGGCGTCAGAAGTCCAATCTATAACTTAGGGAGTGGAATCGTTGACGGGTGCTGCAGGCGCGATAGGTATCGAGCAGTCCATTTCAGCATGGTTGGATGACTGCTAAGCCGTTTCAGGAGCCCTCTAGGCATGTAGTCGGCCTCATACATGGCCACAAGAAGGGCTCTTCTTACGTCAATATCGTACTCGCCCTCGTACTCCATTTTCAGAAGCTGTCCGTCGTTGGAGGCGCCCAGAAGGCCTATATATCGTGCGGCGAACTCGCGCGGGTAGCTAGTTCGGTTTCTATCTCTAACTATTCTCCACGCCCACGAAAGCAACACTGGAGAGCGGATTCCGCAACGCATCGAGGTCTCAAATATGTTGCGCTCTAGCAATGGGTAGTCAACGGTCGGAACGCTCTCCAGTAGGCCTTCTAGGAGTTGCTTAAGTTCATCTTCTTTGCCTTTCACGCTTTCCATGTAGCGGAGGATGCGCGGCGAAATGTGATGCCATTCCTTCAGGTTGCCCACGGCCCAGGTGAAAGCGAAATCATCACTTCTTTTTCCTAGGTAGGGGAGTGATAGCTTGATGTTACGCTCATTTGCCGGGCTTTCGGCAATAGCATCTCTGAAAAATAGACGCAACTGCTTTATCGCATCTGGCTTGCGTAGGGTAAGGTCGTACAGAATTCCGTCGCTGCGACTGTCGTCGAGATGTGATTCAGCCTCGCTCCGCGCATAGATTCGCGTCTTGGTGGCTGACATGTTCAGTCTGCGCGCTCTTAGCGCTCGATTTACGTGCTGCAGTATCGAGCGTAGGCGCTCCTCATTGACATCAAAGAGGTAGATATCGTCAGAGTACCGAAGGAAATCTATGTTGAACTGCTGAATAAAGTTGTCAATCGGGAGTAGATAAGCATTCGCAAGTATCCCCGATGCGGCGGATCCCTGAGGGAGTCCCCAAGTGTGACATTGGCTCTCAAATCCTTCCAAGAAGCTGTGTATTTTCGTTGCAACGGAGCTGGGGACCCCGGCTGATGTCAGATCCATGAGCAGCGCCCCGATATCTATGTGTTCATAGAAAGACGCTATGTCGGTCTGTGCCATTACGAGCTCTTTGTTGTGAGAAAGAACTCGCCGAGCCTCAGTTCGCATAGCTTTCCAGTCCCAGGAGGAATGGACCGCTAATTTTTTGGAACGATGGTTATAGACTGCTTTTGAGAGCAGGGGATCGATAAACTCGGAAGCTTCAAATGCCAGGGCCTCGTAAATGAGTCGATCCTGGACTGAAAGTCGGGCCAATGGTCGAGTTGCCAAGTAATTCTTCGGATGCTCAACTAGGCTTATGGAAGCTGGCGTGTAGTCGTGTTGATCGAGGAAATCGAGAATTTCGGAACGATATTCGCTCCAAAAGGGCTGCAGGTCTCGAAAGTTAATTACGTCGGGAAGATCAAGGCGCCCTTGGCCACTCCATAGCCTGCCAGCGGCTCGGTTCACGAAGCGACTGCGGGTCTCGTTTCCTCTCACAGTCATCAGCCTACGTGCGCTCGCGGGATGAGCGCAGTTGCTTGCTTTGGCCGACCTCGCTGGCAGTGCTTCGGCAGTTAGGCCAGGGCGAGTTGGGCGGTAGCGATGTGGTCGGCTGTCGTGTTGAAGCCCGGGTTTCGGGCATGAGGAGGGCGGCGAGGGGCTCATCGGGTACAGCTCGGTCCATGGTTGAGGAAGGCCATCGGCGAGTGATGCGCGCGGGTGTTATCCCAGGTCGCGGCCGCTTCCTCCTTGTCGGAGTGAGCTGTGATGGAGACGCCGTTGAGATCGACTACGACGTGGCCTTCGGCGTCGGGGGCGTTTTTGCCGGCCAACGACCAGGCGCGAGCACAGACTTCGGCCCGAGGCGATCGGATGGCCTGCAGGGCCTCGCACGATTCGAGACTCCCACGTCGGCGCCAAGCCCATCAGCGACATCAACGAGGCCACGCAGGACGGCAAGGGGTGTCCCCGGGCCCCAGCCGCAGCGCAGAACCGCCGCAGTCGGGAAGAGCGGCGCTGCGGGCGTCTGGCCAGGGTGATCTTCCAGAGTTCGCTAGTCGTTGGGCAAGTAGCTAGCCGGAACTGGCCGAGTTGCCCATCCCGATTCTTAGCTCAGCTGATGACGACGTCGTGGTGATCGGTGGCTAGGACCCGACCGTTCTTGACGATGTAGACCTCCACATAATGTTGGCCTTTCCAAGAAGTCGACTCCTTGCGGGTTCTGCTTCGGTCCTCATCGAAAATGATCTCGCCTCGGAGTTGATCAAGCGCGGCGGCTTCGGGGCCGCGGTTCCTGATCTTCCAATAGAGGTCGTACGGTTCCGGTACGTCGGTTGTGATGGTGAAGCGCAGACTCTGAAGGACGCTCACTCGTCGGAGGCGACGCAGGGGACCGTGACGAAATCCGCTCTTCGGGAGCACCTGGGCATTGATCCGTACCTTGTATCCTCCTCGCCAGCTGAAACCAAACTCTTCGATGTACTGCTCATGTGGGGCACGGGTCTCGCGAGTTGGTTGAATGCTCGCAGATGCTGTCAGGGACTTCTGTGCCGAGCTGGGTTGTTGGAACGAGTTACCGAAGACACGCTGCCATGCTGCAAGACTCAGCGCTTTATCTTCTTCGTCATAGGCCTCGGTCACCCATGAGCTATACAGGTTGATCTTCTTACGGAAGTTCTCGTATTGTTCCTGGTTCCAGCGATGATTGAACGTCGTCTCGGGGCAACTCGGGTCGGTGAGGGGCGGCATAAGCGGGTACAGGTCTAGCCAAGCGCTCAGGTCGGCCAGAATCGTCTTGAGAGCTGTGGGAGTGTCGCTGTAGCGCGTAGCTTCGTGCCAGGCTTGGATGCGTTCGCCGAGCAGAGTCGTGAGAATGACAGACGGTACACTGAAGGTCTGCTTGAAATCTCGGATGTACTTCAGCAGTCTGATGACGCGACGCAGCTGTCCGTTGGCCAGACTGTCCTTCTCTTTCATCCAGTCGGTGAATCCTTGAGGGTTGGTATCCTCGAATTCATTCTCGGCATAATTGACGATGACTTCGCGGCCGTCCGACAGAGTGATGTAGGGCACCACGTCGACGTGGCAATCGCCCGCGTAGACGATGCGGCAGCACCGGTTCTTCTTGGTGACCTTCGACTTGTAGGTGGTGGACCGCTTGAACGCAGCCCGGACCTCCCGCAAGTAGTCTTTGGGCTTCCAGTCCTCCACCTCATCCATGTGAAGGAGAAAGTCTGCGTCAAACTCGTGATTGTTGAATGGCTTGATGATGGTGCGGTGAGCCCAAGACCCCTGCGGGATGTGCGTCTTGTAGAGGTCGCCGATCTGGCTGTCGGACTTCAGGGTCGATGTAATCGCGTTCACACGGTCGTTGAGTTGGTCGAGACGTGTCTGGTTGAGGTTCACAGTGTCTGCAAGGAATGCACTGAAGTAGGCCAGCAGTTTCATGAGATCTCCAGCGCGACTGTGTAGCGTCCGTCAGTCCGGTCGTAGATGGCCATCTTCGGGTGCACATGAGCGTCATGGACTCGTCCCAAAGCTACGGCTGCCGAAACCGGGGCTGCGGCCAGAACGTGCAGGGTCTGCATGTGCTTGTGCTGGGCTTCCAAGGAGGAGAGCATCGAGCGCAGCGAGTTTGTGAATTCGCTCAGCGTTTCGAGGGAGTCGATTACATCGACTGAGGGCATCTTGCCAGCAGGGTTGATTACCCAGCGCGGTAGTTCCTTTAGATGCTCGGGAAGTTCGTCTGCCTGGATGGACCCGGAGACGTTGAGGACCAGGACCCCCTCCTTGGCGCCCTGTAGGAGGTTCTGCGGTGGAGTGGTGGTGAAGCTGATGCCAGGCGCCGGGTTGTCGGGCCAGTTCCATGCCTCTGTGCTGCGGTGACGTTGATAGATGGTCACGGCAAAGGTGTCGTCGAGGCGAGAGCCGAAATAGACGAGCAATGGCAGACGCGCGAAGCCGAAGGCGCTGACGTGGTGTACGGCGTCCTCGCGCAGTGCCTCAGCGAGCCGATGCTCAAGGATTCGATCGATCTGCCGCTTGCATTGCTCCCAGTAGGCTGGCTCGCCCTCCTCCTCTCCGATCACGTTACGGAGGTCGATTTCGAAGCCGTCACCGTGCAGGCTCAATGGAAAGTCCGGGAACCGCTCCTCTGAGCGGATCACCGCTTCGGCGGCCGTCGGCTTGGTCAGCTCAACCTCGTAGCCACGTACCGGTCCGATCAACCGGATCACCGCGGTTCCATTCTGAGGACTGAGACCAGTCATGCGCCGGATCCAAGCCTCGCGCTCGCGCTTGATCGCCCGCAAGCGCTCCACCGTCATGAGGTCGAGTGACCCCCTGCGGTCGATCTCGTTGTGCTCACCTCGACACAGAAGCATCAGGTTGTCAGCGAGGTCCCGCTTGTCTTCTGGGAGCGGGGCCATGCCTCGCGGAGAGCCAGGTGCTACGTCTCGGCCCACGATGTGGGCTAGTTCCCCGAGGGTGAAGTCCTTGTACGTGAGCTTGCCTTCGAGCAGGTAGTTGCCGCAGAACTCACAGCGCCCCCCGGCGCGGACCCAAGCTTTCAAACGTTCTGTGTCGGAGATGGCCATACGCCCTCTTCTCGCGCATCTTCCCATCGAAGATGGAAGTGCTTACAGAGAAGCACGCGCCACTGACAGTCGGGGGCCGTCAGTGTGATCACTCATCGAGGGACGGCTGTACGCCACCCGGGCCGAGCTGTCGAGCGGGCCGGGTACGAGTCAGCGGCAACCCCGACGAGGAGCTCTCCCCGGCGGACCAGGCCAGGCTGCTCGGGATCGACATCAGCGCGATCGCCACTACCGCGAAACCCACCGCGACTGGCCCGCCCACGTGTGAACTGAGGAGCTGGAGAGCGGCTGGGCGCGCGAGTACCTCACCCGGTGCCAACTGTGGGAGTACGCCGACTCCGGCCCGCGGGCCGGAGTGGCCAGCCGCCCGCCGGCGCCGGACCCTCGGGGCGCCCAGGCCGGCTCGCCGGGTCACTCGAACAACCAGTGACTGATCACCCGGAGCACCTCGGCGAGGATCGTGAGGAAGCGGATGTACTCGAAGGCCGGCCGCATCTTCTCCAGCCCACGCCGGGTGCTCTGGGTGACCGTCCCCTTGGCAACGCCGTAGTCGTCCGCCACGCTCTGGGCGGTCTCACCGAGTGCCTTGTGCTCGTACAGGTACCGACGTTCCTTCTCGGGGAGCTTGGCCAGTTCCTCCTCCAGAAGGATCCGGTCGACCAGCGCGTCGATCGGATCCTCCGTGGCCTCCTCGATCTCCGCCAAGTCGGCGGGAGTCTCCTTCCGCTCCAGGGGGTAACGCCTCCAGGCCGTCCTCTTGGCCACCTGGTACATGGCACGCTCGGGCTTCTTCAGCTTCTCGCGCTTCTCCCACAGGACGGCCATGGTCTCCGCCGCGACCTCGTCCACGGCCCTCTCGCGTTGCTCGAACGGCAGGTGACGCAGCGTTCCGCCGATGTACCTATGCAGGCGTCGGCTGTACAGGAGGTGGAACCGGTCGAACGGGCCCTGGTAGACCCAGCAGGGCTGGCACCACCGTGCTCGATCGGCGTACAGGCCGGTGGGCGAGTCTGCGCGGGCGTCATCGGCCGGACCGGTCGGGAACACGACGGCCTGGCGGCTCGGTTCGTCGGAGCAGCCCAGGCAGTCCGGCATGTGATCCTCGTTCACGCGCTTCCCCTCGGAGCAGGGGCCGACCTCGGTCGTACGGCCCATCACCATGCTCGTGCGCGACGAGCGGTCTTTGGGCGACAACGAGATCTGTCGGCTTCTGCTCAAGCGGACGGCCAGTCCCGAAGATGGCGGCCGTACGCGGGGACTGGTGACAAGAATCCCTGGAAGGTGACACCTATCGCGTGAAGTCACACCGCCCCGCCCCACATGACACGGAACACTTTTGCTAGCGGCTGCTTGCAAAAGTTAGCGAACGGAGGCACGATCGGGGACATGGCATCACTCAACGTCGGCAATCTCGGGGAGTTCCTGCGGGAGCAGCGGCGCAACGCGCAGCTGAGCCTCCGGCAGCTCGCCGATGCCGCCGGGGTGTCCAACCCGTACCTCAGCCAGATCGAACGCGGTCTGCGCAAGCCGAGCGCGGAGATCCTGCAGCAGCTGGCGAAGGCCCTGCGGATCTCGGCCGAGACGCTGTACGTCCAGGCGGGGATCCTCGACGAACGACGGGACCCGGACGGCCTGGAGGTGCACAGCGCGATCCTGACCGATCCGGCCCTGAACGAGAAGCAGAAGCAGGTGCTGCTGCAGATCTACGAGTCGTTCCGCAAGGAGAACGGCTACAGCTCGGACCTCGCACGCGCCGAGGGGCTGGACCTCGACCGGCCCGCGCCGGAAGGCGAAAACGGCGACGACGAGCGGCACGGCGGTACGGGCAAGGGCAAAGAGGGCACCCGTGGGGCCGACGGCGAACCGCACGCCACCTGAGCAATCCGATTCCAGGAGGAAGAACGGCATGGCCATCACCGACGACATCGTCAAGAAGGTGACCGACCCCACCCCCCTGTACGCCCTGGCCGGCACCGCGGATCTCGCGAGCGAGAAGCTCAAGGAGGTGCCGGGGCTGGTGGAGCGGCTCCGCGCCGAGGCGCCCAAGCGCTTCGAAGAGGTGCGCTCCACCGAGGCCAAGGCCGTGCAGGACCGCGTGTCCAAGCAGGCCAAGGAGGCCCAGGACAAGTTCTACGAGCTGCTCGGCTCCCTGGACACCGACCTGAAGAAGATCCGCGAGCAGGCCCAGGACCTCGCGCTGCAGGGCGTCGGCCGGGCGGCGGAGTACGCCGTCAAGGCCCGCGAGACCTACGACGAGCTGGCCGAGCGCGGGCAGCGCGCCGTGCAGACCTGGCGCGGTGAGGTCGCCGAGGAGGTCGAGGAGCTCGCGGTCGCGATCGAGCCGGAGCCCAAGGCGGAGCCGAAGTCCACCGAGGCCAAGGCCACGGAGACCAAGCCCGCCGCGGGCAGGAGCGAGCCGGCGAAGGCCGGGGAGAGCAAGCCGGCCGCCGCCAAGACCGGTACGGAGGCCAAGCCGGCGCCGGCGAAGAAGACGACGCCGACGGCGCCCGCCGCCCGGAAGACCACGACGGCGAAGAAGACCACGCCGCCGTCGAAGTGAGCGACGGACCAACGGAGCGGGCCGGGCACGCTGGACGTGCCCGGCCCGTTCTACCGGTACGGTGACGAGGACAGTCCGACAGTCAACGGGTGGTGGAACGGCGTGCTGATCCAGGGTTTCAACAATCTGCTGTGGCTGCTTTCGCTGGCCATGCTGGTGTTCAGCGGGTTCGCCTTCATCGATTCCGCCATCCGCCGCGAGGACGCCTATCGCGCCGCCGACAAGAAGACGAAGCCGTTCTGGCTGATCATCCTGGGCCTGGCGACTCTGGTGAACGTGCTCTTCGGGATCATGTCGTTCCTGCCGATCATCGGGCTGATCGCGACGATCGTGTACATGGTCGACGTCCGGCCCGCGCTCAAGCGGGTGTCCGGCGGCGGCAAGGGCCCGCGCCGCGGCGGCTCCAGCTCCGACGGCCCGTACGGCCCGTGGAACGGCGGCCGCTGAGCCTTGACGGGCCCCGGCCGGTCAGGCGCTGAGCCCCTGGCGGCCCCGGCCGGTCGGGCCCCGGGCGGTCAGCTCCACGCCTCCCCACGGTCCAGCAGCAGCACCGCGAGGTCGTCGGTCAGCTCGCCGCCGTTGAGGTCGCGCACCTCCGTGACGGCGGCGTCGAGCAGCGCCTCCCCGCGCAGCCCCGCGGCCATCTTGGCGGCGACCAGGTCGACCATGCCGTCCTGGCCGAGGCGCTGGTTGCCGTCCCCGACCCGGCCTTCGATCAGGCCGTCGGTGTACATCAGCAGGCTCCAGGCGCCGCCCAGCGTCACCTGATGGCGCGGCCAGCGGGCGCGCGGCAGCAGGCCGAGCGCGGGGCCGCCGCTCTCGAACGGCAGCAGGCGCGGCGCACGGCCGGCCCTGGCCAGCAGCGGTGCCGGGTGGCCCGCCATGCAGACCCCGGCGTTCCGCCCGTCCGGCGCGATGTCCACGGTGCACAGCGTCGCGAAGATCTCGTCGTTGTCCCGCTCGTTCTCCAGCACCCGCTGGAGGGTGGAGAGCAGTTCGTCGCCGCACAGGCCCGCGAAGGTCAGCGCGCGCCAGGCGATGCGGAGTTCGACGCCGAGGGCCGCTTCGTCGGGGCCGTGCCCGCAGACGTCGCCGATCATGGCGTGAACTGTTCCGTCCGGCGTGCGGACCGTGTCGTAGAAGTCGCCGCCGAGCAGGGCACGGCTGCGCCCGGGCCGGTACCGGGCCGCGAAGCGCAGGTCGGAGCCGTCCAGCAGCGGCGTGGGCAGCAGTCCGCGCTCCAGCCGGGCGTTCTCCTGGGCGCGCAGCCGGGACTCGGTGAGCTGGCGCTGCGCGAGGTCGGCGCGCTTGCGTTCCACTGCGTAGCGCACGACCCGGCTGAGCACCGTGCCGTCGAGCTGGTCGCGGGGGAGGTAGTCCTGGGCCCCGACGCGTACCGCCTCGGCGCCGCGCTCCGCGTCCGCCTCCGCCGTCAGCGCGAGGACGGCGTGGCGCGGGGCGAGCCGCAGGACCGCGCGCAGCGGCTCCAGCTCGTCCTGCGTCCCGGTCTCCTCGGTCTCGGCGCGGCTCTCCCGGTCGTCGGCGTCCCGCGCTTCCTGGCGCGGCATGGCCGCAAGGTCGAGCAGGACGCAGTGCACGTCGTCGGTGAGCAGCCGCTGGGCCTCGGTGAGGTTGCGGGCGGTGCGGACCCGGACCTTGTGGCCCCGGCCGTCGGACATCTCGGGGACGGAGCTGGTCGGGTCGTCGCCGATCACCAGCAGGGTCAGCCCGTGGCTGCCGCTCCCGGTGACGGCGGGGCGCAGGGAATCCGCGGGGCCGGGGGCCGGGCCGGTGTGCTCGGTGTCCGCCGGGCCGGTGCCGTCGTGCGGGCGCGCGGGGTCCCCCTGCGCCGGGCGCGCGGTCTCGGGCGCGCCGTTCAGCGGGCCTGCCGCCTGGGGCAGCACGGCCGTGCGCTCACGCGGACCGGGTACGGACATGTCCTCTGTTTCCTTCCCTCCCCCCGAGGGTGCGGCGGCGGTGACCGACCGGCGCACCACCGTGCCCGGTTCCGCGCCGCTCACTGGTCGGTACGAGCGGTGCGCCACCGGGCACTGGAAGGCGACCTTAGCGCCAGTACGGGCCCGTACGGAATGGCGAACAACACGCCGCCAGGGGCATATACCGGGGTGGGGAAGCGTTTTGGCCGTCCCCGGGAGAAATGCGGAATGACGAACATCACCCCCGGGCACACGCTGGGCTACCGGACGGTGACGGGTTTGTTCCCGGCCGGATGCCGGAATCGCCGGGCGGCCACGGCACGCACGCGCCGCGATACGGCGCGTCGACTCAGGCCTTCGCGTCCGGCCGTACGACGCCCAGAATCCGCATGGAACCGGCCCCCGTGATCGTCACCTGCCGGCCGGGCCGCGGGGCGTGCACGATCGCCCCGTCGCCGAGGTACATCCCCACGTGGCTGGCGTCCTCGTGATAGATGATCAGGTCGCCGGGGCGCATGTCGTCGATGCCGATACGGCGCAGCTGCCGCCATTGTTCCTGCGAGGTGCGCGGAATGCTCCGGCCGGCCGCTTCCCACGCCCGCATGGTGAGTCCGGAGCAGTCGAAGGTGTCCGGGCCCTCCGCGCCCCATACGTAATTCTTGCCGATCTGCGCGGTGGCATAGGAAATGGCCTTTTTCCCCTGTGCGGACGCGTCCCCGCCGATCTCCCGCAGAATTCCGGAGTCCAGCCATTTCGTCTGCGCACGGTGGGCCCGGTCCTCTTCCAGCTTCTTCAGCCGCTCCTTTTCCTCGGCCTTCAGCTGTGACTCGATCCGCTCGGCGGCGTCGATCTTCTTCTCGATGTCCTTCTTCGCCGCGGCCTTCTTCTTGCGTTCCTTCTCCAGCCTGTCCCAGCGCTCGGTGGCGTCCTGGGCATAGCCCTGCAGGTCGTGCTCGGTCCGCGCCAGTTGCCCCAGTACGGTCCGGACCGCGTGCTGTCCCTTGCGGGCGAGCGTGGCGTTGTCGAGGAACCCCTCCGGGTCCTTGTTCAGCATCAGCTTCGCCTCGGCGGGCAGCCCGCCGCCCCGGTACTGCGCGCTGGCCAGCGAGCCGGCCCGCTTCTTGAGCTGCTCGCGCCGCTCCTGGGTGCTGACGATGTTCTTCGCCAGCTTCACGATCTCCTTCTGCTGACGTTCGACCTGCTCCTTGGCGCCGTTGTAGGCGTCGGTGGCCCGCTCGGCCCGGCGGTAGAGGTCGTCGATGCGCTTGCGTACGTCCTCCAGGTCCCGCTTGCCGTCGGGGGCCGGATCGGCGTACGCCGCCGGGGCCGGGCCCACCAGGAGGCCCGCCGCGCACAGCACCACGGCCGCGCGGGCCACCGCCGCGCCACGTCCCACGTTCCGCCGTTCCACCGGGCTCACGGGCCACCTCCGGTCACTCGCCGTACGCGTCGTCCGGGCGCGAGCGCTCCGCCCTGGGGCGGGGCTCAGCCGCGGATGCTGCCATACCGGCCGGTAATGCAGAAGGGCGCCGCACCTACTACTTCCGGGAGATCACCACCGGGCCCGGTACGCACCGGGCAATACCGGCCGCACCCGTCCGACGGCCGAGGTTCACCCCTCGTTCACTCTCTTCCATCGACGCCTTCACCTGATCTGCCTAATTTCAGCCTTACCGAGTGCGCGTCGTGCCCCGGAGGCGGACGCCGCACCGCATAGCTGGACACCTCTCATCTGATTCATTTCACGGCCCAGCACGCCACTGACCACGGCGGGCCCCAGGAAGGAACCTTCGACAGTGAAGCTTCAGCGCAAGAACCGGGTTCGCGCCCTCGCGGTTGGCGCTCTCGCCGTCTCCGGAGCCCTGGCCCTCTCGGCGTGCGGCTCGGACGACACGACGGGCGGCCCCGGCGCCTCGTCCGCGAAGGCCGCGAACATCAAGTGCGACGGCAAGGGCAAGCTGCTCGCGTCCGGCTCCTCGGCACAGAAGAACGCCATGGACGTCTGGGTGCAGAACTACTCCGGTGCCTGCAAGGACACCGAGATCAACTACCAGCCCACGGGCTCCGGTGCCGGCATCACCACGTTCCTCCAGGGCCAGACCGCCTTCGCGGGGTCCGACTCGGCGCTCAAGCCCGAGGAGGTCGCCAAGTCCAAGAAGATCTGCAAGGGCGGCGAGGCGATCAACCTGCCGATGGTCGGCGGCCCGATCGCGGTCGGCTACAACGTCCCGGGCGTGGACAACCTCGTGCTGGACGCCGAGACCCTCGGCAAGATCTTCGACTCGAAGATCACCAACTGGAACGACCCGGCGATCAAGAAGCTGAACCCGGGCGTCAAGCTGCCGGACCTGAAGATCCAGGCGTTCCACCGCTCGGACGACTCCGGCACCACCGACAACTTCACCAAGTACCTCAAGGGCGCCGCGCCCAAGGCGTGGCCGCACGAGCCCGCGAAGACCTGGGAGGGCAAGGGCGGCCAGGCGGCCTCCGGCTCCTCCGGCGTCTCCTCGCAGGTCAAGCAGACCAGCGGCGCGATCTCCTACTTCGAGCTGTCCTACGCGACGGCCGGCAAGATCGACACGGTCAAGCTGAACACCGGCGCCCAGAAGCCCGTCGAGGCCGACGTGGAGAACGCCTCCAAGGCGATCGCCGAGGCCAAGCAGGTCGGCGAGGGCAACGACCTGGCCCTGGACCTGAACTACACCACCAAGGCCGAGGGCGCGTACCCGATCACGCTGGTGACGTACGAGATCGCCTGCGACAAGGGCAACAAGGCCGAGACCCTGCCCGCCACCAAGTCCTTCCTGACCTACCTCGCCAGCGAGGACGGCCAGAAGACCCTCAAGGAGCAGGGCTACGCGCCGCTGCCCACCGAGATCGCCGACAAGGTCCGCAAGGCCGTCTCGTCGCTCTCCTGACCCACCGGGCGGCGGCCGGCGCACGACGCGCAGGCCGCCGCCCGTCCGGTGCACCGCCGCCTGGAGCCCACCGGCTCCGCAGACCGGAGAAACCCATGGATACCTCAGCGATACCCCAGAACCCACCCCCCGCAGCGCCCGCAGAGCCCTCCGCGGTCAGCGGCAAGTCCGTACGCCCCGGTGACCGGATCTTCCTCGGTCTCTCGCGCGGCTCCGGCATCGCGCTGCTGGTGATCATGGCCGCCATCGCGGCCTTCCTCACCTACCGCTCGGTCCTCGCCATCCAGGGCGACAAGGCCAACTTCTTCACCACCTTCGAGTGGGACCCCAGCGGCGCCGAGCCGAAGTTCGGCATCGCCGTCCTCGCCTTCGGCACCGTCGTCAGCTCGATCATCGCGATGGTCATCGCGGTCCCCGTAGCGGTCGGCATCGCGCTGTTCATCTCGCACTACGCGCCGCGCAAGCTGGCCTCGCCGCTGGGCTACGTCATCGACCTGCTCGCCGCGGTCCCCAGCATCATCTACGGCCTGTGGGGCGCCCTCTTCCTCGTCCCGCACCTGAGCGGCCTGTACAGCTGGCTGGACGACTACCTCGGCTGGACCGGGATCTTCAGCTACTCCCAGGGCGCCGCGCGCTCGCTGTTCACCGTCGGCATCCTGCTGGCGATCATGATCCTGCCGATCGTCACCAGCGTCAGCCGCGAGGTCTTCCTCCAGGTGCCCAAGATGCACGAGGAGGCCGCGCTCGCCCTCGGCGCCACCCGCTGGGAGGTCATCCGCATGTCGGTACTGCCCTTCGGCCGCTCCGGCATCATCAGCGCCTCGATGCTGGGCCTGGGCCGCGCGCTCGGCGAGACCATGGCCGTCGCCACGGTCCTCTCCCCCAGCTTCCTCATCGGGCTCAGCCTGCTGGACCCGGGCGGCGGCACGTTCGCCCAGAACATCGCCAGCAAGTTCAGTGAGGCGGACACCTTCGGCCAGGACGCGCTGATCGCCTCCGGCCTCGTCCTCTTCGTCATCACCCTGCTGGTCAACGGCGCGGCCCGCCTGATCATCGCCCGCCGCAAGGAGTACTCGGGGGCCAACGCATGAGCAACGTCATCACCGAGAAGCGCCCCGTGGCGGACAGCGCGCCGCTGCCCCCCGTCTCCCTCCGGCAGGCCCGGCTGCCGCGCTGGTCGCCGCCGGTCTTCGCGCTCGCCGCGCTCGCCGCTGGCGTCGGCATCGGACTGGGCGCCGGCCTGGACAGCAAGATCCAGTGGGGCCTGATCGCCGCACTGCTCTTCATCGCCGGCACGTACGCGGTCGCCGCGAAGGTCGAGGGCGCCCGGCAGGCCAAGGACCGGCTGGCCACCAGCCTGGTCTGGATCGCCTTCCTGCTCGCCGTCCTCCCGCTCGCCTCGCTCATCTGGGAGACCGTCGCCCGCGGCAGCAAGGTCCTGGACGGCTACTTCCTCTCCCACTCGATGGGCACCCTGCCGGACGCCATGGTCGGCGGCGGCATCAACCACGCGATCACCGGCACCCTGCAGCAGGTCGGCCTGGCCACCCTGATCGCCGCGCCGATCGGCCTGCTCACCGCGATCTACCTGGTCGAGTACGGGCGCGGCAGGCTCGCCAAGGCCGTCACCTTCTTCGTCGACGTCATGACGGGCGTCCCCTCGATCGTCGCCGGCCTCTTCGTCCTGTCGGTGTGGATCCTGATCCTCGGCTTCGGCCCCTCCGGCTTCGCCGGCGCCATGGCCCTGGCCATCCTGATGATGCCGGTCGTGGTCCGCTCCACGGAGGAGATGCTCAAGCTGGTACCGAACGAGCTGCGCGAGGCCTCCCTCGCCCTCGGCGTACCGAAGTGGCGCACCATCCTCAAGGTCGTCCTGCCCACCTCCATCGGCGGCATCACCACCGGCGTCATGCTGGCCATCGCCCGCATCACCGGCGAGACGGCCCCGGTGCTGCTCCTGGTGTGGGGCGCCAAGACGATCAACAGCAACCCCTTCGAAGGCGCTCAGCAGTCCCTGCCGCTGTACGTGTACCAGCAGTGGCAGCAGGGCTCCGACGCGAGCTACGACCGCGCCTGGGCCGCGGCCCTCGTCCTCATCGCCTTCGTCATGATCCTCAACCTGGTGGCCCGCGGCATCGCCCGCTGGAAGGCCCCCAAGACCGGCCGTTAAGGCACCCGATGATGCGGCTCCGCCGAATCGGGGCCACCAGAAAGAAGCAGTGATTCCCATGGCCAAGCGAATCGACATCAGCGGCCTCTCCGCCTTCTACGGCAGCCACAAGGCCATCGACGACATCTCCATGACCGTCGAGCCCCGCTCGGTGACGGCCTTCATCGGCCCCTCCGGCTGCGGCAAGTCCACCTTCCTGCGGACCCTGAACCGCATGCACGAGGTCACCCCCGGCGGCCGCGTGGAGGGCAAGGTGCTGCTGGACGACGAGAACCTCTACGGCTCGGGCGTCGACCCGGTCGCCGTCCGCCGCACCGTCGGCATGGTCTTCCAGCGCCCCAACCCGTTCCCCACCATGTCGATCTTCGACAACGTGGCGGCCGGCCTGCGGCTGAACGGCGCGGTGAAGAAGAAGTCCGAGCTGAACGACGTCGTCGAGAAGTCCCTCAAGGGCGCCAACCTCTGGAACGAGGTCAAGGACCGGCTGAACAAGCCCGGCTCCGGCCTCTCCGGCGGTCAGCAGCAGCGCCTCTGCATCGCCCGCGCCATCGCGGTCGAGCCGCAGGTCCTGCTGATGGACGAGCCCTGCTCCGCACTCGACCCGATCTCCACCCTCGCCATCGAGGACCTGATCGGGGAGCTCAAGGAGCGCTTCACGATCGTCATCGTCACGCACAACATGCAGCAGGCGGCGCGCGTCTCGGACCGTACGGCGTTCTTCAACCTGTCCGCCGTCGGCCAGCCCGGCAAGCTCATCGAGGTCGACGAGACCGAGCGGATCTTCTCCAACCCCTCGGTCCAGGACACCGAGGACTACATCTCCGGCCGCTTCGGCTGAGTCGTCGCCGCCCCGGCGGCACGGCGACCGGCAAACCGAGTGTCCTGTGGTGCTGCATGGCGGTGCCACCACGGGACGGAGGGCCCGCCCCCCGGGAACGGGGGCGGGCCCTCATCGTGTCTGCGCGCTTTCACCCGCGCTCGGCGGGCCGGCTCGCTCAGCCGAACGCCAGGTTCACCACCCAGTACGAGGCGGCGGCCACCGCGCCGGCCGCCGGCATGGTGATGAACCAGCCCAGGATGATGTTCTTGGCGACGCCCCAGCGGACCGCGCTGACCCGCTTGGTCGCGCCCACGCCCATGATCGCGGAGGTGATCACATGGGTGGTCGAGATCGGCGCGTGGAAGATGAACGCGGTGCTGAACATGATCGACGCACCGGTCGCCTCGGCAGCGAAGCCCTGCGGCGGGTCCAGCTCGATGATCTTGCGGCCGAGCGTACGCATGATGCGCCAGCCGCCCGCGTACGTACCGAGCGACAGCATCGCGGCACAGGCGATCTTCACCCAGATCGGGATCGGGTCGCCCTGGCCCTCGACACCGCCGATGACCAGCGCCATCACCACGATGCCCATCGTCTTCTGGGCGTCCTGGAGACCGTGGCCGAGCGCCATGCCCGCCGCCGAGACCGTCTGCGCGATACGGAAGCCGCGCTTGGCCTTGTGCGGGTTGGCGCCCTTGAACATCCACAGGATGGCGACCATGACGAAGTAGCCGACGATCAGGCCGACCAGCGGCGACAGGAACATCGGGAGGACGATCTTCTCCCAGACGCCCGACCAGTAGACGACGGAGGAGCCGGCGAGCGCCGCGCCCACCATGCCGCCGAAGAGCGCATGGGAGGAGGACGAGGGCAGACCGAAGTACCACGTGATCATGTTCCACGCGATGGCGCCCACCAGAGCCGAGAAGAGGATCATCATCCCCTGCTTGCCGCTGGGCGTCTCGATCAGGCCCTCACTGACGGTCTTGGCGACCCCGCTGCCCAGGAAGGCACCGGCGAGGTTCATCACCGCCGCCATCGCGAGCGCGGCCCGCGGCGTCAGCGCACGCGTCGAGACCGAGGTCGCGATCGCGTTCGCGGAGTCGTGAAAGCCGTTCGTGTACGTGAATCCGAGCGCGACCGCGATGGTCACGACGAGCGCGAAGGTGTCCATGGCCGGGGCTCAGGACTCCTTCACCGCGATGGTTTCGACGGTGTTCGCCACGTGCTCGAACGCGTCGGCCGCCTCTTCGAGGATGTCCACGATCTGCTTGAGCTTGAGCACCTCGATGGCGTCGTACTTGCCGTTGAAGAGGTGCGCCAGCAGCTTGCGGTGGATCTGGTCGGCCTGGTTCTCCAGCCGGTTGACCTCGATCCAGTACTCGGTGAGGTTCGACATCGTCCGCAGGTTCGGCATGGCCTCGGCGGTCAGCTCGGCCGCCCGCGCCAGGACCTCGATCTGCTGGTCGACGCCCTTGGGGAGTTCCTCGACGTTGTAGAGGACGACCAGGTCGACGGCCTCTTCCATGAAGTCCATGATGTCGTCGAGCGACGAGGCGAGGTTGTAGATGTCCTCGCGGTCGAACGGCGTGATGAACGAGGAGTTCAACTGGTGGAAGACCGCGTGGGTGGCGTCGTCCCCCGCGTGCTCCGCCGCTCGCATCCTCTCGGCGATCTCTGCCCGCGCGGAGGCGTCCGCCCCGAGCAGTTCCATCAGGAGCTTGGAGCCCGTGACGATGTTGTCCGCGGAGGCGGCGAACATGTCGTAGAAGCTCGTCTCCCTGGGGGTCAGACGAAAGCGCACGTGAAATCCTCGGGGTGCATCGGATTCGGTCGAGTTGATGCTAGGCGCATCATCCAGCCACTGCTAACCGGCATTACCTCAGTGTCGCCCATCGGGCAGCATGCTCTGCACGGGGTACCTGCCCCGCGAGGTGCGCGGGGTACCTCTCTCGCGCGCGAAATTCTGTAACATATACCCACCAGGGGTATATGAACCGGCTACGTACCAGGGGAGAAGCCCATGCCGACCACGGACTCCGAGACCGATGGCACCACCGCTGCCGCCGGGTCCTGCCACGGCGCGGAGCCGCAGGGCGACCCTCAGGCCGTGACAAATCATGACCTGGGCATCCATGGGTACGCACACCAGAAGGACGCCCACATCAAGCGGCTGCGCCGCATCGAGGGGCAGATCAGGGGCCTCCAGCGGATGCTGGAGGAGGACGTCTACTGCATCGACATACTCACCCAGGTCTCGGCCAGCACGAAGGGCCTGCAGTCCTTCGGCCTGCAGCTTCTCGAGGAGCACCTGCGGCACTGCGTCGCCGACGCGGCCGTGAAGGGCCCCGAGGCGATCGACGAGAAGGTCAAGGAAGCGACCAGGGCGATCGAGCGCATGCTGCGCACCTGACCCGCGTCGCCGGCCGGCCGGAGCGGGGCAGGGTCAGGGCCCCGGTTGCTGGTCCGGTCGTGCGGGTGAGTGATCCGGCGTGACGAATTCCACGCCGGGGCCGCGGCCGAAAACGGACGTTCGTCACGGCCGGTCGGCGGTCGCGGAGCGCTGTCGCGCCTCCGCCGCGGTCCTTCTTTCGCCACGGTCCGCGCTCACGTCCAGTACCTCGTCGATCCGGTCCGGACTGAGGCGGTCCTCGGGGGACGTCGCCGCCGCGATCATCAACTCACCAGCCAGATCGATCTCGATGAGGGCCACGTGGTCCTGAGTCGTCTGACTGCGGTGCGGCGCCACGTACAACACCTCCTCCTTCGAGGCCCATGCCACTCTTCTGGCGGTTACCGCCAAGGGTAGGGACGGGCGCACACCCCGCGCATGGCACGGATGGACCATTTACGCCGACCTGCCGGACCGGTTTTGCGGGGCCGGTCGCGCAGTCGCACGGCCGGGCGGCGGCCGCTCTCCCGGCGCCGTCAGCCGCTGCCGGGCGCCGCGACCCGGCCCGTGTAGATGTCCTCGCGGTGCGGCAGCTCGACCGGCGCCCCGGCCCCGAAGCGGCCGTACCCGACCGTCGACGTCACCTCCGTGCCGCGCGGCGAGCCGTTGGCGAAGGAGAACCGGTACTGCACCTTGCGCAGCCGCCCCGCCTCGTCCAGATACGCGTCGAAGGGGACCACGTCGGTGGTGAAGCCCTTCTCGGCCGCGGTCAGCGAGGGCCCCATGCCCTTCGAGGCGGCGTCGGCGGCCACCCCGATGTCGGCCGTGCCCCGGTAGTGGCGCACCCGCTCGCCCCGCAGCCGCTTCTCGCCCTCGTACGTCGCCCGGCGGGTGCCGCGCAGCAGCTCCGCCGCCGCCATCGGATCGGTCGCGCCGCCGGTGACGAGATTGCCGTCGGACAGCGCGGTGGTGTCCACCCGCACCCACTTGTCGGCGGGCACCCCGGCGCCGCGGTTCTTCATGTAGAGCGCGCCGGGCGCGAAGATCTCCGTGATCGGCTTGCGCAGCCGGCCGTCCGGGCCCGCCGGCTCCGGCAGCACCAGCCGCAGCCGGCCGGTGCCGCGGCGGTAGTCGTAGTGGCCGGTGCCGCTGATGGCGACGCGGGTGCCGCCGCTGGTGGTCTCCAGCGACGTACGGACCTCGGAGGTGGCCGCGCGCACCAAGGCGTCGGCGGCCTGCCGGAGCGTCACCGAGGGGGGCGGGCCCGCGGGAGCGTCATCGGCGGCGGCGCCGTCCGTCGTACATCCCGATGCCAGCAGGCCGGCCCCGAGCGCCAGTCCCGCCGCCGTGGCGGCGGCGACGGCTCCGCCGATCCGTCTGTCCTGCACCACCATCGCGCACGGGCCCCCTGCCGGTGTCGCGCCGCCGTCCCGCCGCCGCGTGGCGCGGCCGGCATCGGGCAACCATTTCGTTCAACGACCGTTCATCTGGCCCGTCACGCCCGCCCGGTACAACCGGCAGTAGCGTGGTCGTGTGCCGTACCTGACCCAGGACCCGCAGCAGACCGCCGAACCCGACAGCGCCGGCAGCGGCGCGAGCGGGGGCCACCGCACCTCCACCGTCGAGCGCGGCGCCTTCTGTCTGGCCCGCTGCAACTGCGGCTGGTCGGGCCCCGCCCGCCGCGCGCGCTCCCAGGCCCGCACGGACGCCGACCGGCACATCGCCGGCGACCGCTGACCCGGGGCCACCACCAGCCGCTGACCTGAGACACCGGGGCAAAGCACCCCGCAGGCCCCCGAAACACCCGCCGTCACCGCCCGCGCCCTTCCCCGGCGGAACCCGTAGCCCCACTTCCGCATCTGGCTGGGCGGAAGGCATCGGGAAAGCGCCTCGGGCGCTGTTCGGCAAGGGGGCGGCCGTGAGGCGGCGCACAATTCTGCAGGCGGGCGGCGGGCTCGCGGCGACCACGGCGGCCTGGTTCGCCGCGGGCGGTACGGGAGCGGGCCACGCGGCCGCGAAGACGTCCGGGACGTCCTGGGACGCGCTCCGCAAGGGCCTGGACGGCCGGCTGATACGGCCGGGCGACGCCGCGTACGCCACCGCGCGCCGCCTCTACAACACCCGCTTCGACACCCTGAAGCCGTCGGCCGTGGCCTATGTGAAGCACGCCGGGGACATAGCGGAGTGCCTGGCCTTCGCCCGCCGGAACGGCACACCCGTCGCCATACGCAACGGCGGCCACTCCTACGCGGGCTGGTCCAGCGGCGACAACCGCCTGATCGTCGACGTCTCCGCGCTGTCCAAGGTCGCCGCGCCGTCCGGCGGCACCACCCGCATCGGGGCCGGCGCCAAGCTCATCGACGTCTACGAGGGCCTGGGCAAGCACGGCGTGACCATCCCGGGCGGCTCCTGCCCGACCGTCGGCGTCTCCGGCCTGACCCTCGGCGGCGGTCATGGCGTCGTCTCCCGCGCGTACGGCCTGACCTGCGACAGCCTCGTCGGCGCGACGCTCGTCACGGCGGCCGGGAAGACCCTGCACTGCGACGCGAAGGAGCACGCCGACCTCTTCTGGGCGCTGCGCGGCGCGGGCAACGGCAACTTCGGCGTGGTCACCGAGCTGCGCTTCCGTACGCACAAGGCGCCGGACGCGGTCATGGCGTACCTGACCTGGCCGTGGTCCAAGGCGGCCGCCGTGCTGCGCTCCTGGCAGGAGTGGGGCCCGGACCAGGCCGACGAGATCTGGTCCAGCTGCCACCTGGACGCCCGGCCCGGCGCCACCCCGACCGTCTCCGTCGCCGCGTTCTCGCTCGGCTCGTACCGCGATCTCCAGAACGCCGTCGACAAGCTCGCCGACCGCGCGGGCGGCCCCGGCCCCGCGTCCTCCGTCTCGCTCAAGCCGAAGGCGTACCTGGACGCCATGGAGGCGTACGCGGGCTGCGCCTCGAAGACCACCGCCCAGTGCCACCAGCCGGGCAGCACCCCCGGGCGGAACCCGGCCGGGCAGCTGGGCCGGGAGACCTACGCGGCCCGCTCCGACTTCTTCGACCGCTCGCTCGGCGCGGCCGGCATCCGTACGGTCCTGGACCAGATCGAGCGCGCGGGCCGCAACGGCGTCAACGGCAACGTCGCCTTCACCGCCCTGGGCGGCGCGATCAACCGCGTACGGCCGACCGCCACCGCCTTCGTGCACCGCCGCTCGCGGTTCCTCGCGCAGTACCTCGCCTCCTGGACGCCCGGCGGCACGGGCAAGGCCCAGAACGCCTGGCTGGCCGGAATGCACACCGCGATGCGCCGGTACGCCTCGGGCGCCGCCTACCAGAACTACGCCGACCCGGCCCTGAAGGACTGGAAGAAGGCGTACTACGGGGCAGCCGCCGGCCGGCTGGCCGAGGTGAAGCAGACGTACGACCCCAAGCACCTGTTCCGGACGTTCCCGCAGGCGCTGTAGCGACGTGGGGTCCACGGCCCACCGCGGGCCGTGGACTCCCGGAAGGCACGGCGCGGACCGGCGCCCGGGGCTTCCGGAGCGCGGCGCCCGGCCGGCGTGGGGGCGGATACGCGTCGGCCCCGCCCGGTGTCCGGGCGGGGCCGAGGCGCGGATCGTCCGTCGGGGGACGGGACCGTCAGGCCGCGAGGTCCTTGTCGCGGTTCACGCGGCCGTCGCGCGGCGCGCCCGGCGGTTCCGGAAACCCGTCGGGGCCCCCGGCCCCGACGGCACCGGCCGCCCCCGCGGGCCCGAACGCGTCCGTCACAGCCGCGCCGTCCCCCTCGCCCGCTCCGCCCGCGTGTGCCGTCCCCACGCGGGGCACCTGGACCAGCGCCCCGATACGGGAGGCCGCGATCGCCTTCATCAGCGGCACCAGCAGCGCCTGGGCCAGCGGCGCGAAGAGCAGCGCGACCGCCGTGCCCAGCGCGAATCCGCCGATGACGTCCGTCGGGTAGTGCACCCCCATGTAGACCCGGCACAGCCCTTCGAGCAGCGCGAGCGCGATGCCCACCAGCCCGAACTTGCGGTGCGCGATGAAGATGCCGACGCCGACGGCCATGGTGAGCGTGGCGTGGTCGCTCACGAACGAGAAGTCGTTCTTGCCCTCCACCAGGACCTGCAGGCCCGTGTGGTCCTTGAAGGGACGCGGCCGGGCCACGAACTCCCGGATCGGGATGTTGGCCAGCAGCGCGATACCGGCCGCCAGCGGTGCCCAGACCAGGCCCGCCACCGCGGCGGGCGCGTCGGACTTCTTGCGGGCACCCCACCAGGCGACCAGACAGAGGATCGCCAGCCCGGCGATGATGCCGTACTCGCCGACGTACTCCATCACCTGGTCGAACCAGTGCGGAGCGTCCTTGGCGAGGCCGTTGACCTCATAGAGCAGGCCAACGTCGGGGTTCGACCCGTCCAGTGCGAGTCCAGCCATGTGCCGGGGCCCCTAACCTTTCACGCGCGCGAGCGCCATCCGAGTGCTGCCAACCCCCGTGGTCGTCGAGCAGTGCCGTGCCGGCCGCGTCATCGTCAGCCCGCTCCGCAGTGCCTCTCACACCCACTCCAAGGAAACGTCATGCACCCGCACGACGTTCCACTTTCCACCGGATGATCACCAGGACGTTATCGAAGCTTGACTCATCGCCGCAGCTCAGGCCCCATGTTCACGCAGCGTTCCTATGGGGGAGCGCTTTTGCGCCATCTTCGGTCACGCGAGTGGCGCCGATGTAGTCAGGGGTGTCGATCTTGTCGAATCTGATCACCGCACCCGTGTACGGAGCGTTGATCATGTAGCCGCCGCCCACATAGATGCCCACGTGGTGGATCGATCTCGGGTCGTTCAGGTTGTGGGCGAAGAACACCAGGTCGCCGGGGAGCAGTTCCTCGCGCTTCGGGTGCGGCCCGGCGTTCCACTGGTCGTTCGCGACACGGGGCAGCTCGATGCCGACCGTCTTGAAAGCGGCCTTGGTCAGACCCGAGCAGTCGAACCGGCCGCCCTGGTCCGCCGTTCCGTTGCCGCCCCAGAGGTACGGCGTGCCGAGCTTCTTCTGTGCGTAGTAGATCGCGCCGGCGGCCTGCTGCGAGGGCTCCACGTTCTGGACCGGCGCCTCGAAGCTCTTCGCGAGGGTCGTGATGACCTTGACGTAATTCTGCGTCTCCCGGTACGGCGGGACGCCGTCGTACTGGATGACCCGGTAGGCGCCCGCGTTGTACGCCGCCAGCATGTTGTGCGTGGCGTCCCCGGGGACGTTCTTCACGTACTTGGCCAGTTCGCAGTCGTACGAGGCGGCCGACGCGATCGCGTCCACCGGGTCCCAGACGTCCTTGTCGCCGTCGCCGTCACCGTCGACGCCGTGCGTGGCCCACGTGCCGGGAATGAACTGGGCGAGCCCCTGCGCCGCCGCCGGACTCTGCGCCTTGGGGTTCCAGCCGCTCTCCTGGTACAACTGCGCGGCCAGCAGCGCCGGGTTGATCGCGGGACAGAGCGCACCCCACTTCTGCACATGCGCCTGGTACGCCGCCGGCACCGAACCCTTGGCCAGGCCGACGGCCCGCCCCGCGGCGCCGCCGATACCGCCGGCCGCGGCGTACGTACCGATGATCAGTAGCGCGAGAAAGCCGGCACCGAGGCCCGCGCCGATCCCCGTTCCCACCCAGACCTTGCGCACTGCGCCCCTCACCCCCACATCGATCCCCGTCAGGCTACCGACGAACCGTGCACCTGTCCGCCCCGTCTCACGCCACGGGTACCGCGCGACGCCGACAGCCCTTCAGCGGTCCACCGGCCGCGCTTCGCCCCCCGCGTTGACCCCAGGTCAGCGACGTCCCTCCCCTTGCGCCGACCGCGCTGCGTGTTCGCTTCCCGCCTCAATATTGCTCAGAGTGACGGAGCATGGTACACACGGTGAGAATAATGGGCCCTGTGGGCGACGCACGCACCCCTGCTCCCGCCGCCCACACGGGATCCGCCAAAGTTTGACGCCAAGTCGACATCGTCACGGGCAATCGTCAGCGAAGATAGAGACTGGCCGTGCCATGTGGTACGGGAGACAACTACCCAATTGGGGCGGTGAGTTCACAAATGTTCATTGCGGCCGAAAAGGGCGACATCACCACCATTATCGGCGGAATCGCCCCGGACTGGGGCCCGTTCGGGAGCCTGGGCAACGAGGCCCGTGTGATGGTCGAAGTGGTGATGGCGGTGGCCATCCTGCTCTGCCTCGGCATCGCGATCTGGGGCGCGGCGAAGCAGCGCATCGGCGCCACGGCCCTCCGCGACACCTTCAGCGCCGAACAGGGCAAGGGCCTGATCGTCGCCGGCCTGACCGGCGTCTTCATCATCGGGTCACTGGGCACCCTCTTCACCATCGTCTACGGCATGGCGGTCTAGCAGGCCGAACCGTCCCCTCCGCCGGGCCGCGCGGCCGCCGCCGTACGCCTGCCCGCCGTGCCCCGACCCGTACATCCGTCGTACGCCCGTGCGTACGCCCCGCCCGTCCGTCCACGCGCCCACCGCGCGCTCTACCGCGCCGTGCCCAGGCTCACGTCCCATGGTTGTCGTCTGTGCGCGGCCGCCACACCTGGCCCATATCCCTGTCCGAGGCCACATGCTGATGCCCACTCCGCCCACTCGTCCGCAGCCCGCTCCGCACCAGCCGTGCAGTTGTCCACAGGCGATGCGGACGGGTTCGCCGTTCCGTCACAGTGGGGTGTACTCGTATCAGGACGACCGGGCCGCCTCCCACGCGGCTACGGTCGTACCCGGGTTGCGGCAAGGCGACGGCGAAGACGGCAGCGATGCCGGTTGAGGGGGCACAGGCACCATGAGTCTCGGTGACGACGGAGCGTACGGCGGCGGGGAGTACAGCGGCCAGGGCCCCGGCCAGACGCGTACCAGACTTCCCGGCGGCGAGGGCGACGTGTACGGCTCCGGCCGCCGGCCCCGCGGCGGCATGTCCAGCCGCAACCTCGTCACGATCGTCGGCGTGGTCGTGCTGCTCATCGCCGCCATCGCCTTCGCCAACCGCGGCGGCTCCGGCTCCGGTTCGGACTCCGCCGACGGCGACTCCGGCGCCCCGGCCGCCCAGCCCACCGCCCCGACGGGCCAACGCCCCGTCTCCGGCAAGAACCCCGACACCCCCACCATCCCCTCCGGCTTCCCCAAATCCGAACAGGGCGCCCAATCAGCGGCGGCGAACTACGCGGTGGCGCTGGGGTCCAGTGAGATGTTCAAGGAAGAGAGCCGGAAGAGGATCGTGCGGTCGATCCATGACCCCGCGGTCGTCGACAGACTCGAGAACACCCTGGACAAGGCCTACTCCCCGGCATTCCTCAAGAATGTCGGTCTCAACGCCGACGGTTCCGCACCCAAGGATTTCACCTTCGTCTCGCGCACCGTTCCCGTAGGCACCAAGGTCTCGAGCCTCAAGGGCGACTCCGCGACCGTGGAGGTGTGGTGCACAGGCCTCGTAGGCCTGGCGGGCGAGGGATCCACCGACCCCGTGTCCGACACATGGTTCACGATCACGCAGAAGCTTCGGTGGATCGACGGCGACTGGAAGATCGAAACGTCCCAGCAGGAAGAAGGCCCGGCCCCCGTCTCCGGCGACGTGCGCGCGTCCGGCGCCAAGGAGATCACGGATGCTGTCGAGGGTTACGGAGGATTCACGTATGCCAGGTAACAGCCGCCGCCGTGCCTTCTCGCTCACCGCGGTACTGCTCAGCATTCAGACGACCGTCGTCCTCCAGGCGTCACGCGTGTTCGCCGAGCCTTCGCCCACACCGAGCGAAGACCCCTGCGACCAGATCATCGGCCAGGCCAAGGAGTACTGCGAGAAGGGGGACAAGGCCAGTGGCACCACTCGCACCCCCGGTGGTCTGACCGACAGCAACCCCCTAGACCCCCTCCAGTCCCTCGCCAAGGGGTGTGCCGATGCCGCGGCGTGGATCGTCACCAAGCTGTCCGACGCCGTGAAGGCGACCTCGCAGGTCGACTTCACGAACGCCGCGTTCCTGCGGCAGTACGCCGTCGTCTTCGCCGCCTCCACGATCCTCACGCTCGTGCTCTGGCTGCTCGCCGTCGCCAAGCGCGCCGTACGCGGCGTACGCCTCACCGAGGCGATCAGTGAGGCGGTCGGGTTCCTGTGGCTCACCGTCCTCGCCTCCGCCTTCACCCCCCTGATCCTCTACACCGTCGTCTCCGCCACCGACGGCGTCACCGAGATCATCGCCAAGGGGACAGGGGCCCAGACCGACATCTTCTTCGGGGCGTTCTCCGAAGCCCTGAAGAAGGGCACGGACATCGGCGGCGGCCCGATCATGCTGATCGTCGTCGCGCTCGTCTCCGTGCTCGCCGCCGGCATCCTCTGGCTCGAACTGGTCATCCGCGCCGCCCTGCTCTACGTCGGCGCCCTGCTCGGCACGGTCGTCTACGCCGGCCTCGTCGACAAGAACATGTGGGGCCACGTCCGCCGCTGGGCCGGCATCATGATCGCCGTGATCATGGTGAAACCGGTCATCGTGATCGTGCTGGGCATCGCCGGCGCGCTCTCCTCCGAGAAGGGCCCCGACTCCTTCTCCGCCGTCGTCTCCGGCCTCGCCATCATCGTGCTCGCCATCTTCGCGAGCGCCATGATCTACCGCTTCGTCCCCGGCTTCGGCGACGAAATCATGGCGGCCCGCACCAACAAGAAGGCCGCGACCGACGGCAGCCAGGCCGCGGCGCTCGTCTCCTCCCCCGCCGCCCTCGTCTCGCAGGGCATCAAGACCCACAGCTCCCGTGGCAGCGGCGGCAACACCGGCGACACGGGGAACAGCAGCGGCGGCCAGTCCCGCCCGGCCGACGCCGTGGCCGGCGGCCTCGCCGCGCACAGCTCACGCGGCGGCTCCGGCACCGCCGGCCCGCCCGCGCCCCGTACGGGCCCCGGCCCGCGTCCCGGCGCGGCCTCGGGCGGTTCCGTCCGCACCGGCAAGACAGCAGGAGGTGATGGGCGTTGAGCACCCAGTCCCACCCGATCACGCCCCGACGCACGTATCTCATCGGCCGCGCCCGGCCCAACGCGGTCATCGGCAAGAACCGCGAGACCGGCGAGATCGGGCTGATCATCGCGGGCGCGTTCCTCGGGATGATGTGCGGCCTGCTGGTGCCCGTCCTGCCGCTGCGCATCGTGACGCTCACCGGCTTCCCGCTGATCGCGCTGGCCGCCGTGTACGTCCCGTACCGCGGCCGGACGTTCTACAAATGGTTCGAGATCAACCGCAGCTACAAGCGGACACTGCGCCAGGGCGCGACGTACCGCTCCGGCACCCAGGAGGCGGGCATCAGCATGGACGGCCGTGAGGTCGAGATCGGCCCGCCGCCCGGCATCGGCCGCATCAACTGGCTCTCCGCGCCCTTCGGCCCGGACGAGATCGCCGTACTGCTGCACGCCGACCGGCGTACGGTCACCGCGGCCATAGAGATCGAGGGGCCCGGCGTCGGCCTGCGCGACAGCGAGGACCAGGAGGCCCTGGTCGACCGCTTCGGGACGCTGCTCAAGCACGTCGCGAACGGCGACGGGTTCGTCACCCGCCTCCAGATGCTGGCCCGTACGCTCCCCGCCGACCCGGACGCGCACGCCAAGGACGTCGCCCAGCGCGGCGACCGGACCTCCCCCCAGTGGCTGCAGGACTCCTACGACCAGCTGCAGTCCATGGTCTCCACCTCGTCCGAGCAGCACCGCGCGTACCTCGTCGCCTGCATGCACTACAACCGCGAGCTGGCCACCGAGGCCGAGACCATGGCCCGCGCGGCGCGTATGCACAACGGCGGGCTGCTGCGGAAGCGCCTGGACAAGGACGCGGGCCTCGCCGTGGTCATGGCCCGCGAGCTGACCGACATCTGCGCCCGCCTCGCCGAGGCCGACATCCGGGTGCGCCAGCCCCTCGGCCAGGCCCGGCTCGCCTCCCTCGTGCACTCCATGTACGACCCGGACCACCCCATCGACCACATCCAGGCGATGAGCAAGCGCAACGCCTGGCCGGCCGAGCTGGACGCCATGGAGCCCACCTACCTCCAGGCCAAGACGCGCGAGTCCATGACGCGCGCGCCCTGGTGCCACGCCACCGCGTGGGTCAAGGAGTGGCCGCTGACCCCGGTCGGCGTCAACTTCCTGGCCCCGCTGCTCGTCCACACCCCCGACGTCATCCGCACCGTCGCCGTCACCATGGACCTCGAACCGACCGAGGTGGCGATCGAGCGCATGCTGACCGAGAAGACCAACGACGACGCGGAAGCCAGCCGCGCCGCCAAGATGAACCGCGTGGTGGACCCGCGCGACGTGGCCCACCACGGACGCGTCGACCAGCGCGGCGAGGACCTGGCGTCCGGCGCGGCCGGGGTGAACATCGTCGGGTACATCACCGTCTCGTCCCGTTCGCCCGAGGCGCTGGCCCGTGACAAGCGGACCATCCGCGCCTCGGCCGGCAAGTCCTACCTCAAGCTGGAGTGGTGCGACCGCGAGCACCACCGGGCCTTCGTCAACACGCTTCCGTTCGCGACCGGGATCCGCCGCTAAGCCGCTGGGAGGCGCGTACGTCATGGCCATGCTCGATCCGCTCGCCGCGATCACCGAGGCCTTCACCAGCTTCCTCTTCGGGAAGGTGGAGACGACCAGGCTGCCCGTACGGACCTCCACCGGGCAGGCCCAGGCCGTCTATCTGCCCACCGCCGCACCAGGACTGGGCGACTCCGGCGTGATCATCGGCCGCGAGGTGTACAGCGGCAAGGGATACATCTACGACCCCTTCCAGCTGTACGGCCAGCAGCTGCCGGCCCCGCACTGGCTCGTCCTCGGCGAGTCCGGCAACGGCAAGTCCGCGCTGGAGAAGACCTACGTCCTGCGCCAGCTCCGGTTCCGCGACCGCCAGGTCGTGGTGCTCGACGCACAGGGCGAGGACGGCGTCGGCGAGTGGAATCTCATCGCCGAACAGCTCGGCATAACCCCGATCCGGCTGGACCCCACAGCGGCCCTGAACGGCGGCATCCGCCTCAACCCGCTGGACCCGTCGATCACCACCACCGGCCAGCTGGCGCTGCTCCGTACGATCATCGAGGTGGCCATGGGCCACGGCCTCGACGAGCGCTCCGGCTTCGCCCTCAAGGTCGCGCACGCCGCTGTACTCAACGGGTTCGGCTCCGCCGAGGGCGACGACACCAGCACCGACCGCCAGCCGGTCCTCACCGACATCGTCGAGCAACTCCGCCATCCCAAGCCGGAGTCCGCCGAGGCGATGAACGTCGACCTGGACGACGTACGGGCCTGGGGCCTGGACGTCGCCCTCGTGCTGGACCGCCTCGTCGACGGTGACCTCCGCGGCATGTTCGACGGCCCGACGACCGCGGGCATCGACCTCGACGCGCCGCTGATCGTCTTCGACCTCTCCCACATCGACCGCAACTCCATCGCGATGCCGATCCTGATGGCGATCGTGGGCGTCTGGCTGGAGCACACCTGGATCCGCCCCGACCGGAAGAAACGGATCTTCCTGGTCGAGGAGGCCTGGCACATCATCAACTCCCCGTTCGTCGCCCAGCTCTTCCAGCGCCTGCTGAAGTTCGGCCGCCGGCTCGGCCTCTCCTTCGTCGCCGTCGTCCACCACCTCAGCGACGTGGTCGACGGCGCGGCGGCGCGAGAGGCGGCAGCCATCCTCAAGATGGCGTCGACCAGGACCATCTACGCCCAGAAGGCCGACGAGGCACGGGCCACCGGACGCGTACTGGGGCTGCCACGCTGGGCGGTGGAGATCATCCCCACCCTCACCCCCGGCATCGCGGTCTGGGACGTCAACGGCAACGTCCAGGTCGTCAAGCACCTGATCACCGAGGCCGAACGCCCGCTGGTCTACACCGACCGCGCCATGACCGAGTCCTCCATCGCCGACGCGTCGGCGCAGCCCACGGAGGAGGCCCGCGCCCTGGAACGCGCCGCGGACGCCGAGGCCGAAGCACGCGCCGAGGCCATGGCCATGGCACGCCAGCTCAGCAACGAGTCGAGCGAAACGGTGGCGTGAGGGCCTCCAAGGCCTCATTGGCCTCTTTGGTCCCGGACGGACAGTACGGCAGCACGAAGGACGGGTCGGTGGCGTGAGCGGCGACGGGTACGACCGGTACGACCGGCAGGGGCAGGCATACGGAGAACACGGCCCCGGCGGACCGGGCCGGGACGGCGGGTCCGGGCCCCGGCGACGGGAGCGCGGCGTCCCCGACTCCCTGCTCGTCGGCGTACTGGCCTTCCTCCTCGGCCTGACCGTGCTGGTCTGGCTCGCCACGGGCCTCTCCGGCCTCTTCGCCCACGGCGGCTGGCCCGACCACCTGACCTTCACGCGCACCCCCCTCGCGATGCGCGAACTGGTCACCGAGCCGCACGACCTGGCCGGCGCCTGGCCCGCCACCCCGGCCGGCCAGCTCTCCGGCTACGGCCTCTTCTGGGGCGTCCTCATCAGCGAGCTGATGGTCCTGGTCGTCCTCACCGTCTTCGTACTGGGCACGGTCACCCGCTTCCGCGCGGTACGCGCCCAGCGCCGAGCGGAACGGAACGCCGCCCAGCGACGCGTGACCGGCGAGCGCACCGAGAGCGCTCAGCGCCCCGTACCGATGACCAAGGAACCGCAGGCAGGGCAGACACCGCCCGCCACGGCGCCCGCGCCCGCCCCCTCCGCGACAGTTGCTCCTGCCCCTGCCTCTGCCCCTGTCTCAGAGGGGGCGGAGGCCATCGTGGGTAGCGGCACGACGGCCGCAGCTGCCGCCTCCGGCCCCACGGCCGCACCGGCGCCGCAGCAGGCCGCAGACGCCCGTACAGACGTTCCCGCACCGGCCGCTCCCGCGGAGTCCCGTACGAGCACCCCCGCCCCTGGTGCCCTCGACGCCGCCGGCACGTCCGCCGCGGCTGGCGCGGCAAGGGATGCAGGCGCGGCAGGAGCGATCACCGCGCTCGGGGCGGCCGGTACCGCCGCGACAGCCCCTCCCCCCACCCTCGTCGGCGGAGGCAGCGTCACCGAGGCGGCTGCCGGCGCCGCGCTCCCCTGCGTCCACTACCACCACCGCACGGAGCGCCCCGCTGCCCGCGCCGCCGCGCTCGACGTGATCAACGCCGCCGAGGGCCCGCTCCTCGTAGCGACGACCGACCCGACCCTCTGGGCCGAGACCAAGGACGCACGGGCAAAACTCGGGCCGTTGCACGTCTACGACCCGCTGCACGCCCTCGACACCCCCGCCCGCCTCCGCTGGTCCCCCACCGCGGGCTGCGCGGACATCGCCATCGCCGGTACGCGCGCCGCCGCGCTCCTCGCACCCGTACGCCCCGCCAGCACGCTCGACTCCGCTCTCGCCGACGCCGCAGAAACGCTGCTGCGCTGCTGGCTGCACGCGGCCGCCGTGGACGGCCGGCCCTTCCGGCAGATCCACCGCTGGGCACAGGGCAGCGGCGCCGCCCACGAACCCGTACGCATCCTCCGTACGAACTCCAAGGCGGCGTCCGGCCGGGCCGGCGAGCTGGAGTCCGTGCTGACCGCGCATCCCGAACGCCGCGACATGGCCCAGCAGTTGGTCGCCCGCGCGCTGGCCGCCCTGTCCTCCGTCCACATCCGGGACGCGTGCAATCCAGGGCGAGCTGATGGCCTCGCCCTCGAATCATTTGTCGGCGAAGGGGGAACGCTTTATGTTGTGGGCGAGTCCATCGAGGACCCGCGCACGACGCCGGGTGCGATGCCGCTGCTCACCGCACTCGTTTCAAGCGTGGTCGAGCGCGGCCGCCGCATGGCCGAACGGTCATCTGACGGTCGCCTCGACCCACCACTCACCCTCGTCCTCGACGACATCGCGGCGCTCGCCCCCCTGCCGGCCCTTCCCGAGCTCATCGCCTCGGGCGCCACGCAAGGCCTGCTGACGCTCGCTACGCTCCGCTCCCCCGAACAGGCCCGCGCTCGCTGGCCCGACGCCGCACTGCCGGTCTGAGCCCCGGGCCGCCCGGCTCACCGGACCGGTCGGCTCACGGCGTCCGCTTGCGTACGTACTCCCATATCGTCCCCGTGGCGTCCTCCTCGGTCTCGCCGGTGCGTACGAACCCCTGGGCTTCGTACAGCCGTTGCGCGCGGACGTTCCGCTCATGCACCGACAGGAAGACGCTCTCGGCTCCCGCCGGTCCGTCCGTGGCCCGCGCCGCCGCCGCTTGCAGCAACTCGGCGGCCACGCCCGTCCGCCGGTGCTCGGGGCGGACGTAGAAGCCCACCACCTTGGCCTTCGGTTGGTCGGCGGTCTCCAGGAGTACGGCCGCCATCCCGGCCCAGTTGCCGTCGGCCGCCACCGCGACGTACGTGACGACGCCGAGCCCCGACTCACTTGCCTGAGCGTTCTCCTGCCAGCGCTCGTCGGGGTACGCCGACGCCTGCGCATAGGTCGTGAGGAAGGCGATGGATGCCGCCGGGTCCGAAAGCGCCGCGAGCCGCAGCTCCTTGAGGCCGCGCCATTCGCCGGCTGTGACCGGCCTGATGTCGTATCCCATCTCCGCACACTAGACGCGGAGCCGTACGCCTTGGTCCGGAACGCAGAAAAGCCCCGCACCATACGGTGCGGGGCTTCCCCACAATGATTGTTCGGCGGCGTCCTACTCTCCCACAGGGTCCCCCCTGCAGTACCATCGGCGCTGAAAGGCTTAGCTTCCGGGTTCGAAATGTAACCGGGC